>CAWAMX010000023.1:0-9606 GCA_963783295.1 uncultured Chloroflexia bacterium | reverse complement strand
ATCTGCTTTCAACTGACTTAGATATTTGATCGCAACATCAGGATGCTCACGAAAATAATCCCTACCCGTCCAAATGCGCAAGCCTTCGGTTACCGCGCGGCGGACATTGGGATTCGCATCCGCAAGCCAGTCTTCAATTATTGGCAAGGACTTTTCAAAGCCGTTGTCCTTGCAATATTGGTCGAAAGCTTTCGCCAAAGTCTCCTGCACGTGCCAATCTTGATCGAGACTCACGCGATTGCGCAAAATCGTAAAGCTTTCCTTTGATTTTGCGGCAAGTTTTCCAAATAAAAATACTGCCAGTACGCGCGCTTGATGAATATCTGATTTATACAATTCTTTTGCGGTCTGGAAAGTCTCTGCTGCGTTATGACTTGCAAAGATTTCTTCAGAAGCCTTCTGAATATCTATAAAGCCATGTTCGGTTTTCTGTACGCGCTGGATGAGGGATTGAATGGTGTTCATGTTATTTCAATGTCTTCACGCATATAGGATTAAGGGCTCAGAAAGTCGTCTGAATTATCATAGGTCAACTGGACAACATCGCTGCCGTTTGCATTCATTCTATAGATTTGATTTCTCCCATCACGATCCGACTGAAAAAATATCCACCTTCCATCAGAAGACCAATGTGGATTTGAATTTGTGGCTGGATTGTAGGTCAGACGAATCACGTTGCTCCCATCCGAATTCATAGTATATATTTCCAGATTGCCATCTCGATCGGAGTTAAACGTGATCTTTTGATCAACTGGAGACCAATCTGGCGAGCCGTCAAATGCTA
The DNA here is from genome assembly GCA_963783295.1 of uncultured Chloroflexia bacterium. Taxonomy (GTDB): domain Bacteria; phylum Chloroflexota; class Anaerolineae; order Anaerolineales; family Villigracilaceae; genus Fen-1038. The sequence continues at coordinate 8,822 of CAWAMX010000023.1, read as the reverse complement.
GATTTCTACTTATATTTGTTTCGTTGCTGCCATCCGCATTCATTGTATAGATTTGACAATTCCCGTCGCGGTTAGTACAGAAAACAATATGATTTCCATCAGGCGACCATGATGGGTATAAATCGTGATAGGCTCCACATGGAGTCAATGGTGTAACTCCTGTTCCATCCGTGTTCATCACAAAAACACGAACGCCCTGACAATCTCTTGAAGATACAAAAGCAATTTTCTTATTGTCAGGCGACCATGCGGGATCAGAATCCGCACCAAAGTTATATGTCAACCGAGTTTGCATTTGTCCATAAATATTCATTTTATAAACTTCGTAATTGCCATCGCGTGCACTGTCAAAAGCAATCCAGTATCCATCATGAGAAATTTTTACTGCCCCATCATCAACAGTATTATATGTGAGCCTAGTTTGTTGAGAACCATCGGCAAGCATTACATAAACTTCGAGGTTCCCATCGCGTTTAGAAAAGAAGGCTATTTTTTCAGACCAGCGGAATTTAGCGATACTTCCAATTTCCCATCCGATGAAAATAGCTATAGAAATTGCAATGATTACTAAAACCACTTTAAGGAATTGCCCATACTTTGCGCTAGACATGTCTTACATCTTTCTATCGGTTTAGTCTCTCTTCGATCACTTTTCTTAGTTCATTTTGCACTTCCTCCCAGCTTTGACTTGCATCCACCACAACCCATCTCTTCGGTTCCTGTTTGACCATCTCCAAATATCCGGCACGCACGCGGCGATAGAATTCGACTTCATAGGCATCCATTCGATTCCATTCGACACCATTCTGCTTCTTGCGTTTTAACCCAACTTCTACATCTACATTAAGCAGAATAGTTAGATCGGGGGTTAATCCGCCGATTGCATACTTGACCAACGCGTGGACTTCTTCCAAATTCTGTTGATGACCATATCCTTGATAAGCAATTGTCGAGTTATAATAACGATCCGAAATGACAATCGTTCCTTCTGCAAGCTTCGGTCGGATGACTTGTTCCACAATCTGTGCACGCGCGGCCTGATAAAGCAGCGTCTCGGTACGCGGATGCATTTCCGTGTTCTTCAAATCGTGTATCACAGTGCGAATCTGTTCGCCAATCTTTGTTCCGCCCGGCTCGCGCGTCGCAAAAACTTTATATCCTTGTGCGGCGAGCCATTCCGTTAGCGGTTTGATGTGTGATGTTTTGCCGGAGCCTTCCGGACCTTCAAGGGTGATGAACATGGTTCTTTCTACCTTATGATCAAGTATCCGCCTGCGATCAACAATCCCGCGCCGACGAGACGGATTGGGTCAACGGGTCGAACCGACACGCCAAACAAGCCGAACTGGTCAATGATAATACCCATTACCAATTGTCCGATGATGATCAGCGCCAAAGCAGTGGTCGCACCGAGACGCGGCATAGTTTGATTAAGCGTCAAATACAAAACAACGCCAAAGCTGCCGGAAAGGAACATATACCAGGAAAGACTTCGCCAGTTCTGAATGTTTTCACCGCCGAGCGCCAGCAATAACAACCCGGACAAAAACGCGCCGCTCACGTGCACCACAAAGCTGCCGGCCATCGTGCCAATCCGCTGACTCATCTGGGATACAATCGGTCCCTGCACGCCAACAGCAAGCCCGCCCAAAACACCGATCAAAACCGTCAATATTAGATTTGCCATTTGGTTTTTCCTTTTGGTTCGCAGAGAATCAAAACAAAGTCAGTTTCCCGTTCTTTCTCATTATACGTTCATCTTTAGGTAATTCTATTGTCATTTTTATAGACTAAAATGGAATTGATAAAATCTAAGCAAGGAGATTTTTATGTCGTTCAAACGTTTTCTCTATATTTTACTGGTTATCGTCGTTGCGGGAATATCCTCGTTAGGTGGAGCGGTTGCGGGCGGATACGGCGTTTACGAAGCTGCTAAAGGTTCAGCCGCGTTGCCTGTGCCGGTTCAAGCCGCATTACCGGCGAGCAGCACGAGCCCGGTCACAACACTGACTCTCAACGCGACCGATATTCAAACCGCGATCACTCAGTCTGTTCAAAAAGTCGGACCCGCGGTGGTGACGGTGGTTGGCACCATTCCGGGGCAAAACACATTCTTCGGTTCGGCCGGCAGCGAAACCGTCAGCGGCAGCGGCCTCTTTATTACCAATCAAGGTTACATCCTCACCAACAATCATGTAATTGAGAATGTCCAGAATATCAATATCATCTTAGCCGACGGCACTCAACAAAAAGCAACGCTCGTTGGCACCGATCCATATTCAGATATCGCTGTATTGAAAGTTGATGGAAAAGTCCCGGCAGTGGCAACGCTTGGAAATTCGGATTTGCTTAAGCCCGGTGAGACTGCGATTGCCATCGGCTCGCCGCTTGGAGACTTCAAGAACACCGTGACCGTGGGCGTGGTCAGCGCGACCGGACGTTCCATCGACACCGGTAATGGATACCAGATCGAAGGTCTGATCCAGACTGACGCGGCGATCAATCAAGGCAACTCGGGCGGACCGCTCGTTGATCTCGCGGGTGAAGTGATCGGCATCAACGAATTGATTGTCCGCAACACTGGAAACGGAACAGTCGCGGAAGGATTGGGTTTCTCGATCCCGATCAATACCGCGCAGGCTGTCGCAACGCAGATCATCCAAAAAGGATATGTATCACATCCGTATCTTGGAATCAGTTACCAGCCCATTACGCCGGATGTCGCCGCCGCATATAGTCTGCCGATTTAGTGGGGCGTTTATGTGACACAAGTGGCTGTGGGCAGCCCTGCCGCACAGGCTGGATTGCAACCCGGCGATATGATTAGCCAAATTGACAATGTGCCTCTCGATGCCACCCATTCGTATCTCAACACAATATTTACCTATAAGCCTGGGGATCAGGTCACGCTTTCGGTCATCCGCAACGGACAAACGTTTCAAGCGAAAGTCACGCTCAGCGAGGCGACACATGGTTAGCCCATAGCGATTTTATAATCCACAAAAATGGGTAGATTGTTTGCCATCTACCCATTATTGTTTTTAAACCTGAAAATAAAACCTGATAAAATGAGTTTTGGAGACTAGAAGAGCTATGACGAGAATTATGTAGCTCCAATGTGCATGGCACTTGGAACTGCGTTTGTCTTGTTCGTAAATGTTATAAACATAGTCTCTCGCCAAATAAATAATATCACCACGTTCACGGCTTTTTCCTCAGGGATTGAAACTTACTATGAAATGACCCCTGCGTGGAGAACCCGATTATTTTCCAATTTTCTTGCGTTTCAATTAAGTCAACTGCTTACCCAATTTCCAACACTCAATTCAATACTTCATAAAATTGCTAGCTACGGTAATGATTTTCACTTGAGTGTTGTTCTTTGGACGATTTGTTGGTATTTATTAATATCGTTTGTTTATATACTTGGAATGAGAAAACATTCCATTTTGTATATTCTTGGAACTTCTGCCTCCCTATCATTTGGTTATTTACGGCAAGTATCCGAGCGTATTTACCCATGGGATATGCCTGCACTTTTCATCTTCACAATATTTATACTACTTTTTCACCCAAAAAATACTGGTGGATATTTGTTCTGATTCCTATCGGAATGGGTTTCAAGGAAACAACTGGCATCTTGTGCATAGCCTTTCTATTTACCGAGATGCCATGAAAAAAAAGACTGGCTATGTTTTCTCATCTGTTATATTTTGTATTGCGGTTAAATTCGCAATTGATTTGTTCGTAAAGGAACCGATTCCTTTCTTCACCATGGAAGGCGTGGGATCCAATCTTACATTCTCTCATATTGTACCTAATCTCCGCTCGTTGAAAACGTTAATTCCTCTTTTGATCAAGGCTGGTACATTTCTTGTGTTTATTCTCTTTCCCGTCGATGCAAAAATATTTAGGCCTTAAAGACAATAGCAATTGCCTTTATTAATTGGAAATTTGATTTTTGGCTAATCACTGAGTATCGCATTTGGTTTGAAATGATACCCTTTGCCTCATATATCTTTGATGTCTCTTTATATGGAAATCGTTTTATGCCTATTCTAGAAACAAGTTGAATTTGTTTTAAGTTTTGTATATTAACAGGCTGAGTTTTATCATTCCCTAAATATCCTCACATGCCTGCGCGGTTCCTTGCCATACGAATGACTTACCAACTCGGCATTGCGTGCCATCTCGTGCTCCAAGCGCCGCACCAACGATGGACCCGGAGGCAAGTCTACCCAACGCTCGCCGTTCAACACCGCCTGAATGGCTTGTTGAGTTTGTTCCTTCACGCCATCAATATCGGACGACGAAGCAACTTGTTCACCTCGAACGTTGAACAGGTCACCCAAGAATTGTTCCATCTGTCCCACCGTGCTCGAACGCAAAACATAAATCGGCAAGCCGCGATGCTCGGCATCCAAGATCGTCTGCTGGCGGTCGCGATAATACGTCCGCAGAGTCACCAGCGTGTCAGCTTCGGTCGGCTCTTTGACCACGATCACCGGCACGCCGAGTCGCTTCGCCGCTTGCATCAATCGGTTGCGCGCCACACCATACGGATAAATCTTAATCGTTTGCATCACGCCGCGCATCGGCTCGAAGCGCGGACCGGCTGCAGTTACGGATTCTTCAATCATGGAAGCAGGTTTGCTCTGAGTTACATCGAGAGATTGGCGTCCACCACGCCGCGGCGTTTTCGTTTCCTTTGCATCCATTCTCGACGTTGAAACCGGCGCGGCTTTCTCGATTTGAATCTTGCCTTCGGAATCGCGCGTGCGAATCTCCGGCACGAGCGGATAGCCGCGCAGAAGCGCATCCACCGACGCCATCACATCCGGATGAACCGCGAAACGATCGCGCGTTTGAATCTCGATCAGCACATCGAATGTGGGCGGAGCGCGTCGTTCGAGCACCGTTTTCTGTGTGCCGCGTCGATGCGCCTCTTCATCTGATAACGTCACCGCTTCAATGCCGCCGACGAGATCGCTCAGTGTTGGATTGAGCAAAAGATTGTCGAGCGTGCGTCCGTGCGCCGTGCCGATGAGTTGAACACCGCGTTCAGCAATAGTGCGCGCTGCCGCGGCTTCGAGTTCACGTCCGATCTCATCAATGACGATCACTTCGGGATTATGATTTTCAACCGCTTCGATCATCACTTCATGTTGCAGCGTTGGCACTCTCACCTGCATACGCCGCGCCTTGCCCACTGCGGGATGAGGCACATCGCCATCTCCGCCGATTTCATTCGACGTATCCACGATCACGACGCGTTTTGATTCGGCGAGGATGCGCGCAGCTTCACGCAATAAAGTCGTTTTACCAACACCGGGTTGACCGAGAATCAGTACCGACTTGCCCGACTCGATGATGTCTTGAATGATGTCCACCGTGCCATACACCGCACGTCCAACGCGCAAGGTCAAACCGACGATGTGTGTGCGTCGGTTGCGGATGGCTGAGATGCGATGTAAGGTGCGCTCGATACCGGCGCGGTTATCCGCGTCGAATTCGCCCGTGCGTTCATCGACATAATCTATTTCAGCGCGCGTTACTTCAAACTCGCGCAAGACAATCTCGCGATTTACGAAACGTGCTGTCGGCACGCGGCCCAAATCTAAAATAATCTCAAGCAGGTTCTCGCTGTCGTCCGCTTTCTCCACCGCACGGCGGACATCGGCAGGCAACACATCGAGAAGAGCCTCGAGATCATCGGTAATTCTTAGTTGTGTCATTTTGATTCTCTTTCAGACACGGTTTGTCCGTGCCTGTTCAATTATACGATACTTGGCAAGGCACACGGAAAACCTTACCCATCCTTCAATTCAGCAATTATCAAATAATGGGAAACTATTTATGTATCCTGCTCACACGCGATGGCTGAACACTTACTCCCGATGGTTGTGTCGCCAAAACATTCTGTTCATCCCGCACCAGTCGCGTCAAATGCTTGACCATCACTGCCTGACGTTCTCCGGCGCGCGCGCCTAAATCTTCAAGTGCCGGTTCCAACCATGCTTGATAGGATCGAACACATAAATAAATGGGGCGATTGCGTCGGTCTGGCAAATGATCGACCAGAGAAACTATTTTCATACTGACATCCGCAACTTCAGGATGAATGAGCGGTGTTAGAACAATTCCGTAAACGCCCTGAGTTACACTCACATAACACTTCATACTCGTATCGTACATCCAGCCAACTGCACGAAGGGGAATCGGCTCAACGGGATGAAGCAAAGGAGGAACGATTTGTTGATACAGACTTTGGATCGCGTTCCAATGAATTGTATCAACACGCATCCAGCCTGACTTGGAGTTTGCCTCCGGCACCTGACTGATATTCCACATCCTCTGCCATGCATACACCGAGAAGCCTGCTTTGCGTAAACCATCAAATGCATTGCTGTCTTCATTCACTTCAGCGAGAACGTGAAACGCTCCCCAGCTCCCAGCTTCGGCGGAGAGATGATCAATCAAGGCAGGCAAATCCGGATGATCCAGTCGAGACGATGGCGCGAGATAAAGCAGCTTTGCAAAAGATTCACCGCGGGTGTGGATAATGCCTCCAAGCAGGCTTATACCATCCCCGTCCGCGATGGAAGCGTAAATATGGCGCGCAGGATTGACATAGGCCATCAAGCCAACCGCGCCCAGTGGATTGCCGCGCGTAAGCGTGCGCGTCGAATCCAAGCCAACGGCGTCACCGCGCAAGCGATATAAATGGGGCAAATCTCTAAGGTCAAGTGAGCGAATTGTCATAAAGCACGTTGCTTTTGTTTCGCCTAATTCTACTTCTTTCCAGGCGTGAATTGCCAATCTTTTTGAAAGTCAGGCGTTTAAAGTCCATTTTTCTTCCAAATCATGAATTTTCTAAGAAAAGGGGCATTGACCGAACAACCATTATCGGTTATTTTTAATGAGTATCCTTGTTTGGCGGGGTGGAATCCTTGCCGACAGTTTTGAATAAAGAGAAAGGTTCAACATGAAACTTCTAAAATTGCTCGTTTTGTCTGCCGTGGTTCTGATGGTAACCGTAGGCGCTTCCAATGGCGCGCCGGCCTCCATTTTGACAGCGGTTGGGGAACCTAACGCAGAATACCCGACGAATGGAGAGTTGCTTTATTCCTACGGCGCAAATCAAATCGAATTTCAATGGACCACCGTTGGCACCGTGGGAACTATCTACTATGATCTTGAAGTATCGACCGACCCTACTTTTGCGGACACTACCAAGATTGTATTTAGCACTGACGGCGGTCATACCACGAGTTGTAATTACACTCTGCCCAACAAAACCAGCTCGTTTGCCTTTAACTCCGCTACAACCTATTACTGGCGTGTTCAGGCTTATGATACTACCTGTAATACTGCCCCAGGTCAAATTTATGTTACTGGCGGCTCTGGATGGGCAGTATATACCTTCTATACTGCGATTTTAGCCCCAACCTTGATAGGGCCAGCCCCTGGCAGTACGCTCAAGGATAATTTGCATAATGATCTATCCACCACACCTCCTCACCCGCTTCCGTTATTTCAGTGGACAGCGATAAGTGGCGCAAGCGGCTACGTCTTGGAAGTGTCCACAACTGCCACGTTCAGCTCATTATACATAGATGTGAGCGTTCCAACTTCGAATACCTTCAATGCAGGAGCGGATATTGGCTATAGTCCCTCTTCAGATTTGGCTGCGGGCACACTTTTGTACTGGCAAGTTGAAACATTGAACAGCACCTACGGTCCGAGCGCTTGGTCAACTTCTTGTACCAGCGCATGTTCATTCTATACGGCCAATGTATCTGGCGCTCCTGTGCCGATAGCGATCCAACAGCACGATGTCTACAAGACTCCAACCGGCAAAGTAACGACCGATTCTACACCGGGGATTCGCTGGCTCGAAGTCGCGCTGCCCTCTGCCGCCATCTTCTCTTCGTACGAAGTAGAAGTCTCGACTGACAATACCTTCGCTGACACGAGTTCAGCTGTGCTTTGATGTTAATAACGCAGATGTTTCCTATCTCGCAAATCAAACCTATAACAACGACTCGACTCTGAACTATGCCCAGCTTGATACACAAGATGGCTTAGTATCCTACGCACCCGACAATTGCCCCACACAAATGGGTGGAGGCATTCGTAGATTTATGCCAGCGACTAGCTATTTCTGGCGAGTACGCGCTTTATTTAACGGCGGCTTGGCAGTAAGTGATTGGTCCACTGTTTTCGAATTCAAAACTTCCTACCCTAAGGTTAATTCAACAACCATGACCACACTCAATGGCATAGGACCCTCTGGAAACCGCTATATTCAATTTTTATGGACTGGAGTTACTCCAGCGCCATATACTTACAACATAACAATATGCTTTGATGTGAATATGTCCTCGGGGGATTGCGTCCTGGCCAAATCCGGCGTAGGCCCTGGATTCACTTGGGGTATCCAGGGTAAACAAAATATTGCCACCGGCACAACGCTCTATTGGAGCGTAAGAGCCGATGGTCCGTGGGGACCCGGCTTATGGTCAAATGTCAAAACCGCTACCGCTCCGTGATTGCAGTGTCTTCAAATCTTTTTAAACAGTGACGGTCAGCTCTATAATCTAATAAGTAGCGAACCGAATATCAGCGATCACAACTCCGAAGCTAAGACTTCGGAGTTGTGTAATTATATAGATTACTTGCTTGTCCTTGATGGGGATTTACTCACACTTATCCGCGAATGACGTAATAGAACGCGTCCGATCACTGGTAATCGTTATAACAAACTCCATCGAGACTCTAAACAAATCTTTCGATTGGCGTTGCGCGACAATCCGGAATTT
>CAWAMX010000022.1:0-12846 GCA_963783295.1 uncultured Chloroflexia bacterium | reverse complement strand
ATGACGCTAATTGCGCCCCAGACCGGAACGATCAATGTGAGACCCAGGATGATGAGATACGGCAAAAGATTTTGCGCCGCGACGCCAGCGACATTTTGTCCAAGAACACCCTCACGCCAGCGTGTATCGAGTCGATTAAGCGCACTCCGACTGCGGCGTGTTGTGCCGAGATCGCAATCGATGCCATCGGCATAAGGTTGAGTTAGCGCAACGATACCGGTATTGCCATACGTGTCGCGCAGAAAACGGACGAAGGATCGAGACTCGGCGAAAGACAAATAGGCGCCTCCGCTATCGGCGGGGAAGGAAGCGCATAAGTTTTCAAAGGACAACAGGGAATTATTTTTGCTTGCCACTTCCAATGCGTTTGCATAATCGGGATTTGGATAAAGTTCCTCCATCGAAGCGATACCTTCCTCCAGCCAGGTTGGCAGACGATTGAAGCCATCGCCCAAGCTGCGATAAAGCATGATGTGGGTGAGCTCATGCGGAACCAATTGTTGCAGATCAACGGATTGCGTATCGCTTGGGGCGACTGCGAGCATTCCAACGCCGATGGATGGGTCAGCATGACCGGCTTCCCATTGCCTGCCGCCTAATGTTAAAGAACTTAACAAATCATCGAAGGTGGAATAAATATAAACATCAACAGGCGGATTAAGTGAAACGGGGAAGGTTTGGCTGATGTTTTGCAGACCCACGCGCGCCGCGTCCAGCGCGGCCTGACCGAATACGTTATCGCCGTTATACCAATGCACCGTGACCGAATCTGCACTGAGTTGCTTCCACGCGAAACGATTGTCATCGTATCTGAAATAGAATGGTCCGGTTGTAACGGTTTGGTTATTTGTCAGCGTTGCTTGATAGGAAAATTCGATGGTTGCAAAAGGAGGTATCAAATGCTGACTGGCGTCGTATTGATAGGTGGTCGAACCGTCCGCATTGAGCGTTAGAAGCGCGACTTGCGAGTTTTCTTCGTCCACTGCCCGTAATGTAATAAATGCCTGCTGGATGGGAATGCTCGATGTGAGCCGCGCCAGAAACGTGATTTGCTGGCCGAAGTTATATGAGATGTTGACATTGGTCGCGGCAAAACTAGATTGATCTTGTGGCAAGTTTGTAAATCCCACAGAGATTAGAGCCAATAGAAAAAGGAAAATGGGTTTCCGAAGCCGTTCCACATTTACCTCCTCAGGAAAAGCAACAAACGCGTCAACATCAACGGACTGAGGATTATCCCAATAATGATTCTATTTGGAAATAGATTTCGGTTGGAGAAAAGTTCATACCAAGGCATGATAACGTATTGTAACCCGCCCCGCCTTTTTTATACAGTTCATTCCTCTTGATCTATGAGATCGTCATCCACATCCAGATTGAGCAGATCAAATTTAGCAAGGTCTTCTGTAAAAGCCAGATTGTCCAGCGCTTCTTCGAGGAATTCAACCTGATCGTCGTCCTCGGTCTCGTCAATCAAACTTTCAATATATATGCGCGCGTCTTCGCCACCGATTTGCGAGAGTGACCAGATCGCCGCGTTCACAACCAGCTCATCATTTTCCTCTTCTTGTAGCAGTTTGAGCAATATTTCGCGTGCTGCTGTTATTCCCAATTCGCCTGCGGCTTCAATCGCTGCCAATTGCACACGCGGATTTTCATCCAGTATTTTCGGAATCACATTCTCGTCCCAGCGCTCATCGGACGAACGTCCCATCGCGAATAAGGCGCTGGCCTGCCAATCTGGGTCTTCGCGATGAAACGCCAATTCAATCAACGTGACAACTTCACGGCGGGATGAATAACCGATGGCTTCGAGTGCCTGACGACGGACGCTGGTATCATCTTCGCTGTTGATCTTTTCGAGTAACGCATCTTCAACTCGACGCTAAGTCTTTTCTGGGATTTCTTCCAGCTCTCCCAATTGGACAAATTTTCCCAGCGCTGAGGCCGCCTCAGCGCACGTCGATGCATCTTTATCGCCAGATAATATTTTCAAATAGACTGGAATGAGCTTTGCGTCATTGCATTCACCAAGCAGACGAATCGCACCAGCCTGCACCTGTGCATCTAAGTCGTTGAGCAGGGCGCGTGCAAGGTCGTCAAAGCTGACGAGAGTGTCGTTGTCAGATAAGGTTTGAAGCTCGTCAAGCAGGAGCCGCTTGCGGTCCGATGCGATGCGAGGCCAGGCTTCGAGTAATAAATTCAGCGAGACAGAATCAATATCTGAAAAACTTCGCAGTGCAGAACGAGATAAACTCTTCTTGCCAGCAAGCAATTCATCAATCGTTTTTTGAAAAGGAAGTTTCAACTCAATCATTTCGGCAGATTGATGATGGCAGGATGGATAAAGTCCATGGCGTTGACGTAGATCATGAAGAGGATCAGGATGGCAAAGCCAACCGCGTGGACATAATTTTCAAATTCAGGTTTGACGCGGCGACGTAGGATCAATTCCAAAAGAACAAAGAAGATTCGTCCGCCATCCAGCGCGGGGAAGGGAAGCAAATTGATGAAGCCCACACTGACGGTGAGAATCGCAATCAATTGAAACGTGAAGTAGGTCGGTTCTTGTGGATTAACAGGTGCGGATGAACTAGACGGAGAGGATGGTGAAGGCGGAGTCGCTTGCGCTATTTGGCGGGATTGGATATCGCGGCTGACGGCTTGCCCGAAGAGATCATAGATGCCTTTGAGTCCCACAAATCGTCCCTGATCCGGAGTAATTTGTCCGCTAATCATTTCTGCTGGAAGCGAGACTAATGCGCTGATTTGATCGTAAACAGCCAAAGCGCCATAGCCCGTCAATTCGATAATCGAACCGGAACGAACCATTGCATATCCCATGGAGATACCCAGTGCGCCCTCGCTTTGCGGGCGCGAACTCAATGGCGTAGCTGTGACAGTTACAGTTTTATTGCCGCGTTGAAGGGTAAGCGTTACGGGCTTATCCAGGTTGGCATAGATCACATCATGTAATGTGTTCGGGTCCGAGATGGTTTGTCCCATCACGCTCAACACAATATCATTGGCTTGAATGCCAGCCTGTGCGGCGGGCGAATTGGGAATCACATCACCAATCTGCACTTTGTTGTAGTTGGGCACACCCATTTGATAAAACAAGTAGGAAAATACGATCACTGCTGTCAAAAAATTCACCGTGGGGCCGGCAAAGAGAACCGCCAAGCGCGTCCACGGACTGGATGCGGCGAGTCCGCCCGGAATATTCGGATCGTTCTCGCCTTTTGGGCGGACGAAGCCGCCCAGCGGCAACCAGTTAAGCGTGAACTCCGTGCCCTTCCAATGGAATAACGTTGTGATCCGCGGCGGAAATCCAATGCCGAACTCCTCGACTTCTACCTTCAAAAGACGCGCCACAATGAAATGGCCGAATTCATGCGTAATGATTACGCCTGCGAACACGGCTACAAAAATTACAGCAGATAGGATGGAAGTATTCATTCATTACCTCGGCTTGTAAAAAGCCAATTCATTATATCCTGTTTGGATTAGGAGAAGATAAAGCATGGATGAACGAACGATTACCTCTCTTACCCCTCGTTTTTATTCTTCAACGATCCTTGCTGGACCTCCTACGCCCGCGGTCAGCACATCTTTGACGCCGGAGATTTTGCGGATGTGCATCGCAAGCTCATCCGCTTCTTTTTCCAGACAAAGGACATGGACGTTCGCCCCGGCATCCACGGTATAACAAGCGAATGCGCCCGCCTCGCGCCATTCCCGAACGGATTGCATTACTTCCATAGAAGCTGGAAGCCAATAATGCAATGCGGGGTTGGATGTCATCATCACAGCGTGCATCATATCCGAGTCCAGTTCGACGATGGATGCAAGTGAATTGAAATCGCGTTCCAAGATCGCGCGCCGGCAAATCTCAATTCGACGCGGCGCATCATTTACACGTGCAACTTGCAACGGGCTAGTGCCAGCCAGCGCGTGCCCCTCCGTGGATCCGGTTTTTTTGTGTGATGCACTAATGATGGCAATGCAATCGGCCAACGCCCAATGCTCGTGTGGCGCAATGGAATATGCAAACGAATCTTGATCGCTCATTCCCATCTGCCATTCGACGAATCCGTCTGGAATGGAACGCGCTGCCGATCCGGAGCCGCGCCGCGCCAAGCGTGATAATTCGCGTTCACTTAATTTCAATCCTGCCGCTTTGCTTGAAGCTAAGGCCAACGCCGCGAAGGCTGATGCTGATGAAGCAATTCCCGCGCCAGAAGGAAAATTATTTTCGCTGATGATTTCCGCGCGTTCTTTGATCCCAGCCATATCGCGGACCAAATCAAGAATCAATGATACACGTTCGAGTGCTGAACCAGCTACTTCATGTCCGTTGATGATCAACTCGTCGAATGGCAGGGATGGCTGAAAACTGATTGAGGTACGCGTAAATAACCCATCCAGATTGATCGAGATTGATCCGTTCACGGGCAGCCGCAGAGCATCATCGCGGTTACCCCAATATTTGATGGCGGCAATATTTGGGTGAGCCAGAGCAGTAGCAGAACGAATTGTCATGTGAGATATGGGCGTGATCGCGCCTGTAATAATCAGCCAACTATTTCTAGAAACGTTTCAACTACACGCGGGTCAAAATATATACCGGATTGCTCTTTGATGTATGCAATCACTTTTTCTTTTGGCCACGCCGAACGATAGGAACGATCAAAGGAGAGTGCGTCGTATACATCTACAACGGCGAAAATACGCGCGGAGATCGGTATTTGTTCTCCTTTAAGGCCGCGTGGATAACCGGAGCCATCCCATTTTTCGTGATGATAATATGGGATGTCAAGAGCCGAACGGAGATATGTAATTTTAGAAAGCAGATTATACGCGTGTAATGGATGTTGATGCATGATCTTCCATTCTTCTTCATTCAACGGACCTGGCTTGAGAAGGATCTGATCCGGCACGCCCATTTTGCCAATATCATGCAATAGCACGCCGCGGCGGATACTTGGAAGTTCTGAATCGCGGATTCCCATTTTATGTGCCAGAGCGATGGTTATGTCCAACATGCGGCGGGTATGACCGCTGGTTTCTTGGTCGCGCAATTCCAGCGCCTGCGACCAGCCTTCGATAGTAGCGTCATAGGCGAGTTCCAGTTCAGCGTTTACGTATTCGAGATTGCTGAAAAGTATGGCGTTATCCATCGCGATTGCAGCCTGACTCGTAAGTAGATTGAGAAGATCGTTCCATTCAGGATCGGATGGAAGCGCGGATCGATGATACAGTTCCAGCACACCTTTTACCTCGCCTTTGGCAATGAGCGGAAGGCAGCGATAAGAGATGAAACCTTCACGGTCCACCATGTCCCGGAAGGGTGGAGGAAGCTCTACGGTCGCCAGTTTAGGAATGTCTAGCATTTGGCGTGTTAGCGCAACGTGACCTGCCAAGCCTTCTCCAAGGCGGACAACCGAGCGAGTCACATCAGAATGGAATCCCACACTGTCTGCATATTCGAGATTGAGCGTGGTATGGTTATAAAGCAATACTCCCGCCGCGTCTATTTTTAACAGGCGCATAATTGACTCAAGCACAACCTGCAAACTGACGCGCAAATCGGTTGTGGAACCGATCACCAAATCAATGGAGTGCAAAGTTGAAAATTGTTCAACGCGCTCCTTTAACTGATCCAACAGACGCGCATTATGCACAATCCCGGCGGCGTGTGCAGCAAACAACGACAACAAATTTGCGTCGTTCTGTGTGTATTCGCGCTTTGAGTCGCCATATTCATTCACTTCCAACACGCCGATCAATTCTCCTCCATAAAGTATGGGAACAGCCAGCACAGCTCGAAACAGCATGCCCTCATATTTTGTTGAATGCCCCTCCCAGCTTTGATAATCGTCGATAAGAATTGGTTCGTGGGTAAGGACGACATGCCCCGCGGCCCCTTCCCCTGGTTCCAAGCGCATGCCTGAATACAATTGCACACCAGTGGTAAAAGATAGTTCCACTTCTTTGTGTTCGGCATCATAAAGATAAAAACCACCAATAGGACTGTGGAGCAGGTTGGCCGCGCGTTTGACAATTATCTCTAAGAGCGAGCCGCTATCCTGTTGCAGGGATATATCGCGCGTCGTCTCGTAAAGCGTTTCGAATTCATAGGCGCGTTGCCGAATCTCCTCAAATAAGCGCGTGTTTTCAATTGCAATGGCGGCTTGAGTCGCTAGTAGTTCCAATAACAGCTGATCCTCTGAACTGTATATATTGGGCTGGTAACTTTGGACTGACATGGCTCCGATAATCTTATCGGTCACGCGCAATGGCACGGCTAAGATTGAGCGTGCCATATCTGAAGCACCGAACATGACCACATCGGCAGGTGGGCTTTTCCAATCATCATCAATCTTTATGGAAACGCCGCTTTCAATTACCTGGCTGGAAAATCCTTTCCCAAATGGAATTTTCATAACCGGACTGCGTTCACCGCGATCATAAAGATAGACAGCAGATATTTCAGAGCGTTTGTCGTCTATCAGCGTGATGGTGAAAACTTCAATCGGCAATAACTTCGCGACCACGTGATGAATGGTGGCATAAACCTGCTCGAGATCTTCGCCTACACGTGCAAGTTCCTGACTCACGGCATGCAAAGCGGCCCACCTCTGTGCATATCGCACTGCGTCTTGGAATAATCTGGCGTTTTCAATCGCGGTCGCGGCTTGGTTTCCAATCGCTAGGGCTATCTCGGCGTGCAACTCGTTAAAAGCATTGGGCTGATCACTGCCCATCGACAGATAGCCGATCATCTTTTCGTGAACGATCAATGGCACACCCATCCAGCCACGGATGATTTGCGTTGCACTAAGTTGATGGAAGCGTGTATCGGCCTGCGCGTCTGCCAGGATCAGCGGAGCGCGGAGTTCGAGTACATATTCCTCGATAGAGTCTTCAAGCGGGATGGATTGGCCAACGAATAAAATTGAAGAGTCTTCGCCTTTTTCTGCCGCGACGCGTATGAAATTGCCTTCGCTGATGAATACGATGGCAGTTTTAAAGGGGATGACGCTTGCTAGTTCATCTAACAACGAATTAAGAATTTCTTCTGTATTCAGGCTTGACGTGAGAGCGGCCGCGGCCTTTTGGAGAATTCTCTGCCTCCTGGCGGCGTTTCCGTTCGGAGTCAAGCAGACGCGCGCTATACACTGCACCCGCTGCCGCACTGGCGAACAACGAAAGCAGACGTGTATCTCTTTCGGTGAATTTTCGATGCATCGAGGCATTATCGTTTTCTTTGGAAAGCAAATCGTATGCCACCAGCACGCCGATCAATTCGCCACTATACAGCATGGGAACCTCCAGCACGGATGCAAACGGTTGGTTTACATACTGCGCCGAGTGAAGAGGCCATACTCGATAATCGTCTATTATCAATGGCTCTCGTGTCTGAGCCACACGGCCAGCCATCCCTTCCCCAAGTTGAAGCCGCGTACCCAATATCAGACTATCATGAGTGGCCGCTACGATTTCCATATCCTGACGGGATGAGTCATAGAGATACACTCCTCCGGCAGCAACATTTAACAAGGTAGCGGAGCGTTTCGCAATCATATTCAATAAAGTCGAGAGCTCATTCTGCATTGCCAGTTCGCTGGTAATCTCATAAAGTGTCGTAGATTTTAAAGCGCGGCGGCGAGTGTCTTCTAGCAAGCGCGCACTGTATACCGCGCCCGCCGCTGCGCTGGCAAATAGAGAAAGCAGGTGCATGTCACGCTCTGTGAATTTTCGATTGCTTTCTTTTGTTGACGAAGTTGCATGCAACCCGTTTGCCGCTAATATGCCGATCAATTCGCCGCCATAAAGCATGGGAACGCCAAGCACGCTATAAAAAGGTTGATCCTTATATTGGGCATCGGCGTTGATCCAGGTTTTGTAATCATCTATGATTAGGGATTCATGGGATTGGGCAATTCGCCCGATCATTCCTTCGCCAAGCCGTATTTGTTGTACACCAACAGGCATATTGGAGTCTGTGGTTGCTACTGTTTCTACCTCAAGGCGTTGTGAATCATAGAGATGCACAACGCCGCCCGGCACGCCCAAAATCATCGCGATATCCCTTGCGATGGTTTGCATCAACGATGGGACATCATTCAGTGTGGCCAGTTCGCTGGTAACTTCATAAAGTATTGCAGACTCCATTGCACGCCGTTGGGTCTGGCTGAACAAACGCGCGTTGTGGATCGCCGACGCGGCTTGCGTTGCCAGGGTGGTTAGCAGGCGTTCATCATCCTCATCGAAAGCTTCGCTTTGGTTGCTTTCCACACTGATAACGCCAATGGCGATCTCGCCAATTTTCATGGGCACATACAAACCGGACTTTGTGCCGGTAAAAGTCTCTACATAACGAACATCATTTGTCAAATCGCCGACGCGAACTGTCTCGCCGTGTTCTATCACCCATCCGGATAACCCCTGACCCACGCGCGTAATTCTAGCAAGCGCTCTTTTAAGTCTTGCGCTGGATTTGTTTCTTCCGCCGCTGAAAGCGATTAATTCCATTTCATCGCTGTCTTCGCGGCGCAGGCGCACCGTAGCCTGATCCCAATAGAAATGATTTCTTAGAACATGGATGATTTGTTCGCCAATCGCGTTGATATCCATCGTATGGCCAAAGGCTAGACCGCTTTCATAAAGTGCTTGTAATTCGATCAGGCGGCGCTGGGTCTGTTCTTCAGTCTGTTTTCGAGAAGTGATATCACGTGCCACCCAGACAACTGTATCTTTCGTAAGCGGAGCTGTTACGGCTGAGAACCACACGATTTTGTCGCCGACCAGCACTGCATATTCGAACCGAACAGGCTTTTGAGTCCGCAAAGCTCTTCGAATATGCTTTACTAAGCGATCAGCCTTTTGCCGCGAAAAGATATCATGCATCCTTTTACCAATTAAGTCGTCTGCTGGTGGATACAGCAAGTCAGGATTTGACGAGGCAATTTTAAGATAGCGGCCGTCTTTATCCAATACCATGATCAAGTCGGGAATGGCCGAGAATAGTGCGCGCAATTCACTTTCTGAGGCACGCAGTGCTTCTTCTGCTTTCTTGCGTTCCGAAATATCCTCGATCGTGCCATCGTAATATAAAACTTTACCCTTCTCATCGCGCACCACTCGGGCGCTCTCTCGCACGTAAATGGTGTTTCCATGCTTTGTTTTCCAGGAGGCTTCACGTCCGCGGATGATTCCCTCGTGTTCAATCAGTTTCTTGAACTCTTTGCGAGAGTACCCCGTGTCATCCCCATCTTTCTCCAGATTTCTGCTGGCAAGCTCCTGGGATGATTCGTACTCCAGCAGCTTGGCCAAAGCCGGATTTGCCATCAGAATTCGGCCATCAGGCGTAGTGCGATAGATTCCAATGGTGGTGTTCTCGTATAAACTTCGGAAGCGTTCTTCGCTTTCGCGTAAGGTTTCTTCCGCGTGCTTTTGTTCGGTGATGTCAAGTGACGCACCGGTTAAGCCAACTACTTTTCCTCTTCCATCTTTGAGCGGCTCAAC
Source organism: uncultured Chloroflexia bacterium (assembly GCA_963783295.1). GTDB lineage: Bacteria > Chloroflexota > Anaerolineae > Anaerolineales > Villigracilaceae > Fen-1038. The sequence goes on along the minus strand of CAWAMX010000022.1, from coordinate 3,315 downwards.
GATTAAATCATAGAAAAGAGTTTTGTCTGGGGTATGAACAGAAATAACTTTGCGTGTTCCGCGGCCGCCTTCGATGACCGCTCGTTTGATTTTTATAATGGCCGAAGCATCCTGTGGAGAAAATAATTCGGCATCCGTTTTTCCAATAACTTGATCTGCTTGATATCCTAACTGAGATTGGGATATCCATGTATACCGCAACCTTTTGTCTTGATTGAAAACAGCAATGTCAATGGCGCCAAGGGCGACTTGGAATTGTTCTACCTGAAGCCGCAATAATTCTTCGGTGTGTTTGCGTTGGGTAATATCCTCAACAATGGCCTGCACGCAGGGCTTTCCTTTGATATTTAACTTTGATAACGAGAGTAGTGCTTCATATATCGAACCATCTTTCCGTTTAAATTTAACTTCGTAATTGGAAACGTATCCTTGCTTGCGGAAGAGCGAAAGCACCCGTTGTCTCTGAGCGGGATTAGCATAAAGGAAATTTACATTCCCGATTTTTGTGACGTCTTCGCGGTTATACCCACCGGGCTTTAGAATAGCATCATTGAAGTTTAGGAATCTTCCTGACGAATCCGTGAGACCGATTCCCACTGGCGCCCACTCAAAGAGCAGTTTATATTGAATCTCGCTCTCTCTCAGAATTCCCTCTGCGCGTATGCGCTCGCTGATGTCACGCAGAATGGCGGTATAAATTTTTTTGCCGGATAATTTCACTGTTGAGATCGCGACTTCCGCCGGGAATTTGGTTCCGTCCGCGCGCAAGCCGAATACACTGCCCATGTGAAGCGTGGAACGCTTTGTTGTCCCCGATTTGCCAAATTTCAGAACCTGATCTTTATGAGTTTTACGGAAAGGCTGAGGAATCAACGATCCTAACGATTTTCCGATGGCCTCCCCCGCCGAATACTGGAATATCTTCTCCGCGGCGTGATTGAATAGTACGATACGCTGACGATCATCCACCAAAATGATGGCATCCATTGCAGAGTCAATTACATCCTTCAATTCGACCGGACTCTCTCTTAGAGCTGAATGGGCTTGTTTGGATTCCGTAATGTCTTTGGCAACGATTAACGCGGATTTCCGCCCTTTATAGGTCAGCCTATGTGAAACGATCTCAACATAAATGAGCGTGCCGTCTTTTTTGAGATGCCGCCATTCCCCGGGATTTTGGATGTGTTGTCGCTTTGCGCGTACATGCGTCTTGATCCGCGCAATATCTTCCTTTGGGCGAATGTCCGGGAGGCACATCCGCAAGAACTCGGCGTGCGAATAGCCATAATGTTTTACCGCCGCTTCATTGACCTCGAGAAACCTCAACGTCTCGAGATCATAGATCCACATGGGTAAAGGATTATTTTGGAATAGGACAAAAAACTGGTCCGGATTCCGGGCTGTTTTCTTCCTGTGGGCTTTGGCTGATGCCCTTGTTTTTTCTTTCAAGATGAAAATATGCCTCCTTCACCGCGTCATTTCGCTTTAATAAGACTATCTCAAAAATAAAGTTTTTAAATGTTTTGAGGGGATTTTGTTCCCTCCATGTATTCTTTGTGTATTATAGTGCAGTTTTCTATTATGAGTTTCTATTTCGAGTAATTTACGCTTCGTGGCATTGATATAAACCTGCCTGACTCCTCTGCTATAATCCTTCCTATGATTTTAGTGACCGGTGCCACTGGCTTTATTGGTCGTTCGCTGATTTGCCATTTATTTGAGACCCGACGCGAGGTCCGTGTATTGATTTGTCCTTCGCGTCATTCTCCCCGACTCCCGACCGGCGTGCCGGTGGAAGCAGCAGTCGCCAGTCTCTCTGATGAACGTGCTATCCGTGCAGCCTTGAAAGATGTGGATGCGATATTTCATCTTGCCAGCGCCGAGTTCAGGGACGCAATGCCAACCTGCTCGCTGTAGATATGCGCGGCACGGATAATCTGGCGCGGATGGCCGTGGATGCTGGCGTAAAGCGCATGATTTATCTTAGTCACATTGGCGCCAGCCGCTCATCTGCGTATCCTGTGTTCAAGGCCAAGGGTATTGCGGAAGAACATATTCGCCGTTCGGGCGTTCCTCATACCATTTTTCGATCATCCATTGTTTTCGGAGAGGAAGATCATTTCACGACCAGCTTTGCCTATCTCCTGCGCGTGGCACCGGGAATCTTTCTACTGCCCGGCGGCGGACATTCCATGCTTCAACCTTTGTGGGTAGAGGATTTGGTTAATGTGTTGCTTTGGTCCCTCGATAATCCAGAAACGATCAACCACACGTATGAAATCGGTGGCAGCGAAAATTTCAGCTTAAGGCAAATTATTGAGATTATCATGGGTTTGCAGCGTGTCCGCCGTTGGCTGGTTGATATTTCACCGACGACGATGCGTGCACTAACAGTGACATTGGAATCGTTCTGGCTGAACTTTCCATTATCATCGTTCTGGCTAGATTATGTAGCGGTCAATCGCACCTGCCCGGTGGACAACCTGCCACGTCAATTCGGATTGATGCCCGCGCGCTTTACCTATCGTCTTGATTATCTGAAGCGTTTGCCGTGGTATGAATTTGCTTGGAAACGAATTGGCAGAGCCTCCTCGAATGCCGCCGAGAAAATCCTGGAATCGGTTCGCACGTTTCGGTTTTGATTATGCCTGTTTGGAATATTCGTTTGTTGGAAACTATTGAAGAAATGTCCGCGGTTGAAGCGCTTCAGCGTGAAGTCTGGCCCGGCAGTGAGACGGATGTTGTCCCCGCACATTTGTTGATTACGGCTGTTCATAATGGCGGACTTGTGCTCGGTGCCTTCGTGGATGAAAAGATGATCGGCTTTGTGTTTGGTTTTCCGGGACTTGAATTTACGCCCGATGGTCCGTGCCCAAAACATTGTTCTCACATCGCGGGTGTCTACTCTGAATATCGCGATAGCGGCGTTGGCTTTGCACTCAAGCGTGCACAATGGCAAGTGGTTCGTCATCAGGGACTTGACCATGTCACATGGACGTATGATCCGCTGCTCAGTCGCAACGCGAATCTAAAATGCGGGCTCGGTACAGTGTGTTCCACATATCGCCGTTCTGAATATGGCGATATGCGCGATGAGTTCAACACTGGACTTCCTTCTGACCGTTTTCAAGTGGATTGGTGGATCAATACCAAGCGCGTCGAACGTCGATTAAGCAAGCGCCCTCGCACGCCTCTGAGTTTGAATTATTTGGCACGTGTTGGTGTACATCCTTTATATTGGCCTCAAACCGGAACTGACAATTTGCCGCGTCCACCTGAACATGTTCCCGCCCTCGAAGCACAACTGATCGCGGC
>CAWAMX010000021.1:0-11730 GCA_963783295.1 uncultured Chloroflexia bacterium | reverse complement strand
GCACCCACCGCTGAATTGACATCCGGTTGGGCCGTAAACAAAATGACTGGCAGGTCAGGGAAGCGCGCATGGATGATTTTCAACACTTCCATTCCACTCATGTCCGGCATTCGATAATCCAGATAAACCAGATCGAAGGTTTGCTGTGAAAGGATGGTCAATCCCTCCTGCCCGCTGCCCACCGCTGTGGCTTTAATATTGGCGCGCTGAAGGATCCGCGTCAGCGTCTGACGTAGCATGGCTTCATCATCAACGATCAGGATATTGCCGGAGATTCCCATGCTTAACTCTTTTTATGAATGGGGAGCCAGACCTTAAACGTAGCGCCGCCCTCAGGATTGTTTTCGGCAGAAATGGTTCCATTGTGCTGGCGGATAATATCAGAAGTAATCGTCAATCCGAGGCCGGTTCCAGTCTCCTTATTGGTAAAAAATGGCTCGAATATATGCGGCATGGCTTCAGGATCAATGCCGGAACCGGAATCGGAAACGGAGAACATGATTTTATCTTCGTCCGGTACGCACTGTGTTTGGACGGAAAGATTTCCACCCGGCTGCATAGCTTCCACGGCGTTCATAAAGAGATTCAAAACGACTTGGCGGATCTGGCCGGGGATTGCCGGCACGCTCGGCAAATCGGGATCGGGAAAAAACTGCAGGCTGATTTCTTTATGGCGCATGTGAGTGGCAGTCAGGGAGATGATATTCTCCACTATGGGATTAAGCTCCACATCTTCAAAATCCTCGGTGCGCGTGGGATGAAAAGAGGTGCGCAGCCGCTCGAGCAAAATCGACAATCGTTCGGTTTCAGACAAAATGATTTCCAAATCCTGCGATCCCTGCAGCGATAGTTTCTCCTCTTCCTTGATGAGGAACAGGGCGTTCTGAATTGCCTGCAATGGATTGTTCAACTCATGGGAAACGGAAGCCAGCAATCGTCCCACCACTGCGAGCCGCTCGCTTTGAATCAACTGCAAGCGCATATCCTTTTCCTGGTTGAGCGAAGTCTGCAGGTCTGTATAAAGATTTGCCTTCTGCAAAGCGACTGCCAGTTGGTCCGCAACGGAGGTCATCAATTGCAGGTCGCGTTGGGTGAGACGACCAGATTGAATCTGATGAATATCGAGCACGCCGACCATTTCATTTTCAATTTTTATAGGAACGGTCAATTCCGATTGAGTTTCGGGCAAAAGAGGATTGCGGACAAAAAAGACGACATCATCAACGTTGTTGGTGACAAAGGGTTGTTCGATCTCGGCCACATGACCCACGATTCCACTACCGACCGGCAAGCGGTATCCCTGTTCGAGAAGCTGATCGCCGATTTCCCCGCTCCCCCTGCGAGCCAGAAAATCTCCGGTTTCAGGATCCACAACAAAAATCTGAACATGATAATAACCAAAGTCTTGTTTAAGCAGGTTGACCACGTCCTTCATTAACTGATCGGGGTCAAGTGAGTTGGCCAATCCGCGGCTGATATGATACAGAGCATTGATCTCTTTTAAGTTCTGCCGGGTTGTTTCCAACAGGTTGGCATTTTCAATGGCAATGGCAGCTTGTGTTCCAAGTGCCCTAAGCAAATTACCCATATCCGGTGTGAACGCGTTGGGATGCTGGCTATAAATACTGATCGAACCGAAAGCCTGTTCATTGGATTGGATCGGTGCCACTACCAATGAACGATACTTTCCCGGTACGGTTCGATTTATGAAACGAGGGTCGTTGAGAGTATCTGAAACGCCAATGACTGTGCCGTCAGCAATGGCCTGCCCTGCGGCTCCCTCGCCCAAGCGCATGTTGAGTCTGGTTTTGGATTTGCTATCCTCGCCCGATACGGCGCGCGGTACCAGGATATGCTGATCACCCTCCAGTAAATGCAAGACTGCATTCTCGGCTCCAGGAATTAATTCCCGGGCCGAGTCCACGATGAATTGGAGGACGGTATTGATTCCCACCCGCTCGGTTTCGCTTAAAGCGCGTTCAATGTTGACGAGCGTATTCGCCACTTTAAGCTGCTTTTGAATCTCAAATTCCTGCCGAACCGTCCAAAGCGCAAGCGCAAATTGATCGGCGGCAAATTCCGCGTAGGTTATCTCTTTAGTACTGAAATGGTGCGGGGTATCAAATACGATGATCGCGGCCCCGAGCTTTTGATTTCTCGCAATTAACGGAATGCAAAGCGCAGATTGGGGCGACCGTGAATAATTCTTGAAAAGAGAGGGGTTAACAACATGGCGTGAATTCGGCACGTCTTCTATCACTAGAACATGGCCTGTGCGTAATACCGATGCGGTTAATTCCGATTCGACCGGCTCCAATAAAATGTCGGAAACAGGTTTCTCCAAAGGCAGGGTAGACGCCATGAAGAACGCTTGTTCCCGCGTCGCATCCCAGCGAACAATGTAAGCGTAATCGGCTACAAATAAATTTACCAGATGGGCGACGAGATAAGAATATCTGTCTTCGGAGTTTTTGGGGGACAGAATATCCCCGATCGTCATGTTGATCAAGGTTACATAACGATCGCGCGACCGCAATTCTTCAACGACATGTGCGCGTATTAAGAACTCTTGGTGCAGGCGACCCGTGACATACCCAGCCCCGATAACCATTAAATTTCCCGGCCAGCCGATTATTATCCATGTGAGCCAGTTCCTCCCATTGAAATCGGCAAGAAGCAAGGCACTTAAAGCCACGCCCAAGAAACTGGAAATAAGTCCAACGTTGATCCCAAAATACCAACCGGCCATTGCAACAGGTATGGAAATTAGTAAAGCGTTAATAGGATTTATTCGTATGAAAAAAATAAAAGGCACAGTACAAAGAATGGTCAACGCCAATATAACGGCCATCCGTACCCAGATCGAGCGCGGGTACAATTTTGGTAAACCAACTATATTGGATTCACTGCCACTGGTTGACTGTTGCATATCCGCTGAATTCTATCCGCCAATTTCCCGGTATAGGCCATATCACTGGACGCCTCAGGATGTTTTCGATGCATCGAGAAAACGACTTGCCAGCAAACTCAATTGGGTAAAACTAACAGGCTTTAACAAAACGATATCCACCTGTGCTTGTAGGCTGGCTGCGAACTCCGCATCCGCTGAGACGATGATCACGTGGACATGTTGGGCGCGGGGATCTTTGCGAATCTCCCGAAGAATCAAACCGCCGTTGATTCCGGGAATATGCAAATCCAATATGACAATATCCGGAATAACCTCGGACAGCCGTTTCATGGCGGTGGCTCCATCCTGGATCGACTCGGTTTCGTATCCGGCCTGCATCAATGCGTTCGTAAACACCAGGTTTTGATCCTCATTATCTTCGATGATCAGAGCAAGAGGTTTTGCATTCATTTGCGGCACTCCTTAACCGGATTCTCTCTTTGTATGAAGAGGCAAGATCACGCGAAAAGTACTTCCATCGCCAACTTTGCTCTCGACTTCGATCCTGCCGTTCATGGCCGTGACCAGCTGCTGAACGATCGCCAACCCCAGCCCCACTCCGCCAAATTTTCGCCCCATGCTCTCATCGGCCTGACGGAACGGCTCGAAAATAAAGGCCTGGTCTTCTTCTGAGATGCCAATCCCGGTGTCCTTGACTTGCATGATCCATTGTTCAGCGCCGTTCAGACTGAGGCGCATCTCGATACCGCCAGTCTGCGTATATTTTATGGCATTGACAACGAGGTTGGATAATATTTGCTCTATTCTTCCCTTATCCCCAAATAATGCGTTGGGCAGATCAGCATCCACCATCAGTTGCATGGTCAATCCTTTTCTTAAAGCCAATGGCAAATTATTTTCGTGAACAGTGTGCGCCAAAACCTTGGGAGAAAATTCATCCTGCTTCAGGCGCAACTGGCCTGATTCAAGTTGGGACTGATCTAAAAGCTCCGTGAAGACTCGTTCCAGCGCATGCGTGTTGTCGATGATGCGCTGGGTAATATCCAACTGTGGCGGCGACAACGGCCCATATACACTTTGCTGTAACATTTCAGACATTCCCAGCAAGGCTCCCAGCGGCGTTCGCAATTCATGGCTGACGCGGGCAATGAAGCGGGTCTTGAATTCGTTCGCTTCGTTCGCTCTTTGCGCCATCGCCTGGATATCCTTGATCTCAACAGTGAAGCGGCCGATAGCGATTTGCATCGCGCCGCGGATTCGTTCCTGCTCGCTGAGGATCAGTTTCTCGCGGTCCTCGATATAACCACGCATCACCGCATTTTGATAAATATCTACGGCATCCAGGGCTTGCGGGATGAGGTCCCTTTCAAATGTGGCTAGGACGAATCGCCGTGTTGCCTGAACCAAACCCAAAACCGATTGTATGCTTAACCCCATTCGACATAGCTTCACACCATGCTCTACGCCCAATTCGGGGTGTGGCAATGCACTGATCAACATTTCTACTTTCTCTGCGGCAATGGCTCCCACCTCGCGGGGGCGCATTTCAGCACGATTGGTAAACAGAGTCTCCTGCAGACTCTGACGGATGCGATTGACCAGATCGGCTTGGTTAATCCGTATTTGCCGGGCGAACGATTCCACTAACTCGTCAGTTTGAACCGGAGTCGCATCTTCCATCAGCATCCTTTATTCAACTGTCGTTGCGTTGAAGAGCGTTCCGTACGCGTTCCAATTCGATCAGTTTCTCTTTGTCGATGCTTTGCACGAAGCCCTCAATGATCGCCTCCTGATAGACATCGACCAATACCAGCATGGGGGCGATTTGACTATTTTCCAAATGATTTAACAAAAACTGACGTGTCACCTGACCCAACTTCAGGATAGCCCCCGCATTAAATCCGGCTTGATGCAATTGTTCGCCGCGTTCCGCGCCAGAAAAACCGGATTGCCTTAGAAAATTGAGCAGTGCAGCCGCCTCATCCGATGCAACGCCCTTCAAGATACTGGGCCGCACTTCCGCCCGATTGGAAAACAGTGATTCGCGCAATACAGTAAGGTAGTGAGCTGTCAGATCGGCGCGCTGAACTTCCACCCGCTGTGCGAGCAATTCCCTCAATTTTTCAGGCTGCGCCGAATTTGTATTCTCCATAAAGTTTTAATATATGGATTTAACCTCAGTTATTTGAACAGATACGCCCCGAAGGCGCCGCCCATAGATCCAGTGATCGCTGCATCTTCTTTGCTCCATTCGGATTGATCAAAGCCATGCCAGCTCAGCAAATCGACAAAACCATTCTGGTCGAACTTCCAAGGTTTGAGAAATTCACGATACTGGTCAAGCGTACGGAGATGCAAAGGAGTACCTATTCGGGCGTAAATATCCACAGTCTCAACATTGGCCTGTTCCTGGACATTAACATCAGCTCCCTGCGCGTTGAATACCAAACAACTTCCAGGGTCGGCCCAATCATAAAGAGTCTTTGCAACATGAATAACATCTTTATCTTCCAAAAAGATGCTGATGCCCCACATCACGAAAGCTACTTTTTTCCTTCCCGCCAAAATCTTCACAACTTCGGCGCGGTTCAACAATTCTTCGGGCCGACGGGCATCGCTCTGGAAAAAGTATACATCGCGAGTATCCTTTAAGATTTCGCGTGTATATTCCACAACGATTGGGTCATAATCGGAATAGATAACGGTCGTGCCTTTTTTAACCTTGTAATGAATATGATCCTGCGTGGGCAAGCCAGAAGCGAAATCAATGATCACATCGTAACCGCGTTTCTCGCTCAACTCAACCGCAATATCTTGTAGTGCCCAGCGTTGTAAACGCATGTATTTCTGGAAGAACGGCATAATCTTGAGCAACTGATCTGCCGCCTTACGATCCACTTCAAAATTATGATTGCCTCCAAGAAAATAATCGTACATTCTACCTGCGGAGGGTTTGCTGGCATCAACGATATTATCTTCTGGCATGATTTTCTCCTGTTAATGATTATCATATTGTATCCGAAATTTGTATATTTTGTATAATAGTATGATAATAGAAAGCTTCAAAAGTAAATGGGGAGTATTTAAACCACTGGAGTCTTTCCACGCTATGATATCGGTTGTCGAAAAGCATCCGGGACAAATGACACTTAGCAGGGTACGGTTCAGGTTCCAAACAGTATAATCGCTGTTGTGCTCGCTCGACTTTTCCCACGTGATATTCCACAAGAACATCGCCGGAACTTCATCCATCTCTATTTTGACATGGGCTGGTATGGTATCCTGGCCGGTTCTTCGATCAATTTCCTTAACATTTATGCCGCACGGTTGGGCGCCAATGGATTTGAAATTGGCCTGCTCACCGCAATGGGCGCAATCGTCAGTCTAACGCTGTCCATGCCCGGCCGGGCATTGGGTCGAAGCCCGTCCGATTGGAAAAGCCGTCTTCTGGTCATCCGTCGTTTACCGGATTGGCTTCCTGCTCTGGGTTCCGCTTCCGTGGTTATTTGGAAATATAGCGCAAATCTGGGCCTTGATCGTTCTGGCTCTTCTGATGGCCATCCCGCTCACGCCGTTATCCGTTGGATTCAATGCGCTGTTTGCATCCGCAGTTCCTGGCGAGTACCGGGCTCATGTGGCCGGCGTCCGAAACGTGGTGCTGTCCATTACCTACATGATTTCATCCATCGGCAGTGGATACCTGCTTAATCGGCTTGCCTTTCCGCTCGGATATCAGATTGTGTTCGGCATCGGATTCTTTGGCGCGGCGATGAGCAGCCTGCATCTCTATTTGATCAAGTTAGCTAAAGCATCGGATGTGGAACCGCTTCCTTCGAAGCCGGAACCGGCCAAAGGTCCCGAGGGAACGAATCAACGCTCCAGCTTTTTCTCCGCCATCCGCGCCGACATCTGGCAAACACCGTTCCGAGTCGTCCTGTTTGCGTTATTGGCTTTTCACCTGACCCAGAATCTTCCATTACCCATTTTTCCATTGGTTCAAGTGAACGTATTACATTTGACCGATAATCAAATCGGCATTGGCTCGGCGATATTTTATTTTATATTGCTGATCGGTTCAACGCAACTGCGAAGCATCGTTCAAAAGATTGGAAATCAAAAAGTCACAGCCATTGGCATCCTGACTATGGCATTGTACCCGATCGGCATGGCGTTATCCAGCACTCCCTTGCATTTTTATATCACCTCGGCAATTGGCGGACTTGCGTCTGCATTGGCGACCGGCGCTTATGCCATTTATCTTCTCGAACATATCCCTGAGAATGACCGCCCCGCGTATCTGGCATGGTATAACGTGATACTGAATTTATGCGTGCTGGCTGGTTCATTGATTGGCCCGCTGATCGCGAATGCAATTGGCTTGACGATGGCATTGTTCATTTTTGCCGCCGCACGTATTTTGGCCGGAATTGCGATCTTCAAATGGGGCTCGCCCACTGCAAAAGCACAACCCGTTCTGGCTTGATCTCGAATTCAATTCCCGATTCGCAATCGTGTTACATCGTACCGCACAATGGCAAAAGGTGAAACACTAATTTTGGCTTGCAAACCATTTCAAAAACTTTACTCATTTATGAGACAAGCGGTAAAATGAAATGAATGGCTGAAGATGTGAAAGTCGTGGCAACCAACCGCAAGGCTGGTTTTGAATATTTTCTTTTGGAACGCTTTGAAGCAGGATTATCGTTGCGGGGGAGCGAGATCAAATCGATCCGCGCCGGGCAGATGAGCATCGTGGAATCTTACGTGGATATTGAAAATGGTCAAAGCGCTTTTTTAGTCGAGGCGCACATCGCTCCGTATGAACAAGCCAACCGCTTCAATCACGATCCCAAACGCAAGCGCCGCCTGCTCTTGCATAAAAAGCAAATCCGCGAACTCTGGGACGCGGTCCGATTGAAAGGAATGACGATTGTTCCGACACGCGTCTATTTAAAAGATGGACGCGCCAAAATCGAAATCGCCTTGGCGCGTGGCAAGAAATTGTATGATAAGCGCGAGACGATTGCGAAACGTGATGCAGAGCGCGAAGCCAAACGGGAAGCACATCAGAGGGAGTGACCTATGAAGCCTTCCACGATCGCGGGCATCAATTTATTGCCGGAGGCAGAAAAGCGCCGGATCTATTGCGGGCTGATTCCGCGTGAACTATTGGAACATTTTCATCTTCCAAGAATCGATGCGCCTCAATTTGAATCGTTCACCCAATTTCAATTTGCGCCCGGTTCCAGCAACGTGGAAATGTCGCTGTTCCATGAACCGAATTTTCCCGATCCCATTCTTTACGGCCATCTGACGGATACCGTCAACGGACAAATCCATATTCTGCTTTACGTCTTGAATGATCCTACTTCGCCGCGCTTCGATGTGGATCGGATGCCGGATGGAGTCGCCACGCAATTCGGCACGCTGACGCGGAATATCGAGGCTGAGCAAGCGGCACTCAAAGCGGGACTGGCTCCAGGTCAGGTTCGACACGGGCTGCGGTTGTTGCAAGCAGCCGTGATCGGATTCGAAAATTTCATCGAAGACCTCGGACACGATCTGTATTTTGTCGAGCCATTGTATTATCACAACGCAATCATCTTCGAGCGTTATGGTTTTGCCTATCAGCAGGGACGAAAGTTGATGGAACACATCCATCATGGATTCTCTGAGAATGGCGACCTCCTCAAGAAACTGGATGGCTCACCGTTTCGTTTACCTAATGCGGTCGACAGCATTCGTTTACGTTCATGGGCGATCCATGATGGCATTCTGGGCGAACCGTTTACGAATGTGACGATGTATAAACGCATCGGCAAGTCGGCAGGCATCAGCACAACGGCCGATACAGAGTGGTAGACGTTTGCCAGATAAAATGTTAAAACAAAAAGACTGCGATGCAGTCTTTTTTTGTCCAAGGTAGCGGGGGCAGGACTCGAACCTGCGACCTCCGGGTTATGAGCAGCAACCCTGATACCGCAACCTTTGACCATAAAGCTCGTATTTTTAGGCTGGCCTTAGGGTCAAAGGTTCAAGCTAGCCCGATGATCTGTGATTGGTAAAGCACAAAACGTTCAATGTTTATTTCAGACAACAAAACTTACAATCTGTTAAGAACTATTTTACCGCGCAATCGAATAAACATCATTAACAATCAAGACAGATTTTGGAAATCATCGCCGGACCACTGTTGGGTATTAGCAGTTGCTCGACAATTCCCTGGCAGATGTATAAGCATCCCCTGCACTAAGTCATCCGCCCAGATTTTTGAAGCGAAACAGCGCAAGGCTGTCGACAATTCTGAACTTTACACGATCCGATCACCATGCGCAAAGCTTTTCCATTGGAATAACATGATCAACATTGATGAGGTCATCCGCACCAAACGAAGAAGCATCGCACTAATTGTTGAACGCGATGGTAGGCTGATTGTCCGCGCCCCAATGCACGCTAAAGATGAAAAAATACTTGAGTTTGTCCATCAAAAAGAGAAATGGATCCTGAACAAATAAGAGAAAGCCAAGGCTCTCTATCCGCCTTTTGCGCCAAAAGAATATGTCAACGGGGAGGGTTTTTGGTATCTCGGAAAAACCCATCCGCTTCAATGGACAGAAAACCAAAAGCCCCTGCTCTCTTTGAATGAGAATTTTCAATTGTCACAGATGGCTGCTTATAAAGCCCCCATCGTTTTTGAAAAATGGTATCGAGGGCAGGCTTATAAGATTATTTCTGAGCGAGTCCAATGGTATGCAGAAAAACATGGGTTCGTCTATAAACACATTAAGATCACCTCCGCCCGGACGCGTTGGGGTTCTTGCAATTCAAAAGGCACGCTTAGCTTCACTTGGCGTTTAGTCATGGCACCCATGTCGGTCATTAACTATGTAGTTGTCCATGAGTTGGTGCATCTAAAAGCACCGAACCATTCCAAGGAGTACTGGTCAAAGGTCCGGCTCATTATGCCTGATTATCAAAGTCGAATTGACTGGCTGGACAGGTATGGTCATTTGCTGAGGCTGGAATAAGGCCGTGCTACTTATGTCATCCGTCTGGAATTTTCTACAATGGTCAATAGATAAGAAATATTTCAAGTTGAAGGAATAAACACGCATCCGCCCAACTGGATGGCTTTGCAAGAGGCCGTCCGTTTCGAACTGTTGGAGTTGCTTTTGGACCGCAAATAGATCCAAGCCACTTGTGTGCGCAATTTCGCTCGCATACCCTTCTTGATTGCCCACTAAGAAGGTCAGGATGCGTTCTCGGCTGTCTGATCCAAAGAGAGATCGTAGCATAATAATCACCAATATTATTGGTGATTATATCATAAATCTCTATTCCTGAACTTGAGGCGTGAAGGTTTGCAATTCGACCGTTGAGTTGTTGATGTTCGGGCAATAACTCGGCCATTTCGGGGCCGTTCATCTCCTCGCTGTCTACCAGAATTGGTGAACAGGGAGCAAAGGCCGCCAGAGATTGACCGGATCCTGCTGGAGGAGTAAAATATCGTAGCAAAATATGCTACAAAAGGAGCAATCATGCAATTCGTTCCCTATCGCGCTTTACGCAACGAACCTTCTGCTTTGCGCAAAAAATTGGAAAGTGAAGGCGATCTGGTAGTGACTGTGGGTGGCAAGCCTTTCGCGGTGATGATCAACCTGGCTGAAGAAGAGGATGTCCAGGATATTCTCTTGATGGTGTCCCGCTTACGAGCGCAGATGGCCGTACGCGCGATCCGCAGTCAGGCACGCAAGAATGGCCTCGATAAAATGACAAACAAAGACATCAACACGCTCATCAAAAAGACTCGCACAGACCGAAAACGCTGATGTTGATCGTAGTCGTATTGGATACAAATGTACTTGTGAGCAGTCTACTTAATCCAAACGGTTCGCCAGGAAAAATACTCGATCTGATTATTGGCAGCCAGATTCAGGTCGCTTATGATGATCGTATCTTGGGAGAATACGAGGAGGTTTTGTCGCGCCCGGAATTGCATATCCGTCCCTCCCAGTCCTTTGCGGTAATTGGTCACATTGAACTCTCCGGAAAATATGTGACAGCTGAGTCGCTTCCCACGGCAGGGTACCCCGACCCCGATGATATTATGTTTGCGGAGGTGCTCATTGCGTCTAATGCCAACGCACTGGTGACTGGCAACCTGCGGCATTACAATTCTCTCGTCCAGAAGAAGATGCCTGTGCTTTCCCCTCTTCAGTTTCTAGAAAAATACTTTCCTGCAAAGGGATGAATTGAGTCGCTTTCGGGCGACCGTAAGAACAATATAGCATTCGCATACATTACTCAAGAATATCATTTATGCGACGATGTTCGATGCTTTGTAATACGTCAGACCCTGTTGGACAGATTTCATTATTTTAATAGAGACTTCATCACCTCGTAAGGTGTTTTTCCATCGTGAGAAATATGGTGTTTGTCGTAATTATAGAAGTTCTCCCAAGCCTTTAGTTTCGCATTTAGATCGACATCATCCGTGTAGGTCAACAATTGATAGAACTCGGTCTGATCCGTTCGGTGGGAACGTTCGACTTTACCATCCATTCAACTGCGGGGTGTGTGGTTTGATATGGATATGCTGGATTCCTTGATCTTCAACATGCCAGTGAAACCGAGCTTGAAACTCATGACCCCGATCCGTTCTGATCATGCAAATGCGGAAAGGAAACTTTTCGATAAGTCGGCAAGGAATTACTGGGAAATAGGAGAAGATTTTCCAGCTTTGAAAAGCTATTATATGACCGCACTGTGCTACTGGGCATTAGGAGATCGAAACAAATCAAAAGGGATCCTTGAAAACT
>CAWAMX010000020.1:0-85266 GCA_963783295.1 uncultured Chloroflexia bacterium | reverse complement strand
ATTGATCACGGCGCACTCGGAATCATTGTGAGTGTGAATTCCAAATGGGTACGCGAGAGCCGACTTGAGGTCAGAGATGATGCGTTGAACTTCCCACGGCAGAGTCCCACCGTTGGTATCGCACAAAACAACCATCTCCGCGCCGCCGCGGATCGCGGCTTTCAACGTTTCGAGGGCATAAGATGAATCTGCTTTATATCCGTCAAAGAAATGTTCGGCATCATAAATGACGCGCTTGCCGTTGGCTTTGAGATACGCAACGGACTGCTCGATGATGCGCAGGTTGATGTCCAGGGTCGTTTGCAAAACATCGGTAACGTGAAGCGTCCACGTTTTGCCAAAGATGGTGCAGACCGGCGTGTACGAATTGAGCATGGCTTTGATGCTGGCATCGTCTTCCGGCCCGCCTTTGACGCGGCAAGTCGCGCCGAATGCCGCGATCAGCGAGTTCTTCCATTGCATATCGCGGGCGCGCTCGAAGAATTCCACGTCCTTCGGATTCGAGCCGGGCCAGCCGCCTTCAATGAACGCCACTCCCAGTTCATCGAGCCGTTGAGCAACGCGAACTTTATCGTTGGCCGAAAGCGTGAAGCCTTCCGATTGTGTTCCGTCGCGCAGAGTTGTATCGTAGATTTGGATTTGAGTCATGATGCTGATCCCGCTTCAAACGCAGCGATCTCCTTTTCAAAGCCCATGATATAACCCAGCTCATCCACACCGTTTAACAAACAGGTTTTATTGAACGGGTCAATTGGAAAAGTCACTGTACCGTTCGGTAGGATGAGGGTTTGTGTAGCAAGGTCAACCGTGAGTTCGGCTTTGGGAATTTCTTCGATGAGATCGAACAACATTTTGTGGGTCACTTCATCCACGATGATCGGAAGCAGACCGTTCTTGAGCGCATTATTGCGGAAGATGTCAGCGAAAGATGTGGAGATCACGGCGCGGAATCCGAAACCGGTAAGCGCCCACGGCGCGTGTTCACGGCTCGACCCGCAGCCGAAGTTGTCACCGGCCAACAAGATTTTCGCGCCCTGCAACTCTTTTTGATTCAAAACAAAATCCGGCTTGGGTGAACCGTCCGGGTTGTATCGCCAATCCGCGAAGAGATGATTGCCCATTCCTTTTTTATCAGTGGCTTTAAGGAAGCGCGCCGGGATGATTTGGTCCGTGTCAATGTCGTTGACCGGCAAGACGATTACGCGGGAAGTAAGAGTGGTAAATTGAGCCATATCATTTTCTTTCCATAATTTTTATTTTGGGCGACATCCGCCGAAGACCGCCAGTTCATAGACGCGGAAATAACAATCCACTTCTTCGTACCCAATCTCACGCAGCCAGTTGCATTGGGTTTCAACCGGCAGCAGAATGTTCGCATCCTTATCGGGACGGTACATAAAAATATCTGCAATTTCCTGGCGGGTTTTATTTCCACCACCGGATTTTTCAATGGCATAGCGCCCATCAATGACGTGATTGTTAAACAATTCAACAGCGATCCGGGCGGAGGCCGCAATGTGTTCGATGTTGATGAACCAGCCGCCCGGTTTGAGTAATGAAAAAATTTCTGCATAGATTGAACGCTTGCGCGCATCCGGCTGATGATGAATGGAATAACCCGAGACGATCACATCAAAAGGAGCGTCCTTCTGTATCCTGGCTACCCAATCAGGATCACCATAATCAAGATTCTCAAACGCAAGTTGACTCGTATAATCTTTGAGTTGCTCACGAGCCTGTACAAGCATCGGTTCGGAAAAATCCACAAACATGCCTCGGCTGTTTGGATAGGTACCGAGAATGGCCGCGCCAAGAATGCCGTCACCGCAACCCAGATCGAGAAATTTTTCGACGGGTTGCATTCTTGTATTGATGATTGCCATCATGACGCTAATCTGCTCTTGCGCCAAAGGAAGCGCAGCGCGATAAGACAGAAAGCGATCCACAATGGCAGGCAGTTTCCAAACTTCGTCTGTGACCATGATTAGCTCAGCAATGTGCGAGGGTCGGAGACCACGCCAGCCAGAGCTGTAGCTGCGGCGGTTAGTGGACTCGCCAAAAATGTCCGTCCGCCTTTGCCCTGACGGCCTTCGAAGTTTCGGTTGCTGGTTGAAACCGCATATTGACCGGGTTCGAGTTGATCGCCGTTCATCGCAATGCACATCGAGCAACCGGCTTCGCGCCATTCTGCACCGGATTCTTTGAAGACTTTATCGAGTCCTTCCTGCTCTGCTTGTTTCTTGACATCTTGCGAGCCCGGCACAACCATCACACGCGTACCGTTCGAAACTTTTCTTCCCTTAAGCACAGATGCGGCCAAGCGCAAATCGGAAATGCGTGAGTTGGTGCAGCTGCCGATGAAGACCACATCCACTTTTTGACCGAGGAGCGGCTGATCCGGTTTGAGTCCCATATATGCCAGTGCTTTTTCGAGTGCAGCTTTTTGCGAAGCATCGCTTAATGATTCGGGCTTTGGGACGCGCTCCGTGATCTTCATCCCCATGCCGGGATTTGTGCCATACGTGATCATGGGTTCAAGCGCCGAGGCATCCAGTGTGATGGACTTGTCATAGATCGCGCCTTTATCGCTTGGCAGGGACTTCCATTTTGCAACAGTCTGATCCCAATCTTTACCTTTGGGCGCAAACTCGCGTCCGTGCAAATATTCAAAGGTGACATCATCCGGCGCGACCATACCGGCACGTGCGCCGCCTTCGATGGACATGTTGCAGATCGTCATGCGT
Source organism: uncultured Chloroflexia bacterium (assembly GCA_963783295.1). GTDB lineage: Bacteria > Chloroflexota > Anaerolineae > Anaerolineales > Villigracilaceae > Fen-1038. The sequence goes on along the minus strand of CAWAMX010000020.1, from coordinate 82,522 downwards.
TGTTCCATGTTCAAGCTGCGAATAGCGGAACCAGTATATTCAAAGACATGTCCCGTCCCGCCGCCGATGCCAATCTTGGCGATCAATGCCAGAATGATATCTTTGGCGGAAACACCTGTCGGCAACGTGCCGTTCACGCGCACTTCATATGTCTGTGGTTTCTTTTGCAACAGGCATTGCGTGGCGAGCACATGCTCGACTTCACTGGTACCAATACCAAATGCCAGCGCGCCGAACGCGCCATGCGTCGCGGTGTGACTGTCGCCGCAGACGATGGTCATGCCGGGTTGGGTTCTTCCGAGTTCGGGGCCAATCACATGGACGATGCCGCGGTGCGGACTGTGCATTCCATGCAACGTGATTCCGAAGTCAGCGGCGTTCGTTTCCATTTGCTTGATCTGCGCGGCGGCCATCGCATCGGCAATCGGGATATCGGGCGGAGTTGTCGGAATTGAGTGATCGACCGTGGCGAGAGTCTTATCGGCGCGGCGGACTTTCAGTCGGCGCTGGCGCAGGCCATCGAAGGCCTGCGGCGATGTGACTTCGTGCACAAGGTGCAAGTCAATATAGAGGATGGCGGGAGAATCGGGTTGTTCGGTGACAACATGCGAATCCCAGATTTTTTGGAATAAAGTTTTTGGCATGGTTGAGGACAGATAATTAGCGTGATTCGCTGTCAACGTTGGAATTATCTTCTAGAATAGAATCCGCTTGCGGGGCAGAAAAGAAACCGCTCGTATCCCAGCCAGCGGGAATTGTATGCGGTTCGGGAAACGGATCGAACCAATCGGTTTGATCAAAGTTTTGATCTTCATTTTGAGTAGTCATGATTTTCTCCTTTTATCCAAGCATGACGCCATAATCATTCTGAACAGGCTGCAGACCTTCGGTCTGTGCAATGATGAGTTTGTTGAGGGCATTGATATAAGCCTTGGTACTGGCCACAATGATGTCGGTATCCGCACCGTGCCCGCCATAGACACGGTTATGTTCGACTTCAGTCTGAGCGTCCATCGTATGGTCTCCGTTCTTGCCTTGAATGCGAACGGTCACTTCGCCCAATGCGTCAATGCCTTCGGTGACGGCATGAATGTTGAACTCAAGCAAAGTGCTGGGCACATTAACAATTGCATCAATGGCTTTATAGGCGGCATCCACTGGACCGGTGCCAATCGCGGCCTGAGTGTAGATTTTTCCATCAGGGCCGCGCAAACGAACCGAGGCGGTGGGCATTCCCATCGTTCCGCAAGAAACTTGTAGACCGTTGAGCAGATACACATCGCGTGGCTGATAAAACTCGTCGGCGATCAGCGCCTCGAGATCCGCATCCGTCACCGTTTTCTTGCGATCCGCCAATTCCTTGAAGCGCGCAAAGGCTTTATCAAGTTCGACATCATCCAACGAATGACCCATTTCGGCCAGGCGGGCGCGCAACGCGTGACGGCCTGAATGTTTGCCCATTACCAATTTGCTTTGATTCACCCCAACATCTTCTGGCCGCATGATCTCGTATGTGGTCTGATGCTTGAGCATTCCATCCTGATGAATGCCCGCCTCATGTGCGAAGGCGTTCGCGCCGACAATCGCCTTGTTGGGCTGGACAACGATGCCCGTGTAATTGCTGACGAGCTTGCTGACACGCGCGATCTGTGTGGTGTCAATGTTCGTATCCAATCCAAAGACGGGATGACGCGTCTTGAGCGTCATGACCACCTCTTCGAGCGACGTATTTCCCGCGCGTTCACCAATCCCGTTGATGGTGACTTCTGCTTGCCGCGCGCCAGCACGAATGCCAGCCAATGTGTTGGCAGTTGCCATGCCAAGATCATCATGACAATGCACGGAAATGGTGATGCCATCGTGCATTCCGGGTGTATGTTTGATGATGCCATCAATAAGATTAAAGAATTCATCGGGCGTGGTGTAACCCACAGTATCGGGAATGTTGAGCGTGGTCGCGCCGGATTTGATCGCCTCACTCAAAACGAGGTATAGAAATTCCGGCTCGGAACGGCCGGCATCTTCGGGAGAAAATTCGACATCCGCACAAAGCGAACGCGCGTAAGCAACCATCTCCGAAACGCGCTGAATCACTTCTTCTGGATCCATTTTCAATTTGTGCTTCATATGAATTTCAGATGTCGCAATAAAGGTATGGATGCGCGGCCTCTGCGCGCCTTGGACAGCTTCCCAGGCTTTAGTAATGTCATCTTTTGAAGCACGCGCTAAGCCTGCAATGATCGGGACTTTTACATTCGGATCGCCCGCCGGAGGGTTGCCCACTTCAAGCGCTATCCGTCTGACTGCTTCGAGGTCGTCAGGGGAAGCTGCGGGGAATCCCGCTTCGATAATATCCACACCGAGGCGGGCGAGGCTGTGCGCCACCTCCAGCTTTTCTGCGGAGGTCATGGTCGCGCCCGGGGATTGCTCACCATCACGTAAAGTCGTATCAAAAACACGAACGAAGTTATTCATAAAACGCCTCTTTATTTTTTCCAGTTTTCCGGGCGCAGAGAACGGACAGCCGCGCCGGCCTGCCACATTTCGGACTCGCGCATCACTTTGAGTTCAGCATCCAAATTCTCGCGATATTTCGGATCGCTGTTCTTTTCCAAAACGATTCGTGTTTCCTCGCCGGCAACCACGCTCCGATACAGATCATCGAAAACCGGCGAAACCGCATCGCGGAATTTATCCTTCCAATCCAACGCGCCGCGCTGGGCTGTAGTGGAACAATTGGCATACATCCAATCCATGCCATTTTGGCCGACCAAGCGGATGAGCGATTGAGTAAGTTCCTCCACTGTTTCGTTGAATGCTTCCGAAGGCGTATGTCCGTGCTTGCGAAGTTCGTTGTATTGAGCTTCCATCACACCAGCCAATGCACCCATCAGTACGCCGCGTTCGCCGGTCAGATCGGAATAGACTTCGTTCTCGAACGTGGTTGGGAATAAATAGCCTGCACCAATCGCAATTCCAAGCGCAAGCGTGCGTTCCATCGCGCGGCCGGTTGCATCCTGTTGAACTGCGAAGCTGGCATTGATTCCGGAGCCGTCAAGGAAATTGGCGCGCACACTGCGACCCGATCCCTTGGGCGCCACCAGTGCGACATCCACATGCGGCGGAGGGATCACGCCTGTTTGCTTCTTGTATGTGATTGAAAATCCATGCGAAAAATAAAGCATATCGCCTTCGTTCAGACATTCGACAATCTTTGGCCACTGCGAACGTTGTCCCGCGTCTGAAAGCAAATACTGGATCACCGTGCCTCGTTCAGCGGCCTCTTCTACGGAAAACAGAGTCTTGCCCGGAACCCAGCCATCTGCCACGGCTTTATCCCAATTGGCTGTTCCCTCCCGTTGTCCGACGATAACTTTAATTCCGTTGTCGCGCATATTCAAAGCCTGGGCAGGTCCCTGCACGCCATAACCAAGCACGGCCACGACTTCGTTCTTGAGGACTTCACGCGCCTTCTCGAGCGGGAATTCTCCGCGCGTAACAACTTCTTCCTCCACACCACCGAAATTGATTTTTGCCATAATAAGTTCTCCTGATTTGATTTATGCCATTGCCAGCGAAGCCATGACGGATTTATTTTTCGATGAGAATGACATAGCCAGCGATTATGGCGTCATCTCCGCCAGTTCGTATACATCGTCCTCAAAGTGATTGCCATTTCCGCCGGGAATTCGCCGTACACCATCATTCACGCCGCGCATCATTGCGATTTGGCCAGTGCGCACCATTCCGACGATTCCAATCGGACGCAGGAGTTCGATCATGCCTTCGATCTTGTCTTCGGTGCCGGTGATCTCGATGATGACAGAATCAGCTGCGACATCCACGATCCGGGCGCGGAAGATTCCAGCAAGTCCGTTGACTTCCGCGCGGCGATCGGGGCCGGCTTTCACTTTGATCAGCGCCAAATCGCGGGTCACCGCAGGCTGATGCGTAACATCTTGTACGTCAATCACGTTGACGAGCTTGTAAAGATTCGCTTCCAATTTGTGCGCGTCCACCTCACCGTTGGGACAATCCACGACCATGGTCATATGCGAGATCTCGGGATTCTCCGTCCGCCCGACGGCTAGGGACTCGATGTTGAAATTTCGGCGGCGGAAGAGCGAAGCTACGCGGTTCAACACACCGGGTTTATTCTCAACAAGTGCGATAAATGTGTATTGCATAATCAAACTCCTTGTTCCTCTACTCTCACTGGTCTTTGAATCATTTGGTCAAGTGACGCGCCTGTCGGAACCATCGGATAAACACCATCTTCGCGCTCGACGCGAAACTCGATCACTACAGGACCTTCAGTCTTGCGTGCCCATTCAATCGCATTGTCCACTTCCTCACGGGTCGTCACGATACAGGCTGGGACTCCGTGGGCTTCGGCAAGTTTTACAAAATCAGGTGTGAGCATGTCCACTGCGGAATAGCGCTTCTCGAAGAAGAACTCCTGCCATTGCCGAACCATGCCAAGGAAGTTGTTGTTCATAATGGCGACTTTCACGTTGGCACCCTCCTGAACTGCGGTCGTTAATTCCGCAGCGGTCATTTGAAATCCGCCATCGCCCGCGATCGCCCAGATCTCCTGATCCTTGTTCGCAAACCACGCGCCGATCGCGGAAGGCAGGCCAAAGCCCATCGTCCCCGCGCCGCCCGAAGTAATCCAGCAATTCGGTTTCTCGAGCGCATAATATTGCGCCGCCCACATCTGATGCTGGCCTACGTCAGTTGTGATAATCGCGTTGCCGCCTGTCGCTTTCCAAATGTCGCTGACCAGATGCGGCACATATAATTTGTCATCATTGGGCCAGTTCATGATGCTGCGCGCGTCGGCCTCGGTCTTCCAGTTGCTGATCTCCTTCAACCATTCATCGTGATCATATTCATCCACCAAGGGAATGAGGTCCATCAGAACCGTGTTCAAATCGCCGATCAGCGGGACATCTGCCGCGACGTTTTTATGGACTTCAGAAGGATCGATTTCGACATGGATTTTCCTGGCGTGCGGCGCATATGCCTTTAAATTGCCGGTCACACGGTCATCGAAACGCATTCCAAAGGCCAGGATCAAATCTGAATTTTGGATGGCCAGGTTGGTATGCACTTCGCCGTGCATGCCCATCATGCCGAGGCCTAATGGATGCGATGCAGGGAAGGCACCCAATCCCAGTAATGTGCTCGCGACTGGTGTTTGAGTTTTGACTGCGAACTGCATGAGCGCTTCCTCCGCCCCGGAAATGAGCACGCCATGTCCGCACAAAATAAGCGGACGTTTTGCCTTCTCAATTAATTTCACCGCGTGTTCGAGCGAATCTTTTGGTGCATGGGACACAGGCTGGTAGCCAGGTAATTTCACTTCTTTGGGATAAACGAACTCGGTCTGCTCCACTTGGGCGTTCTTGCAGATATCAATCAATACCGGGCCGGGTCGCCCGCTGCGCGCGATATAAAATGCCTCACGTACAACCTCTGCAACCTCATCGGCACGCGTCACAAGATAGTTATGCTTCGTGATGGGCAGTGTGATGCCGGTCACATCCACTTCCTGAAACGCGTCGCCGCCGATCAAATGCGCCGCGACCTGTCCGGTAATGAATACCACTGGCGACGAATCCATCATCGCGGTGGCGATGCCGGTGACCAAATTCGTCGCGCCTGGGCCTGAGGTTGCCATCGCCACGCCAACTCTTCCCGAAGCGCGCGCATATCCATCCGCCATGTGAGCCGCGCCCTGCTCATGTCTCACTAATACATGATGCACGGGATAATTCAGCATCGCATCATAGATTGGCATGTTGGCGCCGCCGGGGTAACCGAACACCACCTCCACGCTTTCCTTCACCAAACATTCCCATAAAATTTCTGCACCTGTCAGTTTCATTCTCTTCTCCTTAGGATTGCAACACCGCACCAGTATCTGCGCTGGTGACAAAATACGAATAACGCTTTAGCCACTTCGATGTAACTTTGGATTTGAATGGATGCAACGCAGCCAGTCGTTGCTTGATCTCCGCTTCACTCAAACGGACATCCAGTCTGCGTTCCGTTAAGTCAATATCAATTATGTCCCCAGCCTTGAGCGCGCGCAATCGGCCCGCCGGCCGCAGCTTCCGGAGATATGTGACCAATGCAAGCGCCGCGCGTCCCACCGCTGAAACGGCCATCCGTAATCAGAGCAACTTTATCGCCCAATCCCTGCCCCATGATCGCGGAAGTTGGCGATAACATCTCCTGCATCCCCGGTCCGCCTTTCGGCCCCTCATAGCGGATCACCACCACATCCCCAGGCTTTACTTCATTTGCCAGAATTCCCGCGTATGCTTCGTCCTGCGAACTCGTAGATCCGCGCTGGGCCGCTGAACTTCATCATCGCTTCGCTCACACCGCCGACTTTGACCACTGCGCCGTTCGGTGCGAGGTTGCCAAACAAAATCGACAACCCACCGCGCTTCGAGTACGCATTTTCATAACAGTGAATGACTTCTTCATCCTTGATCTCAATCCCTTTGATTGATTCCCCTAATGTTGTGCCACTGACTGTGATTCGGTCAAAGTGCAACATGCCTGTTCCCCGCTGGACTTCATTCAATATTGCCGGGATGCCGCCTGCACGATGAACATCTTCCATATGCCATTTACCCGCCGGACTTACCTTGCTGATATGCGGAACCTTATCCGCCACCGAATTGATGCGGCTTAGCGGGTAATCCACATTGGCTTCGTGAGCCAAAGCCAACGTGTGAAGAACCGTGTTGGTTGAACCACCCATCGCCATATCCAAAGCAAATGCATCGTCAATCGCTTCAGGTGTCACGATATCGCGCGGCTTGATATCGCGTGCGATGAGAGTCATGATTTGCGTCGCGGCTCGTTTCGCGAGCGCTTCCCGTTCAGGTGTCTTTGCCAAAGCAGAGCCGTTGAATGGCAGACGCGAGCCCTATGGCTTCCATCAAGCAATTCATCGAGTTGGCTGTAAACATGCCGGAACATGAACCGCAGGATGGACACGCAAATTTCTCCAAAATAGACAAACGCTTTTCGTCGATCTTTCCTGCTGAATATGCGCCCACGCCTTCAAACACGGAAATCAAATCAATGGCTTCACCCTCGGGAGTTTTTCCTGCAGCCATCGGCCCGCCGGAAACAAAAATTGCCGGGATATTGACGCGCATCGCGCCCAGCAACATCCCCGGCACGATCTTGTCGCAGTTCGGGATGCAAACCATTCCATCGAAACGGTGGGCCTCGATCATCGTCTCAACGCAATCCGCAATCAACTCCCGCGAAGGAAGCGAGTATTTCATCCCCACATGTCCCATCGCGATCCCGTCATCCACGCCGATGGTATTGAATTCAAACGGCACACCACCAGCGGCGCGCACCGCTTCTTTTATGAGTTTTCCAAATTCCTGCAAATGAACGTGGCCGGGGACGATATCCACATATGAATTAACGATTGCAACAAACGGCTTTTCAAAGTCTTCTTCTTTCATTCCCGTCGCGCGAAGCAGCGCCCGGTGTGGAGCTTTTTCATAACCTTTTTTAATAGTGTCGGATCGCATGGCTCTTTTCCTCTAGGCATAAAATAAAAGAGCCGCCCGTGGTTAGGGCGGCTCTTTGCACTTACTAAGGTGTACTACTTTACTCTCACCGTTGCCATCCTAACCGAAAATTGATCCTTAATAATAAGGACCGCAAGAAGGACGACAATAATAAGGGAGAGACCGAAAATCAAGGCGTTCATTTGTCTAGGTATTTCGCCTGATTATAGGCAGAATTGAAAATCCGTCAAGAGGCAATCTCAAAATTTGTTGCTAAACTTTTCCTCTTGACCATTCACCAACTCGCGCATAGAATAACGCCCAATTCGCCCTGTATTCGGTTTGCTTCACGACATCCATGACCATGACTACCCCGCGACGTGCCCGTGAGGTTTTTGTGCTTGGATGGAAGTAATCGAAGAAAAGTTTTACCAAAACACACAACGCCTCACGACAACGTGAGGCGTTTTATTTTATTGAAACGAAGGAGAAGAAAATGCCATGTCAAAATCAAAACAAACTCTCGTGATGAAATTCGGTGGGACCTCTGTCGGCTCGACTGAGGCGCTGATCAATGCCACGCAAATCATTCGAGCGGCGCGCGACGAATGGCCGCGCGTCGTTGTGGTGACTTCAGCCATGTCGGGCGTGACCAATCTCCTACTCGATAGCGCTTCAAATGCCGCACATGGAAATATCACATCGCTTTCCGATGCAGAACAGACACTGCGCAAAAAACATTTTATTGCTATTGATGAATTGATTCGAGATAAAACTCTTTGTACAAAGACCAAGGAGGAGATCGATGCGCTCATTTTCTCTTTTGTGGATTTGTGCAGGGCGATTGCAGTGCTTGGCGAGGCCAGTCCGCGTGCACTGGATGCGGTAGCCTCCCTAGGTGAACGGATGAGCATCCGCTTACTGGCCGCGATTGCCGAGAGTGGGGGCATCAAAGCGAAGGCGATTGAATTGACCGAGTTCATCATCACAAATGATCATTTTCAAAATGCGCATCCCGATTTTAAAGCAACGAATGAGAAAACACATCATCATCTGAATCCGTTCTTGGATGAAGGCATCGTTTCCATCACCACTGGCTTCATCGGCGCGACGCCTGAAGGTGTGGTAACAACGTTAGGTCGAGGTGGAAGCGATTATTCTGCAGCGATCATCGGCGCGGTCCTGCCCGCTGACGATGTTTGGATCTGGACAGACGTAGATGGCGTGATGACAACCGATCCACGCATTGAATCTTCGGCGCGCACGTTGCCTGAAATCACTTACAGTGAAATCGCCGAGCTTGCATATTTTGGTGCGAAAGTTCTACATCCCAAAACGATCCGTCCTGTGATCGAAGCCGGAATCGGGCTCCGCATCTGCAACACATTCAATCCATCGCACCCCGGCACGCGCTTAATTGCAAACGCGAAATCCCATAACAAGCCTGTGCATGGACAGGTCATCAAAGCCGTGACGGCCATTCGCAAGCAGCGGCTGGTCACGGTTGAAGGACGCGGTATGCTGGGCGTCCCCGGCGTGGCAGCGCGCACATTTGCTGCGGTCGCATCCACAGGCACAAGCGTCCCGCTGATCACACAAGCTTCGTCGGAACAATCCATTTGCTTTGCGGTGCCCACCGAGACTGCGGAGCCTGTGGTCCATAAGCTCGAAAAGATTTTTTCAAGCGAGATCGACGATAACGATATTGACCGCGTCTGGATGACGGAGGATGTTTCGATCATCACCGTCGTCGGCGTGGGAATGATTCATACGCCCGGAGTCGCGGGCCAGGTTTTCTCGCAGCTGGGAAAGAACAACGTGAACGTTCTCGCCATTGCGCAGGGTTCCTCGGAAGTTTCCATCAGCATGGTCGTCACCGCGGCGGATACTGAAAATGCTGTGAAGGCTCTGCATAAATTAATTGTTTCATAAACCAAGAAGGAGTTATCTTATGTCTCAAATTCCCGTTGCAGTTCTCGGCGCGACCGGCTCGGTTGGCCAGCGATTTATCTCGTTGCTTGATCATCATCCGTGGTTTCAAGTAATTGCATTAGCTGCGTCAGATCGTTCGGTTGGACAACCGTATGCGCAGGCTTGTCGCTGGATATTGAATGATCCGATGCCAGAATATGTGCGCAACCTGGTCGTCGTTCCCGCGGCACCGGATGCTATGAACGCAAAAATAGTTTTCTCTGCGTTGCCCGCTGATCTCGCCAAAGACCTAGAGCCGCAATTCGCACAAGCAGGTTTTGCAGTTTGTTCGAACGCCTCATCATATCGTCGTGCGGACGACGTGCCGCTTTTGCTTCCCGAAGTCAATGCGGATCATATTCAATTAGTCAAACAGCAACGCCAACAACGCGTCTGGAGCGGTTGCATTACAACGAATCCAAATTGTACCAGCACCGGTTTAACCATTGCGCTCAAAGCGCTCGACGATTCTTTCGGCGTGAAAAAGGTTTTCGCCGTTTCCATGCAAGCACTATCGGGTGCAGGCTATCCCGGTGTGCCATCGTTGGATATCAATGACAATGTGATTCCAAATATCGGCGGGGAGGAAGATAAAGTGGAATGGGAACCCCGCAAGATGCTTGGCAAACTCGATAACAACAAAGTTGAGTTGGCGGATATTGGAATTCAGCGCACACACGAATCGTGTGGCTGTGACGGATGGACATACGGTATGCGTCAGTGTTGAATTATCCAATCAAGCAAGTCCTGAAGAAGCAATGCGCGCTATGCGCAATTATCTCGCCCCGGCATCCGCACGGGAATTGCCCTCGTCGCCGCGACCCGTTATCGAGGTGCGGGATGAAACGGATCGTCCTCAGCCGCGACTCGACCGTTTAACGGGCAAAGGAATGACAACCGTTGTCGGTCGCATCCGCCGCGATCCGCTATTAAGTCTTAAGTTTGTCGTGTTATCCCATAACACCATCCGCGGCGCGGCGGGCGGATCCATCTATAATGCGGAATTATTGGTAAAAGAGAATTTGTTATAACCCTTGACAGAAAATAACTCGTTTGATATAAATCGGCGCTAATAATTAAATACTCGCTCTTATCCAGAGAGGCTGAGGGAACGGCCCGATGACGCCTCGGCAACCTGACGCAAGTCAAGGTGCCAACTCCGACAGTGAATAGCATCTGCTATTCAACCACTGGAAGATGAGAGGATGGTATACGCGTGTACCTCTTCTTGACTTTCAGAAGAGGTATTTTTTGTCTCTTCTGAAAGGCGGGTAAATTCATACAAGGAGAGAAAATACAATGTCTGCATCAAATGATCGTCAGTATGGTTTTGCCACCCGCCAGCTTCACGCGGGCTACAGCCCCGACCCAACCACGGGAAGCCGCGCAGTGCCGATCTATCAAACTACGAGCTATCAGTTCAAAAGCACGGAGCACGCCGCGAATTTATTTGCGTTGAAAGAATTGGGAAACATCTACACCCGCATCATGAACCCAACCACCGATGTGCTGGAACAACGACTTGCTTCGTTGGAAGGCGGCGTTGCAGCACTCGCCGCGAGTTCGGGTCACGCCGCCCAAGCGCAAGCCATTTTCACCTTGTGCCAGTCGGGCGACCACATCGTTTCGTCGAGTTGTTTGTATGGCGGCACTTACAATCAATTCCAGTATACGTTTCCGAGGCTTGGCATTGATGTCACTTTCGTTGATCCGACCGATCCGAAGAATTTTGAAAAGGCGATCAAACCCAATACCAAGATTTTTATGGAGAAACTTTAGGCAACCCTGATATCGCCGTGTTCCCCTTCGAGGAAGTGGCCGAGATTGCGAAGAAACATAAATTGGTGTTAATGATTGACAATACCTTCGCCACGCCGTATCTCTTCCGCCCGTTCGAGTGGGGCGCACACATCATCACCCACAGCACCACCAAATTCATCGGCGGACATGGCACCACCATCGGCGGCGTCATTGTCGACGGCGGCAATTACGATTGGCGGAGTGGCAAGTTTGAAAACTTTACCACGCCCGATCCTTCGTATCACGGTCTGGTCTACGCGGACTTGAAAGAAGCTGGCCTGCCGCCATTTGCGATCAAAGCACGTGTGCAAGTTTTGCGTGATATCGGCGCTTGCCAGGCTCCGTTCAATAGCTGGCAGACCATCCAAGGTATCGAGACGCTGAGTCTGCGCATGGAACGTCACGTTCAGAACGCGCAGGCTGTCGCCGAATATCTTGAAAAGCATCCAAAGGTCAGTTGGGTGAAATATCCCGGCCTTAAGAGTTCATCCCGATTATGCACGCGCCAAAAAGTATTTTCCAAAAGGCGTGGGCGCGATCCTTGGCTTCGGAATCAAAGGCGGCGTGGAGGCTGGTAAGAAGTTTATTGAAAAACTGCAGCTATTCAGCCACCTCGCTAACGTCGGCGATGCGAAGAGTCTGGCCATTCATCCAGCAACGACAACGCACAGTCAACTCAGCCCCGAAGATCAAGTCGCGGCAGGTGTCAGCCCCGACTTCGTTCGCTTGAGCATTGGTCTCGAAGATATTGATGATATTTTGTGGGATCTCAATCAAGCGCTCAATGCGTAAGCATTCGCCTCTTCCCCTCTCCCATAACGGGAGGGGGGAGAAAGCTGGAATATGCCAGTAAAAATTCCATCCACACTTCCTGCACGCGCAACGCTCGAAAATGAAAACATCTTCATCATGGGCGAAGAACGCGCTACTCATCAGGATATTCGTCCTCTGCGCGTGGCGATTCTGAATCTCATGCCTACAAAGATTGCCACCGAAACCCAATTGTTGCGCCTGCTTGGCAATTCTCCTCTGCAAGTGGACATCACACTCGTTCACACGGCAACGCATGATTCGAAGAACACGGACGCCGAGCATTTGCTCAATCATTACGTCACCTTCGATGCACTTCGTAATGAAAAATTCGACGGCCTCATTATCACCGGTGCGCCCGTTGAGCAAATGCCATTCAAGGAAGTCGATTATTGGGACGAATTGACGCACATTATGGATTGGGCCGAGACGAACGTTGAGTCAACTCTCTATATCTGCTGGGGAGCACAAGCGGGACTCTATTATCGTTACGGAGTTCCAAAGTATGATTTACCTCGCAAGATGTTTGGCGTCTTTGAACACCGTACTCTTTCATCAACCGAAAGCCTGTTGCGCGGCTTCGACGACATTTTCTTCGCCCCGCATTCGCGTCATACCGAGATCCGCCGCACCGACGTTGAGAAAATCAGCGATGTACAAATCCTAGCTGAGTCGGATCAAGCCGGAATTTACATCGCTGCCACAAAAGATGGACGACATATCTTTGTGACCGGCCATTCGGAATATGACCCGCTGACGCTGAAGTCCGAATACGACCGCGACGTGAAAAAAGGTTTGCCGATCCACGTGCCCGTGAACTATTATCCAAACAATGACCCCACGAGACAGCCTCAGGTGCGCTGGCGCGGACACTCTAATCTATTGTTCGCAAACTGGCTGAATTACTATGTCTATCAGGTCACGCCTTATGATCCTAATGAAATCCCGCGTGGCTCGACCCGTACGAATTTCTAGCCGACTTATCTCTATCTTTTATAAATTTGAAGTTAGCTTGCCTATTGAATTCAAACTGATCTTCACCGTAGTGCCTTGAGGTGAGTCGTTTTGAATTTCTATTTCTCCGCCTTGTCCTTCGATCAAGGCTTTTGCAATCGGCAGGCCTAAACCAAATCCTTGAATTCTCGAATCGGTTTCACCGCGATAGAAACGGTCAAATACATGCCTAAGTTTTTCAGGTGAAATCCCTGAACCGTTGTCGTGGACGCGAATCACGACCTGTGTTTCCGCGGCTTTGGCTGATATTATAATTCCCTCGGTTGTATATTTGATAGCGTTATCCAGCAAAATCAGAAGAACTTGTTTGAGCGCGTCTCGGTCGCCGATAACAGACAAGTCTTCCACAGCTTCAATTATTTCTCGCTGACGATCCAATTGTCGTGCTTGTTTGCAAGCCTCGTCGATCACAGCACGAACCGGAATTGTTTGCAAAGTCAAGCTTTGGCCTGCGTCGGCGCGGGCCAGAATAAGAAGATTGTTCACCAGTCGAATCAGACGATCACTTTCGTCTACTACATCTGTCAAAACCTCCGATTGTTCGTCGCCAGGCATCGGAGGCTCGTGCTGCAACAATTCGAGGTTGCCGCGGATGGTCGTCAGCGGAGTGCGTAATTCATGCGAGACGTCCGCGACAAAGTCGCGTTGCATTTTCAATGCGCGGCTCACCCCTTGATATGCATCCTGTAAACGGGTCAACATGGAGTTAAACGTGCTTGCCAATTGTCCAATCTCATCGTTTGGACCTTTGTAATCCACGCGCCGGGTGAAATCACTTTCCTTTCCGATGACTTGCGCTGTTTGAGTAATATGATGGATCGGGCGCAGGGTCTCGCCGGAAAGAATCCATCCGATGCCGAATGCAATCAGTATAGTCAAAAGTCCAGCGATGATAAGCGTGCTGCTCAAAGCCGCAAGTGTTTGATCACGCTGGGCAAGCGACTGCGCGACCTGAACAATGAAACGCAAATTTCCCTGATAAAGCACCGGGATATCATAGATCAGCAAATGATCTCCAGTTGCAGAAGATGTCTCCCACCAAACTTGCTTGTCCTGTAAAGCTTGAAGCCCGTTAGCACTGAGAGGCAAGGCTTGAGTTATATTATCTTGTTCCTGGCCCGCGAATGGACTGGCAACCAACGTACCATTTGGATCCAGCACGCGTATGATATCGCGTTCGCGCAATTGGTTGAAAGCCTGGTCGCCCGAAAGCGTTTCAATCGGGACAGGCGGCGGTCCCGGCGGCTTGGGAGGTGGACTGGGATTCAAGTAATTGTTCAGGATCGATTGGGCGAGTCCGTTGCCGCTTTGGATCAAGTTCGCTTGGAGCGCGCTCATCGTCTCTTGCGCTTGAATTGTATAAAGCACGGTCCCAAATACGATCAAGGTCAGAGCAAGGATGGCGCTATAAAGCAATGTCAAACGAAATCGTATTGACATTATTCCACCCGCAATACATAGCCGATGCCGCGCACAGTCTGGATCATGCGCGGATGTCCGTCCGCTTCCATCTTTTTGCGCAAATACCCAACATAAACTTCCAGCACGTTATCGTCGCCTCCAAAATCATATCCCCAAACATTATTTAAGATTTGTGCGCGTTCCAGAACTTGGCGTGGATGCCGCATAAAGAAATCTAATAGATCAAATTCGGTTTTTGTCAAATCAAGGATTCTGTCGCCGACGTGGACTTCGCGCGTGATTGGATCTAGGGTTATATCCGCGAATGCTAGCGCCTCCTTCGCGGACGTTGAATCGGTTCGACGTAACAAGGCGTGGACACGCGCTACGAGTTCCGTCGGCGCAAAGGGCTTGACGAGATAATCGTCCGCGCCGCTCTGCAATCCTTCGACTCGGTTTTCAATGGAATCGCGTGCGGTCAGCATCAAGATCATGGCCGGATTCTTTTCCACCTGCAGTTCCTGCACTACAGCCAGCCCGTCCATCTTTGGCATCATCCAATCCAAAATAATAAGATCAGGTTTGCAATCATCTATTTGATTCAAAGCCTCTTCCCCGTTCGCCGCTGTGAAAACCTGCAAGCCCTCATAGGCCAAAGTGCGCTGCAACATTTTGAGCAGTTTCACATCATCGTCAACGATTAATACAGTTTGCATAACCTCAACCTCTAGAACCAATCATACCGTTCAATTAAACATTTGAGCAGGCTTTATTTTCACAAATGCATCTTACGCTGTCATGCTGAGAAAATGCTGTTAAAAGCTCGATGCAGAAAAATCATTCTCAATATTTTCTCAATCTTCCCTTCGCGATCTCACAGCTTCAATTTGTAAACTTCAGGTACAAAGTTCGGAATCCAACCCAAACTATACCAACTGGAGATAACCAAAATGAGATTACCGTTTCAACAAACATTGTCGCCCACGATTGCGTCCACCCAAGCGCGCCGCATTTCCAGCGCGCGTTTGTTTGGATGGATTGGCCTGTCTATTATCATCATTTTGGCGGCTGTGTTGCGTTTTGCAAATCTGAATGCAATTGGCCTTGCGAACCATTATTACACCGCAGCTGTAACCAGTATGCTTCAATCTTGGCATAATTTTTTCTTTGTTGCGGCAGAACCAGGCGGTTCAGTGAGCGTGGACAAACCGCCGCTCGGTCTATGGATTCAAGCCATCTCGGCCTACTTTTTGGGTGTAAGCGGATTTAGCGTTGTGTTGCCTGAAATCCTGGCTGGCATCCTATCAGTGATTATGCTCTATCATTTAGTGTGCCGATCATTTGGAACCGTTGCGGGTTTGCTGGCGGCCTTGGCTTTGACAATCACACCGGTTGTTATCGCCACGGATCGTAACAACACGATGGACAGCACACTGATTCTGACTCTGCTTCTGGCGGCATGGGCCTTTATCATAGCCACTGAAACTAGCAAACTTCGTTATTTGTTGTTGGGCGCGGCGCTGGTCGGCATCGGCTTCAACATCAAAATGCTCGAAGCCTTTCTGCCGTTGCCTGCTTTTTACGGGCTTTATGTTTTTGGTTCCAAGGAAAAGCTGTGGAATAAGTTTTGGAAGTTAGGCATCGCATCTTTATTGTTGCTGGTCATCTCGTTTTCGTGGGCTGTTGCGGTTGATCTGACTCCAGCGGGCCAACGGCCGTATGTGGGCAGTAGCGGAAACAACAGCGAGATGAGTTTAATTTTTGGATATAACGGAGTCAATCGCCTGCTGGGAATGGGAGGGGGAGGCGGACTGAACAATGGATTTGGCAATGGTGGTGCGCCCGCTCAAAGTCCGAGCCTGAACGGTACACTGCCTCCGCCTGCTTTAAGCGGGACGAATAACGGACTCCTACCAATGCAGTCTCAATTCAACGGAAACCCACCAAACGTGCCGGGGAACATGGGCGGACCAGCCGGTGGGGGGCTGGGCGGATTCAATATTGGTCAGGCCGGCGCATTGCGATTGTTTATCGCGCCGCTGAGCAAAGAGGTCAGCTGGTTGTTGCCGTTTGGAGTTTTCGCCGTTCTCGCCATTTTGTTTGGTACCCGTTTGCGTTGGCCACTTGAATCAAAACACCAAGCCTTGGTATTGTGGGGCGGCTGGCTTTTGACGACCGGTGTGTTCTTCAGCGTTGCCGGATTCTTCCATGAGTATTATCTGTCCATCATGGCTGCGCCGCTTGCCGCGTTGGTTGCAGTCGGTGTGATCGAGTTATGGCGATTAGGTCAAAAACATTTTTGGCTTGCGGCAATTCTATTAACATTGTGCGGTGGCGGCACATTAGCTTTCCAATACGTGACTGGGCGATCATTTACCCAAAATATTTGGTGGTTGCCTACGACGATTGCATTGTTTGTGATCGGTTTTGTATTGCTAGTCATATCGATCTTCGTCCTCAATTTCAGACTTAGCGCACTCCTTGGATTTGCCTTTGTGACCATGTCCATGCTCCTCACTCCTGGCATCTGGTCTGCTTTGACGAACATGAATGCGAGTTCAAATCAGTCTCTACCAGCCGCATATGGCGGGGGATCGGTTGGACCAGCTATTCGTAGTGATTTGCAAATCAACCAAGATTTGCTTGGTTATCTTCAGCAGAATACACAAGGTATGAAATATCTGATGGCCGTTCCAAGTTCGATGCAAGGTGCGGATTACGTGCTTGCTACCGGGCGACCGGTTTTATATCTCGGCGGATTTAATGGCCAGGATTCAGTGGTCAGTGACAGTGATCTGGCCAACATGGTGAAGAATGGTGAGCTCCGTTTCATTTATTGGGGTGGCGGAGGTGGCGGACCGAACGGAGGTCGAAGTGATATTTCGAGTTGGGTAGGATCGTCTTGTAGAGCTGTTCAGGGCTTTGATACCACCACACAAAACACAGGCGCACCCGATGGAACACGGGCAGGAGCAAGCAATTCAAACACACCACAAAACTTTGCACCTGGTCCGGGCGGAGATATGCAAGTGACACTTTATGATTGTGCTCAATGAAAGGTGTGTAGCTTCGACTACTTTGAAAAGGTCCTCTCTTCGGGCAAGACCTAATATTTACACGCAGCTTGCGATGACAGCTTCAGCGGGGTAAATTCTGATGTACGTCTCTTATCTAAGTCACCGCGGCCTCAAGGCCGCGATGACTTTTCTTATGTAATCATCCA
The DNA here is from genome assembly GCA_963783295.1 of uncultured Chloroflexia bacterium. Classification (GTDB taxonomy): domain Bacteria; phylum Chloroflexota; class Anaerolineae; order Anaerolineales; family Villigracilaceae; genus Fen-1038. Next base: position 64,753 of record CAWAMX010000020.1, on the reverse strand, counting down.
ATTCCATTCTGGGTTCTCAGCGTTTTCTCAACCTTCTCTTTGAATCTTCACAGTTTCGAATCTTAGAATAGGGATTAAGAAATCAGATATTTATGGCCCTAGAGAATTGAAAGGAAGAATCCTATGAAAAACAAAATGATTGTAATGATTATTCTGATAGCTTTGCTATTGACCGCTTGCGGCACAACAGCAAACGGGAATCAATCCGTGACAACCTCAAAGACGAAATCGTATGCAGGGCAGGCAGAACTGATCGTTGGCATTTTGAAGCTTGAGGGTACGGATCAAGCCGTGACCACAAAGCAAGCTTCGGAACTTTTGCCGCTTTGGGAGGTTATGAAAGTTTTAGCGAATAGCGATACATCCGCTCAAGTGGAGATCGACGCGGCGGTTAACCAAATTAAGGAAACGCTCACGCCCAGTCAACTCCAAACAATTGCAAATATGAAGCTAACTGAACAAGATATTTCCGTCTTTGAGCAAGACCTGAACACTGCTGTGCAAAGTTCGAGCAAAAGCAGCAGCAACAGTAATAGTAGTGGCGGGTTTGGTGGACCTGATGGGGGAGGTCCGGGCGGGGATGAGCTCGGCGGAATCGTTACAGGCGTATCGCAGAGTTCGACTTCCAGTACTCTGACAACTCAAGTGTCAAGTGGAACCTCAAGTCAAATTCCCACTGCATTGATCAATGCGTTGATTAAAGTTTTGCAAAAAAGAGTGAGTGCTTAGAGGCTTGAAATAACCTCCATTGAAGAATGACTTTCATTTTAGGTTAAGTGGTGCTGGCAAAATCTGTCAGCACCACTTGTAGTTATTTACTACCATCCGAGTTGGCTTGCCCGCTTTAATATCTATACATTTTGTTCTAGACCTGATTGTTATTTGCTTGAATATGACAAATGACACATGCTTTTGAATAAAAAACCTGTTATATTATTCATAGGTCATCAGAGGTCAGACCTCTGATGACATCAGGTGAAGGCAGTATGGCTTCCGAATTAAGACGGATCAAAACGACCAACGAGCCTCTTCATTATCAGACGCAGTTTTATCTGCGCGATCTAATCCAGAGTGGCACATACCGACCTGGACAGAAATTGCCGCCAGAGGGAATATTTGCGGAACAATTAGGGATTTCACGTCCCACTTTACGCGAGGCACTTTATAAACTTGAGATGGAAGGACTGATCATCCGGAAGCATGGAGTTGGAACCTATATTTCACCTTCTTACCAGAATCGCCTCGATAGCGGTTTAGAAGTGCTTGAAAGCATCCAACATATTGCCCGCCGCATGGGATTGAAAACCGAAATGGGAGAGGCGGAGATTGAAGAACGAGCCGCTACGTCTGTTGAGTCCACGGGTTTGGAATGTGATTCACGAGAACAAATTCTTTCTGTGGTTCGTGTTATTCTGGTGGATAATAGGCCAGTGGCGCATTTATTGGATGTACTGCCTCTCAAGTTCATGCGCAGACGGGAACTCGGCACGAAATTTCGCGGCTCTGTGCTTGACATCCTCCTTAAGCGTGGCCAACCCCCTCTCACATATTCATTTACCAGACTGGCTGCAGTTGAGGCCGATAGCGACTTAGCGCGCCGATTGAAAATCCCGCGCAAGACTCCGTTACTAAAGATGGAAGCAAAATTATTTACGCACGATGATTTGGTTGTGGACTTTTCGGTCAGTAAGTTTGTTTCCGATTTTTTTGATTTTCATATTATTCGCCGAATTGGAAAATAGCCTGTTTAATAGCCCAATGGTGTTTATGGTAGTTATAGTAAAGTGATTTTACGAGCGACTGACACTTCAGAATTGCATCGGAGAAAAAACTATGCAAGCTAAGAAAGCAGTCAATAGTTCCTCCTCTATCCATCGGCCAGTCTTTGATTGGAGCAACGTCGTGTTGCATCTGCTGTTGCCGTTGGCCGGAGTTCTGGCTGCACTTTTGATTGGCGCCTTGATGCTGATCATTCTCAAGGCTAATCCTGTCGCCGCTTATGAAGCATTGATTAACGGTGCGGCGGGCAGTATTTCAGGGATTACGCAATCGTTGGTGAAGGCCACCCCATTGTTGCTTGTAGGTTTGGGTATCTGTATTGCATTTCGTGCTAATGTGATCAATATCGGTGGGGAGGGGCAGATCATTCTCGGCGCTATTGCGGCCACCTGGTTTCCATTGACTTTCAACACATGGCCCGGATGGCTTCTGATTCCCGCCACTCTGATCTTCGGTTTCCTGGCTGGAGCTGTATGGGGTTTTGTCCCGGGGATTCTAAAAGCTCGCTTGCATGTCAATGAAATCTTAAGCACGATCATGATGAACTCCATTGCCCAACAATTTATGTATCTTCTCATTCGCGGACCATTGATGGATCCGGCTGGAATTGCTGCTGGGACTTTCCTGGCTCAATCTGCGAGGATTCCCCAACAAGCTACGTTGCCGCGTTTAGTTCCTCAGACGCTGTTGCATGCTGGAGCGATCCTGGCGCTGGTATTGGCAATTTTGGTCTACTTCTTTTTATGGCGTACAACGATTGGTTATCGCATCCGCGCGGTCGGTCTGAACCCGGATGCATCGCGCTATTCAGGAATCAATGTTCCTTTCTATCAAGCATTTTCAATGACATTAGCGGGAGGCTTTGCCGGTTTAGCCGGCGCGATTGAAATCATGGGCGTGCAACACCGCCTGTTGGATGGCATCACAAGCGGATATGGCTTTACAGGAATTGTTGCGGCCCTGCTCGGAGGATTACATCCATTGGGCTTGATCCCCGCATCCATTTTGTTTGGAGGATTGTTGGTGGGCGCGAATGAAATGCAACGCACTGTGCAGGTGCCATCATCTCTGATCAATGCCCTGCTAGGTTTGATTGTTCTGTTCGTATCCGGATCGGCAATATGGTCGCGGCGCTGGGCTGCCAGGCGTAATATGGGTGTGCAAAATGAAGAGGAGAATTCATGAAAGAAGTCATTGGCGTTTTGAAAACGATGATCCCTCTTGCGGCGCCATTCCTTTACGCCGCTATTGGGGAAACCTTTGCGCAGACCTCAGGAGTGGTAAATCTGGGCGTGGAAGGCATCATGTTGCTTAGCGCATACGGTGCATTTTATGTAGCCTTGAATACAGGTAACCTGTGGCTGGCCTTGTTAACTGCTGTGATTATTGGGCTGCTCATGGGTTTGTTAATGTCCTTCATTAGTGTTACGCTAAAAGCTGAGCAAGGTATCAGCGGCATTGGTTTGTATCTGTTCGGCTATGGCATGTCCAGCCTGTTATTCGAAACTACGATTGGTACTGTAAAAACGATCAATGGATTTCAGCCTGCCAAAATTCCTCTCCTAGGTGATCTTCCTGTGGTCGGTCAACTCCTGTTTCAAAATAGCATTCCAGTATATGGCGCGTTCCTGCTGGTTCCTATTGCCTGGTGGATATTGAACAAGACCACTTTGGGGCTCAAAATCAAATCGGTCGGGCAGAATCCCGCGGCGGCCGATTCGTTGGGAATTAATGTAGACCGCATCCGCTATTTCAGTGTTTGCCTTGGAGCGATACTGGCTGGTCTTGCTGGAGCTACTTTGTCTACGGCGGTGGTTAATCTATTTCAAGACAACCTGACTGCGGGCCAGGGATTTATTGCCGTGGCTCTGGTCTATTTTGGCGGTTGGAGTCCGGTTGGGGTTCTGGGAGGTGCGTTGCTATTCAGCTTTGTAAATTCATTGCAATTATGGATGCAGGTATTGGGCGTAAAAATTTCATCAGATGTCGCTGTAATGCTCCCTTACCTGATGACCATCGCGGCGCTAATGATTAGTGTCAATCGCGCGCGCCAGCCAGCTGCGCTTAATAAGCCTTTTGAAAGAGGCGAGAGCTGAGTCTAAAACAGCAAGGAGGTGAAGCAAAAAGAATTAGATAACCAACAAATGTCAGTTCTCCAACGGCCGGCATAGTATTCGCCGCCCTCTGAACAATATTTAGTAAAACAATTCTTCTATAGGAGGAAGAAAATGAAACGCAAAAGTTTGTTGATCGTAGGGTTGTTGTTGATTGCCATGTTGTTCACTGCATGTGCTCCTGCAGCGACTCCAGCACCCGCGCCTGCTCCGGCTACTTCAGCCCCTGCTGCGACTGTAGCTCCAACGCAACCACCTGCCGCCACCCCGACTCCAAAACCCTTCCGCATCGCGGTGATCATGCCGAGTGCCACAAATGATGCGGCTTTTAGTCAATCCATGTGGGTCGCGTTGCAATCAGTCCAGAAAGATATGGGCGGTCCATCAGCACTGGAAATTGCATATACTGATAACCTGTTTAATGTGCCTGATGCCGCAGCAGCTATTCGTGACTATGCCAGCAAAGGCTATGATATTGTGATCGCGCATGGTTCACAGTACGGTTCATCTGTGCAAGATATCGCGCCTGATTTCCCCAATACAACCTTTGCCTGGGGAACGGACGTAAATACATTCGGTATGAAGAATGTATATGCTTACACCGCCGCCGCGGAAGAGGGCGGGTACGTCAACGGAGTTATGGCCGCTAAGCTTTCGAAGAGCAAAGTCATCGGCGTGACTGGACCTGTTGATGTCGGTGATGCCAAGACTTATATTGATGGCTTTACACAGGGTGTAGCCTCGGTTGATCCGACCATTAAAGTAAATACTACTTGGACCGGATCCTTCTCCGACGTAGGTCTGATGACTGCCGCAGCTAAGACGCAAATTGCTGCTGGTGCTGATATCCTGACCGGCTCATCGCAGTCTGTAGTCGGCTCGATTGGCGCAGCCAAGGATGCAGGCAATGTATTGTGGTTTGGTACTCAGGCTGATCAATCCTCGCTGGCTCCTAGCTTGGTTGTTGCCAGCCAGGTTTATGATTGGACCGGAATGTTAAAGGACATGATTGCCAAGCATCAGGCCGGTACCTTGGGCGGCGCTCAATATACGCTGACCCTGTCTAATGGTGGCTTGAGTATTGCTTACAATTCTGGTTATAGCCTGCCTGCTGACGTGAAAGCGGCTGGTGATGCCGCGATCGCTGGCATTAAGAACGCAAGCATTGGTGTTCAACCGTAAAGTTGTGAAGGTATTACCCCTCTCCTGTCAATTAAACAGGAGAGGGGATTGAAAATGGAATGGTTCAATCAACAAAAAAGACTCCGGTGAGCTATGACATCTGAAACTCAATCAACTCAAAACCGCCGTATCCAGCGTGTCGAGATGCGCAATATCGTCAAGCGCTTTCCTGGTGTGTTGGCTAATTCTGGAGGTTTCATTTGATGTAAAATCCGGTGAAGTGCACGCTTTACTTGGGGAAAATGGCGCGGGGAAAAGCACTTTGATGAGGCAATTATATGGTTTATACAAGCCGGACGAGGGCGAAATCATTATTGATGGCAAGCCTTATGTTTTCCGTTCGCCCGCGGATGCAATACGCGCCGGCATCGGTATGATTCATCAGCATTTTATGCTGGTTCCAACCCTGACCGTTGCGCAAAATGTGGCCCTTGGACTTCCTTCTTCTCGTGGGCCGTTGCTTGATCTGGATAAAGTTACAAAGCGCATCCAGGAACTCTCAGAGGCTTACGGCATAAAAGTGGAACCGCGTGCTTATGTTTGGCAGCTTTCGGTTGGAGAACAACAACGCGTCGAGATCATGAAAGCGTTATATCGCGGAGCAAGTCTGATTATTCTGGATGAACCAACGGCAGTGCTTACGCCGCAGGAAGTCAATGATTTGTTTGTCACATTGCGACGTATGGTCAGTGAGGGCCATTCGCTAGTATTCATTTCTCACAAACTGCATGAGGTTATGGACATCAGCGACCGCGTCACTGTTTTGCGCGATGGAAAAGTGATCGGCACGCGCCCAACGCGTGAGGTGACGCGCGACGAATTGGTCAAGATGATGGTCGGGCGTGAACTCAAAGAACTCGAGCCGCGTCCGCTCAAGCCGGGAGCAGTTACGCTTAAGATGGAAGGGCTCAAGACAATGGGGGATCGCGGCGCCGAAGCTTTACATGGAGTTAATCTTGAGATCCACGCTGGTGAAATTCTGGGACTGGCGGGCGTCTCAGGCAACGGACAGCGTGAGTTGGCTGAATGTTTAGCGGGAATGCGCAAGGCGACTTCGGGCAAGATAGTCATTGGACAAAACGATATTACTGCGTCTACGCTCAATCAAAGAATAGACGCGGGGATGGCCTATATTCCCGAAGAACGCATGCGGGACGGCGCGATCCGCGAATTCTCGGTGGAGGAGAATATTTACTTGCACGATCATTCATCGCGCGAATATACCAATGGTATCTTTCTTAATTTTCCGCGAATGGAATCCCATGCAATTGATCTGGTGAATGAATTCGCGGTGAAAACACCCAGTCTCGATACACCGCTCAAGAATCTTTCCGGCGGCAATATTCAAAAGTTGATCATGGCGCGCGAACTATCGCGCCACCCTGATGCTTTGATTGCCGCCCAGCCCACACGCGGCGTGGACATCGGCGCGACCGAATATATTCATCAGCGTCTGCTCGCTCAGCGAGAATCCAAAACTGCGATCTTGTTGATCTCAGAAGACTTGGATGAAATCCGCACACTATCGGACCGGATCGCGATCATGTATGAAGGCAAGATTATCGGCATTGTGGAGCGCGGTCAGGCCTCGATTGAGCAAATCGGGTTGATGATGGCCGGTATTTCCATGGATGAAGCCTTGCAAGCCTCAGGCTGAAAAGCCAAGATGAAATTCTTTAAAGTATTTATTCAAATAGAAAGTGCTGGCAATCTTAGCCAGCACTTTTTGATTCAAAAGCTTTTGTTCACGCGGGTTGCGCATTAGTCGCTTGTTGTAATCCCCACAGGATTTGTTCCTGATCGACGGGCAGACTATCCACGCGCACCCCGACCGCGTTATAGATGGCATTCGTGATGGCGGGTGTGGTTGGGATGCTGACAATTTCGCCCACGCCTTTCGCACCATACGGTCCGTCATTCGTGGGATGTTCGACCATGATCGGGATGATATTGGGAGTAAGAGCTATCCCGGGAATGCGATAGCGCGCCAAGCGATCGGTAACCACGCGCCCTTCCTCGACGATGAAGTGTTCCGTCAGCGCATTGCCCAATCCCATCATGACGCCGCCTTCGACCTGTCCTTCCAGCCCAAGTGGATTGATAATTCGTCCAACGTCGTTTGCAGCAATGACATTCAGCACGCGCACCTCGCCGGTGTTGGTATTGACTTCCACCTCCGCGGCTTGTGCAGCGTAGGAAAAAGCGACGTGCATATCTCCGGCCTCGCCAAGCGGTTTGGTTTCCGGCGCCCAATATTCGTAAAGCGCGCGCGGTTCCTGTCCATTCGATTTCATTTCAACATAAACTTCGCTCAACGGAACGGAATGTCCATCCACTTGGGCCAGGCCTTCGATGTAATGGATTTGCGCGGGCGGTTGATCGTATTTTTCTGCCAGCGTTGAGGTCATTGCGGCGCGTAATGTTTTCGCGGCCATGCGCGCGGCGTTGCCGGTAACATACGTTTGGCGAGAAGCGGTCGTCGGTCCGCCATCGGGAGTCAGATCAGTGTCCATGACAAGGACACGCACCTTTTTCGGTGGCAAACATAATTCTTCCGCAACGATCATGCGCAGCACCGTGACTAATCCTTGTCCAAGCTCCGCGGCGGAGGTGCGGACTTCTACAATACCGTCTTCATACAGTTCAACTTCCACGCCTGATTTATCGGGAGAGCCTCCACCGAGACCGGTGTTTTTGTATCCAGCTGCGAAGCCCCATGCGTGCACCAGATGTGGCGCATCCGCTACAGGTCGAGGTATGAATGGATTCTTCGTCCCCGATAAACGAATCATCTCGGCTTCGACTTTATCAATGCATTCGGTTAGTCCAACGCTGTCACGCAGGATTTGTCCTGTGTTGGTCACACTGCCGATATGCAAAGCATTCATTCGTCGCAGTTCGATGCGATCCATATTAAGTTTCTCTGCCAGCATATCCATCATACTTTCAACAGCAAAGGCGGATTGAGTCACACCGAAACCGCGGAATGCCCCAGCCGGAGGGTTGTTGGTGTACATCGCATAACAGTCAGCGCGGACATGTGGCACTTCATAAGGCCCAGCGGAATGCGTGGTTGCACGCGTCATTACCTTCTCGCCGAGTGAGGCGTATGCACCAGTATCGCCATAAAGCTCGGTATCAACCGCGGTCAGGCAACCGTTTTTCTTGGCGCCAATCTTGACTCGAATCTGTGTGGCATGTCGTTTGGGATGAACCAACAAACTTTCATGACGATCAAAGAGTAATTTAACTGGTTTTCCGGTTACATTTGCCAGCAGCGCGGCATGAACCTGGCCGGCGATATCTTCCTTGCCACCGAAACCGCCGCCCATCAATTGTCCAACGACGCGCACACGATCTTGCGGCCAACCTAGAATGCGTGCGACCTGCTCGCGGTCCTGATAAGGGATTTGCGAGCCGACATAAATTTCCATGCGGCCATTTTTCAGCGGCACGGCGATACTGCATTCTGGTTCCAAGAAGGCGTGCTCTGTGATTGCAGTATGGAAGACATGTTCCATGACAACATCGGCTTCCGCAAAACCCTGTTCCATGTTTCCCTTGCGGACTTTGATGTGCTTAAGCAAATTGCCTGACTTATGTAAGCTCGGCACATCTGATTGACGCGCTTGAACGGGATCGCTGATGATCGGTTGTGGATCAAACTCGGCTTCGATCAATCGGACAGCTTGTTCAGCAATTTGCTGAGTTTGCGCGGCGACGATTGCAACAGAATCTCCGACATAACGGACGCGTTCGTTCAGGCCGACAATTGCGGGCCAATCATAGATAACCAGCCCGTGATTGTGCTCACCAGGGATATCTTCAGCGGTCAACACCGCGACCACGCCCGGTAATGCACGCGCTTTGCTAATATCCAAGCGGCGGAGAAAACCATGCGGGATTCCGCAGCGCTTCGCGGCCGCATAAAGCATTCCATCAAACTTAAGATCATCCGAAAATTTTGCGTGTCCAGTTACTTTATCTTCTGCATCAGGCCGCTCTACGATCTGGCCAATGACTTGATGCTTTTCCGAGGAGAGCTGGATTTTCGGCGGTTGGATCGGTTCGCCTGTTTTCAAAGAGTGCGCTGCGGCCAGGATTGAATTCTCAATGGTCGGATAACCTGCGCAACGGCATAATGTATCCTTGAGCGCGTAACGAATTTCTTCCCGGCTTGGATCGGGATTCCGTTTAAGTAGAGCATAGGATGTCATCAGCTGACCCGGAATGCAAAATCCGCATTGCACCGCGCCATGTTGGATAAAGGCTTCCTGCAAGGCGTGAAGCTTTCCGTTTTGTGCCAGGCCTTCAACGGTGACGATGTCTTTTCCGTTGGCGCGGGCGGCTGGATAAACGCACGACAACACCGGCTCGCCATCGATTAGAACGGTACATGTGCCACATTCGGCTTCTTCACACCCGATCTTTGTTCCGGTCAGATTCAAGCGTTCGCGCAATAGCGCGGCCAGCATCTCGCCCGGTTTGGACGGAAGGACATGCTTCTTGCCATTAATAGTTAAAGTTATATCGTTCATTTTTTACCTCTAAGATTGAAGTGCGCGTTTCCACGCGGCTTCGAGCGTATCTTTAAATAGTGTCTTTGCCAAATGCCGACGATATTCTGCGCTGGCGCGATATGGACTGGTACGGAACATAACATCTCGCAGGAGAAGTCCAAATGCATGTGTGATTGTTTCGTCATTTAGTCGTTTGCCGCTCAGGTCCGATTCGCTGGCTAAGGCGCGCCACGGTTTCGGCCCACCCGGTCCAACAGCAATACGGATGTCTGCGATTCGATCCTGTTCGCGTATCAACCAAACTGCCGAGTTAATGATGGGCAAAGCCACGCCTTGCGGGCGCATCACTCGTTGAAATGCGGAAGCCTGATTTTTATTTTGCAATGGCAGGTAGAAGCCAACTAATAATTCATTTTTCACCAGTGCGCTCTTACCAGGCCCAAGAAACATTTCAGCGATGGGAACACGTCGACTTCCTTTTTCATTGGCGACTTCAGCTTGTGCGTTCATGGCCATTAACGCGATCGTGCCGTCAGCAGCGGGAAGCGCATGAGCCACATTGCCGCCTAAAGTCGCAACGTTGCGGACTTGCGGTCCGCCAATCAGCCCGCATGCGTCGACCAGCGCCTGGGCATGTCGTGCAACCAGTTCTGATTCAACGATGTGCGTATGGGACACAGATGCGCCGATGAACAGTTTATTATCCCGAATTTCGATGGGGAGCATTTCTCGAACGGATGTGATATCCACGATGGTATGCACCGGTGGATGTCGGCCTTGGTCGAGATCCAAGATCAAATCGGTTCCGCCCGCAAGAGGCAGGGCAGGACCCGGCGCGTTGGCTAACGCAGAAATTGCTTCTGTTATAGTTTTAGGTTGGAGGTATTCTTGCCAGAGAGTCATAGGATCGGTACCGGTGATGATGATTTTGGTTCAAACACAAAAGTGGTGCTTTTCGACAGGCCCTTGGCCTGACGCCGCTGAGAAGGAATCTTATCAGCGACCACCGAACCGATTATGCAATTGATTTCTTATTGTATCTCTAATGTCTGAGATTGGGGAGATGTGATAAGTCCGAGAGTGCCAATTGTCCAAGATAGAGCCGATTAAAATCATGCTGTTTGTGAATATCGAAGCGGGGAGTATAATTTGTCTCAGTTAGAAAAACATTACGATCCAAGGTTGAGATGACAGACATTCTTCCTTTTCTAAAATCGTTAATTTCTGCGCCCGGTCTTTCGGCTTATGAAGGTCCGGTTGCGCACAGCATCGAAGACAAATGGAAGGCGCTTGTGGATGAAATTTCCACCAGTCGTATCGGCTCCCTGCATGGACTTAAAAAAGGTCGCGGCAAATCTCCTCGACCTGCGGTCATGATTGCCACACACATGGATGCCATCGGCTTAATGGTCACAAAAATTGTGGACGGCTTTATCCATTTGGATGAGATTGGCGGTATCGATGTGCGGATTTTGCCGGGCACTCCAGTGATTGTGCATGGTAAGCAGGATTTACCCGGAGTGATCGTTATGCCACCATTGAAGACTTTGCCGGAAGATGCGCGCGACGGCGCGATTGGTCTCCGCTACCTTCTTGTGGATACTGGCTTGCTGCCGTCAAAAGTGGCGAGTCTCGTCCGGGTGGGTGATCTCGTTTCATTCAATACGCCTCCGACTGAGCTTTCCGGCGAAGTCATCAGTGGACATTCGCTCGATAACCGCGCATCTGTCGCGGCGTTGACGATTTGTCTTGAAGAACTTCAAACTAGGTCCCATCTTTGGGATGTATGGGCGGTGGCTACCGCCCAGGAAGAAGAAACGCTGGGTGGCGCGGCCACTTCTGCTTTTCATTTGCATCCTGATCTTGCAGTGGCAGTTGATGTTACCTTTGCCAAAGGCCCGGGCGCGGATGGTTGGGAAACTTTCCCGTTGAGTAAAGGCATAACGCTTGGCTGGGGTGCGAACCTTCATCCATATTTGTATAAGAAATTCAAAGAGCTTGCCGATAAACTTGAAATTCCGGTTGCGATAGATATTACGCCAACTCATTCCGGCACGGATGCTTATTCCATTCAAGTGGCGCGTGAAGGAATACCGACAATGCTGATTGGAATTCCGCTGCGTTATATGCACACGCCAGTTGAAGTGGTCGCCTTAAAAGATATTCAGCGCGCCGGACGTCTGCTTGCGGAATTCATCAGTGGATTGGAATTGGATTTCGTCTCAAAGATTTCATGGGAGGATGAAGATGCCAAATAGGACTCCCACGATCGGCGCGGCCCAATTCAGATTGCTTGAAAAGCTTTGTCGTGCCGTCGGCGTTTCCGGCGGTGAGAGCCAAGTGCGAAAGCTCGTTCTCGAAGAAATCAAATCATCCGTTGATGAAGTCAAAGTGGATGCGCTGGGCAATGTCCTTGCAATCAAAAAAGGACGAGGCGCGAAACGTCTGCGCGTGATGCTGGACGCGCACTTGGATGAAGTTGGCTTTATGCTGGTTGCTGAGGACGGCGAAGGATTGTATCGTTTCAAGACCATTGGCGGTATTGATCCGCGTAATCTGGTGGGTAAACAAATTGTAGTCGGAAAAGAAAACAAACCGGGCGTGATTGGCGCAAAACCCATTCATCATACGACTTCGGATGAGCGCAAAAAACCTCTCCCTGAAGATGCCCTGCGGATTGATCTTGGACCTGAATCGAAAATCAAAGTCGGCGAACGCGGCACGTTTGCACCAAACTTCAGACGTGTTGGCCCATCCCTAATGTCGAAGTCACTGGATAATCGTCTCGGCATTGCAACGCTGATTGAACTCCTTAAGGTTTCAAATCCGAATATCGATTTGTGCGCAGCGTTTACTGTGCAGGAGGAAATTGGATTGCGCGGCGCAAAAGTCGCAGCGCAGTATTTCAAGCCTGATCTAGCGATAGTCATTGATGCGACTCCGGCTAATGATCTACCTATGCAGTTTGAAGGCGAGAATATTTTCTACAATACGAAACTTGGCTTGGGCCCCGCGATTTACGTATCTAATTCCTCAACCATTGACGATCCGCGCTTGGTTCGTTTTATGCAGGATATCGCGCAGAAGGCAAAGATACCTTATCAAATCCGTCAACCGGGCGGAGGGGGAACGAATGCGGGCGGTGTCCAACGCGCGGGTGTCGGTGTGCCGGTTGTTTCCATTTCTGTTCCGCATCGCTACACTCACTCCGCGATGAGCCTGGCCCGCATCGATGATTGGAAAAATACGTTGGCGTTATTGTATGCCGCCATTCGTCAAATAACGCCCGCACTTTTGAAGCGATAGATAAAATTCGAGACGAGGAAAATCCATGAAGCAGCTAATTCAAAAATTGACTGACACCTTTAGTCCATCGGGTTACGAAGATGCAATTCGAGATGTGATCCGCACAGAGATCAAGGAATTTGCGGATGAAATTCGCGTGGATGCGTTGGGTAATCTCATCGCACGAAAAGGCAAGGGCGGCACGCGCGTCATGGTCGCCGCGCATATGGATGAGATCGGCTTGATGGCTACGCATGTGGATGCAAAAGGATTTGTCCGCTTCACCGGAATCGGCGGCGTATACCCGCGCAACTTGCCAGGCGGCCGCGTGCGCTTCGTTAACGGAATAGGCGGCGTGATCGGCCTCGATGGAGGAGTCTTTAGCAACGATTTACCCCCGCTTGATAAGATGTTCATTGATGTGGGCGCGTCCAGCAATGACGATTGTCCTATAAAAACCGGCGATGTCGCTGCGTTTGAAAGACCATTTTTGGATTTAGGTAATCGAGTCGTTGCCAAGTCTATGGACGACCGGATTGGGTGCGCGGTGGCGATTGAATCATTGCGTGCTTTGAAGTCAACGTCGACCGAAGTGTATTTTGTGTTTACCACTCAGGAAGAAGTAGGCACGCGCGGTGCGCAGACGTCCGCTTACGGGATTGATCCTGATTTGGGCTTTTCGATTGACGTTACCAGTTGGGGCGATACGCCCGGACAAAGAGATTTTGATGTCGCATTGGGCAAGGGTCCGGCGATCAAGAATTCGAGACGGTGGGATGTTATCCGATCCGCGCATAGTGGAATGGATGATCGGCGCAGCTGAGAAAAATAAGATTCCCTACCAACGCGAGGTTCTACTGGGAGGTACGACCGATGCGCGCGCCATGCAACTTGTGCGCGGCGGTATTCCTGTGGGCTGTGTATCTATTCCGTGCCGATATGTCCACTCGCCGTCGGAGATGATTGATTATAATGATGTTCAAAATGCGGTGAAGTTGATAACCGCATTGCTCCGTGCCCCTGTCAAATTACCGTTGGCGGGTAAGTAAATTAAAAATGGCCGTCACTTTAGAAAGTGACAGCCATTTATCTTGTCTTATATTCCTAATTCGACTGCCAGCACATCGTAATAGGTTCCAGCGCCAAACCCATCGAACAGAATGTGGTCGCCGGGTTTGATTTCTGGCAACTGTCTAAGAAAGGCAATCATATTCGATGCAGCGCTGACGTTGCCAAAATCCTTCAAGAGCCACGGCATCGGAAAACTGATACCTTCCTTCAGTAAATGTTTTTCTTTTAGTTTGTTGATCTTGTAATTGGCATGATGAACAATAGCAACCGCTAATTTCTTTTCAGGTGTGCCGAGTTTCTCCATTAATTTTTGGTAAGAGCCGAACACATCGGTGACTGCTTGTACACCGCTGCGCACGAAGAGCTTCACCATGCCCATCAGTCCGGCCATGGAGATGTTTGAGCCGTCCTCGGGTTCATGCATCAAGCCTGCAACCCGAATGTAGGAGGCTCGTTCTTGGACAACGTCCACCAATTTGCCAATGGCCTTTAGGCCTGAATGTGGATACACCATGCGTACTTTCAATAAACCTTCTGAGTCGAAAACATCCATGCTTTTTCCGACGAGAAACTTGATGGTCTTGCTGGGGATGAGACCGATCATGCCGAATCCGTTTCCGAAAAGTTGCAAGGCATTCTTGTCTTGCGACATTCCGATAAAACGACTAAGGCCTTCGATGCCGCCGACCAAAACTTTTTTGCCGCGCAGTTCTTCCGCGATATTGACCTGCCCAGGTTCGGCAAGCTCCGGATTGAGGGCCAAATTCAACGCTCCGACCGATCCGTCACAGGCTTTGTGTACGCTGACCTTGAGCGTTTCGTCCGGGATACCCGCGCGTTGTGCAATCTCTGATAGATAATCATTTGTGATCGGCCCACTTGTCCCGACAAGCAATCCCTCGACTTCGGATGGCTTCCAGCCATTGCTTTGCGCGGCGTCCTTGATTAACCGGGTTCCAACCTCCAATTCCAGCTGGTGATTTTCCTCCTGCGTCAACATCGGAACATGATGACGGTTGACAAATCCCAAATCGCCGAGCTCCAATTGATCATCATCATTCAATGAACGGCCCATGCGGCTCGCAACAAACTCAGGAAGGTTGGAGTTGTTATAGTTTTTTCCCCATGCACCGTAAGCACCTCCAATTCCAAGTTCTTTGTTTGAAACCTGTTCAATACCAAACGGAATGCCGCCTCCTATCGCGATGGTATCTAGTTTGACATTGGGTCGCTCATAAAAGGAATTAGCTTCTGGTTTTACTTCTTCGCTCATTTTCATTTGCTCCTTGCATGTTTTTGATTATAACCCTGATGATGGCAATAAGCCTCGAAAAAAATACATCAGCTAGGAACTTTGATAAGATAATTTATAACATAAAAAGCGCACCGTCACCGATGCGCTTCTCTGTTGGATGTTACATTTATTTATTGAGCAGTTCCCGGCTGGGCTTCAGTTTTTCGCCTGAACCATGTTCTCCATTCGCGATTTTGCCATACGACCAAAATCGGTGAGGCATTAAAAATGGACGAATAGGTTCCGCTGAAAATGCCTGCCAATAAAATAATCACAAAGTGACGTGTCGTATCGCCGCCGAATAATGCCAGCGCAAATAATGTGAACATCACGGTAAGCTGGGTATTGATCGAACGGTCGAGGGTTTGGACGACAGAATGATTGACGAGAGTTTCATAATCCACGCGGCGATAAATGTTAGCGTTTTCGCGGATGCGGTCGAATACAACGATGGTATCGTGGACCGAGAAACCGATCACGGTCAACAACGCAGTCAGGAAGAGAGAGTCAGCTTCCCAATGAAGGAAATAACCGAGCATGGCTTCCACACCGAGTACAACAAAAATATCATGGAACATGGCGATGATCGCCGCCGTGCCGTAGCGCACTGGATGTTCAACACTGCGGAAGGCCCACCAGACGTAAAGGATAATGAATATTGCGGCGGCGAGGATAGCCCATCCTGCGGCGCTCGTAACCTCCGCACCAACCGAGGCAGAAACAGATGTGAAATTCAATACAGTCACTGTACCGCCAAATTTACTTTGCATTGCAGCGACAATTTTGCCTTTGGTGGCATCATCAATTTGCTTCGATGTAATGGAATATGAGTCGGTACCGAGCGGCTGGATGATCGCATTGTTCAGAGATTGACCCGTGGTGGATTGGTACTGATTGTAGACACCTTGTATATCACTGATGGATGGAAGCGTCCCGGAAAATTGGACCTCAAGCAGGGAACCGCCTCTGAAGTCAATGCTCAGAGCGAGCGGCCCATCGTTTGGGTTGTTGACCCAATGGATTGCCATGAAGATGATGCCCGGCACAATTACGAGCAGGGAAATCAGAAAGTATAGATAACGATTCTTGATGATGTTCATGCGAAACTCCTACAACCCAAACCAGTTCGGATGTTCATCGAGTTTGAGATTGTCAAGTACCAGGTGCAGATAAGTGCGCGTGACGATGATGGCGGTGAATAATGAAATCACCACGCCCAGCGCAAGGTTGATGGAGAAGCCTTTCACGATGCTCGCACCGAATGTGTTACCAAAGATATAAAGAATGAAGCATGTGATGAGCGTGGATGAATTTGAGTTCGCGGATGGATGGCCAGGCGCGACTCCAACCGAGGTCAATGGCTTGGCGCAGACTTCGGCCCGACCGCAGTTCTTCTTTAAGCCTTTCAAAAATCAGGACGTTTGCATCCACTGCCATACCGATACTGAGGATGAAACCGGCGATGCCCGGCAAGGTCAGGAAAATGGGAATAACCTTGAAGAGCATCAAGGAAATCAATGTGTAAGTGACCAGAGCGAGGTCGGCGAGAACGCCGGGAAGACGATAATAGAGTCCCATGAATAAAATAACAACGGTCAAACCGATTGCACCGGCGAGGAGACTTTTACGAACTGATTCGGCGCCAAGAGTTGGGCCAACGGTCTCACTTTCAACTACTTTAACCGGCACCGGCAATGAACCGTACCGCAATTGAACAGCAAGAGCATTGGCGGTATCGACAGTAAAGTTTCCTTGGATCACGCCTTGCCCGCCAGTGATGGCAGAATTAATCACTGGTATGGAAATAACCTTCTTATCAAGCACAATCGCGAGATATTTGCCTACGTTCGCAGTCGTGTAATCGCTAAAGACTTGCGTGCCGTTCGATTTTAGCGTGAAGGCAATCTCATATTGGCCGACTGAGCTGGTTTGAACCGAAACCGTATCTAATGCTGCGCCGGTCATCACGGTGTGATAGACGGTTGCTGGTGTGGTCGCAGTTGCTGATGGTTGAGCCGTGGCTGATGGCGTAGTATTTGCAAGAGGCGTTGCGGTAACGGCAGATTGAGCAGTTGCGGTCGCAAATGGTGTGGCCGTGGAAGTTTGGGCTGTACCGGCTGCGGCAGGTTGTGTTGCGGATGTTTGACCATAGTCAGTTTTGATCACAGTGCCAACCGGTACCGGATTGCTTCCCATATCCACAAATTCGAGTAAACCTGTTTGTTGCAAAGCGGCGACAACTTGTTCGGGGTTGTTGATACCAGGAAATTCGGCCACGATGCGGCAGTTTCCAGCAACTTGCATTGTGACTTCGCTAACGCCTAAAGCATTTGCGCGGCTTTCTAGGATTTGACGCGTGACGTTCAATTCAGCCGGATCTACCGAGGCGCAGTTGGGTACGTCGGCTTGAAGCAAGGTTTGAAGTCCACCGCGTAAATCCAATCCGAGGTGAATATCCGTGTTGAGATTAACAAGCAATTTATCATTCGTTGGGTCGGCAATCGAGATGTTTTTGCTCAGGTCAACCCATAATGAAAAGGCGATGAGCAGGATAATCACGACTAGCCAAAAATTGCGACTACGAGACATGGTTTACTCCATCCAACATGGTTCTATAAGTCGAACCAAAGTGGTTCTTCATATTGAACCATAAAAATACCAGCCTTTGGCTGGCGCGGCGTGATTATACTCTGAAAGCACGCGCTTGTCAGTGGAAATTAGACAGAGAGTATCTTGTCCAACTACGCTTTGATTTTTGATCCGATAAAGCGGAGTGCGTGTTCCAATACTTCCACTGTCGAAAGATTATCGGTTTCGATGATCAAGTCAGCGTGCAGTCGGGCATGATCAAGACGGCGCAATTGCTCATTAAATTCCGCTTCGTTCCAGGTTAATTTTCGGCGTTGAGTGGAAACTTCAAAAGAAGAGTTGAGATAAATTAGCAGATCAGGATTTGTGATCCGCTTCCACATATATGGGACATAGGAATGTTCCTGTGCGATATGGCGGCATCGAAAACCTGCATGTTCCAAGCCCGCAATTAGCGTGGATTTGCCAGAGCCGCACGGCCCAACAACGCCAATGAGAATTTTACTATCAGGTTCTTCTTTTTCTCGCATCACGAAATGGGAAGACGCACTGTCATACGTCGGACTTCATCACCGTTACTTGGAGCAACTTTCAGCACGAGCACACTGATATCATCGGCTGGCCGCCCTTCGTCCAGTTTGACCGCATAAGCGAGTAAATCGTCGGCAAGTTCCTGTGGAGTTGGTTCCTGTTCTTCGAGGAGAGATTCGATCACTTCGCAAACATCCATCGGATTGCCGCGTCGTTCGCCCGCATGAGTCAAGCCGTCGGTAAAAATAATGATGGTCAATTCGGCTTCGATTTCGATCTCGGTGATAATGGGACGGACGTCCCGCGAAGTTCCAAGAGGAACACTTTCTCCGCTGAGACAATCTATGGTATCACCACGTGCAATCAAAATAGGGCAGGGGTTGTTGCGCGTCAGAACGATGGTGCCGCTGTGCAAGTCCACGGAGGCAATATTGAGGGTGCTAATGACCTTTCCCTTTTTCTCTGTATACAATGCGTCAGACGCGGCGCGCGCCGCTGCGCCATCGCGCACTCCTTCGGCAAGCAAACCAATCACTTTGCGGACAACCATCATCGAAATCGCTTTTGCACCGTGCCCCGATGTTTGTCCATCCGCCAGCACCACGGACAATCCGCCGTTTGGCCGTTCGATGGTTTCGAGCGTATCGCCGCTTTCAAGCGATGCGTACTTATTGACTTTCGCGACCGCGATTTGCACTTCCATAAGATTGATTTTACAACGTTTCAGGCTTGACGTCACTGCCTTCTGCTACTATAATTTGCCAGCTTCGTTGAAAATGCGTAGTAGCGACTTAAGTCGCTACTACTTATGTAAAGGAGAAAGTCATGACCCCACATCCCAAGCGCAAACATTCCAAGGGCCGTCGCGATCGTCGCCGTTCCCATGATGCATTGGAAGCGCGTAACCTGGTCGCGTGTTCCAATTGCGGTTCGATGCGCCTGCCTCACACGGTGTGCCCGAACTGCGGACATTATCAAGGCCGAGAAGTGTTTGAAATCAAAAAAGAAAAGCAAAAACCAGAGTAGTCCGCAACGAGCCGTGACGAACACGGCTCGTTTGTGTTTAATAAGGCAGAGGACATTTTATGAAACTTAATTCGCAAACAACCGCATTTGTTTTTCCCGGACAGGGTTCGCAACTCGTTGGGATGGGGCGGGAATTGGCAGTGCAATACACAGTTGCAAAGCAAATCTTTGATGAGGCGGATTCAATTCTTGGCTTTGCCTTATCGAAGCTTATGTGGGATGGGCCGGAGTCGGAATTGAATGATACAGTCAACACTCAGCCTGCGTTGTTTCTTCATTCGATTGCTTCGTTCCGAGTCTTTTCCCATCTTTATCCTGACTTCAAGCCTGCCGCGCTGGCAGGACATTCTCTCGGCGAATTATCGGCTCTCGCCGCGGCTGGGGCTTTATCTTTCGAATCCGGCCTGCGACTCGTCCGCAAGCGCGGCGAGTTGATGAAGAAAGCTGGCGAATTGAATCCCGGTAGCATGGCGGCGGTTTTAAATCTTGATATTCCGTCACTCGAAAAAGTTTGTGCCGAAGCCAGCCGCGAAGACGAATCGGTTCAAGTGGCGAACGATAATTGCCCCGGACAGGTTGTCATTTCTGGTGCAAAAGCCGCGGTGGAACGTGCGATGAGTGGCGCAAAAGCCGCAGGAGCAAAGCGTGCGATTCCGCTGGCAGTCTCGATTGCCGCACATTCAAAGTTGATGGATTCGATTCAGGCTGAATGGAATGAGGCGGTCAACTCAGCGGGTGTGAAAGATGCGCAGATTCAAATTGTTGGGAACGTAATCGCAAAGCCTATCCGATCTGCTGCTGATTTATGCAACGATATTCAATCACAATTGCAATCGCGTGTGCGTTGGATGGAGACGATTCAACTTCTGATAGGTCAGGGGATTATAAGCTTCGTCGAGGTTGGAACGGGAAATGTTTTAATGGGATTGATTCGCCGTATCAATTCATCGATAGCGGATTATTCGCTTGGGAATCCTTCAGATTTTGCGGCACTTGAATAGCTATAGTATAATCAACGCGTGAGCAATCGGTTTGACATTACCTTTGTCAACATCCCCGTTCGCAACGACGTCCTAGTTGCATAAGTGGTAGAACTCTATCTGGTCAGGGAAATCCTGACCAGATTTTATTTTCCCTCATTTCAACACGGAAGAGGGTAAAGGAGAAGCGGAATGAAATTGAGCAAAATTGCAAGTGCAATTGCTGAATCGCCAACCTTTGCTTTAAACGAAGAAGCGCGCTTATTGCGCGAGCGCGGTGAGGCGGTCATTCATCTCGGTATAGGCGAACCGAAGAATAAAACGCCCATCAATGCAATCCTTACGTCAGCAGCAAAGCTGACCAGCGGCGAAGTTAAATATACGCCACCGGATGGCGTGCCGTCTCTTAAGAAAGCCATTGTCCGTTATACAGAAGAGAATTATGACCGCCTCGTCGCGCCGGAAAATGTGATTGTCACCAACGGCGCCAAGCAATCGCTGTTCAATATTTTTTATTCCATCTTGAATCCACAGGATGAAGTGATCGTGATTGCGCCGTATTGGGTTTCATACCCTGAGATTATCAAGATGTGTTTGGGGCGGCCCGTGATCGTCACGCCCGAAGATGGGACATTCACGCCACGCTTTGAAGATATCGAGAGAGCTGTGACGTCTTATACGAGAGCGATCATCGTCAATAGCCCGAATAATCCGTCTGGTGCGATTTACCCTCCTGCATTGATTGAGAAGCTGGTCGACTTCTGTGAGCGCAAAGGCATCTTCCTAATTTGCGATGACATCTATCATAAGTTGACCTTTGATCATAAGGAAGCTCTACCAGCGATTCGATTTACGAAAAAGGATGTCGAAGATTCACATGTGATAATCGTCAATGGCGTTGCAAAACTTTATGGCATGACCGGCTTCCGAATTGGATGGGTGGTGGGGCCGCGTGAATTAGTCCGCGTGATGACGAATGTTACTGTTCAGATTACATCAGGCGTAAGCCCCGTCAGCCAAGCAGCGGCGGAGGGTGCGCTGAACGGCTTGCAGTCTGTGGTGGAAGCGCTGCGCCTGCAAATCCAAAATAACCGCGATGTTCTACTTCAGGAGATGAAGTCATTTAATGGAGCGCGTCTCATCCCGCCCGATGGAACTTTCTACGCTTTGCCTGATTTGCGAGCGTTCAATAACAGCTCGGTGGAATTAGCACGATTCCTATTGAAGAAAGCGTTGGTCGTAACTGTGCCCGGAAAAGAGTTTGGGATGGAAGGACATATACGAATTTCTTTTAGTGGCACAGTGAAGGATGTGACGGAGGGTGTCGCCCGTATGAAATGGGCACTTGACCCAACCAGCCCGAATGAAATTTATATTGGTGACAAAAAAATGGTGAGGGATTGGCTATGAACAATTTGCTTAATATCAAAACACCCGCTGAAACCGTTGCTCAGGTTCGCAAGGCGGATTACAACTTGTCGAATCATGGAATTGGGAATTTGCGGCTTGCTTATTGGAATCTTCCGATGGAAGCGCTTTATGAAGAGGCGATCTTCCGCGGGGAAGGAATTACATCGATAGGCGGGCCGTTCGTCGTCAATACCGGAAAGCATACTGCGCGTTCGGCGACGGATAAATTTGTCGTGCGTGAGACTTCCAGCGAAGGTCATGTTTGGTGGGGACAATATAATCGCCCGTTTGCTCCGGATAAATTCGAAGTTCTATACGACCGCATGTTGGGATTTTTGCAGGGACGCGATGTTTTTGTCCAAGACCTTTATGCAGGTGCTGATGAAAAATATCGTTTGCCAATTCGCATGGTGACGGAACTAGCATGGCACAGCATGTTCGTCCGCAATATGCTCATCGCGCCACAGTCGTTAGAAGAATATAAACGCTTCGTTCCTGAATTTACCATCGTGGCTTTGCCTTCATTCAAAGGCTTCCCGTCAGTGGACAATACGGCAACGGAGACGTTTATCTGTTTATCTTTTGAAAAGAAACTGGCCATCATCGGCAACACCGCGTACGCGGGCGAGACGAAGAAATCGGTCTTCACGATTTTGAATTATCTCCTTCCTCTCGAAGGTGTGCTTTCGATGCATTGCTCGGCGAATGTGAATCCGAAAGATGCGAATGATGTTGCCTTGTTCTTTGGACTCAGCGGAACCGGTAAGACAACTCTTTCAGCAGATCCAACACGGCGCCTCATTGGAGACGACGAGCATGGCTGGAGCGACGATGGCGTTTTCAACTTCGAAGGCGGCTGCTACGCAAAAGTCATTGGTCTTTCAGCATCAGCCGAACCCGAGATTTATGCGACGACGAAAATGTTTGGCACGATTCTTGAAAACGTCCCTTATGATCCTGTGTCGCGTTATATTGACCTCGACGACGATTCGTTGACGGAGAATACGCGCGCATCCTATCCGCTGGAATTCATTGACAATGCTGTGCCAGAGAAGAGAGCCGGACACCCGAAGAACGTGATCTTTTTGACATGTGACGCGTCCGGCGTGATGCCGCCCATTGCGCGGCTGACTCCGAATCAGGCGTTGTATCAATTCATTTCAGGATACACGTCAAAGATTGCTGGAACGGAAGTTGGTCTGCGGGATGAACCGGAGATAACATTTTCAGCTTGCTTTGGTGGACCATTTATGGTGCATCATCCGTATTATTATGCTGACATTCTCAAACATAAAATCGAACGCTACAAGGTCAAATGCTGGTTGGTCAATACCGGTTGGGTGGGCGGGCCATATGGCGTTGGCAAACGCATCAGCATCAAATATACGCGTGCCTTGCTCTCCGCGGCTTTGACTGGAAAGCTGGATAAAGTTCAATATAAGACCGACCCCGTTTTTGGCTTTGAAGTTCCCACTGAATGTCCCAATGTGCCTGATGATGTGCTTGATCCTGCTGGTTCATGGCCGGACAAAAAAGAATATGAAAAACGATACCACGATCTGGCGGCGCGATTCATTGAGAACTTCAAAAAGTTTGAAGATCATACTCCGCGAGACGTGATTGAAGCGGGGCCAAAAGCCAAGGATTTGAATTAACATTTTAACGATAGAATTATTAACGTACCATCCCAAAACAGGATAATTGAGAACTTTGCTAAGATGAAGAAAACCAGAATTATTGAGAACCTTTTGATCGGCTCGCTTCTATTAATTTATCTGATATGGGCAGCCGCTTTTATTTATCAATCATCTTTTATCGCCATTGACGGAAAGCGTTATTTTTCATTGGTTGATGACGCTATGATCTCCATGCGTTACGCTTGGAATTTTTCTCATGGCTATGGTCTGGTTTGGAATGCCGGGGAACGAGTGGAAGGTTATACCAACCTGTTTATGGTATTGGTGATGTCTCTCGCAACATTGATATTCAATAAGGTCAATGCTGTGTTAGCGATACAAATTCTGGGCATTCCCGTCATGCTAGGAGATGCATTTCTAACACGGATGATTGCCGAGCGCTTAACCTTTGGGAGACCATATCAATCACTAGTTAGCAAGTTTTCAATGTTCTGTGTGTTGTTTTATTTCCCTTTGAATTATTGGTCGTTGATGGGAATGGAAACTGCTGTACTTACCTTGTTTCTGTTGGCCTCTATTTATTCTGCGCTTGAATGGATTGCAAAAACGAGATTCTCGCATTTGGTTATAATGTCAGTTTGCGGTGGACTGGCGTTCTTGACACGAAACGATTCCGCAATCTTGGTGACATTGATTTTCCTTTATGTATTGGTTGAGACGTTGCTAAAACGCGAAAGAAAAAGCAGTTTATTCTTCTTGTGTATCGCCGGGATCATCTTTCTCTTATTTATTGCTGGACAACTTTTCTTGAGGCGTTATTATTACGGCGAATGGCTTCCCAATACATACTACTTAAAGTTGTATAAATTCCCGCTTCATGTCCGTATTCCTGATGGTATTAGATACGTATGGCCCTTTATTTTGCAAAGTATTTTGCCGATTTCCATCGCGGGGTTGAGCTTTTTCTTTGAAGAGAAGAGAAAAAAGGTATTCCTATTTTCCTTTTTGATTGCAGTTTTAGGATATCAGATTTGGGTTGGCGGAGATCCTTGGGTTTATTGGCGGATGATGTGTCCTGCAATGCCTTTGCTGTTTATTCTTACCGTCTGGACTACCCAGGATCTTGCAACAAGGTTTGGGAATCATGTAACACCGAAGAAAGTGCATCCTCTCGCTGGGTTGTCTCTAGTAATCTTATGTTTGTTTCTTGCGAATCTCCCGTTCTGGCCTGATATCAAAGTGATTGCAACATCGTATACCGCGGAGCTTAATAAGCACAATATGGATGTTGCAATCGCTCTCAACGAATTAACAACCCACGATGCTACTATTGGAGTGGTAGAGGCCGGTTTGATCCCGTACTATCTTGATAGATATGCAATTGACTTTCTTGGGAAATCTGACAAACATATTGCCAGACTTTCCCCGGACATTTCTGGCGCTATAAGCTGGAGTGGCATGATTAGTGTTCCCGGGCACAATAAATATGATTTAAATTATTCCATTAAACAATTAAAACCGACTTATATTCAGGTGGCATATTGGGGAAAACAAAATTTACTTGGATGGGTTCAAGAGCATTATGTGCGCGTAGAATATAGTGGTGTGAATGGCGCAATTACTGTACGGTTGCTCAGCGGAGCCCCGTCTGTTTTATGGGATAAGGGCACAATCCTGACTTCCGGAGGAAATTAGCCAAACTTCTTTTAGGGGGTTTGCGCGATTCGGAAGATTTTGTCGGGAGTGTCTTTGATTGTTGTTAAGAACGCAAATCTTGCGTCTGTTATTTTGCCGGAATAAATCGGACCAAGAGCTATTCGCGGGGCTGGTAATAAAATATAACCAACCCGGTAGTAATGTGCAATGAAGTAAATAGTTTCCAGATCGTTGTTTGGAATCATGATGGCTTTGAATCCAGTTCCTTCATAAACGTCCCATGGATCACGCGTCATAATTACTATATTGTTTGGGTCTTGATTATTCTGTTCTGTGTCACTTAAAATCACGGTCCTTATCTGATTATAAACTTGATACATTTTGTTGTAATAATCTATAGAGGGATAAATCATTTGATAACTCTTAATGCCTGAATAAATACAGAGAATCACGCATACAATCGTAATTGCGCTCTTGGACTTTGAAAACCTCACCAAAAGGTCAGCGAATGGAATATATAGAAATGGGATTAGAATGGCTAATGCCTTGGGGAGCGATCCAGGCCCTGAAAAGCTTGCAATGAAAGTATAAAAGAGGTATTCTGTAATTGCAAAAACAGCGCTGGGTAGCAGAAACAAAATCTTTTTTCTATATTCCTTGGCGAAGAAAAGGTGGATAATACCTGCTAATATTAAAATCACAAAAAACGGCAGTAGAAAGCTTTCTACCTGGCTGAGATTCTGCTGAGCCACGTGGAATTTATTTTTTATAATGCTGTGGAATCCTTGCTGACTGTACGTGGCCCAGTTAAGAGTTTTGCCGTAGGCGTGAAAATCCTCATACGTGGTCAAGAACATTGTACTGGACGGGCCTTGTGGGAATGGACTATGAAATGCACTGTAGTTTTTTGCTATGAATGGAGAAAGAGTAATTCCGTATATTAATAGTGTAACCGCACCCAGACATATCTTTTTTTTGAAATTAATTGGAGACAAGAATATGCCAATTGCTGCGGCGGTTAACAATAAAACACCATCATTGCGCGTCAAGGATGTTAATCCAATTAGAAACGCGGCCACCAGATAGTATTTTGGTTTCTCGCCGCCGAGCATAATTACGTAAAGTGCCAACACTCCAAACGCACCAAAGAAAATATTTGAGTCGGTTGCGACAGATCCCCATACCTGAATTGGAGCAAAATAAGTTAGAAGGCCGGCAGTTACTGCTACAGCCTCTGAATTTGAGTAGTGCTTCGCTGCTAAATATCCAACAATGGGTATTACCAGCCCTGCCGTCATAGAAGCGATTAGGGCATTGAAAACAGACTTGCCAAATAATTTCATTGGGATGGCAAGCATAACAGAAGTCAGGGGATTCCAGAAATCGTTGCTGTAATGGGTAATTGGAACCAATCCCTGGAAATAATAAGCGATGTAATCAACGACGAATCCTCGGCCATCTACAAGATTTTTGGCTACTGTGTAGTAAAAAGCTGGATCACCATGTCCGGGCGTTTGGGTGAAGCCTACAAGATAGAATCGCAAGATAAGGCCGGCGATTAATCCGGCCAGAAAAAGAATTGTCCAGAAGTGTTTTTCTTTGTCGCTTACTTTTACAACGCCCATGCCAGCATCAATCCAACGATCGCGATGATCAGTCCGATGTGAAGCAGAAGATTGGAAGTTGTCAACCAAAAAGGCGAGAACAAGAACTGCAAAATCAAGTTAACTACAATAAGGACTATGCCAATCAACGGCAAAAGCCCTTTGCGATGTGCGAGATATTCCGAAAGCTGATCCAATAATTTCGACATTAAGCTTCCTCTTCTTTTGGCCGATGGTTTGTTGTTTGCCAAGGGGAGAATTCTGCAGCCAATCGTCCGGGGATCCGCCCCTGCATCAGGACGCCTCCACGCTCATGCTCGATGCGCTCAACCTGGCCGGCTTCGTGGAAAAGAGAAATCAATGCGCCTTGCTGATATGGCAATCGAACAAGGATCGGTGTAAAGGTCTCGTACAATTCTTTTTTGATTAATTCTAAAAGCTCTGGCAATCCAATTCCATCCCGCGCTGAGATAGCAATGGCTTTTGAATATTTTCGCACCGTTTCACGTGCGACTTCGGGTTGGTTGAGGCGATCTATCTTATTTAACGCGGTCACAGTAGGAATGTGTCCCGCACCAATCTCTTCCAATGTTTTCTGAACCGATTGATATTGATTTAACGCGTTGGGGTGCGATATATCCACTACATGCAAAAGCAAATCAGCTTCTGTGATTTCTTCCAGCGTTGCTTGAAATGCAGCAATCAGTGTGGTCGGCAATTTTTGAATAAAGCCGACCGTATCGGTGAGTAGCGCTTGATAGCCGCCGGACAATTCGATGTGGCGTGTGGTTGGATCGAGCGTTGCGAAAAGCTGATCTGCCACATAAACATTGGATTTGGTAAGCTGATTCAGCAAAGTGGATTTGCCCGCGTTTGTGTATCCAACCAAGGCAATCGTTGGGATACGCGAGCGTTTGCGTTGCGAACGATAACGCATTCGGTGGGCGCGGACTTTTTCCAATTCGCGCTTCAAGTGTGCGATTCGATTTCGGACGGAGCGTCGGTCCACTTCCAGTTGTGTTTCGCCAGGGCCGCGCAGGCCCACGCCGCCGACCGAGCCGGTTCGCCCGCCGCCGCCTCCGGCTTGTCGAGCAAGATGTGTCCATTGTCCGGTAAGTCGTGGGAGTAAATATTCGTATTGAGCCAGCTCGACTTGAACCATCCCTTCCGCGGTATGAGCGTGTTGAGCAAAGATGTCAAGGATGAGTCCAGTTCGATCCAATACTCGAACGTTCGGTCCAAGTGCCTCTTCCAGTTCGCGTTGATGACGCGGGGATAGTTCATCATCAAATAAAATGACTTGTGATAACGTTTCTTCGCCTAGCGCTTTGAGTTCGGTCACCTTGCCTGGACCAATATAAGTTTCCACGTTTGGATGATCGAGTTTTTGAGTTAGTTCGCCGACGACTTCGAGTCCAGCGGTGTCTGCTAGAAGAGCAAGTTCAGTGAGCGAGTCTTCCAGTGAAAGAAATTTTTTGGGGCCACGTAACTCAGCGCCTACGAGAAAGGCGCGTTCACGTGGTGGTTGTGTTGGTTGGGGAATTCTCTTTGACATCAGGTTCAGACTGTTGTTTCTCTAATTTACTAAAGAGTTTAGCGACCTTTGGATCTGTGCGTTCGGTGCGGATGGGGACCAGAATATGGAATGTGGAACCGGGACATTTTTCTTCATCATAACCCGGAGACTCAACCCAGATCGTTCCGCCGTGTGCTTCGATGATACCACGTGTAATGGGCAAACCCAAACCAGGGCCGCCGCCTTTGAATTTGGTCTTTCCGCTTGAGTGCAGATTGACTCGACCAGTTTGTCCGAATTTTTCAAAGATCCGTGTTTGGTTTTCAGCGGAGATGCCAATGCCTGTATCGGCAACAATGATTTCAATAAATCCCGGCAGGCTACGACCGTCAATAGTGATTGTTCCTTTATCCGGCGTGAACTTGATAGCGTTGGAGATAACATTTTTCAAGGCTTGATAAAGCCGCTCCGAATCCGCGTAAATCCATGTTTCGCTACCGGGGAATTTTTTTGTTTCAAGTGATTGGCAACGTTCTTGAACAGCGGATTCCATTTCACGTTGGAGAAGAACGAGAATCTGCCCGATCAGGAGTGGCTGCAGGTTGAGCGAAAGCAGGTCGTTATCAATCAACGAGACATCAATCATCTCATCAATGATTTCGCGCAGGCGACTAATGCCGGTGTTGACGCCGCTCAGGAGAACATCAATTTGATCATTTCCGTTTTGCGAGACAAGGTCGCGCATCATCGCTGCATAACCTTCAATGAGCGTCAACGGCGTCTTTAGTTCGTGGGCAGCGACAGAAATGAAATTGGATTTTGAGCGATCCAGTTTTTCGAGGGTTTGCCTTACCTCAAGCAATTCATTGGTAATATAGGTTACGCGTGCTTCCATCTCCAAACGGGCAATTTTTTCCAAGCCGTAAGTATAGATGGGCGTGATCGTGGTGAGTAAGTCGAGCGCGTCCTGCTCTGGAAGATTTTCGATGGCAATATCATTTGTAATAGCTATAATGCTGTTTAGTGTTCCTGAAACATTTTGTTGGCTTTGTTGCAAATCGGACAAGGTCGGGGAGCCGGTCCATTCATAAATGGCGGGATCCAGCCAAGCAGGGTTACCCGTTATTACCGCCTGTTCTAGTCCGTCGTAGAAACGATTCAATTCGCTCAGGAGCGCATCTCTAGCGCCAATGCCACGCGTCATACTTTGCGCAACGCGCTGCAACCAAATGGGACGGAGTTGATGAAGAAGTTCCTGAGCTTTCATGAATATCGTATCAACCAAGTTTACGATGAGATGCGTCTTTTGATAATTTCATTTTGATTGAAGGTTTTGGTGGGTGAGCCAGGTCCATAAGACATCACCGACCATCTGTAGGCTCTTGGATGAAATCTTATCGGGCGTATCCTCGGTGGTGAGCCAGTATTTGTAATCAATGTCAATGATATCCACAGATGGAATCCCGGCCTGGACGAAGGGAATATGATCGTCCAGGATATCGTATTTTACGCTTGGAATAAAAGAATCCTTGTATCCTAGTTTCGCCGCAGTATCCCAGATGGATGTACGCAGATTTAGATCTGAGTTTCCATCCATGTAAAATGTGGGATTTTCTCCGCCGACCATATCTACGAGCAACATGGCTTGTGGTCTGACTGTCATCGTCGCGACAAAGGCTTTTGAGCCGAGTGTCCAATCCCATCCGGGAATCTTGCCGTTATCTTCCGCATCGAAAAAAACTAGCCAGACGGGCGGCCCGTTGGTCGGAAGTGTGCGGGCTAATTCCAATAAGACCGCCACGCCAGAAGCGCCGTTGTCTGCGCCAGGTGTAGGTTGATTTTGCTTTGTGATGTCGGGGTCACGGTCTGCGTAGATTCGTGTGTCGTAATGCGCGCCGAGAATATATTGTGGTGGGTCATTGGTTCGAAACGCAATTAAGTTTTGGATGGGATGTCCCATTTCTTCTGCTTGTTGAATTTGGACTTGCCAGCCCGCTGATTCTAGTTCGCTTTGCATCCATTCCAAAATCATGGCGTGTCCATCCGAACCGGGAATGCGCGGGCCGAACGCGACTTGAGTTTGCACATCGGCCAAGGCCCGGACCCCATCGAATTTAACGGAAGCCGTTTGCTGTCCGAGAAGGAACGCCCGAAGATACCAGCCCAGCGTCAACGCTAGTAAGATTCCAATCGCGATGAGGTAAATGGTAATGCTTCGCTTAGTCATGTTGAGACAAAAAATTTTCGAGGTCAATTATGGCGCGGCCTGCATAGGCTTTGGCACGCTCGCGCTTACCAAGATGATCTGCACTTTCGATGGGAGGCAGGATTCCAAAATTGGCTTTCATCGGTTGGAAATCTTTTAGGTTTGCATGGGTCACATAATGAGCACAGCGCGCCGAGCATGGTTGTTTGTGGAAGAACAACAGGTTTTTGATTTTTATTTACATGCGCTACGTTTATGCCTGCCAACAAACCGGTGGCAATGTTGCCCATGTAACCTTCAACACCAGTTAGCTGTCCCGCGAAGAAAAGATCGTCGCGGTTATGGAATTGAAGCGTTGGCTTCAAAAGCTTGGGCGAGGCAATAAATGTGTTGCGATGCATTTGACCATAACGAATGAACTCGGCGTTTTCCAGCCCGGGGATAAGGTGAAGCACGCGCCTTTGTTCAAGATATTTAAGATTGGTTTGAAAGCCAACCATATTATAAAGATTGCCCGCGAGATTATCCTGCCTCAATTGGACAACGGCATAAGGTCGCCTGCTTGTGCGTGGATCAACGAGTCCGACCGGACGCATAGGACCAAATGCAAGCGAGTCCTTTCCGCGTTCAGCCATGATCTCTATCGGCAAACAACCCTCAAAAAAATGTCCAGCCCTTACACCATCATGAATAGAATCTTCAAATGAGCGCAGTTCGATTCGTTCAGCCTGAAGCAATGCTTCGACGAAAATATAATATTCATCCTTCGTAAGCGGACAATTGATGTAATCGCCTTCATCATCATTTCCACTATCATAGCGCGAGGCGCGGAAGGCAATATCCATGTTGATTGTCTCTTGCGAAACTATTGGCGCAATGGCATCGAAGAAATAGAGGTGTTCTTCGCCATTGAGTTCGATAATCTTTTGTGACATTGCGGGTGAAGTCAATGGGCCAGAAGCAATGATAGATAGTGTGAGCGGGATATCGGTCATTTCTTGCCGGACGATTTTGATTTCGCGGGTGATTTTGTATTCGCTCAGTAACCGTTCGCGCAAACAGCTCACGATCCACAGCGAGAGCTGAACCGGCTGGCAACGCCGAGATTTCTGCGCATTCCAAAAGCATCGAACCTAATCGACGTAACTCATTCTTCAGGACGCCCGAAGCCCGGTCAGGTTGATTGGAGCCGAGCGAATTCGAACAAACCAGTTCGGCGAGGTAATCCGTTTCGTGTGCGCCAGTGGAAAGAGCGGGTCGCATCTCGTACAGACTTACATCTAAGCCTCGTTGCGCTGCCTGCCAGGCGGCCTCGCTGCCCGCCAGCCCGCCGCCAATAACGATTAAATCGGTCATTGCGAAGTCTATTGTACCATTCGAGGGTGCTGTATAATCTTCGTTATGGAAGCGCAACTTAAGCAAGCTTGCCAAATGACGGGTGCCAAATGGGCGGCGTTGGCTGAACGCCAGGGTGGACAATGGATAATTCATACCGCTTATCGTTTGTCGAAATCGAAACAAGCCGCGCTAAAAAATTTTCTTGCGCAAGAATCAATAGACATCTGGCTAGTCGGTGTATTAAATGGAAAAAACAATCGAGCCGCATCTTTACCATTGGATGCAAAATTGGACGCGGCGAAACTTTATGTTTTTACAATCCCTGAGGCTTCGCGCGCTTTGCTGGTTGGCGGGAATCGATTGTCTGCAAGTCATCAGGGCGTTTGGCGTTTAGTATCTGGATTAATTGCATCAGATCGACAAACTGTCGATAACGATTTTTTATCTGATATACAAGCCGAATTATCATACGACACCCCTCGTGACCTCGACCGCGTGTTGGCAAGTTTCGTTCAGATTGCAAATCCACAAGGAGCATGGCTGGCTATTCGACGCGGTGATGTGCTCGATATTGTGACACAATTCAACGATACGCATAGTGTGAACCTATCGCTTTCGATTGACTTCGAATCAATTCCTGCGCCGGATCAGCCGCACGCGAGCGGAAATTTCAGTTAGGAAGGAACAGCCTGAGTGGAATCAAATTCCTTGTGGGGGAGTTAGCTCCAATACAAAGATATGGTGCTGTTTTCCACTGATTATAGGTCAGCGGTTGATTGGTGTTGTGGCACTGTGGCGTCATTCGGAGTTTGACGTCGATGAATGGTCCAGACTTCGCGAGGTCGCAAAGCGCGTCTCCTCATCAGTAGAAGTAATTGTTACATTCTCCGAATTGACTGATCATTTGCGTCGACTTGGAATGTTAAACGATTTTGCTCTGACTATTTCGTCTGCTCAAAACCTCGATCAGATTGCACGCCGCGTCTTCGGTCTCCTTTCCCGATCTTTCTCAGCAGATTTGATTTCACTATACATCCCATCGGCGGATGAACGGTTGATGCGTGAGTTTGTAAATCGCGATGGAAAGTTTGCTGTGCAAAATGCGGCGCTTACCGGTCATCCGGTTTATGCGATCTTAAAAAGCGGTCGTATTCTTCGACTTGGCGATTTATCGACTGCCGAATTCAAGCCCATTTACTCCGGTACGCGTTCAGTTTTGCTTGTACCTCTTATTTATCGACGACGGACGGTTGGCTTGCTGGCTCTTGAAAGCATGCGCCCGGAGGCGTTTACGCAATCTGACGAACACTTGATGGTGGTCATTGCCAGCTATCTGGCAGGCCTGATTGAGTATGGTCGCCTGCGCGAAGAAGCGGAAGGGCGGGCCCGTAATCTTGGCCTTATTCATGAAGTCGTCCAGCAAATTATTGGTTTAAGCAACAAAACGGAAATCGCCCAAATCACTGCGGATCTAATCGCACAGTATTTTAACTTTGAATTGGCCGGGGTTATGCTTGTTAATGATAGTGAGGGGCTGCCTACCTTGGGAATAGGTGGTTCCCAGGCTGACGTTGTTCGAGGCGAAATAGAGCATCTGGATTTTCTCGTTCGGGATGGAATCAAGGGTCGCGTTTTCAATACCGGCGAAAATATCTTAGTTAATGATACTGCCCACTATAAGCTCTATAAATCATTACGCGGTTGGAACGCAGGTTCGGAGATCTGTGTAGCGTTGAAAGACGGAGATTTTGTGCTTGGCATTATTGATGTAGAGAGTAGTCAGCAAAATGCTTTTAGCGGCAACGATCTGATGGCCATGGAATCTCTGGCGGGCGTACTTGCGGCGGTTGTTTCCAGCGCAGATCAATATGAACGCCAATTGGAAACTGTTCTTCAACTGCGTGGCGCACAGCTGGAATTGAAGGCGCGTATGCAAGCTCAACAAGAGGCCGAAAGACGCCTTCTGCAAGCCGCAAAATTGGCAGCGGTTGGCGAGATGGCTGCAGGCATCGCACATGAATTGAATAATCCATTAACGACCGTAACTGGTTTTACCGAACTGATTCTCGACGAGACATCCTCAGATGCTCCTCATCGGGCAGATATTGAACTAATTCTCAAAGAGGCAAGACGTGCGCGAGATGTGGTCCGGAGGCTTCTTGATTTTGCGCGCCAGGGCGAACGAACACGTTCAAAAACAGATATTAATGAAATCATCGAGGATGTGCTCATGCTTACCCGGCACTTGATTTATACGAGTGGCGTGCAATTATCTCTTGAACTCGTCAAAGATCCGCCTTGGGTGTCGGTAGACTCGAATCAGATGAAACAGGTTTTTCTAAATTTGATTTATAATGCCTTGCAAGCCATGCCTACCGGTGGCAACCTCGAAATCCAAACATCGGAGCGAACCAGGGGTGATCGTCAGTGGATTGCAGTAGCAGTCAAAGATAGCGGCGTGGGCATTGAAGTTAAGAACAAGGATCGAATCTTTGAGCCATTTTTTACTACGAAAGGTAATAGCGGTGGAACGGGTCTTGGTCTTTCCGTGACCTATGGCATTGTTACCGAGCATGGCGGTACAATCGAAGTGGAAAGCTTGCCAGGTAAAGGCTCAAAGTTTACCGTCTGGCTTCCTTTGTAATCATGGGCCCTATAACGATCTTAGTTGTGGATGACGAGCCGGGAATTGCTTTGCTCTGCAAGCGTTTACTTTCACGCGCGGGGTATATAGTAACCGCGCTGACCGACCCGAAGGAGGCGGAGGATTGGCTTAAAGAGCACGCGGCCGATTTATTGCTTGTTGATATTCGCATGCCTGAAGTTGATGGATTCGAGCTGATCACACTTGCCCGCCGCTTGCAGCCGGATTTGGCTGTGTTGGTCATGACGGGTTTTGGCACCGTCGAAACGGCCATCCATGCTCTTCGTCAGGGCGTGGACGGTTTGATCCTAAAGCCATTCCAAAACGGGGAAGAATTGATTCAGGCAGTTCGACTGTCGCTTTCTGACAGTCAGCAAAAGCGCGATGCCGCCCGGATCAATGCCTTAAGACCTTTATTCACAATCACAGAATCTTTATTCTCTGAGACACGGCAGGATGCTCTGCTTGATTTGGTTATCAATGCCACCTTGGGGCAATTGCGATGCAGGCACGCAGCCTATTATCAGTATTCACAGGAGGAGGGCCGATTTGTGCTTCTAAGTGGAATTGGCAAAACGCTGACTGATTTCTTGATCCAGGTCGATGCAAGTGGTGCCCCAATTGTGATCAATGCCGTTGGCCCCGGTGACGCGGTTTTACAAGCGCGGCTTCGCAAAGCAGGGATGGGCGCGGCAATGTTTGCTCCCATCGTTAGCCCTGGCTCGCGCAGTATTTTGTTTGCAGCACGCGATCCAGATGAATTGCCGTTTAGCGAAGCGGATTTGGAAATGTTTCAGGTTCTTGCACGTCAGAGTGCAGCCGCAGTGGAGAATGCGCGCTTATATGATGAACAACGTGCTTATATTCGTAAGATCGAGGAATCGCAGACTGCATTATTGCAGGCTGAAAAGATGGCGGCTGCGGGACGCTTGAGCGCTTCGATTGCCCATGAAGTTAATAATCCGTTGCAATCTGTGCAGAACAGTCTTCACCTGGCTGGCCGCGAAGATTTGCCGGAGAAAAAAAGAAAAGAATATTTTGATCTTGCGGGGACGGAGTTGGAGCGTTTGTCCCTCACGGTGCGTCGCATGTTGGATTTTTATCGCCCCGGCGCGGTAAAGCCTGAACTTGTGAATCTGTCAGAATTGTTGGATTATGTTTTAACCTTAATGCGGAAACAACTTTCCGAGCGAGGCGTTCAGGTGAAGGTCAGTGCGCCTTCTTCAATAGCGTCGGTTATGGCGGTGAATAATCAAATCCAGCAGGTATTCATCAATCTTATCTTAAATTCGTTTGATGCCATGCCGAATGGTGGCCATTTGACAATCACTGCAAGGTCTGTTAATGGAGGCGTCGAAATCCTATTTCAAGATAATGGCCCGGGCGTGCCTGTTGATCAGCAAAAAAACATTTTCGAACCGTTTTTTAGCACGAAGGAAGGCGGCACTGGGCTTGGTTTGACTGTCAGCTATAATATTGTCACTGCTCATGGCGGCACGTTGGAACTGCTGACTAACCACGGACGCGGTGCCTGTTTTAGACTGTTCTTGCCAACAGGAGGTAAACAATGAAATCTAATATTCTAGTGGTTGATGATGAGAATGTTGCGCGTCAATCTCTGGCGGATATTCTTAAACTAGAAGGATACAACGTGGCTTCCGCGCCCAATGGACAAGCGGCAGTGGAATATGTTCGTACTCATCCTGTTGATCTGATGGTGGTTGATCTCCGCATGCCGGGCATGGACGGTTTGGAAGTTATACAAGTGGTTAATCAAATTGCGCCTGACACGGAAATCGTTCTGCTGACCGCGTTTGGTTCGACCGATTCAGCGGTTCAGGCCCTGCGGCTGCGCATCCATGATTACCTGACTAAACCCACTGCTCCGGCACAGGTCATTGCTAGTGTGAAAAAAGGATTAGCGCGTCGCTCAGCGAAACTGGAAGCGAAGAGTGGTTCGGGAGAATCAAACGAAATAGATGAGTCGGCAGTTGAATATAAATTGAAGGACGGTACCGTAGTCGATCTCTCTAGGCGGCAGATCCGCGCTGGAAAGAAGGTGGAACATCTTACGCCTGCTGAGGGTAGGTTGTTGCATATTTTGATGGAAAACCCAGGAAAGGTTTTTTCTCACCGGGAACTGGTTTTGCTGGTTCAGGGATATGATACATCCCAGCGCGAGGCGCCTGAGATTTTGCGTCCATTGGTAAGCCGTTTGCGGCACAAGCTTGAAAAATTCCCAATATTATCCGAACGCGTGGCAAGCGTGCGAGGTACAGGCTATCTATATGAGATTGATAAATAATAAAGAGGCTCCATTATCGGGGCCTCTTTATTATTTATTCATGTGGCCCCCAAGGTATGTCTGCGGGAATATCATGGGGTAGGTCAGGAGGACGAATCCACGAAAGCCATCCGCCTTTACCCTTGTAAGGAGTGGCACGTGACTCTTCTAGTTGGACGAGAAGCAGACTAAATCCAAGCCCTGCCGCGCCCAGCCATTGTATCCACGAGAGATTTTCTTTTAGGAAGATGTAGCTAAATAAAATTGTCACTAGGAGTTCACTAAGACCGAGAAGCGCAGTTTGCATTCCTCCTATATGTTTCACGCCGAGGAACAAGGCAAGGCGCGATAGAAGCGTGGCGAAGGTTAATCCAATGACTGGCCACCATAATAAACTGGGAGCGATCCATTTGCGGTCAAAGATTCCATAAGCAGGTAATACTACGATCGTCATGGCGATCAGCGTGTATAGTGTTACGGTTGGGGCAGGGACTTCGTATAGCACACGCTGATTGATGGGGAGGTGAAGCGCATAAAGTGCTGCCGCGCCGAGCATCATTGCAATTCCGATTGGGTCGGTGTGGTGTTCAGGCAGAGTTGTGATGAGTAGCAAGGATAACCCCGCAATGCCCATACGAAAGATGGTTAGGCGGCTGGGCGGTTGGTGGTCGAGAATCAGCCATACCGCGACGAAGAAAGGATAGCTGAGATATAAAATCTGTCCCACGTTGGCATCCAATCGTTCGAGAGCCATATAATATAGAATGGAACCAAGACCGTTGATTGCTCCGGCTAAAAAGCAACCGATGAGACCAACGGGATAAATATAAAGATAGGGACGAAAAAACAAAAGCATTACGATCAGAATCAAGCCTGCCGCCATGGTTGTGCGCAGGGCAGCCACAGCCAATGGAGAGAATCCAAAGTTGATTGCCAGTTTTCCAAAAACTGGCGTAATTCCAAGAAAAGCTGCTGAACTAAGCGCCGCCGAGATTCCATTTCTGTGTGCTTTTTGCATTCTTTTCCAGAATTATTTCTATATAATATAATGCTCGTTTATCTGATCAACGCTTTGACTTCCTCCAGGAATTCATCGTTGAGGAAATCGCCTTTTTGCATGAGAGATTGAATTTGCGCGCCTAGGCGATTCTTCTCTTCTGGGGTAAGTTCTTTTGCAGTCGCCACAATGACAGGAATATCGGCAGTTTTTGGATCCGCCTTCAGTGCATCCATGACAGCGAAGCCGTCCATTTCGGGCATCATCAAATCCAGAATGATCAAATCGGGAAGTTCGCGCCGGATGAGATTCAAACCTTCCTTTCCATTGGTGGCTTCAAAGATCTTAAAGTCACCTTGGGATTGGAGGATGCGCCGGATCAAGCGCCGCGCTTCAGCAGTATCGTCCACAATCGCAACGCGCGGGAATCGATTCGGCGCGACCTGATTCAGCGCGGCTAGTAAACCATCTTCAGGTGTTTCTGGCTTTTTGGACGGGAATTGCACATCACGCGTCCAGTTGTTGCCGAGGATAAATTCTTCGGCCGGCATCGTGTGCCCTGTACAATTGACAACGATAGTATCTGTTGATTTTATAATACCCGCCCGAATCAATTTGAATAAGCCCGCAAAAGCTACGGCTGCCGCCGGTTCCACTGATATGCCTTCCATCTTTGCCAGTGCGTGCATCGCACGGAAGGCTTCCTCGTCTGTAACACTTTCAAAAGTGCCTTTGGTATCCAGAACGTGTTCGCGTAAAATTGTATAAGAACGCCCCGGATCGCCGGTGGCTAAGGTTTCAATATGTGTTTTGGGTGATGTTACCGGAATAGCAGCTTCCAGTCCTTGTTTAAAGCTATTAGCCATCGGAGCGCATCCTTCGGCTTGTATTGCGGCGATGGATGGGATTCGATCCACTAATCCCATTTGTCTCAATTCATGGAATCCTTTGTAAACACCCAGCGGCCCCATCCCTCCGCTGACGGCTTGCACGTACCAATCGGGGGTGCGCCATATGGCTTTATCCTTGCCATTGGAAACGAGGGGTCCTTGAATGGCAGTTAGTTGTTCAGCGATTTCAAATGCAATTGTTTTCATCGCTTCAATGGATGTGATTGTGCGTGTGCCTAAATCCTGATAAAGATTTCTTTGACGTGCGAATTCTGACGCAATCTGTTTGGCTTGATCGTATGATCCAGTTACTTTGACAACCTGACTTCCATAGAGCGCAATCTCCCGCATCTTTACTGCGGGAACGAGGCTGGTTACAAAGGCCCAAAGCTTGATGCCAGCCCTTGAGGCGTAGGCAGAATAAGAAATGGCCACGTTACCTGTGGAAGCGGCCACCATTTCTGTGATACCAGCTTCCTTCAACGCGGCAATGGTGACTGCAGCCTGTCGATCTTTGAAAGAGCCGGTTGGCCCTTGGCGTTCATCCTTTATGAAAAGCTTTGGCGTTCCCAGCATCAGGCCGAGGTTGACAGCTTGGATGAGCGGCGAGCCGCCTTCGCCCAGCGACAGACTCGCGTTGGGATTACGAACCGGCAGAAGTTCACGATACCGCCACATGTCAAAGGAACGGCCTGGTAATTGCAAAGGCAAGGTTCTTGAGAGTGTATCGTAGTCATATTCCGCTTCGCGCCATTGACTATTACAGCGTGGGCAGTTGGTTGAGGTTGGGAAGTAGGGCGCAGTGTGCCCGCAATCCAAACATTTGATGATGAATGACATTTCTATATCTTCCTAATTCTTTCCTTCCACGCGCTTGAGTGCGCGCTCAATCGTGTTTAGCAAATCACTTTCGTTCAGCGCACCTTTGCTAAGAAGTCGCTGACCAAACTCCTTTAGCTGTTGCTGTTGTTCGACAGACAAATCAACACCGCTGACCACAACGACCGGAATATCCCGCAGTTTGGGGTTCTCGCGCATTTTTTCCAGAATTGTGAAGCCGTCCATTTCAGGCATGAATAGATCAAGGACTACGGCGTGTGGAGGCTGGGAAAGTATGAGATCCCACCCTTTTCGACCTCCTTCAGCCAGTACAGTTTTGTATCGACCGTGTTCTTTGAGAATCTTATCCATCAGGCGCAGATCGCTGGGATTGTCATCAACTACCAGAACTTCGTGAATGCTTCCATCGCTATTCAAGCGATCCAGGGCGTTGAGCAAATCATCTTCGAGGATGGGTTTGAGTAAATAATCTGCAGCACCGAGACTAAAGCCGCGCTCTTGATCTTCAATGATGGAGCAAATGATAACCGGAATATCGCATGTTTCGCCATCTGCCTTGAGATCATTCAGCACAGACCAGCCATCATGACCCGGCATCATAATGTCGAGCGTGATTGCGTGTGGTCTAAGTTGTTTTGCTCGTTCTACTGCTTGTGTTGGATCAGTGAGCGGAATCACTTGGTAGCCCTGCGGCTGGAGGTATCGCTCGTAAAGCGAGATGACTTGCGAATCATCATCAATCGCAAGAACTACTTTTCCGTTGTTGGACGAAGAGCTTTCATCTTTGCCGCGATAAATCGGCAATGTAAAGTAGAATGTACTTCCTTTTCCAACTTCACTGTGGAGTCCGATTCGTCCACCATGCATCTGGATCAATTGCTGGCTGATCGAGAGGCCAAGCCCGCTGCCACCGGTTTTTCGGGTTAACGAGTCATCCACTTGAGAGAATGCTTGGAAGAGTTTTCCTTGATCTTTCGGGTCAATACCCGAACCGGTGTCCGTAACGCTGACGAGGATTTCAGAACGTCCAGTCGGGCCTGAATTAACTGTAGCATCGACTGTGATACTTCCTTCCATCGTAAACTTGGCTGCGTTGGACAACAAGTTTAGCAATACCTGGCGCACACGAATTGCATCGGCGCGAACGGGTGGCAGATTTTCCTGAACATTCTTAACAAGTTTTACCGGTTTATCTTTGATAAGGCCCATAGCCGTGGACATAACACCGTTAATCAAATCGGTTATGTTGACCTCATCGAATGCCAACTCCATCTTGCCGGCTTCGATCTTGGATAGATCGAGAATGTCATTAACGAGGCCAAGCAAGTGCTGACCGGAGTTGTAAATTGCGGTCAGGTCTTGTCCCTGCAATTCACTTACGGGGCCGTCAATTCCTTTTAATATGACGCGCGAGAAACCAATAATGGAATTCAAAGGCGTGCGAAGTTCATGGCTCATGTTGGCAAGGAACATGCTCTTCATGTGGTCTATTTCGCGCATTTCCTTGACGGCCTGCTGGGACAATTCATAAGAGCGGGCGTTGTCAATAGCGACCGCAACTTGATCGGTCAATATTTGTAAAACTGCCATGTCGTCTTCCCTGAAGGCGTCGATGGTCGGAGACTGAATGTCAAGTACACCAATTACGCGCGTACCAACCCGCAATGGGATGACTGCTTCAGCTCGCGTATATGGCAAATAGGGATTCAGTTTACGTGTGGTCCCATCCAGCGCAGTATTATTGACGACCACTGGCAAACCGAGTTGTATGGCGCGGCCGATGATCGAATAGTTGTCCACTTGCCGACTATGGCCCTATGCGCTTCATTTCTTCACTACCTTCCCCTGTTGCTTCAGCTAGGATCACATTGAAGCCGGTTTCTTCCATCACAAATATAGCCGCGTGATAATATCCGAAGCGTTCGCTGACCAGTTTGACGGTCCGGCTGAAAATGGTGTTCAGGTCAAGGGTCGAGGTAACGAGGCGGCCGATTTCCGCTGCCGCCGCGAGATAATCATTTCTGCGCTTGAGAGCCTCTTCCGCGCGTTTTCTTTCGATGGCAATAGCTGCTTGAGAAGCGATTATGTTTAAGGTTTCAAGGTTTTTTTCGGTCAAACGGATTTTCTGGTCATAGGTTTGAACAGCCATGACTCCGAAACGTTGATTTCCGCTTTTTAATGGAACACCCAGCCATTCGACTTCGCTCATGCTGCCACCTTTGACTTCCTCGGATTTTACGAGGTTGTCAAATACTTCGGGTGTGACCAGCAGTGGTTTGCCGGTTCGCAGAACGTAGCTGGTGAGATCGCGGCCCGGTTTTTGCGAAGGAAAAGGCGAATCATGTTCATTGGCATAATATGGAAATGTTATTAGGTCAGCGCGTTCATCATAAAGTGCTATATAAAAGTTGGGCGCCGGCATCAATGTATTGACGTTCTCGTGAATGATCTTGAGCAAATCTGCTATATCCGGCGCAGACAACGCCGCTTCAACGATCTGTGTATTGGCGACTCGGA
Organism: uncultured Chloroflexia bacterium; assembly: GCA_963783295.1. Taxonomy (GTDB): domain Bacteria; phylum Chloroflexota; class Anaerolineae; order Anaerolineales; family Villigracilaceae; genus Fen-1038. The sequence goes on along the minus strand of CAWAMX010000020.1, from coordinate 22,843 downwards.
GCAATTCGTTATCCTTGCGCTCTGTGATGTCGCGCGCGACAAGAAATACCTGATCCTCGTTGAGTTTTGATACAATCGCATCGAACCAATATTCTTTCTGCTCCATGTCAAGCATGTATTCCACGTCAACAGGCTCGCCGGTTCTCAATGCCTGTGCGATGGCAACCTTGATGGAGCGTGCGGCCTCGGGTGGCAGCACATCATCAGTCAACTGACCAATCAATTCTTCCGGAGGCTTTACCAAACGCGAGGGGTTGGTTGGGGCAATGCGGAGATAGCGGCCTTCTTTGCTTAGCACGATAATTACATCCGTCATTGCCGTAAACAAAGCGCGTAGTTCGGCTTCCGAGCGGGCAACTGCCTGCTCACTTTGTCGTGTGTCTTCAAATAAGCGTGCGTTCTCAATGGCGAAACCGATCTGGCGGCCGATCGTGAGCATGAGGTCGATAGTCGACGGGTCGATGGTTCCGGCCGATTTACGGAAGCTGCAGATGGTTCCCATAACCTGGCCCTTGGATTGGAGGGGAGCTCCGACGTAGGAAAAGAAGCCGGCCTTCATTTCGCTGGAGACATCGACCGGAGCCCCCTGCCGGAAATCGTTGATCGCCAGAGCATCTTGCTTGCTGTAAACGATGGCGCAGAGGGAATCCTCCATCCCTTCGGCGGGGTCAGGAGGAATTTCACCGGGCAGGCCAATCCGCACGATCCGTTCCAGCTTGCCGCGGGCCGGATTGAACATGGTGATTAAACCGCCGTCAAACCCAGTAGTTTCCAGGGTTTTTGTTAAGACAGTCTGGAAGATCGATCTTCAGATCGAGTGACTGACTGGCTGATCCGATGACCTCGTTCAGAGTGGCAAGTTCTTTGTTGCGTTGGTTGCGTCTCCTGGAAGAGCCGTGCGTTTTCCAATGCAAGGGAGAGCTGATCAGCAACTTGCTTGACCAGCATTTGTTCATCGGCTGGCCCAGGTTCGTGGTTCGGCCTCATCCACCACGCGCAATGTCGCCCAGCTCTTTTCGTCCGTACGAAAGGCAAGTGCCATTGCGCCGGAGTTATTTGAAATAGCAGAAGTGATCGGAGGAGCTGCTTTGCTCGTCGATGACGCGGCAAAGCTGGTTTGGATCGCGAGCTGCTGCGTGTCCGACTCGAAACAGGAGCCGAAACCGGCATCAGCGACTCGGACTGCTTCTGCTGACTCTTTGTAGTTGCTCAGCATTAGGCGCTGCTGTTTCGGGCGCAAGATCAGTGAATAAATGCTCAAGCCGCTTGATGTTCTTTTTCTTGGACATATTCTCTAAGCTCCTGAGCTAACTCCCGATATTGCAGCGAACCGCGTGCAGTGGGTTTGTAATGAGTGATCGGTACCCCGGCAATCGGGCTTTCTCGTAATTTGGTATCCACTTCGATGACGGTTTTAAATAGACCTTCGCCGAAAGTGTTTTGAAGTTGTTCTTGAATATTGCGATGTGTGCGATTTCGCCGATCCAGCATTGTAACAAGAATTCGATAACCAAGATCGGGATTGCTTTCCTGCCGAACGCGCCGAATAATGCCCATCATGTTTCTCAAAGCATACGCTGAGAAATATTCTGCTTGAGTTGGAATGATCAGCAACTCGGCCGCGCATAAGGCATTGATGGTAATGGCTCCGAGAAAGGGCGGGCAGTCGAAAATCACATAGTCGTAAAGGAGAGGTGCTGCGTTTTCCAGGGCACGCTTAAGCCCAACGGTGTAATTAGTCCGTACCGGCAAGAATTGTTCGGCATTCTCGATGCTGGCTTGCGCTGGAATCAGATCAAGATTTTCGGTCTCGGTAGAATGACGGGCACTCATGAGCGGAGCTGACTCAATCAGGATATGACTTGAAGTCACAACGGCCGATCCGGGTTCTACACCTAACGCTAACGTTAAATTTGCCTGCGGATCGAGATCAACAACTAGAACTTTTTGGCCCATTTCTGCGAGGGACGCGCCTAAAGATAGCGTGGTTGTGGTTTTTGCCACACCACCTTTTTCGTTTGAGATGGCAATTATGTGACTCATTTCTTTGCTCCATTTTCATTATGCACTGGATCCACCTTTTGATCTGCAGATGTTTTTGTGTCTCTTGAGAAGGAGATGGCTTGCGGTATCAATTGCACTTGGGTGGCGCCCAATGCATTACGCAACTCGTTGAGAGCAATGCCAATCATTTCCTCTGGATTATTCGTACTGCGAATCTTAGAAGTAATTTCTGTGACCATACGTTCGCGTTCAGCACGACGGCTGGTTTCGTCAAACAAACGTGCATTCTCTGCAGAAAGCGCCACGCGATCCGCCACCGCCTGCACAAGATCCATTTGATCGTGAGTCCATTCTTTGTTTTGCGGAGCTTGAATGACAAGATTACCGATCAGTTCGCCTCGCAATTTGATCGGAACAACGAGGCGGCCTGTCTCTTTTTGTTCCTTATTTCCGCCCATCGAGCTTGAATCAAAATCCACGGGGCTTTCGAGTGGCGCTGAGCCGGAGACCGTATAGCGATAACCCACCAGGTTTTCCTCGCGTGGGAAGCGGCTCCATGCCTGGCGCAAGTATTGACGATACAATGCTTCTGCTTCAGAAAGCGATCTGCGCGTGCTTTCCAGCAAGCGGGTATTTTCAATCGCTAGGCTCACCTCATCTGCGAGAAGTGAAAGGACGCTGATATCTTCTGAAGAGAATGCATCCGTCTGTTTGCTTTGAACATCTAAAACTCCTACAATTTGATCTCCCACGCGCAAAGGCAACGCCATCTCAGATAAGGTTTCGGGCAAATCTGGGTTATTGAAATAAACAGCATCTTCACCAACACTGCGCGCAACACGCACTGTGCCTGTCGCCGCAACATATCCTACAATGCCCTGCTCACCAATCCTTAATCGGTGACCACGTGCAAGCATATTTTTTCCACCTTCGCTGTTGGTGGCGGCCAAGACCGCAGTTTGGTCACTTTCATCGTTCAGGAAAATTCCTATATGGTAATAGCCGAGGCGTTCGCTGATCACGGATGTGATCTGTGGTAGTAATGCATCCATCTGATGGACGGAGTTGATGGTTTTAACTATCAGAGCAATGGCTTCGAATTGAGTAGCACGTCGTTGGATATTCGCGCCTGCGATCTCTAATTCATTGGAACGGGTGGTCAATTCTTTTGTGCGGTCTGCCACGCGCTTCTCCAGAGTTCCGATCAACTGACCCAACTGACTGGTCATCTGATTGAAGGCACTGGCGAGCACACCGATTTCATCCTTGGACTTCACATTGGAGCGGACGGATAAGTCGCCTTGCGCCGCTTCCTGCGCTGTTTCAGTCAAACTGATCACAGGCTCAGTCAATGAGTTGCCAAGGTATACAGCGAGAGCTGTTGCAAAAAACAGAAGCGCTCCAAGGATAAGTAAGCTAATCGTAAGCGTGCGATTTGCCACTGCATAGATTTCGGTCTGGGGAACTTCGTAAACCAGGAACCAACTGGGCACTTTTCCGTTCAAAATTGTGATTGGTGAATAGAAATAAATATTTCCGTGATCTGCAAAAGAGCCTGATTTTCCTGAGAACAGGGATGAAGCGTAAGCCGGCAGATCCTTAGTAATGGAGTATCCGGTATTCAGATCACTCGGTCCCCCAAAGAGTTTGTTTACAGATCGATTAACATCGTACAGTTGGTTGTCGTAGAGATAATACCCATTTTGATCTACTACCATTACATGATGACTTGGGTCATTCAAGAGGTTAAGGAAATTTTCCGCGAGGATATTTACCACGACTACGCCTGCCAGTCTATTGTTGTAATAAACTGGGGTTGCAAAGCGCAACACAGGACGGCGAGGAACAATGATTTGTCCCAGATCCTGTTCCAGCTCCAGAGGAGACATGTACAATGAACCAGATGGCATCTTGGCAGGTATTGCAAAGAATGGGCGCGTCGCCTTGTTTTGCAGAGTCGCTGAAATATAATTGGAATTTACCTTAACTATTTCCCGTCCAGTCGCATCAATAAATCGCACATTGTCATACACAGTATGAACATCAAAAAACGCCTGCAAATCCTGTTTGAAGGCAGCTGTGTCGGACGCGAGTACGGCAGGATCCGCTCCGGTTTGCTCAGCCGCGATTAGATTTTTAAGGTCGGGTAACTGACTCAGGATTATCGCATCCTGACTATGCTCTGAAATAAAAATTTGGAGAGACTCGATATCTTCCTGATTTTTGGTTGTAATTTGGGCGGCTGAAGTGTTGTAGGCGTTTTGGTAGACCTGGTTGAGCAGGTAACTGGCAAGAACCGCCACGATAAGTACTGTTACACCTACCAAAGCCAAAATCACTTTTGGCTGCAGGGAAAGAGTGTTGAACTGGCGAACAGCAAATGCCAGCAGGGCTAGACCTCCCAAAATGATTGCATAGGGAACAAAACTCGCCAGAACAGGAGAGGTCCAGAGAAATGCCGGATTCCAGATTTGAATGCCGAAAATGGCGAGGATCGCTATGGCCGTGGTGATGATTGCTTCCCGCCTGGAATCCTCCGGGAAAACCCAGCCGATTAAACTGGGGGCAAGGATTGCAAGATAAGAAAACGCATAAACATAGCTGTTTGATAACACTAGGACCGTCATGATTGGCGGGAGGAGAACCGCTGCCAGATAGACTATCCATAACCCTAGAACCAGGCGGTTGCGCCGTATTAGGAGAAAACCACCCAAGCAGGAGAGGAGCATTAGGATCGGTACGGGCAGGAGGACCCAGTTGGAGAGGGTGCCCTGTCCTTTTTGGATGAACACAAAGGTGTAAACAAAGAAGATCAGGAACACCACGCCCAGCGCAGCAAAGATGGCCACTACCCAAGTGGCGGTCCTTTCCTGACTCTTTTCAAGCTGTGTGGGTTCTTGTTGGTTTTCTGTCATGTCAACCTTGCTTGCTCAAATTTATATTTGCAATTCGATCTTCGACGGATGGTATCAACGGCGAGGAAAATGTGAGACAGGCGCCTTTGCCAGGTGCGCTTTTTATTATCGCCACGAACAAAATATCTGGAATCAAATGCCGATTCTTCATAATGTACTTTCCCTTTGTCTGTCCTTGCTCGATTGAAGCTGGATGACGATATCCGAGCCGGGCATAACGCGGCCAAGCTCCTCGACGGCGGTTTGCAGGACGTTGCGCAGGTTGATGGATTGGCTGATTTTAGTAGTGACTTCGCCAATGACACGTTCCTTCGATGCACGTCTTTGTGAATCTTCCAGCAGACGTGCGTTTTCCAAGGCCAGCGCGACGCGATCTGCCGTCGCCTGTGTTAAGGCCAGTTCATCATCAGACCAGGGACGCTCCTCATATGCTCGATTCAGCTTTAGGTTTCCGATAATTTGTCCGCGCAGGCGAATGGGCACATGGATCTCTCCATTTGCTTCCACGTCGTTTTTGGTTTTGCCCTCGATTGGTTCAGCCTTGGTACCTCGGAAAGAATATCCTTTGACATCATGCTCGCTTGTGTACTCCTCCCAAACATGTCCCGTTAATTGGCTGGATGCGGCCTCTGCCTCCTGCAATGCTCGTTTGGTTTCTTCATTGGATTTTGCATTTTGAATGGCGATAGCCACTTGGTCTGCAAGAATCGACAGGATGGAATAATCCTCTTCAGTGAAAGCTTTGGCTTGGGTGCTTTGGATGTCCAAGGCGCCAATGACAACTTCGTTGACTTTGAGCGGTAGGCACATTTCAGAGTGTGTCTCAGGCAGATCGGGATTATTGAAGAAAACTGCGTCCGTTCCTACGTCCAGGGCGATGCGGGGTTTCCCACTGGAGGTTACATTGCCCACGATGCCTTGCTGACCGACTTGGAGACGGTGTCGTCTGGTCAGCATTCTTCTTCCACCTTCACTATTCGCAGCACTCAGAATGGCATATTCCCGTGGCTCATCCAAAAGAAAAATGCCAATATGATAAAAACCAAGTTGTTGACTAATGAGATTTGTCAGTAAGTTCATAAGCCGGTCCGGTTCTGCAATCGCGGCCGCTGCTCGGGATACTTCTGCGATGGTTCGTAAGCGTGAAGCTTGCTCTTCAGTTTTTTGATTAGCTTTTACAAGATCGGCAGTGCGTTCCGTGACTCTTTCTTCCAATTGAGCTTGCTCAGTTCGAAGGGCTTGGAATATTTCTCTGACCTGTTCTAGAACTGTATTGAATTCTCGCTTCAGGAAATAAATAGCTAAAACGATTATTGCTCCAGGCACGCTCATGTCCAAACCGTAGGTTATCCAATCAGCTACCGTATTATTATTGGTAACTATTAGAAGCTTAAGAAATCCGCTAAATGTCAAGCCTCCGAGAACTACCATGGTCGCGATGCTAAAAGCTAAAGCACTCAAACCTGCCCGATGATCAAATAGCAAGGCTGTGATTGTAATAAACGCTAACAAGAACGTAGATGCGTCGGCCGTTATACCGTAGCCAAGAAGGATGGTCGCACCGATTAGATAGATCAATCCCGAAAAAACTCCGGCGCGAATTGAATATGAAACCGGTGCGAATGTAATCACCAACAAAATTAGGAGAATAACAGCATACACGGTGAGAATTCGGAAGTCCGCCTGAAGGAATGTGTAAGCGAACATCACCAAGCCCAAAAACACTGTAAGCCGCATTACTATATTCAAGAAGTTCTCGCGCCAGCGGTTTGAAAAAGCGGCAGAGTTCAGGATTTCTGACATCAGGGACGGTTGAATAGTTTGCTTAACGTTTGTCATAGTCTTTTTCCTGATTATCACTACCAAGCTCTAAAGTTACTTCGGCTGAACTCCCAAGCCTCCGACCCAATTCTTCGACAGCCGACCTCATGATCAAATCTGCATCACTGAACGCACTGAGCTTGGTGGATACTTCTGAAATAGCGCGTTCGCGTTGACCTCTACGACGAGTATCTTCAGTGAGACGGGCATTTTCTAGGGCTGAGGCCAGACGGTCGGCAATTTGCTCAACGATCGCGATAGTTTCTTTTGGAACTGTGTTGTTGCGAGAACGAAGAGTCACAGTTCCAATTATCTGACCGCGCAGCCGAATTGGGATAGCTTGCGATTCTGAATTGCCGGATTCTGTTTGTGAAGAATTCTCTATACCTGGTTGATCAGCTCCCATCAAATTTTCGGGTGCTTGGTTAATAGGCTGTAATTGCATGCCGTCGAATCTGTAACCGGCAACTTGTGTTTGATTACGAGCGAGACCCTGCCACGATCGCCTCGTAAATTCCTGATATGCCTGTTCGATTTCCTTTAATTGATTTTCCACACGCTCAAGTAAATTAATTCTTTCAATTGCGATTGCCAATTGGTCAGCTAAAACCTGTAAAATCTCGATATCTTCCTGAACAAATGCTCGCGGCTGATCACTTTGTATATCCAGAACCCCGAAAATCTCATTGCGGGTTTTCAGAGGTAAAGCCATTTCCGATCGGGTAGTTGGAAGGAACGGATTATTAAAATAGACGGCGTCCGCTCCGGTATCCAATGCGATTCGGGCTTCGCCGCTAGCGGCTACTCTTCCAACGATCCCTTGCTCACCAACGCGCAAACGATGACTGTTCGCGATCAGTTGCTTACCTGCTTCCGAAGGAGAGGCGCGGAGGACGGCATATTCTTTTTTATCGTCCAATAAGAATATGCCGGTGTGATAGAAATTGAATCGGTTGATAATTAGTTCACTGGAGCGTTTTAACAATTCATCCAGGTCTGAAGCAGAGGAAATGTCGCGGGCAATCTCTGCCGCCGTGCGCACGCGCAGGCTCGCACGTTCGAGTTCTTCTGTGCGCTCTGCCACGCGTTGCTCCAAAGAGCCCACCAGACTCCGAAGTTGGGACGTCATGTCGTTGAAAGTGTTTGCCAATGAACCGATTTCATCGCGGCTATGGATGGATACGGTTTGTGAGAGGTCGCCTGCGGCAATTTGTTTGGCGGTCACCGCTAGTCTTTCGATTGGAAGAACAATCTGGCGGGCGAGTGCAAAACCCACCGCCACAGAAAGCAGCAGGAAGATCAAAATTGCGAAAACTAACGTATTGACCAGATTGCTGACCAAGGACAAGGCAATGCTCGTAGGCTCCTCGGCCACTACATTCAGCGTTTGATTACCGATATAGACTTTACGAATAGCTAATGCCACATTAGTATGTTCCAACCCGATTTGAATTGCGCCACTAACAGGCAAGGTAACATGTACGTTTTGAAGATAGAACGTAGAAAATGGAGATGCAATGACTTTTCCATTGGCATCGGTAATGTAAAGAGATTGATTTAATGCCGGCCTTGCCTCTGCCAGAAGGTTTTCTAACTGTGATACATTGACCTTGCCGATCAACACCCCGGTTAATTGAGGTCCATTGTTGCTTACCTTCAACAGTGGTATCGAGATGGTGAAATAAGATTGCCGTGTGCTGGAATCGAAACTTACGGAGCTAAAATAGATTTGCCGCGTACTTACCGGTTGAACGTAGACATCCGATTTGGAATCATCTAAAAGTTGACTGTCAGGTGTAACCCCTTGATGCGTTGCGCGGACGATCTCATGTCCCTGTGGGTCCAGCAGAGTTAGTTCATCAAAATCATTTCCGTAGGCAGCAAAATTCAATCCGAAGGATATGAGATTTGTATAGATCGTGCGATCAGGCGCACTCAAGCCACTGATTTGATCACCTAATCCGACCAGGTTCTGACTGAGGCCTTGTAGATAGACGGAGACTTGTGTGGCCGTGTTTTGTGCAACTTGGCTTTCTAGAACAATGGCTTGAGCTCTATCGGCCGTATTGGCAGTCTGTAGCGAGATTGCGCCAACCACAATTAACGGTACGATGGCCAGTGCAATAAGGATTAGGATTAGGCGTACACGAAGGCTGTTCCACATATTAAGTAGTTTCCGATTTTCTCGATAGGTATCGGTTAGTGATGTCCATCCGAATTTGTGCTAGGTTCCAGTTCTTTCAATTCACCGACTACCACTGATACTTCAGCTATTTCCGGTAATGTTCCAAGCTCGCGCGCCGCGGTTCGGAGAAGCGTGTCAACATCCAGCGAGCGACTTAATCGGGCTGAAATCTCATTGACTGTTTGTTGCTGTATCGCGCGTTGACGCGTTTCTTCCAGTAATCGGCTGTTATCCAGAGCAAGTGCCACTTGATTCGCAACTTTCTCAGTCAGATCACGCTCGCGCTCGGTCCATTGGGTGGCTTCTTTGCCTTGAAGAGTAAGCATACCTATGGTCTGGCCGCGTAGGCGCAGAGGAACCTGCAGCCCATTTTTAGTCGTTATTTTACTTTGGCGTGGGTTGATAAGCTTAGTTCCTGAAGGCGTATATTGATAGACAACATTTCGCTTCTCAAGATATTGTTTCCAAATGTCTTTAGTTTGTTGTACTGTCAGCGATTCAAGCTCACTTACAAAGGCTTGAGTATCACCGATCAGGTGTGCGCTTTCGATGGAAATTGCAATCTGGTCACCCAGCGATTGCAGGATTTCTATTTCGTCTTGAGTGAAAACGCGAGATTCTTTTGACTGAAAATCCATAATCCCGGTGATTTTGCCACGCACATTCAGTGGGATTGCCAACTGCGAATGACTGAGTTCCAGTTTTCCTTCAGATGTGAGGCGGGCTTTGGCATCTTGTGTATCAATATTGATGTAGAATTTATTTTGTTCAGAGACGTAGCCCGTTACATTCTTCGGATTGCTTTCGATTTGGAATCCACTTTCCAGCATCTTTTTACCAATATCGGATGACGCGGCTTGAAGGAAAGCTATCCTTCTTTCTTCGTCAAAGAGATAGATGGCGACATGGTAAAAGCCAAAATGATCGGCTGTCAGATGAACAGCTTTTTCAAGGAGAGTTGACACATCTTGCAGTTCTGCAACATTGTGGGCGATAAAGGCAGAAGAGCGAAGAAGCTCCGATTTTTGCGTCAGTTCATTCGTCCGTTCTTGAATGCGTAATTCCAAATCCTTGCTTTCTTCCTGAACATCCCGAAGCGTGGAACCCGCCTGCTCTCTGGCTCGCTCGAATTCTCTTTGAACCAATCTTAGTCCGATGATAACCACAACTGAAAGCAAAATATTTGTGAGGGCGCCGGTAAGCCAGTCAGCAAAAGCCCCTAGCGGCATATTATTACTCGTGAGCTGGTACTGCGAAGTCAGGATCAACCACCCGAATAGAGCAGTGGTAAGAGTTCCCAGGATAGTGGAAATGATGCCTGCAAGTGGTGAAAATAAGAGACAGGCAGTAATGACCAATGCCAGTAGGAAAACGCGTGAATCTCCCCAAAGACCTGTATCTAAGAAGCCGCTGATTGCTAAGACATATTCCAGCGCCAGAAAAACTAGGGCTTTAAACCAATAGGGGAGAGGGATTAGGACGGTTAGTAATAGAATGACAAAAGCCGACGAATAGGTGATAAGGTCAGAGGTATCGGCTCCCGTAAGAAAATTGGCAGTTAGTGCTATAAAGCCAAAGATTGATGCGCCAATTAGGATGGCCCGCAGAAATCCCTCGCGCCATTTTCCGTAGTTGAAGATGGGGGAAGGTGATTCAGGAGCTGAGTTAATTGTGGTTTGGCTCATGTGTTGTCTTCCATGTTCATTTCAATGGTTGCCTCGGAAGCATCCAATGCGCGTCCAAGCTCCTGCACTGCAGTACGCAATATTCCATCTATTGTTGCGGAGGACCATATTTTGCTGCTGATCTCGGATATTAAACGCTCGCGCGTCGCAGTGGATTGGCCTTCTTCCAATAACCGTGCATTTTCCAATGCAAGCGATGCTTGTACTGCGATTGACTCGATCAAGTTGCGTTGCTCAGGTGTCCATTCGTTAATGCTGTCCAGCTTGATCTCCCCGATCACAGTGCCTCGCATCGCCAACGGTACTTCCAATTCATTTTCTGTTTCGTGATATTCTTCATCTCCCACTTCATAACTAAACTCTTCTCTGTTTGCAACCCGATGCCAGGTTTGCGAGGTGTATTGTCTCTGAATTGCTCGTATTTCATCAAGATTTTGTTGGACTTGGTGGAATAGGCTCGCATTTTCCAGTGCGACGGAAACCTGATTTGCCATGCTTTGCAAGGTATCAATTTCCTGGGGGCCAAAGGCTCCTTCTTTGGTCGATTGCACATCAAGTGCTCCCAATACTTGATCCCCAACAAGTAAAGGCAGAGCGATTTCTGAACGAGTATAAGGAAGCAATGGATTCTCGAAGCGAATTGACTCCGAACCAACATCCAGCGCAACACGCGGAGTTCGTGTGCTGATGGCGGTGCCCACCATGCTTTTGCCCCCAACCTCGAGGTGATGTTTGTTTTCCCTCAAAACGCGGCCAGCTTCACCTGTAGCATTTTTTAATTCAGCCCACCGCTTTGTTGAATCGACAAGAAAGAGGGCGGCATAGTAAAAACCGAATTGATCGGTAATTAGATTAACCACCTTGCTGATCAATTCATCCGGGTCAAGAACGGAACTCGTCGCCCGTCCCACTTCGTTGACCGCTTTAAACTGAACAATTCGTTCGGCAACCCGATTTTCAAGATTAGCTTTTTGATCTTCAAGTTCGTGCGCCGCTTGCTCTGTTTTCATTTGTTCTTTCAGAAATTCAGTATCAAGTTGCCGAAACCCAACGATGATAATACCGCTGAACAGCAAGGTGACCACAGAATTGCTGATCCAATCTGCTAGGGCGGCAGGCGCTGCGTTGACTAAAATAACTTTTCCCGAAAGAATTAGCCAGCCCATAACTCCAAACGTGATCAACGATACTGCAAGAGCCACCATCCCTCCGCGTGGAGAGAACAACATAGTTGTCAATGAAATGAAAGCGAGAAAGAAGAAGATTCCATCGCCTTCGATTCCAAGTGAAAACAGTTCGTTTAGCCCAAGCGCATAAACGGCCGTAATTATGATCCCTGCGCGCACCCAAAACGGCAGGGGCGCTATTGCAACCAGCACTACACTAATGTATGCTCCAACAAAAACAAGAGTGACGGTAAGACTTTGGGCAGTAAGGATTGCGGCAACCAGCGCGACGAAACCAAACGCCAGAGCGATATTGAGAATTGGGCGAATTAATCCTTCGCGCCATGCTCTATAAACAGGCTGACTGACGTCGGCTCCTCCGAAATTGAGGAATGGCAATGTTCTTTTCTCTTTCATTTTCTAATTGCCCTTCTCCAAAGACTCCTGGCTATTGTTTTCATTTTCTGGTGAAATTGAAATCTTCGTATATCGCGCACCTACGGCTTTTGTTATTTCGCTGGCAGTCGTTGTGAGAATGGTCTGCATATCAGTTGATCGGCGAATCTTGCTTGTAATTTCGTAAATCATACGGTTGTATTCAGACTGATTTCGAACCTGCTCCACGAGTCTTAGCGTTCGCGATAATCGCCGCGAGACTGCCGCCGAGTGTTCCAAGCATTTCCTCGTCATCATCGTTGTATGCGGCGATTTGTTCGCTTTCAACATTGAGTACACCAAGAATTTCGTTGCGATAGAGCAGCGGAATAGCTAATTCAGAGCGCGTGTTGGGACTAGCTTGAATATACCGTGTGTCGTCTGTTACATTGTCGACGCGTAAGAGACGGCGATGTTCAGCAACCCAACCTGTGATGCCGCTTCCGATCGGAACGCGTATTTTGTCAACTTCCTGCGAATATCCTACAGACGCTTTGACTTCTAGGAATTTGAGTTCTGAGTCGGGCATCAGAATTGATACGCGATCTCCGCCCAATGTCACTTGTAATCCGGAGACAGCACTATCCAGAGCTTCATCAAGAGTTGTGCCTGAGGCCGCCGTGCTGGTGATATGGTGGAGCAAACGATGCTGAGAAAGATGTTCTTGAGTTTCGGCAAATAACTCAGAATTTACAACCGCAATTGCCAGCTGGTCGGCAAGGATTTGAAGCGTACGGAGGTTATCTTCGGTAAAACCATAAGCGTGGGTGCTTTGAACATCCAGGACACCAACTATTCTATCGCCAACTTTGAATGGAATGGCGGCTTCAGCACGCGTCTCTGGTAAAAGCGGATTCGCATAATATGTGGCATCCTTCGCCGTGTCATTGACAACCAACGCCTCGCCGCGTCCAGCGACATAACCGACAACTGATTTCGAGCCCACACCGAGTTTGTGTCCGGCGCGTTTCATTTGCGAGCCGGCTTCACCAGTGGACTCTCGAATCACTGCAAATTCGCCTGGCAGATCGATTAAGAAAATGGATGCGTGATAAAGATTAAATCGTTCGTGAATGAAGTTGACAGCTTTCTTTAACAATTCATCTAGGTTTAGTGATCCGCTGATATCACGCGCAATCTGTGCTGCTGTTTCCAGCTGGATGGTGTGCAGGCGGCTCTCCTCCAGCAATCCTACGTTGTAAAGCACACCCGCAACTTGATTTGCAAGTGTCGTTAAAAAGCGCAGGTTTTCATTATTAAATGAACCTTCCTGGTTTACATCTTGAACAATTAACACACCAATAGGTTCACCTTGAGCGATCATTGGTGCGCCCATCCATGACTTTGCGGGCTTGCCGTGAATTATTGCTCCAAGTTTTTCTGCCTCTTTTTCAGTGTCTTCAACCAATAGTAAGGGTTGAAGAGAACGAATTAAAATTGACGTGAGACCCTCGCCTAACGGAAAGGCTTCTATCAACTCGACTTTGCCATCTTCGTACATATATGGGATGGTAATGGAATCAGTTTCTTTCTTATATGTAGCTACAACAAACGGATAATCGCCGATAACGCGTTTCACCTCCGTGTGCAAGGTTGAATAAAAACTATTTAAGTCATTGGGCGTCGAAATAGCCCGGCTAATTGATGTAATAGACTCGAACTCACTAAGGCGACTTTGCTTTTCAGCAGCATCTTCTATTTTTCCTAACATAATGCCTACCAAATCAGCCATACCAATATAAGGCTGAACTAGCGCACTAATTAGGGATTCTTTTTGTCCGCCAAGAACGATTAATCCTCTCATTTGAGTAGCTTGCCTAATGGGTAAAAAGGCAACCGATTGATATTCGAATCTTTTTCTAAATTGCCTTAAAGGCACCGGCCATGGTATCGAACCCTCTTCAACGATGATCGGGTTTCCGGATAAAAACTTTTGAATCTCACTTAAATTAAGGCTTAGATTTTCAGCTGCTTGTTTCGGCAAGCTCTTTCCTTGAGAGCTGTTCATGGCTACGACTTCGAGTTGGGAGCCGCGTACTAGCAATATTCCCGATGCGAAAGGCGAGTCTTGCAAAACTCGGTTGGTAATCTGGATTAATTCGTCTTTTGATTGCGCTGTTGCGATTCGGAGATTGCTATTATAAAGGCGTTCCAACTCGCGTGTGTTTCCTTGAGTTGATTCGGATAGGTTAACATTATGAATTGCAACTGCAATCTGGTTAGCCAGCGTTTGCAACATCACGATGGCGTCGGGACCGAATGCGCCCGATTGTGTGCTTTGCACATCCAAAGCACCGAAAACATCCTCGCCAATGGAAATGGGAATGCCAGCTTCGGAGCGCGTCTCCGGGAGAAGTTTGTTTTCCATGTGAATGGAGTCTTCGGTTACGTCAGATGTAATGTGCGGCTGGTTATGGGCGGTTACCCAGCCAATGATCGATGTTGAGCCCACTTCTAATTGATGCCCGCTCTCAAGCAATGTGTGCGCGGCTGGACTGCAAGCGGAGCGAAGTGCTGCGTATTTTCCGGCACGATCGACCAGATAAATGGCAGCGTGGTAAAAGCCGAATTGTTGAACGATGAGTTCTGTGGTGCGGTTAAGCAACTCGTCTAGGTTGGTCGAAGAAGTAGCGCGCTGCACTATTTCTGCCGCGGTTCGAATTTGGCGAGTGCGTTCGTCCACTTTTTGTTCCAGCGAGCGGTAAAGACCGGCTAATTCCTCAGCCATGTGGTTGAACGAATCGGCTAACACGCCAATCTCATCTTGTCCGCGAACCTCTGCACGCACGCTAAAATCGCCAGAGGCAAATTTGGATGTAATTGTTGTCAGCGATTGTAGTGGTCTAAAGATGCGCTGGGTTCCTGTCCGGATGACGAGCGCAATTGCAATAAGGGCAAGTACAACGATGATTAAAGTGAGCGGTGCCAAGCTGTTAAGCTGGCCGAAAACTGCATCCTGGGGGATTTCCCAGACGAGACCTGCATTCATACTGGGCAACCATTCGGCTTGGGCCAAAACCGGTAAATTATTGCTATTGCTAAATTGCATGGATTGAGGCACGCTTTTAGCGCTATTCATCAGAGCGTTGACGGCAGTGGTTAGTTGAGTATTTTGCGAAGGTGATGGGTTAAGGATAACCAGCCCCATGGTGTGCGGATCCGTCCCAATGAGCTTTCCCTCATGAGTGATAAAATACGCATTGGAAGATGGAGTAAGACTTACCAAGCCATGCAGGACATCTTGAAGGCTTTGTTGCTCGGTTACTCCTACCAGAGTCCCTTGACGCGAACCGCCTGCCTTCTGATATTGAGCGACAGTAATAAGAACGAGTTGGTTTTTATAGAGCGGCGGAAAGTTGTAAACCGCGAAGGTCTGATCGTTGCTGTTCGTGATCAATTGATAGTATTGTGAATTCGCCAGCGATGAGCCTTCCCATTCTTGCTGGCTGTCCATAAGGATGATCCCATTGGGAAGCATCAAAAAGAATTGATTGAATGTGACATTGCCCGCCTGCGGTGTCAGTGAGCGCATCTGCTGGGATAAATTATTTCTAATTGTGGAGAAACTAATGCTATGCGGATCCGTGGAGATGGCGGAATCCAATTCGCTATCGAAGTCGGGTTGGCTCACGAAATTGTCGAGACGGGTTTGTTTTGCTTTGATGGCGAGATCCAGTTGGTTGAGCTCAGCAGCTAATTGGTTTCGCATTTGAGCTGAAACTTGATCCGCGAATAGAGTGCGAGAACGCAGATAGGCTGCCCCGGCCATCAACATGAGTGGGATGAACGTAAAAATCATCAGCGTCCTAGTCAACGAACCTGCCAGACTAGTCCGATGGCTGGAGCGCTTTACTTCCGCTGATGTTTTCTCTGTATTTGTCATGATGGATTATGTAAATTCCCAAACTTCTTCGTCGTTGAGGATGCGCCGAATTTGATCAGGGAAACGGTCGGGATCTAATGGCTTTCCTAGAAAGCCATCAAACCCAGATGCCTTGGCTTTGTTCATTTGTTCGAGACTTGCTTCCGCGGTGACAGCGACGATTCTTACAGACTTGAATCTTTCAGACGCACGGATTTTCTTTTGTGCTGCGTATCCATCTTCATATGGTAAACGGATGTCCATTAAAATTTAAGTCTAGTCGAGGAAGAGTATCGGCATACTCGACAACTTCAAAGCCCGATGTTTTCCATTCGCAATGGATTCCGAGATAACCAAGCATGCGGGCAATCAAAACGAAGTTGGATACATTATCTTCCACCACCAAAATCGTTGCATCTTTTGGAATGTTGGACTTGCGGACAGGCTGGGTGTCAGATGCAGGTGGATTAACCATTAGTATTCCTTCTTAATATAGCGCTCGACTTGTTGTGTTAATGTATCAATATCAATGGGCTTTTGGATGTAGCCATCACACCCAGCTTCCAATGAACGTTCCCGGTCGCCACGCATGACATTGGCTGTCATGGCTATAATCGGAGTTTTTGTAAATTCCGGTATCGCCCTGATTTTTGCAGTTAGTGCATAGCCGTCTATGTCAGGCATACTGATGTCCATCAGAATCAAGCTTGGAATATTCGTATTAAGATATTCCAACGCATCTTGCGCATCTTTTGCTTCGTCAAAAGTGTAACCATCTGCTTCCAAGACGCGCCGGACCAGCTTCCTATTATCCTGGTTATCCTCAACGTACAGAATTCTTCCTTTATTTTTCGATATCATCTTTGCCTTCCAAGCACGATTTTACTTGTTCAAGACGTTAGTTTGCATAACAGCAGAATTGCAAAAACTTAACAAAAAAGTCGAGGGCTTAGCCTCGACTGGCGTTGATGTGGGATTCAGCTGTGCTTCACTTGTCGTCGTGAATCACTCCTGATAATATGTCCAAAAAGAGCGGGTGATGGGACTCGAACCCACGATATCTTGCTTGGGAAGCAAGCGTTCTACCACTGAACTACACCCGCTTGACGTGAGAGATTATATATCAAGACTCTCTATTGAGCAACTTATTGGTTAAATCTACTAAGGCATGTCCCGCTTCATTTTTTGGGTTGACTTTTTCCAAAGTTTCTAGCGCCTGATTTGTCATACGTTCAGCCGCGCGTTGAGCGTAATCACGCGCTCCTTCATTAACCAGCATCTGAGCAACGTCCACAACTTCACTGGGATGAATAGCGGACGCGCTCCACCTTTGGGCGAATTTACCTTTCTGGCTAATCCCGTACAATATCGGTAATGAGTTTTTCCCTTCAACGAGATCGCTAGTCGTTGATTTACCAGTCAATGCCTCGTTACCCCAGATGCCGAGGATATCGTCTTGAACTTGGAACGCTAACCCGAGGTCCCGACCAAAGATGCGATATTGATCGATAGCTTCATCATCCGCACCTCCGAGGATTGCCCCGATTTGTGTGCAGGCGGAGAGCAGGGCAGCGGTTTTGCCTTCGATCATTTTCCAATAATCTTCAATTGAAAGATCATTGCGATTCTCGTAAGCCATATCAAGATATTGTCCTCGGGTGAGATCAAGACAGGCATTGTGTAGAACACCCGCGGCCCTGACAACCATATTTGCAGAATAATTTTTTGCCAGATCCAGAATTGCTTGATTGGAAATAACAAACAGCGCATCTCCGACGTTGATCGCCTGCGGCATGTCCCACTTCTTCCATACCGTTGTGCGCCCGCGCCGCTTATCGGAGTTATCTTGAATATCATCATGGACAAGTGAAAAGTTATGAACTAATTCAATTGCCGCTGCCGCAGGCGAAGCGTGTAGCCACTCTGGCTTGCGCGATGCCACGACGAGCAACACAACCATAGGGCGAATTCGTTTGCCGGTTGCATCTGGGCCTGCACCTTCACCGGTCCAGCCCATATGATAAGTGAGCATTTCATAGAATTGGCGATTGCGCGGCTCGTCGAGTTGCGCCACTTGGCGTTGAAGTTCAGTTTCGATGGCAGAGAGCATGATTTCTGAATATTTATTCAATGACATGTTTTTATCTCGCTCAGAGTATGTTCAATTGATGTAATTCTGTTCTCAATTGTTCTGGTGATTTAAAGTGGATGGTAACAAAGCCAATTTTCTTTGCCGTGATAATGTTTGCATCAGAATCGTCAATCAACAAACATTCGCTGGCTGTGCGATGGATTGCTTTTAAAGTTAGATTGAAAATCGCCGGGTCCGGTTTGATCAATTTCACATCACCAGATAGAATGATCTTATCAAATAGATTGAAGAAATCATATTGAGGTTGTATGCGCGGATATGTTTCTGTTGACCAATTGCTCAATCCATAAAGGGAGTATCCGGCTTGTTTTAGCGAATGGAGAATTTTCACGGTTCCTGAAATTGGCCCAACGATTGAATCTTCCCAATGATCGTAATATGCGCGGATGAGATGTGCATATTGCGGAAATTGCCCTGATAGTTCTGCGATGCCTTCCGTAAACGGACGACCGCGATCTTGTTCTGCATTCCAGGATGAAAAGTTAATCTCTGCTAGGAACTGATCAATTTGTTCCGGCTGATCAAAGAAGCGGCGATATAGCTTGTGCGGGTCCCATTGGAGCAGAACGCCGCCGAAGTCAAAAATAATGGCTTTAATAGGGTGCGTCATATGGGCGATTCTATCAGAACTTCATTTGCTGATTTCGAAAATCATTCTATATTGTTCACTATATTCTATTTAATAATTTCTTAGCTTTCAAATCTTCCAATGATTTAACTCCAGCCGCAAACATTGTCACTTCAATCTGTTTCTTCGTCAACTCCATCACCTCAATGGATTTCTCTGTCGAAACCGCCGCAGCTTTCAAAAAGTTGCCCGCCATGCCACCGAGCGTTGCCCCGAGAGCAATGCACTTGGCGATATCTAGTCCGTCTTTGAGTCCACCACTGGCGAAGATGGTCATATCCGGCACAGCTTTT
Source organism: uncultured Chloroflexia bacterium (assembly GCA_963783295.1). GTDB lineage: Bacteria > Chloroflexota > Anaerolineae > Anaerolineales > Villigracilaceae > Fen-1038. The sequence continues at coordinate 3,697 of CAWAMX010000020.1, read as the reverse complement.
TTGACATTCAAAATTGATTCCGCAGTTGGGGTTCCCCAACCAACAAATGTCGCGGCGATTTCGCGCGTGAATTCATCAGGCGCGCGATGCATTTCTACTTGTGACCATGATGTCCCGCCTGCACCCGCAACATCAATTGCGGAAACACCGCAATCCGCTAATAATTTTGCGGTGCGTTGCGAGATTCCCCAGCCAACTTCTTTTGCAATCACCGGCACTTCTATTTTCTTGCAAACCGACTCAATCTTTTTTGCAAGTCCTGCGAAATTTGTGTCGCCGCCTTTTTGAACCGCTTCCTGCAATGGATTCAAATGCAGGATCAACGCGTTGGCCTGGATCATTTCGACGGCTTTGCGACATTGGTCAATGCCATAACCATGATTTAATTGCACCGCGCCAAGATTGGCAAACAATAAAATATCCGGCGCAACGCGGCGCACTTGGAACGTCACCGCTTGCTCGGGATGTTCAAGCGCGGCGCGTTGACTTCCGACTCCCATCGCAACGCCCACGGTCTGCGCGGCTTCGGCGAGACGCATGTTAATTGTTTCAGCTTCATCCGTGCCGCCCGTCATCGAAGATATCAAAATAGGCGCGGCCAATTTTTTGCCAAGCAGATCCAGGCTGGTGTCGACGCGTTCGAGATCAAGTTCAGGCAAAGCCTCGTGGACAAAATGATAATGTTCAAGTCCACTAGTCAGCGCCGACCGTACGTCCTTTTCTAAATTTATCTTAATGTGGTCAAGTTTTCGATCTTTGATTTCCGTATCTTTTGGCATAACGCGGTGTTCCTGTGTTTGAATTTCTGTGGCCTGTCATGTTACAATGGACGGGTACAAGACGAAACTTTACGGAGGATTATCCCATGGCTGATACATTCAGCGAAATTAAGAAGATCATTGTTGATCTGCTTGGCGCGGATGAGAGCAAGGTGACAATGGAAGCTCGTTTCCGCGAAGACCTTGAGGCAGACTCGCTCGATCTCGTTGAACTCATCATGGCATTCGAAGACAAGTTCGGTGCCGAGATCTCAGACGAGGTGGCTCAAAAGATTACGACCGTCGGCGAGGCAGTTACGTATATTGACTCTCACAAATAATTCTCAATTTGCGTTGTCATGATTATAACCGTAGAGCCGCCTCAAAAGGCGGCTCTACGGTTATTGTGTAATTTACTTATCGTTTCAAAGCTTCGTCTACTTCATTCAAGTGCTCATCTCGATGTAAAGCCCGTACAACCCAGCGCTTATTATGTTCATAAAGTTCCTCTAGCAACTCCAATGGAAACTCTTCGAGTCGTTTGTCCAATATTTGTGCAGTGTCAATTGCAAGACGTGCGGCTTCACGAGGCGGAATGACAGCCCAAAGGGGCAGGGAAATATCATTTACAAGAATATCAATTTCCAGCGCAAACAGTTTGCCATCGTGTTCAGTCTTGTCCAGAACTTGCATCAGGCGTTGATCCCAAAATGCCAGATGTGCCAAAGTAATTGCAACCGTCCAATGTTCACCAACAGGATGTTGTAATTGCCTGTCCGATAATTTTGATGCGAGCTTGTAAATACGTTTTGTTGACGTACGATTCTGCTCAATGAACGAACGATCTATTACCATTAAGAATCTCCTTTTGGAAAACAAGCTAGCTATTTCAGCAGGGAGGGTATTTCTTCCGGATGTTTCGCGACTTTCACGCCCGCGGCTTCCAGCGCTTTGACTTTACCAGCAGCTGTACCTGCACCTCCTTCGATAATTGCGCCCGCATGTCCCATGCGCTTGCCTGGAGGGGCAGTCTGTCCAGCGATGAACGAGACTACCGGCTTGGTCATTTTTGATGAGATATATTCGGCGGCTTTGTCCTCATCCGTTCCGCCGATCTCTCCGATCATCACCACTTTTTCAGTTTGCGGATCGTGTTCGAACATTTCCAGCACATCGATGAAATTGGTTCCGTTGATTGGATCCCCGCCAATGCCAACGCACGTTGAGGCTCCCATGCCGACCAGTTTGAGCGCATACAACACTTCATAAGTTAGCGTACCGGAGCGTGAGACGCAGCCTATATTGCCGGGAATGGCGATATTGCCAGGAATAATACCAACTTTGCATTCACCCGGTGTTAATAAGCCCGGACAATTGGGGCCGAGAAGTCGAACTTTCTTCTGATCGAGGTAGTTTCGCACACGCATCATGTCCTGAACTGCAACACCCTCAGTGATGCAAACAATCAGCGGAATGCCTGCGTCTGCAGCTTCATACATTGCATCGGGTGCAAAACGAGCGGGGACAAAGATTACGGTGCAGTTTGCGCCGGTAGCTTCAATAGCCAGTTTTACAGAATCAAACACTGGGATTTTTTCGTCTACCCATTCGCCGCCTTTGCCAGGTGTCATGCCTGCAACCACGTTCGTTCCGTACGCGACCATTTGGCGTGTATGAAACAGGCCTTCGTTGCCAGTAATACCTTGAACTAGCAGGCGCGTGTTCTTGTTAATTAGAATGCTCATAGGTTTTTATTTCCCTTGTGCGGCGGCGACAGACTTCCTGGCCGCGATCAGCTAGTGTTTCAGCGGTGATCATTTTCGCGTCGGCTAATAGCTTGCGGCCTTCCTCAGCATTCGTGCCGACCAAACGCACTACCATTGGAATCTTAGGCTTGACTTCCTTCATTGCGGCCAGAATACCGCGCGCGACTTCATCACAACGCGTGATGCCACCGAAAATATTGAATAATACTGCTTTAACGTTCAGGTCAGACAAAATGATTCGCATCGCGGCTGCAACTTTATCAGCGCCCGCACCGCCTCCAATATCCAGGAAGTTGGCTGGTTCGCCGCCGAACAATTTGACGATGTCCATCGTGGTCATTGCCAAACCTGCACCATTGACCATGCAACCGATATTGCCATCGAGCTTGATATAAGTGAGCCCATATTTGCGTGCTTCCGTCTCGGCAGGAACTTCTTCGTCGAGGTCGCGCATCTCTGCCAAATCGGCGTGACGGAACATGGCGTTGTCGTCAATGATCATTTTGCCATCAAGGGCGATCATGCGCTTATCTTTGGTGATGACAAGTGGATTGATTTCTGCCAGTGAGGCGTCGGTTTCAGTGTAAACCCGCCATAACCCCATCGCGATTTTACCGAAGTCTTTCCAATAATCGCGCGGCAAGTCAATGGATGCGGCAAGATCACGCGCCTGATAATCACGCAAGCCAAGCAAGGGATCAATATGGAGCTTGATGATTTTTTCCGGAGTCTTGGCCGCAACTTCTTCGATCTCCATCCCGCCCGCGGCGGAAGCGATCATCACCGGCTTGCGGGCAGCGCGGTCATTGGTAATGGAGAAATAGATTTCGCTTTCAATCGCGGCCGCTTCATCCACCAGGACTTTGCGTACTGGCAAGCCTTTGATCTCCATTGCGAGAATTTGAGTTGCAAGCTGTTCGGCTTCTTCAGGATCTTTAGCGAGTTTTACACCACCTGCCTTGCCACGTCCACCGACCAGTACCTGCGATTTAATAACAACGCGGCTACCCAGCTCTTCGGCAATTGCTTTTGCCTCGCTTGCGGTAGCCGCTACCCGTCCCTTTGGGATCGGAATGCCATACTTGGCAAATATTTGTTTTGATTGGTACTCATGAAGTTTCATGTGTATCCCTTTATTTGAGGTAATAGCAGAGGCATTATACCACCGCGACA
>CAWAMX010000019.1:0-9022 GCA_963783295.1 uncultured Chloroflexia bacterium | reverse complement strand
ATTCCGTCAAATACCAACTTGGGATTCGACCATTCATGAAGTGAGCCGTTCGTAAACACAGCGTCGAAAGTTTCATCACCAAAAGGCATTTGTTTGGCATCGCCTAGATGATATTCAACGCGATCCTGAACTTTGAACTCTTGAGCATTGCGTCGAGCCATATTAATCATATCCTGACTAATATAGAGTCCCTTCAAGGATGTGCCTTGAGTTTTCGACAGCCAATCAATCCCAAGATACCCGGGACCGTGCCCAATTTCCAAAGCTGTGCCATGAATGATTCCGCTTTGAATGATCGTTGAAGTCTCGAAATAACCTTTCTTCATCAGGCTTCTCATCAACTTGTCATATGATTTAACATTAAGTTCCCCAAATACGCCTTCGGGTTCAATAATTCTTGGTTTAATCATGTGCTTATCTCCTTAGTATTGTATGAACTTATTCCACATAAATCTCAACGTGCTCGCCATCTTCATCATCGGTGACGTCAATGATCTTGCCGGTCACGCCGGAGCGTAAGGCATCCATCACGGACGACATATCCACGCCTTCCACTTCAGGCGCAAAATGCGCGCCGATCTTCAAGCCCGCGTCGATGAGTCCCAACGGAATCTGAACCGCGGCTTTCGAGCGGCCCGTTGCAATGTCAGTCACGCGGATGCGAAGCCAGTGACCAGCGGCCGCCGACCGTGATGAATTCGCCATTCCCGAACGGCGTCCCTCACTCAACGCCGATAACAATTTGGCGCCATCTTCCGCGCTGATTTTTCCATCTTCGATCATCTTCAAAATCTTCATACGTTCTTCTGCGTTTGCCATTTGATCCTCCTACCCGATATAAACCTGCACACGGTCACCGTGCTCGGCTTCATCCACATTCACAATCAACGGTTCTTTCGCTGATATTCCCTTCGACAATATTTCAATGATCTCATCCACATTGGCTTGTCTCAAGCCTTCAATGTTGTTTCCAAAGTTGCGGAGAAACCAGCTTGCTAATCCAAGCGGAAGTGGAAACCCAAATACGATGTTGCGCGGCCATTCCCCTTCCGCTTGTTCCACATTCACATACAACCATCGCGAGGTTCGGGAACTCGCGAACAATGCCATCATCAAAATTCCCAATATAAGTGGAAGCCACGCGAAGTAAAACCAGAATCCGTAATTGGAAGTGTTGACTAATGTGTACATCCAGTACGCGGATAGCACAGTGATCATCACACCGATCCACAATGGGATTTGCCAGAGTCGACGCGCCCGGCGCGCGACTTCTTCAAATTCAGGCGCGTTGGGCTTCTTTGAATTTGATTCCGCTTCCGGTCCGGATGAAGAAGCGGGCGCGAAAAAGCTTCGATGATTTCCATCTCCACTGACAATTCGTCCAGCGCCTTCATCAACTTCATGGCTTCATCCGCGCTGATCTTGCCATCTTCAACCATTTTGAGAATCTGTTGCCGCTCTTCGGAAGACATCACTCGCCTCCTTCAAGTGCCGCCAGCAATTTATCCGCTTCTTCGGATGTGATTTTCTTTTCCTGCAGCATCTTCAAGATCGCCATGCGTTCTTCATCGGATACAGGCTGGTTTGCCTCTTCGGCTTCAGAAGCATTCAAACCAAAATTGAAGCGTCGTGAAGATGGATCACGCGGCGGAATAGGCTGTCCGGCATGATGCATTCGTAGTTGTTCAATATTTTGCATTCTGGATTGCAAATGGGCAGAATGAGCCTGGCGCATTTTTTGTTCAGCCTCGCGAATCTTACGATCAGCTCGACGCATCGCTTCATCCACTTTGCGTTGAACCTTTGCTGAGATATCCGCACCAACTTTTCCCTTCTGCGCGCCCATCGTGATCTTGCGGACGTTTTCGGTCTGTGTCTCGCCGCCGATTACACCTTCCAGCGAAACTTCGCCGGTTATGTTCTGCAACATCACATCGCCACCGATAAAAGAAACTTCAACGTTGCCATCCAAATTTTCCACTTTCAAATCGCCGCCGACATAACTAATGGTCAGGCTTGCGCCGCGCGGCACAGAAACTTTTAAATCGCTTCCACACGATAAAGTAACTTCATCGCCATCTTGCTCAATACGAGGCGAACCATCACTGCGGGCTTCAAGGTCGGCGCGTTCCCAGCCTTTGACAGTCAAATCGCCGCCGACATTTGTAATTTCAATTTCAGGTTTGGATCCTAAAGATAAAGTTTGAGTGGTCATGGTTTACTCCTCGCCGCGCAACATGCGCATGGCATCTTCTGCTGAAATCTTTCCGGCATCCAAATCTTCGAGAACGGAATGCCGCTTCTCTTCCCTGACATCCGGCGATTCATCTTTGCCTGGTTCATATCCCATGGCGCGGATGGTTTCATGCAGACGATTGCGGATGGTTGGATACGATAAATTCAACTCCCCTTCCATGCGATTGATCTTGCCTTCACATCGAACAAAGGTTTTGACAAATTCTATTTGTTCAGCAGTCAAACCAGGAAAGGCGCTATTTTCAAAGCGCCCTTCGATGACCGTATCGCAGGTATCGCAATGATAACGGGCGACCAACAGGTTATCTCCGCATACAGGACATTTATTCAAGGATGGTTTCATTTCTTTGCCTCATTGATGGAGCTAATCTGGTTCTCAATCTCACTTTTGTATATTAGTTACGAATATTATATTCATAATATTTATTTTGTCAAGTATTATTTTTAATATAATCAATTTATAATTTAATTTTATATATTATCTTTTTCTCTTTACTGATTATCCTATATGCAAATCCTCTAAATCAAATTTGGGATAACAAAGCTTACTAACAAAAATCCATATAGGGCTTGACATCGAACGCATGTTCAGGTATCATTCATAGCACAAATGAGCGGTTTATGGTTTTGAATCACGGAATCACTTTAGCTCAGGAGGCACAAATGATGATGGTTCGGAAAAGCAAAGGATTAGGCGAACGCCACCAAAAAATCCTGGATTTCATTCAGCAATATCAGCACGAATATAAGCACCCACCCTCTATCCGTGAGATCGGTGAGAATTGCGATATTTCTTCGACATCGGTCGTTAATTACTATCTCGATCAACTTGAGAAGAGCGGCTATATTGAACGGGATCGGAAAATTTCCCGCGGCTTGCGCGTGACTGGTGCCGGCGCTTCAGTTGACACTTTACATATTCCCATTCTCGGACCAATCGCCGCCGGCCTTCCGTTGCCCGAACTTCAACCTGGAGTTAATTATCTGACTGATAACGAAATCAATGCGGTTGATGTAGCCCGTAATCTCCTGCCTCTCAAGGAAAAAGACGCCGATCTTTATGCTTTGGAGGTCAAGGGTGATTCCATGATTGACGCCATGATCAATGATGGCGACATCGTTGTGATGAAACGCGCTGCCGAAGCCCGCAATGGCGAGATGGTGGCCGTATGGCTGCCGCGTGACAACGAAGCAACGCTGAAATATTTCTTCAAGGAAAAAGAGCGTTATCGCCTCCAACCTGCCAACCCAACGATGAAACCAATATATATCAACAGAGGATGAGCCACTGGAGATCAAAGGCAAAGTCATGATGGTCATTCGAAAAGTGGAGATGGCTGCTTAATCAACAAAGGATTCAAAAAAAATCAGGTTCCAAATGGAACCTGATTTTTTTCATTTAAGCTTCACGTGTCCTTTTTGAGGTGTGGAGCTTGGCTGACCAGCAAATCGTACTCGGCCTTTTTTGCTTCCACAATTCATTGAGCGCATTCCCAAACCAATCAAGCAGAGGCACTGCCAGCAAAATTAGCAAAACGAGCAGGATGCCGCCAAACAATATCCAGTTCTGGCCTGCTACTTCAGGTAAAACGCCACCGGGGTTATATTGTGATTGAACCACAGCGCTACTACCAGTTAAGCTCACAGACAGATTACGATTCATACCATCCCGCAGTGTCGACGGTGATATGTAAGTCAAAGCATATTCGTTCTGCAAGGCAGTTCCATATTGTTGAAATATGGATGCGAGCTGGGATGGATCAGGCTCGTAAGTATAGATTCCTCCAGCCCGCTGAGCGAGAGATTTCAAACTGGTCTCATCAATTCCTTGTAAGCTTTTGACATCTTGAGGATTGCCCAAGCCAATCGTGGAAATCGTTAGACCACCCGAGCCAATATCATTAACTACGGCGTCTTCATTATTTTTACTGCGATTGTCCATGCCATCGGTCAAAAGGAGAATTGCTTTGCGACCGCTGACATTTGCCAGCAATTGTTCAGCGCTCATCAGCGCATCGAACATCGCAGTATCCGTACCCGATTGAAGCGAGTCAATTGCGGTGGTCAAAGCCTGGTGATCGGCTGTGATCGCCTGCACGGTACTAACGTGGGTATCGAAGGCAACCACTCCAGCCTGATCGCCGGGGCGCATCTGATCCACGTACGCTTTGGCCGCCGCCTTTGCTTGAGTCAGTTTGTTTGCGGTGGCCATGCTGCCAGAGACATCGATCACCAATAAAGTCGTCAGCTGACCGGGACCCTTTGTGGTTTGACCATTGACACCAGTCGCGGTAGTCGTTGTTTTCATTACCTGGCCGTTTTCAGAAATCTGAATGGCGCTGGGTTCAACTCCCACCGGCTGACCATTGGCATCGGTCACAGAAACGTAAACCGTGACTTGAGGAAACTTAGAGTTGTCAACTTGGGTGATGCGGATTTGCGGCGCAGGCGTCGGCGTTTGGGCAAACGCTCCGGGCGTGAACCACAATGTCAACACAAGCAACAGGCTAAAGATCAGGATGAAGCGGGAAATTTTTCGCATGCTTACCTCTTTTCGTGATAGACCATCTCGGTATTGCCCATGCGAATCTTTTGTCCATTGACAAGCCGGGCAAGTTCGATCTTTTTGTTATTGATAAAAGTTCCCGAGAGGCTCATATCTTTGACCGTAAACTGCTTGCCGTCGCCAGTCAGCATGGCATGTTGAGGAGCAATATCGGGATCGGGCAGGACAATCTCTGCCTTCAACGCCGAACTCCCAATGGCAATCGCCGGTCCACCTGCGTGGATGAATTTGTCGAGAATAAACTCAGTGCCTTTGAGTTTGCCTGAAGTGACTTCGAGCCAGGCACGTGACAACAGCACAACGATCAGAGAGATGAACGCTCCAACGGATGCTCCGAGCAATACCAGTCCGGATGCTTTACCGGTCAGCGGATCTTTGAGCATATTATGAGCCGCTTCGAGCAAAACTCCGCCGAGAGCGCCGCCAATCAATCCGCCTAGCATCCCTTTCCAAACTTAACTCTTGCCGACCACACCTTCAGCTAAACCGATCAGCAAGCCAAACAGGCCCCAGCCCAGCGCGCGTCCCAAGTAACCTGCTCCCGCGGTCTGAAACAGAAACTCGCTGAGCGGCAGGCCAATGGCTCCGGCCACCAAACCTAGCAAGCCACTGAAGCCGCCAGCTTTTATAGCCTGGACGATATTACGTGTCATCAGGCCTTCGGTAATTCCGATAAAGAGGCCGATGCATAACCCGACCAACGCGCCAACCACGGCTTCGCTCATATATAGATTGGCCGTAAATGACAAGCCGAGCACGTTGCTCACCTGCCAGCCGATCAGCCCGCCAATCGCACCGAGCACCGCATAGAAATACGTTCGCATTCGCCTACTCATGTGGAAGCATCTCCTTTCTCTTCTTCAAACTGGTAAAGGTTGGTCCAGTGCACCATACTGCGACCATAATTACCATCCAATTCATGGAAACCAAAATAACGGGTCGGATCCAAAATGCCACTTTTCTGACGGATAAAAAAGCCTCCGGTTGCCGAAACGGGTTCGACCACAAGCGCGACCTGCCAGGGTTCCGGGAAAAAGTTGCTATGCAACCACGTATCGTAATGGGAAAGAAAAACGCCCATGCTGGGATGTGTGTGGTACCATCCCACAATTTTCTGGCCCTTGTAATTGGTGTCGATTTGATCGTGAATGTCAACAAGACTTTCCTGTGTGAAGGTCAAATAGACACTACCCTGGCGCGTATGACGCGCCGGCAAGGCATGTTCAATCACGATGAACTGTTCACGGTTCTCATCCACACACCACTGCCCAACGAGAACGCCCCCCACTTCATTTTTCATGTCACTCACCGAATGCACACAGATGCGGCTGTAAGCGGGCTGCGTCATAAATACCGCTACAGCAGGATGCAAATTGTTTGCATCATAGGGTGAGTTCCAGCGGCTGGCCCGTTTTGCGGGGAGCGGAGTAGTGATTGGCTGAGTCATATCGGACATCAAAACACGGATTCGAGGTGTGGAGGCCATAAAATTTATGTCTGGCCCTCAACCCGCCTTGCTCATAACAAGGCGGGCGAGGGACGGCTAATTATCCAGCCGTTACATCAGCCGTCATCATCAGCCGGTCGTTCTGTGGGATGCCGGCCGCTGAAAGCGTTTCTTCCTCTTTCAGTTCGCGGCCGAGCGCTTTGCTATCCAAACGATAAGACATAGCGCGTCCATCCGGACCCGTAACGGGCAGCTCCAACGAGGTAGTTAACTCCGGGATCAATTCCTTTACCGGTACATCATTGGGAACCTCGGCATTGCGAGTACCTCCCGAGGGGAGAACGATAGTGACAGGAACATCTGACATGGTTAATCTCCTTTCTGAATTTGGACGAACTTACACTTGCAAAACCGGTTTGCTTGCTTCATTGTGCACAACGCGGAGGAATAGCTATTTGATTCGGATTTTCGATTTCGGCTTCACAACTTTTGATGAAGCCGCTGCTTTGGTTGTCGATTTATTCGTGGACACCAGGTCCGAAAACTTGATGCTCGGTTTCTTCTGATCTTTTTTATTATCTTGTTTGCCGGCTCCCAGCTTGACCCGTTCAGGACGCATCAGCTCACGCGTATCAACAGGAAACGCATTGGGATGAGTCTTGCGATATTCCCTCGACCAGCGCGCCGCTTCCGGGTCCCAAGGGAACGGAGGCTTGGTCGGGTCGTCATGAAAATTCTTATATTGCAACATCTCGCCCAACATGATGACAAGACGATCTAACGAACGGCTGGCCGTCCACCAGGCAGCATCAATACATACTGTGCCATTGATGTGATTGATGTTTGGATGCCAGATCGGCGTCATCCATTTCATGCCGGGCCAGCGCTGGGGATATTGATTGTGCAGGTAGATCTCAACTTGATGATGTTCGCTGAACTGCGGATTGCCCTGTCGGTCAACCGTTGCTATGCTCTTGCATTTGAACGTGACAATATACCGCTCGGGTGGCAGATTCGGACGCGGCGATTGAGCCACAAAACTGATCATATCGGTGCGCGCTGCCAGCTCCTGCATCAATTCGTAATCGCCATGTAGCCGGCGCATCCGCGGACTTTCCGCAACCACGTTTGTACCGGCACCAGCAGTAATATCCGCGGTTAACATTAAACGGTCGTTCTCAGGGATTCCGGCTGCGGCCAATGTTTCGTCCTCTTTCAGTTCGCGCCCAAGCGCCTTGCTGTCGAGACGATAAGCCATCGGTCGTCCATCAGGCCCAACCGTCGGTAGCTGCAACAGCGATGTAAACTCCGTCATCAATTCACGAACGGAAACATCGTCAGGGACTTCGGCGGCACACGCTCCTCCGCTCGGCAAAACAATCGTCACGTTCAAATCAGGCATGGCGTTTCCTCCAAATCAAGTATTGAGATGCGGCACCTGACAGGCGCCAGTGATATCCCAGCAGTCTTTGTGATGCAGCGTATGGCAGACTTCACACTCCACCACGCCGCGTGGGTCATTTCGTTTCACTTCTTCAAGGCAGTACGGACAGCGATGATCTTCGTGAACAGCCAATTGAATCTGAGGTCTGCGATGTAAAGGATTCCAGTGCTTTGGCCGTGCAAGTTGCACGGAACCAGCTGCCACTGAGGTGGAAATGAGAGGGCGTTCGGTTCTTTTCCTTCGGACTTTCGGTTTTGCATTCGAATTCCGAAACCAAATCTTCGGGAAAGACAATTGCGGCAAGGTCTGAGTGCGTGAAGAAGTTGCTGACCTGCGTACTCTCCGTACTGGGGCAGAAGATTCCGTTGTGCGAGGCGCGGATCGATTCCAAGCCCGCATCGCGATCCATGAAGTATCAATTGCAATGATCAGAAAAATCACGGAAGCCCAATTTATTTGATCTTGCTTGATACCTAAAGGCAACTCTAGCGAGATATTAAGTGAGCTGAACCAATTTACCGGGACCAATCCCACCGGCGAAAGCATCACTCCATTTTTTCCTCCGGTGAAATAACCCAGCACCAACAACCCAATGATTGCAAGAGAGGCGGAAACTAATCCTCGAATAAACCAGTTCCGCTGCCGCAACACGAAACGTGTGGCGAGTCCTGTAACCAATCCGATGCTGATATCTGCGAAGAGGTTGAATATCGCCAAGGGAAAATCGGCTTTTTGACGAGACAGGATCACCAAACCCAAAGCCAGCGCGATGACCAACAGAATCAGGAAAGTCATCTTTCGGCCCAGATGCCATTGTCGAGAAGTTAAGTCGGAGTCGAAGCCCATCGTTCGCGCTGCCATTCTTATTCCAGAATTCATCCTCGCAATTTAACGTGACCGCGGGCAGAACTCACCGAAGGATTTTTTATTTTTACAACGCTGCCCGCGCTCGGATATTCCACTTCTTCTTTGATCCGAACATGGTTCTGCGATTGTGGATTCACGGTGATGCGCGTCTGCTCGAAGTGACGGAAATGCAGCGCCTCCGGCAGGTCGCCGGTTAATTCGTAGAAGCGATATTGGACGCCATTGTGGGCGCGTACAATGTGCAAAGCCGGTATTCCTACACTGGCCAGCGTGCGATGTAGAAAATTCTCCTCGCCGGAGACGATATGGGTCAACGTGGATTCGCGGAGCACGCCGCAGGTTGGACAATGCCCGGCTTCAAAGCTGACTTCACTCAACGGCCTCAAAACATTTTCAATCGTATGACAATTCGGACATTCGAGGGAAGTGATCAGTTCCTGGT
>CAWAMX010000018.1:0-406253 GCA_963783295.1 uncultured Chloroflexia bacterium | reverse complement strand
TGTTTGACGTGACGATTTTCCTAACCTTTTGTGAGCTTCTGCCGTTGTCGGTTCTCTTCCTGCTTCAATTCCAGAAATCTTTCCACGATGCGGGGATCGAAATGGGTGCCCGCCAGCGAGCGGATGTGCTCCATGGATGTTTCATCCGTCCACGCTTTGCGATAAGGACGATCGCTGGTAATGGCATCCCAAACATCCACGACGGCAAAGATGCGGGCCTCCAGCGGAATTTGCTCGCCGCTGAGGCCGCGTGGATAACCCGTGCCATCCCATTTTTCGTGATGGCAGTATGGAATATTCATGGCCCGATTTAGATATTGAATCGGGGAGAGCATTTCGAAGGCGAAAGTGGGATGCTTTTTCATCAAGATCCATTCTTCATCTGTTAACTTACCAGGCTTGAGCAGGATATTATCCGGAACACCCAGCTTACCGATATCATGCAGTAACGCTCCGTGTCGAATATGCATCAGCATCTCGCCGGAGAAATCGAAATCAGTGGCCAGCTTCAACGTCATATCCACCACGCGTTTCGTGTGGCCTTCGGTTTCTTTGTCGCGCAAATCCATGGCGCGCGACCAGCCTTCGATGGTGGCGTCGTAGGCAATCGCCAGTTCCATATTGGATCTTTGCAAGCCATCGAACAGATGGAGGTTCTCAACAGCAATTGCAGCTTGACCGGCCAGCGTTTCGAGGAAACTTATCTGGTCCTTTGCGATTGCCTGATCTGCAGAACGGGAGAAAACTTCCAGCACGCCTTTGGGTTCGCCTTTTGACAGGAGAGGAATGGCATAAAGGGAGTGGAAACCTTCTGCCATCCAAATTTCTTTAAGATTGCCTTCCAGCGGTGCCTGTGTTTCGATGACGCGGCGTTCCATGATCGTGCGTCCGGCATGGCTTTCATTCAAAAGCGCATCCGGACTTGACATTCTCAAGGAGATGGGTACGGAAACCCCTGCTCATTATATATTTCAAGTCATTGATGTTGGCCTCTTTCAAGAAGATCACCGCGGCGTCCACCCGCAACTGTTGAATGACTTGGTTGAGCAGGACATCCAGCGTAACGTTCAAGTCGAGGCTGTTTGTAATGGCCAGGTCAATGGAATGTAGGGCTCTTAATCGATTCAACTGTTGCTGGGTTTCAGTATGGAGGCGGCTGTTTTCAAGGGCAATCGCGGCTTGATTGGCCAGCGTACCCACCAGCCGTTCATCCGATTCACTGAAAGCATTCTGCAACTCGTTCTCCACGCTGATCACACCGATGGTGCGATTTTCTGTTTTGATCGGAACATAGAGGCCGGAATTCAGGCCGGGAAAAGTTTCCACATAATGGGGATCACGCTTCAAGTCGCCGATGCGAAGCGTTTGACCGCGTTGAACTGCTACGCCGGATAAGCCGTCGCCTAACTTCTGAACCAAACCATTGAAATGTCCTTCCAGCCCTTCACGATCTATTTCATTCTCCAAGCCCGGCACATTAAAGCCAATGATTTTCAATGTTTGAGATTCTGGATCATAAAGACGGACGGCGCTATGATGCCAGTTCAAATTCTTTTCCATTTGGTCTATGATTTTTTGGGCGATCTCTTCCGGCTCGAGGAATTGACCAAGCTCCAAACCGCTCTGGTAGACCAATTCCAATTCTGTCAATCGCTGGCGGATGGTGGTTTCCGCTTGTATGCTCTCTGTAACGTCATGAATAACAGAGCCGATGCGAAACCCGTGTTCCGTTTTGATCGGGAAAGCGTTCTGCGTGAGGAATTTTTGTTCTCCGGTCGCGGTCCGTATCTCGACCGCGACTGGCTTGACAAATTCAGGCGATCGGCCACTATGGAAAGCGTTTTGCATGGCATCTTTGAAATACTTGATGCTGGTTTGGGCGCGGCGGCTTGGCGGCAATAATTTATATTGTATTTCGGCAAAAGAAGAACCTATCGCTTGAACCTTCGGGATCCCAGTGATTTTTTCCTGCGCCGGATTCCATTCGATAATCTTTTCCTGCTCGTCAATCAGAACCGCGCCGTCAACGGATTGCTCGATGAATGTGCGGAATTTTTGTTCGCTTTCTGACAGCAGCTCTTCCGCCTTCTTGCGTTCGGTGATATTGCGAATGTTGCATTGAACGACGCGCCTCTTGCCCACATCATAAACATTGCTCACGAACTCCACCCAGGCCGTTTGTCCATCCTGGGTTCGAAGCGGTAAATTCTCGTAACGAACATATCCTTCGTGTTGTAATTTCAAAAAGGAGGCTTTGTTCGCTACGATGTCTTTAAATAAGCCGATTTCCCAAAGTTGTTTGCCCAGAAATTCTGTCTTTGAATACCCCAACATTTCTTTCAAAAATGGATTTACGTCAACGATCTCGCCCGTATCGCCATCGAGAATAAGGATGCCGTCTTTGGCGGCTTCGAAGAGCCGGCGATATTGCGTTTCTGAAGTGAAGAGTTTTTCCTCTGCCCGCTTGTGCTCGGTGATATCGCGCACGAGGATGGAGACCGTTCTGTTGGAACCTTCTGGCGAATAGGATTGGACTAATGCGTGCAAGAAACCAATGTCCGCCGCTGGGCAGATCGAGTGGATATTCAACCTCTTCCACTTTGTTGTTATTCAACGTGCGCCGGATGGATTTCCTCCAGCGGTACGGCGACCGCTTCTGGTAAAGCATCTGTGATCCGCTGTCCAATCAATTTGTCTTTCGGCTGGGCCAGCAGGCTTTCATTTGCCGTCCATACGTTGAGATAGATTCCCTGTTCATCCACCTCGAAGACGATATCATCCAGCGAAGTCACCAACGCTGCCAGCTGGCGGTTGCTTTCCAGCAATGGATTTTTCCGTGTGCTTCCGCTCGGTGATATTATCGAATACTGCCACGAAGCGGTCCTTCTCGATGCTATAAACGGAGATGGAGAACCAAATCTTCAATTCATCGACATACGTTTCGAATTTTGTTGATTTGCCCGTAAGTGCTGCTTTTCCGTAAATCTCCAACAATTCGGGGTTGGACTCTCGGATGCCAGGAATGATCTCGCTGACTCTTCTCCCCACGGCTTTTGTTATGCCAGTCATTTTTTCGAACGCATAATTGACCTCAAGATAAATGAAATCCGAGGGTTGGCCATTCTCGTAAATCATTTCGCAGTATGCATAGCCTTCGAGCATATTATCGAATAAGCTATGGAAGTGTTTTTCGCTTTCACTCAGGGCTGTTTCCGCAAGCTTGCGTTTGGTGATATCGCGGAAAATGGAACCGACCCGATTGCCTTTTTCGGTTTTGATTCGGAACGAGGTCTGCTGAATGAATTTATGTTCACCGTTGACGGATAAAATCTCAATGTCCTGAGGTTTTCCCAGTCGTCCTCCATCTCCGACTTGGAACGAAATCGAGGAAGACCTTCTTCAGATGCTCGGGATTTAATTTTGCACGATGCTCGGGTATGAGTATCTGGTATTGAATATCCCAGACTAGAATCGCCAAGAGCATTCGCCTTGGGAATGCCGGTAATTATTTCTTCTGCAGGATTCCATTCAATGATGTGACCTTGCTCATCAATCAAGACAACGCCATCCACCGACTGTTCGATTAGCGTGCGGAATCTTTCTTCACTTTCTCTTAACCTTTCTTCAGCCTGTTTGTGCTCGGTGATATCCAATGCAAAGGCGACGCCATCAAAGCGTTCTTCATCCAACATGGCACCGGCTATGATAATTGGTATCCGGGTACCATCCTTTCGAATGTACTCCTTCTCGAATGGCGCTTTATTTACACCTGTGGCTTTGAGTTCCGTCCTGGAGTTATCATCAAGAAATTGATACTCTGGTGGAGTCATTTTGCCCCAGTCGATCATGCCGTTATTAAGCTCCTCTCGAGTGTAGCCGACCATCTCCAGAAACTTGTCGTTGGCGTCTGTGATTTTGCCACTCATCTCCCAAAAGATTACACCGAGCATGCCGGATTCGTAGAACCGCCGGAAGCGTTTTTCTGAAGTGCGCAACTTTTCTGCCGATTGCTTCTGCTCAGTAATCACTTCTGAGAATAAAATGATTCCGCCCATCTTGCCGGATTGCTCGTACCAGGGAAGAATTTCCCATCGAACCCAGTCCAACGTTCCGTCTGCGCGGGAAAGGGATCTTCCTCGGCCTTTTCGGTGGCCCCGGCCAAACACCGTCGATGAATTTCCTTCCAGCGCTCGGAAATTTCTGGAAACACTTCGTAATGGGAACGCCCAATAATGTTCTCGTTGGGCAGGCGGTAATCTTCAAAATAACGGCGGCTTGCCGCAAGATATTTCATATCGCGGTCGAACATGGCGATTGAGGCGGGAGCGAATTCCACAAAAAGTTGGAGCGTGCGCTCGCTTGCTTGCAACTTTTCTTCGATCTGTTTGCGTTCAGTGATATCCTGCCAAATTCCTTGAACTTGTACTTGCGAATCCGATGGTGTGGATAACACCTTGCCTTCATCGTGGACCCAAATGGTACGACCATCCTTTGTTAGCATGCGATATTCAATCGTATATTTCGCCGTGGCACTTACGGCTTTTTCGTTTTCTTCCAAAACACGTTGGCGATCTCCGGGATGCAGACTTTTGGCCCACAACTCAGAATCAGCAAGCCACTCGGCCTGGGAATATCCGGTGAACTTTTCGATTTGCGGACTTACGTATGTGGACTTATCATAAATTACGAAGGGAATTTGCTCGACCAGAGAACGATACTTAAATTCAGCATTCGCTAAAATCTGCTCGGCCTGCTTGCGCTCGGTGACATCTATGGTAAAGCCTTCGTAATAAAGGATTTGTCCCGCATCATCTTTCACAGCGCGTGTGGTCGTTGAAGTCCAAATCCAGCTTCCGTCTTTGCGGTGTTCTTCGTTGACGAATTCCTTAATAAAGCCCTTTTCGGTTATTGTGTCTTGATATTCCTTTCGCCTCGTTGGTTCTTTATATACCTGGCTGCCGATATCGCTGATGCTGGCCAGCATTTCATCCGGCGAAGCATAACCGAAGATAGATGCCAATTCTTGATTAACTGTCAGGAGCCGGCCATCCGGCGTCGAATGATAAATGCCAACGCCGGCATTATCGAATATAGACTTATAATTTTTCTCAGAGGCTCGAATTTCTTCGTTATCTCTTAGTACGCGGGAATTGTTGCGATGAATCAGCCAATAGAGGATCAGGCCGGTCGCCAGAATATAGAGCCAACCTTTATAGATGCTTAGCATTGTCAGTGTTTGTTCGTTATTTGATAAAGATTCTGTCAGTCGATCGGAGAAGAAAATCCAAAGCCCACCGACAAACAGATAAATGACCGCGATCTGAAAAGCATTTCGATCAAATTTGTCTACCTTCGGTCTTGTCTTTATTTGCGGATTCATTTTCACTCCATCGTTTATTTCTAATAAACAAACATAATTTACTAAAACGAAAGCTGGATTTTATTCAATACCCTCTCCGCAAGTATATGACGATTTTATGAGTAGATGTGAAGAATAATTATAGCAATTGTTCTGCAAGGCAATTGTAAGTAAAGGAAGGGAACTCGGTTTTATAGCTTTTGACGATGATTGACTTTATACAAAAAACGGCGGGCTGGTGAGAATGTAATTCTCAAACTTTCCAAAAGGCGAATCGGCCATGAAGAACTCGAAAAACGATTCCAACTTACAGCCGCGGCTGAGAAGATAATCCACTGCGGCACGGTTGACCATCGGCACTTCGATGCTGAACTCTGATCCTTTGAGCGCGGCTTCTGTCTCGGCGTGTGCGAGAATTGCCGGAAAGTCATTCGCATCGAGCGCGGCAAACGGCCCATTATGCTCTCCAAGATAACCATAACCAACGAACTCTTTATTGCGCTTATAAAAATATCCTTGACGATTTTCCAACAGCCACGCATGTTCCGCTTCACGATGAAAGCCGAGGATGGCATTATCGATCCGGATTAATTCTCCCATCGCTTGAGCGGAGGGCGTGATACGTTCAATGGTTAGATCATTATCCACGCTGACTTTTTCCGCGGGACGCGAAAATGCGTAACAAGGGAAGAGCGGATAAACTTTTGCTTGGAGATAGCGTTGAACGGCGCGCCCATCTATTGTCGCGAGAATGAAGCGATGGTCGGCTCCATCCATAGGGAAGGCGCGGGCAAGAAGTTCGTGTCCCACACCTGCGGATTGATGTTCCGGCAAAACGAAAAACTCAGTCAATTGTCGAACGCTATTGCGCAGGATCGAACGCGCAAAGCCAATCACTTTACCATCCTGTTCTGCAACCCAAAAATTATCGGATGTGCGCGCCAGATGTTCAAAGAGCGATTGTCGGCTCGCCCAAAGATCTTGAATTACCTGCGGATCATGTCCGCCGCTGATGGGCATCGTATGCATGCGGTCGCCCCAATCCATGATGGACTGATGGAAGACATCGAAAGTGTTTTGTAGAATCGTCTAGCGTGCCGTGTCGATAGGTAATAGGCATGATTCCTCAATGGCTCAATTTTCGCACAGATTTTGTTTTTCGTCTTGACATTCTTCCTGTATCCCTTGATAATATCAGTGAGGAGATAATGTGGCAATCATCACTTTGATGACGGACTTTGGCATTAAGGATGGAAACGTCGGTGTGATGAAAGGCGTGATTTGGGAGATTAGTCCTCAGGCACAGATTTCAGATTTGAGTCACATGATCGGCGCCCAAAATGTTCGCGAAGCTTCATTGATTTTATCCCGCTCCGCTCTTTTTTTTCCAAAACGCACAGTACATGTTGTCGTAGTTGATCCTGGTGTGGGAACGGCGCGCCTTCCGATGGCGGCGAAGATCGGCGATTGGTTTTATGTGGGACCTGACAATGGAACGATTACGCTTTTGCTCGACCGCGCTGAAAAAGAAAATTGGCCTTGTAAATTTATTCAATTAGATCAAACAAAATATTGGTTGCCCAATGTCAGCTATGTATTTCACGGACGCGATATCTTTTCGCCAGTGGCCGCGCATTTAGCTAACGGCGTTTCTCTCTCGGACCTCGGAACAGAATTTAAACGATCCGGTGCGACTCCAACTTCCTCGGCCTCAACGAGTCGGCAACGGCTGGCGCGGAGAGATTATTCATGTTGATCACTTTGGAAATCTTGCATCGAACATCCGCGTCGAGAATTTGGGCGATGCCATCCAAAATAAAGATAAAATCCTGGTAAAGCTGAAAAGCATCGAAATAAAGGGCATGGTCAATACTTTTGGCGAACGCCAGGAAGGCGAAGTGGTTGCTTTGCTCGGCAGTACCGGCAATCTGATTGTGTCGGTGGTTAATGG
Organism: uncultured Chloroflexia bacterium; assembly: GCA_963783295.1. Taxonomy (GTDB): domain Bacteria; phylum Chloroflexota; class Anaerolineae; order Anaerolineales; family Villigracilaceae; genus Fen-1038. The sequence continues at coordinate 398,943 of CAWAMX010000018.1, read as the reverse complement.
TAACGCGGCGGATAAGTTGAATGTTAAAGTTGGTGATAGCATTCAAACAGTTATTTTGTAATCTCGTTACGAAGTTGAAAATAGAATCATGGTCGAATCTCCTCTCATTATAGAAAACCTTTCCTTTCGATATCGCGACCATCAAGATAAGGCAATTGACCATATTTCGTTTAGTGCCAATCAGGGCGAGATATTGTTGATTGCTGGAGCCAGCGGTTGCGGCAAGACCACGTTGATTCGCGCAGTAAATGGACTGATCCCGCGCAGTTATAAGGGTGAACTGTTGGGTCGTATATTGGTCTTTGGCGAAGATACTTCTTCCTGGAAGCTTTCTCAAATTTCACAAAGAGTTGGGACTGTTTTGCAAGACCCTGAGCGTCAAATTCTCGGCACAAAAGTCCTGAATGAAGTTGCGTTTGGTCTGGAGAATCTGGGTTTGCCGCGCGACGAGATTATTCAGCGCGTGGATGAAGCGCTGACCTTTTTGAAAATATCCGATTTGCGCGATCGCGAAACGTTCAATCTTTCGGGTGGCGAAAAACAAAAAGTAGCATTGGCCGGTGTGCTTGCCATGCGTCCGAGTATCTTGTTGCTCGATGAACCACTGGCAAGCCTTGACCCGGCCAGCGCGCGGGATTCGCTGGATATGGTACGTCAGTTGGCCGATGAAGGCATGACGGTTTTGATGGTCGAACATCGCGTTGAAGATGTACTGCGTATTCGTCCAGAGCGCGTCATGTTCATGGATCGGGGAAAAGTCCGTTATTTGGGCGCGCTTAACGGGTTATCTAAAGTGGTGAATTATCACGAAGTTAAATTACCGGCTGAGGATATTGTGGAACGGGCAAAGCAGGATAAGGCTCCGGCTGAACTTAATATTCTTCCCAGCGCTGCCGATCCCGCTTCGTGGAAATGGAAATCTGAAACATTGGTCAAGTTTGAAGATGTCGCTTTTGGATATGAACCGGACAGCGAAATTCTGCATGAAATCAATTTAGAAATCAAGCGCGGTGATGTAATCGCCGTGTTGGGTCCGAACGGCGCGGGCAAGACAACATTTGTAAAACATGCGATTGGATTGCTCAAACCGAAGTCGGGACGTGTGCTGGTGAATGGACGAGATACAAAGGAATTGAGCGTTGCTCAAATTGCAAGTACGCTCGGTTATGTATTTCAAAGCCCAAGCCATATGCTTTTTGCGCCGACGGTTCGTGAGGAGCTTGCATTTGGACCGTTGAACATGAAGCATCCGAAGGATCAAATTGATCAGGAGGTGAAAACGGCGCTGACGATTGTGAACCTTTCCGATAAAGAGCAAGACCCACCGCTGGCGCTGTCATTCGGCCAGCAAAAGCGCGTCAGTATTGCGGCCATCCTTGCCATGCGATCACGCATCCTTGTGATGGATGAGCCCACCGCCGGGCAGGATTATCAGAACTACATGAACTTCATGGACTCCATTCTGCAGATGCCCGGTTTCGAAGCGATCCTTTTTATTACGCACGATGTGGATTTGGCTGTGATCTATGCCAACCGAGTTTTATTGATCTCTGATGGCCGGCTAGTGGCGGATGGAAAACCGCAGGATGTACTGCGCGATATTGATCGGCTCGAAGCCTGCCGCCTTGTGCCTTCATCGCTTCTGGCATTGAACTTGAAGCGGCTTCCGCAAACCGGACGCTTTATGCGGGCTGAGGCATTGGCACATATATAAACCCAAAAAAGGAGAGAATGAAGATGGACAAGAAACTTACGAATGTTCTGATTTCATTGGTGGTGGTCCTAGCAATCTTTGGGATCATCATGTTTGCCTTTGGAGCCAGCAAAAATAATATCGGCCCGTTTAATTTTCAAGTGGACCAACCTACGCTGGTTGCTTCGCTTCGCATTTGTTGTTCTTGGACTTTTGATTGCATTCGCGGTCTATCTCTTTACCAGAGACAATAAGGCTTGGGAAGTTGGTACGCGTGAAGTAGTTTGGATGGCGATCGGCGCAGCGTTATATGCCGTGTTCTCATGGCTGTTCAATGGTACCGTCTTTGTTGTGCCATCATTGAGTCAAGTGGCATTGCGTCCTGCAATTGCAATCCCGATGTTCTTCGGCTATGCCTTTGGTCCGGTGGTCGGATTCTTCAGCGGCGCGGTCGGCAACATCTTCGGCGACGCATTGACCGGCTTCGGACTTTCTCCGCAGTGGAGTATTGGCAACGGTCTCGTTGGATTTATCGCTGGCATGGCGATGCTCTTCAAGGATAAGAAGCGAAGTGTAGACACGGTGCTGTGGGCAAGTGGCATCTTAGCGCTATTAACGGTCATATTGTTCTTCCTGAATCCGAGCACAACCAATGGGATGTATTTCGCTGCGACTGAACCTGTTTCGATCTTTGCCGGATTGACCATTATCATTGGTTTTGTGATTGTACTCATTGTCCGCTTTGCATTTGCGAGCAATGAAGATGTGGTCGCTGCAGTAACCTGGGGAATGCTTGGGAATATTCTGGGCATTCTCTTTGCGGCTCTTTCGGATATCTTCATCAATGGCTTTAGCCTCGCCGCGGCTGTGGTTGGAGAATTCCTTCCTGCGGCTGGCCCGAATTTGATCTTCGCTGCGATCCTCGTGCCGTTGCTCGTCGGCGCGTACGCGGCAGTTCAGAAGCAATCTGGTCGTTAGCATCATGTCATTGCGAGTGTAGTTTGCGAAGCAATCTCCTGTAAGAAGGGGATTGCTTCGTCACTCGCGAAGCGGCTCCGCGCATATCGTCCCTGAAAGGGAATGGCATTTGGAATATTATGTTAGTCGCCTGGCGTTATCGTAAACGTGACAAATCGTTCATCCAGTGGTTCAATCCGCGCGCCTGGATCATCTTCTATTTGTGTTTTCTTTTTTCCACGCTTGCCTTTTGGGATGTGCGATATCTTCTCCCGTTTTTTGCGATCTCGCTCATTGTTCTTTTTACGTCGCAAATCAAATGGCATGAAATCCGGCGCGCTTTTCTCTTCATCATTGGCTTTGTTTTCATCTTTGCGGTTCTGACATTTCTCACCGGACGCGGCGGTTCTGAAGTCTATCAGCATGAACATCTCATCCGCGAATTCAAAGCTTCGTTCTCCATTTTGGGTTGGACTCCAACTTTGGATATTACAGTTGAGCGTGCATTCTTTGCGGTTAGTCAGTTCGTGCGCGTATTTTCGATTGCAGTCATGACCATTCTGATTCCGTATTCGCTGAACCCGGCATTATATGGAATCACATTCAAAGGGTTAGGGATGAATGACAAGATCGCGTATGCCATGGATTTGACCATGCGCTTCATCCCGACCTTCGGTCGGGATTTCCAACTGACCATGGATGCTCAGCGGGCGCGCGGCTATGAACTTGAAAAGATCAAGGGCGGGATCATCGAGCAAGTTCGCAAACTGGGACCGCTGATGGTACCCGTGACGATTCACGCCATCATTGGGAGCGAAGATATTATTGATGCGATGGACTTGCGCGCCTTCGGAGTGGGTGCGCGCACATGGCTGGATCAATTAACTTATCAGCACCACGACCGTATCTTGATCGCGTTCGGCGTTTTGATTTTATTGATTTCGTTTGCAGTGGGATTCTTGGGATACGGAAGCTTTTGGGTTCCGCCTGCGCTCATCAAGCTGGCTGGCGCATAATAAAAATGAGACGGTCGCTTTCAAAAGTGACCGTCTCATTTTTATTTATGAGGTCCTGAATACATTTCGCCGGCTTCGATAGATGCATTGAGATGATTCTGACTCGGCGCGAAAGTGCAGGTGGCAAAATCTGTAAAAGCGCTGGGCGGATTGAAGGATTTGTTGAAGTCTAGAAGGACATGACCATCTTCCTGCACGGCTTCCGTGTAGTGATAGCGTCCCTTGGGATATGTTTTTTCACCGTTTGTCAAGTCAGTGAACTGGATATATAGACCGCCGTCCTTGAGATCACTTGCATCAAGGTTGTAGGTTCTGCCTCGAAGATTAAATGAGACGTAGCCATTTAGATAATTTTCTTCCCATTCACCAAAAGCATTGAACATCTTGAATTTCATCGGCATCGGGTAGGGAGTATAAAGCGCGGAAATGCAATACTTTTCATCAATCGTGAACCAGGTACGGGGCGGAAAGGTGCGTCGTTCTTCGCGAGTGTTATCCCACAAACGGATCCCGACCCGGCTCGCGCGATGGACAACGACGACACAGATGTCTCCAAACTTAACAAAACTGGGAGCCTCCTCGAGGTCATGTTTAAGTACGGTGGTAGTTTGGGTGAGCTGGCCGTTTAGTTCCGCGCTCTGACCAAGATCCAGATGCAAAGTGACGACCGATGCACCGTCAAACTCGAACGCACCGAGCAGACGCGGTGCCTGCTTGGGGAAAAGGATGTCGCAGTCGCGGGAGGAACCAAAGGTGTTCGTCCCTTTCTTTAGCCAAAAAAGTCCCGCCACCGCCAGCCAGTTATTCTCACGGCGTAATTCAGCGTCCATGTCCTTACGCCATTGCAGCGTGCTGCGGAGATATTCTTCAGCCACGATAAAAACTTCCTATGAATTTATTTGTGCCCTGCATATAATTCGCCCGCCTCGATTGACACTTTGAGATGATTCAATTCCGGTGCAAATGTGCAGATGGCATACTGAGTAAAAGCGGACGGCGGATTATGAGCTTTGTTGAAATCAAGAAAGACATGCCCATCCTTTCCCATGGGTTCGGTATAGAGATATCGTCCATTTGGGTAGGTCTTATTTCCATTGGTGAGATCTTTAAAATGGAAATAGAGGCTTGTGTCCTCCAGTTCGGCCGCATCAAGCCTGCAGGCTTTGCCTTGAAACTTGAAGGAGACAAAACCCTGCACATAATCGTCCTCCATTTCTCCTAGAACGTTAGGGACTTTGATTTTCGTCGCGATTGGATAGGGCGTGTAATTTGCCGGGATATGAAATGCCTCGTCGATCGGGAACCAAGCGCGGGGCGGATAGGTGTGTGAACGCGCATTATCCCAGAGGCGTATGCCAACCTTGTCTGCGCGGTGGAATACCACAATGGAAAGATCTCCAAACTTGACAAAGCTGGGAGATTCTTCCTGATCGTCTTTGAGCACCGCTGAAGTCTGGATCGGCTGACCGTTCAATTCTGCGTTCTGACCGAAATCCAGATGCAAAGTGACGACGGACGCATCGTTCAACTCTAATGCGCCGAGCAGACGCGGTGCCTGCTTGGGGAAAAGGATGTCGCAGTCGCGGGAGGAGCCAAAGGTATTCTTGCCTTTCTTTAGCCAAAACACTCCCTCCATTGCCAGCAAATCGTTCTCGCGGCGCAGGTTGGCATCCATCTCTTTGCGCCATTGCAGGATACTGCGAAGGTATTCATCACCAGCCATATGTAGATTACATTATACATTAATGTAAGTTTTGCGGATTTACAATTTTGTTATAAAATCATAGCAAATATCGTAATGAACCATTCTTTGGCAAAGCCGTTTTCCTTCCCAACTGGCCTGTAAAACAATATATCCGAGGACTAAAAACCTCGGATATATTTAATGTTTTCCAGAAATCCCGTTTTTAAATAATCTATTCTTCCAGCGTACTCACATCGCCTTCGGGCAATCCCTGTGCGCGTGCTTTCAACACGCGGCGCATGATCTTGCCAGAACGCGTCTTGGGCAACTTGTCCACGAACTTCACATCTTCAGGACGCGCAATTGGACCCATATGAGTCGCAACATGCTGGCGTAATTCTTCTGCCAGTTCAGGCGATGGGTCGAAGCCTGACCGCAACAATACGAATGTGTGAATGGCTTGTCCTTTGACTTCGTGTGGTAATCCAATCGCCGCGGCCTCCGCGACGGCGTGATGACTCACCAAAGCCGATTCGATTTCTGCGGTGCCGAGCCGGTGGCCCGAGACTTTGATTACATCGTCTACGCGGCCGATGATCCAGAAGTAACCATCTTTATCGCGCTTGGCCGAATCGCCAGTCAGATATTTGCCGGGATATTTGCTCCAATATTGATTCACATAACGATCCGGGTCGCCATAAATTGTTCGCAGCATCGCAGGCCACGGATTCTTTAATACGAGATAACCTTCGGTATCGTTAGCGACGGACTGGCCTGCTTCATCGAGCACGTCCGCTTCCTGTCCAAAGAATGGACGCGTGCCCGAACCGGGCTTGAGCGGCACAGTCGGAGTCGGCGTGATCATGAACATGCCGGTCTCGGTTTGCCACCACGTATCCATGATTGGGCATTTCTCTTTGCCGATCACGCGGTAATACCATTTCCACGCTTCGGGATTGATCGGCTCGCCGACGCTTCCGAGCAAACGCAATGAGGATAGATCATGTTTGTTCGGCCAGGCTTCGCCGAAACGCATCAGGCCGCGGATGGCAGTCGGCGCCATATAAAGAATCGTGATGCCGTATCGTTCCACTTGTTGCCAGATGCGATTTGGATATGGATACGAAGGCCCGGCTTCTGACATGAATGAAGTCGCACCGTTGAGCAATGGGCCGTACACGATGTAAGAATGTCCCGTTACCCAGCCCGGGTCAGCGGCGCACCAATAGCGGTCTTCATCGTTGATATCGAAAACATATTTGAGCGTTGCATAGGTTCCGACCATGTAACCGCCGTGCGTATGCAGAATGGCTTTGGGTTTGCCTGTCGAGCCGGATGTGTAAAGAATATATAACGGATCTTCGGCGTCCATCACTTCAGTCGCGCATTTGCCGTTTGCAATTGGCAACGCACACAGATCGTGATACCAATGATCGCGGCTGACTTCCATCGGTACTTCGTGCCCGACGCGTTTGACGACGATCACGTTTTCCACGGATGGACAGCGTTTGACCGCTTCATCCACCGTTCGTTTCAACTCAACGATCTTCCCGTTTTGGAAAGCGCCGTCGCAGGTGATGACCAGCTTCGATTGGCTATCCTCAATGCGGCCTTGAAGCGCGTCCACGCTAAAGCCACCGAAGACAACTGAATGAATCGCTCCGACCTTGGCGCAAGCCAGCATCGCAAAAGCGATTTCGGGAATGCGTCCCATATAGATCGTGACGCGGTCGCCTTTATTGACTCCCATGGCTTTGATGATATTTGCCATGCGGCTGACTTCGCGGTTGAGCAGAAAGTACGAAAAAGTTCGTTCGGTCTTTCCGTCCTCGCTCTCCCAGACGAGCGCTAATTTATTTTTGCGGTATGTTTTGAGATGTCGGTCAATTGCATTGTGAACGATATTGGTCTTCGCCCCTACGAACCATTTGAAGAACGGCTTCTTCGAGTTGTCGAGAACCTGATCCCACTTCTTAAACCATTCCAGTTCTTCGGCTTCGGCTGCCCAAAACGCCTGCGGATCTTTACGGGCCTTTTCGGCCATCTCATCCCAGTCTTTTAGGCGCGCCTGCTCCACAACTTCGTTCGATGGGTAATAGACTTCACCTTCCAATTGCGGTTTGCTCTTGGACATATCTCTCTCTCCTTTGGCGAAATATTGGGCTTAATATACAGCAAAATTCCTATGATGGCAAATCAAAAATGTCATCTCCCTCTAGCGATTGAATTGTTGATATTTAGAATTTTGGACGGATAACCATGACTGGCAAGGGAGACCGATGAACCACTCCTTCGGTGACACTTCCAAACAGCAGACGTTGCGCTCCAGTACGTCCGTGCGTAGACATGGCGATCATATCCGCCTGCATGATTGCTGCAACCTCCAAAATGGTCTCTGCGACGGCTCCTTCGCGGATTAGGTAAGTGATGCGCAGGCCCTCCTTTTCCAGTTTGGTGCATTCGTTTTTTAAGTAGGTTTTCATTTCCGCTTCCGCTTCATGATAGATGTTTATTGCAGGTGTGGCCGACTGAACCGAAAATTCAGGCGCGGCGCCGGGAATCACATATAGAAGAATCATCTCGGCATCCATTGCCTTTGCGATGATCCCTACATGCGGTAATATTCCTTCTGCGATGGCGGAACCATCAAGCGGAACAAGAATTCTTGTGTACATTTCAATTATTTTCCTCGGTCATTTACTGAATGAGTGATCTCCAATCAAGCGCATCGGCGGTTTGATGCAAGCGATGATCGTCATCGACAATGTGATACGTGAGATATCGAAATACTTTTTCCGCCAAAGGTGTGATTTGATTCAATGAAACAACTGTATCTTGAAGTCCATGCACGATAACGGTCGGAACGGTGATTGGCTTTGGGAGACTCTCAGCGAATTCGGGGAGCATCAATGCCGGCGCGAGCAGAATCAGTTTTCGAACTTGATCGGGATGTTGAGTTGCGAAAAGGGCGGCCATCAAGCCTCCCAAGGAAGAGCCGATCAAAGTCCAGTTGGATGCATCGCCGAGAATCGGATAAAGTTGATTCATCCGTTCTTCGAGTGAACCAGTAAAGTCGGGTGTGATCAAATCAGGATAGATGGCGCGGATCACCGCGGCCTTATAGGTTTGACTATTTAAGTCAAGCCCGTGCAAAAAGATCATCCGATTGGGATCAAGCATGTCTGCGTGCCCCTCGTTTTTCCGAGCTTAGGACGGAGGCTTGCACCGCGATACCAATGAACAGCAGAACAATAAATACCAGCGCAGCTGTGTATCTTCCGAAATGAAAAGCGTTGATAATCATGGATGAACCAGCCAGCGATGAAATGATGATGAGCGCCCAATCCAATAAAGCCGCGATCAGCACTGCGCCGATGATGCCGCCGACAATGAAGATGATCCACGTCATGATGCCCTTATCGAGGCCGAACAAACCTGCGAAGCTTAGGAGGATATAACCGCCACCGAGAAACCCAGCGATACCAATCGCGAGCGTTTCAACCAAAATCGCCAGGACAGCAAAAATCACTCCCAGGCCAAGCCCGGCAATGATGGTCATCAAATCAGAACCATGAAAAAAACGTGTCGCAACTTGAACGCCGATGAGGAATCCGATTACACCGACAAACAACCAGAACAATTTGCGTCCAGCGACCAGCAGTGCTCCTCCAAAAATCGCATTTAGAAAATTAAGCATTTTTTTCTCCTTTAGTTCTTAAACCGTGCACTTATATTTCCGATAATGGTTTGGCCCGGATAAACTCGCGTATTCCGTCTTTCAATTCATTTGGAAAGGAAGTGGAAATACGCCGGAATGTTATGGCCGTCATGGGATCAGTTGAATTGGCCAGCACGCGGCGAAGGAAAGAAATGGTTTCAGTCGGCGAGACTTTATATAGCAATAACACGAATTCTTCGATCTCGTTCTGAAGTCTTGCTGGCGCGGCCTCCATGATTGGCTCCAGCACCTTGAGCAATGGTGGAAGATTGACAAATGATGAATCGGATACTGCGGAGATGGCGGCTTGCAGACCGTTCGACCAAAAGCGCGTCCGTTCGGGGCGAAGCCATTGCGCGATGAGTACAAGGAATTTGTCGGGTGCTTCTTTCCGCATCCGCCCCAGACCGTTATCCAGTAAGTTGGCGCGCAAACTTGGATCGTGTATTTGCTGTGTCCACGCGGTCAGACGCGCCAACAGGCGTTCCTCCTGTGGCGCAATGCGCCCGAGCAAAAACGCGGCAAGCAAACGCATTTCAAGATGGCCTTCATCCCAGAGGCGGTCTGCCAGTTCCAAAGCTGCATCGGGATATTCACCGGCCGTACCATGGATTTCCTGTTCGATTTGTTTTAAGATAACAGCGGGCGTATGATATGAGGGCAGGTCGGCGGAAGGCGCCATGGCTGGTTGTTTTCGCATCGTTCGATCCACGTAGAAGTCAAGCGTCTCCTGCAAATGCCTGATGAATTCATCCGGCACAAAGAAAAAATCTGCGAGACGTGAAGCTTGTTTGCGGAGACGATTGAGATCAATGGCGGGCATATTTAACAATAATGGCACAGCGACGCTGTGCCATTACAAGTAATTAATAAGCTCTTGAAAAATAGACTTTCTTCTGGGCCTTTTCGCCGCATACAATACACCTGCCTGTGCCGCCGGGTTGGTCAAAGGGAATGCAGCGCGTGGTCGCTTTGGTATCTTCCTTTACCTTTGCTTCGCATTCTTTGCTTCCGCACCACCATGAAAACGCCCAGCCGTTTTGAACAACATCCTTCAATTCATCATATGTTTTGGGATCAAAAATGTGGCTGTCGCGGAATTCGGTGGCGCGCTTTAGCATCGATGATTGAATCTCGGTTAAGAGTCCATTCACAGTTGCCGCGAGATTCGTTTGGGGGACGAATGACTTTCCGCTCTTTCCCGCAAGGTCGCGGCGGGCGAGCGCGACCGATCCTTTTTCCACATCCTTGGGTCCTATCTCGATCCGCAAAGGAACGCCGCGCATTTCCCAATCGTTATATTTGAATCCGGGTGTGACCTCTTCGCGGTCATCCATCTTGAGTTGAATACCCGCCGCTTTGAGTTCGGTGAAGACTTGATCGGCAACTGCCATTACTTTTGTTTTTTCTGCGTCATTTTTGTAGATAGGTACGATGACCCCTTGAATAGGTGCGAGCCGTGGAGGCAGAATCAAACCTTGATCGTCGCCGTGTGTCATGATGATCGCACCGATCATGCGAGTCGAGAGTCCCCACGAAGTGGTGGAGCAATATTGCAAGGTATTGTTCTTATCCAAATATTGAATCTCGAATGCCTTTGCAAAATTGTGACCAAAGAAATGAGATGTGCCACATTGCAAGGCGCGTGTATCCTGCATCATACCTTCGATGCTGGTGGACATCATCGCGCCTGCGAATTTTTCGGTCTCGCTCTTGACGCCTTTAATGACTGGCAGCGCGGCTTCGGTGATGGCGAAGTCAGCATACTGGTCGAGGATGCGATATGTTTCTTCCATCGCTTCTTCATCGGTAGCGTGCGCAGTGTGACCTTCCTGCCAATAGAATTCGGCCGTGCGCAGGAAAAGTTTGGTGCGTAATTCCCAGCGCAAAACCGAGCCCCATTGATTGATCAATACCGGCAGGTCGCGCCAGGATTTGATCCACCTGGAGTACATGTATCCAATAATGGTTTCGGAAGTGGGGCGCACCACCAATGGTTCTTCGAGTTTTTCTCCGCCACCATAAGTCACAACCGCGAGTTCAGGAGAGAAACCTTCCACATGTTCCTTTTCCTTTTCAAAGAACGACATGGGAATCAAAATTGGAAACGCTGCATTGACGTGTCCCGTCTCTTTGAAGCGACGATCCAACGCGGCCGTCATATTTTCCCAAAGCGTCCAGCCATAGGGACGCACAACCATGCATCCGCGCACCGGCGCATAATCCGCCAATTCCGCTTTGAGCACAAGCTGGTTGTACCACTCGGCGAAATCTTCTGCTCTTGTAGTTAATTTTTCCTCAGCCATTTTTCCTCTTTGTGACGTGTCATTGCAAAGGCCTGCTTTGCAGTCCAGCAATTGGCATCGATTTATATTTTTGAATCCAACAATTTCACGGCAGTCTTCACATCTGGCGCAAATTGTACCAAGTCTCGCTGCGTTGCAGAAACATATTCATCGAGTGATCGATAAAGTTGATCGAGAACGTTCTGCCATCCGCTCCCGATCAGGATCAACGGCCTCCGGTGTAATGAACCAATGATCATGAGATTCCATGTCAAAGAAATTTCGGTCAAAGTGCCGGGTCCGCCGGGGAGGGCAAGCGCCGCGTCGCTGCCTTCGACGAGAGCCTGCAAGCGCTCTATCAAAGTTTTCTTGCGCCACTCTTCCTTGACCCACATATTCGCACCAAGTGGACGCCAGTGTTCGATATCCTCGCACGTTACGCCGATCACGTGTCCGCCCGCTTCCGCCGCGCCGCGTGAAACGGCTTCCATCGTGCCGCCATAACCACCAGTCAAAACAATGTGACCGCGTTGAGCCAGCAGCTTACCAAGTTCTTGCGCTTCAAGGTAAGCCATCGAACCTTCTTTAGGTTGAGAACTGCCAAATACAGAAGCCCTCATAAAAACCTTGTGTTCCTTAGTGCCCTTTATGGTTAGAGCAAATAAAAACGGCTCACCAGTCTGGGAGCCGTTCATTGACACAGTGAACTAAACCTATCCAAACTGGAAGGATTTTATCAGTCGCGGAGACGGCAATGGGTTCAATACAAGCGAAGCAATGCGGTACATGATGGCGCACATTATACACGATTTTCGAGATAAAATTATAGAGTGGACCACAAAATTTCTGATCTTCTACAGAAAACCATTTCGACCGATCAATTGGACTTAATTCGTCGCGTCGCAGACGAGGCCTCAGCGTTAGGATTCTCGATTTATATCGTTGGCGGGTTCGTCCGGGACCTGTTGCTGGGTCATCCCAGCCTTGACTTTGATCTCGTCGTCGAGGGAGACGCAATCGAGCTGGCAAATTCTCTTGCTTCGAAATATCGTGGAAAAGTTACGAGTCACCAAAAGTTTAGAACGGCGAAATGGTCGGCGGGCCATGATTCGTTTATCGATTTAATCTCCGCTCGCTCCGAAATTTATAAACATCCCGCCGTGTTACCGACGGTCATGAAGGGCAGCATTGGCGATGATCTTCATCGTCGCGATTTCACGATTAATACCCTTGCCCTTAGTTTGGATAAGGATCACTTTGGTGAGCTGCTTGATGAATTTGCGGGGACGAATGATCTCCAACATGGTTTGGTTCGTGTCCTGCACCAGCACTCGTTCATGGATGATCCGACGCGCATGTATCGTGCGGTTCGTTATGAACAACGTTATGACTTCAAGATTGCCGAGGAAACACAAGCCCTCATTCCCGCAGCCCGCAAGTTGATTGAAAAACTTTCTGCCCAGCGTATTCGTCATGAATTGGATTTGATCCTTGATGAACGAAACGCCGCGTTAATGCTTGCGCGTTTGGATGAGCTGGATTTACTTAAACCAATTCATCCTAGTCTGCGATGGGAACAAACATCGCAAAAGCGATTTGAATCTGCCTCAGATTTTCCTCTTGGCTTCTCGAGTTCCGGATTATCGAATATCCGCGACTTGCGCTGGCTTTTGTGGCTAATGACTTTATCAAATAAAGAAATTGTATCTTTGAATAAACGCTTACATTTCACTGCGCCTCTAATGGAATCGTTGCTAGCATCATCGAAATTATTCGTTGATTTGTCCGCCTTTTCAAAATTTAAACCAAGCCAATGTGTGGAACGGTTTGACAAATTTCCACTGCAGGCTATCTATGCAGCTTCAGTTGCAGCGCGGCGTGGAAAGCCAAGACAGGCATTGGAAAAGTATCTTATGGAATGGCGGCACATCAAACCGAAAACCACCGGAAACGATTTGAAGAAACTAGGCCTCGAGCCGAGTCCTAAATATCGATCTATCTTGCGAAAGTTAAGGGATGCTTGGCTGGATGGAGAAGTGAAGAACGCCAACGAAGAAAAAAATCTGCTCAAAAAGATACTGGATTGAAAGTTTTGCCGTTGCGTTTTCCACATCTTTGCTCTATAATTTCCTTAAGGATTCCTTAAGGAAAGAAATTAAATGACAGATTATTCATCAGTAGTGTCGAAAGATGAGGTTAAGCCTAAGGACGAGCTCCCATTTCGATTGCGCGAGCCCTTTCTATCCACGCCAGAGGCGGCTCTTTTTCGCGCTTTAACGAGGATGGTGGAGGAACGTTATGTGATTTATGCCAAGGTTTCTCTGAATGAGCTCTTCTATATCATCCGTCCGAATGAGAACGTCCATTTTTTTAATAAGATTTTTCGCAAACACCTTGACTTTCTTTTGTGCGATCCAAAAACGTTTAAGCCCGAAATCGGCATTGAACTTGTAAAGTCCATTACCAAGGATGAGACGCGAGCCAGCGATCAATTCATGGAAGATTTGTTCCTGACGGTCGGTCTGCCGCTTGTGCATATCCCTGTCAGCAATCATTACGAAGTTTCTGACATCATTTCGTTGTTTCAATTGGCAGTGACGAAGGCGCGGCAGGCGAAGGACCAAAAATTAGCTGATCCATCAGGTGAGTCAGTACCGATGTGCCCGGTCTGCGGCAAGATGATGGTCCTGCGGACGCGCCACTCCGGACCTTCAGCAGGTCAGTTGTATTACGGGTGCATTGACAACCCTAAGTGCCCGGGCGCAGTGGCAGTTCATAGTTAATTGCGGTTACGATTTGCCGCTTGGGTTGTGTAATTTATTTTTAGTGAAAGCGTTTTGATTTTACTGGTAATGCCTCTTTAGCTCGGAGGCATACTTCGCGCCGACCTTATGCTTATTTGCTTCTAACCAATCCGCGAGATATGTCTTGCAGAGCGGCGGCTCTTTGGAAACCAAAAGATTCGCCATCAAGCCTGTCAACTCTTGGTGCGTGAGCAGAACATCCCCTAAAAATAAACTTAAGAACTTGCGATGCCAATAAAGCCAAATACGGCGGTAAGGATATCATTGGTCGCTTCGCTCTAACTTTATCCCCAATCAGCTCAACCAATTCTTTGAATGTGAAAATGTCTGGTCCAACGGTGTCAATAATATAACTGTCTTTTCGATAGATAGCATCCGCAGCAAGCTCGGCCAAGTCATCAACGCAAACGGGTTGTAAACCATATGACCCATTACCTGGTAAGGCGAAGACCGGAAAATGCTTTAGAAGAAACGCAATGTTATTGACGAGAATATCTTCCGTGCCAATCAAAACGGTTGGACGCAGAATTGCATATGACATCCCAGATTCGATCACAGCCTTTTCGTTGGCAGCTTTGCCCCAGAAATAGGGCAGGGAGGAATCGGCAGAGGGGTTGGTAATGCTGATGTGGACAATCCGCTTCACTTCCGCGTGCGATGCGGCGTTGATCAATTTGTGCGTATTCTTGACCGCGCGCGGCTGAGTGTTCTCGCCGCGATCAAATCGTACCCAATAGGTGTTGACCAAAACATCCACCCCCTTCAGCGATTCGATTAATTCATATTCATCATTAAAATCTAGTGGAAAAGCCTTGACCTTACCGCTAAATGGATCGGGACGATTTGGATGACCGGTCAATGTAATCACTTCTTCGCCGCGCGCCAGCAAGCGTTGAGCGATATATTTGCCTGAATACGAAAACGCACCGGTAATTGCGATCTTCATTTTATTCACCTATTTGAGAATTTTCAAAATATTCTGGATCGTGTTAAGGCCAAGATTGTCGAGTCGAGCAACGGCTCGCGAAAGGCTATCCATCGCATCAAAGAAATCTTGCAGTGCTTGGACTCGTTCCAATAGGAATTTTCGTTCCGTCTCGTCCATCGACCCTTTGGCGGCCTTGAACTTCTCTAGCGTCTCGCGCACTGAGCGAATGGCTTGGTCGAATTCGCGGTTTTGTCTCTCACCCAAAATGGAACGGATGGATTTGTAAAAATCCGTTTCTGCCGCATAGTAATCCTTGCGGTCGCCGAGTCGGGATGAGCGATACACGAGTCCAAGGCGGGCCAGAGATCGCACATTCGTACTGACCGCGCCTTTTGTTAATCTACTTTGAGTAACCAGCTCGTCCAGCGAGAGTGGAGTAGGCGCGAGATACAACACTGCAAACACCGCGCCGACGCCCTTGGGATAGCCCCAAAAATGGCTGATGTGGCTCAGTCCCTCAATGAATTCTCTTTTGATTTGTTCTGAATTTTTGTTCATAGTTTATATAGTATATTTAGTATTTACTAAACAATATATACACCTGAGGAATTGATTTGTCAAGAGGAGGTTCGTTTATATTTTTGGCTTGATTAGGGGTTGGAGAAAAGGGTTGGGATCACATCTGACGCATTGATGTCAGAGGGGAGTTCATTGTATTGGCTGATTGGCATGCGCAGTTTTTTTTGATCATTAGTAGTCTTGAAGGTAAATTCAACGAATCCCGCTTGAGGCCCAGCAATTGAGTCGGACGGTAAAGCTTTGATAATCTTCATTGAGCTCAAAATCCATGATCCCAGCTCGTTATCGTCTTTAAGACTTTTTACATTGACGGTGATGTAAAAATCCGTTTCCATCGCGCTAAAAGTGGATTGACCACTGCCGGTGTAAACGCAATTTTCGCCATAGGCTTCCGCGCGTCCACTGGCATTTGGTTGAAGTTGTTTTATCGCCTGATCAACTTGTGATGTGGCATCGGGAAGATTTTGGGTGGCCTCAACATAAGCACAAGGTTCAATCATGGGTGTAATGGGCAGTGGGGTAGTGGTGGCGACCGGCGCCCCTGATGGAATTGCAGTTTGAACTTGCCCCGTGGATGCACAGGCTGTTAGTAGCAGAATGCAAAGTGCAAGGACGTATCTCATGTCTATCAAAAACAGTATCTATTGCAGACGATCCGTTATTTGCTTTTTAATACATCCATTGCTGATGCCGCCATCAGGGCTGTGCCACGCACCAACGCTTCTTCATCGAAGTCAAACTTGGGATGATGATGTCCATAATCAAGATGTTTCTCTTTATTGTTTGAGCCAATGAAGAAATAACAGCCTGGCACTTTCTCTTGCATGAACGCCATGTCTTCAGCGCCCATGGTCATATAAGGCGCCGTATCAATTGTTGAATCGGATAACAATTCATGCGCAGTCTTCTGAACTTTTTCCGAAATCGAATCATCGTTGATGACCGCGGGTGTGACGCGCTTAAGGTCTATATCCACCTGACATCCCATCGCCTCACCCACACCGCGGATGATTTGTTCGAATCGTTCCAAAACTTTTTTGCGAACCTCCAAATCAAATGTGCGGATCGTCCCCGTGAGTTCTGCTTCTTGCGGGATGACGTTAAAAGCTGTACCGGAGTGAACCGTCGTCACGCTGACAACTGCGGATGCCAATGGCGCGACGTTCCTCGATGTAATGCTTTGCAACGCCGTGATGATTTGACTCGCGGCAACAATAGGATCAATGGTTAAATGGGGAGCTGCACCGTGCCCGCCTTTTCCAGTAAGTTTGACGGTGAATAATTCGGCGCCTGCCATCACTGGTCCCTTCCCAACGCCGATCCAGCCGACAGGTTGTTCATTCCACAAATGCATCGATAGCGTACGTTCCACCTTTGGACCTTCGAGCACTCCATCGCGGATCATCATCTCGTTGCCGCCGACTTCCTCGCCATTGAATCCTTCTTCCGATGGTTGAAAACAAAACTTGATTGTGCCATTCAGTTCGTTACGGTGGTTTTGAAGAATCTTGGCAACCGTTAAGCCCATTGCAATATGACCATCGTGTCCGCAGGCATGCATCACGCCTTGATTCTGAGAAGCATATTGCGCACCAGTTTCTTCGACGATGGGTAGGGCGTCCATGTCGAAGCGAAGAAGAATGGTCGGTCCCGGCTTTGAGCCTTCCAGTAATCCAACCACTCCGGTTTTGCCAACGCCTTTTGTGACTTCGAGTCCAAGTGCTTCAAGTTCCTTCGCGACTATTCCTCCGGTTCGGACTTCGTGAAATCCAAGTTCGGGATGAATGTGAAAATCGCGGCGCATGGATTGAGTATAAGGAAACAACGCGCGTGCTTCTTTAATAAAGTCAATCATGGCATTCTCCGTTCTCTATTAGATTGAAAGTTAGAAAGTACTTTTTTTATTGTCCGTATTTGATGACGCGGAATTTATCCTCATAACGCGGATTTTCGTCAGTGCTGTCTTCAGTGTGACGCGTCTTCATCCGCTCTTTAAATTTTTCAGGATCGCCAATTTGTGTTTTATGTTCGAGCAAAGCCTGCAATCGGATTGACCACGTTTCGGTGACATCGAGAGTCACATTGGGTTGATTTGTCAGTGTGACCCAAACTTCGCTCACTTTATGCGGCTCAAATCCTTCTAATGTCAATTCTGGGAAATAGGTTTTATTTCCTGGGGCAGGGAAGACCGCATCCAGCGCGGCTTGACCGGCGGCGCGGTGATCGGGATGGTTGATGCCGTATCCTGCAAATAAATTTTGCGGATCGGAGGTGACGAAGATATCCGGCTTGAAGCGCCGGATGGCGCGCAAAATATCGCGACGCAGATTAAGGTCAGGGACAAGATAGCCATCCGGATGGTCAAGCCAATGAACCGCTTGTGCACCGATAATCTTTGCAGCGTTAGCTTGTTCTTCATGTCGAATGGAGCACAACTTATCGGTGGTCATGTCGGCAGGTGTGGTGTCGTTGAAGCCTTTATCACCGCAGGTTAAAAGCAAATAGGTGATCTTGTGTCCTGCGCGTGCCCAACGCGCAAGCGTGGCCCCGCAAAAAAACTCAGGATCGTCGGGATGAGCGAGGACGACTAGAATGTTTTGGAGTGTTTCCCAGGGATCAGGTTGTTCGGTCATAATTGTCTGCGATTGCTAATTGGTTTAGTTTGGTCTTGGCTTGTTCGATTTTCCGCATGTGCATCCGCCGCCTTCATGGCGATCGCACGGCGCTTCGGATTTACGACGTAACGCTTCTAGTTCATCCCAAGGCTGGATTTCATCCTTATCAAAAGTGACCCATTGGGTACGTTCTTCCGTCTCGAGCGCTACGATGACTTTATTGGACATCGGCAGGACATCCATCACTTTGCCTTCGCCGCGCGGCGTGACCACATGTTTGTTGCGCTTTGGCAGTTGCTTCCGTGCTTCGGCATATTGCTCGTATTCGTAAACGAGACAACAACGCAAGCGTCCGCACATGCCCGTGATCTCTTCAGGCGTGAGTGAGATGCCTTGTTCTTTTGCCATCTTGATCGAGATCGGGCTGAAGTCGGTCAGGAACTTGGAACAACAGCGGGTTTCGAGTCCGCAAGCGCCCATGCCGCCGAGAAGTTTCGCCACATCGCGCGGACCGATTTGGTGCATCTCGGTATGCGTGTTCGGATATAAATCCTGCATGTCTTTTTTCAATGACTTAAGATCAACTTTATCTTCGGATTCTGTGCTAAAGAGAAATGCTAAACGCGTCCCGTCATAGTTGTATTCGGCGGCGACGATCTTCACACCATCGAGTTTGAGTTCCGCGGCGCGGGCGCGGCAATTGATCATCGCTTCAGTTTGTCTGGATTGCCAGTTTTGTTGAAGCAATAAATCGCGCGGGGTGGCGCGTCGTTCAACCGATTTCCATCCGCCTTCAGGCGAGGGAGGAGTTTCCTGCAAAATAGTCACGACTTCCCCAAGATGTTTGCCGCGCATGGTATCAACGATGACATGCTCACCTGTTTTTACGTCGGGCAAAGCGGTTGAGTCGAAGTGATAGATTTTTCCAATTTTGTTGAAACGAACACCGATAATATTTGGTTGCATGATGGTAATTATACCGTAAGGATGAAGCCGGAACGATGGAAGTATTGTAAATGAAGTAAGCCGGACGATTCGTCCGACTTACTCAAATTTCTTTTCACCCTACAATATTGATCGGCAATTCATTCTTTCCACCCAATGCCGCCACGCTAATCTTGGCGGCTAGACTTTCAGCGATCCCGCGCAAGGCTTTTGCAACAGCTGAGTCAGGATACGATACGACGATCGGTTTGCCGCTATCGCCGCCAATGCGCACATTTTGATCAATCGGGATCTTGCCGAGAAACGGTGTCTGCGTGGCTTGTGCCAATTGCTCTCCGCCGCCCGAGCCGAAGATATCCATGCGTGTGCCATCGGGCAGATCAAGATAGGACATATTTTCGATCACGCCCAGGACCGGGACCTCAAGCGTGCGAAACATTTGCAGTCCGCGGCTGGCATCTTCGAGTGAAACCAGTTGCGGAAGTGTCACGATGATCGCGCCACTCAATGGCAACGCTTGCGCCAAGGATAATGCCGCGTCACCGGTGCCCGGCGGAAGATCAATGATCAGATAATCGAGTTCACCCCATTCCACATCCGCTAGAAATTGACGAATGGCCGAGTTCAGCATGGGTCCGCGCCAAATCAAGGGCTGACCTGGCTTGACCAAGAGTCCCATCGAAATCATCTTGACATCATAAGCAACCGCCGGAACGAGTTTGTTGCCGTTTGGCGGCGGAAGCTTGTCCACGCCGAGCATGGTTGGAATGTTTGGGCCATAAATATCGGCATCCATCAAGCCGACGCGCGTGCCGCTTTGTGCCAGCGCCACTGCGATATTTACCGCGACCGTTGACTTGCCAACCCCGCCTTTGCCCGAACCGACCGCGATCGCGTTACGGATCGGCATGTTAACCAGTCCGCGCATACGGCCATCGTTGGGGACATCCGAGATCTAACTTGACTTGAACCGTCTTCGCTCCGAGCGACAAGACAGCTTGTTTTGCCTCTTTCTCTATCTGTCCGCGCAGGGGACAAGCTGGCGTGGTTAGCATAACTGTAAACGAGACTTTGTCACCCGCGATTTCCAGATTACGAATCATGTTCAGCGTGACGAGGTCTTTGTGTAGTTCAGGCTCCTGCACTTTGCTAAGCGCAGCAAGAATGGATTCTTTGGTGAGTGTATCTTTCATTTGTTTTACCAATCAATTGTTTGAGTAGAGGCGAGTGTTGCTCGCCTCGACCAACTTATGACGTAGCCGCCGCGGCCTTCGCGGCCCTGGCAGCTTCCTTTGCGTTGCGCTCTTCTTCGTTACGAGCATAATTCAGCGGGCGGATACTCTTATAGTATGATGCCGGCTTAAGCAATTTCTCCATATTGAACACGTTGCGTTGATACGAGGCGATCTCGTAATCGTGATCCATGACGATGGCATCGAATGGACAATACTCGACGCAGAAGCCGCAGTTCATGCAGATATCGGCATCAATGTAAAATTCGGTCGGCTCAGGGACGGGCCGACCCGTTTGCGGGTCGTTTGAGCGCACGATCCAGATGCATTGCGGCGGACAGACCTTAGCGCAAATTCCACATGAGGTGCAGCGAATTTCCTTTTTGCCATCTGCACCCTCGTCGTAAACGAGAAATGGTATATAGCGGAATTCCTCCGGCATGGGGAGTTTTTCTTCTGGATACTGCACCGTAAATACACCGCGCGCATCCTTGCTGGAACGATGTGCAATGCCTTCTGGGTTGTAGTAACGGTGTCCCCACCAGGCGATGTCATCGAGGTAAGTATTCACAAAGCGCTTGAGGGTTACGCCGAGACCTTTGATGATTCCTTTTCCATACATGGTTTTTTCTCCAATTTCTACCGGTCAAGTTCGCCAAGCACGATGTCAATCACACCCAGGATCGCGACAAAGTCCGCGATCTTGGTGCCGACACACATCTTTTCAAGTGCAGTGATATTGATGAACGATGGAGCGCGTACATGATAGCGCCACGGATTGGGTTTTCCGGTTGAGATAATGTAATAGCCAAGTTCGCCTTTTGGCGCTTCGACGCGTCCATACGATTCGCCTGCCGGGACACGAACCTGATACTGCGGCTTCTGGGAATTGATCGGCCCTTCAGGGATTTGCTTCACGGCTTGTTGCAGGATGCGAAGCGATTGGCGAATCTCATCGAGACGGATAAGATAGTTGTCGTACAGATCGCCATGATGACGCAGAGCCACATCGAACTCGAAGCGGTCATAGATGCCATACGGTTGGGCGCGTCGGATATCATAAGGAACACCCGCGGCACGCAAGACAGGACCTGTGATCGAATACCGGATTGCATCTTCTCCGTTAATCACTTTGATGCCTCTTGTGCGAGCAAGCAATACCTCGTTCTCGGTGAGGAGTCGGTCGAATTCATCTGCCTTGCGGGGCAGGCGTTCTTCAACGAGTCCCTTGATTTTTTCAAGCACACCGTCCGGCAGGTCGCGCGATACGCCGCCGAAGCGGTGATAATTGCACATCATGCGCGTGCCCGATGCGGCCTCGAAGATATCTAAAATCAATTCTCGCTCCTCGAATGCATACAAGGCCGGAGTGAAAAATGCACCAAGATCATTGAGCAACATGCCAATCAGGATCAAATGGTTTTGAACGCGGCTGAGTTCAGCCATGATCACGCGTAAGTATTCTGCGCGTTCCGGCACTTTGATATTCATTAACTTTTCAACAGCCAGCGAGTAACCCCAGTTGTTGCTCATCGAATTGAAATAATCGAGGCGGTCGGTGTAGGGCATGTTTTGCAGGAAGGTATTGCGCTCGCCAATCTTTTCATGGTTGCGGTGCAAATAACCCATGACCGGTTTCAAGCTGACGATGGTCTCGCCATCGAGAACGACCGCGGCGCGGAATACACCATGTGTGGATGGGTGTTGCGGACCCATGTTCACAACTACATGATCGGTCTTGATGCCCGCATCAATCGTTTGATATTTTGCAAGTGCGCCATACAGTGCGGCCTCGCCGTCGAAGAGAACTTTTTCTGGGTCAAAGTTCTGGGGAAATTGCAAATTATCTTTGTAAACGTTCTTCTCTTCGGCACTGATGAATTTCCCATCGGGCCAGCGACTTTTTAATGGCTTGTTGTCTTCTTCGTAAAAGGGCTCGTGCCAATCTTTGCGCATTGGATAGCCCTCAAAGCCTTCCCACATCAGGATGCGACGAAGATCGGGATGATTTGTAAATTTGATCCCGTACAAATCCCAGATCTCGCGTTCCTGAAATTCTGCGCCTGGCCAAATAGATGTGACGCTTGGAACTTCAATTGGGTCCAGGCGTGGAACCTGTACTTTGAATCGAATGCCCGGCCCGCCGATTGTTTTGAACGCTTCGTACACAACTTCCATTTTGTCAGGAAAATAATCCACGCCGGTTACAGACGATAGAAAGTCATAGCCAAATTCATCACGTAGAGTCGTCGCGACTTCAATCAATTTATTTTTATCAACCATCCAACCCGTGTAACCAGGACGACTGTCAGCGGTGACGGAGCCAGGAAAACGCGCGGCCATGTCAAGTGTCTCAGTGTGAACGAGAGTAGCCATGTTTACTCCTTTGACTCCGTCGCGGTTTCCGCTGGTTTTTGCGCGGCGAGCTGTTTGATCTCTGCATAGCGACGAGGATCCATTAGATCGGGGCCAAGAACCGGAATCGGAATCAATGCTGAGTCAGAACCCTTTTGATACCAGCGTACTTTGCGAATGGATTGTTTATCAATCTTTTCTTGCAGCTTTATCAACCCAGCGGTCAAAGCCTGTGGAGTGGGGGGGCAGCCCGGAATGTAAACATCCACCGGAACGAATTTGTCAACGCCAGCGACCACGTTGTAACCTTCTTTGAATGGTCCGCCGCCGGATGCGCAAGCGCCCATCGCCACAACGTATTTTGGTTCCGGCATCTGATTATAAAGACGCACGATGGCCGGGATCATTTTCTTTGTGACCGTTCCAGCGACGATCATCAAATCTGATTGGCGCGGGCTGGGGCGCATCACTTCCATACCGAAGCGTGCGAGATCATAACGCGCGGCTTGTGCAGCAATCATCTCAATCGCGCAACATGCCAAACCGAACATCATCGGCCAGACTGACCAGCGCCGTCCCCAGTTATATAAACGATCAAGCGAAGTGATGCTGACCGCGTGCTGTAAATCATCCGGTATTTCGTAACCCGGTGTGTTTAGTTCTTTATTATCTGTCATTGATTAACTCCTCAAACCATTCTTGATAAATTGATGAAAGGATATCGTCGTTACAAAGAGCGGGATCATCCTCAAATTCCTGAAGTTGTAAAGTCCAATCATAAATTTGTCGCAATGTTACGTCTTCGATATTTACATCTGAATGCAAGCGTTTCAACTCCAACGCGATGGCGTACGATGTTTCCCAAGTGAGGGTCATTGATTATCAATTTGCATGAATAGTGCACGCAAAGGGATTTCTGTTTTGCTCATCGCATCTTCTTCTGCAAACTTGTTGGATTATAGCACTTCAATTGTCGGAGTCAACAGAATTATGTAAAAATATATTTGCAAAAATGCGCTTAAGTGTATAATGACAGCGTATATCATCGGTACATGTGTGGCGGCAGCTACCGACGCTGGCAGGAGACGGGCGGATCGAAGGAACTGATATGACGCCATAAAATGGGCGCGGGCAGAGCGGTCAAATCGGCAGATCGCGAAAAAAATAGAACGCTGTAAAGTCCAATGCATATGTTTGAACTATTGAAATTGTAAGCTTAAACTCGATTTTCATTTTTTGAAAGGTTGTTCGCAATATCAAAAATAGAAATACTGATATACTAGAAAAATGAATGATCAAGCTAGGCTGTTTCTATATTACATTAAGATGATACAGTTTAATTTCTCTTGAGGCATTATTTATGACCCGCAAAGTTATTTCGACCATCGACCTAAACACCGTTGATGAAGATGTGCTGGTCAAAAATTTAAAGATTTCGCGTCGGCTTGCCGACCGAATCATTGCATTGCGTCCCTATCAGTCTGTTGAACAGCTTAAAAGCGTATGGGGGATTGATCCAGCTGTATTGCAACGCATTCTCCCGTTGGTCAGTATTTCCCAACCTGAAATACCTGATATGAAAGTGGAAGAAGCTCCGGTTTTGCCAAAAATCGATCCTCAGCCTACAGAGCAGGAACCGAAAATAGATCTGCAAAACTCAGTGTCAAAACCAGTAGTTAATTCCGACGTTGCAAGTCAGCCTAGTTCTGCACTACCATCCCCGAAATCAGAGAAAACATCTTGGAAAGTAGGTTTGATATTAGCGGTAATATTTTTTATTGGAGCGTATTTTCGATTTACAGGACTGAATTGGGATCAGGGGCAGCATCAGCATCCCGATGAGCGATTCATTTCCATGGTCGCTGACCAGATAAAAGACGTCAATGGGATCAGTGCATATTTTGATACTGGTCATAGCCCGTTAAACCCCCTGCCATTTGGCTCGTACAGTTATGGAATGTTTCCGCTGTTTTTCACTCATATGGTAGCGGAGTGGATAGGAATGTCCAGCTATGATCCTGTAACCATAGTTGGGCGGGCAATGTCTGGTCTGTTCGATTTGCTTGCGCTCTGGATGCTTTATCTTTTAGGAACGCGCTTATACAACAAACGCATTGGCTTGCTTGCGGCAGCTTTGGGAGCGGCAGCTGTTCTTCCGATTCAGCTCTCGCATTACTTTACGGTGGATTCATTCTCGACCGTCTTTGTTGTTGCTGCTTTTTATTTTGCGATTCTGGCAATTCCTATCCATGTGCCGGATGAAAAAATTTCTCGCTCCAACCTGACCTATTTTGGACTCTTCGGCTTCATCGTTGGCTTGGCTGGAGCATGCAAGGTCAATGCCCTGCCGGTTTTTGGGATCATTGTTCTGGCTGGTATCGCTCACCTTATCACCGAATGGAGGAAGCCGGAATTCTCATCAGCTCTTAAGATAATTATCGGCGGATGGGTTTTGGCGGTATTTACCGCCTTTCTTGCTTTTCGGATTTTCCAACCTTACGCATTTTCCGGACCTGGTTTTTTCGGTCTCTCTCTTAATCCAAACTGGTTAAAAGTCGTGAAGGAACAGATTGATCAAGTAGCAGGCAACTCCGATTTTCCTCCGAATACCCACTGGACAAACCGTCCGATCACTTACGCTTGGACGAACATGGTAACTTGGGGTTTGGGATTGCCTCTTGGTTTGGTGGGTTGGCTGGGTTGGGCATGGGCTGCCAAGCGAATGTGGAAAGATGGTGAATGGCGCCATCATCTATTGCCGTTCGTTTGGGTTGCCGCTTATTTCATCTGGCAAAATATGCAGTTCTGGCGCTACATGCGCTACTTCCTGCCGATCTATCCATTGATCATTTTGTTCGCCGCATGGGCCTTGATTGAGATTTATGATAAAACCCGCGAGAGCCGCGCAAGGCTTTTATCCCATGGACCAAAACTTGCCACGCAAATTTCCGATTGGCGCTTCACCTGGAAAGGCGCCGCGGGCTTATTGATACTTGGAATAACCTTGCTCGGGACCTATGGATACGCCCTGGCATTTGTCCAGATTTACCACCACCCTATTACACGTATCGCCGCTTCTGAATGGATGTTGCAAAATGTTTCCGCGCCGCTTGACGTAATTGTGGAATCGCCGCAAGGGAATCGCTCTTATCCTGTGGCGGTTGATAATAATCAAATGGTTGAGCCTGATTCTCCCGGGTCGGCCAATATTCAGGTTCTTAAATATGGAACCACATCCAGCATAACAACCGCTGATGTTCGCCAAGTGGGTGTGAGTTTTTATTTCAAGTTAACACGGGATAAAGAAGGCACTGACACTATTACAGAAGGAAGCCTAGCGATTGATGATGATGATCAGTCTCAAGAACAAATTATCTCTTATGGCGACATCACGCTTGACCCAAACACAACATATTACTTCAACTATAAGATAGAGAGCAGTAGCCAGTTTTCCATATCAAACGTCGTATTAAGGAACGTGGATGAGAATCTGCCTACCCTTCCTGTTGATTTGAATCTGCAATCCCAATCGGGAATATTGCAAGGCTCGCTGCCGGTCACGCCGCAAAAATCCGTAACCTTAAATCGACTCGATATCAAGAATTTTGAACAAGTTTTTGTGCCGACTGAAACCACTTTAAAAGTGAGCCTCTATAAAGATGGTGATACGAACACACCTTTAGTAGAAACATCACAAACACTTGCATTTTCAAAACCGGGTCTTCGCCTAACGCCAACCTTTCAATTTCAGCCGGTTGAACTAATGGGTGATCAAACCTATCAAGTCCACTACGAAATTACCAGTGGAGCTCCGCTCCACTTATATGGAGAAAGTTTTACTCTTGAAACTTCGTGGGATGACGCTTTGCCGTTAAACATTGATCAGTATAATGTTCAGGGTGGAATTTTCGTGCCTTTGAATCTTGAACTGTATGAACCCGATACTCCCGAAAAGCGGGATGACATGCTCAAGATTTTGGCAGAAAGTGATTACATCGTTA
Source organism: uncultured Chloroflexia bacterium (assembly GCA_963783295.1). GTDB lineage: Bacteria > Chloroflexota > Anaerolineae > Anaerolineales > Villigracilaceae > Fen-1038. The sequence goes on along the minus strand of CAWAMX010000018.1, from coordinate 372,131 downwards.
TCCCATCGAACCGTGCATACGATGCAATGCCCAGGTTACCGTTACGCTATCCGCTGACTCTAAAATATTATCAGGCTCTATTTGACTGTAATTGCAGTGGGGATGCTTTGGAAAACCGCGCCTACGCACTTGAACCGCCATTTAAGAGTCCACTTGGGTTTGAATTGGTTGCGACATTTGAAAGTCCACCATCATTGGGATTCCTGAAATTCCCTGATCAATCAGCGGATGAATCGTTTACCGTTTACGACCATCCCAAAGTGATGATATTCAAGAAGTTGCAGGATTTTTCCATTGATAAAGTCACAACACTCCTGAACAGCGCGGATTTGAATCAAGTATTGATTCAAACCCCATTGCAGTACACTCGGGCTCCCAGTGCAATGCTGCTTCCCGCTGATCGACTTCTGGCTCAAAGAAATAGCGTCAATTGGTACTCTGTGTTCGATCGATATACACTGTTCAACTTCTGGCCGACGTTGGGTGGGATTGCTTGGTATCTATTGCTATTCTTCATGGGCTTAATTGTGTTTCCGCTTGTTTATGGTGTTTTTTCCTGGCTTCCCGACAAGGGTTATCCATTGATGCGAATAGCCGGACTAATTGCCATAGCCTGGCTGGTCTGGTTTCTAGGTAGTTTTAAAGTCTTACCGTTTTCACAACTGACGATTTGGTTGTGCATTGGCCTACTCCTGCTCCTTAGCCTCGGGGCGGCGTACCGTCAACGCGAATCCTTATCCAAATATGTTTCATTGCACTGGAAAAATATTTTAGGGACAGAAACGCTCTTCCTCGCGATTTTCCTTTTTAGTCTCTGGATCCGGCTTGGCAATCCGGATTTATGGAATCCTTGGCTTGGTGGCGAAAAGCCAATGGAATTCGCGTTTTTCAACTCCGTACTCAGATCAGTTTACTTTCCACCTGAAAATCCATGGCTTGCAGGGCATTATATTAATTATTATTACTATGGGTATGTCATTGCGGCGATTCCCACAAAATTGCTTGGACTTCTTCCATCCATGGCCTACAACTTGATTCTGCCCAGTTGGTTTGCAATGACCGGGATCGGAGTGTTTTCGGTGGGATTCAATGTGGTGGCTGGTCTTTATAAAGGCCGGGACCCGATCGAATCAAAGCCGGCAGATCTAACACCCTCCCTGCGGGACAGATTCTTTGGTAGGCAGCGCTTTATAAGCAATTTACCTTATTTAGCAGGCGCCTTTGCCATGGTGGCCGTATTATTTTTGGGGAATCTGTTTGAAGTCCGGATCTTGTGGAAATACTTGCCGCAAGCCTCCTCTATTTCCGGATCGAGCACATCCTATCCACTGGAACATGTGGGGGCTTTTATTGGAGGTGCTATTCAGGTTTTGACTGGACAATCAAGTCTCCCTGGAAATAACGGGAATTGGTACTTTGACGCATCCCGCCCAATACTTCCAAACGGTCCAGATACCCCAATTGCAGAATTCCCATATTTCACATTCTTATATGGGGACATGCACCCACACCTGTTGGCAATGCCAGTATATGCCCTGGCGTTTGGCTGGATTCTGAATTTGCTTCTGTGGCCAATTTCCCGCAGAAAATGGACCAGTCGAATTCCAAGTCTGATCGCGGCGGGGCTTATTTTTGGCAGTTTCAACCCACTTCATTCGTGGGATTTTCCGACATTCCTTGGGCTGGGCATGCTGGTGATCCTTTGGGATGTTTGGCGCACAAGGACCGACTCTATTAAACAAACGGTACAAAGCATCTTTATATATGAGTTGGTATTTGCAGGCCTGGCATATGCATTTTACTGGCCTTTTACGCAGTGGTTTAAGACAGCATATAATTCCCTGGATCTTTGGAGTGGTGCTAGGACACCCTTGTTCGATTATCTATTTGTGTTTGGTTTGCCCTTATTTTTGATGATTAGCCTCCTGATCCGAGACTTGTTTCCTACCTTAAGAGCTGGATACCAACAATGGGTTTTTGCTTCAAAACAGAAGTTCGTAAGTGTCTTTAGCTGGCGGTACATCAGATCGTATTTGGTAATTCTACTGGTCATCATTGGTCTGGGTGTCCTATGGAATTTGGATTATCAGGTGTTGACTTTTGGAATCCCGCTCCTCATTGGAATTATATACCTACTGGTTGTTGGGCGCAGGATGTCAATACTTCAACAGGTCACCCGGATCTTGTTTGGAATCGCTCTTTCCATTACATTATTTGTTGAGGTTTTTGTGCTGAAAGGCGATGTTGGTCGTTCAAACACCGTTTTCTATTTTTATAACCAGGCTTGGTTTATTTTCGGATTAGCGGCAAGTCTTGCTTTAGTAGATTTGCTGTCTGGACTCCCACATTGGTCACGCTCGACCAAATTAGTCTGGGGTTCGGTGCTGGCGGTGTTGATTCTGTTTGCCGCCAGTTATCCATTAATTGCGACCAACGAGAAAATGACCGATCGCTGGCCGGGCATCCAAAATCCGCCGCATGCTCTGGATGGTGCACTGTTTATGTTGGGTGATACTAGTAATCCCAATCCTGCGATATACAATGACAACAATCACATGTTAAACCTTAGTCATGATTATGCCGCGATTCAATATATGCAGGATCGTGTCAGCGGTTCACCGGTCATCGTGGAAGGACACACTGACGAGTATCGGTGGGGCTCGCGCTTTTCAATTTATACAGGTTTGCCTTCTGTCGTGGGCTGGAGCTGGCATGTTCGTCAGCAATACTCGCTATTGGATGGGGCGGTGATAGATAATATCATTAGTGACGTCAACAATTTTTATAATACCGAGGATATCCAGGCAGCCCAAAGTTTTTTGGACGAGTATCAGGTCCGGTATGTTGTTGTGGGCGATCTTGAACGTGCCTATTACGATGCCAACGGCCTTAATAAGTTTCAGGATATGGTGAACCAAGGAGAGTTGAAGATTGTGTTCGGAGATAACAGCCCTGATACGACGACGATATTTGAAGTCATAAAGTAAGAAGTGACATAGTCTGAGTATTAGGTGCAGAATTTGGTGAGGCTTGATCTTTTGGCAGCTCCAAGGTAGTTTCTCGTTGGCGGTGTGATAATTGTTCCGTTATGAAAGAATGGATAGGTCGGGAATAACGAAATGAAACTATTGATCATTGGTGTATCAGGCATGTTAGGGCAAACCCTGTTCAAGGTGGCAAGGCAGCAGTCCGACATGGATGTTTATGGTACGGTTCGCCGACGGACCCGCAATCTATTAGATTATTTGCAAACGGAAGAGACCCGGATATTTGAGTGCGATTTGGAAGTGGCTGTTGATCCGTCGCTTTATTGCTCTCCAGATGTTGTAATCAATTGTGCTGGCATCATTAAGCAGCATGGAACGGCTCAAACTGCTTTAAGTTATATTCGAGTAAATGCACTAGCGCCTTACATTCTTGCCGAAATGTGTGAGCACCGAGGAGCGAGGCTTATTCATATCAGTACAGATTGTGTCTTTTCGGGACACGTGGGTCACTATTCTGAGCGAGATATTCCTGATCCCGTCGATCTCTATGATCGATCCAAATTATTGGGCGAGGTGACCCACGCACCCCACCTAACAGTTCGTACCTCTTTCATCGGTCTTGACCGCTTTCACAATCAAGGACTCTCGTTGTTAGATTGGTTCATCCGTCAATCAGGAGAAATAGAGGGCTATACACGGGCCATTTGGTCCGGCTTAACAACCCTGGAAGTATCGTATAATCTGGTGCTCCTAGCCCGTCGCCGGGAAGTAACCGGACTCCTGCATTTATGCGGCGAAAAAATAAGCAAATACGAGTTATTGGTTTTGGCTAAGAAAGTATTTGATAATGCCAAGGTTGTGATCCGACCCAATGGGAATTTGATTTGCGATAGATCGTTGATCAGTTCCCGGCTGTCTGAGCTAGGGATCACCGTCCCAAGCCTTCAGCAAATGCTAGTTGAATTGCGCAATTTGAAATGAAGATTTGCTTAATGATGCCAGCCTATAACGCTGGGAAGGTGATATCGGGTGTGATTGAACGCATTCCGAAAGGATTGATCAATGAGATCATTATTGTTGATGATGCCAGTCGTGATAATACGTTCGATGTGCTTTCGGCGATACCGGGTTTGACCGTGTTGCGACATGCCGAAAATCGCGGTTACGGCGGTGCACAGATTACACTCCATGACGCAGCTATTCAACATGGAGCCGATGCGGCTGTGCTTATGCATTCCGACGGCGGACATTTCCCAGAAGAATTGCCGCGACTGTTAGAGCCGATACTGGCTGGGGAGGCCCAAATGGTGTTGGGAGCGCGAATTCGTGGAGTATTTGAAACGACCCGGCCTGTATTAGGATCATCACTGTGGGGAGCAATACTGAACGGTCCTATGCCGGCTCGGCGACTAATGGGACACTTGTTTCTAACCGGCATTCAAAATTTTGTTTTTGGTACGCACTATGATGCTTGGCACAGCGGTTATCGTGCGATGTCCCGAGATGCGATGCTAAGGGTACCATACCATGATTTTGGTGCGGGCTATTTGTTCGATACCGAATTTTTGCTCACAGCTCATTTAGCAGGCTTAAGAATCAAGGAAGTGCCTGTGAGTAGTTTCTACGACCCTAGGTCAGGTTCGACTGCCGAACCTTTTTCCTATGGGCTAAAGGTGCTGCGCTACGTTCTAGTACGTGGCTGGAAAATGAGGTTCAGTGGTCGTGCCCGTAGAGGTGTGGCAAGTCCTTAAACTAACTAGTGTAATGCCTCTAGGAGGGCGAATGGCCCTCATTATTTTTGCAGGCCTAAAATGATGGTGCCTACCTTAGTTCTAACGACACAATTGGATCATTGCCACTCTCTAGCACAAGCATTTTACCCGTTGGTTGTAGCAGGAGACTGGTAGGATGGGACAGACCAAACCATTCCTTGATAATCTTCCCATTTGAGTCTATCCAAATAATGTCATTTAGAACAGGGTCAGTATAGATAAAACTGCCATCTTTTAACCACAATAATCCGGGTTTGTCGGTTACAGTATTCCCTTTCCCAATTGAGTATTCGCTCATTAGTTTGCCAGCGCTTGAGTTAATGGTCACTTTGCCCGCCACCGGGTCACCAACGGCGATCCTGCCATCTGGGGCAACGGCAACGCTTGTCGGTTGTTCGAATTGTGGACCTTGAATTGTTTGCAATGTATGCCCCTCAAGATTGACATGGATGATCGATCCGCTACCAGTTGAAGCAATGTAAACTGTGCCATCGGCTGCAACAAACAGACCTCGTGGTGATGCCCCTCCATCGCTTTTAAACAGGAAATTCCTGGCAGGATCAAACCATAATATTCCTTGACTAGCATCAGCAATGACAATGCCATCATTAGGTAGAAATCCAATATCTGCTGGGTCACTGAGTCCAGTTACCAAGAATTTTTGGAATTGGCCCATAGAGTTTAGTTGAACAACCTTCTTCGTTGCCTCTTCTATGGTAGCTAGTTTCCCTAAGGAGTTCTGTGAAAGGCCGATTGGTTGGTAGACCTGCCAGGCTGAGGAATAGTCTGATGCTTGCGCGACTGGCGTTTGAGGGGGTATTTCTTCAATCCAGTAACCTCCGGCAGAATGTATAAATGGCAAAGCACTCTGACTAATGAGTCTGTACAAACGGGGAGAATTCTGCACATCTTTTACTAGCCGCAATTTCGAGTTGGGCCAACATTGTTGTAGGCTGGATGCAATGTAATCAGCATCCGGGATGTCCGTCGCTATCATAACGATGGCTGGGTGGCTTGATGATTTGCAGATCTCATTGCCAGTTAGCAAAGCGTCTCGTGGCAACATGAACGTCAACCGATCCAGAGGGATGTCGTAGGCTGAATACATTTCGTTTGGCCAATACTCATTCTGCGGAAGATCAATGTAGAAAAGATGTGGCCCGGCCCCGGTTTGGTTCTCTGACATTTGAGCTGTTTGCAGGATAAAAGCTTGTGTTTGTTGTACGGAGTTTTGTTGTGATAAAACGAAACTTTGCCAAACATTGAGCGGCACCGTGAGTGCTGAAAGAACAATGACACTGCCAACATAGAAAGCGTTGGAAATTCGGCCGATCCGGCTTCCATTTTGACTGGGCATTATTAACTGCACAAGTAAACGCAGACCAACAGCTGCAAAAAAGGCAAAGAATGGTACAAAAGCAAAAATCCGGGTAATGCTCGGGTAGTCATACTGTTGCGTACCTGCAATAATGATGACAAACAAGATGTAGCTTGTAAAGAGACTAATCCGAATCTTCCAAGTTTGCCATTTAGAGAATAGGAGTGTTGCTAATCCCACCACCATTAGACTACTTGTGATCGGATCGGCAAGAGCTCCAAAGACCCAATATCCATTTTCATCATAGAAGAGGTATGACATGAATCCATAGAACGAGTTTTGCCCAATCTTGAAGAATATTTCAGATGGGAAATTGGTAACTCCGCTGGCGAATACAGTTTGATTGGCCATTTCGACCCAGGTTGAGCGGGTACTCAGTACTGGTAGAGCAGTGAGCAGTGCAGTGCCAAAAACTACACCCCAGATACCAAAATTTGGCCAAACAAGGTGTCTGGACCGAAGACTGATCGGAAAATAATAAACAGCGAGCCAGATGGCGATCACCAGGCTGTAGATGCGAGCTACGGCAAATGTATAAAACCCAAGACCTAAGCAAATCCCTACCAATGCATACGCGGCCCAGCTGCCATGACGACTGGCCCATATAAATGCCGCCATAGAAATGGCCATGATGAAAACTGCCTGGACATTATTGTGGCCTATGTGACTTAAAGAAAGCATGACATGGGAACTGCCATAGAGCACAACGGCAAACAGGGCGTATGTTCGCCCAAGAAATGAACGCACAAAGTAATAAAAGAATGGAATTGAAATGGCCAGTAGGAGCGAATTGCTGACGCGCCAGCCATAGCTGTCGGTGCCAAACAACCACATCGTAACGCCTTGCCAAACTGAGGATAAAACAGGGTGATATCCGTAGACCCCTGCACCCGATAGAAGGGGATAAGTCATGTTGCCACTGGCAAATTGCCGCGCCAGATCATAGAAATCATATTCGTCACCGATGAATGACCAGGCCCAGTTGTTTAGCCCGGAGCTTAGCAACAAGAAACTTCCCAGCGTAATGAACGGTAGAATAAGCCTTTCCAATCGGCTTGAAAAGTCCCAACGTTTCCAACTGGAGGCCAATACCCGCAGCCACAGTAGTATTGATAGTATTCCAAAACTTACAACTTCGAGCCAGCGTTGAGAATGTAAAGCCGCCACGGTCAGGAGCAATAATGCAATGGCACATAGGTAAATCCCATCGAGCATCGCAGGCGAAAGCAGATTCCATGGGACTGTTCTGGTTTGGTTTCGATCTAGCCGCCAGCAAAATATAAGTAAAGTTAGTAATCCCAAAAGCCAAATTAGTGGAAGTACAGGTTGATCTTTGATAGCTTGAATAACCACATAGACCTGACAAAGCCCAAACATTGCAATCAGGCTGTAATCACCCCATTGTTTTAGCCACTTGCCTTTGATTGGTTGAATATTGGTGAAGCCCGGATCGGTAAAGATTGTTGGTACCTTCAGCCCAATGAGCATCGCCCCAAAAAGAATGCAGGCTAGGGTTACCATGAGAATTGCCACAAGACCATATGGTGGAAAACGGTATAGCTTACAAAAATCGGGCCATATGCAAGCCAACGAATTGAGAAAAGAAAAAGGTTTAAGATCCAAATGAAACCAGTAAGCTAGGTTAAAGATATATTGGGTTTCAAACAGAAGTGCCAATCCCAGGAGAATAATGCCCGCCTTTGCGACTGCTAGTTGGGGATGTTGGGCCAACTTTGATTTTGGTGATAGAGCAATTGGGGATATGGATGTATCTCCCTGAGTATTCTTGTGGGACTGCTTGGGTTTAAGTGGATTCACTGGAAAGGTAGAAGCGCATCACTTGGGATTACCTGTTTTTGTCCGCCTGGGGCCGTCCAATAAAGGTGAATCAGCGAACTGCCCAGATAGTCAAGGAAGCGAATATGAATTGAATGACGACCAGCTGTCAGGGTAGTACTGCCTTCGATATCATCGCCTGGACCGGTGGCATTCACCAATAATTTTCCATCAATAAAAACTTGGGCTTGACCATTAATCTTTAATCCAAAAGTCCAATTACCACTTATAGGAATCTCAATTTGTCCTGACCAATCCACGGTGTACGGCCTGTTGTTTAATGGAGTGATCTGGTAATACATGTCGAGAAAAGGATCAATACGACTGAAGACGAGTGGAGGCGACCAACTGTCGCCGTTGTAATAGTTGCCGATTAGTCCATGCACAGGTACGAGGGCCGGCAGATAAAGCGAACTGACCGGGATTGAAGTTGGATCACCAGCTAGGTTGCCATTGGCATCTGGGGTCCGCCATTTGAGGTGGCCCGGGCCGTCTCCGTTTAGACTCTCAATTCTTAAGACATGATCGCCTTGGGCCAGTCGTAAAGTGACATGTTGTTCTCCGGAACCATTAAGGACTTGCTGTTCATCAATCCATAGCTGAGATATGGCAGGTGAGTTTAGGATCAATTCATACTCCCCGTATTGGGGTGCGTATAAGGTGGTTTCCAGACGGGCCGTAAAAGGAGGTGTAACTGGCGGCTGGCTCGACCAATCGCCTTGAATTGATTTTTCGTTTTGAACGAGAATAGGATCGCCTTGCGGATTGTTGCCTAACCAATAGCTAACTGTAACACCCTGTAATCGCTGAATATCCTGGGGTGAGATGAGCACAGTATAGAGAGCCGGATTACCTTCAGGGGTGTTATCAACGTGAAATTGCGCATCTGGATATAGCTTTTTGGCTTCATCAACAATCCATGTGCTTTCGGGGTCGACAAAGATTGCCACAGGCTTATCGCCAGGTTCGCGCACAGGCAGCCCGATGGGCGGGAGGATCCCATGAGTGTCCGTAATCTGCGGGTCTAGGAAATGAATAATATCGTTGTCGTTGATAAAAACGGAAGCATAGATCGTTGTATGGGACGGATCAACCTGATCCATGCGTTGGGCCGCGAGAGTTTCTATTCCGTTGAATTCAAGCCAGGTGCGGTCATTATTTGCCTGCCGAATAAAGTAGGTGGTGGAGTTGTAAGCGATAATAAAAATGCAGAAAAGAATTGTACTCACAGGTAAAACAACCCTGCGGATGAAGGAAGTTAACTGCGCTTGATCCAGTTTGTTCCAGAGTATTTCGATCCCTATCGCGGCGAAAAACAAAGCGGCGGATATTGAGCCAAATGCCCGGTTGGATTGCGGTGCCTCGAAGTCCACCGTGAGAATACCGCCAAGCAAGTTAAAGGCAAACAGCATAAGGAACAGGGAATAGGTTGGCCAACGAATGCGCTTACAAGCCACCACCAATCCGAGAACAAATAGTATACCCGTTGCAGGGTCGAGCATGGGCTCACCGGAGAGATTATGGCGGCCATTTGGATCCCCCCGATAGTTGAACATCAACAAGTGCTTCGTGGTGTTGGAAAGTAGTGCCAGAGCAAGATTGCTTTGATCACGGTGGGAAAAAATGGAAACATCGCTGGAGCGACTCCAGAAAACATCAGAATGGGTCAGTGCATATTGTGTAAGAGGGGCAACCGCCAGCCAAGTTGCCACGGTCATGACGATTAAACCACTCAATAAGGCTGGCATTAGTGTGGATCGGTGACGCCAGGTGTCAAATAGCCAGAGTGTAATATATAGAAAAACAACTGGAATAAAAAGGCGAATGCCAATGTAGAAATTGAGGCCGTACCCGAACGCCATTCCGGCCCACAAAAAGTCGTGAACCTGAGAGGTCCGCCTGGCGCGCAGTAGGAGCCAGATTGTGAGCAATTCGAAGAAAGGCATTGTAATGGTGTAAACGCCAAATCGACTAAAGGTGACATGCCAGCGTGAAATTGCAAATAAAAAGGCGAAGATCAATCCAAAGCGGTTGCCAAGAATTTCGCGGCCCACGAAGAATGACACAACTACAGTTGCCAGTCCAAAAAGAACCGTAACCAAACGGATGGACTGGGTGCCGTCCCCAAAAAGCTTAAAGGCGAGCGCCACCAATGCATAGAAATGAAGAGGATGATCATATGCAGTTACATAGAGCGGGCGAAAACTCGGATCGGATAGGATATTACGAGCGGTTATGCCAATATAGGCTTCGTCATACCAAGTACCAAAGGGGATACTGTCAAAGCGGAAGAAGCGCATGAAGATAGCTAAGGCCAGAATCAGCGCGCCAAACAGGAGAATTTTTAGTGAGAACGGTTCAAGCTGTACCCCACTTTTTTTGTAGGGGATGAGCGCATATACTGAGGCTATCAACAAGATGGTGCTGACCAGATAAGGTGCCCAGCCTGATGGGGTGCTGGAATCCTGCGAGAATTTGACGAGACTGATCAGGGAAGCCGCCAGGGCAAAAATGAATAGCCCGATTCCTAGCACGCGTAAACGGCGGTCGGAACGTATTTCCAATGCCGGTGTGAAATAGGCAATAAATCGTTTCATTTCAATTCAATTGTCGAAGGCGATTGCATGATTAATCCAACCCGAATACCAATTTTCGATCTTGAGATGACTATTGGCAAAGTGATTCATAAACACCGACTTGGTGGATTTGAACTGATTGAAAAGAAAATTTTGTGTTGACCCTTGTAAGCTGTTGAATAAAAGGCATGGCTATATTTGAATTCATGTCTCAACCTGGGCTATGTTTGCTGATCAACATGAAAGCTTCAGATAATTGATATTCCTTATGCAAGGGACACAAAGACTCGGATATGGTTATGTCGGGAGTGTCGACAATACGAATCCGTGAATCAGTTTAAACCATAAGTTTGTTGGATTATAGCACCTCACCTGCCAGAGTCAAAGGAATTATTTAAAAATATATTTGTGAAAATGGTTTCATGAGTATAATCATGAAGTGCCTTTGATAACTGCTCGTCAACGTGTGCTAAATTACTTGAAGAATCAACGTTCCGCCTCTGCCACTCAAATTGGCCGCGGATTGAATATGTCTGCGGCTAACGTGAGACATCATTTATCCATTATGTTGGCAGATGGGAGAATTACCTTGATTGATGAGAAGCGATTAGGTGGACGCGGACGCCCTGTGAAGTCGTATGGATTGTCGGAAAAATCCTTGGGTGATAATTTTGCGCTTCTATCTGATGCGATTTTGGGGGAACTCCTAAATGGGCTTTCTCCGGAAAAACGGGACGGAATGTTAAACGCGATTGCTAAAACTTTAGCCGTTCAAGTTGAGACGAACAATTTGAATATTCCTGTGACGAAGCGGCTGGCGATCATTGTCGATAAATTAAATGAATTACATTATCAGGCGCGTTGGGAGGCCGGCCCTCAAGGGCCGCGCATTCTCTTTGCACATTGTCCTTACGCGGCAATTATTGAGAAACATCCCGAGTTATGTCGTATGGATGAAATTGTAGTGGGAAATTTGATGAATGCTAAAGCTTGCCAGCTTGCTAAAATTAAGCAACAACCCATTGGATCACCTTATTGCGTTTTTGGGATCTAGCTGAAGGATGCTGGTTTCTGAACCTGGTCGATTATCATTCGTGTTCGCGAGGTAGTATGTCATTGCATTCTGAAATTTTTGAACAACCTGAACGTCTTGCAAAGCTGGTTTCCTCTCAGCGAAAAATAGTTGAGGAAATTGCGCAGGCGATCAAATCGCGCGGCGTTTCTTATGTTTTTCTTGCAGCACGCGGCACTTCTGATAATGCTGGCCGCTACGCCAATTATCTTTTCGGCGCGGCCAACCAATTGCCGCTCGCGCTTGCCACGCCTTCGTTATTTACTTATTATCAACAGCCGCCTAATCTCAAGGGTGCATTTGTGATTGGGATTTCTCAATCGGGACAGTCACCAGACATTGTCAGCGTTTTGCAGGAGGGAAAGCGACAGGGATGTCCCACGTTGGCGATCACGAATGAATTGGATTCTCCGCTGGCCTCCAATATGGACTTTGTGCTGGATATTCAAGCTGGACCTGAATTGGCTGTTGCGGCGACTAAAACCTATACCGCTGAACTCATGTCGATTGCGATGATTTCAGCCGCTCTCAGCGGCAAGCAATCAGCTTGGGATTTGTTGGAAAAAATTCCGGATTGGATCAAAGAATCATTGAAAGCAGATGATATGCTTCGTCAGGCTGCTGAGCGTTATCGTTATATGCAGCAGTGTGTAGTATTGGGACGCGGCTATAATTATGCCACGGCGTTTGAGTGGGCCCTGAAGCTTAAGGAGTTAACGTATGTGGAAGCCGAACCCTATTCCTCTGCCGATTTCCAACACGGACCGATTGCGATTGTCGCGAAAGGATTCCCCGTCATGGCTGTTGTATCAGCAGGCAAGGTGGCCGATTTGTTGACTTTATTGTTGGATCACTTGAAGAAGGACCTTTCTGCAGAATTGGTTGTAATCTCAAATCAAGAACAGGCCCTTGCACTGGCGCAAACGCGCATCCCGGTTTCCCATGAAATCCCCGAAGCTTTAACGCCGTTAGTGAATATTGTACCGGCTCAATTGTTCTCTTATTATTTGACTCTCGTCAAGGGTTTTGATGCTGAAGCACCGCGGACGCTTCGCAAAGTTACCGAGACACGTTAAGTCAAATAAGAAAATCAAAACTGATACAGGAAATCTCTTGTACCAGTTTTGAAGTGAACGACTTAATATTGGAAGGATTGTGTTTAGTTCGTGCTCTGCTTCCTTTTATTTACCAAACCCGGATGACTTCCCCGGCGTAAATTAAGTTCGGGTTCCAGAGGTGATTAAGCGACTCCAAACTATACACACTGGTGCCAAAGCGCGCTGCAATAATCTGGAGTGTATCGCCTGGCTGAACAGTATAGTATTGCGCTGGTGTAGGCAGATTGATTACCTGCCCATAGAATATCCAATTGGGATTCCAAATTTGAGGGTTGGCTGCAATCAAGTCATTTAGATTGACACCCATCCGATCCGCAATCTTGCGCATTGTGTCGCCCCATTGGACGACATAGGTTCTGCTTCCCTGTGGGGCGGAATAATAATTGGTCGCATACTGTGGGGTGTATGTTGTATTATTGTAGCCATTGTAATTGTATGCATTGTTGTTGTAGCCATTGTAATTGTTTGCATTGTTGTTGTAGCCATTGTAATTGTATGCATTGTTGTTGGCATAATATCCAGGCATCGATAACCTTTGACCGGCGTACAGCCAATACCTGATATTTGGATTTGCCTGTCGAATCGCATCCTGCGTTGTTCCGCATCTGTATGCAACCGATGCCAATGTATCTCCCCATTGAACAGCATAGGTGGAACCGCAACCGGAATAAGCCAACGCATTGCCAGTAAAGGCAAAGGATGCCAGCAGGGTCGCAAGCAAAAGGAATAGGTTTACAAACTTTTTGGTTGACATCATGAGCCTCCGTTACTAGAAAAACTTATCCTTTGAACAAAAGTGAAATCAAAATGTTACTCTTCATCTTATTTTTACACCAAATGGTCAGAAAAACGTTAACAATTTCGTTACAAAAAATGTTTTATCAAACCTTCGGAAATTTTTCCGCAGCATCCATGACAACAGGACCATGTCCCGAACAGACGATCTGCGCACCCAACGCGGCTTGTTTGCGTGCCGACTCATCAGCTTTGACTTCGTCCCACGTTAAGGATTGGAGAGAACGAACCAACCCTCCGTCGCGCGAGACGATCGAATCACCTGTGAAAAGAATACTGGTCGATGGCGAAAAAAGGGAAATGTGCCCAGGGGTGTGGCCGGGCGTTTCCACCACGTGTAATCCACCTAGAACAGGCAGAACTTGTCCTTCGCTTAGGATTTCATCGGCATATATTGGCGTGGCTTTCATAAAGTGGCCAACAACACCCATCAGCAGCCTCCGGAAAAAATTTTTGGATTTGATTTTGCGGGAAGAACTTCCCGTGGACATCGCCTCAGCTTCGATGGCACTGGCGTAAACGCGCGCACCGCTTGTATTTTTGATAGCAGACACCCCCCCGGTGTGGTCCATGTCAGAATGGGTAAGGATGATCCACTTCAAGTCGGAGGGAGTGTAGCCTAAGCCAGATATATATTTGAGAATCTTCTTATCACTGCCGGGTAGTCCGGCATCAATCAAAGCCAATCCATTGGAGTCAACAATCAAATATGGATTGGCAACGATTTTTGGAATCAGGTGAACATTGGCAATGATTTCCATAAAGATACTGTCCTTTTGTCGTTTTGCACACCTAATTAATACACCAATATTGTGAATAAATGTTGAAGAGAATTTGCGGCTTATGTGAGTTTTTCGAGTAGGTCTTCAGGAAGCTTCACAATATTCTTACCATCGTTACACAAGCCCCAGATGAAATTATTCAGCCAGCGAATGTCATCGGTAATTCCATAGCACGGCTTTCCTTTGGCATAGCAATATCCGAGTTCTGCACAAGTGCCCAAATCATGATCTGGGCCGGTGAGAAGAGCGACACAAATATCATGTTGATCCAGAGCGTGCAGGTCGCCGTAGAAAATCCGTTTGTGTTCTTCGAGCGTTAATTGTTGAATAATGCCGACATCTCTATGTGGCAAGAAAGTTTTGAATCCTGCCTTTTCAAGCACGTCAGCGATATGCTCCAGATAAGAGCGATCCGCTGTATTGAACAAAGGCCCGGCAATGTAAATTGATTTCATATTAGATCATCCTAACAATTGATTTTCTAAACGCAGGAATATCTATTTCTGTGTTCTATCGCTAATCCGAGTGACATCAGATATTTATTTTTGATATCTTCCAATTTTATACCATCCTTGAGCAGCGTGTAAGCCGCTGTATATTGCTTTGGGTTATAATGCCCGCTATCTAATATTTTAATACAGGTAGGTCGTCAACTATGCAGATCACAGATAAAGTTGTCATTGTCACGGGGGCCTCATCAGGGATTGGACTTGCAACAGCAAAGCTTCTATCAAAGAATGGAGCGAAGGTCGCTTTGGTGGCACGCTCGAAAAGTAAACTTCGTGCTCTTTGCCAAGAACTACCTGATTCGATTGTTGTTCCCACAGACATGACCAAACCCAACGAAATCCGGAAAATGATCAGAACAGTGAAGAAGCATTTTGGCAGAATTGATATTCTTGTCAACAATGCTGGTCAGGGATACGATGCACGGGTGGAAAAGATTCGGCTGAAGACTTTTCGCTACATCTTCAACTTGGATGTGGTTGGTCCGCTGATCGCGATGCAGAAAGTGATACCGATCATGCAAAAACAAAAAGCAGGAATGATCGTCAACGTCAGTTCAGGCACGGCTTTAATGTACCTTCCAAACATGAGTCCTTATTCATCCTTGAAGCGCGCACTGGTGGGCATCAGCTTGACTGCACGCGAAGAACTGAAAGAGGATGGCATTGCTGTCAGTGTGGTTTATCCATACATCACATCCACCGATTTTGAAGCGAATACTATTAGCGATGTGGAAGAAGAAGCGGATTGGGGAGGGGAGGACGAGGGCGGCTCGTTTAATCCCCCGGACTCAGCGGAATATATTGCCCAAAAGATTTTGGATGGCATCCAAAATGAGGAAGCCGAAATCTTTGCCCACGATTGGATGAAGCAAAACCGCTGATTGCCATTGTTCTTGATATTATCATTTCATCCATTCCGCTTCAATCAGATTGGAGATGAATTATGGAGGGACGGATTAAACATTTTCTATTGGCGGGCGTTATCTTGTGTGCAGCCTTGCTAGCTTGTGGATTTCCAGTGGAGGGGAAAATCCCGGATGCCCAGCAGACAGAGCTGGCGGCTACCATTTTCGTGATGCAAACGGAAGTTTCCACTTTACAAACTCCTGCACCTTCCGACGCCGCCACTTTTACACCCGTCATCACGGACATCATTACCCCCTCACCACTTCCGACTCTTCCAACTGCACAGAACCCATTGGTGATTAATAAAACACTTTGCTGGCTGGGCCCGGGCCCGGGTTACGAAGTCGCTAGCTCGCTTCAGGCTGGGACGCGTGTGATCCTGCTTGGAGTGGGAAGTGTTGCGGGGTGGTGGGTCATTGAAGGGCCGGTCTATCATGATCCTTGTTGGGTGCCTCAGCAGGATCTTCAATTCGATATTAATTATGATTTCTATGGATTGCAAATTTACGATCCGCCGTCAACCCCAAAGCCGGCCAAAGCACCTTAGGGTCAATGATAAGTAACAAGTTGATATAATCATCACTGATGTTCAAAGTTATTCTTGGAGGAACCATGTCAAGAGGAAAATTGGTAATTTGGATTGCAGGTGCATCATTAATTCTTGCCTTGCTGGCTTGTAATATTAGTGTGAGCGGAGTGGCTCCGACTCCAGCAATTGAATTGCCTTCGAACACTCCGGTTGTTTCGGCTGAATCTTCGGCGACCGGAACTCAAACCGAGCCTCAACCCACATCCACCGAATCTTCAACACCAGTTCCCGTTACTGACACGCCCAGCGCACCAACTTTAACCCCAACTCCGCAAAATCCGCTGGTGACGACCACTGCCTATTGTTGGTCCGGGCCAACAGACAAGACATTAAAGTATGAACTTGTCAGCAGTATTCAGGCGGGAACGCGTGTTCAACTTCTTGGCAGGGGAATCGTGGATGGCTGGTGGGTTGTTCGGAATCCGAGATATAACGACCCATGCTGGATACAACAACAGTATGTGCAGATCGATCTGTCGTATGATCTTTCCACGCTCAAAACCTTCGCTGTTCCGTCAACGCCTACTGCTACACCTTGATTTAAATTGATACATTACTAAATTGATTATTGTTTAAAAAGCGAACCCTGATGATAACGAACGCTCTGGAGGGTTTGTGTGGAAGCACAATATAGTTCGTTACTACAGACCACTTTTAAGGCTGTTTTGGGGCTATTTTTGGAAATAAAGTTTGTTACTGGAACACATGCCCGATCAATTGATGTTCTTCCACAAAACAATAAAGTTCGTTACTGGACAGAGGCGGGTGGAAAAGCTTTGCGCACAGTTGATTAGATTGCGAAAAGCTCAGGATGGCTAAGCGCTTCGTTATGTTTTGCCTTCAAAATTTGGACTGATGAACCAGTAGCCAACACGAGCTACGGCAACAGGCCGGTCTCTACGCCGCGGAAGATTTGGGCACAACCGCTTCGGTGCTTGCGGGCGATGTGTTGAACTCGGTGGCAGGTGTGTTAAGTGATTTGGCATAAATATAATTCGCATCCCTGACCGAAGGCGTCACGAATGTTGTAATAATAATTCCGCGCTTCGAAACAGCTTTGCTAGTCAGGGCTTCGTACTCTTTGACATCGATAATTCGACTAGTGCTCGATAATCTTTTTGTAGCTAAGGGTTAACTTCAATAGATTCCATGAGTGCATCCAGCGTGGAAAGCGGCGGTTTGAAATCTTGCTGAGATGTGGAGTTGAGTTTATCTTCGATAGCTTTGTAATATGCTTGTAGATCATTCGGGCTTGCATTTGGATTTGTTAATCCCGGAAAAGGAATTCCGCCTTGCGGAACGGTTCGGTCGCTATAAGTCGAAGGTAAAAGCGATGCATTGACGGGTAAAACCGCCATCACAAAATATGCCTGGTCATTCGTAATACCTTGGTAGTAATAATAGATCTGATCGTTCGAAATCTGAACGGATGGGATCATTTGGGTTATATATCGAACGCCATGTCCATTCTGAATTGAGGTTGGACTTGCCTGTATCGTAATCGCATCGAATACCCAATCTGGCGGAACATTGCCACCTCGATATGATTGCAATTCAGCAAAGGCTTGCGGCGTAATATTCGAGTAACCCGCATACTCTGAGGCTTTGAAGATCGCGATCCTTGCCTGGCTTACAACAGGACTTGCAATCGGATATCCCTTGATTGTGATTACGATGTGTTGTGGCATGGGTCCGCTTGAAGGATTTGGGTATGGCGGCATTTCAACGTCTTCGGTTTGGGTGGTATTTGCGCCATTGCCTAAACCAGCTGGGATGACCAAAGATACATTCTTAAAAGAAACTTTGATACCTTGCGGCGGACGAGTCGGCGTGATAGTTGTGATGGCTTGAAATGTCCCAGCGACAACGGTCGCGGCAGATTGGGAAATTGATAAAGTCGGTGTAGCGCTGAAGTTACAAGCCAATATTGTCATGATCCAAATTATGAAAAACACCAGGAATGGGCGCTTATTTTTCATTTCGATTTTTTATTCTCCGTTTTTTTTCAGCGGGCGAACCCATTCGCCGCACCTTTCCGCCATTTGTTCTCGGGTTAGTTGCTTTGGCAGTCATGTCAGGACTTTGTATTGATCGATTTTTGTGAACGTCAATAAATGCGGCTAGCATTAAAGTGGCTAGAGCAACAAATCCGCTCGCGATTGCGCGAATGCGAAGCATATCAGAAACGCAAATGCTGGCTACGTGGCTCATCCGTTTTGATTGTGGTGTTGTGCGAGTTCATTTTTTTTCAAGAGTTGGGCGGATGAAGTAAGTAGCTATGACAGGTGCGCCGCAGGTTGGACATTTGAATGCTCGAATGGATGAGTCGTTTGCCGTTTTTTCTTCTATATCATTACCTCCATTGTATTTTACGGATTCTTGTTGGTCTGATTATTTTGCCTTTGAGATCAACTCGAGGGAGAGAATAGCATCATCATGGAGTGTGGCATTCTCGCTGGAAACGTTACCTTTTTTTAAAATATTCACGGCATAGGTAGCACCTTGCTTCATTACGTCAGCCAAGTCTGCGTCCACTTCGAATTTCTTGCCGCCAATGCGCAAAATGCGGTCACCATCTCTGCCTTTGACATACTCCTTGTCGCTCTTCCAGTCCACTTTGTCTTCAACTCTCTCAATGGACCATTTGGATTTTTGAAATGCAGAGCCTACCATGACCAATCCGCACACGCACAAGAAAATGGCCACAATAAAGAAAATGCCGAATCCAAGAATTCGGGATAACCCATCCCCGGCAATCAGGTAACTGAAAGCTAAAAACCCACTGCCCAAGCCGAGCAAGGTCAGGATTGTTCCGGCGATCAAGTGCCACACCATAGACCCTTTGTTTTTCTTGGCCAGCCGTGCCTTTTGTTTTTCGGTAAACTGTCCCATGCGGTTGGTTTGCAGATCGAACTCATTGAACTCGAAATAGTTTTCCAGTTCCTGGTCTTTCATATTAATTCTCCTTTTGAAACAGCCTAGTTGATGGAAATCTTTTCTGTTTGTCTCATCGCCCTAGGCGTCGATGTTCGCAGCGATTGCGGGATGATGACCGTCCTGCCGCAATAGGTTCATTTCATTGTCTTGCGGTTCAAGCGGCGCGCCGCAAGTCGGATATTTGAATGCGCGGATGGATGAATCGCCTGGCATGTTGTTCTACTCAATCAAATAATTTAGCCTTGTGCTGGCTACTAGGCTCATCCGTTTTGATTCTGGTGTTCTGAGAGCTCATTTTTTTCAAGAGTTGAGCGGATGACTTAGGTAGCCAACACAGGGGATTTTTTAATTTCTTTTTTCTGTGAAATCCATCGGCAAAAAGTCTCCTTTTTTCTATCTTCCTTGCATGAACACACCTACTCCAATAAGCATGAAAACAAGTCCCAATATACCGAAGAGAAACGCTGCTCCATACTGCGACCAGAATTTATGCATCTGAATTGCCTTGGGATTATCAGGGTCATAATACATTTCCACAGTCTGCCCTATCTTGTAGGCTGGTGGGTCAGAACCTATCCCCCCTTCATATTCGACCTCGCGGCCTTCCCGGTTTTGGAAATGAATGATTGGGTAATAGGTTATGAAGGCAGAACCGTGAGAGTCAGTGCCTGCATTCCTGCGAAGGTCGACAACTCTACCTGTAGCCTGTTCGGCTTTTTGAAGAAAACGAGTTTCCTTGATATAAGAAAACAAAGCAATAGCAAGAAATACTAAACCAAGAACAAAAGAAATTATCATGTTAGACCTTTCTGATCCAATGCAATTTCGGATTCAATACCATGTCTTCATCTGGACACTAGGTTGCGTAAAGTCAATTCTCAGCCGAGTGAACGATAGCCACTAGTTCCTTATGCCGCGGGTCGTAGTGGACGATCACTTCCTTACCGACTTGATATTTTGGCGACAGGGCATCGGGTACGGAGCCCTCACTCTGAGACGTAAAGTGTTGGCCAGTTGTTGCATCCGTGACATCTAGCGTAAAATGGTAAAGCCAGGCTATATCGCGGACCCTCATATGCATATCGTCAGCCGATAGAATCTTTGCCCTAGCCTCTACGCCACTTTTGCGCAATCTGAGTAATGTTGCAGTCCGGTTCACATCAGCCGCAATCTGTTCCATGGACATTTTTATGTTGTGAGCGTCGGTTTTCATTTCCTGAACTTCGGTCTTCATTTCCTGAATATCGGGATTGACCTCCTCGCCTAGCGCATGATCCCGTAGCTCCTCCGGCACGATCGCGCGCACCAAAGCGCATTGAGCTTTGTTTTTTGGATCAAATCGAATGATGGCCATTTTGCCCACGGCTAATTTGTAAGCGCCTGTGTCCGTGATTGCCTGTTGCGTCCTGGATTGGAAATGCTCGCCGGTCGGTGCGGTTACATCGAAAGTCATATCATATACCCAAGCTTTATTGTAGCAACGAATATTTATATTACTGGAACTGATGACAACTGCTTTCGCCTCAATGCCTATTTGACGCAGCTGCACGTAATATTGATCTTTCTCCACCATAGCGACGTGCAAATCCGGACTTAAAGGTTGCCCATCCCCGGTCGTCTCGGTTGGAACTCCTGCCGGCCAATGTGGAGTTGGTGCGATTTTCGCTGTGAACTTACCTGGTACGACTGGCGGGGCATCATCGGCATAGGCTATTGTGCTATTCTTCATCCGCCACTGACCATAGAACTGTCCATCAACTTGAATGACGAAATCCGACTCACTGAATGGGTTGTACTTGATCTTGAGTATGGTCCCGCGCTGCGGAAAGGCGGGAAGCGGGGGAACCGCGAACCCTGCCTCACTTTTGTACTTTCCACCGTCCGCCCTTTTCCCGCTGAGATAGATAATACTGTCTTTTACCTTATCAACCTTGACAGTCGCGTCTGCACCGTGCTGTATTAGCCATTGTATATGTCGAGGACTGCTAGCATCTTCCCCCGAAGCCATTTCTTCCTCATCCGTATCTTGATCTGTATCTTGATCAAGCAGTTCCTCCGGAACGATCACCGTGCTGCCGCAATACGGACACTTGACTTCCTTTTCATCCCCGTCTGGCTCGAGTGCGGATCCGCAACTGGGACACTTAAAAGTTTTTGTATCGGACATTTCATTTCTCCTTTTATATGATGTGCCTCGAGCCCTATGGGATCTCGACCCTGAACCCTAAAAAGTACAATGCAGGTGGGCGCAGGGCGTTGCGGCGGTGGTCGAGTAGGATTGAGTAATGGAGCCTATCATCTGCGAGGGGAAATTTCTGCATCACACCTGTTTTTCACCAAAATTATCACTAAGGGGATCAAACCACCCACAGCGAATAGACTGCCGAAAATGTATAAGATCACAATTGCTACAGAATTATCCAAATCATCGGCTGTTTCCACTGTTTTAGCAGGATCGTTCGGATCGTAATATACGGGCACTTGCTGACCAGTCTGATACATTGGAATTTGCCCGTAGAACTAATAGTCTTACCATCTTTAGTTTGAAATTTGATTTCCTCGCAATCCTGAGTATAGCTATGAGGACTATCGAAAACATCAATGCATTCGTGGCCCGTGACGAAGGCAGTGGCTTGCTTGTAGTTTTGCTTTGCATTTCTGCTCGTCACCGACTGATCTACGCCCATGGCTATAAACATAATAGCGATGTTGATGAATACGATGCTCTATATGATGGCTCCAATGATTTTTATAGATACTCCTTTTCATTCTCGCAAAAATTTCTCGTTTTATCCACTTCTTTCTAATCGTCCGTTTTTCCAAATCGATTCTTCATGAGCGATCTCCTTCTTGGTATGCGTTACTGACAGGTTATAAAGATTTGGAAACATGAAATGATTTAATTTCTATTGAATGGTGTAAATGCTATCAATTTCCCATAGAATTAACAATGGGATAAAGGTCTCAATCGGAGTAAGTTAGGCATATAACTATTCTTTACTTGTTGCAATTGGCAGTCAACGCGTGAAGCCTCCCTGTTCTGGCTGGTATACCGATACTATAGGAAAGAGCGTACACTAAAACTTGGGACGGTCGGGAGTCGGCTTTGCTTTCTTGGATGAGGAACCTTTGGGTTGCCTCTGCAAGTAGAATGCCATCCGTTGAAGAAACTGGCAATCATATTGGATCGCCAGTTTCTCTTGAATTGCTCGTTCTTCACAGTTTTGTCGCCTTTTTTTCAATGCTATTTGCGTAGTTTTACAGGCATTTGCATGACTTTATTGTAAACTTAGATAGAGTAAATTTTAGAAAACCCGCACAACTTTATTGTAAGTGGTATCACATTATTGTAATTAACCATTGATTTGTCCAGATCGTTCGTTTCATTCGACCGTCACGCTTTTTGCCAGATTTCTGGGCTGGTCCACATCCAAGCCACGGATCGCGGCAATGTGATAAGCTAGCATCTGCAATGGCAACACCGTAATGGCCGGTGAAAGCATCCATGGTGTTTCGGGAATCCACAATACATGATCAGCCATACCTTGGATTAATTCATCGCCATCAGTTGCGACAGCGATTACGGTTCCGCCGCGCGCTTTGGCCTGCTGTATTTGGCTGATCATCTTTTCATGCCACGGATCCTTAGGCGCGATGCAGACGACCGGCATGGAGGGATCAATCAACGCGATAGGACCATGCTTCATTTCTCCTGCCGGATAACCTTCCGCATGAATATATGAAATCTCTTTGAGCTTCAAGGCGCCTTCATACGCGATGGGCATGTTGATGCCGCGCCCAAGATAAAGGCAATCGTGCACATCTTTTAGGATGTACGCGATCTTCTCGACATCGGCTTCGCGTTCCAAGGTTCGCCCAACAAGATCGGGAATCAGGCGCAGGTCGGCTACCAATGCACGGCGTGTATTCTGGTCAAGTACGCCGCGCAAGTCGGCCAGGAGAATCGCCAGCATATACTGATCAATCAGCGGGGCAGTGAAAGCTTTGGTCGAAGCCACGCCGATTTCGGGTCCGGTTTGCATCGAGATGTATCCGTCCGCGACGCGCATGGCCTGTGAACCAATCGCGTTGACGATGCTCCATAGCGCCGCGCCTTTATGTTTGCCCTCTTCCATGGCCGCCAACGTGTCAGCAGTTTCACCGGATTGCGAAATAGCGAGCACCACGCTGTTTTTGTCGAGGATCGGATCGCTATAACGGAACTCGGATGCAATCACTACTTCGACCGGGACGCGGGCGATCTTTTCGATCAGTGTTTTTCCGACCATTCCCGCATATGCAGCAGTGCCGCAAGCCGTGATGTAAATCTTTTCGATTTGATTTGCAAATTCTTTCGTAAGTTTTAGATCAGGCAAACGGATTTGACCTTTTGCAAAATCCACACGGCCTGCCAGTGTATCGGTCAGGGCGCGCGCCTGTTCATGGATTTCCTTCTGCATGAAGTGGCGGTACTCGCCTTTTTCCGCGGTGACCGGGTCCCATGAAACGGTATGCACTTGCGGTTTAATCTGCTTGCCTTCGATAGTTTCCACACGAATACAGTCGCGCGTGACGACTGCCATTTGCCGCGATTCAAGGAACATCACTTGATGAGTATGTTCCATGATGGCGGGAATATCGCTTGCCAAAAAATTTTCATCTTTGCCCAAGCCGAGTACCACGCCGCCCGCATTGCCGATGCGCGCCGCCACAATCTTATCTGGCTCATCGGCTGAGATTAACACCACCACATTGGCTCCCTGAATTTGTTTGAAGGTTTGGCGCGCGGCCTCTACTAGGTCAAAACCGGAAGCGATGTAATGCTCGACCAAATGAACGATGGTTTCGGTATCGGTGTCAGATTGAAACTCGATGCCCTCCGCCATCAATTCATCTTTCAATTCGAGAAAATTCTCAACGATGCCGTTTTGCACAACGACCACGCGTCCGGTCTGGCCGAGATGCGGATGCGCGTTGCGGGCAGACGGCGCACCATGCGTTGCCCAACGCGTATGACCGATGCCGGGCGCGCCGTTGATGGGTGACTTGTTTACAAGGTCAATCAATTGCGATAGTTTGCCCGCGTCTTTTCGGACATCGAGCTGGCCATTGTTAAATATTGCCAGTCCCGCTGAATCATAGCCGCGGTATTCGAGCCTTTTCAGGCCATTGAGGATAATCGGCGTCGCGTCGCGCGGCCCGATATATCCAACGATTCCACACATGGGATCCTCCAGGTTTGAATTTGATGATGTCGTTGCGAATCGTTAAGGGGCAATCCCGTAACCAGTGATGAGATTGTCGCAAAGACAGGGTTATGCCATTCTTCGCGTCTTTGTCTGCGCAGTTGCCCGTGCGGCATTATCCGCAAAATGCGGCGGACTTTTCGCGAAGTTATTTACTGGAGGGAAAGAAAATTGGATGGTGGCACATCCAGAGGGCTTCCGCTGAACTTTCGATTTTTTCAACCGTAGTGGTCGATTAACTCCATCTCGCAATGGAGAACCCTCATCCTCGTCATCTTGTATAAAGTTACAAGATCATGCGCTATCTTTCCCGTTTAATAGTGTGTCGGTGCACCTCCTATTTTTTGGTTCGTGTGATTATAACGTAAAAATATCGCCAGGCGACTGTCGGCCTGGCGATATTTTTTGACGATATGGTTTTATCCGATCACTAACAGTTGTTGAAGCAGACCGTCGGCGTGGGTGTGGGCGTATTGGTCGGCGTATTAGTAATGGTCGGTGTGTAATGCGGCGTATTGGTAATGGTCGGTGTGTAGGTCGGCGTCTTGGTCGGTGTGCTGGTCGGCGTGTTCGTCTTCGTCGCCGTATTGGTTGGCGTGTTGGTAATCGTCGCTGTGTTGGTCGGCGTCTTGGTCGGTGTATTGGTCGCCGTGTTGGTCGCCGTGTTGGTAATGGTCGGCGTGAACGTCTTGGTCGGCGTATTGGTATTGGTCGGCGTGTTGGTAATGGTCGGCGTAGCCGTCTTGGTCGGCGTGTTGGTGATGGTCGCCGTATTGGTCGGAGTGTTGGTGATGGTCGGCGTTGCCGTCTTGGTCGGCGTGTTGGTGATGGTCGGCGTGAACGTCTTGGTCGGCGTATTAGTAATGGTCGGCGTGTTGGTAATGGTCGCTGTTTTGGTCGGCGTATTGGTAATGGTTGGCGTATTGGTAATGGTCGGCGTCATGGTTGGCGTCTTGGTTGGCGTACTGGTCTTTGTCATCGTTGCCGTGTTGGTAATGGTCGGCGTGGACGAAAGGGTTGGCGTAGGCGAAATGGTCGGCGTGAGCGTCACCGTGGGCGTGTTTGTCAATGTGTTGGTTGGCGTGTTGGTGAACGTGTTGGTAATTGTGGGCGTGTACGTCTGGGTAAACGTCGCAGTGGGTGCCGGCGTAAAAGTTAAAGTGGGTAGGGGCGTATTGGTTGGTTGTCCGGTAGGAACCTGGATTCCCAACGGTGTATTGATGGCGCGGCTGGCGCGGAATTCCTCCACAATACCATCACGATAAGCGGAGAGGTGGATCGAATGTGCCAAGCCGGATGCGAAAGGCAAATGGGGCAGTACCATGAAGGTGAAGTTATAGTCTGCGGCGACAATGACTGTCTGACCCGCGGTGCTGGCATTTTCCGCGTGTACACCATTACTATCTTGACAATCTGCATATATGCTCCCGCCCATTTGTGGCGGTGTAAATGTGTAAGGAGCCCCGGCGCAAACTGTGTAATTTAGATAGTTGTCATCCGCACTGGACGGGGTTGAATTCTGATCAAGGGGCAAGCCGACGAAAATTTGGCGGGCCGCATCCTTGATGGATGGAATCCGTGCCGCGTCAATTATATCGTCGCTATTAGAAGGATCCGTACATGAGGTTATATCGCCGGGAGTTGGGCAATACTGTGGATCATATTGGCCGGTGGTAGCATAGCGCAGGCCGAAACGTGCCGAATTTTCGACAATGATCCAGGCATACAGCAGACGCCCGAATTCGAGGATGCCAAATATGACCAGCAACAAAAACGGCAGCGCCAGGGCGAATTCCACCATGGCCTGCGCTTTTTTGCGAGGAGTCATTTTTTGCCATGCTTTCAAATAACCAGTTTTCATATCGGTACCCTTCATCCCATCTATTATTGAGCAATCCTGGTCGTGATGCTATTATAAATATCCTGGAAGATGCCTGTAAGGTCACCCACAGTCTCGGAATAGTAATAATTGCCATGGTTTGCGCTCGTGCCGCCGGCGATTTCTGACGCATATTCAAGAAATTCCTCCGGCTCGGTGGCATCAGCGGGGGCGGTTGAATTTCTACAACGGTGACCCAAACAAATGCCGAATATGCTGGCGTTCTGGCCATTTGCGCTTGCCGGTGAAGACACCCAATCGGCCATATCGCGCGCATAATCCAACGGGGTATAATTTGCTACGGCTGGACCGTTCCAGGGGCTGGAGTGGCGAGTTGGATCCGTGAGCGATACCGTCATGCCTGTCTGAATACAAAGCGGGGCGCCCCAATTGCTTGAAGGACAATATCCGTTAGGATCATAATTGGGATTTCCCAGGTCTCCATGCAAAGGCCAACTCGAGTTCGGAGCACCCGTCAACAACGCCACCACGATCCAAAGAGAATCTTTTCGAACCGCCACGGTTGGAGAGAAGGTGAATTCGGCACCTGCCGCCTCGAGCCCCCCGCCGCCATTCGTATTATTGCAGGTGGTCGGGTCGTTGGGATTTGAAAGACGATAGGCCGGGCATTCCTGGCCGGCAAATGCGCCGTTATTCGGAGCAGCAGGAGGATAGTTTAAACACGGCCCGTAGACATTATCATCGGGATTAGTATGAGGAGAATCAATGGGTGCAAAAGTCGTGTTATCAGGATTATATTTGCATGTTGTTGGTTGGTAAACTTTTAGCCCGGACAGGAGGTTGTTCCCGCCGACGCCGCTCCCGTTTATGGCGTTATCAACATTTGCCTGGTCTACTACTCCGGCGGCATTGATATCTCCTCCATTAACGTAGCTGGATTGAAGGTCCCAGATTACTTTTGGGTTACGCCCGGCGGTTGTAGTGTCGCCAGGCACCTGATCGGTCAGGGCAACCACTCCCACGCGGTCATACGGATAAAACATCAAGTCCGCAAATTGCTTTGCTTCAGTTAATACATCCGTCATCGGTTGGCAGGGGTCGGTGGTGCTGTAATTGCATACGCTGGGATCGTCGTCTGCATTAACATCATTTGCACATTTTCCTGGAGGATTATTATCTGTCGTTGGCGGGTTTCCCTCGGCGGGGCAGCTTCCGTTTCCATAGTCGACGTCATCATAGTCAGTTGCGGCTGCCATGGAAATGGAAGTATCGATGACCAGCATCATGTCAATCGAGGCGGCTTCGCCAATGGAAGAAGATGTAATATCCGTTGAGTCAATGCCGAGCACCCTCAGGAAACCAAAGTTTACATGCTGTGTGGCCGTGACGCGCACCAGTTTACGGGGTGGGTCAGTGCAGAGAGCCGGGTCACCGGGTGTGAGTGCCGTGGCGCAGGTCTCGGTGATGATGTTGGTAATGGGAGATTGATTAAGCTGGGTTTTATTGAGCTGCAGGAACTCCGACACGGCGTTGGTCATGTCATCTGGATTATAGCCTTTGCGAAATTGCTGCGCAGCGGCGATTGAGGCGGCATCCACGCTGCGTTTCAGGGTTGCATAGTTGATCAGCAACACGCCGCCATCCATCGCCAACCCGACCATGGCGACGACCCCCACAAAGGCAAGTGCGACCAGGATGATGGCTTGTCCACGGCTGTGATTTCGGAGCAATTTCTTAAACAACTTTTTCTCCATGTCAATTACATGTCATAATGTGCGGTTGGCCTGGTTCAGCCGCTGACAGCGGCATGATTGTGTCAGCATGCATAACCGGACTTCCAAGCCACGCCAACCAGGGCAGGTTCAAAACCTGATGATAGGTGAAATCAACTTCCACCACCAATATGCCTTCGCATGGATCATTGGTGGACTGAACTGTATTTAGTATGGTGCTGCTCGTGACGCTGGGACTCTCGTTTCCGTATAGATGATATCCGCCGTTTGCGTCTAAACCAGTTATGTTCAAAGTCTGAATGGTAGTTCCATCGACGCTGTAGGCGGTCACAATCACATCATCGGTTGCCGGGTTTAGCTGGGTCTTTACGCTAGTATCATTGGGGTCCACATTGCCATTGCTATCCGTCATCGGTGCCAATTGCTTATACACCGCGTTGGCTGCATCCATAAAAAACCAATCAGATGCATTTCGAGTTGTATTGGGATCAGTATCGAATGGGTCACCGTTGCTGTATTCACGCGCCGAATAGCGTGTGGCATCAATGAGGGCCATGTAGTAGTTCAACATAAAACCAAACTCCACCATGCTGGCAAATAGCATCAGAAGGAGCGGGAGCGTTATAGCTATCTCTACCAAACTTTGCCCTCTGGATTTGCTTCTCCCTTTGTGAGGGGGTGTGCTGGTTTTTGTTCGCAATGCAAGTACTTTTTGCAATACTTCTCGCATAATAATCTCATATTAATTATAAGCGGTTTTTTCAATTTGTGAAGCAGTGTAAGTTAGCTGTAAGTTTCAAAATTGTAAGAATTTTTATGAGAAGCGGCCCTTTCATTTGGGAACGATGGGAGCAATCAACGCCGGTATAAATAAGAGAAGAAATGCGCTGGTAATGAAAAAGGGGCCATAAGGCATGAAGACCATCAAGGCCTCCGTCTTGTATCGTTTTGAGATCATCAAATACAAAACCATGATGGCGCCGACCAGGCCTCCGAGTAATATTCCCAGCAACAAGCCAAACCAGATTATTGGGCCTAAAATCAAACCAAGCACACCAGCCAGGATCACATCGCCAAATCCCAGCGCTTCCTCATTGTCTGCATCTTGTCCGGCACTCTGTAGCCGTCTGGCCCGCAGGCGCGAGAACAGAACGCCAAGGTAATAGAAGACCAGCATGATGACAAGACCAGTCAATCCGCCGATCAGCGAAGGAGCGATTCCGTTGTTGATCCAGACGCCCAGCCCCAGTCCGAACAGAGCGCCGAAGATGCTCGTTGGATGCAGGATCAAACGATGCTCAAAGTCAATCACGAAGATTGTTGCAAAGTATATGAGTAGAATTGCACCCAGCACGTATTCCATCCGGTAGGGCGGATGAAAACGGTAAAGGCTGAAAGGAGAATTTAAACCAAATGTATATGTTTGCGATCAGCATGATTGCTTGAACGAGCCACACGCGCGGACTGCGGCAGTGATGGCAATTGGAGCAAGGCCGAAACATGAGATACGACGTGAGGGGAAATGCTGTCCGCAATGCGGGCAGGCCGGACTTGAAAACCGTCGCATGACCGGCAATACATCAGCTAGATAATTAACAAGCCAGCCACTTATCCAGCCAACCAAGACGGGAATAATAATTAGAAGATTTATATATTTGATTATATTCTAAATAACAAATTGTTTATACCTCGTGTAAGTCAACTGTAATGTTCTTGGCGAAACGTACAATCTGCCTTACAATCCTGCAAGACTTTCCAGGAGATGAATAATGGAAGAATTTGCAATCGAGGGCGGCGTTCCTCTGCGCGGTGAAATCACGCCGGCAGGCAATAAGAACGCGGCGCTCCCGCTTTTAGCGGCATGCTTGTTGAGCGATGAGCCGGTGACGCTTCATAATGTTCCGAACATTCGTGATGTGCTGGATATGCGTCACCTGATCGAGAGCGTAGGCGCCCAAGTGGAAGAATTGGATTTTAATACCTGGCGAATCACTTCGCGGACTTTGAAACCGGCTGACCTCGATCCCGATCTTTGCCGCCGCATCCGGGCCTCCATCCTGATTGCTGGTCCGATGACGGCGCGTGCCGGGGAATTGCGGTTGCCTCCTCCCGGCGGAGATGTAATTGGCCGCCGACGCCTCGATACGCATATCTTGGCATTGCGTGCCCTCGGCGCGGAAGTGACGTATGAGCGCATGTTTCATTTCCGATCGAACGGTTTGAAAGGTGCCGAAGTATTGATGGATGAAGCCAGTGTCACCGCTACGGAAAATGCTATTATGGCCGCGGTTACGGCAAGCGGCGACACAATCATCCATAATGCCGCGTCTGAACCGCATGTGCAGGAATTGTGTCAGTTCTTGAATATCCTGGGTGCGAGGATTGATGAGATTGGATCGAATACGCTTCACATTACTGGCGTGCCGCGTCTGCATGGCGGAGAATTTAAGATTGGGCCAGATTATCTTGAAGCCTTGAGTTTTGTCGGTGCGGTGGCGGTGACACATGGCGAAGCGCGGATTCGCAACGCAGGCGTTCGTTATCTTGCGATGATCGCTGAAGTCTTTCGCCGCTTGGGCGTTCAATGGAAAGTGGAGGGGGATGACATCTTGGTTAGTTCAGAACAACCGCTCAAGATTGTTCCAGATTTAGATGGCGCGATCCCGGAAATCAAAACGAATGTATGGCCTGCTTATCCCACTGATCTAATTAGCATTGCCATTACCATTGCGACACAAGCCAGTGGCTCCGTTCTCTTCCACGATTGGATGTATTCAGGGCGTATGTATTTCACCGATAAACTGGTGAGCATGGGAGCGCGTATTATTCTGTGTGATCCGTATCGCTGTCTTGTGCAGGGACCAACTCAATTGTTTAGCGAAAAGTTGGAGAGTCCCGATATACGCGCAGGTATGGCTTTGGTGCTTGCCGCATTGGCGGCAAAGGGCAAATCTAAAATCAGGAATATCAGCCAGATTGATCGAGGTTACGACAATGTGGAGGAGAAGCTTCGTTCACTCGGTGCACACATTGAGCGTGTTCGGGAATGATTCAGGAAGACAGGCAATTACTCGCCCGCCTTCCTGAATATGCCTGTTTGATTAAGGGAGGGTGATGCCAATTGTTGTCACATTTAAGCATGTAGCGGGCAGAAAGGAATCCTACGCAAAAACTGTTGCCGTTCATAAAATTCGGTTTGCCCGCAAGTGTCCAAGCCGTAACACGGTAACATGAATTTGAAGCGGGTAGGCTTATTGGCACTCGATGAATTGGCTGGTATCCCTGCGGGGCTTGACCAAAAACCGCAATCGCCCCAGGTATTCTTGGGGAGATAAAGACTTACTCCCAACAAGACATTGGTCCTGTTGTTTATCACGATGGTGGCAAGATTTTCTCCCTTGCTGGGTTTAATCGGTCCGCCACATTCTCCGCCCGCACTCGAAGACGTGACCGTTGTTGGTGAAGGCAAAACTGGATTTGTGGGCAAGACAGGAATTGTTGGAGTGGGTTGCGGCGTATCGGTAGCCGCAACTGTAGGCGGGACGGTTGTTTCGGTTGGAATCGCAGCTTGAGTCATCGCGAGCATGGTGCTGGCTGCTGCTACTGCCGAGGCCTGCACGAGTGCTGGGTCAACGGTGGGAACTGGTTTCGCACTGCACGCGCTTAAGAGCAACACCAAGACTGTGATAATGGTCAACATCGAGATCGATTTCATTCTTCCTTCCTTTCGCTTTATTACTGATGAATAGCTATGGAATCCCTATCAATAGTGAGGGATATTTTGTTATCGCCTTAGGCCAAAAACGCCGTCGTTGTGACGCTGTGCCCTTCATTATATTCCAAGACTGTCAACGATGTGACCTTGGTGCTCGCCGTGTGGTGGCGAAGGGCCAATCTGAAATGAGGAATATCAGCCTGATTGATCGAGGTCATGATAACATAGAGGGAGAGCTTCGTTCGCCCGGCGCGCACATTGAGCGTGTTTGGGAATAAATAATAAAGAGGTGGGCAATTGTTACTGCTCACCTCTTCGAGAATAAGTATGCTCTCTCTAATAACCGGTGAATGTGTTTGTGTCAATTGTGGAAACGATTGTGAATTTATCAGAGATAGTATCACAAAACGGATAACCCAAATTTTGGAAGTTTGGCTTGCCGGAAAGGGTCCACGTTCCAAAATAGTAGCATCCCTGAGGCAGGTTCGATATAGAGAGTGAGGCATGCGGATTGACTTGACTTGACCAATAACCGCAGTCTCCAAACGCATTCTTCTTGAGGTAAAAACTTACTCCGATCAGCTCGTTCGTTTTGTTAACAACCAGAATATAAGCCTTCCTCTCTCCTTTGCTCACTGAGAGATATCCACAATCTCCACCGGAGCTACTTGATGCAGGAGCCGTTGTGGGTGAGGCTGAGAATCGGTGTGGTGGGTAAAGCCGGAATAGTCGGTGTAGGTTGCGGGGTGTCGGTTGCCGCAGCCGTGGGCGGAACTGGTGTCTGTGTGGGGATCGCGGCCTGAGTCTGTAGCGACCATTGTATTGGCCGCGGCAACTGCTGAGGCTTGTACCTGCGCCGGATCAACCGTTGGAACTGCCCTTGCCCCGCACGCGCTTAGTATGAACGTCAGCACGATGGCAATAAACAATATAGGTTTCAATTGGATCGATTTCATTTTTTCCTTTCTCGATTTTTGAACGTGCGTGATCTAATGCAATGATGGAGGGAGTTGATAATGATGGAATGGCTTTGACTACAATGTTCTTACCAATACTTTAGCGATGCCCTGTTTATCTGTAGTCGGCGAAAAGAATTAAATTATTCTTTTACTAATAAAGCTGGAGGACATTGCAGTCAGACCGTGGGCGAAAATGATTAGTTTTTTATGTTCGCTTTTAGTTCTGGCTGACGACCTCCATAAATTGGGCCACAACATCACGCAACATTCTTTCCGGCAATGCGCCCACCTGGCGATGAACAATCTTTCCGCTTGAGATGAAAAGCATGGTCGGAATTCCCTGAACGCCATACTTGCCAGCCCATTCGGGGTTGTCATCCGTGTTGACTTTGGCAACGATGACTTTACCTGCGTATTCCTTAGCAAGCTTTTCAAGAATCGGTGCAACCATTTTGCAGGGTCCGCACCATGGCGCCCAGAAATCAACGATGACTGGAACACTTGATTGGAGCACGGTTTGTTCGAATGCTGAATCGGTTACGTGAACGGGTTCTTCAATCATATCTTTATTATACCTTTTATTTATACACTTCTTCTTAGGTTAAACGGGCGTGAGTATAACACAAAACCTGCATGTTATAATTTCGGTTCTCATGGAAGATTTATTTTCAAAGTGGCGTGCAGGACTTTCCAAAACGAGCAAGTCTGCTTTTGGGCGACTGGCCAATTTGCTTGGTGCGACAGAAATCAATCAGGAAACATGGGATGAATTGGAAGCGTTACTCATCCAAGCCGATTTGGGAATTGAAACGACGCAGTGATGTGCTTGCCTCGCTTCAGCGCATCGTCCGGGATCGGGGGCTGACGCGCGCCAATGAGGTTCGCGAACTCCTTCGCGTTGATCTTCGCTCGCGTCTGATTACTCCTCCCGAGCTGAATTGGAATACGCAGCCATCCGTCATTTTGATTGTTGGTGTGAATGGTTCAGGCAAAACTACCACGATTGCAAAACTTGGCAAGCGTTTTTGTAATGAAGGGAAGTCGGTTCTCTTCGGCGCGGCGGACACTTTTCGCGCTGCAGCGGTGGATCAACTTCAAGTTTGGGGCGACCGTCTCAAGGTCGAGGTGGTAGCGGGCGCGCCCGAAAGCGATCCCGGCGCAGTGGCATACAACGCGATTCAGTCAGGCATCGCGCATAAAATTGATTTGATCCTGATTGATACTGCCGGGCGCTTGCATACTCGTTTCAACTTGATGGAAGAGTTGAAAAAAATTTATCGTGTGGTTGGCAAGGCGCTGAACGGCGCGCCTCATGCGGTTTGGCTGGTGCTTGATGCAACCACCGGACAAAATGCCCTGCAACAAGCTCGGGCTTTTAAAGAGGCTGTCAACGCGACTGGCGTAATCTTAACGAAACTTGATTCGTCGGCGCGTGGTGGAATGGCGTTCGCTATTCAACGCGAATTGGGTTTGCCGATTTTGTTTGCAGGCTTGGGCGAAAAAATGGAGGATTTGGAACCATTCAATCCTGATGCATTTGTAAATGGAATTTTAGATTCATAATTTTGGAGGAATCATGCAGGACTTGCTTGATCGTTTGACTCACGCGCAGGAATTAACAACCCAGCTCTTGGAGCGTCTTTGACTTCGCGGGCAAAGAGAAAAAAATAGCTCAACTCGAAAAGGAAATTGAGGCGCCAAATTTCTGGAGTGACTCTTCTTCCGCGCAAAAGACGATGAAAGTTGTTTCAAATTTGCGGGATGAAGTGGAGTCGTGGCGCAAGTTCCAGAATCATTTACACGATCTTGTGGAGTTGTCGCGCCTCAATGATGATTCTCTGCGTGATGAATTGGAAGGAGAAATTTCTTCGCTTGAAAAGGATTTAGAAAAGCGTTCTTTTAATGCGATGTTATCCGGTCCATATGATGATGACGATGCTTTGCTTGCCATTCATGCCGGGGCCGGTGGAACGGATTCGCAGGATTGGGCTGCCATGCTCGAACGCATGTATCTGCGCTGGGCGGATACGCGTGGATTCAAAACCGAGATTCTTGATCGAACCGATGGCGAAGAAGCTGGATTGAAAAGCGTAACCATTGCGATTGGTGGAAAATACGCGTATGGTTATTTGCGTTCAGAGAAAGGGGTGCATCGGCTTGTGAGGCTTTCGCCGTTCGATGCTGCACATCGGCGGCACACTTCATTTGCGTTGGTGGAGATCCTGCCACAGGTCGCGATGGATGAAGCGGATGTTGAGATCAATCCCAATGATTTAAAGATCGATGTGTTTCGCTCATCCGGTGCGGGCGGACAAAATGTCCAGAAGAATGCGACCGCGATTCGTTGAACTCATATTCCAACCGGGATTGTGGTTACCTGCCAGAATGAACGCTCGCAATTGCAGAACCGCGAGAATGCATTGCGCGTACTACGGGCACGTCTCTTGGAAATCAAACACGCTGAAAAAGATCAGGAGATCGCGGTTTTGCGTGGTGAATATACTAAGGCCGAATGGGGAAGCCAGATTCGCTCGTATGTTTTGCATCCATATCAGATGGTCAAGGATCATCGCACGGAGTACGAAACGGGCAATACGCAAGCTGTGCTGGATGGCGATTTGGAGGGGTTTATGGAGGCCTATCTTCGGCAAAATGCTTAGGAGATTCTATGTGGAAGAAAATTCGTGATGCAATCTTTACGCGTGAAAACTTTTTGGCGTTGATGCTGGCACTGATTCTCATTGCGCTGTTGATCTTCACTGCCGATACTTCACCAACATGGATTTATCAAGGTTTCTAACTTGACTATTCTTCAAATCTCCATTCTTGCTGTCGTCGCGTTAATTCTTGGCCGGCTGCCAAAAGGCCGCCAGTTAGCATTGCTTGTGGTCAGCACGTTTGTTATCTTTTGGCTCCAGCCTATTGAACCATTTGTGAGTCTTCTGTTTTGGCTTCCTGTTGCGACTCTGACAATCACTGTGTTCGCATGGGCATTGACTTCAGCGCCTGAAGCGCGCGCCTGGAAACAAAATTGGCCCGCTCTCACAATTCTAGTCGGGGTTGTTTTGTTAATGGACCTGAATCATTACTTCAATTTTACTCAGGTTTATGTATCAACCACGCCGCCATTCATCATTACACTTGTATTCATTGATTGTAATTGCGGTCGCAACTCTCTTATTGGCGCTTTGGCAAAGTTCGCATCGAATTTTGCAGGTCCTTGTTTTCCTCGCAATCATTCTGATCTTTATTTTTTTGAAGATACCTCAACTGGCCAATCTCGCACTGAATTATCTTTCTACGGTCCACGGACAAAATCCAAACACAGCTGACTTTGCGTTTAGCTGGCTTGGATTTTCCTATCTGGCTTTTCGTCTGATGCACACCATTCGCGATCGGCAATCGGGACGTCTGCCTGCAGTGACTCTGGCAGAATATGTCAACTATGCTATCTTCTTTCCGGCTTTTACCGCCGGGCCCATTGATCGTCTAGATCGATTCGTCAAGGAATTGCGAACGCCTCTTCCGATGAGCAATGAAGATTGGATCGATGCAGGGAAGCGGCTCTTTGTCGGTCTCTTTAAAAAATTTGTCGTGGCTGATTTATTGGCTGTCATCTCTATCAGCGATGTGCTTGTGCCGCATGTCAAAGGCGCAGGCTGGATGTGGCTCTTTCTTTATGCCTATTCTTTCCAAATCTATTTTGATTTTAGCGGATATACCGACGTTGCGATCGGCCTTGGACGATTGCTTGGCATTCCGTTTGCCTGAGAATTTTGCCGCCCCTTATCTCAAACCAAACCTGACCCAGTTCTGGAATTCCTGGCACATGACGTTGACGCAATGGTTCCGATCGTATTTCTTCAACCCACTGACGCGTGCCTTACGAAGCGGAAAACAACTTTCCTGTCTGGATCATTATTTTCGTAACGCAGATCAGCACCATGATCTTGATTGGCTTATGGCATGGTGGGACGTTGAACTTTATTTTGTGGGGCGCCTGGCATGGCGTGGGTTTGTTCATTCATAATCGCTGGAGCGAATTTTTCCGTAATCGCTTGCCAGCTTGGACGCAGTCGTCTCGCGGTCAAATCGTGATGAATGCGCTTGGCGTATTTATGACATTTAATTATGTCACACTTAGGTTGGCTGTTCTTCACCCTGTCCACTCCGGCGATTGCCTGGCAGGCGATGTTGAAGTTATTTGGTTTGGGTTGACATGTATGAATAATTCAAAACCGTCCAGCCCTGCTGTCCTGTTCAGGATATCAGTCACCTCCAGTATTTTAGTCGGGTTAAGCGTATCGTACTGTGCCTATGTCCTGTTTCTTCAAACTCCGATTATAAGCAAGAGTAGATTGGCAATCGGATGTATTTTACTTGTGGTCTTTGCAATCGCAAATTATCTTTTTGCTGACCACTACCTGGAAGAAAGATTGGTGACTGCATTTGCCAGGAGACCTTATATCCTCAGTCTTTGTTTTTTTCTTCCTCTTTTGTTCCTTCCACTTCTTTATACGGCACCGGACTATCCAGTCAGTCCTTTATTGCAGCCATGGACGGATGTGGCTGTTGAATTTGATGTTAATCCTAAATCTCAAGCGGTTAGTTTTTCAAAATCTGATATCCGCTTGAACCTTAATGGAAACGTGCTGGATGCAGAATCGTTTATACCGGTTGGCATTTGGAAATCAACGCAAGATCCGTTCAGGCTGGATCCGGGTTCATCCGCCTCTTTGCATTGGACGGATCCTGCTCCCGGGTTGGTGACCTTGATCGTCCATTCTCCCCCTGCGACAGGAACCCTAACAGTGTACTGGGATGAATCTCGAACAACATTCGAGTTGTCTCCCGATTCCGCTAGGCAAATTGTTCTAATTAGAAGATTTTCAACTCCTCCGGCGATCAGTGTATTATTATTTTTGGCCTTTTATATCTTGTCAGCTTGGATTTTATTTTTGTTGTTAACTGTGTTTGGCGAAAAAATCCGCTTTTCCAAGTGGCTTGAGAGTGCCATGCATTCTGCGATTTCTGATTTTCCTGCTCGCTCTGATATTGGCTGTTGTGACTGTCAAGCTTCAGATTGATAGCCTGCATGGTCGGACAAGTTTTCTAAATGGCGGACAACTCCAGAGACATGATGATGTTCTGACAGGGCAAGCGCCCAATCCATGGCAATACCGAGTTCTTTCAGAAATCGTGGCAGAGGGATTTATTGACCTATTCCGGTTTTTACGAGTTCCAGATCCGATTGGCCTTGGTTTTGTTTCATTCCGTGTTTTACAGAACATAGCCGTTTTCTTGCTGGCATTTGCCCTTTATCATCAGACTTCTACTTCAAAGCTGCTTCCCTTTATAGGGGTCGTTTTGCTTGCATGCACCATTAAAAATGGGTTTTATGATAATGATCTGTCATTCAATACGTACTTCGATGTAATTTTCTATCTAGCTGCCGTGTTGTTGATATTAAGACGCCATTACTTTTGGGTTGCACTCCTGATGCTTCCTGCTGCGCTCAACAGGGAAACAAGCGGTGTTATTCCGTTTCTAATGCTTGCGGCGCTTCTGGATAATCTTCAGTTTTTGCAAAAGAAATATATTCCGGTTTATTTGGCCATTGCGATCTTTGCGCTTGTCTTCATTGGACTTCGATTCTTGTATCCAGATCGTCCAATTTATATCCCATATAAACAAACCCCAGGTTACCAGTTATTGCTTTATAACTTGACCCGCGCTTTTACATGGAATCAACTTTTCCATACGCTGGGCTTTGCTCCTCTATTGGGTTTTATATTCTTCTTTGTTTTGCCAAATCTCTGGCAGAGGTTCTTTTTGGTTTTATGCCCCGTTTGGTTTGGGATTCATGCTTTTCTTAGCGTGATGGGAGAAACACGACTTTTCTTTGTTCCACAAGCGATTATATTCATTCCTGCGGTTCTGTTTATACTCGAATATTTCCGAAGACTTGAGCTTGCCAAAAACAAATTGCAGGATGAAAGAAATCTAATGAGCGATACACAATACTACTGTGGGTGATTATGTTTCCACATCAATTTTGAAACAACCGAAGCGCAAGATCATTAAATGATGAGCCGCTGATTTCGAGCGGGTTGATCAATTCGTTCAGTCTCGTTGATCTCGCGCTGTTCATTGAAGATACGTTCGGTGTTCACATTGACGATACAGAACTGAACGCGCAGACTTTTGATACGCTGGATCAATTGGCAAATCTAATCCAATCCCGGCAATCAAAATGACGACATTATCCCAGCAGCTTCAATCGCTTCACGCGCGGACCCCGGAACGGGTTGCTGTTATTCTTCAGCATTCCGGCCAACCGGATTTGCCGATTACGTATCGTCAACTGTTGCGCGGTGCAAACGCATATGCCCGCACCTACGCCCGCGAGAAGATTAATCCCGGCGAAGTTGTCGTGCTGATTCTTCAACATGGTGAAGATTTGATTTATTCCTTCTGGGGTGCGATCTTACACGGTGCGATCCCATCCATCATGCCATTCCTGACGGAGAAACTTGCACCTGAGCGTTATCGTGTGGATTTATCCGCGCTGATTTCAGTGACCAAGCCTGCAGCAATTGTGACTTATCCTGAATTTGAATCCGAAGTGCGGAGTGCGTTGGAGGAAGGCGATTCGGTTCGTTCCGTGATATTGGCGGGTAAACTCGAATCGCAAACCGATCCTGATTTTGGCTCTTTGCTTGGCACGAAACGTTCATCGGAAGATATTGTTCTGCTGCAGCATTCATCGGGGACAACTGGTTTGCAGAAAGGCGTGGCGCTGTCGCATCAGGCAGTCTTCAATCAACTGGATGCTTATAGCCGCGCGCTCAATTTGAATGATAACGATGTGATTGTTTCGTGGCTGCCGCTATATCATGACATGGGTTTGATTGCAGGTTTCCTCATGCCGATCCTTTCCGGCATCCCATTGGTTCTGAGTTCGCCATTCGATTGGGTGCGCGCGCCATATAAATTGATGCAATCTGTTTCGCATTACAGGGGCACTCTTTCGTGGCTTCCAAATTTCGCTTTCAATTTTTGTACGCAAAAAATCCGCGATCGAAATCTGGAAAATGTGGATTTGTCCTCATGGCGCGCAGTGATCAATTGCTCGGAACCGGTTCGCTTTGAAAGTCACCAGGCTTTTTATGAGCGATTCAAATCTTATGGATTGCAACTTGAGGCGCTTCAATGTTCGTATGCAATGGCGGAAAATGTATTCGGTGTGACGCAGACTGATTTGTCGCGGCCGCCCAAAGTCGAGGAAATTGACCGGGAAGCATTTATGGCGCAGCGCGTGGCGCGTCCTCCTGTGAATGGTCGTCCAGCGATGAAGATGATGTCCTCGGGCAAGCCTTTATCCAATACGCACATCCGCGTTTTAAATGAACAAGGCAAAGAAGTTCCCGAGCGAAAGATTGGCGAAGTTGCTTTGCAAAGCAATTGCATGTTGACTGAATATTTCAATCGTCCGGATGTTACAACGAAAGCGTTGTTGGATGGTTGGTTTTTAACAGGCGATTTCGGATATGTTTCCGATGGGGAAGTATTTGTATCGGGCCGCAAGAAAGATATGATCATTGTTGGCGGAAAGAATGTGTATCCGCAGGATTTGGAATCTTTAACCTACGAAGTGCCCGGCGTTCATGCAGGGCGTTCGGTGGCGTTTGGCATCTTCAATGATGAGGCCGGTACGGAAGATGTGGTCATCATCGCTGAAATTCAATCAGAAGATACGGCGGAGCAAGAAGAAATCGCGGATGCCATCCGTCAGCATGTGACCAAGAATTCAGCGATTGCATTGCGTTATGTGAAAGTTGTTGGTCCGAAATGGATTTTAAAAACGTCAAGCGGAAAGACCGCGCGATCGGCAA
This sequence comes from uncultured Chloroflexia bacterium, assembly GCA_963783295.1. Lineage (GTDB taxonomy): Bacteria > Chloroflexota > Anaerolineae > Anaerolineales > Villigracilaceae > Fen-1038. The sequence continues at coordinate 331,486 of CAWAMX010000018.1, read as the reverse complement.
ATAAAGAAAAGTTTTTGAAGGAATTGGAAGAACAAAATAAATAGTGCCGTCGTGTGCAATGATATTACTCAACACACGTCCGTGTCAGTGATTCGCCTGTGCCAATATCGCAACCATTGGAGCTATTTTGTTGAAGCAAAAGATCATCATAGAGTTTCGTCATCGTAACTAATTCAAATCCTTGTCCCGCAAGATATGGTATCACTTTGGCAGAGATGGACGCGTCCAATCTTCCTTTATTGGGATCTTCATACGTGTGCATCTGTGCGATATCACCGTTTTGCGTGTGAGCGGCGGCGTCCAAGCCATCCTGCACGGTATCTCCCTCATAGCCGATGGAATACATCGTAAGCACTAAGTTGCGTTCATTGCATAAGATTTCGAAAGACGGGCTGATGTCGTCATAAGGCGGTTTGGCAAAGCGGATATCCGGTTGAAATCCCAGCACCTGATGCAATGTATCCATCCATTGATCGAAGTCCTCGACCAAGCTTTTTGCGGACATTGTTGCCGGATCATAATGATGCATGGTGTGATATCCGATCTCATGTCCCCGGCTGACGAGTCGCCGCCAAACTCCCGGGTCCTTGACCTCATTGATTTGCAGCGCATCGCCGACTGCAAAGAAAGTGAAATGAAAATCAGGGTAGGGCGCGACCATTTCATTCAGCTGCTCAAGCACCTCAGGATGCCAGCAATCGTCAAAGGTCAGCGCTATGGAATGCTGATCTCGATTGCCATGATAAACAATGGGTGGGGAAGCGAAGTCGGCGCTTTGCAGATTGAATCCGTTGAAAGCAGTGGATAATAACGCGGCGCCGCCCACCTTCAAAAAGTCGCGGCGGGATAGAGGAGACATGGGCGCGATTTAACCATACAAAGATGAGAAGCGCTAGAGAAAATCAATGATTGAATGCTCAAATTATTGGTGCGTGATGATGAATAGTATTTCTATTATTCATCCGATTTAAGTTGCATGTTGTGCCTTGCTCTGGCTGGTTTGTTCGACGACGAATTTTGCTATAAAAAGGTTGCCTAGAAAAACTTTTTATGATAACGTTCGTCAAAGAAATGAGGTGACCGATGCGAGTCTGTGTTCTTTATGATGATGAGACGTGGGGCTTTACTCCCGCTGAGTTTATCGCGCATTATCCGTGTGAATGGGAGATGCTCACATTGAGTCGACCGGTTTTTGATAAATTGAAAGCGATCAAAGAGCAAAACCGCTTCGATGTATTTTTTAATTTATGCGATGGCGCCTCAGACGAAGATTATCCGGGGCTAGATGTGATCCAAGCTATGGAAGAATTGAATATGCCCTTTACCGGTTCTGATAGCAATTTCTATGATCAGTCACGCGAAAAAATGCAAGGCGATGCGGAAGCTTATGGAGTCGGATTTGCAAAAGGCTATCACATCACGGAAAATGATGATCTGGATCATCTTGTCAAAAATCTGCGCTTTCCGTTGATAGTCAAACATCCAAAGAGTTATAGCAGTATCGAAATGACGCGCGAGTCGCGCGTGGAGAATCTCGAGCAGTTGCATACACAGTTCAAGCGCATGGTGTCCCTGTTCGGAAGTGCGCGCGTCGAAGAGTTTATTGTGGGTCACGAGTACAATGTTTTTGTTGTGGATAATCCCGACGATCTGAGCAATCCATTTGTGTACCCGCCGACAGAATTGATTTTCCCTGCTGGTGATGATTTCTGGCATACGGATATCAAATGGGATTATTCGGTTCCGTTTGAATTTCGTCAGGTCAAAGATGCGGTTCTCGCTTCTCGACTTCAAGAGGCGGGCCGTCAAATGTATCTCGCCTCCAGTGGAACTGGTTACGGACGTTGTGATGTCCGCGTGAACGAGAAAGGTGAGATTTATGTTTTGGAGATTAATTCTAATTGCGGCGTCTTATATCGCCCCGAAGAATATGGTCCCGCCGATTATATGATTTTGTACGATAAGGATGGCTATTACGGATTCTTTGATCGCATCTTTCGTTCAGCGATCGTGCGTCAAAATGCGAGAGAAAAAACTGGTAAGTGATTAATCAAAAGAAAGATGAGCATCAACTCATCCTTCTTTATTGTGTATGAGATTGCAAAACTAAATTAGATTGTGCTTCTCATCAATAGCCAGTAAATTCCGGCGGCGAGCGCGGCAGTGATAGGGATGGTTAATATCCAGGATATGAGAATATCATTCGCCACACTCCATCGGATCTTGCCCAACCGTTCCGATGCACCCACACCGATGATGGCAGAACTGATCAATTGGGTTGTGCTAACGGGTAAGCCCAGGAAGGAAGAACCGATCATCAGAATTAATGAGGAGGTCTGCGCGGAGAAGCTGTGTACCGGGCGTATCCTGTAGAACTTGGCGCCTAAAGTGCGGATTAGCCGTGCTCCAGATAAAACCGTTCCCAGCGCCATGCCGGCTGCGCTCACTGCCATAACCCATAATGGAACGCTGAATGCAAACATGTTCTTGTCGATAATCAAACTCAAAACGATGATGCCCATTGTCTTTTGTGCATCGTTCGAGCCCTGGCTTAGAGCCAGGAATACGGCTGTAAACAATTGACTGCGCTTGAAGAATTCATTGATGCGCGGTGTAGCATCGCGTGCCAAAAAGAAGATTAACTTGGTTGCGATATAACCGAATCCGAAGCTGATTAAAGGAGTGATGAACAATGCAATGAGAATTTTGATCAGTCCCTGCATTCGCAACGCGCTGAGTCCCACTCCCAATAGCGCCGCTCCGATCAAACCGCCAACCAGCCCATGTGATGGACTGCTGGGCAATCCTAAAAACCACGTCAAGAAATTCCAAGCCACGCAGCTTATTAAAGAAGCCATCAGAATATTATAAGTAATAACTTTCGTGTCAACGATTTGTGCGCCAATGGTTTTGGCGACTGCCACGCCAAACAGAAACGGTCCGATGAATTCCGCCGCACCAATTACGAGGAGCGCAACCCGCGGTCGAAAGGCACGCGAGGAAACCACGGTAGCAACAATATTGCTTGAACCATGCACACCGTTTAAGAAATCAAAAACAAGCGCCAGCGCAATGACGATAATAAGTTGCAAAGACATAGTTTGTTTAAGTGTTTTTCACGACGACAATGCTAATACTTCAACGGTTAGGGAGGCTTGCTGTGCAATTAGATTATGAAACACATCTTCCTTGCGCTTGAAAACCCGGACACAATTACCGCATAGTTATTCAATGCGGAGAGCAATGATACCATAAGGATAATTTGTGTTATATAATATGGACATGCGAAGATTGAGATTGACCGTGAGTATCCTTCTTCTCGCAGTTTCGATTGCTTTATTGATTTGGGGGTTTTGGCCTACTGTGCGAGAGCAACATATTTTACAGATTACATCAGCCCAAATGAGTTTACCATAGCCATCCATACAACTCATAATAACGTTTGGTTAACTCTTCTTTAATATTTGAATTAGCAAGTATTATGGGTATATAATTGTTAACAAGCGGAGCAATCAATATGCTCTCGCTAAAATTCCAAAAAGGAGAAAAGAGAATCATGAATAGAAAGACTTTGTTGTTTGTTCTGTCTCTGCTTGTGGTGAGCGCAATGCTCGCCTCGTGCGGAACGGCCGCCACGCCGGCTCCGACCCAAGCGCCTGCTCCAACGACTGCACCAGCTGCAACTACTGCAGCAACTGCCATGCCAGCGGCAACTACTGCAGCAACTGCAGCCATGCCAGCGGCAACCACCGCTCCGTTTGCCGGCACGGGAGTAGCCCAAGGCTACAACGGTGCAGCTGTTTCCAGTGTCCCAGCCGATTTGGTTGCTGCTTGCCAGAAAGAAGGCATGCTGACGATCATCGCCACGCCGCCCAACTGGGCGAACTATGGCGAGATTTTCGCGGACTTCGAGGCTACGGTCGGATCCAGCGTTCAACTTAACTCATTGGATCCTAATGCAGGTTCGGCTGATGAACTTGCTGCAATCGTTGCCAACAAAGGCAATACGGGTCCCCAAGCTCCTGATATCGTGGACGTGGGCTATGCCTATGGCGATCAGGGTGTAAAGGCTGGCGATTATCAGCCATATGAAGGCACGTTCTGGAGCAAGCTGCCTCCCACGACCTTAGGCATCCCTACTTATGATCCTAATGGCATGTGGTCAGTTGGCTACTACGGCATCATGGTGTTCGAGACCAATACCTCCGTTGTCAAGAATCCGCCAAAGAACTGGTCCGACTTGCTTGACCCGCAATACAAGGGCCAGGTCGCTTTGGCCGGTGACCCTCAATCTTCCAATCAGGCTATTCAGGCGGTTTATGCAGCCGCACTGGCAAATGGCGGTTCTTTGGATAATGCCCAGCCCGGTCTTGATTTCTTCAAGAAGTTGAATGCTGAAGGTAACTTTGTTCCAGTGATCGCCAAGGTAGGCACTATTGCACAAGGTGCGACTCCTATCGAGTTGGCTTGGAACTACAATGCCCTGGGTGATCAGCAATCTCTTGCTGGGAATCCGCCGCTCGAGATTGATTACCCCTCTCCGAGCATTGGTGGTGCTTATGTTCAGGCAATCAGCGCTTATGCGCCGCATCTCAATTGCGCCAAAGTGTGGATGGAAATTATCCATTCTGACCAGGGCCAGTTGGCTTGGATTAAAGGCGGGGCCTCAGGCGTTTCAGAGGCCGATATGATCTCCCGCGGTGCAGTTCCTGCTGATGTTTTGAAGACATTGCCGGATCCCAAGATCTTGGCTGCTGCGGTTGCCCCCACTGTTGCTCAGCTGACCGCTGCGAAAACCTTAATTACAGGTGGCTGGATGTCGACCGTTGGTGTGGCCGTCCCAACCGCTGCTCCGTAAGGTTATGACTACTACAAATGTTGTAAAGCGGGACGCGCCTCCGGCGCGCCCCGCTCTTTCCAAGTTTTCCTGGGCATGGCTCGGAGTTATGCCCTTCTTTTTGTTTGCATTTATGTTTTTGATTTATCCATCCTCGACGATCGCGCTGGGAAGTTTTCAAGACACCGCTACACACGCATTCACGCTCCAAAACTTCGTGCATCTCCTCCAAAATCCTAACCTGATAGGTGCCTACTGGATCAGCATCAAGATCAGCCTGATCACCTCGCTGGGTGGTGGTATCTTCGGATTCTTGCTGGCATACTCATCCATCCGAGGTGGGTTGCCGCCCTTCATGCGCACAAGCTTGATGACTTTTTGTGGAGTGGCATCGAACTTTGCAGGGGTTCCGCTGGCCTTTGCATTCATTGCCTTGCTCAGTCCGTCTGGAGTGCTAACGGGTTGGCTAAGGGCAGTGGGTTACAATCCGTATTTCCACGGCTTTCAACTTTATACTTTCTGGGGATTGAGCATTGTGTACATGTACTTCCAATTCCCCTTGATGGTGTTGGTCATCGCTCCAGCGATTGACGGTTTGCGAAAAGAATGGATTGAGGCGGCAGAGAATCTGGGCGCCTCCACTTTTCAATACTGGCGCTATGTCGCTTTTCCGATTCTTTTGCCCTCCATATTAGGCACGATGATCTTGCTCTTTGGAAACTCCTTTGGTGCGTTTGCCACTGCGCAGGCGCTAACCGGCGGCCAGATCAATCTGGTGTCCATTGTGATTGGAGATCAGTTGCGCGGCGATGTTCTGGGCGACGCTGGGCTGGGGTACGCATTGGCGCTGGGAATGGTGGTGGTCATGGCGATCGCGATTACCGGATACACGTTGCTCCAAAGACAATCTGAGAGGTGGTTGCGATGAAGCGTAGTGGTGTAATTTGGTCCTGGTTTTGGATGGTTCTCGGTATTCTTTATTTCTTTCTTCCTCTTCTTGCCACATTCCTTTTCTCGCTGCGTGCGAAGCTTGGGGTTTTGAGTTTTCTGGCCTATCAGCAGCTTTTCCATGATAGCGACTTCATAAAAGGCTTCTCGTTCTCGATCCTTTGGGGAGTCCTTACTATTGTCGTGGGAATCTTAATCTTCGTTCCTACCGCTTACTGGGTCCGCCTGCGGTTACCACAGGCTCGAACCGCGGTCGAGTTTATCACCCTGCTTCCATTCGTAATTCCTGCAATTGTATTTGTCTTTGGATTGGTTCGAACTTTTAGCCACCCTCCGTTTTTGATCGTTGACAGCCCGGCGTTACTGGTTGCCGGCTACACGGTTCTTTCAATGCCCTACATGTATCGCTCCATTGACACAGGTTTGCGATCCATCGATGTACGCACCTTAACGGAAGCCGCACAGAGTTTGGGCGCGGGTTGGGGAACGATCCTTTTTCGAGTCATCCTGCCCAATATACGCGTCGCGATCCTGAGCGGTGCTTTCCTGAGTTTTGCGATTGTGATGGGTGAGTACATATTAGCCCAGTATCTTGCCAAGCCGGCTTTCGCTCCCTTCCTGGCTTTCTTGATCCAACAAAAAGCCTATGAGCCAGCGGCAGCTACCGTTGTGAGTTTTGCTCTTACCTGGGCGTGCATGGGTATCATTAATCTTTTCGGCCGCGGTCAGCAAACACAGATTGCTGGCGGACACTAATAAATCTGAGGATCAATTGATATGACGCATCTTGTACTTTCAAATATCTCCAAGCAATTTGCCGGAAGCACTGCGGTTCAAGATTTTAATCTTGAAGTGAAGAAGGGAGAATTTGTATCTTTTCTTGGACCATCGGGCTGCGGCAAAACGACCACGCTTCGTATGATCGCAGGTTTTGAGGTTCCCACCACCGGCAAGGTCATCCTCGATGATGTAGAAATTACGGACAAGGCGCCTAACCAACGTAACGTGGGTATGGTCTTTCAGGCATACGCTCTTTTTCCAAACATGACGGTTGCACAGAATATCGGCTTCGGAATGCAGATTCATAGGGAACCGGAATCTGCCATCAAAGAGCGTGTGACAGAAATGCTTGCCTTAATCCATCTCGAACAAAAGGGAAATAGCTATCCCGCTGAGCTTTCGGGTGGACAACAGCAGCGTGTAGCTTTGGCCCGCGCGCTCGCCAATCGTCCGCAAGTGTTATTGCTGGATGAGCCCCTCTCGGCCTTGGATGCCAAGATCCGCGTTTCCCTGCGAGCGGAAATTCGTTCGATACAAAGGAAACTGGGGATTACGGCTATTTATGTCACCCACGATCAGGAAGAGGCGCTTTCGATTTCTGATCGTATCGTTGTAATGAGTCAGGGACAAATGGAGCAGGTGGGCACTCCTTTCGAGATTTACAACTTTCCACAGACAACCTTTGTAGCCGGTTTTGTTGGTACATTGAACACAACGGACGCAGAAGTAATTGATCCGGTGAAGAAGTTAATCATGATCGAGGGCGTTCAAGTCGAAACGACCGAGGATCTGGAGAGCAAGAAAAAAGGCGACAAGATCAAGATCGCGATCCGGCCTGAGCGGCTGCATTTCGCGTCTGAAGGAAAGAGGGGGAACGAGTTCGATTGTCGAATCGAGAACATCACATTCCTCGGTTCGGTGGTTCGCATTCTAGTAGCGGTTGGCAACACCAAGTTCAATATGGATACTTTTAACAATCCGTTTCTCGAATTGCCCAAGATTGGAGCTAAGGATCAAGTCACCTGCTCGCGTGAGGCCGTTTTAGTACTGAAAAATTAATTGTTCTTTAGATTGATCACGGTGATGTGACACCGATGATATTTTCGCGTCGAAAGATTTTTCTTTTATTATTGTTAGGGATAATTTTATTCACGACAGGCCTTGCCTGTGCTTTGAACGGCGTCCCAGCCAAATCTGCCGCGCCGATTGATTTACAGCAAACTCAAATTGTTCAAACGAATACCCCCGCTGTTGCCGCTACGCCAACAACGGGGGTATTTCCGTTGATTATCAGCAATGGGCCGACCAACAGCATGCCGACAGTGGTTCCGAAGCCTGCCATTCCAGAATCCCGGCAGTTGACTTTGGAATATCCACCCAATATCCGCGTCGGCGACTCGAACATGATTCGGTTAACTCTTGAAGTGGATACGCTTGGTAACGTCACGCCTACGGCTGATGTGCAGGGAAATACTCTCATCGGTAAGGTCGTGCCCATTCCAAATGTATACGATACGCACAACGTTTTTGCCGAAGCGCGTTTGGATATTGCCGGTCCGAACGTCCAACCGCCTGATATTCAGAGTGAGTCTCTAACTGAAGGTCAGCCTGTAACATTCTATTGGAGCGTTCAATCAACAAGCGCTGGAACGTTTCGGGGAACGGTCTGGTTTTATTTGCGTTTCGTGGATAAAGTCAGCGGAGCAGAAAGCCAACAAACGGTATCCGCTCAACCGGTCCAGATTGATGCGATCAACTTTTTTGGATTCTCCGGAGGCGTGGCTCGAACTGCAGGCGGGATTGGTTCGATGATCGGTGCTGTTTTGGGATTTCCGTTTGCAGATGATATTATAAAGTGGCTTTACAGTAGGTTGAAAAAATCTAAATAGCTTGATGCGCACAAAACATATGACGAAAATCACCTAAAAATTATCGCCGATTCGTATTGTCCTCTATTATTAATGGTACAATTTTGCCCGTGCTTTTTGGCACAGGCGATATTTTTTTATCGGAGCAGATATGCAAAACGAATGGTTATACATTGGCTTGTTCCTTGTGATTGCGACACTTATCCCTGTCGCGGCTCTTGTGACTTCGTGGATTATTTCGCCGAAGAAGCCCAACCCGATCAAGCAGAGCACTTATGAATGCGGTATGGAAACGGTGGGTGAAAACTGGGTACAATTTAAAGCCCAATATTATATTTTTGCACTTGTGTTTTTGGTCTTTGATGTGGAAACTGTATTCCTGTTTCCTTGGGCGGTTTCGCTCGGCCAGCTCTCGCTGTTTGCGGTACTTGAAGGGATCGTCTTCATACTGATCCTGATTGCGGGACTCGTCTATGCCTGGCGCAAAGGGATGCTGGAGTGGGTTTAAACCGTTGATATATTAAAAGGCTGAAAGGCTTAAACCTTCCAGCCTTTTCTTTGTGTTTACAAGGTACTGCATAGTTATCTTAACTAAAGTTTATTTTTTGCTTATCAATAATGAAGTCAAATCTAGAGATTTGTCCAAGAAGCAGTAGGAGCGCCCATGAATTTTTGGTTTGACCCTGTTAATTTTATTGCTCATTGGCTAACCAACCTTTTTGTCGGCTGGGGAGCGGCAGGCTGGCTTGCCAGCTTGATCATCCAACTGATTGGCGTGGTTGTGTTGATCTTGTTGATGATGCTATTCGATATTTTCCTGGTCTGGGTGGAGCGCAAAGTTGTGGCACGCTTCCAGGACCGGCTAGGACCGAACCGTGTTGGGCCGTTTGGAATCTTTCAGCCTTTTGCGGATATTGTCAAACTCCTTATCAAGGAAGATATTACGCCCGATGGCGCGGATAAAGTGGTTTATAACCTTGCACCGATTCTCTCTTTGATGTCGGTGTTGTTGCTGTGGGCGATTATTCCGCTTGCGCCTGTGATCTTTGGCGTTGATTTGAACGTCGGCGCGTTGTACATCATTGCGGCCGGTTCTATTGGAACGCTTTCCATTATTATGGCGGCGTGGTCATCGAATAATAAATACGCGCTGATTGGCGCGTTCCGTCAGGTGGCGGTGTTGGTCTCATTTGAAATCCCGATGATTGCCACCATGCTCATCCCGACGATTTTGGCTGGCTCGATGGGTATGAATGAAATCGTTCAGGGACAACAAACTGTTTGGTATGTGGTACTCGCTCCGCTGGCGGCCTTGACATTTTTGATCGCGGCCATCGCCGAATTGGGCCGTTCGCCGTTTGATTTGAATGAAGCCGAATCCGAAATTGTGGCGGGCTTTCATATTGAGTACACAGGCATGAAGTTCGGTTTGTTTTACGCTGGTGAACTTTTACATGCCTTCACGTTCGGCGGCTTCTGGGCTATTTTGTTCCTGGGCGGTTATCATTTCTTCGGACTTGAGAATCTTGGTCCGCTGGTGGCGGCAGTGATTTTATTTGCCAAGGCAATGTTTGGTTATTGGGTCATCATGTGGATCCGATACACCGTGATGCGCATCCGCATTGACCATATGCTGGCCTTCAACTGGAAATTCCTGACGCCAGTGGCTTTTGTATTGTTGATGCTGACTGCTTTGATGAATACGCTTCTGCGCGGAACTCCAAGCGGAATCTACATCCTGGGCATGTTCTTGACGAATGTCTTGCTCGGTTGGATCATCGTCGAGATTCTACGCGGATACAGCCGCAGTGAACGTCAAAAAACTGAGAATGTCGCGCCAGCCGCGGCGACGGCGCACCATTAGGAGAACGACATGACTGCCATGCAAATTTTCTTTCTGATTATCGGATTGGTCATTCTCGGCTCGGCGCTGATGGTGGTGACAACTCGCAATCTCATCCATGCCGCGTTGTGGTTGATCGTTACATTGTTCGGCGTTGCGGTGTTGTTCGCCATTCTCGATGCCAGCTTCCTAGCTGTGGTGCAGGTGGTGGTTTATATCGGTGCCATCGCTATTCTATTTATCTTTGCGGTGATGTTGACTCACAAAGAGATGCGCGACCGCGGTCCGCAGTTGAACAATACATGGTGGTTGAACGCGATCATCGCGCTGCTGACTTTCGGTGGATTGTTCTGGATGCTTCAGAGTTGGAATGGCTTCTCGAAAACCGCGGCCGATTTCCCGTCAAGTTATGACGCGGTGGGGCAATTAGGTAAAGCATTGATTTCACCGGATGCGTTTGTTCTTCCATTTGAAGTTGCATCGGTTTTGCTGCTCGCCGCTTTGGTCGGCGCGGTCTATATTGCATTCAATCCCCATTCTGGGGACTCTCGGAAATAGGAGTTTTGATGATCCCGCTTTCCTGGTATCTTATTCTTTCGGCGGCATTGTTCAGCATCGGATTATTTGGCGTGCTCTCGCGCAAGAACGCGGTTGCGATTTTGCTTGGAATCGAATTGATGCTGAACGCGGTGAACATTAATCTGGTTTCTTTCTGGCGCTACGGCGATGTTTCGCAGATGGCAGGGCAGGTGTTTGCGATTATCGTTTTTGCAGTCGCCGCCTCGGAAGTGGCAGTGGGTCTGGCATTGGTAATCTCGGTCTATCGCCGACGCAATACGGTGATCGCCGATGAACTTGATTTGATGAAGTGGTAGGAGCGACATGACGACCGAAACATTGATCTGGCTAATTCCTTTACCGCCCATCCTTGCATTCTTTTTGATTGTGTTGTTTACGAATCGAAATAAAGCGCTCAGCCACAGCGTGGCGGTCGGCGCGGCATTGCTATCGTGGCTGGGTGCGATGATTGTTTTTGTTCGCGCCATCGGCACGCCTGATTTGGGAAAAACTCCCTTCGCTTCATTTGTGAATTGGATTCCCACTGCGGATACCTGGCTCAAGATCGGCGTTCAAATTGATCCGCTCGGCGCGGTTGTCTTGTTCTTTGTGGCATGGACCGTCCTGATGATTTTCCTGTACAGCGTTGGCTACCATAACTACGGACAGCCTGCTGGCGATCACGATCACCCCGGACTTCCGCCGCACGGTGCAACCGATGAACATGGACACCAGGTTCCATCCGTGGAGCCGATGTATTCGCGCTTCTTTGCCTTTATCAGTTTATTTGCATTCGGTATGTTTACGCTCGTGGTTTCCGATAATTTACTGACGTTGTTTGCAGGCTGGGAAATCATGGGCTTGTGTTCGTATTTGCTGATCGGTTTTTGGTATGCGAAAGAATCGGCGCGCAATGCGGCGGTCAAAGCTTTCATGACCACACGCGTCGGCGATGTATTCATGCTGTTGGGCATCGCGTTCCTTTATAGTGCAACCGGTTCGCTCTCTTATCGTGATATTTTCCAGTCGCAGGTTTTGCATACACTGGCGACAGTTCCAACTCCCATCTTTGGACTCTCCGCGGCGGGCTTGATTGGCCTCATGCTTTTCATCGGCACGATTGGCAAGTCGGCTCAGTTCCCGCTGCATGTCTGGTTGCCGGATGCGATGGAAGGCCCGACGCCCGTCAGCGCGATGATCCATGCTGCAACAATGGTGTCGGCGGGCGTTTATATGGTCATTCGCATGTTCCCGCTCATCAGTCTTGATCCGAAGACAATGACCGTGATTGCTTTCATTGGAACCTTCACCGCCATCTTTGCTGCGACGATTGCAGTCGCTCAGAACGACATCAAACGCGTACTGGCTTATTCAACCATTTCCCAACTAGGTTTTATGATTGCCGCGTTGGGTGTAGGCGCATACGTCGCCGCGGCGTTTCATCTGGTCACACATGCCTTCTTCAAAGCTTTGCTCTTCCTTGGCTCTGGTTCAGTTATTCACGGCATGGAGCACGGCGTTTTGCACACCGGCGACCACAAAGTTGACCCGCAGAATATGTTCAACATGGGCGGTTTGCGCAAGTTGATGCCGATCACGTTCTGGACTTTTCTCATCGGTGGGTTTGCCCTTTCCGGTTTTCCACTTTTAACAGCGGGCTTTTGGTCGAAGGATGAAATATTCTCAGGCGCATTCAGCAATGGAAATTTTGTTGTATTCGTTACGTTGGCTGTTGCCGCGTTCCTGACCGCGTTCTATACCATGCGCCAGATCACTTTGACCTTCCTGGGTGGGCCACGTACCGAAGAGGCCAAACATGCACACGAGACTCCGTGGACGATGACTTTTCCGCTGCTTGTGTTGGCTGTCTTTGCAATCGGTTATGGATGGGTTGGCATTCCGCAGGATTTTCTTGGCCTGCATCTGAATCCGAATTGGTTCCATGAATTTGTCGGCAGCACATTGGCGGTCATGCCGGCAGAGTCACCATTTAGTTGGATCGTTTTTGGAACTTCTCTGGTAGTCTCCTTAGGCGGCTTGTTCTTTGGCTGGCTGGCTTATCGCAAGGTGACTGCGCCTGAACAAGATAAACTCCAAATTCCATTGCTCAAGAATAAATATTATATTGACGAACTTTACAGTTTTGTGTTGATCAAACCTGCTTATTGGTTCGCCGAAACCTTTGTTTATCAATGGGTGGATAAAGGTTTGATAGATGGCACCCTGCATTTGTTTGGCAAAGCGGCAAACGGTATTGGTTCGATCGTTCGCAATTACTTTGATCTTCCGGTGATCAACCGATTTTTTGGCGATGGCACAGCTCATGTCACACAATTGTTCGGTCGCAATTTGCGTCCAATCCAATCGGGACGGATTCAGCAATACATGCTGGTTTCGTTGATCGTCTTGCTGGCGATTGCGGGCTTACTTTATTATCTTCTGGTGATCGTGTAGCCGGATCGGAGCGATGTAATGGACTTTCTGAATTCCCATCTTCTCAGCCTGATCTTATTTATTCCCGCAGTAGCCGCGGTGGTGCTGTTCTTCCTGCCGAAGGATGAAGTCAAACTCCTGCACTGGTTTGCATTCGTAGCAAGCTTGATCCCGTTTGCATTGTCCGTTTATCTGTGGATTCAATTTAAACCCGACGCGGCAGGCTTTCAATTTCAAGAACAATATGCATGGTATGCGGCTATCGGTTCTTCGCTTCATTTAGGAGTCGACGGTCTCTCATTGACAATGGTTCTCCTGACCACGCTGTTAACGCCGCTGGCTCTGCTTGCTTCGTTCAGTGTTTCGGATCGCGTCAAGCCATACTTGATGTTGTTCCTCTTTCTTGAGACGGGCATGCTCGGCGTTTTCATGGCGATTGACCTGCTGATCTTTTTTGTCTTCTGGGAAATTGGTCTCGTGCCGATGTACTTCCTTATCAATCAGTGGGGAAGCGCCAACCGAAACTATGCCTCGCTCAAATTCATGATCTACACGATGGGCGGATCACTTGGACTCCTGCTTGGCATTCAATTGCTCGGCGCTCTCTTCGGGACCTTTGATCTGGCTACCATTATCGCAAAATGGACTTCCGCTCAAGGCTCATTGCTTGGTTTCCCGATAGCAACTGTAAAGGACGTAGTCTTCTGGGGTTTCGTCATTGCCTTCGCGGTCAAAGTTCCGATCTGGCCATTTCATACCTGGCTTCCCGATGCGCATACTGAAGCTCCAACTGCGGGTTCGATGTTATTAGCTGGGGTTTTGTTGAAACTTGGCGCATACGGATTCCTGCGACTTGTCCTGCCGCTTTATCCGGATCAAGCCAAAGCTTATGCACCTGCATTGGCTTTACTTGCAACCGCCGCAATTGTCTTTGGTGCGTTCGCTTCATTTGCACAAAAAGATTTCAAACGACTGGTTGCCTATTCCTCGGTCAACCATATGGGCTTTGTGGTGCTTGGTATTGCCGCGGCCGCTATGGCGTCCGGAACAGCGGATGCGAGAATTGCAATGAACGGTGCCATTCTGCAGATGTTCAATCATGGCTTATCGGCGGCAGGCATGTTCTTCCTCGTCGGCGTAATCTACGAGCGTACACATACGCGCAACCTCGATGAGTTTGGCGGATTGTTCCCGCTCGTCCCGATCTATGGCGGTATCCTGATCTTTACTTCGATGGCGTCGTTGGGTTTGCCGGGCTTGAACGGATTTGTTTCCGAGTTCCTTGTTGTGCGAGGCTCGTATCCATTGCTGACTCCTTATACTGCAATCTCGATGCTTGGCCTGCTGTTCACCGGTGCATATATTTTGAAGGGAATTTCGAAAGTCCTTCACGGCCCGATGAATGAGCATTGGGCACATGGCGAACATAAGCTGACCGAGATCAGTACGCGCGAAATTATTGTGATGGCTCCGCTGATGACGCTGATTCTTATTATCGGCATTTGGCCGGCGTGGATTTTGGATGTTATCAATAAAGCGGTGATGCACTTATTCTAAGAGGTGGATGATGGCTTTTCCTGTATTGAGCATAATTGTTTTCACTCCAGCCGTGGCGGCGATAATCCTCTTGATGATCCCGGCCCAGCGAAAAACGGAGGCGCGTGGTGTGGCGTTAGCCGCCGCGACGTTTGCATTATTACTATCGCTCTGGGTTTATATTCAATATTTGACTCAGCATATGACTGGCTATCAATTCGTTGAGCAATATAGCTGGCTTCCGGCATTTGGCATCAGTTTGCATTTCGGCGTGGATGGGATGAGCGCGCCGCTGGTTTTATTGACCGGCGTCGTGATGTTTACAGGCGTCTTGATTTCGTGGGGGGAGTTTGATGAAAAGTCGCATCTCTCTGCCGGAATTCAAGATCGTCCGCGTGAGTTCTTTGCTTTCCTATTTATTCTCGCCAGCGGCGTGTTCGGCGTGTTCGCTTCACTCGATCTTTTCATGTTGTTCTTTTTCTACGAGATCGCAGTCTTTCCGATGTACCTGCTAATCGTGATCTGGGGTTGGATACAAACACGCGAATATGCGGCGATGAAATTGACTCTTTATCTGTTTATTGGTTCAGTGGTTGCATTGGTGGGGGCGCTGGCAATGTACTGGACGGCTGGTCAATCAAGCGGCGTTTATTCTTTTGATATGCTTCAACTAGAAAAGGCGGGATTCTCCGTTTCATTCCAAAACTTATGGTTTCTTCCGGTGTTCTTTGGATTTGCGGTGCTGGGCGGCATCTGGCCTTTCCACAACTGGTCGCCAGACGGACATGTTGCCGCGCCGACAGCGGTTTCGATGTTCCATGCCGGTGTGTTGATGAAGCTCGGTGCATTCGCGGCATTGCGTGTTGGCATTATGCTTCTACCTGAAGGCGCTCAGCATTGGTCATGGCTGATCATGTTGTGCGCAGCTGTCGCCGTGGTTTATGGGGCGTTTATTGCATTCGTCCAAACCGATTTGAAATACATGATCGGCTTCTCTTCCGTTTCGCACATGGGATTGGTGATGCTCGGTCTATCCACGCTCAACCAAAACGGTTTGACGGGCGCAGGCGTGCAGATGTTCTCGCACGGCGTGATGACGGCCCTATTCTTTGCTGTCACCGGCATGATCTATGACCGTTCGCACACGCGGCAAATCCCTGAGCTCGGCGGCATGAACAAAGTCATGCCGTTTGCCGCAATTGGTTTCATTATTGGTGGTTTGGTTTCGATGGGCATGCCGGGATTTTCCGGTTTCGTGGCGGAGTTTCCGATCTTCCTGGGCGTTTGGCAATCACAGTGGCTGGTGGCTGTGATCGCCAGTATTTCCATTGTTGTCACTGCGGCCTACATCATGATTAACATCCGCAAGGTTTTCTTTGGCGATATGCCCGAAAAACTCGAAGGCCATATGACAGACATCACTGTCTTGGACAAAGTTGCGATCACTACTCTTTGCCTGTTGATGATTGGTATCGGCTTATTCCCGTCATTGATAGTTCCAATGGTGCAAACAGGAGTGACGCACATCCTGCACTTGCTGGGAGTTGCATAAATGTTTACGTCTGTGGCTTTTCTTTCCATTCTCCCTGAAATCTTGATGCTGATTCTCGGCGTGATTTTGTTGATCGTCGAGCCGTTCTTGAAAGAGGAACGTCGCCGCAACCTTGGTTGGTTAACCGCTTGCGGATTGCTTGTTATTTTAGTAATCAGCCTTTTGGTCAGTCGTCCCGGCGATCCGACGATGACGTTCGGAAACACGATTCGTTTCGATTGGCTGGGCTTTTTCTTTGGGATGCTCTTTATATTTTGTGCGGGCATAACGGCGCTCTTTTTGATGGATCATGAAAAAGTAGGCCAGCGCGGTGAGGTGTATATTTTATTGCTGGCGTCCACCATCGGCATGAGCCTCATGGCATCCGCCGCCGACCTTATTATGCTTTATCTTGCCATCGAAACGACCTCCATTCCGCTTTATGTTTTGGCGGGTTTCATGCTTTCGGATGACCGTTCGACCGAAGCAGGTTTCAAGTACTTGCTGTTCGGCGCGATGACATCCGCAGTCATGTTGTATGGCTTTAGTCTGCTCTATGGATTTACCGGCACCACAAATCTTTACGCGCTCGCCGATGCGTTCAAAGCCGGACAGATAGCGGCTCCCGTTATATTTGGCGTGATCATCCTTCTGATTGTTGGACTTAGCTTCAAGGTCTCGATTGTTCCGTTTCACTTTTGGGCGCCCGATGTGTATGAAGGCGCGCCAACTCCTGTTTCAGGTTTTCTTTCGACAGCATCCAAAGCCGCGGGCTTTGCTGTGATTGCTCGCTTGTTCATTATCGTGTTCCACGATTTCACGATTGACTGGATGTCAGCCTTCGCCGTGCTTTCAGCCGTGACTATGACGGTCGGCAACCTGCTGGCGTTGCCGCAGAAAAACCTAAAGAGAATGTTGGCGTATTCTTCCATTGCACATGCGGGCTATGCTATGATCGGTATTGTTGCGGTTTCGAAGCTTGGAATTGCCAGCGTGGTTTTCTACATGGCGGCTTATATCGTGACTAACCTTGCCGCTTTCGGGGTCGTCGTGGCTGTGGGCCGCGTTGTCGGCTCGGATGAATATGATGCTTATAAAGGATTGAGCCGCCGTTCGCCTTTGTTGGCATTGATCATGTTGGCCGCGTTCCTGTCACTGGCGGGCATGCCGCCTTTCGCTGGCTTTGTTGCGAAGGTCTTTGTCTTTGCGGCGGGCGTGCAGGCTGGTTTTGTCTGGCTGGTTGTCGTAGGTATCCTAAACTCAATCGTCGGTGTATATTACTATTTGAACGTGATGAAATATGTTTATCTTTATCGCTTGGAGAACGAGGACGAAGACAAACACCCGATTGCCTTGCCGCGTCCTTACGCGATTGCGTTGATCGTGCTGGTGCTGGGTGTGATTTTGCTTGGCACGGTTTTTGCTCCCTGGTTTAGCTATTCCAATGCGGCGGCCATGAATCTTTTTTAGGGGGTTCATTGACACGCGTTCGGCCTGTTTGTTATAATCGTGGGGCATGGCATAATCAGACAAGAACCGTAAAGCAATCAGGAATAGCTTCCTGATTGCTGTGATTATCTAGGTCGGCTGTCTGGCGCTGATTACCCTTCTTGCATCGTTACTAGGTGGGTCGTGATTGGGTAAGACGTTGAGTGTTCGGTTGCTCTTTACTTTGTTCCTCTTATTGGTCAAGACGCCTTTATCCGTGATTGTGGTGCTGTTGGTGTCGCGTTGCGCAAATGCAAAATTAAGTTCCCAATCGACTTTGTTTCCCGGCCTAATTAGTCACTCTCGCATCTATTAAGACCTTGATTATCGTAAACTTTTCACTTACAATATTGCGCGATTATCAGCGCTTGGAGAAGCCAAACAATGAATGAAAAGCATGTCCAACAAGTACTTGAGATTGAAAAGCAGGCTCAAGAGATTCATGATGTAGCAATCCGTGAAGCCCAACAATTGCCGATTCTTGCCGAACAAGATGCTCAGGTTACCCTGCAGAAAGCCCTATCAGAGGCACAGGAAGAGGCACGTAAGCTGGTTTCAGAGGCTCAGGCGGGAGAGGAAGTTTCCCGTATTCTGACGCAGGCAGAGGAAAAGAATCGCCAAGTTGAGGCTCTGGCGATGCGCAACTTTGACCAGGCTGTCACATATATTCTTGATCGCATAATCGGAAAAGAGTAGATTTCAATGGCCAAAGGCGGCGTTTCTGCCTATGCGGCAATCAATGCCCAAGTGCGGGCTATGTATTCAGATCTTTTAAGCCTTCAGGACTTAGGTCACTTAAGTGATGCTCCCGATGTTTTGAATCTCGTTGGTCAACTTAAACATACGGCCTATGGTCCCTATCTTGATGATTTGAAAGATAAGGATTTCGTTCCTCGGCGAATCATTCTGCAAATAAAGGGGAGGCTTGCCGATGCTTATCATACCGTCATTCACATAGCACCGGAACATACGCGTCCTTTCCTGACCCACTTCTATCGTTATTTTGAAGTGGAGAATTTAAAAGCCGTATTGCGCGGCATCGTGACGGATTCATCCTGGGATCATGTGCGGGACGTTCTTTTCCCGATTGGTTCCATGACGAGTTTTCCCTTGCAGGCGATGGTGGAAACCGGAAATATAGTCGCTGCAGTTGATTTGCTCGATAATACTCCATATGCGGATACACTTTCGTTTGCGATGAAGCGTTATGTTGCAGAGCAAAATCTTTTCCCTGTGGAAGTTGCACTGGATTTGAATTATTGGCGACAATTATGGAAGGAAGCAAAACAACTGCCAGTTCCCGATCGAGATCAGGCTTTAAGAATTGTCGGTTCGTTGTTGGATATGAATAACCTGATGTGGGCGATTCGCTATCGGGTTTATTACCAACTCTCCGAGGAAGAATTGATCAACTACACCCTGCCTTTCGGCTATCGCTTGCGCGACGAAGATGTTCGGGCCATCGCGGCGGGCGTTGACATTCCGTCAGTGGTTGAGCGCGTTTATCCGGGTCTTTCGGATGTAGCTTCTCTTTTGAATGAACCTCGTAGCGGACTGCCGAAATTGGAGTTGCAATTAAAACGATATGTGATGAAGCAATGCATGGCGGCTTTTATTGGCAATCCTTTTCATATCGGTGTGCCGTTGGCGTTTTTGATTTTGAGCGATTTTGAAATTCAAGACCTGACTATATTGATAGAAGCCAAATCTTCACACGCACGAGATGATGAGTTTCGACCATTTTTATTGAAGACAGTTTTGGCGCAATGATTGAAATGTGGTTCGGCATTCGTTGATTGAAATCTGGTCCTGAAACAAAATCAGCCTCGAAGATTGATTGGAGATTACATGTTCTTTCCTAAAGCGATGACGGAGATCGAATTAATCGTGCCTGCCAAGGATTTGCTGGCGGTCACAAAAGTATTGGGTACTTATGGCGTATTTCATCAGACGGACAGTAATTATCCTGGCGTGGCTTCCGGTTCCGCGAGCACATGGCAGGAAACTGCCGCCTCGTACGCCGCATTCGAACGGCGAATCCAAGTTGCGATGCAGGGGCTTTCATTGGATGAGGATCAACTGCCAGCATCTGAGTTTGATGCGATGGTCGACCTCGAGAAGATTCGTCCAACCCTGGAATTGATCGAAGGAGATATCAAAAAGGTCGGCGTTCAACTGTCTGGCGAAAAGAAGCGTCTTGAACAACTGGAAAGCGCTTTACGCCAGCTTGAGCCTGTTGCTGATATTGATCTGGATGTCAGCACGTTTGACGATTCTCGTTATGTTCATTCAACGCTTGGATTGATTCCAGCAGCCAATGTTGACCGCTTGAAAACGAGTTTGTCGCACGTACCCCATGTGTTCCTCGTTCTTCGCCCGGACTCAGAGAAACCGGTTGTCTGGCTCGTGGGGGCCCAGTCCAATTCTGACATCCTTGATCGTGCCGCACGCAGTGCTTATCTCAATCCATTGGTATTGCCGGAAGAATATCAAGGGACTCCTGGAGAAATCATCCAGTCTCTTCACAAGTCCATTGAAGAGGCGCAGAATAATATTGCGGATGCGAGGGCTTCGTTGGCTAAGCTTGCTGAAACATACAAACAGCAATTGCGCAATTTATTGTGGCAGGTTCATACCAGCCGTGTGCTGGCTGATGCAATTGTTCGCTATGGACAGCTTCGCTATACATACGTTGCTACGGGTTGGGTTCCAGTCGATGATTTGGAAGGCCTCAAAGCCAGACTTCGGACGGCTTCCAAGGAAATTCTGATCGAAGCATTGCCCACCCAGCGTCAAGGGGAGAACCTTCAAGTGCCTGTGGCGTTATCAACGAATAGATTCCTGCGCCCATTCCAAATGCTGGTCAATACTTATGCGCGTCCTCAATATGGCGAATTAGATCCAACAATATTGATGGCATTCACGTTCCCGCTTTTATACGGTGCGATGTTTGGAGACTTGGGACAGGGCTTGGTTCTGCTTGTCACTGGGTCTTTTGATACACTATAAGATTTTTGCCAAAGGGATGCAAAGCTTGGGCCTGCTGATTGCCTATTGCGGCGCAGCGGCTGCTGTGTTTGGATCTTTATACGGAAGTATTTTCGGCTTTGAAGGTCAATCGATTGATACATATCTTCATTTCCATTTCGAGCCGATATGGTTTAGTCCAATTGAAAATATTCTTAGCATTTTGAGCATAGCCATTGATGCAGGTATCATTCTCTTGCTAGGTGCCTTCTTGCTTGCAATTTTTAACAGTATTCGTTCAAAAGATTGGGCACACTTGATTTTTGGTCATACCGGTTTGGTCTCACTGGCCTTATACATCTCTTTCCTTGCCCTGCTCGGTGGGTTTCTAAGTAACACTGCACTTGCGCCGAGGATTGCAGTTGCCATTAGTAAACTTCCACTCCCTTTCAATTTCATCGCTCTGGTATTTGGCTTGTTGGTAATGTTCTCGGGCTTTTTCAGGAATTTGGTAGAAGGTCATCGCCCGCTGATCGAAGGGAAAGGCATTGGTGGTTTTCTTATGTTCTTTGTCCAATCGTTCATGGATATTTTTGAAACGGCCATTAGTATGCTTAGCAATACGCTCTCATTTGTGCGTGTGGGCGCGTTTGCGGTAGCGCATGCCGGTCTGAGTCTTGCCATCTTCTCGCTGGCTGGATCTGAGCCGAACTTGAAATTCTGGATCGTCGTTCTCATCGGCAATATCATCATCATCGGACTCGAAGGATTGATCGTGGGCATTCAGACGATGCGTCTTCACTACTACGAGTTGTTTGGCAAGTTCTTTACCGGCGGCGGCATGCGCTTTGAGCCATTGAAGGTAACTCCTTCAAATGAGGAGGGTTAGTTAGCCGAGGCGAGTGAATTGGATTGATCCTGGTTTTATGTCGCACTTGAATAATAAATTTCTAAGTCATAAGGAGATATACAATGTTTGTCATCTTTGCTGTGCTCGTAGGTTTGATCCCGGTGATTCCGGCTGTGATCTATGTCCTTCAAAACGGGAAGACCAGCCCATCCAAATCGATATCCCGATTGGTAAATGGGTTTAATGCATTCAACTTTTTGGTCGGTATGATGGCAGCTGGACTTGGGAGTAGTCTGGTTTGCTTCCCCTTCTTTTGTATATGCTGCTGGGCTGAGTCAGGCGGCGACTGCCGTTGATCCATATGCAAGACTGGCCGCGGCGCTTTCGACCGGTTTGGCTTGTATTGGCGCTGGAATTGCAGTTGCCGCATCGGGCGCGGCGGCAGTTGGCGCGACCGCTGAAAAACCCGAATCCTTTGGCCGTTCGCTGATCTTCGTCGGCCTGTCCGAAGGGATTGCCATCTACGGCTTGATCATTTCATTCTTGGTTTTGCCGAAGTAATTGCATGAAAGTGCTCGTCATCGGCCATCCTAATGCGGTGTTAGGATTTTCGCTTGCAGGGGTTCACGGCCAGGCCGTGACAACGCCTGATGAAGTTAATCAGGCTCTTGACACTGCTTTGGCGGCGAAGGACGTTGGCATTATTCTGGTGACTCAGGATGTAGCTCGTTTGATTCCGGCAAGAGTTGAAGATCTTAAATTGCATAGCACGATTCCGCTGGTGGTTGAGATTCCATCGCCAGAGGGCGTATCTCCGGATGAACCTTCCTTGAGCGAGGTTGTCCTTAGGGCAATCGGCATCAAGTTATGATTCTTTCCTGATCGCATTTTTTCGCGTTTAGGTGAAATGGATTGGTAATTGAATTATGAAACCTGAGGAAGAAAATATCGAAGCCCTTTCCCGCGCCATCTTGCAGGATGCGCGGGCTGAGGCCGAACAAATTCAATTGGACGCAAAGGCTAAAGCGGATGCCATTCGTCAGCGCGCGCAGGAACAAGCTGATTCTGAACGCAGGGAAATATTGGAACGCGCAAGCGTCGAATCTGAACGTCTGCGCGGCCAGGTCATTGCGACGGCTCAACTGAAGGCACGCACGTTGCAATTGGGCTATCGCGAAAAACTTTTGGATAAAGTATTCGATGCCGCGCGGCAAAAACTTTCTTCAATCCAAAAACGCCCGGATTACGATCAGATTGTGGCTCAACTCCTTCGGGAAGCTGTGATCCAATTGAAAGCCAGTGACGCTGAGGTGCGCGCCGATGATGCAACGCAGAAGTCACTCAAAGCGCAGGCTTTGGAACAAGTCGCAAAGGAGTTGAACGCGAGGCTCTCGACTGGAAAAGCTCTTGAAAGCGGTCTTGGTGTGGTAGTGGATGCTTCAGAAGGCCGCTTGCACTATGATAACACGCTGGAGACTCGCTTGAATCGATTACAAAACGTGCTTCGTTCATCGGTATATCATGTATTGATGGGAGAGAAGCTATGAGTGAGCAGATCGGAACTGTGATCTGGATCAACGGGCCGGTGGTGCGCGCCCGTGGCTCACGCCGTGTAGGTATGTTGGAATTGGTGGAAGTAGGCGATGAGCATTTGGTTGGCGAAGTGATTGGTTTGAACGGTGACGTCGTCACTGCGCAAGTCTATGAAGAAACATCGGGTATGAAAACGGGCGCGCCGATCTTTGGCACAGGCTTGCCGCTCTCAGTGGAACTTGGCCCGGGCTTATTGAAAAGCATCTTTGACGGAGTCCAACGTCCCTTGCCTTTGATCGAAATGCAATCGGGATCATTTATTGGTCGCGGCATGAGATTAGATCCGTTGAATTGAAAAGACCGCTGGAAATTTACTCCGAAAGCGAAAGTCGGCGATGCGGTGAATGGCGGCGCGATCCTGGGCACGGTGATGGAAACCGAAACCTTCGAACATCGCATCATGGTGCCGCCCGATCTTTCCGGGACGTTGAGTTGGGTGGCGCCATCCGGCGAATACACCATCGAGGCTCCGATTGCGCGCTTGAAGATCGGCAAAGAGGAAAAAGAATTGACCATGTTGCAGCGCTGGCCGGTACGCCGCCTGCGACCTTATAAATCCCGCTTGGGCGTGAATACACCATTGATCACGGGTCAGCGTGTGCTGGATACATTCTTCCCCGTGGCGAAGGGTGGCGCGGCGGGTATCCCCGGACCGTTTGGTTCGGGGAAGACCGTAACGCAGCATAGCATTGCGAAATGGGCTGACGCGGAAGTGATTGTTTATATTGGTTGCGGCGAACGCGGCAACGAAATGACCGAAGTGCTGCAGGAGTTTCCGCATTTGGTTGACCCGCGCAATGGCCGTCCATTGATGGAGCGCACGGTCTTGATCGCGAATACATCCAACATGCCGGTTGCCGCGCGCGAAGCGAGTATCTATACCGGCATTACGATTGCTGAATATTATCGGGATATGGGATATCACGTGGCGTTGATGGCTGATTCAACCTCCCGTTGGGCCGAAGCCTTGCGCGAAGTTTCGGGCCGTTTGGAAGAAATGCCGGCGGAGGAAGGTTATCCCGCTTATCTTGCTAGCCGCCTTGCAGAGTTCTATGAGCGCGCCGGATACATCGAAACTACAAATGGGAATCAGGGTTCGGTTACCATCGTCGGCGCGGTATCGCCTCCTGGTGGCGACTTCTCAGAGCCGGTCACCCAACACACGAAACGATTTATACGTTGCTTCTGGGCATTGGATAAAGCGCTGGCCTCTGCGCGTCACTTCCCGTCCATTAACTGGCTGGATAGTTACAGCGAATATCTTGAAGATGTGGCAGGTTGGTGGCGAGAGCAGGTCGGCACAGATTGGTTGGCAATGCGGAATCATGCCATGGAAATTTTGAGCGAAGAGAGTTGGCTGTCGCAGATTGTGAAACTCGTCGGACCTGATGCGTTGCCCGATGAGGAGCGCTTGATTTTGGAAACGGCCCGCTTGATTCGCGAAGGCTTCCTCCAGCAAAACGCTATGGATAAGGTAGACGCGTATTCAACGCTTCAGAAGCAAGTCAAAATGTTGAACCTGATCCTGCATTTCCATGAACGCGCATTACGCATTGTCAAGCATGGCGCACCGATTTCGATCATTCATAATCTGCCTTGTGTAGATACATTAATCCGTATGAAAACTCTTGTACCGAATGAGGAACTGGAAAAGATGGACGATATTCAAAAAGAAGTCGATCAGCAGATGAGTTGATTGGATGCGGAGTACCAATGAGCGATGTCATTATACAAGGCGGACAGGAAGTCCTCGGCGTAAACCGTATCGAAGGCCCGATCATCTTTGTGGAAGGCGCGGCCAATGTCAGCTATGATGAGGTGGTGGAGATTCGCGATTCGCAGGGCAATCTGCGCCGAGGCCGCGTGCTGGAGGTGGGGGAGAAAGTCGCGGTGATCGAAATCTTTGAAGGTTCGACAGGTCTCTCAATTGATGGAACTCGCCTCCGCTTTCTGGACGATACGTTGCGCATCCCGGTTGCGGAAGAAATGCTTGGGCGCGTCTTTGATGGTTTGGGCAATCCCATTGATGGCGGCCCCCAACCATTGACCGATAGATACGCTGATGTCAATGGAGAGCCGATCAACCCGACTGCGCGCGTTTATCCCCGTGACTATATTCAAACCGGCATCTCCGCCATTGACGGAATGAATTCCCTTCTGCGCGGACAAAAGCTTCCCATCTTTTCTGGCGCAGGCTTGCCTCATGATTTACTCGCCGCGCAAATTGTGCGACAAGCAACTTTGGGCGCGCCTGCGGGCGCACCGCCCTCGCAGTCGGAACAATTTGCAATTGTGTTTGCTGCCATGGGTGTGAAGCACGACGTGGCTGATTTCTTCCGCAAATCCTTTATGGAAAGCGGAGCGCTGACGCGCGTAGCGATGTTCCTCAACCTCGCGGATGATCCGCCTGTGGAACGTCTCATCACGCCTCGCGCCGCGTTGACCCTTGCTGAATATCTGGCCTTCGAAAAACAAATGCATGTGCTGGTCATCCTCACTGATATGACCAATTATTGTGAAGCGCTTCGTCAGATTTCGAATATCCGCGGCGAAGTGCCGAGCCGCAAAGGATATCCCGGTTATCTTTATAGCGACCTGGCGTCTCTTTATGAGCGCACCGGACGTATTCGCACCAGCGAAGGTTCGATTACACAGATTCCGATCCTGACCATGCCGAACGATGACATCACCCATCCTGTCCCAGACTTGACCGGCTACATCACTGAAGGGCAGATCACACTCGGACGCGATCTCGATCATCAGGGCGTATATCCACCTATTGCCGTTCTGCCGAGTTCTCGCGCTTGATGAAAGATGGAATTGGCGCAGGGTTGACGCGCGAAGATCATCCGCACTGGGGCGCTCAACTTTATGCCGCGTATGCCCATATGCAAGATGTGCGCGCCCTGGCTTCGGTCATCGGCGAGGAAGAACTGGGAGATGTTGACAAGAGATACTTGCAATTTGGGCGTGCATTCGAGCATGAATTTGTTAATCAATCTCTCGCAGAGAATCGTACCATCGAACAGACGCTGAACATTGGCTGGAAATTGCTTTCTGTGTTGCCGAAGGATGAATTAACCCGCGTCAGCCTGGATGAGATTAAGAAATATTATCAGGGTGAAGATGCCGACCATTAATGTCGCGCCGACTCGGATGAATTTGATCCGTATCAAGAATGAACTTCGCTTTGCGCGCGAGGGATATGAAATCCTTGACCGCAAACGCGAAGTGCTGACTACGGAGCTCGTGCGCGTGGCGCATGAAGCGGACGTTCTTCAAAAGGAAGTATGGAAACTTTTGGAAACAGCCTACAGCGCGTTGGAGCGGGCGCGCTTGACGATGGGCAGTGACCATGTGGAATGGGCGGCTCTCGCAGCCAGCAAAACCGTAGATGTTCATCTCAAACTGCGCGGCATCATGGGCGTGGCTGTTCCGGTCATTGAAGCGCGCGGCGATCTGCCTAAAATGTTATATAGTTTGAGCGGTACCAACGCCTCTTTGGATGAAGCTGCCGCCGCGTTTCGAGAGGTGGTCATTAAAACGCCTCAACTTTCCATGCTTGTGACCACGGTCTGGCGGTTGGCGGGCGAGCTTCGCAAAACACAACGCCGCGTGAATGCCCTGCAACATATCTTTATTCCCTCTTACGAAGAGACTGTCGCGTTTATTGTGAGCTCGCTCGAAGAGCGGGAACGGGAAGAGACTTTTCGATTAAAATGGCTGAAGTCCCAGATGGAACGAACAAGAGCTGAAACCACCTCGATATAATGACTCACGTGGCAATAAGGGAGAGGGTTTTGGCGATAGAATCCCGGAACCCTTTTTTATTTACTGCTGCTTGCGTAGATATATGAACTTGGTCTCAGCGATTGCAGGGCAAGGAAAAGTACATTGGGTGAAATGGTTGCACAGTACCCTGTAACATGAAATCGCTTCGAAAGATTTTTGAAGAACTTTCCATTGTCCATTCTTCTGAACCCTTGCCTGATCTTGCAATCGCAGGCATCGCTATTGACAGCCGCGCAGTCAAGTCCGGTTATTTATTCGTCGCGTTGAAGGGCGGATCATTCGACGGACATGACTTCATTGCAAAAGCGGTTGAGAACGGCGCAGTTGCCATCGTTGGTGAAAAGAATATTAGTAGATTGAAAGTCCCCTATATTCAAGTTGAAAATACGCGTCAAGCCTTGACCTGGATCGCAGCTTCATATTACGATTTTCCCGCTCGTAAGCTGACGGTGATCGGCGTCACTGGCACCGACGGCAAGACCACCACTTGCAATTTGATCTATAAAATATTATTAGCGGTTGGAATCAAAGCCGGTTTGATATCAACTGTCAACGCCGTGATCGGCGATGAGATTTTGGATACCGGTTTTCACGTCACAACGCCGGATGCGCATGATGTTCAGCATTATTTGGCTCGAATGGTCGAGGCTGGGCTGACTCATGTAGTATTAGAAACAACATCGCACGGCTGGGCGCAATATCGCGTAGATGGGTGCGAGTTTGATATCGGCGTCATCACCAACATCACGCATGAACATCTTGACCAACATGGCTCGTATGAGAATTATCGTGCCGCCAAAGGGCGGTTGTTCACATCGCTTGAAAAAACCGTTTCCAAGCCACAGGGTAATCCACGGCTGGCCGTGTTGAACCGCGACGATCGTTCATTTGAATATCTCGACTCAATCACTAAAGTTAGAAAGATCACTTATGGGATAGAGTTCGAGCGCAGATGTTCGCGCGAAGGAGATTCAATATCGTTCATTTGGGGCTCAATTTGTTGCATACGGCAATGATCTACACGTGCCGATAAAGAGCAAATTGGTCGGAGCATATAACGTGTCGAATTGTTTGGCGGCACTAACAGCGACTATCGTTGGGCTTGGCCTAAATCCAGAGATTGCTGCAAATGGAATTGAATCTCTTGAAGGTGTGCCGGGTCGCATGGAGCGGCTTGATCTAGGTCAGAACTTTACAGCGATTGTTGATTTTGCTCACACACCGAATGCTTTGAAGGTTACATTGGAAGCCGCACGACAAATGACCGATGGTCGCGTGATTGCCGTCTTTGGTTCGGCAGGATTGCGCGATAAAGAGAAACGCCGCATGATGGCGGAGACGTCCATTGGGCTGGCTGATTTAACAGTGCTGACCGCCGAAGACCCGCGCACGGAATCGTTGGAGGAAATTCTTGGGGAAATGGCAGTCGGTGCGGGGTCAAAGGGCGGACGCGAAGCTGAGACATTTTGGCGCGTCGCGGATCGCGGTGAAGCAATCAAGTTTGCATTGAGTTTGGCACATCCCGGCGACATCGTGCTCTCGTGTGGAAAAGGCCACGAGCAATCCATGTGCTTTGGCACGATTGAATATCCGTGGGATGACCGCATTGCGATGCGCGCCGCATTGAGTGAACTGCTTGGCGTCGAAGGTCCGCGGATGCCTTATCTGCCGACGCAGAATAAAACCGAAGAGGAGTGGTTGAAATGATGGAAGTGAAACCGGTCACGCTGACCGGCAAAGTTGTTCGGCTCGAACCGTTGAGCGAAGCGCATGTCCCCGGCTTGACCGCGGTTGGAATGAACGATGAGATCTGGCGCTGGCTGCCTTATGGAGTGATGAAGAATGAAGAGGATATTCGAGGCTGGGTGCGGGAAATGTTACGTCGTGCGGCAAACGGAGCGGATAGGCCGTTTGTCGTGATCTATTTGGCGTCGGGACGCGTGGCGGGTGCGACGCGTTACATGGATATTCATCCGAAGGATTACGCCTTGGAAATCGGCGGGACGTGGTATGGAGTCGAGTTCCAGCGTACGGGTGTGAACACCGAAGCCAAATATTTGTTATTGCGCCATGCCTTTGAAGACTTGAAGTGCATTCGCGTGCAAATCAAAACCGATTTGCGCAATGAACGTTCGCAGAAAGCTATCGAGCGGATCGGCGCAGTGCGCGAAGGCGTCTTGCGCCATAACATGATTATGCCCGACGGTTATCAGCGCAGCTCGGTGTATTACAGTATTTTAGATAACGAATGGCCTGCCGTGAAAGCGCGGTTGGAGGGGATGATGAACAAGGTTGATTCGAAATAGAACATTTTTCGGTGCGCGCTTTGTTAGAATTGAAATGGCAGCTATGCACGGTAATGCTGCTCCTCCAACCTTGATAGTTTGGGTTCGCCAAATCCACGCACAGTTCAATCTACCCAGTACGGTCAAGATTGCGATCTCTCGGTGGAATGTGCGAGAGGATCTCGCGTGAGCGCTGAAGGTTCTTGCGATTTACATTCCTCGGGATCGTAATACCGTGCTGGCATCCTAAAATCGGTAAACCACCGTACGGTTCAGCCTGCGCAACGTGGGGTTGACCTCTTGGACGCGCATGATGGCCCGCCACCACAGCGGGAATCGGGAAAACGCGACCTGTTCGCTTGGTCTGAACTCTTTGATCAATTCAAGCTTCGGCTCAAGCTGCTTGATGTCCTGAGGATCATCAAGTCCCCACTTATAGGTTGCACCAGTACCCCCGACGTTTGAGCCTACTTGTTTGAGTATCATGGGATGAACTATATCGAAGATCATCTGCCCGCCGGGGAAGTGCGCGACCACCGTATTGAGCAGCGCTTTTACATCCGCTTCGCTCACGTACATCAGCGCTCCCTCGGCGATAAGCAACGCCGGTCGATCCCGTGGAACCTTGTCCAACCAGCGCAAATCGTTCAGCGGTGCACCGATCAGGTGATACTGGTCCGCAGACGCTGCCTCCCGTTCGGGCAGCAGTTGGCGGCGCAGGTCGATCACATCGGGGTAATCCACATCGAACCACTGGACACTACCGGCGGGCGGATTGATTCGGAAAACACGGCTGTCCATGCCGCAGCCCACGTGGAGCACAGTCGCATCCAGGTGATCAGCAAGATAGCGGTTCGTGAGCATATCAAAGGTTGCGGTGCGCGTGGCGATGATGGTACACCCAATGTCCTTCCAAATGCCCCATGAACTCACTCCCTTGAGGGTCTCCCTCGGGTCATAGTCAATGTGTCGCATGACTTCTTCGGCCCACGGATCACGCAAGATCGGATTCTTCCACGCGCTCTGAACCGCTCGACCGTTCAGGGTGATAAGCATCGTTTCTTTTTCTTTTGTGAACTGGATCTTATCTGTTGTCATTGATTGTTCCTTGGCGTATTATCTGTTGGGTGTCCTTTTCTGGTTTGATTTGCTTCATCTGCGCTGGGGGTCGGCGAGGCCGTCCAACCAGAAAAAGGCTGAGGCGTAGAATACTGCTTGGGATGACCGCAGAATCTCCAGCGTTTAGTGCACGCTTCGTTGGGCAAGGCTTGCCCGGTCAACAATCGAATACGAACCAGCAGATTTCGTTGCGCAATCTTTGGTCATCCAGAACAAGATCGCGAATCGCATCCGGCAGCTGCTTACGTTGCCATTGACACTCCAAGCGACCTGCCTTGTCCCATTCACTCTCAACGACCGCTGCCCGTGCAGCCTTTATGGCATAGGCGGCTGCGCCTAACTCATGTGCCGTAACATGCGCTACTGCCGCAGCCTGTCCGGCTGCATATGCCGCCCATCTTGGAGCTCCGCGCAACTCTCTGGCTGCTCCCATGGCGTGACCGGCGGCATTTCGGGCTTGCGTCATAGTGATTTCGCCGCGCATCCATGCCCGAGCCTGAACGATTGCCTGGCGAGGCCGCGGGTCCGAAGGTTGCGTCGAACTCGAAAAGGTGTAGGACGTGTTCCGCACACGTTGCTGCCCACAGAGCGAGCAGCTGATGGTCAGAGTCTGTGAGCGTCCCGCCACGGCGTATGGTAATGAACCTGGCGTCCCTCTTCTTTGGTAATATCATTCATTAGTTTCCTGTTGACGAAGTTGGTTTGAGTATAGTTTACTCTTGCTTTGGCGCTAGTCAGGTGCACATATTATCCCGGTGATCTTCCGAGACGCTGTGTCTTGGGCAATGAGTTTTTGGATATTTAGGATAAGCCTTTATATAAATATAACATTGTATTTTCCAAATATTATCGTTACCTATAAAGCCAAAGGAACACGAACCTATTAGCAACTAACAAGTACTGCTTAGGAGTTAATGTGAACCGTTTGGAAAGGAACAGGGCGGTGCGCCTCGGCGGTGGGATCGGCTATGTGGACAGGCTGGTGGGGATTTGGTCGATTTTCTTCTTTTTGGGGGATTTCTGGCTCCCCTCTGCGGAAGGTTGTCTACAGGATAGCAGAACTCATGTCCTCAGTGTAGTGTCACTTATCATGTTTTTTCTCGAAGGGACAGATTGGCTTATTTGTGCGTTACAGTTTTTCCCGCTGTCAGCGGCCAAAAGACGTAAATGCTTCCCAGCAAAGAAATACCGACAACGAGATCCAATGCGGCCACGCCGATCAGGAAAATGAAATTACCCACTGCCATTATCGACAGAATTACCCCAACTGCGATCATCAGCGCCAGTGCCAGAAAGAATCCCGGCCTGAAAAATTGCCATAGCTTCGGATAGTTGAGCCCATCAATCCTTGCCAGATTCTTCCGGCCAAAATTTGAAAACAGATATTTTGCCTGAAGTACCCCCAGCAGTATTCCAAGTAGCAGACCAAGCCACGGCCCGATTTGCCCCGGCTGGATGGTATTTGCATCGAACAGCAGCGATATACCCTTTGCTATCAGGATAACGCCTCCCAGGAGCCAAACCAGCGCTGCGAGAATTTTTAAAGTCTGAGCGGTTGCATTCACGATTAAATTCCTTTATTGAATGGGATAATCCCACGTGGATTTCTCCAGCCCGCAATTATAGCATCAGGCCTGCAAACTCTACCGTACTCTTGGTGGCGATTGATGAAGGGTTTATTGTGACCCAGCAGTCAACCTCCGAACCAACTCTAGGAATTTATCGATGTCACTCTTTGCAGTGGCCTCAAATAGATACTCAAGTTGAATATCACCGGGCAACTGGATACATAATGCCAGCAAATCATTAGCTCTCTCGCTTAGTGCTAAAGTAACAATGTTGTGCAATGGGAGGTATTCCCAAATGACGCCGTACCAGCTGTCTTCCCGGATTGAAACGATCTCTCGGTCGGTTAGGATGATTGCATGGGTTGGGGAGAGGGTCCGGTAGAACGTTTTACCCAACAGGGTAAATCGAGGCAAGCGGATTTGTGACTGAAGGCAAGCTCGCAGAACCTTTTCGCCTCCCAGCAAGCTGCGTCTGGCACACATCATGAACTTGTAGTTCACCTGAGACCAACTGTCGAATTTCTCCAATTCTGAACGTGCCGCATCCTGATATTCTCCATCAGCCTGCCGCATCCCTGCCAATAGAGGCTCAAATAGTGTGTCTGTAACCGCATTGAATCTTACAGTCGATGACCTAGCTTTCCCCTCTCTCGTTATTCCGCAGATTTTGATATAAGCGTCGAGCAAGACGGTTCGAACGCCAATGTAGTTGATTCTCTCCAATGGATAGCAGCACGTCTCATAGCTGCCACCTTTTCTTTCCAGGACATAGATGTCGTGTACGAAATCGCAAATGAGCCTCTCCGTGGTTGGGTTAAGGAATCCTTCGTAAGAAGGTGTGAGAACCGAATAGGGAAAGTCTTGACCGGCCTCCTGGAAAGGTTCAAAGAAATCCTTGTAAACGTCAGGCACTGCAGCGTAGGAGCCAATCAGCTTGGCCCAGGATAACTTTGTCTGTTCGGTGGCATCCAGCAGCGGTCTCTTGGTTACAAATGAATCATAAATTTGTCTCCAATTGAATTGAATGCTATTTTGCAACCTGTTCAGCATAAGTTCTCCTGTCTTGGGCCAAAGTCCAACCCCTGTTTATGCCATCTGTATAATTCTTCATAGACGAATCATACGATTTCCTGAAAGCAGTTCGGATGTATTCCGATGTTAGGTTGAAGATACGGGTAGGATTATAGCATGGCATTCTCCATGTCGATGAAAAACAATCCCCGATGTTCAAAGGTATCGAGGATGGTTTGTTATTCGGTTGAGATTATCACGCTTGCCGTTGTGTCGCGGAGGAAGGTGGATTGGTTCGACTATTTGCCATAATATCGAAACGCCAAAGTGTAGGCTATATTGAGCGGCAAAGTCCACCATAATCCAACCGGGGAATGGGACAACCTCCGATAAATGCTTTCAGCGGAATAGAACCGTCGGTTGGCATAGCGATAGCCTTCTAGCAAGACTTCGGGGTTCATTTGTCGAGGCTGAAAAACGACATCTTCGCGGCTATTATATTTGCTCCAATTGCGCGTCAAAATCCGTCCCTCTGCCTCAAAGCGCTGATATAAGCATGTCCCGGGATACGGCGTCAGGATGTTGAACGTGGCATTTTGCACTCCTGCAGTTTCCAGAAAATCAAGCGTCTTATCAAAGACTGCCTCCGTATCATGATCAAACCCAAACACGATTCCGGCTTGCACCGCAATCCCGTGGGCATGGATACGTTCGATGATGCGCGCATAGTTTTCCACGCGATTGAATCCTTTGTGAACTTCGTTCATGCTGGACTGGGAAATGGATTCCAAGCCGATGAATAATTGTTTGCACCCACTGCGCGCGGCTAATTCCAAAAATTCTTCGTCTTCTCCCGCCTGAATACTGGCCTGACTGCTCCACCATTTCTTGTGCGGTGAAATGGCTCGAAATAAATCTTTTGCATATTCGCGATCATTCGCCAGGTTATCATCCCAAAAGATGATCACCTTCCCCGGAAACGAAGCATATTCCGCCGCAACGGATTCAACTGGCCGCTTGCGGACTTTGCGCTGATACATTACCGCCAGAGTACAGAAATCGCATCCATAAACACAGCCGCGCGTGGCAAATAATCTCCCGCTGGTGTAATCCCGTCGATGATATAAATCTTTGCGCGCCATCGGCGCCTCTTCCAGCGTTGGCGGAACATCCGAAGTATATCGGTGAGAATATTGTTTTGTTTCAAACTCTTTTAGAAACTGAGGCCAGGTCAATTCCGCTTCCCCCACAAAAATCACATCTGCATGAAGTTGTGCTTCATCGGGTAATAGCGCAACATGCGGGCCGCCAAGTACCACCGGAATCCCTCGTCTCCGAAACTGGTCAGCGAGTTCGTACACTTGTGGAGCACTTGGCGTATGAAAGGTAATAGCAACCAAATCAACTTGCAATGTGACATCAACCGGTGTTATAGCTTCATCGATATGAATGACCTCCCAATTGGGTGGCACAAAGGCTGCTAGATAAGGCATGGTGATCTGTTGAAAGTTCAACACGCGTGCCCGCCTTACCTTTCGGATCGCCGGAGAAGAGGCCGTGATTAAAAGAAGCTTATATTGAGTTGACAACAAAAGACCACATCACCATGAAACAGAAAAAATATTAAACTTATTGGCTGCAGTTGATTGGAATGCGATTAAAAGATTATAGCATGGCATGGCGAGTAAATAATCCCCGACGCTAAAGGCATCGGGGATTTATTCTTTACTTGCTTGATATCGTCGTAACTCTCATCGTCTATGAAGCTGGAGTTGGTCTTCGTCCCCCACCACCGCCCATGCTGGTGATCTTATCCGGCTCAATGGTGATGATCACGCGCACTTGCTCGCGCCCGCCGTACCAGGAATACGGCTTGCCGGTGTATTTTTGGGAAATCTTTTCGATGTGCTCAGCCCCGCCATCCGTAGTCATTTTGATGACGCGTCCACGTATCTGGAAATAGCGCGTGGGATTATCTGGTGCGGAAATGACCACAGCCACGCGCGGGTCGCGCTTGATATTCTTGAGCTTCACGTAGCCCTGCACGCTGTTGATGATGACATGCTCGCCGTCGGTGTCGACCCAGGTCTGGGTAACCTGAGGCGAACCGTCCTTCATCAAAGTGGCGATGTAGCAGGTGCTTGGCTGGCGCAGCAACGCCAGTATTTCTTCAGTGAGTTTCACTTTAGTTGCCTTATCTTTCTGTTGTTTACTTGGTTGAGATCGTCACATTCGCCATGGCGTCGCCGGTGAATGTGGGATTGCTTGTCGGGTCGCGGCGGGTGATGCCATTGACCACATCCATGCCGCTGATCACCTGTCCGAAGATGGTGTAATCGCTTTCGTTTAATTGCACCGGTCCAAACGTGATGAAGAACTGGCTGCCGTTTGTATTCGGACCTGAATTCGCCATCGCCACCACGCCAGCTTTATCGAAAGCCAAATCGTTCTTCTCGTTGACGAATTGATAGCCGGGTCCGCCACTGCCAGTGCCGGTCGGGTCGCCGCCTTGCGCCATGAAGCCGTCAATCACGCGGTGAAAGGTCGTGCCGTTATAAAATCCCTGATTTGCTAGGAATACAAAACTATTGACTGTGATCGGTGCTTTATCGGCATAAAGCTGGATCACGAACTGTCCGCCTTTTGCCATCGTGATGTTGGCGAAATATTGCTTGGTGGTATCAATAGTCATCGCTGGAGCGGAGGTCCATTGCAAAGTTTTGACGGTCGGAACTGCGACCGCGGCGGATGTCTGCGCTCCGGAGGTTTGTGCCGGCCCTCGGCTCATCACGAAATACCAGACCGCGGCCGCAATGATCACTACGATCACAACAATGCCAGCCGATTGAATGCTATTCAACCCACCTGAACTTTTGGTTTTCAAATTGCGTTTATTTTTTCTTGCCATGATTTCTCCTTTTTATGGTGTTGGCGTTTCGCCGCCCAGATCAATCTTTACTGTCAGTGCATCGCCGAAGAACCAGCCCTCATCGGACATGCGCCATGTGCTGATGATGATCCCCGTTCCGCTCGGCGCGGTCATTGGAATGGACAAATCCATTTGATCGCCGGGGTTGACTACTTGCGTCAAAGAATAATTGGAACCTGCCATCGGGTCTCCGCCATAAAAGGCGAACTGAAAGCCCGGCTTCCATGCACATGTACCATTATTGATAACCCGCCATGTTTTTGTGAACGTCTCGCCGGATTTCATGGGCGAAAGATCGGGGATCGTCACATCCTTGATCCAGCGCAAATGATAACACGATGGAGTGGCAGTTGCGCTGGATTCGATAAGATTTAACGCTGATCAATGTCGGCGTGAATGTCGGTGTCAAACTTGGAATGGCAGTGGACGATGGACGCGCGATCTCGGTTTGGGTCAGGTTGGAGACGAAGGTTGCCACAGCCGCCGTTTGAATACCGCTGAAATTTGGTACCAAATTCTGAGACGTTTGAGTGGAGCCGCGTAAAACGATTGCCATGATCAGCGTAAGAACCGTTAATATCGCGATGATGATCACACTCTTTGTTTTCATTTTCTTTCTGATGTTACGGCGTGGATGTGGATGTGACGCTTGGCGTGTTGGTCGCTCCGTTGCCGCCTACCATGACTTTTACCCAGACTGGTTGACCGAAGAATGTGCCGTTTGTGTTGGACATTTGCCACGTTCCTACGGATTCGCCAGCGGCGTTCGGTGCGATCATCGGAACGGAGATTTGGTATTGAGTGCCGGGAGCAACGCTTTGTGAAAGCGTTAGCGTGGAGCCTCCCATTGGGTCTCCGCTGATGAGCGTCCACTTAAATCCTGGATCCCAGTTACAGCCGCCTGTATTCTGTACCAGCCAGGTTTTGGTAAATGTCTGGCCCGGTGCCATTTTTGTATCGTCGGGTATGGATACGTCATTGATGAAAAGCAAGCCATAGCAGGAAGTGGTCGGGCTGCTTATCGCAGCTACCAGTGTCCCCGACCCTGTACCGCCGGTGCCGAATGGAGCAAGCGTATTGAACGCGACAATAGTATTCGTGGGTACGGGTGTATCGGTTGGAGTAATGGATGGCATCGCCTGTGCGGTTTGAGTCAAACTGAACGCGAAGGTGGAGACTGCCATGGTTTGAACATCAGCAATGCTAATGGTTGGCGACGGCGTAGCTTGATTTCCTCCGCAAGCGGTTAGCATGACCGCAATCACCGGAATGATTAATATCATTTTCATCTTTTGCATTTGAAATTTAATCCTTTCATGACCATGCAAGCGGCAATTTTACTCCGATTTTAAGGTTTGCTGTTGCAACGAAGACAGGCGGGTGCACGTAAAGGTTGTAAGTGGATTTTCAAAAATGAGCCTCTAAGGTAAGCTTTGGGCTTCTCACAGACCAAAGGATACTCAGGAGGCTCGAGATGAAGTTTAGCATAGCAGTGGTAAGAAAGATAGCGGAAATCATGAGCGAGGCGGTGCAGGAGAAACTCGAGGAAGGTGCGCAAGTGGCAGAGATCGAACAAGCGCTGCGCGAGTTAGCGAAAGAAGCCTGTGGGCTTGGATTGCAGGAAATGATTGAAGCGAATGAAGCGAAATATGCAAGTTGTGTCCGCTGTGGATGCGGAGCGGAAGCGGAGCCGCTGGGCAAGCGGGAAGCCGTGGTATGGAGTGTGTTTGGCAAAGTGAATTATCGGCGTCGATATTATCTGTGTGCGCATTGCCATTGTGGGCAGTCACCCTTGGATGAGCGCTTGGGATTGAGACCGGGACAGAGTACAGCGGGACTGGCGAGCTTACTCGGGATCTTGGGAGTGGAAACATCGTTTGAAGAAGCCAGTCAATTGGCGGAGCGTTTTCTGTTATTTCGAGTAAGCGATCATACCGTACTCAAACAGACCGAAGGCTATGGACAGGCACAAGCCCAACTCGAAGAAGAATGGAAACAAGCGGCAGAAGACATGAAAGGATTAGAAGAACGAGAGCAGCGCCTCCCCAGGCATCTTGGGCGCCTCTATGCCTCGGTCGATGGTGCGCATGTGCCCTTGCACGGGGAGTGGCGAGAGTTGAAAACGTTGTGTTGGTATGAAGTGGAGCAGATTCACCTTTCTCATCCCCAAAATCACCACGGATCCCGCGTTGGAGAACAAAGTCATCTGCAAGCCAAGAACATGAAATACCACTGCGACATCCAGGAAGCCGAACAATTTGGACGATTGTTATGGGCTACGGGTATCCAACATCAGGTCGACGGCTATGAAGAAATCGTCTTTGTCTCAGAGGGTGCCGTGTGGATTTGGAACCTAGTGCAAAAATATTATCCAAACGCCGTACAAATCGTGGATTGGTATCACGCCAGCGAATATCTCACACCCATCGCAGAAGCGGCGTTCGGCCCAAACACGCCACAGGCTCACGAATGGCTGACCCAAGTGCGTACCGAACTGTGGGAAGGACGCATTCAAGATGTGATTCAATCCTGTCGCAGTTTGCTTTCGCACACCGCCGCACATCCCTTCATCGAAAAGGCAATCACCTATTACGATCACAATGAGAAACGTATGGACTACGCACGTTTTCGCCAACTCGGGTATCTGATCGGCAGCGGAACCATCGAAAGCGCTTGCAAGCAGATTGCCGCTGTCCGGTTGAAACGTTCTGGCGCACGTTGGACCCTGCCTGGGGTCATTGCAACTGCCAAAGCCCGAGCCGCTTGGCTCAGTAAGTCTTGGGATTCCCTGAAGCCATCCTATGCTGGTTTACCCTTGGCCGACTGACAAACTTTGCGTACTCCCAGACAGGCATCCAAACTTTTTACAGAAAATTTACAGCGGGATAATCCTATCTTCATTCCATCATTCTATAATGAGGCCGAGGTGTTGATATGACAATTTCTCGTCGTGACTTTCTAAAGGCGTCCGGCTTGTTCGCCGCTTATAACGCCCTCGCGGCCTGCACGCCACAAACCACAGTACAAACCATTACAGGCCACTCTTCGGGGAGCGCCAGCGTTGGCATTGGTTCCGCTCCTATTGCAACAACTGTTCCAACGTTGACCGCGGTTGATCCCTTAATAGTTTTGACTCTCAATCGCATCAGCTTCGGCGCGACACCGGAAATGTACAGCCGCGTCAGCCAGATCGGCCTCGATGCGTTCATTGACGAACAGCTTAATTCTGAAAACATCAATGACGATGCCACCGACCAACTAATGACTCGCTTCTCGACTTTGACAATGACGCCGGCCCAACGTTTTCAACTCCCGCAATTTGGACAGCCCATCCAGGAACTGGTCGCCGCCACGATCCTTCGTCAATGGCATAGCCTGCGCCAACTCAAGGAAGTGATGGCGGATTTCTGGTCGAACCACTTCAACATTTATATAGGCAAGGGTTTGTGCCGTGTGTTGAAAACGGATGACGATCTCAACGTGATCCGTCCGAATGCCTTTGCAAAATTCGGCACCATCTTAAGTGCATCTGCACATAGTCCGGCCATGCTATTCTTCCTGGACAACGCTGAAAGTCAGAAAGCCGCGCCCAATGAAAATTATGCGCGTGAGTTAATGGAATTGCACACCATTAGTGTCAATGGCGGTTACACTCAAACGGACATCACCAACGTGGCGCGGGCGTTCACGGGTTGGACAATCGTCGGCCCAAACAATCCGATTAAGCCGTTTGGGACATATCAGTTCGTGGAGCGAATGCACGATATGGGCGAGAAACAAGTTCTAAATTTGACCATCCCGGCGGGAGGCGGCGAAGACGATGCCACCAAGGTGCTAGATATGCTTGCGCATCATCCGATGGCCGCGCAGTTCATCAGCACCAAGCTGGCACGCCACTTTGTTTCCGATATTCCGGACCCGGCACTGGTCAGCGATTTGGCGAATATCTTTACTCAATCGGATGGCGATACGCCGACGCTTCTGAAAGCCATCTTTCAGTCGGATGCGTTCAAGAATTCGGCCGGTCAGAAGATGAAGCGGCCGCTTGAATTTCTGGCATCGGCTCTGCGGTTAACTAACGCGACTCTGACCGGTCAATCACAACAACTAACTCAACATGTAAAACTTCTCGGCCAGATTCCGTTCGATTGGCAATTCCCGAATGGCTTTCCCGATGTCGCATCCTTCTGGGCAAATACCAGCGGCTTGCTTGAGCGTTGGAATTTTGGCAACTTGTTGACCTACAACAAAATCAACGGCGTACACGTGGATGTAAATGCTTTGACACAAGACGCTCAATCCGCTCAAGATGTAGTGGATGTTCTAAGTCAGCGTTTCATTGGCTCGGTCTTGCCGGACGATGCGCGCAATATATTGCTTGACTTCGCATCCACAGGCGATCTTGGAAAAAATCTCGCTAGCATTGCTGGATTAATCCTCGGCTCGCCGCATTTTCAAGTTCGTTAGCATGTCATCGCAAAGAACTGCTGGTCGAGTAGTCGCGAGCAAAGTGAGCGACATCTCGAGACCAAGGTCACATGGCAATCTCATATTTATAACAAATTGCTGTTCAACATTAATGGTTTTTAGAAAAGGAGTTTATTAATGGACACAAAACTTTCCCGTCGTGATTTTATGAAGCTCGGTACAACTCGGATGAGGAATTTGGCCGTTTCATCCGCCTTGCCATCATGGATGCCGCGCATGGCGTTCGCACCGGATGGTGTGGAACCGCCTGGCGATTTATTGGTGGTCATCTTTCAGCGCGGCGGCATGGACGGTTTGAATGCTGTCATCCCGCACGGCGACGCGGACTATTATCATCTCCGAACAGATTTGGCGATTGCAGAACCATCGGCAGGTAATACCAAGACCGGCATTGACCTCGATGGATTCTTCGGTCTGCATCCGGCATTACAACCCCTGAAAGATTTATGGGATGAAAAAGTTTTGGCCATTGTGCACGCGGTCGGTTCGCCCGACCCAACTCATTCCCATTTCGATGCGATGGATTACATGGAACGCGGCACGCCCGGCGAGAAAACCATAGAGACTGGATGGATTGGCCGTCATTTGCAATCCGCGCCGTGGCAGAATACTTCTCCATTCCGCGCCATTGGGATGGGAGGCATCATGCAAGAATCTTTGCGCGGACCGATTCCGGTCACCACGCTTCAATCCATTGCGGATTTCCATTTGCAGGGCGACACCAGCCAGCTGACTGAGATCCGAAAAAGACTTGAGTCGCTTTACAGCCTCGGGGGCAGTTTGGACCCGATTGCAAGCGATACGTTCGATGCAGTGGACTTACTTTCAAAAGTAGATATTTCTCATTACACGCCGACCGGCAATGCGCAATATCCTCAGACCGAATATGGCACGGCATTAAAGCAAGTTGCCCAAATTGCCAAAGCGGAAATCGGACTCGAAGTTGCCTGCGTGGACATCGGCGGCTGGGACACGCACAACGCTGAAGGCGCAACCGATGGTGATATGCCGAAGCTGCTGGATGAATTAAGTTCCGGGTTGGCCGCGCTTTATACCGATATGGGTGACGCTGCTAAGAAAATGACAATGGTTACAATGTCCGAATTTGGACGGCGCGCGCAGGAAAACGGTTCAGGCGGCACCGATCACGGACACGGCAACTGCATGTTTGTCGTCGGCGGAGGCGTCAATGGCGGCAAAGTGTATAGTGACTGGCCCGGGCTCGCTCCTGATAAATTGTACGGCCCGGGCGATCTCAACGTCACAACCGATTACCGCGATGTGTTGGCTGAGATCGTTTCGAAGCGAGTCAAAAATCAAAGCCTGGCTCAAGTCTTCCCTGATTACACAGTTGCAAAAACTTTGGGCATCGTACAGAGTTAAAATAATAAACGAGAGCGACACAAAGTCCTCTCGTTTATTTTGCTAGCAGACTTGGAATTTTCTTTAACATTTCGTCTCGTACTTGGCGGAAAGCGGCCAGCCGTTCCTCCTCCGTTTCCTCCGCCTTGGCCGGATCGCGGAATCCCTCGTGGAGGCGTTTTCCTCGTCCCAGCCAAACGGGACATTCCTCGCTGGCGTCGTCGCAGACAGTAATCACCAGATCGAAATCTTCGTTGCGGAATTGTTCAACACTTTTTGATTCACCGTGATGTTCGATCCCGATTTCATGCAACACTTGAATCGCCATCGGATGAACGAAACCGGTGGGCCGGGTCCCCGCCGAAAATGCCCGCCACTCCTTCGAGTAACGGGCATTGACAATGGCTTCGGCTATCTGCGAACGGCAGGAATTTCCCGTGCACAGAAACAGCACGCTCTTATTCATGTTTGTGCGGATGCCAGAATTCGTTATCCGTGTCGTTGATTTCGCTTAATTCGCCAGTGACGATAAAGACCGTCCGCTCACAGATATTCGTGACACGGTCGGCGAAGCGCTCGAGATTATGCGCCACCCACAACAGCCAGTTGGCGCGTTCAATAGTGGTCGGATCGGCAATGACGAAAGTCATCAACTCACGATAGATCTGGAGGTAGAGACCATCTACGATATCATCTTCAACCGGGATCTTGCGCGCCGTTTCAATATCTTCGTTGATAAACGCGGTCAGCGCCCGATGGAGCATATCCACGCCCTTTTCCGCCATGCGCGGAACGTCAATCAGCGGTTTGAGCAACACCTCATCCCCCATGCGGATATTGATGTTGGCGATGCCTTTGGCATAATCACCCATGCGCTCCAATTCCGAGATAACTTCCAAAATTGAGGCCAATACTCGCAGATCATGCGCCATTGGTTGTTGAGTGGCAATTAGGATCATTAACTGGCTTTCGATCTCGAATCGCTTTTTGTTGATAGCGCGGTCACCTTCCAAGATCTTTTGTGCTGCCTTCAGGTCGCGAATCTTCAACCCTTCAACTGACCCCAGAAGAGATTGCTCGACCATACTGCCGAGCATCAGTACGTCGTCTTTAACCTGCTTGATTTCCGTCTCAAATGTTTTGCGTAACATGGATTCCTCGACTTCTCTACCAAGCCAT
The DNA here is from genome assembly GCA_963783295.1 of uncultured Chloroflexia bacterium. Classification (GTDB taxonomy): domain Bacteria; phylum Chloroflexota; class Anaerolineae; order Anaerolineales; family Villigracilaceae; genus Fen-1038. The sequence goes on along the minus strand of CAWAMX010000018.1, from coordinate 288,521 downwards.
TATATCTTATCCAAATCGCCCGGTCACGTAATCTTCTGTGCGCTTATCTTTCGGATTGGTAAAAATCACATTCGTCTCATCGAACTCAATCATCCGTCCAGCGCGCTGGTCATCAATCATCATCATCGCCGTGTAATCCGAGACGCGCGCGGCCTGCTGCATGTTGTGCGTCACGATGATGATGGTGTAATCCTTGACGAGGTCGTGCATCAGCTCCTCGATGCGGAGAGTCGAAATTGGGTCGAGGGCCGAAGCGGGTTCATCCATTAAAATAACTTCGGGTTCCACGGCTAACGCGCGCGCGATGCACAAACGCTGTTGCTGTCCACCCGAAAGCGAAAGCCCGCTTTGATGAAGTTTATCTTTTACTTCATCCCACAAAGCGGATTGCCGCAAGCATTTCTCCACAATTTCGTTCAAATCATTTTTGCTTCGGACACCATATAAGCGCGGACCAAACGCCACATTATCATAAATGCTTTTTGGGAATGGATTGGGACGTTGAAAAACCATCCCGACCCGGCGTCGGACATCCACGACATCCACGCCGGATGCGTTGATATTCTCGCCATCCAGAAGGATTTCACCATCCATTCGTGCACTGGCGGTCAGATCATTCATGCGGTTGAACGAACGCAATAAAGTGGATTTTCCGCAGCCCGAAGGGCCGATGATGGCGGTAATTTTGTTTGACTGAACGGTGAGATTGATTTCAGCCAGCGCGCGGAACTTCCCATAAAAGACGGATAGGTTTTTCATCCCCATTTTGTTGGAAGATTCGGTGCCTGGCGTTCCGTTATTCGTAATAGCGATTTTGGTTTCCATATCTTTATCCTTGAAGCGCGCGTTTGCGGAACTCGACCCATAGACGCGCAATGATTTCAATCAAAAGAACAAAAATCATTAGCACCAATGCCACACCCCAAGATTGATCGACCCGTTCAGGATATGGTTGTTGAGCATATTTCCATAATGTCAGCGGGAGCGAGTCCACGGGCTGATTGATGATGCGTCCGATAATCGTGAAGACACCTTGATGGGCCTGCACTCCGCCTCGGACGATCAATCCAATATTGAAATTGTCATTGCCAAAAGCCGTAAAGAGAAGCGGAGCCGTTTCGCCGGTGGCGCGAGCAATTGCCAGAAGAAAGCCAGTGATAATGCCATTGAGTGCCGCCGGGAACATAACACTGATGGATGTTTTCCATTCCGGCGTGCCCAATCCCAATGAACCTTCGCGCAATGTATGCGGAACCAGCTTGAGCATTTCTTCAGTGGTGCGGATAATTGTCGGCAACATCAGGATACCCATTGCCACACCGCCTGCAAGACCCGAAAAATGTTTTGAAGGTACAACGATTAAAGCATAAACAAAGAGTCCCATCACAATAGATGGAACGCCTGCCAACACATCGGTAGTGAAACGCAAAGTTATGCCCAAGGGTGTATTGGGATTGCGCGCGGCATAGAAAGCGGCTAGCACACCGGGCGGGATCGCAAATAAACAGGATAGAGCCGCGAGCACGGCCGTGCCCTCAATGGAATGAAGAACGCCACCGCCTGCTATGCCTAGAGGACGCGGAAGTTGCGTGAAGAAAGCTAAATTGAGCGAGCTTCCACCGCGATAGATCACATAACCAATGATCCAGAATAAAGGTACAAGTGCCATCAGGGTCAACAGACCTGTAATAGCGAGCATGATGGTATTGGTGATTTTGCGGCGGCGTGAGTGCGCAGCTCCGTTCTTCGCGATCAATTCCTGGAATCGAGTTGTGGTCATGAGCGCGCCTCCTGCGGCGTCCGCCGCGCCACTTGCCAAACTAGAAAACGAGCAATGATATTCAAAATGAGTGTAATGACAAATAACGTCAAACCGATTTCAATCATGGCCGAGGTATGTAACTCTGACAAAGATTCTCCAAACTCGTTAGCTAACAAGCTAGCCATGGTGTAGCCTGGTTTGAGCAAGGAACCTGTGGGTTCCAGCGAATTACCTATCACCATGGTCACGGCCATGGTCTCGCCGAGGGCGCGGCCCAAACCGAGAATGATTGCGCCAAGAATTCCGGACAAACCATAAGGCAGTAATACCTGCCAGATCATTTCCCAACGTGTAGATCCCATTCCCATGGCAGCTTCACGTTGAGCATTCGGAATTGCTAAAAGCACATCACGCGTGATGGCTGTAATTGTTGGGATAATCATAATTGTGAGGATCATAGCCGCTGCTAATCGCGAAGCGCCGCTCTGTGGGATTGGCCCGGTAAAGAAAAAATTCAATACCGGTACCTGGCCGAATACAGTAAATAAACCTTCGCCAACTGGAAGAACCACTTTGGGAAGGAAGACGAAGATTCCCCACAAGCCATACACTACACTTGGAATAGCCGCTAGCAGTTCGATCATCCAGTTTAGCGGCAATCGTATTTTTTCCGGGCATAATTCTGCAAGAAAAATAGAAATGCCAAGACTAATTGGAACCGCAAGGATGATCGCAAAGATCGAAGTAATTAACGTCCCATAGATGAAAGGCCAGGCTTCAAAAATACCCGTTTGCGGATCCCAAGTGGAATCGGCTCTTGGAAGGATGAAATTCAAGCCGAGCTGACTGCGTGCTAACGCAGATTGCTGCCATAGCATCCAACCGATTGCAAAAACTACTGCAATCACCACAAAAGACATCAATATGATCAATCCGGACCAGAGGATATCCCCATGATGGGTGATTTGTTGGATGCGCAGACCTAGGGCATTAGGTTTTGGAAGGGAGGCGGTTTTCATCTCAATGTCTCTTTTAGTTTTATTCTACGAATTTCCCGATATAAAGAACATTCGGGGTATGCGCCAATTATAAAGTCAAATGGAGGGCCGCCCATTCAGAATATAGAGTGGCCCTCCACACATTGCGAATCTGTTCTTATCTTTTTACTATTACTTGGTCATATCCATTACTTGCTGACCGTTGCAAGTGACCTTGCTGAGTGCAGCTTCAACCTGAGTTAAAACAGGAGCCGGCAGCGGCACGAAACCAAGGTCGGTGGCGCGCTTGGTAGCAGCAGGATCGGTCAGAGCCCAGTGGAAGAAGGCGAGCAACTTCTGCGCCTTGACGCAATCGGTCATGCTGGTGGCGTGGACAATGTCATAAGTATAACCAGAAATCGGCCAGGAGCCAGCGCCGGGGCCATTGACGATAGTGTTCGTCAAAGCAGGGGTGAAGTTATTGGCAAAATCATTCATGGCAGATGCTACGCTATCAGGCGAGGCTGTCACGGTCTTGCCAGCTTTATTGACCATCTGGGCAAATGCAATACCGTTCGATTTAGCAAAGCTGTATTCAACATAACCAATGGCATAGGGTGTCTGTTGTACATCAGCCGATACACCCTGACTGCCTTTGCCGCCTAGGCTGCTCTGAACGGGCCACGAAACCGTTGTGCCAGAGCCAGCGGTCCAAGCCGTGCTGAATGAAGACAACGCGGCAGTAAAGATTGCGGTAGTGCCAGAACCATCCGAGCGGTGCACCACGGTGATCGGTTTGGCGGGCAACTTAGAAGCAATTTGCGAATTGAGCGCCGCAATAGCCGGATCGTTCCATTTCGTGATGGTGCCGTTATAGATACCAACTAGTGTATTGCCATCCAAGACTAGAACAGGCCCTTTGGGATCTAGCTCTGGAATGTTGTACATCATGACAACTGCGCCAGCCAAAATGGGGAACATCTGCAAATCTACACCTTTGGTGGTTTCATCGGCGGTGAGCACTGCATCCGAACCCGCGAAATCAACCGTATTACCGATGATGGCTGTCTTGCCCGCACCTGAACCCACACCCTGATAATTGATCGCGACGGATGGATCAATTAACGGATAGGCATAAGCCCAATCGGAAACAGCAGGCTGTTGGAAGGTACTGCCTGCACCAGTGATTTGAACAGAGCCTGGGGCTAGGGGCGTAGGAGTGGCGGTTGACGCTGGCATGGCAGCGGTTGCTGCAGGGGCCTGAGTTGCTGGCATTGCCTCGGTCGCAGTCGGCGTGGCACTTGTACCACAAGCCGCCAGCACGAAGCTGAATGCAATTGTAACGAACACAAACGAACGTAAGAATTTTGACATTTCTTTTTCTTCTCCTTTTGAAATTTATACAATCGAATCATAACAATCAGCGTTTAATAGCAATGGAATAATTGGTTAACATTTTGTTAAGGCCCATGGGGTAGAAATGAAATAAAACTGCCCGCCAGTTCCGTGGGCGGGCAGTGTCTCCACAATTGGGAGACAAGAGTGAGGGAAGAACACCATGTTCAAACTTTTTTATCCGCTACCGACAATTCAAAGAAGGGAATCGCCACATTTTCATCCCAAGGCCAGGTATTTAAATCGGTCAGCGCGCGATAGGCTGTCAAGTCCAGGTGAAGAGGCGTAACGGAAACGTAACCTTCAGCCAATGCGCCAATGTCCGTGCCCCGTTCCGCGAGGCCCGTCGGCGCATCTCCGCCGATCCAGTAATATGGGCGGCCGCGTGGATCAATGCGCTCATCGAGACGGCTGTGATAGACGCGCAAACCCTGGCGTGTCAAACGAAAACCCCGGATTTCTTCATCCCGTAGAAATGGCACATTGACGTTCAATAAAATTTCCGGAGGCAATCCGTTTTCGAGCGCGTGACGCACAACGTGTTCCATGGCGCGTGCAGCAGGTCCGAAATCGATTTCGCCGGTGTGTCCTTCGGGGATCTCCAATGAAATTGCGATCCCCGGAATTCCAGCGATCACGGCTTCCATGGCGGCGGTAACCGTTCCGGAGTAGGTGACATCATGCCCGAGATTTGCTCCGACGTTGATGCCCGAAACCACGAGGTCAATTGGTTCCTTGAAATATCCTAGCGTTGCAAGGGCCACGCAATCGGAAGGCGCACCATCACTGGCGTTTGCAATCGTTCCATCTGCAAGATGATATTCCTTGACACGCAAGGCGCGGTCTAGCGTCTTCACATGTCCGCCGCCAGACCAATTTCGATCTGGCGCAAGAATACTTACTTTACCAAGCTTGCGCATTTCCTGGGCCAGTGATAGCAAACCCGGCGCAAGCACTCCATCATCATTCGTTACGAGAATATGTTTTTCCATTCACTTTCCTGGTTATTTAAATATTGATTGCGCTTCTGATAAGCATCCACGCCAAAAACAATCAGCGTGAGAATTAGCGTAATTACAAGAAATAAATCCATATTTATACTACTCCTTTTTTCAATATAAATATTATTCTCTTTCTTTTAAAGGCAGCCTAAGAGATAGTTAACATCTGGTAAACATATTTTTGTTGGGACGGTTTAAAACACAAGAACCCGGGAGGAGTTCGGGTTCTTGCGAGAAGGAGGGGAGATGTAACTGGATCATCGATATGCCGCATCACGTTGGCGATGAAGGAAGTCCCGTCGCTTTCGCCCCGCGTCGACAATGAACACAGTCAGCATGGCAACTACGTTTACAGCCAGAAACATATTCACACTCCTAGGATAGCACACATTGGTCAGACTGCGCTTTAGAGCGAGCTAACAAGTGCAAAACAATTATGAAAACTTCAAGCATGCGGAAAGTCCGCCGCACTTTGCGGAATTGTAAAGAAGAACGTGCTTCCCTGACCTTCGATGCTGTCCACCCAAATTTTTCCTCCGTGCGCCTCCACGATATGACGTGCGATGGAGAGACCCAAGCCTGTACCGCTTCCCGAGCGCGACCGGTCCACGCGATAGAAGCGTTCAAAGATGCGCGAGACATCGTCCAATGGGATTCCGATTCCCGTATCCTTGACTCCGAATTGGACTTTACCATCAGCAGCTTCCGCTAAAAGAATCACCTCTCCGCCCGGCCGCGTGAACTTGACAGCGTTATGGATCAAGTTAACCAGCACCTGTTCCAGCCGCGCTTGATCTGCTTGGATATTTGGCAAATCATCGGGACATTCAACGCAGAGCGTTAATCCGGCGCGTTCGGATTGAAGCTTCATCCGATCACTGGCTGACACCAATAAATTCTTCGGGGAAATCGGGGCCAGGTTCAGCCCCACTTGTCCCGACTCGATGCGCGAGAGATCGAGCAATTCCTGCGTCATCTGAGTTAACGCGTCAACCTCCGTCACGATGCGGCCAAGGAAACGCGGCCCCGCGTCGGGGTCCGAAAGAGCGCCGTTCTGCAGGGTCTCGGTCAATGCTTTGAGCGAAGCCAATGGAGTCCGAAGTTCATGGGAGATGTTGGAGATGAAGTCGCGGCGCACGGTTTCGAGCCGCCGCACGCGTGTCAAATCCTGCACGAGCAAAAGGCTTCCGCCCGCGTGAGTATCGGAGATGACCACCAACTGAAGGAATTGTCGGCGCGCGGGCACTTCCACTGATTTGCTTTGCAGCTCATGGGTTTGCTGGCAACGCCGCCACGCTTCTACCAGTTTATGATGACGGACCACTTCAACAATACTTCGATTGATTGGATCAACTGTCTCGAATAATTTCTTGGAAGCCGGATTTGCAAATTGAATCCTGCCCTGCGAATTGACGATCAACACACCATCAGTCATTTGATCAAGCACCGCGGCAAGGCGGGCGTGTTCTGAATTCAGACCTGTAAGTTGAAGATCGAGATTCTTGATGAGATTGTTTTGTTCATCAAGAATCCGGCGCAAATCGTAATAACGCCTGGCAAACCAAATGGCGATGAACAGGATGATTACGATGAGAGAAATTAAAATGGCGATCATAAGAACTCAAAATGTAAAACGTAATTTATGTTTTATATTTTGATGTTATCCTTCGAATCGATATCCGCCGCCGCGCACAGTCACAATGCGTGCTGGATTGGCTGCATCCATTTCAATTTTTTGTCTCAGCCAGCGCACATGGACATCCACCGTGCGGCTGTCACCGATGAAGTCCCAGCCCCAGACGCGCTCGAGGATGAATTCGCGTGAAAGCATCTGGCTTTTGTGCTCGGCGAAAAAGAGAAGAAGTTCATATTCCTTGGGCTTGAGTTGCAAAGGCTTGCCATCCAGCATTACTTCGCGGCGCGTGAGATTGATGACCAGATTGTCAAATGTTAAAGTTTCATGTGGGGAAGCAGCAGAGTCGCCTTTGGTTTTTCCCATTTCCTCCCTCAACATACGCGTGCGGCGCAATTGCGCCTTGACGCGCGCCAGCAGTTCGCGCATGGAAAAGGGCTTGGTCAGGTAATCGTCTGCGCCGACCTCGAGCCCAACCACGCGGTCAATTTCATCGTCGCGCGCGGTAAGCATCAGGATGGCGGTGGTCAATTCCTTGCGCAGGATGCGCGCCACTTCGAAGCCGTCCATTTTGGGAAGCATGATATCGAGGATGATCAGATCGGGTTTCGAGCGGCGGGCCGCTTCGAGGGCAGAGAGACCGTCGCCGACTGTCTCAACGACATAGCCATCCTTTTTCAAATTATAGGCCAGGGTTTCCTGCAAGGAGGGTTCGTCTTCAACGATCAAAATTGATTCAGGCATTTGCAAAGACTATATCATAACAAATCATAATCGTTTGTTAAGGGGATGTTAAAGCTAAGGTTGAGACTTGGCTTGCTGGTTTGAAGTATAATCTCAAAAATCTATTGTAATGAAAGACATATAAGGTGAAACTGTTCTCAACTTTGTTATCAATCATCTCGATAGTTTGGATAGTATTTGAGATTTTCCTTATCGTCAGAGACCGAACACAGGGAAAAGGTAAAACGGGAAACGACCGAGGAACCCGTTACTATAACTTCATCGCGATTGCCTTGGGCATCACTGTTGCTTCAGTTCTTGAAGGGAATTCCAAGTTTTTCTTCCCTGGCCGTTGGTCCGACACAATCTTCTGGATTGGGCTATGCATTATGGTGTTAGGTTTTGGACTCCGCATATGGGCTGTTATTATCCTCGGAGCTTCGTTCCGTACGACGGTTGAGACGCATACAGACCAACAGGTAAGAAGAAGTGGCCCCTACAGACTTGTACGCCACCCTTCATATAGTGGATTGATTTTGATGTGCTGCGGCTATGGCATTGCTGTTCAGAATTGGCTGTCATTAGCGTTCGCGGTCGTACTGCCGCTTATTGCTCTTTTATACAGAATTCATATCGAAGAATCAGTTCTTGTTTCATCCTTAGGATCTGATTATGAAAAATATCAAAGTGAGACAAAGAAGTTAGTTCCTTGGCTCTGGTAGTCTGGTAGGTAGGGGGTATGGAAGAGACGATCTTCATTATTTGTCGAATACAAACTGCCCGTTCTTATAAAACAACTGCCCGTCCACTGTGATCTCTAAATCCTTGCGCAGGTCGCAGATCATATCCCAATGAATGGCGCTGTGATTCTTCGAGCCGGTTTCGGGATAGCCCGCGCCAAGTGCCATGTGGAACGTCCCGCCGATTTTTTCATCGAAGAGAATGTTGCCGGTGAAGCGATCGATATCGGTATTCGTGCCAATGGCGAACTCTCCGAGATAACGCGAGCCTGCATCGGATTCAATCATCTTAAGCAAATAATCCTGTTGCTTCTCGGCTTTTGCGGTTTCGACGCGTCCGCGATTAAACGTCAGCTCCGCGCCTTCGACTGCTACGCCGCCATAGATGGCGGGATACGTGAACTTGACCCAGCCATTGACCGAGTCTTCCACTGGGCCGGTAAAGATTTCGCCATCCGGCATGTTGAACGTGCCAAAGGAATTATCAAATATTCGGCCCTTGATGGAGAGAGTCAGATCAACGTTCGGGCCGCTTAAAGTGACCTGACTTTTTCCTTGTATAAAATCGATTGCACTTTTCTGTTTGGCTTCGAGGCTTCTCCAATACGCCACCGGATCATCCTCGTGCGCGTGAACTGCGTGAAATACAAAATCCGAATAATCCATCAGACTCATGCCCGCGTCCTGAGCATACGCTTCGGTTGGATAAAGAGTCGTCACCCATTTGAAGACGCCTTCGGCGCCGCGTCGCATCTGCGCTTCAGTAATGGGACTCAATGCCTTGCCGCGTCGCTGGACTTTGATGGGATCCACACTGCCGGTCCCGCGCGTGTTCGTGGCGGAATGGATGCGGATGCGCAACTCAAATTGGTCGTAAGCCAGTTTATAGAATGTCGGGACGAAATCCAGTTGTGTATCTTTGGCATACGTCACATACATTTCATCCTGGCTGAATGGCATCATGCCCGGCAAAGCCACCATCGGATGCGGATGCCCGCCTCTTTCCAAAACTTGAATGAACAGTTCGCGGATGAGCGGCTCAGCGGCGGTCGTGCCTTCGATCAAAACGCGGTCACCGGGTTTGATGCGAGTCGAATGTTCCACCAAAATTTTTGCAAATTTTTGTACGCGAGTATCGGTCACAGAAATCTCCCAATTCAAATCATTGCCTTGATGATTGCATTGAAGTTATATTGATTATATCATGTGCATCTTGGAGTATACTGAACGCGAAATTTAGGATGAAATCACAATGAAACAATTACTTCAAAACATGAAAAACGGTAAAGCAATAGTTGAAGAAGTCCCTGTCCCAACTCCGCGCGATGGATTTGCATTAATCAAAACCGCAGCGTCGCTGGTCTCAGCCGGGACCGAACGGATGGTGGTTGAATTCGCTGAAAAGAATCTGGTGGGCAAGGCGCGCTCGCGCCCTGATCTCGTCAGGCAGGTGATGGATAAAGCGCGCCGTGAAGGACTCGTCCCAACCGTTCAAGCCGCGATCAATCGACTCGATCAGCCGATGGCGCTTGGATATTCGTCCGCTGGCACGATTGTCGCACTCGGAAAAAATATGCAGGGCTTCAAGGTAGGGCAGCGCGTGGCTTGCGCAGGCGGCGGCTTTGCGGTCCACGCGGAATATAATGTTGTGCCGCGCAATCTTTTAACATTGCTTCCCAAGAATGTTGATTTTGAATCGGCGGCATTCACCACGCTTGGCGCGATTGCGATGCACGGCTTTCGACTCGCTGAGCCGCAAATCGGTGAGAACGTCGCGGTGATCGGGCTCGGGCTTTTAGGATTATTGGCGATTCAGATCGCGGCCGCGGCGGGATGCGACGTCTTGGGCATTGACATTGACCCGAAGCGTGTCGCCCTCGCCTCATCTCTTGGAATCGAATCGGTTCGCCGCGCAAATGCCGTGGACGCGTCTCAAGCCTTTACCGCCAATCGAGGCTTCGACATCGTTTTGATCTGTGCCGATACCTCATCCAACGATCCGGTTGAACTTGCCGCGCTCATCGCGCGTGGCCGGGCGCGCATTGTCGCAACCGGCGCAGTTGGTTTGAACATTCCGCGCAAAATCTATTATGAGAAAGAATTGTCGTTTATCAACTCGCGTTCGTATGGACCCGGTCGTTATGACTCTTCGTATGAAGAAGACGGCAAAGACTATCCGCTCGGCTACGTGCGCTGGACCGAAGGTCGCAATTTTGAATCCGTGGTTGAGTTAGTGGCGAGAGGTAAGTTGAAAACCGCGCCACTCATCACACATCACTTCCCAATCGAACAAGCGGCGCAAGCGTATGAAATCATCACTGGAAAAACGAAGAAGCCGTTCTTGGGGGTGTTGCTTACTTACGATCAAGAGAAAGAAATCAAAAGCGAAAAGATTGAATTCGAATCTGTTCGCACTCAATCTTCATCCTTGAAGCTTGGCGTATTAGGCGCGGGACTTTATGCCAATGCAACTTTATTGCCTGTAATCAAAAACGTCAGCGGTATTGAACTCGTCGGTATTGCATCTTCGGGCGGACTCCATGCCCAGCATTCGGGGAAGAAATTTGGTTTTGCTTATGCCACTTCATCAGATGATGAGATCGTCAACGATGCGAACATCAACACCGTTGCCATTCTGACTCGTCACGATACTCATGCGGATTTGGTGATCAAAGCTTTGAAAGCTGGTAAGAATGTTTTCGTTGAAAAACCGTTAGCGGTTGACAGTAAACAGTTAACAGCAATCAGTAAAGTGCTGTCAACTACCAACCATCAACTACTAACGGTCGGTTTCAATCGCAGATTTGCGCCTCTTGCTCAACAGCTTTTCGATTTCTATAATGATCATACCGAGCCGATGCACATTCATTATCGCGTCAATGCTGGTTATATTCCATTAAATCATTGGACTCAAGACCCGGCGCTCGGCGGCGGACGAATCGTTGGGGAAGCCTGTCACTTTATTGACTTCATCACCTTCCTTGTCGGCGCGGCTCCTGTTTCAGTGACTGCTCATGCTTTGCCCGATAATGGCAAATATCGCGAAGACAACGTTTCGATGACTTTCACTTTTCCCAATGGTTCGATTGGCGTTGTGGATTATCTTGCCAACGGCGACAAGTCTTTTCCGAAGGAACGCGTCGAAGTCTTTTGCGGCGGCAGGATCGCGGTGTTAGATGATTTCCGTGCCTTGGAGTTGGTTGAAAATGGAAATCGCAGAACCATCAAAGGCGCGCAGGATAAAGGTTGGAAGAATGAAATGATTGCTTTTGCAAAAGCAATTCGCACAGGCGGCGAACCGCCGATACCGTATGAGCAATTGATCGGCGTAACGAAAGCCTCGTTCGTGGCAATAGAGTCACTGAAAATCAGAGAGGAGCAATGGGTAAAATAAAAAGTGACGATAAATCAGCCGAGCTTCATTGGATTGAAGAATATTTTAGAGAAATAAATTTTGACTTTGTCTCTGATAAAGCAAATAATATTCTATATTTTGCACTCATTTGGAATATTTTGGAAGGCAAAATTTGCAATTACAAATCAAATATTTCTGCCTTTGAAAAATTTGTAACGGAGTTAGAAAATAACAATAAAATAGAACTCTCTTAATTACGATTTTGAATTCGCTTATTTCAAAGCAAGGTATACAAACAATAGAAAATCCAATGAGAAATTTGACAGATTGAACTTTCGCCATGGGGATAAACAAGAGCTAGTAGCGAATGTGCTAGAGCATTTGAATCAAAATGCTCGCGACATTGTTCTTGCTATGCTAATTTATGTGTTTCGGTTAAGAAATATTTTTTTTCATAGGCTGAAATCTGTTGAAAGACTGAATACCCAATCGGAAAACTTTCGAATGGCGACCAAGTTTCTTACATAAATCATAGATAAGAATTTATAAATAATGCAGATTTCGACTTTTGAAACTTAGCAAGGAGAATATATATGCAACTTAAAGGAATCTACGCGCCTATTGTTACACCATTCAATAATGATGAATCAATCAACTACGGTGTGTTGAAAAAGTTGATTGACTTCGTGCTCGCCAACGGCGTGGTCGGACTCGTGCCCGGCGGGACCACCGGCGAAGTCTACGCCTTGAGCGACGAAGAACGCTTGGAATTATTTCAATTCGTCAAGGATTATGCCAAAGGTCGCGCCACACTCATTGCCGGAACCAATTCCGGTGCTACGCGCGACGTGATTCGCTATTCACAGCTTGCCGAAAAAATGGGTTACGAGGCCTTGATGGTCGCCGTCCCGCCGTATTCGCGTCCCAATCAACGCGAACTCTTATCACATTATCGCGACGTTGCGAACTCGGTCAGCATTCCCATTATCCTTTATAACTTTCCGTGGCGCGCCGGAACCGAAGTCGGTTACGAAGTGCTTGATGGTTTGACGGAACAGAAAAATCTGATCGGCATCAAGGAAGCCAGCGGTGAGATGGGGCGCGTCTATGAAATGCGCTTGCGTTACGGTGGGCGTTATCAAATGATCTGCGGCTCGGATGATGAAGCCCTCGATTACTTTTTGTGGGGCACGCAATGCTGGATCGGCGGTGCGGCTTCGTGCACGCCGCGTCAGCATGCGGAGGTGTTGAATGCTGCTCTCGCCGGTGATTTCGTCCAAGCCCGCCTCCTCATGGATAAGCTTCTGCCGCTCATGCGCAATCTCGAAAGCGGCGGTTATACCCAAAAGGTCAAATGCGGCTGTGAATTGCTCGGCATTCCGGTTGGCATTCCGCGCCGTCCGCTTTTGCCGTTGACCGATGCAGATCGCATCGAGTTTGAACGCGTTTTTAAAATCGCAACTTCTTAAACACGAAGGACACAAAGTACAAGAAGGATTCTTTTTTAAACCTTGGTGCCCGTCGTGTCGTTTGTGCTTATTTCTTTAAATGGAGTAAACAATGAAGCGCATCTCATTCCTTGACTCTCACACTGGCGGCGAGCCAACCCGTTTAATCGAAGACGTATCTTCCCTTGACCTCGGCTCTGGTTCTGTTGCTGATAAATTGTCTCGACTGAAATCAAATCACGACACTTTCCGTTCACAGGTTCTCAACGAACCGCGCGGCTCGGAGGTATTGGTCGGCGCTCTGCTCGTTTCGCCTTCCGATTCCTCATGTCAATTCGGTGTGATCTTCTTTAACAACGTTGGCTATCTCGGCATGTGCGGACACGGCACAATTGGTGTCATCGCTTCGTTATCATATCTTGGACGAATCAATCCCGGCTCTTATAAAATTGAAACACCCGTTGGAGTTGTCGAAGCGACATTGCATCCATCGAAAAGCAGTTATCCGAACCGAGTCTCAGTTCGCAACATTCCCGCTTATCGGTATCTCAAACAAGTCGCGGTTGAGATTGATGGACGCACAATCCACGGTGATGTGGCTTGGGGCGGCAACTGGTTCTTCCTTGTTCATGATCACGGGCTGAAAGTGAATCTCCAAAATATTGATCAACTTACCGACTTTGCCTGGCGTGTGCGTGAAGCGTATACTCGCATGGGTATCGTTGGCGCGGATGGAAATGAAGTGGATCATGTTGAACTATTCACCGATACTCTGGATGCAGATAGTAAGAGTTTTGTCTTATGCCCCGGCAAAGCGTATGATCGCTCACCATGCGGTACGGGCACGAGTGCCAAGCTGGCTTGTTTATCCTCTGATGGTAAACTTGCAGAAGGACAAATCTGGAAACAGCAATCTGTCGTCGGGAGCATTTTCGAGGGACAGATTCAAATTCAGAATGGAAACGTTATCCCAATGATTACTGGTGAGGCATGGGTCATGGTGGAGGGTGAATTGTTGATTGACGAACGCGATCCGTTCAAGGATGGCATCCGAATTTAGTTGGAAGGTGAAACCCATGAGTGTGAAATCAGACATCCTCATCATCGGCGGCGGTTCGATTGGATTGAACTGCGCTTATTACCTATTGAAATCAGGACGAAAAGTAACGATACTTGAGTCGAAAGAAATCGCCAAAGGAAGTTCATCGGGCAATGCGGGACATATCGTGCCGAGTCACATCATTCCGCTGGCTGCGCCGGGAATCATTGGCATGGCAATGAAATGGATGCTTGATCCCGCGAACAGTCCCTTTGGCATGAAGATTAGTCTTGATCCAGCATATCTTTCATGGCTGATTCAATTTGCAAGAGCGTGCAGTGAAGCCAATGTGCGGCGTGCCATTCCACCGTTGAAAGCGCTCGGTCAATTAAGTTCCGCCAACTTTGAGCGTCTCATCGCCGATGAGAAGTTTGATTGTCATTACCAGCAAACCGGCTTGTTATTTTTATACAAAACTCAAGAAGCTTTCGATAACGGCAAGCATGAAGCCGAAACATTGCATCAAAATGGATTGCCTGCCGAAGTGTTGGATAAAACCGCAGTGCATCAACGCGAGCCTGCCGCGTTGCCTAACATTATCGGTGGGGTGCATTTTACCGGTGATGCCTCGTTGAACCCCGCGCGCTTTTTGGAATTCCTTGCCAAGTGCGTGCGTGAATTAGGTGCGGATGTTTATGAGAACTATCCCATTACTAGCTTCGAGATTCGCGATCAAAAGATTTGCATCGTTCGCACCGCAAACGAAAATTTTGAACCTGAACAAGTAGTGCTTGCTGCCGGAGCTTGGTCAGCGAATGTAATGCGCGGAATCAAATTGAACATTCCCGTCCAACCCGCGCGTGGATATAGCATCACGATGTCCGCGATGAAAACGATGCCGCGTGAAGCGTTGATACTCGGTGAGCGTCGCGTTGCTGTCACGCCAATGGGGGATTTATTACGCTTCACAGGTCGGCTTGAGTTGAGCAATCATGATACAACGCCGAATCCAAAACACATCGCGGGCATCGAGCGCGCTGTGCGCGAATATGTTCAGTTGGATGAAAGGCTGAATGTTAAAGAAACCTGGGCAGGCTTGCGTCCTACCACGCCAGATGGCTTGCCCATCATCGGCATTTCTCCCAAACAGAACAATCTGATTCTCGCTACAGGTCATGCCATGCTTGGACTTTCTCTCGGTCCCGGCACCGGACAAATCGTCTCGGAGCTCGCGAATGGAAAAGCAACAACGTTTGATATTCATCCTTTGCAATTAGAAAGATTTAACTAACATCGCTGTGGACAAAAATTGCATTTGCCTTAATTGTCTCCATCGGATAGAATGGCGGGAATTTAAGCAATTGGAGAAGAGAGCATGACTCATATTGTTGACCAGGTTTCATTGGGGGCCATTGTTCAAGTCCGTGACCGCCTGCTCGAACAACAGGCAAAGGGACACAAAGTTCTGCGTTTGGAATCAGGTGATCCATCATTCGACATCCCTGTTCATGTGCGTGAGGCGATGGAGAAAGCGCTTCGAGATGGGCTGACTTATTACACCGCCTCAACCGGGATACCGCCTCTTCGTGAGGCAATCTTCCGTAAAGTCACGACTGAGAACGGATTGAAAGTTCCGAATGCGGATCATGTTATTGTGACCAACGGCGGCATGAACGGACTCTATATTATCTTTCGCGCTATTCTCGATCCGGGCGATGAAGTGATTTTGCCGGACCCGATGTGGACGGAAATCGCCGAAAACATTCGACTGGGTGGCGGTATTCCCGTGCCGGTTCGTTTGCGCGAGAACGAAGAATATCTTTATAGTCCCGAGGATATCGAAGCCGCGATCACAAAAAAGACCAAAGCCATCTTCGTGAACACGCCGCACAACCCCACGGGCGCGGTGGTGAACAAATCCACGCTCGAAGCGATAGCTGCGCTCGCAGAAAAGCACAACCTGCTTCTGGTCAGCGATGAGGCGTATGAGCATGTCATCTTCGATGGACGAAAACATGTCAGCCTTGGATCATTGCCTGCTGCGCAAAATCGCACCATCAGTGTTTTCTCTTTATCAAAAACCTATGCCATGAGCGGACTTCGTCTCGGTTATGTGGTGACCACCGATGAGCTCATTTTGGAACGTTTGAAAAAATTGGTGCGTTGCACTATCAACGGCGTCAACTCGGTGACGCAACACGGCGCGGCTGCCGCCATCAACGGGCCGCAGGATTTTACAAAGTCGATGGCGCTGGAATATCAGGAACGGCGAAATATGCTGCTTGCCTCCTTGGAAGAATTGCCGTATGTCAAACCGTTCAAAGCGGGAGGTGCGTTCTATTTGTGGGCGCGCATCACACCCGATTGGCCCAGCTATCAAGGCAAGACGGATGATTGGTCCATGACGGATTATTTGATTGACCAATCCGGCATCGGCTCATCGCCCGGATCTGCGTTCGGCGCGGCTGGCGAGGGGCATATTCGCTTTGCCTTCTCCTGTTCCACTGCGCAGGTGCGCGAGGCTTCCTCCTTATTGCCCTCTGTGTTGAAGGCCGCGAAAAAATAATTTCATTTCATCACTACATTATCATCCTGCTTGATATGATTCAAGCAGGATGATTGTTTTATAAGTGTGGTTTAATTGAGTTCATGCCGTCTTTTAGAACTTCTCTCAAAGCTCTTGCCCAAATGGGGCTTGAACCGTTGGCTTTGAATGCATTATATAGGCTCGGATTATGGACGGGGTATTATAAACGAACAGAGAATAGAAAATTAAAGAATATGTTGCCATTGTCCGTTCTCCATCCTCTATTCTCTCTTCCATCTTGCGAACAACTGATACAAACTCTTGGCACGGGGGGCAAAGCCGCGCTCATCGACGAAGCGGATGAAATCGTTGGAGGAAAATTCCGCATGTTTGGCAGCAAAGCTGTTCCGCTTCAACTGACTTTCAAGGAGCCGCTTCGTCATTGGACGGATTACGAAACAGGCAAAGTCCCTATTCCCTATTCCCAATTTCCTATTCAAGATATTAAGTTTTTATGGGAACCCGCGCGCTTTGGCTGGGCTTTCGTTTTGGGTCGCGCTTATCACATCACTCAAGATGAAAAATATGCTGAAGTATTCTGGAAATATTTTGAAACATTCAATGCTGGCAATCCTCCATACCTCGGCCCGCATTGGATGAACGGCCAGGAGGTCGCGATTCGGTTGATGACGCTGGTTTGGTGCGGGCATGTCTTTGCCCGAACGCTTAACGAAAAATGCAACTCGCAACTCGCAACATCCATTGCATATCACGCCGCGCGCATTCCTCCAACGCTGATCTATGCGCGGTCGCAAAACAACAATCATCTCATTACTGAGTCGGCTGCGCTTTATACCGCGGGCGTTGCTCTTGATCAGCCTAAATGGCGCGAGTTGGGCTGGTCCTGGCTCAATCAAGCGCTTCGCACACAAATCAGCTCGTACGGTGAATATATTCAACACAGCACAAACTATCATCGGCTTATAATGCAAACTGCTTTGTGGGTGGATATGATTTTGCGCGAACGTCGGCAACGTTGGTCTCCGCTGACTCTAGAAGCGTTGATCCGCGCTTCGCATTGGATGTTCTCGATGATCGATCCCGCCTCAGGCCGGACGCCAAATCTGGGTGCCAATGACGGAGCTTTGATCTTCCCTTTGAGTTCGACTCCGTTTTACGATTTCCGCCCAACAGTGCAAGCCGCGGCGCGCGCCTTTTTGCGGACAAGCTTGCCTGCAAGCGCGTGGGATGAGATGTCGTTGTGGCTTGGTTTGCCCGTCTCCGAACACACCACTGATTCCGATGCGTACTTGACTGACCATTTGCGCGGCAAAGACTCGTGGGCTTATCTGCGTGCATCCCGTTTCAAGAGTCGAACTCGCGCACATGGATCAACTGCATTTCGATTTGTGGTGGCGCGGACTCAATATCGCGCAAGATGCGGGAACCTATCTTTATAACGGCGATCTGCCATGGGATAATCCGCTAGTCTCGACGCGCGTGCATAACACTGTCACCGTTGATGGCCGTGATCAAATGACACGCAGCGGACGATTTCTCACGCTCGATTGGTCTTCTGCATATTCCAAAAATTTATTGGAGGCGGATGAAAAAGTCCTTGGACGAGTGCTTGCGTATCATAAAGGATATCGAAGGCTTGGCATTCGTCACGAACGTATAGCAACAGTGTTCACGGATGAACGTTGGGAAATTAAAGATAAACTCATCTTTACCAAGCCTGGTGTGCATGTCTTTCGATTGCACTGGCTGTTGGTAGATGGAGAATACTCTTCGAGTACCATGTGGGAAATAGTGAATGGGGAGCAGGGAGTTGAGATTCGGGTGAAGTCAAAGTATGGATGGATTGCTTTGCACGTCAAACTTGAATCTTCCAACTTAAAATTTATAACATCGCTTGTTCGCGCTGGCGAATTGATCTATGGCCAACGCGAACTGAAACCGTATGAAGGCTGGGTCTCGCCGACTTATGGAGTGAAAGCTCCAGCATTGTCATTAGCAGTTGAAGTCGTTTCCTTAAAGAGTTTTTCTTTTGTTAGCGAGTTTATTTTTCCAAAATAACATCTGCAATTATGCATATCCTTATCATCCATCAAGCCTTTGCCTCACTGGACGAACCCGGCGGGACGCGTCATTATGAGTTTGCGCGTCTGCTTGTGGCACGTGGACATCAAGTGACGGTGATTGCAAGCCCAGTGAGTTATATTACCGGAGCCCCGAGCCTCTCCGCCGTTGGCACCTCCTGCAATATTGAAGAAAATGGGGGAAGTTGGGAGGGAGTAAGGATTCTCGCGCGCACGCGTCTATTCCGCTCATCATAAGTCATTCTTTCATCGCATCATTGCCTTCTTTTCATTTATGATCTCATCCTTTTGGATTGGTCTCGGTATAAAAAATGTGGATTTGGTTTGGGGCACATCGCCGCCGATCTTTCAAGGAGCAACGGCGTGGCTGTTGGCGCGACTCAAAGGTGCAAAGTTTCTATTTGAAGTGCGTGACCTATGGCCGCAGTTCGCGGTCGCGGCAGGAGTGTTGAAGAATCCGAATCCTGATTTGCATGTCCGAATGGCTGGAGCGATTCTTATACCGCCGCGCGGACCGCGTGATGGTCAACAGTCCAGGGTTCATCGCGCACGTTCAAAGTCTAGGTGCACAGCGAGTGGATTTGATTCCCAACGGCGCTGATCCATCCATGTTCGATCCATTCAACGATGGCGCGGATTTTTCTCGTGCGAATCATCTTGAAGATAAATTTGTAGTGTTATATGCCGGCGCGCACGGAATGTCGAACGATTTAAACGTGGTACTTGACGCGGCAAAATTGCTGATGGGCGAAAAGAAAATCCAAATTGTTTTGCTTGGCGATGGCAAGGAGAAACCGACTCTGCAAGTGCGAGCCGCACAAATGGGGTTATCCAATGTGAGTTTTGTTTCGTCTGTGCCGAAATCTGAAATGCCGAATGCGCTCGCCGCGGCAGACGCGTGCATCGCGATCTTGAAGCCGCTCGAAGAATACAAGACCACCTATCCGAATAAGGTTTTCGATTACATGGCGGCAGGCCGCGCTGTGGTGCTGGCGATTGATGGGGTAATTCGCGAGGTCGTTGAAGCGGCGGATTGCGGGATGTTTTCAATGCCGGGCGACGCGGAGAAGATGGCAGAGATCATCACCTATTTCTTCGCAAATCGTAACCGTACTCGAAACATGGGATTGAATGGAAGAAAGTATTTGGAGGAGAATTTTAGCCGTGAAGTGATTGGAGAAAAGTTAGTCGAATTGCTGGAAGAAGTGGTCAAGAGTCAGTGAATTGAGTAAATCAAAATCCTTCGGCTTAGTATTTTTACTTTTCCTCCTGATGCGATTCAGCTTATGGGGCTGGATGGTGTTCGTCCGCGAAATTTATCGCGGCGCTTTATCGCCTGATCCAATCTATCGCCCCTATCTAGGTGTTCAACCAGCAAATAATGTGTGGCTGGAAGTTTGGCAACGTTGGGACACATTGCAATATCAAGCTGTTGCCGAACGCGGTTATCAGGCTTTTGATACGGCAACATTCACCACGCCGCTATATCCTTTCTTGATGAAAACGGCCGGAGCCATCCTTGGAGGAAACACCTTGCTCGGTGGAATTCTCGTTTCGAATTTATTTTGTCTCGCGACACTATGGGCATTCTATTTGCTGGCGGAAAAAGAATTACAAAACGTTCAATCAGCGAAGCGAGCCTTGATTTATTTATTGATCTTCCCTTCATCGTTCTTTTTGTTCGCGCCGTATACGGAACCGTTGTATTTTCTCGGCGCGGCGATGTGTATTTATACGCTGACAAAAAAACTATGGTCTGCTGCCGGTCTGTGGGGTGCGCTCACGGCGGCTTCGCGTCTCATCGGAGTTTTGTTGATCGTGCCGGTGATGTGGTTCGTGTGGCAAGATTGGAAGATCAGCCGTGATTGGAAAACATCGATTGCGCCATCTCTCATCGCCTTGAGCGGAGTGAGTTTTCCACTCTATGTCTGGCTGGGTATGGGTTTATCGCCGCTCAGGCCGTTCCTTGCACAAAGCAGTCGCTTTCATGGCGGGTTCACCTTCCCCGGCGTTTCGATATTGTTGACCATCAAACAAATTTGGTCCGGGATTTATGTCCCAGCCAATTCCATGGATCTATTCTTCACAATACTGTTTATTCTTGGAACGATTCTCGTCTGGCAGCGATTGCCGCGCATCTATGGAATTTATTGCGCGACGTTCATGTTGGTCTATCTCGCTCGCTACGCTGACACCTATCCGCTTCTCAGCATGCCGCGTTACGTGCTGGCGTTGTTTCCGGTGTTCATCGCTTTGCCTGTGATTGACGATTCTCCGTGGGTCAAACGGCTGATTATATATGCTTCTGTGCTCGGCTTGCTTTTTCTTTCGGCGCAGTTTGCCATTTGGGGCTGGGTGGGATGATTCGTTTGTCGGAGTATAATCTTTAGAAATTTTGAATCACGGTGTCACAGATGGGAAACTTCTTCATCAGATACAGCCATAAAGATAAAGATTATATTCATAAGCTTCAAGAAGCACTTCAAAAAGGAGGCTTCGAAGTTTGGATTGATGATCGGATTGATTATGGCTCCCGCTGGCCAAAAGTTATACAAGACCAATTAGATGTATGCGATGCATTTGTTGTTGCCGTTGGCAAGAATTTCTATAAATCAGAATGGATACAAAATGAAGTAACACGTGCCAAACGAAAAGGAAAACCATCCTTTCCACTTCTACTTAGCAGGGATACTTGGTTATCAGTTGAAACAACACAATATGAAGATGTTAAAAAAGGGAATTTACCATCAGATAGGTTTTATGATGAACTTGCGCGTATAGCACCAAGAAGAAAAATTGTCTCAGAGCAAGAGCGCAAAAATCTAATGAGATTTATGGAATTTGATGAGAAAGGCAAATTAGCTGAAGCGCTCTGCCAGGAATAATGGGAGCAATTGGGAAATGTACTAGATGCCTATTATCGAAACGAGGCTCCTTCCAGCGAATTGGAGGAGTTCGAAAAGTATGTAGAGAAAAAGGCGAAGCTATTGAACATCCCTGAGCCACACAATATAGAAGAGCAACGATATCGCGTTTTGCTTGCTAAATTGGATGGTAGTTATAAAGTTGCCGAAGCGATGATTGCCAATGAAAAAAAGACGCTATCCAGATTTGAAACGCAAAGTAGCCATTGAAAGTATTATCAAACGAATAGAACGCATCAAACAATAAAACATATTATCCCATACCAATTGGATGCTAGGAGTTTAATCAATGCCCAAAATAATCAACCTTGCCAACAAATTCAACTTATTTCAAGAACCGTGGCACCCCAAAATCGTGGGGGAGCTAAACGACTCATACGTCAAGCTGGCGAAACTCAAAGGGAAGTTCGTCTGGCACCAGCACGATCACGAAGATGAATTGTTTTTGGTTATCAAAGGAACGCTCGTTATCAAATTACGCGATCAAGAGTTGACGATCCACGAAGGCGAATTCGTCGTCATTCCCAAAGGTGTGGAACACTTGCCCGTGGCTGAGGAAGAAGTTCAAGTTTTTTTGCTGGAACCGAAGTCAACGCTGAACACGGGGAATGTCCAAAACGAAAAAACGATTGATGCTGAGTGGATTTGAAAATGTCGCAAAATGAATCCCGCACCGTTTGGTCCTCTGACTCGGGAGACTTGCGCAAGAAGACTGAAAACAAACCGCCTCTCAAATCTCTGCCGCCAAATCAACAAACTGTTTATCTGCATCGCGACTCCAAAGGTCGCGGCGGCAAAGGGGTGACATTGATCAAGAACCTTGTGCTTTCCGAATCAGAAATGAGCGCGCTGGCGAAGAAAATCAAGCAGGTTTGCGGCGCGGGGGGAACCATCAAAGATGGCGTGATTGAGATTCAAGGCGAGAACCGCGAAAAGATTGCCGATGTATTGATTGTGCTGGGATATAAAGTTAAATTCGCAGGTGGATAATCAAAATATCTTTATTGGTTCCATGAAAAAACTTCGGAAGTCAAGAGACTTCCGAAGTTTTTGTTATGCTTTCGTCAAATTAAACTTTTCTTTTCCAACGTTATAGTTGCCATTGTGCTTCAGCACCTGATCCACCAAATCTTCGGGGATATCCACGAATGTCAATTTATCTTCAATGCGGATTTTACCGATCACATGTCCCGGGATATTGGCATGAAACGCAATCGTGCCGACGATGTCGTTCGGGCGGATGCCGTTGGCTTTGCCTTTGTTCAACTTCAAGCGGATCATGCCTTCTTCATGCGAAACGCGGCGCGACTTTCCGTACTCGCGCTTGATCGCGCCGCCGCGCGGTCCGCGCCCGAAATCTTTTTCAAACTTACGCGGCGCTTCGGCTTTGACGTCCGCGATCTCAGAGATAGGACGTTGCTTTTCATCCCCGCGCGCCAGCTTGAGCGCCGCGGCGGCGATGTTCAGCGGTTCATAGCCAGCCGTAATTAACTCTTGCACCATTTCGAGTTCGCGCTTGTAACGTCCGCGTCCCAACCAGATTTTCATATTCTCGACTACTTTCGATTCGCGATACTTCTGAATATCTTCAATGGTCGGAAGTTCCATCTTCGTGACATTTTGTTTTGTCAGCGCTTCCACTTCGCGCATTCGTCGTTTTTCGCGCGGCGAAAGCAAAGTGATTGCGATACCTGTTTTGCCTGCACGTCCGGTGCGACCAATTCGATGAATATAAACTTCAGCATCATCAGGAAGATGATAATTGAACACGTGTGAGATATCGTCAATGTCGAGTCCGCGTGCGGCAACATCGGTCGCGACCAATACTTTGAGTTGATTTGCTCTAAATCGTCCGAGCACGCGTTCGCGCGCCTGCTGATCCAAATCGCCGTGGATGGCTTCCGCCGGAATGCCGCGCACGACCAGTTCATTTGCGAGTTGACTCGTCTCAGCGCGCGTGCGGGCAAAGATCAGTGCCGAATGAATTGGTTCGATCTCGAAGAGACGCGTCAGTGCGTTGGTCTTGTCGTTTTCGTGGACAAGGTAATAGCGTTGTTCAGTTGTTGTCAGCGTGAGTGTATCGCGTTTGATGGTGACCGCTTGCGGCTCGCGCATGAAGCGGCTGGCGAGCGTGCGGATGCGCGTCGGCAACGTTGCACTGAACAACGCGGTCTGACGCTCAGCTGGAGTCTCGCTGAGAATCTTTTCCACATCCTCGATGAAACCCATGTTGAGCATTTCATCGGCTTCGTCGAGCACCACCGTGCGGACATGCTTGATGTTGAGCGCCTTGCGTTCGATCAGATCGAGCAAACGTCCCGGCGTACCAACCACAATGTCTACGCCGCGATTGAGTTGCGATATTTGCGGGCCGTAAGGCTGGCCGCCATAAACGGCAAGCACGCGCACGTTGAGATGCTTGCCATATTCGATAATGGAATCAGCAACCTGTAATGCGAGTTCGCGCGTGGGCGCGAGGATCAGGGCTTGCACATGGCGCTCATGTGTGAAGTTATTGAGAATGGGGAAGGCGAACGCGGCTGTCTTGCCTGTGCCGGTTTGGGCTTGACCGATCACGTCCACACCAGTCAGCATCAGTGGAATCATTCCGGATTGAATCGGAGTTGGCTCGGTATAGCCAAGCTCGGAAATCGCCTGCATCAACTCTGGACGCAGGTTTAAAGAAGCAAATTCGGCGGTCATCACAAATCTTTCTGCCATTGCGAATCGTTTCGCGATGACATTATGAATTGTTTCGATGAGTCCGTAAATATTTTCTTGCCAACCAAAGCCCATCTTTGCAGATGAACTCGCCCAACAAAAAAGCCCGAGCAATTTGCGTCGGGCCATCATCAAAACAATTCCCAGAACACGGTCTCTCGTTTTCGAGAGCAGGAAGAGTTTACCACACAATTCAAAGAATCGGAATCGGGTTGCATGTTAAAATAAGTTATCATTGCTTGAATGAATCTACCATTGATTGTGAGGCGAGAATAAACCGATGAACAATCTAGATGATTTTTCTGAATTTAAAAAACTTGATCAGCAAAACATGCTTGGCGAAATTGATGGCTTGCCCGATCAATTAAAGTTAGCATGGGAGCTGGGACAAGCGATGCCATTGCCCGACGCGAAGAGTATTCACCGCATCGTGATCGCGGGCATGGGCGGTTCAGCGATCGGCGCGGACTTGGTTGCAGCCGCTGTTTTAGGAACTTGCATCACACCGATTTTTGTTCACCGCGATTATGGTCTGCCTGCCTTTGCTAAAGGCAAGGAGACACTGGTGGTTTTGTCTTCACATTCCGGCAACACCGAAGAGACTCTCGATTCATTTGCGAGCGCCGCGAAGAATCAATGCAACATGGTCGTCATCAGCACGGGCGGAGAAATATCCAAACGTGCGAAAGAAAAAAGCATTCCGGTTTGGACGTTCGATCATCACGGTCAGCCGCGCGCCGCGGTTGGATTCTCATTCGGACTATTGCTGGCCTTGCTTACAAGATTGAAGTTGATTCCCGATCCTTCCAAGGATTTATACGAAGCAATTGACGCGATGAAGAAATCCCAGGAGCATTTGCGTGCCGATGTTCCCGCGGTTCACAACGCGGCCAAGCGTTATGCCGGTCAATTGATGGGGCGCTGGATCACAATGTTCGGTGCAGGCCCGCTGGCACCGGTGGCGCGTCGTCTCAAGGGACAGATGAATGAAGTGGCCAAGGCTGGAGCTAACTTTGAATTCCTGCCCGAAGCCGATCACAACACGCTGGCTGGTACCATTCATCCCGAAGAAGTGTTGATGCCGCATACGATGGCACTCTTTCTGCGTGCATCATCCGATCATCCGCGCAATAGTTTGCGAATTAAGTTAACCAAAGAGGCGTTTATGCTGGAAGGCATCAACACCGAATTTGTGGATGCGCGCGGCGATTCGTTGCTCGCACATATGTGGACTTTGATATTATTTGGCGATTACATGACGTATTATCTTGCGATGGCTTACGGCGTTGATCCAACGCCGATCAAAGCGTTGGACAACTTCAAGGCCGAAATGAAGAAGTCTTGAGATGTTGTTGCGAGAGGCGTTTTTGCCCCGAAGCAATCTCATCGTTCAACAAGGAGATTGCTTCGCTCCGCTGGCAATGACATCCTACACGCGTTGTGTCCAATCTGGATGATCATATTTTTCGCGGACGAGTTCATCAGCTCGTCCGCGTTCGTTTTCGGATAACGGCTGTTCTTCCAATTTCAGATCCAACGTCGCTTCGAACGCCCAGATGAAAGCCTGGGCGGCATCATTCCACAAAACTTCATGTCCCAAAACGGATTCAACCGTCGTGGCGCGTGCAAGCAATCGTTCGGCCGCGGCGTGGCGTGCGGATTCATCAGCAAAGATCAAAGCCTCGGTAATGCGCGCCAGGTTTCCTGTCAATGGAAGCGAGCCGTGTTGAAGCACGCCTTCCTTTCGCCGTGCTTGTGCGGATCCAATTAATTTCTTTCCATGAACTGTAATTTCGTAGGCCGAAGGAACTTCAAAACAAACTGGATTTGGCTTCTGGTGACTCACGCCCGAATCTTCTTTGATCTCAACGGGTAATCCGAGTGACCTCACCGCTTGCAATAAAGCGCCCGCCAAACGATTGTAACTTTCAAGGATGGAACCAGCTACGCGCGGCTCATCGGTTGGTGCGGTGATTGAATAAGTCAATTCATCAGTATGCAAAATAGCGCGCCCGCCGGTGGGACGACGCACAACTTCCCAGCCGCGTTTGTCGAGACGATGGACATCCACGTCCGCAAAGGGCTGGGCTTGACCGAGTGAAAGGCAAGGCGGTTGCCACGAATAAAACCGCAGTGTCGGGAGCGATGCACCGCGGCTGATGTGTTCTAGAATCGATTCGTCCACGGCCATGTTCCAGGCGCCGCGCGCAGGAGCTGTGATGAGAAGTCGCCAAGTATCGGTCATAGGGATATTATAATGGCTTCAATGAGTATTGTTGAGCAACTCGAGCAAAGGATTCAAGCAAGCGGCGCGGAAGTAGGACTCGCCGCGCATAATCTTGCAACCGGCGAAGAGATTTTGATTCAGCCGGTCCAATATTTTCATCCCGCTAGCACCATCAAAGTCTGCGTGATGATGGAAGCGTTTCGTCGGGCGCGGCAGGGATTATTTTCGTTGGATGATTCAATCCTTGTCAAAAACGAATTTGCCAGCATCACCGACGGAAGTAAATATTCTTTATCCGTCGAAGACGATTCGGAAACAGATTTATATCAGCGTATCGGCGAATCACTTTCGATTCGCGAATTGATCTTTCGCATGATCGCGGTCAGTAGTAACTTGGCTACGAATTTTTTGATCGAACGCGTGACGCCTGAACGGACGACCGAATTTATGCAAGAGCTAGGGGCGAACGATGTCATTGTTCGGCGCGGCGTGGAAGATGATAGAGCTTTCCGCCTTGGATTGAACAACGCCGCCACCGCGCGTGGATTAATGCAAATTCTATTGAAGTTGGCAAAAGGCGAAGTGGTTTCCAGAACTCGATTCGGATGCAATGATCGAAATTATGCTTCAACAACAATTCAATGAAATGATCCCCGCACAATTGCCAGCGGATGTCCGCGTGGCGCACAAGACTGGCTGGACAGGAAAGTTCTATCACGATGCGGGAATTGTTTATCCACCGGATGGAAACGCGTTTATATTAGTGATTATGACAAATGGATTTGAAAAGGAAGGAGAAGCGCATTCATTTATTGCAACGCTGGTGAAGAGAGTTTATAGTGAGTGGGTAAAATAATCTTTCTAAAACATGGCAGAAATTAATTCTAAATAACTCATGTGAAAACTGTGTGTCAGGATCTTCAACGAACCCTCCTATAAATTATTGGTTTAAATCAATATCTATATAGGCTCCTACAGTTTGCTCTGTTCCTTCCACGGTTCCTAATACGATAATGCGAATAGTTGTGGATGTTGAAGACGAAGGTGTAAGTGGCATTACATCTAAAATGTTTCCAAAGAATAATCTTTCTTTGGTGGTAAAACGCTTCCTGAGTCTGAATACCCAAAGGTGTTTTTTATGGGATTCCAATTAATATTTTGTTGAATGAAAACCTTCGAACCAATATTTGGAGATAATGTGATTGGATTATCTGACAGGTTATCCAAATTTAATTCTAAAACTCCAGTGTCCTTGAATGTCCCCATCATACCTAAAGTTGGTTCCAACTTAATTTCCTACTTCATTTGGTCAAGAGGAATATCAATACCGGACATCTTTAACACCGAGGATTCTTGCTGTACTGTGCAAGAAACCTACAACAGAAAGCAATACATAATCAAAAACTTTTTTATGGCATCCTCATAAGACTATCAGACTTGACCGAGATCTTTAACTGATATGCACTCTATAGTTATTGAAGGAACTCAGATATCGCTTTTTCTTCATCTTCTTTTAGCATTTCCACTAGCGGCGGGCGAATGTGCCAGCGCGGTTGATGATATAAACGTGCCAACAAGGCTTTGAGCAATGGCGGGAAGGGTGGATATTTTTCAAGAATATAGCGCTGTTCACTGACTTTCTTTTGCATAGAGGATGTATCTTTGCCATCGATGAACGCATCGTAAATATTACGCAAATCAGGAGAGATGATATTAGCAAGCGCAGTAATGCAACCTGCGGCATGATTCTGCAAAGCAAAAGTGAAATCCGAATCGGTGCCGTTGAAGACAGTCAAATCAGCACCAAATGTTTCACCGAGGGCGCGCGCAAAGTCTTCATCCTGCGATAAATCTTTGATGCCCGCGAATTGGGATGGAAAAGAGTCTTTGAGCCTTGAAAGTAATTCGATGGAGAAGCCAATGCCTGCCGCGCTAGGAATGTGATAGCCAAATAAATATCCACCAAATGGAACTGCTTTATGAATGATCTGTTCAAACCAATGGAATAAACCGTCATCACTTGCCTTGCGGAAATAATATGGCGGCAACGTGACCACAGCATCAAAGCCAAGGTCGAATGCGAGTTTGGTTAGGTCAATCGTCTCGGTCAGACTTGGTGTGCCAGTGCCTGCGAATAATTTGAAGTCCGGAAATTGTGGGCGGACTTCCAAAGCCGCGCGCCAAACGTCCGCGCGCTCAGATGGAGAAAAAGATGGGCCCTCTCCGGTTGTGCCGAAAATCAGCGCACCGTGACAGCCGCGAGATGCGAGAAAAGCTAGGAACGGCGCGACCGCTTCAAGGTCTAGGGAAAGATCAGATTTCAAGGGGGTCACAGCCGCGGCATAAACACCAGAGAGGTGATGTTAAGTCATAGTCTCTCAATCATTCTCCATGTTCTTCAATGAATTCACGCGCGGCATCTTCTGGCGGCTGGAGCGATTGTCCCTCCTCAGCTGCAAGATAACGCTGATGATCAAGCACCCACAGATAAAGATCACCTTCGGTCTTGCTGGGAAAATCGTTTAAGATTTTGCTTTTTCGAATTTCCTTGACGATAGGGAAATACACTGTGTCGTACCAATGAGTAATCGCTTCTTGCTCGGAAATATCGCGCTTGAGATCGAGTCCCATGAAATAACGATGCACGGCGATGTGTTCCAACATACGGTCGAAGCCATCCGGGATGGTGAGGCGGATCTTTGCTTTCGGACGCAAATCGTCAAGTCCGGTGCGTTCGAGGAAACGAACTTTTTTGCCAAGGATCTTCAAGTCTTCGAGTTTGAGATCGGGTGTGATGTTAACTTTGGTCGAACACTCGCGCACCTCGGCCTCGATGAATTCCTGTCCCTGCTGGCGTGCCACCGAAACGCGATGATGTCCATCCACTACAAAATAAACCTGGCCGACTTTATAGAGCACGACCGGCGGAAGACTGATGTCTTTATAAAAAGCGCTGTCAATATTTTGCCAGCGTGCGGCCAATTGATTCTCAGCTGGAAGAAACGCGCGATCAAATTCATGATAGCGATTCAAACTACCGACGATCTGATCCACGCGCACGGTATGCACGCCGCGATAGATCGGTCCGCCGATATGCAGACTCTGTTTGATCTCATCGTAAGAAAGCAGGGTTGTGGGCTGGCCGGAGATGGCGGCGAAGGCACGATTCAGAAAAGCTTTGAAGCGCGCTCGGCTGAAATCGGCGCGTACGCGGGAAGTTAGTTCATCAGACATTTTTTATCTCAATCACTTTATAAGGAAATATGTTCATGATGGTGGTTGGTCCAAGCTGCGTTACTGCTGGTTCCAAGTTTCGACGATAGAAGTGCCTGTGTCCATGAAAATGATAACGCGGACGCGCCCAGCGTAGGATCCAATTGATGGCTTTCAGCCCGCGATGAGCCTGTGTTTTCTCATCGTGAATATCAAAGGGCGGCGAATGAGTGATGAGAATATCGAGGGTACGGCCGTAACGAATTCGATTCCACAACAAACCGGGCATCAATTGAATGACCCGACGGAAAGCTTCAGCCTGGGAATATTGATTGACTCCATCGGGATGATAGCGGATGGAACCGCCAAAACCGGCCAGCAAGAGTCCTTTAGCACAGGCATGCTTCAAATCGATATTGGAGCCGCCTTCGGCGCGCGTGGAAGCGAATCTTGGGTTATTTTCAGGATCGTGATTGCCCGGAACATAATACAGCGGTACGTTCAAGACCGAAACCAGATATTCCAGGTATGTGTAAGGAAGGTCTCCGCAGCCCAGAATCAAGCCGACATCCCGGAAATGTCCTTGTCCGGCAAGGCTGTAGATGCGTTCCTCAACCTGGTCACTAAGTGCGAGAATCTTCATTCTGTCCCAAATTCTGCCTTAGAACCGGTTTCCAGGCAAGGGCAACTTTCATTAATGAGAGTTTCAGGCGGTTGTCAATACTATCAACGCACACTATAATTCAGCATAGGAGACATGGTTTGGAGACACAAAGTATAACTCCGCCACCAGGCGAAGAGTCAGCCCGTTCCCGCAGACAATTGCAGGCGGGTATAACGCTGGTTAATAGGTATCACATTCAAGAGGTGATCGGCGTTGGTGGCATGGGATCGGTTTATCGGGCCCGTGATTTGCATTTCCCCAATGTAACAAAACTGGTAGCTGTTAAAGAGATGTTGAACATCGCACCCGATCCGCTTACGCGGCAGACCATCATTCATAATTTCGAGCGGGAAGCGAACATTTTGGCAACGCTCAATCATCCATCTATTCCGCGCATTTACGATTATTTTTCCGAGGAGGACCGTTCTTATCTGGTTGAGGAATTTATCCACGGCAAAGACTTGGAGGCGATCATCAGCGATACGCCGGGCTTTTTACCGGAGGAACAGGTCCTGACATGGGCGATCCAACTTTGCGACGTATTGGCTTTCTTGCACAGCCACAAACCGGACCCCATCGTTTTTCGAGATATGAAGCCCTCGAACGTTATGATCAATAGTAACGGCGATATAATCCTGATCGATTTTGGCATCGCCAAAACGTTTCAAGTCGGACAAAAAGGGACGATGATCGGAACCGAGGGTTATTCCCCGCCTGAACAATATCGCGGCGAAGCCTCGCCTGCGGCGGATATTTATGCTCTTGGTGCAACGTGCCATCATGCTCTGACTAGGCGCGATCCGCGGCTCGAACCGCCATTTTCCTTTGGCGAACGCCCGGTCCGTCGAATTAATTCGCGCGTCTCGCCGGAATTGGAAGCGGTTATCAACACTGCGTTGCAATATAATCCTGCAGAACGATTTGCTGGCGCAATCGAGATGAGGGAAGCGCTTCTCACCGCGGGACGCAAAACTGGAGCCCTATCCAAGATCACAACCACCTCTATTGCACCAAGCGGCGGCATTAAACCCATATGGACTTTCAAATGCGAGGATGAGGTACGCGGCACGCCGTTGATTTATCAGGGTGCGTTGTATGTAGGTTGCTATGATAACAACTTGTATGCTCTCAACGCGGCGGACGGCAAGTTCCAATGGAAATACCCGGCGGACGGCGGCATTGTATCGCGTCCAGCCGCCTATGAGAACAATCTTTTCTTTGGATCTGAGGATCGGCGTTTGCACGTCATCGGGGCGCGCACTGGTAAAATAGTATGGACCTATTATACCGAGGGGCCGATTCGCTCCTCGCCGCGTATTGCGGAAGGTCACATTTTTATCGGTTCCGATGATCATGCGCTTCACGCGGTAAACCTAAATACGGGCCGAAGTGTGTGGCAGTTTGCTTCTGCTGATGAAATCCGCTCTACACCATTCGTTGCGAATGAACTGGTCTATTTTGGTTGTGAGGGTGGCGACTTTTACGCAGTTGATTTTCGCGGTACCATGAAATGGCACTATCAGGCAAAACGCGCGATTACATCGTCGCCGATTGTTGCCGGCCAGGCGATCTTCTTTGCCTCTACGGATGGTACGCTGTACTGCCTAGATGCCCGTAATGGATGGGCTATTTGGCGTTTTAGGTTGGGAAAAGGTTCGGTCTCTTCGCCTGCCCTTGTAGATAACTATGTCTTTGTAGGCGCAGCCGACGGGTTCATTTATGGTGTGGATGCGCAGACCGGCAAGGAGGCCTGGCGTTTCCGGACAGAACACCAAGTCAGTGGATCACCCGTGATCTATAGGGATTCCCTTTACTGTGGTTCTGTAGATGGAAATTTATACTGCCTAGAATATCGTTCTGGCCGTGAGCGTTGGAGATTTAAAACCGAGGCCGCAATCACTGGCACTCCGGCTGTCTTTGATGATATTGTTTATATCGGTTCCACCGATCATCAGGTTTATGCTTTGCTAGCCTGAACCAAGGAGTTTTCATGGCTGAATTTTTCCGCAAATTGTTTGGAAATAAATCGAAATCATCCCGTGCCAATCAAGTCAATAGTGTGACCACCGCACCGTTATCTGACCATCAAATTGAATCTATTATAAGCAGTCAGAGCGCGCTATATGAGATGCAGCAATTGATTGCTGCTTCCGGCCAATCCGTGGGCAAGCAACGCGAACACAACGAAGATAGCCTAGTCGCAATTACTGCCACCTTGGTTGGGAATTCCTCCGGCATTCCCTTTGGCTTATATGTAGTCGCGGATGGGATGGGCGGGCATCAATTTGGCGAAGTTGCCAGCAACGCGGCCATTCATATTGTTGCCGGACAAATTATGCGCAAATTTCAGTCCTTTCTCTTTAGTATGCCAACGCAACAACCAGATGAGCCATTGCAAGAGATCATGGAATCAGCGTTTCAGGAAGCGCATCGCGTCGTTCAGCATGAGGCGCCCGGAAGTGGTACAACTTTAACGGCCGCCCTCGTAGTTGGACAGCAAATCACCATTGGCCATGTGGGGGATAGCCGTGCCTATGCTGTTTATCCTCCGGGACGTGTTGAGCAGTTGACGCGTGATCATTCGTTGGTAAAACGCCTCGAAGAGTTGGGTCATCTCAATAAAGAGGAAGCCGCCAATTTTCCACACCGCAATGTACTGATCCGCGCGCTGGGGCAGGGTGAAGCCCTGGAAGCCGATGTATTCACTGTGCCATTTCCACGTAACGGATATTTGATGTTGTGTAGTGACGGGTTATGGGGTGTGGTGGCCGACCAAGATATTCTGCGTTCCATCACCGATGCGCCTAATTTACACCGTGCCTGCCAGAATATGGTGACTGCCGCGAATATCGCCGGTGGCCCCGACAACATCACCGTAATCCTAGCTCAAATGATTGGATAGTCATGGCAGCAAATCGTACGGATTACTACGCCCTGCTGGGTATTCTACGGGATGCATCTCAAGAAGAGATCAAGCACGCTTACTATGAGGCAGCCCAACGGCTGCATCCCGATAAGAACCAAGTGGCCGGGGAAACTGAATTATTTCTGGAAGTCCAACAGGCGTACGAGGTTCTTTCCAATCCGAAACGCCGCACTCAATACGATGCAACTCTTCCTAAGGAAGAAACGTCATCCTCATACATTAAAATATAAGGTTGAATACAGTCGTCCGAATCTTGTCCGCCTAAGTGAGCCGCAGTTAATTTATGTTTTGCTTGAAATCAGTCCACGCAGCTTGGATGAAAAGCTTCCGACTCCGCCGCTCAATTTGTGTCTGGTTCTTGATCGTTCGACATCCATGCAAGGCGAGAAGATGGATATTGTTAAAGCGGCTGCTTCACAATTGGTGCAGATATTGCACCCACAGGATATCTTCAGCTTTGTGGTTTTCAGCGACCGCGCTGAAGTGATCATCCCAGCCGCAATTCAAACGGATCGCACAAAACTTCAGGGGCGCATTCAGATGATACAGGCCAACGGCGCGACGGAAATCTATCAGGGATTGGAAGCTGGCTTGCGTGAAATCCGTCGTAATCTTGACTCGCAGCATTTCAGCCATATTATATTGCTTACAGACGGCCAGACCTACGGTGATGAACAAGCTTGCTTGCAACTAGCTGAAGAAGCTGCGCGGCAGAACATCGGCATCAGCGGATTAGGTATCGGTAATGATTGGAATGACATCTTTCTGGATGCTCTTACCAGCCGCACCGGCAATAATAGTGCTTATATTTCAAAACCCCAGGATATCAAAAAAATATTGATGGATAAATTTAATGCCATCAATAGTACTCTGACTGATGATATCCAGCTTGAGTTCAATCCGCAAGAAGGTATTGACCTAAAGTATGCTTTCCGCTTGCAACCCGAGGGCGGCCCGGTTGCCTTGGAAAACCCTATGCATCTTGGACCGATCCTGCAGGATACAGATCTTGTGGTAATATTCGAGTTCGTTATTCAATCTTCTACAACCAAAACGGAACGTGTTAGAATTCTGGACGGATCGCTCAAAGCAACTATTCCGGCACGCTCGTCTCCAGTGCCTCCACTCCGCGCCCGATTCGAACAAAGTGTGTCGGACACGGCGGGAGATGATCCGCCACCACTCAGTGTTCTTCGCGCTCTTTCGCGTCTGAACCTTTATCGTATGCAGGAGCAGGCGCGCAAGGAAGCACAAGCCGGTCACTACGAATTCTGCAACTCGTCACCTAAAAAACCTTGCACAACATCTGCTTTCGCAAGGTGAAAAAGATTTGGCAAAGACTGCCTTACTCGAAGCGAACAACTTGGAGCGTATGCAATCGCTCAGTGAGAACGGCGGCAAGGAAATTAAATACGGCACCAGGGCCTTGCTCCTATCGGCCGCGGAGGATTTCAAATGATCGTATGTTCGAATTGTAAACATACCAATATGGCAGGTGCCTTGTTCTGCAGTGAATGCGGGGCACAGTTGATTGGCACAGACATGCTCACCACACAAAATATGACTCCGGATCAGGTGCAGGAAGCGTTGAAACAGAAACATGATATTCCCGCTTCGAAGGCTGTTCATGTTGTAACGCTGAACACTTGGATCACGCTCCATCTGATGGATACAGGCCAGATGCTTCCGGTGAACGATCGAACTGAATTTACTCTGGGTCGCATCAGTGAAGGTCAACCCATCATGCCTGATATTGACTTATCGCCTTATCAGGGATATGCAAGTGGTGTCTCCAGATTACATGCTGTAATCAAGCAAGTTGGTAGCCGCGCGGTGATAATGGACTTGGGCTCTGCGAACGGAACTTATATTAATGGCAAACGACTGAATCCCAACGTGGAGCAGACCTTGAATAACGGCGATGTCATTGCGCTGGGTAAATTGAAAATGCAAGTTCTCTTAAAAATATCTTGAAAATCGAAAGGCATAATTATGGCATATACTGTCCTTCTGCATATTCCGGGAGATTTACCCATTCTTGGCGAAGTGGAAGAACTCCCCAAGCCGACTGACACCAATATGATCGTTGCCAACCCACGCCAGCGCGATGGCAAAGACTTGCATTATCTGGAAGCTAACGTGGTCAAAGTTATTTTTCCCCTGGAGAAGGTCGGCATGATTGAGATATTGGAAAGCCAGGAGGAAGAAAAGATCATCGGCTTTGTGAGGGAATAACATGCCTGAAGAGTTCGACCGCCGCCGTATCCTTGTTGTGGATGATGAAGAACGCATGGTTCGTTTTATCCGTATGAATTTAGAACATGACGGCTTTCAAGTCATCGAGGCCTTCAACGGAAAACAGGCCATCGACAAATTGCGTGATACTCCCGATCTCATTTTGCTGGATGTGATGATGCCGGACTTGGACGGCTTCGAAGTTTTGGAAACCATCCGCGAAGTAACGAACGTTCCGGTTATTATGCTGACTGCCAAGGGCGAGGAAGATGATCGCGTGCGCGGTCTTGAACTCGGGGCTGACGATTACATCACCAAGCCGTTCAGTCCGCGTGAATTAGTAAGCCGTGTTAAAGCGGTATTGCGCCGCACAGAAGGCGTCACCGGTTCCATGCACGGACTGATCGAGGTGGATGACCGATTGAAGATTGATTTCGACCGTCGCGAAATCTGGCTCGAAGGCAAGCTCGTGAAACTGCGTCCCACTGAATATCGTTTGCTTTATCATCTTGTTCAGAATGCAGGCTGGGTCGTTTCACACGATCAATTACTGCAAAAGGTGTGGGGTTATGAGTATCGCGACGAGCCACATTACGTACGGCTCTATATCAACTATCTGCGCCAGAAGCTGGAGAAAGATCCTGCTGACCCGAAATATATCTTAACGGAACGAGGCGTGGGATACCGGTTTGTAGATTTTCGTCGCGAAAAATAACCGGGTCAAAGAAACAACGCGCCCAAAAATTTCATACAGATTTTTTACATCGAGCCTACGTCTTTCTAACGCAGGCTCTTTATATTAAGGGCATAAACCAATCAATCAAAAGGAGGTTGCTATGACAAATCTAATTCGTTGGGAACCGGAGCGCGAGATGATGACTCTGCGCGAGGCCATGGATCGTCTCTTTGACGATGCCTTCACCCGTCCTCTCGGTCTGACCGAAAGTAGGCATGGGCCCACCCTTGATATGTACCAAACTGACGATGATGTAGTCGTGAAAGCGGCTCTGCCCGGCCTGAAAGCGGACGATGTTCAAATCAACATCACCGGCGATGTGCTCAGCATTAAAGGTGAGATGAAGGAAAAAAGTGAGACGAAGGAAAAGAATTATCACATCCGCGAACAACGCTGGGGAAGTTTTGAACGCAGTGTGATGCTTCCGACTTCGGTCGTTTCCGACAAGGCCAAGGCCGAATTTGAAGATGGCATTTTGACCATCACTCTGCCCAAGGCGGAAGAAGTCAAGCCGAAAATAGTCACTGTCAAAGCGAAATAACCAATCCAATCTGCCGTAAGGACGGAGCGTCGCTCCGTCCTTACTCGTTTAATTGCCCTTGCCAGACATTCTGCTCTCGGCTATACTCATTGTGGACAACTTGGAGGAAGATTTTCCCCATGGCAAAACAACATATTCTTTTAGTAGACGATCATGAGGTCGTCCGTATTGGTTTGAAGTCGCTTTTAGAACGCCATCCCCAATTTACTGTTGTGGGGGAGGCGGGTTCGGCGCGCGAAGCCTTGGAGCAGGTGGCGAATCTCAAACCCGAAGTCGTCATCATGGATATCCGCTTGCCGGGCACTTCGGGAATTGAGGCGTGTGAGGAAATTGTCAATAAATTTCCCGGCACGAAGGTCATCATGCTGACATCATATGCAGAAGACGAAATGCTCTTCTCGGCGATTCGGGCTGGCGCATCTGGATATATTTTGAAACAAATCGGCAGCGATGATTTGGTCAAAGCGCTCGAAGCGGTAAGCCGCGGCGAAGCATTGCTTGATCCGGCAGTGACTCAACGTGTCTTCCAGGAAGTGCGCCGTGCGGTCAAGGAAGAGGAAGCTTCGGCGTTTGCTCATCTTAGTCAGCAGGAAAAACATGTTTTATTGTTGGTATCTGAGGGCAAGACGAATCGTGAAATTGCCAAAGCACTTTTCCTCGGCGAGGGCACGGTGCGGAATTACGTATCAAGCATCCTCTCGAAGCTGGGCGTGAACAACCGAGCAGAAGCTGCGGCTTATGCGGTGGAGCATAACTTGAGAGAATATATTTCAACATAAATTGATAACCTGCGGTTATGCAGGTTATTTTTTGTCGGTCAACGTTGAGGTGGCAGAACCGCGGCTATAATTAGTCCATGTCCAAAAACAATCTTTGTCTTTTGTTCCTCGGCAAAGCCGATGATGCCGACAGTGTACGTGCGCTCGAATTCTGTCAAAAGAATTTTGCGCGCGTTACTTTTTGTCTCGGCAAATGGGGCGAACCGTTGCCCGAAGAGATTCGATGCTGGGAAGGCGATTACATCATTTCATATTTATCGCGCTGGGTGGTGCCCGAAGATTTATTGAAGCGCGCCAAGAAAGCCGCTATCAACTTTCATCCTGCCTCCCCCGAATATCCTGGCATCGGATGCAATAACTTTGCGCTTTATGAAAACGCAAAGGAATATGGTGTGACTTGTCATCACATGGTATCCAAGGTCGACACCGGCAGAATCATCGCGGTCAAAAGATTTCCAGTTTATCCTGAAGATGATGTTCACGCGTTGTTGAAACGAACCTATGAGAATCAAATAACATTATTCTTTGAAATTGTTCAATTAATGTCAGATGGAAAAGAATTGCCAGTGTCATCAGAGAAATGGACTCGACCGCCATTCACGCGCAAACAATTCAACGAACTGTTTATCATCAAGCCCGATATGAGCCAAGAAGAAATTGCGCGCCGCGTTAGGGCTATCAGTTATCAACGCTGGCAACCTTATGTGGAGATTGAAGGATTTAAATTTGAATACAAACCGAGGGCCTGACAGCGTACCATAATCCACGAAGATGTTATTAATCTTTTGCCAAATAAACAATAGGTAGGCGCAGTGTAGATGCCAGTTTAGGGAAAATGGAGTTTATGAGCACAAAATTCTTAATCCAGTCATCTGATCCAATGCTTTTAGAAAAAGCAACTAGGATCGCAAAAGAGTTCGTTCAAAAATATATTTGCGGTGATATTGTGGGTGTTGTCTTTTTAGGAGCGATTGTCCGCGGTTATTTTGATCGCTATGCTGACATCGATATTGCAATATTCAAAAAAGAAGGATCGCAGATTCCAATCGCCCAGAAGTTTTATAAAGTTGAAGATATGGAAGTTCAGATTTGGTTGTCTGACTATGAAAGTGAACTCACAGATTCCTGGGATATGCCAAAACGTTGGACATATTCTCAGTCACAAATCTATTTTGATCCACAAGAAAAGATCATTCAATTATTAAAGGATAAGGTTCCTCTGAAGCCGGAAGAAAAGAGATGGCTAATGATGTCTGGATTAACCCTTTCTGAATGGTATATCAATCAGTTGACCCAATTATGGATTGAGAGAGGCAATCTAGTAAGTGCTCATCACATGTTTGATCAAGGCCTGGTATATTTCTTTGATATGTTATTTGGCCTTAATAACGAGTTAGTAGCAGATATGAAGTGGCGATATTATTGTGTAGAGAAATTAGAACGGTTGCCCTCCAGATTTCATGAACAGATCAAAGAAACCATGGTTCTCCATTCGTTTTCACTGGAAGAGCTCGAACGACGGCAGAAAGCGTTCATGGATATGTGGCAAGAAATGAAACCGATTATTGAGGAAGAATTACAGATGTCCTATGCTGAAATTCTCCAACTTGTCTAACCATGAATGTGCAATGTCAGGCCGCCCAATAAAACGGGCACTGATCAGAATTCAACATGCACCCGCATCATATTGAATCGATCCAATGCGTCACAGATTATTTCCAGCGCGACCCCGATGTATTGGCTTTGCTGCTTGGCGGCTCCATCGCGCATGGGTTTGAAACTGATTCGTCAGATGTGGACATTTTGATCTTCGTTTCAGATGAGGATTATAAGAAACGCTTTGAGCAGAACCAAATTCACTTCTTCAAAATAGAGACTTCACCACATACGAAGGGGGGTATGTGGATGGGAAATATTCCACCCAAAGTTTTGTGAAGGAAGTAGCTGAAAAGGGAAGCGAACCGGCGCGCTTTGCGTTCGCAGGGAGTCAAATCTTATTTAGCAAGATCAATGGATTCGAGCAGCTGATCCGCCAAGCCGCGCAATTTCCGCTCGCGGATAAAGCCGCGCGCCTCCAACGCTTTTATGCACAATTCGAAGCATGGCATTGGTATTGCGGCGAAGCCCTGCGCCTCAAGAATCAATATTTGCTGGGAACGTCGGTCAGCAAATACATACTGTTTAGCGGACGGCTTATCCTTGCACATAACGAATCGCTTTATCCATATCACAAATGGTTTCCGAAAGTATTGGATCAGGCAAAAGAGAAACCGGCAAATCTATTGGAAAGCATTCATCGCTTGAATAAGTCACCGACAACGGAAAACATTGAAGAACTGTACGAAATGATCAATTCATTCCATCCGTGGATCGAGAGCGACTTTAACTGGCCGACACAATTTATGCTCGATAGCGAGCTCAATTGGATGGACGCAAAAACACCGGTCGATGATCTGTAAAAAGCGCAGATGCCAAACACTCGGGCTCGCTTCATTCCATCTCTTGTTTCACCCTCAGTTAAGTTTTTGCATTTATATGCGATATAATCGCTCCCAAATAAACTACCTCCGGATCAGTTCTTCGTTCCTCAAATCATCTTCCTAGGAGACACCTGTGTCTGAAAATCATTCACCTCTTCCACCATCCCATCCGAGATCGCGTGCGGCGGCATTTCTGAAGCAGACTGAAACTATTGTCCTGTTTTGTATTGCCGTCGTGCTAGCCATCCTAGCCATTCTACTATTGATTGAGAGCGTTCAATCTTTGTACTTGGCGGTGTTATCTGGCCAGTTACGCGATCAAGCCATTGATATCCTCGGGAGCATCCTGCTGGTGATGATGACGATGGAAATCGTTTATACGGTAACGCTCTCGATTGAGTCCCACACGCTGGTGGCTGAACCCTTTCTGATCGTCGGCGCGATCGCCGCCATCCGGCGCATGCTTGTGATTACAGCCCAAAGCACCTCACTGGAGTCGAACATCCCGGCCTTTCAGAACACGTTATTGGAACTAGGCTTACTGGCGGTTACCATCATTCTGATCGCTTGGTCAGTTTATATTCTGAGAACGAGTTAGAAATTTCTTCCCCCCGACGAGGAATAGAAAGAGATTGTTGGGAATAAAAGGGTGCGGAGTGTATGCACTCCGCATCTTTATCCCTTCTTTCGACTCAGCTTCATTCAAGTTTTTTTGGAATATCAACCTAGTGTCACTCTTTCCAAAAGTGAACTTAACTCCTCAAAAATTTCCGGATCGAGTCTTTCTGAGTTAATCGCCACCTGCTTGCGAAGTTTTTCGATTTTACATACTGGGAGGGCCGTTCCTTCAATATCCAACTCCACAGTTGGGTGCGTAAACACCGTCAATGCTTTGATAGACAATTTGGTATTTCCACCTAGTTCCTTTCCAAAGCGCCTTTCAAGTTCTTGGACAATTCCATGCGAGAATGCCATAGGATCACCCACACGCTCCTCAACAATGTAGCGCAGTGCGCGGCCGATGGTCATGGCCTCCTTCCATTGCCCGTTACGGTAGGAAAAACTTCCGCTCAAGTTAACAACTTCCAAAGCGATTACGCCCGTCGGAGTGAGAAGGATATGGTCGCAGGGCAGGGAGGGATAATGGTAAATGTGGTAATGATCATCGAGAGACTTGAGGGCTTTATCGAGACTCTCTTCTGGGCGCGGTTTTCTTACCCAGCGATTCGCAAAGTAGATTCCGATCATCGCTGCACCCAATCCGACAACCAATAAAACCGAAGAGAAATTGATCCAGCCTGGAAGGAAAAGGGGAATGACGACGCTTGCCAATAGCATTATTAATCCACCCACGCTGGCGAAATTTGCCAACTGGGTACGTGTATTCACTTTCTGGCGGTCAATAAATACCTTCATGGAATCTGATATAACCTGCGATGAACAGGAACGAGTAGATCATATAATCCACGATATTCGTGATACAGTGCATCGTATCGTTTCCAGCGCAACGCATCAGGCTGGACCTCACGGCTGATCTTAACTAACTGGTCAACCTCATCCATGCCTGAATAGATTCCTAATCCCACGGCGACGGTCAGTGCCGCGCCAGCTGCACCTGCCTCGAGATGATTCTTAACGACGTGCAAAGGCTTACCGGTCACATCGCTGATGATCTGCAGCCACACCTTGCTATTGCAACCGCCGCCAATCCCGTTGAAGCCGTCAATTTGAAAACCGACTTTTTCCATGGCCTCGCAGATCCATCGTAAATGGTAGGCAACGCCTTCCATGACAGCGCGTGCCATATGGCCCTTGTTGTGACTCATGTTGAGACCGATGAAGCCGCCACGTGCGTAGTGATCCAGCACAGGCGCACGCTCACCGGAAAGCCATGGCAAAAAGATCAGCTTGTCCGAGCCGGGCGATACCGCTTGCGCAGCTGCGCTGATCAAGTCGTAGCTGGATTTGCCTTTTTCTACCGCAAGCCGCCGCTCTTCCTGACAAAGAACGTCGCGGAACCACATTAACGCACCGCCACCGGTTTCCATCTCACCGGCGATGATGTACTTCTTCGGGTCGATATGATTCAATCCCCAGAATGGCTTGACGGGATCGTTTCGAAATGTGGACGTGGAAACGCCGATCCAAGTCGCCGTGCCAATGCATAAATGAACTTTGCCTTCTTGATTTGCACCGGCTCCGGCTTGAGCCACTGCCACATCTCCCGCGCAGATGACAACAGGTGTACCCGCTTTCAATCCGGTTTGCTTAGCCGCTTCGGATGTGATCTCGCCGATCACTTCCGTGCAGGGAAAAGCCGGCGGCAATTTCTCAATGGGAATGCCAAGCTTCTGGCACACTTCTTCGGACCACTTTTTGGTATATGGATTGAAAAGAAAATAAACCGAAGCACCCACCCAATCAATCGCAATCTTGCCAGTCAGCTTGAAAAGGATGTATTCTTTGCAATCCAATAGATAGGCAGTCTTGTCCCAAATTTCTGGCCGTTCTTCTTTGAGCCATAAAATCTTGGGGATACTGTCCTTGGCGGTAGGAATGTTACCGGTGTTCTTAAAGAGAAACGACGGCATATCACCGGATACAACGCGATCCGCCTGTTTGATACTGCGCAGATCAAGCCATGAAAACATCGGTGTCAGCGGTTTGCCTTTTTCATCGACGGGGAGTGTGTTCCACATTTGGGCCGAGACGCCGACTCCGATGATATCCGCTGGGTCCACGCCCGATTCACGAATGACCCGCTTCGAGGTCGCCGCGACGACATGCCATAATTCGTCTGGATTCTGCTCCACCCATTCCGGATGCGGATAGGAAATTCCGTAGGATTGATATGCTGAATGGATTACCTTCCCTTTCAAATCGCACAGAACTGCCTTGTTTCCCCCTGTGCCAGTATCGTGAGCCAGGATGTATTTTTTGTGTGCCATAGCATTTCTCCGGTATATCTGTAAATTATATTTTCAATACACCCTTGACATACTCATTGAACACTTTGATGAACAAACGGTTTTGTTCGGGCGTTCCGACCGTAATGCGGATGAAGCCTTTCGGCATATTGTGACCGCTCATCGGCCGGATGAAGATTCCTTTTTCTGCCATATGATCACGTATCTCATTGGATTCCTTTTCCAGCACGCTGGCGTCAATCAAAACAAAGTTGCCTTCGGATGGAAAAGCGCGCAGACCGGGCATCTTGTTGATTTCTTCAAAAATATAGTCGCGGCCATGGATGACATTCTGCCGCTTCTGTTCTTGATCCTGCGCATCATCCAGACCTGCTAGCGCGGCCGCCAACGCAATCAGACTGACATTCCACGGAAAACGTACCTTATTGAAATGGATCGCCAGTTTCGGATCACACAATACATAGCCAATGCGGAAACCTGCCAAACCATAAGCCTTTGAAAACGTGCGATTGACCAGCATATGGGGATATTTTTTAATCAGCGATGCGCGAGTGACGACATTATTCTCCAATTCATAATAAGCTTCGTCAAAGAATGTGGGAATTCCCAGGTCAAGAATTCGCAACAGGTCTGCTTCAGCAATCTGATTGCCGGTCGGATTGTTGGGCGAACAAATGAAAATCAATTTTGTTTTAGATGTCACGGCTTTGAGAATCGCATCCATGTCCCAGTAAAAATCGCGCGTCATCGGAACGGAAACAACAGTCCCGCCCGCCACACGCACACGAGCCTCGTACATCGGAAAAGTTGGGACAGAAATTAATGCCTCATCACCTGGAGAAATGAAAGTATGGGCAACAAAGTTGATTGCATCGGTGGAGCCGTTACCCAAGACGACGTGATCCGCTGTCAATCCGGCAGCCTCGCCAAGTCGTTTACGCAGTTGCTGGTCCCGAGCCGGGATATAAATTTCCCAACCGAGCCGCTTCCACAATTGCGTCCAGAACAGATTCAGACGGTGCCAATAAGTTTTCATTGGACATCATGCGGATGATCT
Source organism: uncultured Chloroflexia bacterium (assembly GCA_963783295.1). Lineage (GTDB taxonomy): Bacteria > Chloroflexota > Anaerolineae > Anaerolineales > Villigracilaceae > Fen-1038. Next base: position 244,389 of record CAWAMX010000018.1, on the reverse strand, counting down.
GAGGATTTTCCCAAGCAACATCCATATGTTTATCGCTGTATGGCTCAGCGCTCTTAACCCATGGTACGATGAAGTCTTCAACGGATTTCATGAAAATTCCTTTCCAAACCAGAGTATTACATCGTTCATTTATCTCTGCAATTCTTCCACGTCCTTATACCATTTGACGCGCTCGCCAATTTGCGCTCGCACCTTCCAACCCAATGACTTCGGCTTAGCCTCAATACGATCCTGCAGTTCCTTGATACGGTCATGTACGACCTGTCGGTCTTCCTTTGACAAGCTATCGTAGTGGTCAAGCTTCTCATCCAGTAATTTCAAATTACCGGTAACGGTCCGCCAGAAGCCCCAGTCATTGGCAAGGATGCGGGTGATAACCCTTGTATTGATTGTTTCTTTATCTGAATCACCAATCGGGTGTTCGCGCAACAACATAACGCTGTCGATCAAATCTTTTTCGTTGATTTGAACGATCTGCATTTTCTCCAGCAAAAGTTCCGCCAGCGGAACGGTCAATTCTTCTGCTTCCAAACGGCCTACGAAGTTGATGGGGTGACAGAAATCTAAAACATTATAGAAAACATCTACGTGGCGATCAAAGGCTGGGTCACGGAACAACATGCGCCGATCACCGAATAACTGAGTGACCTGCTTGTCCTCTTCGTAACCCAGTTCCGTTAGGACACGGCGAACATCCCGTACAAAACGCGGATAGGAAACAAAATCGAAATCGGTGAACTTGCGGCCAAGCTTATCCTGAACATATCCATAAGTCTGGCAATGAGTCCGAAATGCCAGTGCACCGATCAGGCGCATCATAACGTGTTTGTTCTCTTCCTGTGCCAGAGCGTTCAGAATGCGTGTGCGCTCTGTATAGAAATCTTCCACGATCTCGCCGTATTTGCCCATTCGTTCCTCCGTTAAGCAGAAACCAACATATGACCTTTTACTCTTCCGTCTTCAAGGTTAACAATGGCGGCCTTCATGATGCCTTCGGCGTATTCACTGCCAGCATTGATCATTAGCGTATTCCCATTGCGCACGTGGCCTGGCGACTCGTGAATATGTCCATGCAAACTCAGCATCGGTTGAACCTTTTCAATGAAAGTTTTGACTGCTGGTGATCCGGCTTGCTTCATCACAACTTGTCCACCTTGCGTAATAATCTTGAGGTTTTTATCAAGGTCCGGGCAAGTATCCAAGCCGGAACCAAATGGCGGGACATGGATGATGGCGATCGTTCGCTCCGGTTTCTGGATCATGCCAGCAAGGATATTCAACTTGCGAGTCAACTCTTCCTCTTCAATATCGCGGGCGCAGAGCCAGGGAGTCATGTTCGCGTTCAGAAAGGCCAACGACTTCGTAGCCGCCCTCCATCTCGAAGTGCTTCATATCTGGATTGCGGATGTGCTGGAATTCCTCCACAACTTTGTCAATGGAATACAAGTCATCGTTGCCAGCCATGAAGTAGAGCGTGATTTTTTGAGGAACCAGTTTTTCTTCTGCCAGCTTCATCCATTCACGCACGCGGCCACACATCTCTTGCTCGAAACGCGCTCCCATTTTCGCCGGATCGTTTTCCAACTCCTGGGCTTCATCCAGTTCCAAAACTATCGGATAAAAACCAACCGCGCTGATGGATTTCTTTAATTTTTCAAGATCGTCGGCATTTGCCGCGGTTTTATCTTCACCAAACAAGTGAGCCTGATAACGGCTACCTCCTTGGTGGATGACCGGTACCATCGCCTTGCCGGTTACGTCTCCACCTACCATGAGTGCATTTACCTTATATTGAATCCCCGACGAAAGGAATTTGCGAAAAACCACTTCCGAACCGTGGAAGTCTGATCCATAAAGAATACGAGTCATCGTCATAAGAATACTCCGAAGTAATAAAGTTCTCTCTACCGGCCAGAGATACCCCTGGCCGGTCAGAGAAGCTCCATATGAGAAGGCTTATATGGGCGGGACAGATTGGAAAGTCCAGTTGATGTCGATGCCTTCCTTGTTTAATCGGTAGGCACGAGCTATATAGAATATAGCCAGGCCGCTGATAATAAAGCCGGCTAGTGTTCCTAACGTTCCGACTCCGATCATGCCTCCCACGGCAGGATACAGGAAGGAAGCGATAATCAACCATACGAGGAACAGGAAAGTAATCGTACCAACAATGGTGATCACCGGCACTTTGCCTATCTTGCGCTTCACAAAGGCGCTGGCATTTTCAAACAGGTCCGGCTTGGTAAATGGGAACAATGTGATTGCCGTTACAGGGACCAGCATGGTCCACGCGGCAAAGAATACAAAATTTAATTGAGCGCCCATCACACTTCCAGGCCACAGCCAGCCAGAAGCATCCAGAACACCGACCTCCGCGATCAGCGCGATAATGGAAATGGCCACGATCGGGCTATTCAGGGTCGGGTGAATATAGCAGACACCCTCAGGGATCAACCGATCAAACGACCAAGCAAAGATGATGCGGCTGCAATAGAAGAAGTATGTCTGTGCCAGGTTGATCAATGTGTAAAACCAGGCGATCGCCACGATCCACAAGAGAATGATGTTCGGATTGAGGATGGCCGCGTAGAAAGTGATCCACGGCATGGGGTTTGCACTGGTGACGCCGGCATTGCTCAAATACGACTCAGCCGCGATAAACTGGAGCGGGACTAAGCGTTGCAGGAGAATCGCCGCAACTACGAAGATCGCCCAGGTCACGAGCAATGAAGCCCACGAGCCTGAGATCAGGGTGCTCTCAGCCTGCTTGACTTCGCCTGCAAAGAAGGTCGGGATGTAGTAGCCGTAGAAGATCCAGAAGCCCATGATCAAACCCGCCAAGGTCATGATGCCAACATTCGGATTGATGACCATGCCTTTAGATTCAGCTAAGGCAATTCGGCCTTCGTAACTTCCGGCGCCCATAAATTTATCCCAAGCGGCAGGGAATGCATCCTTGGCAGCAGTACCGAGTTGGAAGTACAGCACAACCCAGGCCAGCAAGCCCAGGAAGAATCCAACTTCCAAAATGCGCAGGATGGTGCGCGTCGGCAGAATCATTGTGAGGAATGTGATTACTGTGCAGATCGTGCCGATGATAACAATCCCGATGGGAGTGGATGACCAGCTCGCGAATTGAACAAACTGCTGATTACCCAGTACCATTCCCATAGTTTGGAAGAGAACCGGAAAAGCGGTCTTTGGAATCCACGCAATCAATGAACCTGCCACCATAGCACTGAAGATAACCAATGTCCATGAGGCGGCAAAGGCCAGCGGGGCGCTCAAGGTGCGGCTGGCCAGTGTATAGTCTGCAGCCGAACGAGGCATCGTCGCGCCGATTACAGCATAGGTATAGGCGTGGAACAAACAGAAGAACATGGCAACCGTCAACACCCCGATGATGCTGCTCCCGGGCCATACGCCGGCTACCCACGAGAACGGAATCAAGCCTGAGGAAGAAAGACTGATGCAGTGAATGCCGAAAACCATGGCGCCAAAGACACCGATCGTCCTAACCAGACCTGAACTTTTGCGGGCGTAGAGTTTCTTGCCAGTGGCGCCCGCAGGTGCAACCATTTCAGCCATTGTATTTCTCCTTTCAAAATTTTTACTAGATATGACAACCTTACAAACCTCAGACTAAGCTCTAAGTTTGGTTAATTCCTCCTTTCCTGCGTCGTCTTCTTGAGTTTTCTCATTATGTTCCGGCAACTGCGCGTTAGTATGAATACGGGCATAATCGCTGCGTAAAAAATCCTGTGATAATACAATCGGAAGTTCGGCTTTCTTTTCTATAACAACGCGCGAGAGCATGAGCAGGGGAAAACCTTCGTCCACACGTAACTGCTTGGCTACCGGATCAGCTGCTGCCACCGCTTCGACGGTCTGCGAACTGCCAACGGGTTCAATGTGATAGACATCGGTTAATAGGTCATAGATTGAGCTTTTTTCAAGATCCCATTCTTCCAAAGCCGGACAGCGGGCGCAGGGAATAAAAACGCGTTCCAAAACGACTGGAACGCGATTGGCACAACGGAGGATCACAACTCGATAAATTGGATTTCCAATTTCGATTTGCAGAGATTCGGCAAGACGCCGGCTGGCAGCCAGTTCGCCAAACTCCAGCAACTGGCTGGCAGTGGCTATGTTTCGATGGCGCATCGCTTCAACGTAATTAACAAGCTCTGAAGATTCATACGTAAACTTAGGTTTGGCAACATAGGTACCGGAGCCGTGCTTGCGCTCCAGAAGGCCCTCATTGACCAATTCCGTGATTGCCCTGCGCACAGTCATGCGGCTGACGCCTAAATCCTCACTGAAGTCACGCTCCGATTGGATCTTAGTGTCCGGAGTCAATTTTCCTGAAAGAATCAATTCGGCAATATATTCTTGAATTCGAATATATAAAGGTTTATTGACTTCTTCGTTCATAGCCACTTTCCTGTTCTTTCTCTATTTCAGTGGATAAAACACTGAAGTGGTTCGTGGTATACACCTTGCCCAAGAGCAATCCAACAGGTCGTCTATGTTCTAAAAATCAGCAAAAATCCCCATAAACTGGTAAATCCAAACTTTATAAGCATATTGTACAACTTATTATGAAAAAAACAACCCGCAATTCCTAACCCCGCTTATGTGACAAATGTCATTTTTGTGGTCGGAGTCCGAAAGTGGTACAGTGGTATGTCGGCTTATCTTTCCCCACTTATTTTTATCCACGTTTTCTTCATTTTCAACGCATCCTCTTCCATGATGGGACTCTCACATAAGATTCTTCCACCGCAATTGTGATCCATCAGAGCACGAAATAACGCTTTCAGGTCCAAGTCAGCTTCGGAAAGCTTCAAATGATTTTCTCGCCCTTCGGGCCGTACTCGATCCCGGAAAGATGAATGTGCAAACGTTTGAGTACCGATTTCCCCAACGTTTTTTCATACGCCTTCAATAAAGCGGACCATTCATCGTAAGTATTCATCGTTCCATCGCCGGGACGCGCGTGCAGGTGAGCGAAGTCAATGCACGGCAATATCCCTTCGATGGATTTCGCCATTTCAACTGTATCTTCGTACGAGCCAAGCATGGCGGATTTGCCCATTGTCTCAGGGCGGACGGTTACAGGATTGCCTGCTTTGCGAAGTTCATCAACGCAACCTTTCAAACGCGGAACGGCGACTTTCAATACGTCGGCAGGCGGACGCTCAAAGTATGAGCCGGGATGAAAGATTATGTCGGTCGCGCCCGCCAGATTTCCGTAATGAGCCGCATCCATCAAGCGTTTGCGTGACTTCGGCCATTCCTCTTCATTTGCATTCAGGTTAATGAAATATGGCGCGTGCACACTAACCGCCACGTCTTGTTCGATGGAGGCGGCTTTGATCGCCGCGCACGTTTCTTCCGAAACGCGCACCGATTGCACCCAGCCCAATTCCAACGCTGTCAAACCGATAGATTTGCTAAACGCGATGGCACCGACTGAGCCGCCAGGTTTCTTCGGTGTGCCAATCGGCGAGCCAACTGTTCCAAAACGAAACGATAAGGTCATAGGGACTCCTTTTTTAGCTTGAAGGAAGATCTTGATATTCCTTTGAGTACTTTGTGTTTAAAAAATAGCCTTCAGCTTTTCCCATAATGGCGGACCGAGGATGAGTAAACCGATCAAAATCGCGGCCAGTGCCGAGATCAAAACCGCTGCCGCACCGACATCTTTGCCCACTTTTGCGAGCGGATGTTTTTCGGGGCTGGCTAAATCCACCACGGCTTCAATTGCAGTATTAATGAACTCTGCTGTAAAGACCATCGCTGTGATGAGGATCAATACCGCCCAAGCGTGTGCAGGCAGTTGAAGCCACCATGCAAGGATAAATACCAGTATTGCGGCAAGCACATGGATCCAGGCATTCTGCTGGGTGCGCAAGACGTACCATAAGCCACGAAAAGCATGGCCAAATGAATGATAACGGGAAAGAATAAAGTTCCACATGAGACGTTAGGCTTCTTGAATCTCGATCCCAGATAAACCGATGCTTTCTAGGATCTCAGCTTGTACCTTCCACATCGTTGCCTTTTCTTTCGCATTGGCATGATCGTGTCCAAGCAAATGCAGGACGCCATGCACTACCAATAATTGCACCTCTGAATCAAGTGAATGGCTTGCTGATTTGGCTTGTTCTTCGGCGTGTGAGATCGAGATGAGGATGTCGCCCAGATAATGCGCGCCTGTTTCCGGGTCAGTCTCAGAAGCGGGAAATGAAAGCACATCGGTCGGTGCATCCACGCCCAGGTAGTCGCGGTTGAGTTGATGGAGTTGTGCATCGTCGGTTAGGACGATGGAAATATCGCCACTTGCCGATTGGTGTTCAAGTGCGCGGTTCGCGGCGCGTTCAATCCCGTGTGCGAACACTGGTTCAACTTTCGATTTAGATTCGATATGAATCATGCTTTCTCTTCTTTGATGGGCGAACCCTTAATATTCTGTGTTATGGCAGGCGGCTCGGCGGCGGGATATTGAATGCGCGGATGATAGGTACCTCGCAGTGTCGTCACAAACGAATCGGTGATGAGGCTGAGATCGCGCATGGTCAACGGTGCGTCAGCCAGTTGATTCTCTTTTTGTATGCGTTCGATCACCGAGCGCACAATGGCCCGCAGATCATCATCGCTTTCTGCTCCTTCCGCGCGAGCACGCGCCTCGGAGCCATCGGCGAGCATCAGGATGGCGGTTTCGCGAGACCGCGGCTGTGGACCGGGATAACGAAATTGATCGATATCCACTTTACTTGCATCGCCGCCTACTTTTTCGAGTGCCTGATTATATTGATAACGTGTGACCATCGTGCCATGATGTTCGAGGATGAAATCATCAATGCGGCGCGGCAGGCGATACTTATGTGCGAGAGCCACGCCGTCATGGACGTGTTGAATGATCTTTTGGGCGGCTTGTTCGGGAGTAATATCCACATGTGTGTTGAGATTGCCGGGCGCCTGATTCTCGATGAAGAACGAGGCGTCAGCTGTTTTGCCGATATCGTGGAACAACGCTCCGACGCGTGTCAGGAGTGGATCTCCTCCGACTTTTTCAGCTGCCTGCTCTGCAAGATTTGCGACTTGCAAACTATGTTGATACGTCCCCGGCGCATTGCGCAAGAACACTTGAAGAAGCGGAAAATCGGGATGCGAGATTTCAAGTAGTTGCATCGGCGTTGGCAGACTTAAAAACTGTGCCAGCGGATATTGCAGGAGAAGCGCGATGCTGGCAGATGCCATTCCATTTACCAGCGCCGCAGCGATCAACGTCACGATCCCAAGCCAATCCATGGAGGCGCCTGGCAAAAGATAGGCTAGGATCATTGCCATACCACCCCCTGCAATCGCGAACCCGGCTCGGAAGAATCCCCAAAAGCGACGCGCTGGTCCAAGCATCAATACGCCGCACAACGAAGCCATGATATAAAACGGCATCAGTTCCAGAGTGTTCGGCAGGCCATAGGCAGCTAACACGGAAATGACCAACGAAAGGATAATTCCGCTTTCCATGCCGAAAAGCGTGGCCAGCAATAAACCCGCCGCGGGCAACGGATAAAGATAAGGAACGATGGCGCGGTTTGGAATCACAAAGCGCGCACCCACCAGAAAAGCGAGGAAGATAAGGGATGCCATCAGCAGACTACGCAAATTGGAAATGAAGGCAACTTTCCTGCGCCTTAAAAAATATAAATAAATGAAAGCCGCTGATAAGATAGTCAACGCCGCCGCGCCCAAATATGTTTCAATTGGCTGGGCAGGCTGGATCAACTTGAAATCCTGCAAGGCTTCCATTTGAACCGGCGTGACGATGTCGCCGGCGGAAACAATTCTTTCCCCTGCTTTATAGGTTTGCACGATGGGTTGAACCGCGTCACACGCGGACTTTTGGGCTGCTGCCGTTAAATCAGCGCTGTAGCGGCTGTTGGTTACTACAAATGCACTGACAAATTCGCTCACCAAACTAAATTCATCTTGATCCAATGTCAAGTTGACCAACGATGGAATGCTGGCTTGTACCGCATCAAGGTTGTCCGTTCGGACGGGCGAACGCATAATTTGTTCGAGCAGACGGAGAGATTCCTGTTGGACGGAATCCCAGCGTGAATCAGAAAGAGACAAAATTAATTTGACACTATCTGGCTTGAGACTGACGTTGCTCAAGGTGGCAAGCTGTGTTTGTTTGACTTCATCCGTGACTGTTGTATCGGTGCGGGTGAGATTGATCAATTGAAAGGTCGCGCCCAACCGGTTAATTTGCTCGCGCGCAATCGCCGGATCGGGATCGGTGTAAATAGGTTGAACCGATTTTTCCGCGGTCTGACGCGCTTCTTCGGTCAGCACCTGACTTACATATTCATCATCGCGTGGCGCCGTGATATCGCGTGAAGCCACATCGCCGGCTTGAAGCGGAAGTGCCACGGGCCGCAAACTTAGCGGTAATATTAACGTCGCGAAAATTACAATGCTGACTGCAATTAAAACAAAGAATTGCAAATTCCGTAAGCGAACTGGAGAAAGCAAGCGATTGGTCATACAAAAGATTTAACTGCGAAGGATATTCGCGGTTCAAAAAGAAACTTCTACTTCGCAAGTAGTTCCTTCACCATCGCGCTGACCTGATCGCCCGACGCACGCCCGGCGACTTTTGGCAAAAGCGCCTTCATCACTTTGCCCATGTCGGAAGATGAGGCTGCGCCGACTTCAGTAATGGCAGCTTGCGCCAGAGTGCGTAATTCTTCAGCGGGCATGGCTTTCGGCAAAAACACCTCGAGTACTTTGATCTCAGCCTCATTATCAGCAATCAAATCAGAGCGATTGGCTTTCTTTGCTTCGTCTAAAGCTTCGCGTCGATTCTTGATTTCTTTTTGTAAAAGAGAGATCACAGCCGCGTCATCTAGCGTGATTTGCTTATCCTTTTCGACCTGCTTGATATTCGCCAACGCCATGCGTGTCGTCCGCTTACGAACTTCGTCGCCACTCTTCATGGCGTCTTTCATCGAATTGTTAAGTTGGGTTTTGATGTCCATGACAATGATTATACTAGAGTTGGAAGAGGAAACAAAAATGTCCCGGCATAAAGCGGGATGTAGAAAATTTTTTGAATTAACACCCGGAGCTTAGGCTGTGGCAATCGCGAACGTTCAGCATGCACTCTGCCAGCCGAGACATTCCAAAAGAATCAAATATATAATGTCAACCAGTTCCAAGGTTAATAAAAAAGACGGCAATCAACGCCGTCTTTTTTAGCACATCTCAGTATCTATAAGATATCCTTAGTGAAGGATTTGACTCAAAAACAGCCGTGTCCGCTCCGAGCGTGGTTTGGCAAAAAAATCATCAGGCGAAGCCTGTTCGATGATTTGTCCATCGTCCACAAAGACGATTCGATTCGCGGCTGCGCGCGCGAATCCCATCTCATGCGAGACGACAATCATCGTCATCTCATGAGCGAGTTCCTTCATCACATCGAGTACTTCGCCGATCATTTCCGGATCAAGAGCGGAGGTCGGTTCATCGAACAGCATTAGAACTCGGCTTCATTGCCAGCGCACGCGCGATCGCGACGCGTTGTTGTTGTCCACCGGATAATTGATTAGGATATTGATCACGTTTATCTGCCAATCCAACGCGTGCCAGCAGTCGTTCTCCCTCGGCACGGGCCTGTTCCGCTGGAGTTTTCCGGACGCGGGTTGGCGCTTCAATGATGTTTTCAATGGCGGTCAGATGAGGAAATAAATTGAATCGCTGGAATACCATGCCGATCTCAGCGCGCTGGCGTGCAATGTTTCGTTCGCTGTCTTCAACTAATTTCCCATTTCGATCATGGTAGCCGATCATGTGGCCGTTGACATAAATGTGTCCGCTATTGATCTTTTCCAGGTGATTGATGCAGCGTAGGAATGTACTTTTTCCAGAACCCGAGGGGCCAATAATAACCACCACTTCATTCTTGCGCACCTCGATGTCAATATCCTTTAGCACATGAAGCGAGCCGAAATATTTATTGACCTTTTCGGCTTTAACAATGATATTGCTGTCAGCTAATTTCACATTCGGAGTAGGCATCAACGTGCTCCTTTCCCGCTTGAGCCGGAGAAGAGGCGTTCCATCATGCTCGGGCCGCGTTCTATACCTTTTCGTTCGCCCAGCCCGGATTCGATCCGCGCTTGAACGAATGACCAGATGGTAGTCAGCAGGAGATAATACAACGAGGCCGCGATGAACAATTCAAAAGGTTGAAAGATGCGGGCATTGATTTGATTGAATCCAAAGAATAATTCGCCCGCCGAGATAACCTCCATCAGCGAGGTGGTCTTCATCATGTTGTTAAATTCGTTGCCGAGGGGCGGGATGATGACTTTGGCGGCTTGTGGGAGAACGATGCGCTGCATGGACAGGCCGTAGGTCATGCCCAGTGATTTGGCGGCCTCCATTTGGCCTGGATCAATCGATTCAATCCCAGCACGAACGATTTCAGCCATGTAGGCACCCTCGTTGATTCCCAAAGCAAGCGTGCCAGCCTGAATTGCGCCAGTGATTTTTATCGCGCCCATAACTATATCGGGAAAGTTGTAAATATGGGTGACCCCCAATCCGAAATAAAATAGCGACATTTGAACCAGTAACGGAGTGCCGCGAAAATACCAGATGTAGATTTCGGAAAGCCATCGGAATAGAGCAAATTTCGACATTTTTCCAAGCGCCGCAACCAGCCCTAATATTACGCCCACTACCTGAGCAATGATGCTTACAAGGATGGTGGCAATCAGGCCGTTGCGAATCAATGGATCTTGAAGGGCAGACGGGGGCCAGATGTAAGTCCAGAATACAACCCAATCGAAATGGTACATGGATGCCTCGTGTGTTGGTATGAGGTAAGCAGGCTAGTCGGACTTTGACTCCGGCCAGCCTGCATTTTTCTTAATAGAGCAACGGATCGCCAATTTGATAATGCATTATGGCAGTGTGACGGCCCCGCTCGACAATTGCCATTTATCGAGGATCTTTTGATAGGTGCCATCGGCCATCATGCTCTTGAGAGCTGTTTTCACGGCCTGACCAAGCGGCGTTAGGGGTGCATTGGTGCAGTCTGTCGCATCGCCGCAGGCAAGACCTATACCGACTGGCGCTAACCCAACAACCTGACCGACCAATTGGAATTGATCCGGGTGAAGTACTACATAATAAGCCGCAACCGGTGAGTCGGTGAAATAGGCGACCACCTTGCCTGATTGCAGTTGTTGCAAAGCATCCGAGTCTTTCTGGGCAATTACGACGTTGGGCGCGGTTTTACCGGCCTTGGTGCAATCTTGAGTTACTCCACCGGTCGTGGCGTAATCGCCGGTTCCATTCAGGGCATCAACTTCTGTCGTGCCGCTTTCTGCTGCTACACTCTGTCCACATAAATCCATCAGGGAGTTGATATTTTGAGGATTACCCTTGGCTGCAAGCATAGATTGGCCTGCCTGGAAATATTCAATGAAACTGATTTGCTTGTTTCGGTCGGGAGTAATATTCATATCACTGAGAGTCAGGTCACACTTCGGGCTCTTGAGCGCCTCAATGATTGTGTCAAATACGGTGTTGATCCATACCGGCTGAAGCCCTAGTCGGGCTGCGATTTCGTTCCCGATTTCTACATCGGATCCTTCCGGATTTCCATTATTATCGTAGAACTCCATTGGCGGATAAGGAATATCACTACATATTTCCAACTTTCCCGGTTGTACCAACGTGGTAGGATCAACGGTTACCACCGGCGTCGCAGCTGCGGTGGGCGGCACGGTAGTTGGTGTGGCGGCCGGCGCTTGCGTGACCACTACTGTCACCACTGCCGGCGCGGCGGGTGTGGCTTGTGGTCCACATGCAGTCAAGACAAGACCGAGAAGAACTACTGAACTTAAAAGCACAAAAACCTTTTTCATCTTTCTCACTCCTTGTGTATTTTTGTTATGGCCATCAATTTGGCGATGTTGCCTCTTAAACGGTATAGCATAGACCAATTTTGACGAATATGCAAGAGCCAATTTTTTTGAGAAAATTCTTTAAGATTTGTCCAACACATTGCATCATTTCAAGCCCTTCACTTTGCGCCGCCGGAACGATAACGTTCGATCAGCCCTTGAGTGCGCGAATCGCGCGGAGAGTTGAACACATCAACCGGTTTGCCCTGTTCGATAATTTCGCCTTCTGCCATAACCACCACGCGGTCCGCGACTTCACGGGCAAAGCCCATTTCGTGGGTAACAACCAGCATTGTCGTGCCTTCCTCTGCAAGTTTTTTCATCACGTTCAAGACTTCGCCGATCAATTCTGGATCAAGCGCTGACGTTGGTTCGTCGAAGAGCATCACCTTTGGTTCCATTGCCAACGCGCGTGCAATCGCCACCCGTTGTTTTTGTCCGCCTGAGAGACGGTTTGGATATTCATTTTTTTTGAAGAGCAGACCGACGCGGTCCAAATTCATCTCTGCGATTTCAACCGCTTTGCTACGATCCATTTTCTTAACCGTGATCGGCCCTTCGGCCACATTTTCCAGCACCGACATATGGGGGAACAAATTGAACTCCTGAAAGACCATGCCGGTTTTCAACCGGATTTCATGAACAAGCTTGCGATGTTTTCTGCCTTTATTTCCAGCCTCGACAACCAATTTGTCTACTGTGATTTTTCCGGCCGAGGGCTCCTCTAAAAAGTTAATGCACCGCAACAACGTACTCTTGCCCGAACCGCTTCGGCCAATGATACAAACTACTTCACCCGGTTCGACGTCAAGAGAGATATCGCTCAAGACATGCAACATCGCAAACCATTTATGCAAGCCGGAGACTTGAATAATTGGTTCAGCGCTCATATGCTTGCGCCATCCGTTTCTCGAGCCGACTTTGGAGCCATGACGAGATGATCGTCAGTATCCAATAAGCGGTGGCGGCAACAATAAACATTTCCATGTATTTGCTATCGCGCCACGCGTAACGATTCGCAATAAAGGTAATTTCCCAAACGCCCATTACAGAAACCAGAGCCGAGTCTTTTTGCATGGCAATGAATTGGTTGCCCACATCCGGAATGATGATGCGGATAGCCTGCGGTAAAACGACTCTTCTCATGACCTGTAACGGAGTCATACCGAGGGCAATTGCCGCCTCACGCTGACCATAACTGATGGACTGCAGTCCAGCGCGAAAGATTTCCGTCATGTAAGCACCGTAGTTTAGACTCAATGCCAAAATTCCAGCGGGAACAGCATCTAGAATGAATAATCTGCCGATGAATGGGAATCCTAATTGGTTCAATTGTTCTCCGATCTGCGGCAAGCCCAGGTAGATGACATAAATCTGAATCAAGAGCGGTGTGCCGCGAATCAAAGATACATAAAATCCTGAAATGCCCTGTGCAATGGAATTGGAAGATAAGCGTGCAACGGAACCCAAAAGAGCCAATATCGTAGCGATGGTGATGGAAACCAGGGAAACATAAAGGGTGGTGCCCGCACCTTGCAAGATAATATCGTAGTGCTGAAGCATATAGCTTGGTGAAATATGCAGCATCAGCATTCCGGCTGTGACCAAAACGATCAACCCGACCCACACTGCGGGAACTTTTAAGCCTTAAATCAGTCGCCTTCTTTGCTGAAGGGCAACCAGGGCCTCACCCATACCCTTATGCGGATCTATAACAGAAGAAGGCCGTTTAAGGTTTTCAGTTGTCATAATTGTTCTTATATGATTTCATGCTTTAGGAAATATGCTGTCATCAGGATTTGAATTTTGTGGCATAGGGCATCACAATGAGAAGATGAGGAGTTGTTTCCAACTCCTCATCGTGACTGAATGTTTACTTTCCGAACTGCGATGCGTCAAAGGTTGCGGCGGCAGTGGTTAGGTCACTTCCTTCCCACTGAATGCAAAGCTTCGAGAGCGTGCCATCCTTATGCAAACCTTGAATAATCTGCGAGACTGCGGCGATGAACGAGTGAGGATCCAATGATGAATTGCGGTCAATTGCCGGAGCTAGATATTCATAGTACAAAGGATCGCCAAGCTGTTTGAGAGGCTTTCCGTTCTGGATCTCGGCTTGGCCGGTGGGTTGAGCCGTAATGACTGCGTCGAGGCGAACGCCGTCGCCTAGCTCAAGATCTGCAAGGGCAGTGCTATCTGTATCATAGGTCTTGATTGTTGCATTCTTTACCGAGAAATTGATATTCTCGCCCGGCAGAATCAGTGATCCATCTAGAAAACTTTCATAGGTACAGCCACCACACACGCCAATCTTTTTTCCGCCTAAATCTGAGGGTGAGGTGTAGCTGGTGTTGGTTTTATATACAAACAAGGCGGCCGGTGTGGTGTAATAGGGTTGCGCGAAATAAAGTGCTTTGGCGCGCTCCGGCGTGATGGTCATCGAACCGACGCTGATATCCCAACGGCCAGCCCAGTTTCCAGCGGTGATGAGTGTCCAATCAGGCGTGACCCAGCACGGTTCTACGCCTAATCCTTTGGCGATCGCGGCGGCGACATCGATATCAAAGCCTTCCAGCTCGCCGGTCGTCTTCTGGTCGGATGTGCACTTCGTCCCTGACGTGCGCTGTGGATTCGCTTTGATTTCAGATTGAGGCGGATAAGCCGGATCGGTTGAAATGATCAGTGTGCCGCGTGCCTTAATGGTCGCTAGCAAATCGGGAACAGCAGTATTTGTCGCGGTGGGCGGAACCTGAGTTGGTGGCGCTTGTGTAACCGAAACCTCCGTTGGCGCGGGACCTTGGGTCGCGGCGGGACCACAAGCGCTGAGCATGAATGCGGCCGCCATGATCAAAGCCAAAATGGTGTACAGCTTCTTCATAAGATTCTCCTCCAATTGAGAAAATTGTTTTAGTTTTAATTTTAAGATGAAGTTGATTGAATAGCAAAATGGGAAGAGCGTCCGTAGCTGATAGACACCTCCTTCCGGTTGGCGAATAACATATGAATACATAGGATAGACCAACTTGTTGATTTGTGCAAGAGTTGGTTAGGTTAAAATTTCAACGGCCTCTATTATAAGAGACGATAAAAATGGAGGTGGTAAAATAATTCCAACATCAATCACAAAGGAGCGTTCCATGCCTGCCGTATTTCCATACAATTGTCAAAAATCAGGAAGATAATGAAAAACCATCGTAAGCAAAAGGTCACGGATTGGGTTTCCTTTCGGAACGAATATAAGAAGTTATCACTGACAGCATTACCCATGCTTCTGGCATGGGTAATATTGATCCTGTTTAGCTATTTCTGGAATGGCCCGGTGCCTACAATCGTTCTTAGTTTAACGTTCTTTTTAGCCGGTTTCATGGGAATCATTATCATCGTGCGGCGCGAGATTCCCGCTGTCCTTTTTACTATCACAGGTATTCAGGCCATCGTGGAGGGAAGTATCGTGACAATTTTTTTCTGGGGTTCTGCCGCATATATAATTCTGCGGGCATTATTGTAAAAGACACGCCCACTGTCAGATGCGTTTTCCGCTCGAAGAACATCGATACTACTCCTGCAACGTTCGCTCGCAATGGCTGTATATATTATTTTCTCTTGCCTGATTTTGTCTCAGCTCTTTTAAGGTTTTCAGCAACCCTGAATTTGACAATCTTGCTGATCAACTTCAACGGCAAGGGTTTGTCAATTGGAAATCGTACCGTGCCCTTTGCACCATCATAAATGGACAGTTCTTTCTTAAATGCTTGAGTCGCACTTGACGTGGGATAAAACCCAATGTGATTTTTGAACACCGCAAAATGGACTAAGTTGCCTTTCAGATAGAAAGTGGGGATTTGATAACTGATTTTCTCTGTTGCATCTGGCGCGGAGGCTTTGATGGTGGCACGCATTTCATTCATTTGTTTCTGTACTTCTTTGGGACAATTTGCAATGTATTCATCAATTGAAGTAACGTTATTGTGTTCCATAAGTTCTCCTATTTCTAATTGTTCTCCATCAAGAAATTTCTTCGGATTGGATCATGATAAACGGGAAAGCCAATAAAGCATAAGTGCTCCTCCCAAAAAGCTGGCGGCGTTCATAAAGAAACTTAATATAAAAGCTTGTTTAGGGGTAAGCCCACTTGTGCGACCAAAGAGGGCTACGGAAGCTCCTCCAAATATGAATGCAAAAGATTCTCCTGAAATCCATAGGATAGGAGTATGGTAGTTTACTAGTGGAGGTAGAACGAGCCATACCTCTGGCGGTGAAATAGTGTTCGCCAACATAACTAACGGGAAAAGTGGCTCTTTAATTATGATAATCTTCCCATAAATCGTAGCTTCACGGGATTCAACTAGAATTGTGAAAAACCCTAAAATGCTAAGGAAGAACCACCCCAACCAGTAGATAAATATGATGAAATGTTTTTGTCAGCGGATAAATGATCTTTTTCAACTTGGATATCATGAACTCTTCCATCGCCTTGAAAAATATTGCTTTCCCGCGCTTTGTCCGAAAAAGTAATGACGATTTTGTAATAAGTATCAACTAGTTGCTCGCTATCCAATATGTCATGAGCATATACAATGCATTCACTGTTACACAAGAAAAATCCCCATCATAGGGGGTGTAATTACTGCAACTCGGATCTTCGTAAAGAAATAACTCGTTACCACCGATGGAGATACTTTCAACATGAAAATAAAGCCGGAAAGTCATGTAACCCGGTGGAGGACTATCTGCTCTAACTCGACGCGTTGAAATGATTATCAGTGCTAATAGAAGCACCCAACGCATAAACCAATCCGGTAACGTAGAGAGTTCTTCATGAAAATTATCCAAATCGAGCAGTCTAATTTTGGAAGCTATGGCATTAACCCGCAAAGCGATTACAATTTGAGTATAGAATAAGATTTGAAGGATGATAGCTGCGAAGGAAACATACTTATGAAACTTGTTACCGTATCTCAAATGAAGTCAATTGAAAAGGAAGCCGATGGCAGCGGCTTGACCTACGATCAAATGATGGAAAACGCTGGTCAGGGATTGGCGGAAGTGATTAGGACTTGCCCATCGGAGAAGATGACCGCGAAGTCTTCGGTCTGGTCGGGGCGGGCAATAATGGCGGCGATACGCTAGTCGCGCTGTCACATCTCGCCGCGGATGGCTGGCGCACGCGTGCGTATTTGGTCAAGCGTAAAAATGATGCGCTGGTCAAACGGCTAAAGGATGTTGGCGGCGAAATCACATCAATGGATGACGACGCGGATTTTGCAAGTCTAACCGAGTTTCTTCAGACCGCTTCAATCTTTTTGGATGGTGTGCTTGGCACTGGAATCAAATTGCCGTTAAAGGAAGAAGTTGCTGACGTGCTAGCTCACGTATTAACTCATCTTTGAAGAGGCTGATGAGCCACCATTTGTCATTGCTGTGGATTGTTCATCGGGTGTGGATTGTGATACAGGCGAAGCGGCTGACGAATCTATTGCCGCCGACTTGACCATCACGATGGCAGCGGTGAAGCAAGGCTTGCTTAAACTTCCGGCGTATGAATTAGTTGGTGATTTACAGGTCGTGGATATTGGTTTGCCCGATGATATGAAATCTTTCGCATCATTGCAAACCGAGGTTGCAGAAGAAGAAATGGTTGCCGGGTTATTGCCGGAGCGTCCGCTCGATTTACATAAGGGAACATTTGGCACCGCTTTGATCGTTGCGGGATCGGTCAATTATACGGGAGCCGCTTTGTTATCCGGCCGGGCCGCGTGCCGTGTCGGCGCAGGATTGGTCACGCTGGCTGTTCCGTCTCCGCTTCACACTGCACTCTCGGGTCAATTCCCCGAAGCGACATGGATTTTGTTGCCACATGAAATGGGCGTCGTGTCTGCAAATGCGGCGGAAGTATTGGTAAAGAATTTGGAGCGCGCCACTGCCATGCTGGTTGGACCCGGTTTTGGAATGGAGAACACGACCAAAGAGTTTATTGAAAATTTATTGACCGGCAAATCCATGCAGAAGAAAGCTGGAGGAAGAATTGGTTTTGTTCACGCCCAAGGTGAAGCGAAGGAATCTCCATCGCTGAAATTGCCGCCGCTGGTTTTTGATGCAGATGGCTTGAAGTTGCTGTCGTCCATTAAAGACTGGCATAAGTGGTTGCCTGCACCTGCGATATTGACTCCGCATCCGGGCGAAATGTCTGTGTTGACCGGCTTATCCACAGAAGAAATTCAGCAGGATCGTTTTGGAGTTGCGAGTCGATTCGCCAAAGAATGGAATCATGTCGTGGTACTGAAAGGCGCATTCACACTGATTGCATCACCGGATGGACGCGTGACAGTTATTCCTGTTGCGTCACCGGCTCTTGCACATGCCGGAACGGGCGACGTTCTCGCCGGGCTGATTGTGGGTCTGCGCGCTCAAGGTTTGGACGCATTCAATGCCGCGGTTGCTGGCGCGTGGATCCACGCACAGGCTGGTCTTTATGCTTCCGAGGATTTGGGAACAACCGCGTCGGTGCTGGCGAGTGATGTGTTGAACTCGGTGGTAGATGTGTTAAGTGATTTGGAATAATAGCATTCTTGTTTTTGTGAACGCGAACAACGGGAAACTATGAAACCAAATTCGAATTGGAAACAAGGGGATGTTATTGTTTTTCGAGGATTAGGTTTTCATAAGATTTGGTATGCTCTACCTGTGATAGTGGTTAACCATTCTGCCGATCTGGTTGCTCTATTTTGGAGATCAGGCACACGCGGCAAATGGCGGATGAAACCTTCTTTTGAAAAAGTAACTCCATTGGATGTTTTATCAACGCCAATGGAGTTGCTCGATCGGACTTGGCTCGACACCGATATTTTGATGCTTATGACCCCTGGTCTAGCCCATGCGGTTTATGTTATGTGGGAAGAAAGTCAGAGAAATTTGCTATGCTTCTATGTTAATCTTCAGGAGCCAATAACTCGAACTTCAATTGGCATTGATACTGCGAAGATCACTCGGCTTGATATTGTAGTAAACCCTGATAAGTCTTCGTGGCATTGGAAAGATGACGATCAGTTGACAGAAGCCGTGAAGCTAGGCTTTTATCCAGATGAAAAAGCACGAGCAATTCGAGTAGAAGGGGAAAGAGTTATCGATTGAATTCAGGAAAACCAATCACCCTTTTGTGATCATTGGGAAAATTGGCGCACTCCGTTAGACTGGAAAACCCCGGAACTTGCGGTTGACCGGGATAGAATTTAAGTAATTCAAAAAGGAGTTTGGGTTATCCAAACTCCTTTCTTATTATGTTCTGAAATTCAGCTCTTCAAGAAATCTTCAACTGCTTCTTTGCTGATGCGATAAGCGTTGCCAAGTTTCTTCGCCTTGAGCGATCCATCGGTGATGGCCCCCATCACATCTTCTTCGGAAACTTTCAAGAAGCCTGCCGCTTCGGAGGGAGTCATTACATCGGGCATGCTTCCGCCGCCGGAAAGCTTAGGAGCTTGAGCCGATGCGCCGCCTTGGGCGTTATTTTGCATTCCACCTTGCAAAGCGGAACCCATTAAGTTGCCGATGCCCATTCCAGCGCCGATGCCAGCTGTCAGACCCGCACCGCCACTTTGGTTGTTGGCCGCGTCGCGCATGGCGTCCGCCGCTTGCAGTTGAGTATAGGTCGCCATATCGAGCATGCCCATATCGCGCAATTCCTGGGCCGATTTGTCGGATGGTTTCAAATTGCCGATATAGAATGTTTTCAGCGTGACGCCGAGTGCCGCGAAATCATCCTGCGCTTTGGCGCGGACGCCAGCTCCAAGTTCTTCGGTCAATCCGATCATTTCCAAGACGGAATGCTTTGCACCAGTTTCGCCGAGGATATCTTGAAGCTTTGATAAGAGCATGGTACGCAAACGATCTTCGATATCGGATGTGTGGAATGTTCCCTGTGTGCCGACGATCTTGGTCACGAACATTTGCGGGTCGCTGATTTGGAAGGAATAGGTTCCAAAGCCTTGCAAGAGCGCTACACCTAGTCCCACG
Source organism: uncultured Chloroflexia bacterium (assembly GCA_963783295.1). Taxonomy (GTDB): domain Bacteria; phylum Chloroflexota; class Anaerolineae; order Anaerolineales; family Villigracilaceae; genus Fen-1038. The sequence continues at coordinate 224,392 of CAWAMX010000018.1, read as the reverse complement.
CCGGGATTGCGGACGATGATCGGTTGAGGCGTGCCCCACTTTCTTGTTCGCCCATTCCTTCATCGAGACGAAATAAACTTCGGCAGGGAATGGCGTGCGGTCGTTGAACGCCTTGCCGATGAAATTGATCAACACAGGCACATTGGCGGTGGTGATGGTGTGGCGCCCAGCGTGGAACACATCCAGTGCGTTTCCATCGCGGAAGAAGACAGCGGATTGGGCTTCGCGCACGATCAGCTGTGAACCAATTCGATAATCGCCGATGGAATTGTCGTCCGGAAAGCGGTGGACAAGTTCGTCGGCCATTTCATTTGGATATTCGATAACATCAAAAATTCTAGCCATGTCTGACTCCTTTGTATTTGGCGTAGTTGTTTTATAAATATTGTTCTGATTATAGCCTATGGATTGGGCGGTTACAAGCACCCATTTGTCTTATTCTTATACGCAGAAGATGAGCCATCGGTGCAGGAAAATGGCGGCTAAGATTTCATCGCCTTTCCGGTTCCGCCGTTGTGAATCATCAGCACCTCAGCCATAATACTGACCGCGATCTCCTCTGGCGTTTCGGCCTGCAATTCCAATCCGATGGGTGAGTGGACGCGTGTGATTTTGTTCCTCGGAAATGCCGCGGGCTTTCAAATCCTTGACCGTGGTTGCCCAGCGACGCCTTGATCCAATCACCCCGACATAGGCTGCGGGCGAATCAAGCAACGGGCCGAGTCCTGGCGAGTCAACGGACGAGCCGCGCGTGGTCAGAATAAAATACGTGCGTTTGTCAATCTTCATGTGCTTGGGCAATTCTTCCATCGGGCAGACGTAAAACGCGTCGGCATCGGGGACGGTTTCCTTGTTGCAAAACTCAGGCCGGTCATCGGAGAGAAAAACGCGGAAGCCAAGCCATTTCGCTAGGTGAGCCACCGCTTTGCCAACGTGTCCGCCGCCGACGATCACAATTGCCGCCGGGGGCAAGATCGGTTCCACAAACACCTCCACTTGTCCGCCGCAAACACCGGGGTCGCCACGCGTTGGGTCGGACATATTATAAGAAAGCAAACGCGATTTGCCATCGGCGATTGCCATCGAAGCTTCATCCATGACACGATGTTCAAGATCGCCACCGCCGACGGTACCGATAAAATGTCCATCCGAGTAGACCAGCATCTTACTGCCGACATGCCGCGGCGTGGAACCTTCGCTCTTCACCACGGTGCACAGCGCGGCAGGCTCATTGGATTTCTCAATTTCTTCAAGGGCTTTATAGAGGGTAGGCATAATTTGTTATGCGTGATTGTATCCGATTTTCACGGTCCCCATTGAGGTTGCCAGTCGGGTTCAGTGTCGTCGGTTAGTTGATGTTCATCTGATCCATCGGAACGCATAATATATAGATTTGTGTTGATATTGTTGCGAAGAGAATTGAAGACAATGAATTGTGCATCAGAAGAATACGCCGCGGCTGCGTCGTTGAATCCGCCGCTCGTTAATTGGAACGGCACCTCGTTGTTTATGTCGGCGCGATAGATGTTTTTCAATTTATCCGGTCCCGCGCAAAACAGCAGGTTCTTCGCATCCGGTGACCACTCAAGACTGCCATCAATGCCGGGCAAGCCTTTTGTGATTCTCTGCGGAGGTCGGTTTAGATTATTTACATTAAGCAAAAATATTTCATAGGAATTTTGCTGGTCAACTGCCATGGCGAAGGCGATGCGGTCCCCGCTGGGCGACCAGGATGTAGCGACAATCGTATTCGTTCCGGTATAAATCGAATGTGGATATTCTCCATTGCGTCCTGAGATCCACAAGGAATAAGGTCCGCCACCGACGCGATTGACGAAAACGATTTGCTGTCCGTCAGGCGAAAAACTTGGAGAAAAAACATTGCCAATGTTATAAGTCAATTGCGAAACATTATCGGTGTTTAGATCAACTGCGAACAAGTCGAAGCCGCCTTGGTAGCTAGCGGCAAAGATGACATTGTTGCTTAGCGGATCAAAGGTTGGATAATAATCATTTCTCTCAGCATTAGTGATTTGCCGGAAGTCCGTTCCATCCGCATTGATCGCGCAAAGATGATTTGTGTCGCCGCGTGTGCAGGTGAAGACAATGGTTCCACCATGTGCGTTGACCGGGCGCGGTGTGCGTGTAACCGTCGGTTGAATTGGAATGGGGGTGAATGTTGGAATCGAAACGTTGATTGGAAGGGAATTTTGTAGGAAGTCAGTTGGGATAAGCCAGAAGAAAATGCCAAGCAAAACCAGCACAATGATGAGGCCAACCGGCAGAAGCGGCCTGCGGCGTTTCTGGTGAAATAAATTGGAACGATGTTTGCCTGAATTGTATTTCACGGTTGCCACTCATGCCTAATTGGCTTGCCGATTATTATCTCACAACCGTGTATCCTGCGGTCGGCGAATTTATTTGAGTGAAAGCGTATTGATATAAGCAAAGATCAAACCGCTTTTATCAAACGCGATTTGAATGAATGTGGACATCATTTCGTTGGGTAAAGCCTGCTTTCTCATATCAAAGAAGTAATATTCGCCTTTGCTTCCACTGCCATCAATCAGACTAGGCAACAAAGAATCAAAACCTGGGTTGTTGCTCTTGCGATTCCCAGTGCCTTTGTTTCCAATTCAACCTGTGATTTGGGCGGCGTATTTGTTGGAATAGATGCCAACAAGTTTCGTGCATCCATTTCAACGACTAAATTCGTTTGCGGGTCAACAGAAAATTCCTGCCTTCGCTGTCGGCATAAATTGCAACCGGCAGATCGCCGCTGAGTGAATTGATCATCGTGTCCATACGTTTGACCTCAGTGGCAAATCAGTCAAACCCATCGCAGCGCGGATGTCCTTGATAGAGGTTGATTGAGGATTATTCGATGTCTGCACAGTAATGACAGGAGTAGCGGGTGTATTGTTTGTGGACGCTGAAAATGTCCCTATCGCAACGATTGAAACCAAAGTCAGAAAGAAAGATCGCTGACGAGTTTTCATTTTGCCTCCAAGCTTATATGACTCAAGCTTTCGCTCTTATTGCTCGCCAAACTTTCTCAGGTGTGACTGGATTGTCATCTACATTGACTCCAATGGCGTCGAGAATCGCATTGCCCACTGCAGGCGCGACGCCGTCCATCGGGATCTCAGCAACTGCTTTAACTCCAAACGGATGACTTGGCTCGAAGGTCTCGACGAAGATGGTCTCTAGTTCAGGCATCTCATCCGCGCGGAAGATGTGATATCGATCCAGGTCACGTTCGCGGGCGTTGCCTTTTTCATCGTAGCGCATCTCTTCGCAGACGGCGTAACCGAGCGCTTGGGTCATCCCGCCTTCGATTTGTCCGGAGGCGGTCAATGGATTCACGATCACTCCGGAATCGACCGCCATCACTAGTTTGTCCACCTTGACCGCGCCGGTTTCGCTATCCACCGTCACTTCGGCGAATTGCGCCGCGAATGGCGGCGGCGATGAAGGCGAGACATATGAGCCAATGCCCATGATCTGTTCTTGTTCATTTTTGTGCAAAGTATCCAATGCGATCTCGGCCAGCGATATCGATTTTCCATTTGGCGCAATCGCTGTTTTGTTGGCCAATTGAATACTCTTATGATCTTCAACCTCCAACATCTTCGCCGCGCGAATTTTGATTCGCTCTGCGGCCATTTCCGCGGCCTTGACGGTTGCCGCGCCGGAGATATAAGTCGTCGAAGACGCATACGCGCCTTTATCAAATGGCGTGAAGTCTGTGTCGGATGAATAGCAGATGATGTCATCAAGTGGTACGCCCAACACTTCTGCGGCCATCTGAGCTAACACCGTGTCCGAGCCGGTGCCGAGGTCGGTCGCGCCGACTAACAGATTGAATGATCCGTCATCGTTCATTTTGATGGATGCTCCGCCCATGTCGAGATATGGAATCGCTGTGCCTTGCATCACCATCGCCACGCCGATACCTTTACGTTTTACATTTTGCGTTTCATGCCAACCATTATTTCCATATTTCGAATCCCAATCAATCGCGGCTTTGCCTTGTTGGACACATTGTTCAAGTCCAACCGTGTTGACGATCTCAGGTCGTGGCTCACGGCCTTCATTCCATGCGGTGGAGAACGGATGATATTCGCCGGAATGGATCGCGTTCTTCAATCGAAACTCAAGCGGATCGAGATTCAATGCACGCGCAATCTTTTCCATGTGACGCTCGACGGGCCAATAGCCTTGCGGCACGCCATATCCGCGGAACGCGCCGGCGGGCGGCGTATTGGTATAAACCACATCTGCGTAGAATCGAATGTTGGGTTGTTTGCGATACTCACCATCGCCTACATACAACGCCATGGATTTATGTCCCGTGTTGCCGGTGACGGTCAGCGCGTGACAACCATAGGCGCCGGTATCCGATAGTGCGTACATTTCGTTGGCAGTGATCGTCCCGTCTTTCTTCACGCCGGTTTTCATTTTGATACGCATCGGATGACGCGAGCGCGCTGCAATAAATTCTTCTTCTCGCGTGTATTCATAGATCACAGGTCGCTTGGTAGCAATGGTCAAATGTGCCGCCACATCTTCCATCAGCACTTCCTGCTTTCCGCCAAAGCCGCCGCCAATACGCGGCTTGATTACACGGATTTCTTTAACAGGTAATCCAAGCACCGGTGCGAGCATTCGCCGCACATGGAATGGAACCTGTGTCGATGTGCGGATGACCAGTCGATCATCTTCATCCCAATACGTGACTGTGACATGCGGCTCAATTGAAACCTGCTGGACCTTCGGAACCTCATATTCGGCCTCGAAGATCTGATCGGCTTCTTTGAATCCTTTTTCTACATCGCCGATGTCAATGCGGATTTTCGCCGCGAGATTCATTTCAGGATTCGAATCGGCGAAGTTGACGTATTCGGGTTCATCATGGATTCGAATCGCATCCGGGCTCATGGCCTGTCGAGAATCAAGGATCGAATCCAGCACTTCATACTCCACTTCGATCAATCTGAGGGCTTTCTCTGCAATCTCCGACGTCTCTGCCGCGACGAACGCCACGCGGTCGCCGACGAAACGAACTTTGTTGTCCAGTGAAAACGCATCGAGCGGACCAGGAATTGGATCGGATTGACCGGCAGTCGAATACACCACGCGCGGAATATCCTGCCAGGTCAATACCGCGGCAACGCCTTCGAGAGCCCGCGCTTTGCTAACGTCAATCTTTGTTATGCGCGCATGTGCATAAGGAGAAAGTAAAACTTTGGCATGTAATAATCCGCGCTTTTCGATATCCGCCGTAAATGCAGGCTTGCCTTGTACGAGCTTGATCGCATCCACTTTTATTTCAGGCTTGCCGACAGTTTGATATTTTTGAGTTTCAGCAGTTACAACAATTTTGGGCTTTGTTTGTATGTTCGTCAGTTGATCGCTGGGCGCGTTGCTTGGCAGATCGCTCTCGGGTTGGTTATCCCATTTTCCCAAATCCCAATGCACCGATTCCCACGTCACGGGTTCTTCGCCGCGCATGATAGCAGCCGCACGTAATATTGCCTGAACTGGTTTGAGGTATCCCGTGCATCTGCATAACACGCCGGAGATTGCTTCGCGTACTTCATATTCGCTCGGATTGAGATTTTTATCGAGCAAAGATTTAGCGGCAAGGATTTGCGCGGGCGTGCAATAGCCGCATTGGATCGCGCCCAATTCGACAAACGCCTGCTGAAGCGGATGCAAACCCTCGGTCTTTTTCCAGCCCTGATCGGGATGTTCGCCAAGCGCTTCAATCGTGACGAGGTTGTGGCCCTCAGCTTGCGCGGCCAGCATGGATCCCGCGTTGACCGGCTTGCCATCCAATAAAACAGTATCAGCGCCGGTCAAGCCGTCTTCGTCACCGAATTTGATTCCGTAAAAACCAAGTTGGCGAATTGTAGAGAATAAAGTCTCGCTGGGTGCGACTTCGATTTCATAATTTACTGCATTAATCTTTAATTGAATGTTCATAGCTGTTCCTATATTTTATTTGCATGTGATGATGAGGCTGGGTCTGCTATTGGGCGGACCTGCAACCGGTTCAAAAACAATTTTATCAGCATAGACGATGGGCTGTTGCCTGCAACCGGATATCATTTGTTTGATCGGCAATGTGAAATCAACAATGACTGCATCGACGGTGGGTGAGTGCATTAGGTTTCTGATTTGAGGTTCAAGGTCATTCCATTGCGGTTGGGGGTAGAGATTGCCTAGTCCGTTGACCTCGGCCATCGGCATCTCATTGAAGTAAAGAGTCTTCTTTGCATATAAGGCAAGATAATTATTGTCCAGCAGGAGGACATCGCCTCTATAGCTTTTTATTTTGGCAACTAATGCATCACCTGCGGCTTGATCCTGTCGCGTTGGAATGGTTTTAGCTTGGAAATAAGCTGGAATGAGAAAACCAAATTGCGCTGATAATAAAATCCAGTCGAAGAGAATTAGCGTTGAACGGATTTTGTTTTGCTTCCCTAATTCGATTAGCCAACCCGCTTCTAGTCCCACGAGTAGCGCAACACCAAGATATGATGGAATATAAACATTGGGCCCAGAAAAAGCATTCAAGCGTCCGACGACTCCAGTCGCGATCAAGGCACCAGCCATGACGACGTAATAGCGATAGGGCAAATCGTTAAATAATTTTCGCGGCGAAACGATGATGGGTAAGAGTCCTGCGATTAAAAAAATTGGAATTGAGCCAAATTGGCTAATCAACACGCTGATGATTTTTCCGATGCTGAAATCAAATTCGTGCGCGGCGGGAATGGTGAAGAGATAATAATTGATCCAGCCCGCGCTGTTGAGCCAGAAGATGCCATATAGAATCGCGAGCGATAAGACAAAGGAAAGCGTTAGCGCGAGGGCGCGCCGCCAGTTGAAAATCAAATAATAAACAATCACGGCAAGACCAACCCCAAGTGCACTTTGTTTGGTCAGAATTGCTAGTGCAAAGATCAGACCGGCAGAGACTGTAGCAAGGTTGTTTTCTTTTGATTCACGTGCCAGATAAATACCCAGCATCGAAAACCCAGCGGCGAGCATGTCGGTGCGGGCGATGTCGAACCATTGACCGGTGAGCATGAATGTGGACGCGAAAACTCCCGCGCCGAGGAATGCTGCGAATTGGCTGTTCGTTTTTTCTTTGACCGCCAGATAAATCGCTAGCGCGCACACTGCTGATGATAAAAATGAAACGAGTTGCAATGGGCCAAATCCAAGTCCGATAATTTTCGCGATCCCTGCTGAAATATAAAAATATAGCGGTGGATAGATGAGCGGAACGAAATCTATGGAGGGCGGAACATATAATGTTTTGCCATCCAGTAAATGACTAACTTGAACTAATCCCGCACCTTCCATCCATTCGAGTTGATAAGGATAGAACAGGCGCGAAAAAATGATGAAAAGGTCAATACCGATCAATGTAAAGCAGAAAGCAAGAACTAATCCCTTGAATATTTTTGTACTTGGCAATAAGGTTGCTTGGAATGCTTTCATGATAACTTTGTTAATACTAAGCATGATTTACATTGCATAAGCGTCCTTGGACCAATATATAAGCAGGGCAAAGGTCAAAATAAAAATGATTATTAAGATAGAGAACAATTTTTTGCTTGCTAAAGCCTTTGACCTTTTTTCTTCCGGCTACTGCATATATAAGGCTTACAACAATCGTTAGTATGCTTGGAGTGAGACAGCAGATATCAAGTATTGCGAAACCCAATGACAAATCCACTTTCTATTATGTTCTGAAACTATCCAAGCATCTCTTTGACAGCGTCGCGGCGACATCCATGCGATAATCAGCAGAAGCCCATTCATCGGTTGATTCATGAAAAGCATTACGCGCCGCGGCTTCAACGCCTTCGGATTCAGTGCCATCCATTGCAAGTCTTGGCACTTTGCTGTATCCACCGACTGCCAGCCGCGTCCGACCTGATTGCCATTGCGCAAGCGCAACACAAACGATGGGTTTATCTGCTGGCGTGCGCGCGACATAATCAAAAGCGAACTTTGTATTCAATGGAATTGTGATGTATGTGATCAGCCCGCGCGGGCGAAGGGGAATAAAGTCGCCGAGATTTACGGTTTCAGATTTTTGATTGATGATAGTTAACTTGGCATCAAGAGCAAGCAGGGATGTAACGAAAGTTGAACGTCCATTGCAAGCGACAATTGTGCCAGCGATCGTCGCTGCGTTGCGAATGTTGAGTGGCGCTTCGAGTTTCAACGCAGACTTCAACAGCTCGGGACAGTTCACATCTTCAAGCAACTGTTGAAGAGTCGCGGTTGCACCGATCTCCAAGTAGTTGCCGCTTTTCTTTATCAAGTTCAAGCGGAGGGCCTGAAGGTCAATGACTTCAACGGAATCCGATTGTCGGTGAGAAAGAAGCGTCCCGCCGCCAAGAGGAAATGTGTTTGGTCGTGATAGAAGTGCCAGGGCTTCGTCAAGCGTTTGAGGGCGATGATAAGTTGTAATCATGTTTGCTCCAATAAAGAACAGATATCTTATTATACAAGATACCTGTCTGTAATTTGTACTAGTCGTCTGGATAAACTTTCCAACCCAATTGCGGCAGTAGCGAGAGATCGAATTGATCTTCCGGCACGTTGATGTGCAGAGCGTTGGCTTCAGCAAGAAGTTCGTTTGTTTCCGAATCGTAAATGCCGGCCCAGCTTTCAGCCATCTTGCTTCTAAGTTTTCCGGCTTTGCCGACGATTTTTAATGGCTTGCCGATTGGCACGTTCTTGCGATATTTGATTTCGAGTTTGCCAGTGAACATAAAGCGTGGATTCATTGGATCGCTGCCCATGTGTGCGCGTCCACTGATTTCATCGAGCAGCGCGGCCACGATGCCGCCATGCAAAACGCCGGGATAACCTTGAAAATGATCGGGTGCGGTATAAGTTGATTCAACAACACCCGGTTCGGTTTCGTAAATATGCAAATGCAAACCGATGGGATTTTCGAGTCCGCAGATGAAACACATTTTAGAGTTGGGTTGTTTGAGGCGTTCGTTGGACATTATCGGTCTCCCCAATGAATGGCAATGGTGCCAAACATGAGTCGTTTGAATTGAACATTCTTGAAGCCCGCGTTGGTCATACGCACCGCGAGTTCTTCAGCGGATAAAAATCCTTCGGTGGAATCAGGCAGATATTGATATGCATCACTCATTCCTGAAATCAGCGTGCCCAATGAAGGGATGATCACATGCATGTGAATCCAAATGAAAGGCGACAAAATATTTTTCTTTGGGCGCGTCGTGTCGAGAATCACGATTCGTCCACCAGGCTTAAGGGCGCGGTACTGTTCCTTCAAGCTGCGATTCACATCCGTGACGTTGCGCATCAAGAAACCGGAGGTAACCGCATCGAATGTTGAATCTTTGAATGGCAGATTCAAAGCGTCGGCGGCGGAGTAGGGTGGGTCGCCAGGTTTGCGTCCAACGCGCATCATTTCGAGTGTGAAGTCTGCGGCAATAATTCGCGATTGCGGATTTCGTTTGAACGCCTCACGCGCCAAATCGCCTGTACCCGCTCCGAGGTCGAGCAATGAAGCAGACGGCTTGAGTTGTGCCAACTTGATTACAGTTTTACGCCATTGAATATCTTGTCCGCCGGTCATCAAGCGATTCATGAAATCATAATGATGAGCAATGCGCGTGAACATGCCTTGCACATATTGAGCCCGTTCCTTACCTGAAAGATTTGTCATTCAATTCCTATTTCATTTCTTCTTCGAGTTTAGTGGTCGGCGCGATGAGGAAGATGATATTATCCCATGCGATGTGACTGACGATCAACGCACCGAGCGGGATACCCAGCGCGTAAAGTGCGCCCCAAAAACCGCCGGCGATGGTTGCCGCGCCGATGAGAGTGAAGTTACCGCTCGCCATGTGGACTCCGCCGTAAGCGGCTGTGCCAAGCAACCAACCTTTGAACTTTCCAAATTTTTTCATCAGGCCATCTTGCAAAAAGCCGCGCCAGAAGTATTCTTCGGATGGACCGACAACCAATCCAAGTCGCAGCATCAGTTCCTTCCGAGGACGAATTCTCTTGAGCGCGTAAATGGAATCAATTTGCTGTCCGCCATTGGGAACGATCTTGCGCGACATTTTGTCGCCAATGTGAAAGATGCCATATAATGCAGCAGCTGAACTCAGCCCAAGGATGATCTCTTTGAGTCCGATGCGTGTGTGGCGCAGTTCAGGTTGCGTGGTCAACGCCAAACCACCGAGCGCGATTCCAGTTCCGGTCATGCGATCCCAAAATTTTTTGCGCGGACCGCGAAAGGTCAAGGCAAAGAGCGCCGCCGCCAATCCAACACTGAAGCCAAGTAGTGGTAAAGATCTTTTCATAAAGTGTGTCCCAACAAAATTCCGAATATATATAAAATACCAAATGCAGCATGAAGTTGAGCTGTCTCGAGATCTATTTTTGCGATGGCGCGTTGCACGCCATTGATACCCATCTCTGCGGAGCGAATGGATCGGACAAAGAAAGGCAGGGAAAGCAAGCTCAGCAAGATGGCGGTTGGTAGCGTGTGCAGCAATACCGTAATAACGATAACCAAGTATGCAGTTGTGACCAGTCCGATATACGTTAGGTGCGCCCACTTCCTTCCGACCAAAGCAGAATAGGTGCCGAAACCGAAGCGCGCATCGTCCGCTATGTCGCGCCATTCGTTGCCGTGCCCAATGGCGACTACGATTAACCCTAAAGGAATACTAATGATAACGGAGAGCCAGCTAAAAGTTCCGGTGATGGCGAAATAAGTGCCGCCTGCCATCAACGGACCGAATGCTAAAAACATTAGCGGAAGTCCAAGTGCTTTGTATTTATATTGAAGAGGCGGAGCAGTGTAACCATACGCAAGGATCAATCCGATCACACCGAGCAGGACAATCAGCCAGCCGCGCTGGCTGATTAAGTATACGCCGAATAGAGCGGCCAACAGAAAAGATGCAAATGCAAAATAGAATGCGCCGTTTTCCCGGAGGCGTCCCTTGAGTAGAGCCTGGCTGGCGCGCGGCGAGGTAATCGCATCCACTCCATGACGCACATCGTAAATTTCGTTAATGATGTTTGCTCCAATCTGGAGCAGCATTGCCGCGGCAAGCGTCACCATCATTAATGGTATGTTGAGCAATCCCTGCGAATAAGCCAGTGCGCTTGCCGCTAGAACTGGCATCAGGGAAATGGTATAGGAAAAAGGCCGTGTGATTTCGGTCAAACCGCTTCCAGTACGCCAGGCGCGCCCAAAAGCATTGAGACGTTCCCGATTTTCTAGTTTCTTTTCTGAGGTAAAAGAATATACTGACTTATGGGTAGTGGATTCACTCTGGATGGCAGAAGAACCGTATAATTGAGCGGCCTGCAAAATCTTTCGGATTTGATCTTCCTCTTGAAGAACTGGTTGCAGAATCGGTGTGGTCATGCCTGCATCGTTATATCGTGAGACTGCTTCCGCGACATCTTCCGATGTGCCACATAACATGAACGAATCCAGCATTTCATCGGGGATGAGTTCCGCAGCTTTATGAAATTCTTCGGCGCGCCATGCCGTGGCGATTTGATCGCGCAATGCAGGTTCAAATCCGGTTTGTTGCAATGAAAAGTTCGAGAGGATGCTCATCATATAAATGACGAACGGTTCGCGTTTGGCGCGGTTCAACGCATCATGTCGCGATTTGTCAATGTAGGTCAAGAGATAACCGGATACATCGATTGATTTTGGATCGCGTCCCGCTTCTTCGGCAGATTTATATAACTTGGTAAGCAACCGCTTCAAGTTCGGAATCGATTCGGCGGGACGAGCGATATAGCCATCTGCTTTTTGCCCGGCTAGTTGCAGGAATGGAGTTCGATAAGCAGCCACGTAAATTGGCATGCGGTGAACGGGTGGATACATTGGCTGGATGGGCGACATATTCGGCGTCGAGGAGGGAACGCGTTGACCGGAAGACATAGCGCGAATCATGTCCATCGCTTTACGGACTTTTTCAACGGCATCATCAGGTGCGTAAGGAATGCCCATCTGTGCTAAACGAATTGGAATGGTAGTGCCGAGGGCAAGCGCGATTCGTTCCGGTGCCATTTCGTCCAGCGAAGAAACCGTCATGGCAATTACTGCCGGATGGCGTGTGTACACGCTAATGGCTGCCAGTCCGATTCGAATGTTGGGAACATGTGTTGCAATTGCCGCCGCGTGAGTAATCGCGTCGCGTTCGTATGGCGTATCGTGAATCCAAACAATATGAATGTTGCTTCGACGTGCATCATCTGCCCATCGAATAATATCGGATATCTCGCCGCGTCCGGCAAGTCCTATTCCAATGGGTCGAATGAGTTCGGGCATTTCCTTCCTCCGGTTAGAATTAACTTGACGATTGGCAATTATAAACGCATGTTATACTTTTTCTTTGCGGAGAGCTTAATGTCAATACAAGAGAATAGCGCGATCAATATTTGGCAGATTTGGTGGCTGGCAATTCGACCGAAGACATTGCCTGCCGCCGCGTCCGGCGTGGTGATGGGGAGCGCATTGGCCTGGATGGATCATTCATTTCAGATTCTGCCAGCATTGGCTGCGTTGGGCGTAGCGCTTCTATTACAGATCGGAAGTAATGTTGCCAACGATGTTTATGATTTCGAGCGAGGCGCGGATACATCCGAACGTCACGGTCCCTTGCGCGTCACTCAAGCCGGGTTATTGACTCCCGCAAAGATGAAACGTGGTATGTGGATCATCTTTGGTTTCTCGGCATTGTTCGGACTTTATCTTGCTTTTCTGCACGGCTGGCTGGTCATCGTGCTGGGTTTGGCAGCAATCGTTTCGGCTATCGCATACACAGGCGGACCGTTTCCTTTGGGTTATTATGGGCTTGGCGATTTATTTGTTTTTATCTTCTTCGGCCTCATGTGTGTCGCCGGAACGTATTATGTGCAAACCGGTTCGGTCAGTACCGCTGCGTGGTGGATGTCCGTGCCGATAGGTTTGATGATCACGGATATTTTAGTCGTCAATAATTTGCGCGATCTTGACAGTGACCGCTCTGCTGGAAAACATACGCTGGCTGTGTTGGTCGGCGAACGTTGGACACGAATTCAATATGTATCTTTTATGGTCGTTTCGTTTCTATTATTGCCTGTTTTGATTTGGCACGGCGCGTTGCCTGTGTTTACATTGCTGGTTTGGCTATCTCTGCCGCTGGCATGGAAATCCACTCGATTGGTTCTCACGCAACGCGGCCGTCCATTGAATGCCGCATTAGCCGGAACGGGACAAATCGCGCTTGTATTCAGTCTTTTGTTTTTTATTGGAATTCTTTTATAACCCAATTAGAAAAATAAGATCGTTGACATTCGTCCCGGTATAACCGCATTTGATCAAATCATTGAGCGGATCGAAAAACGAATACGCATCATTCCGGGATAAAAAATCCTCCGCCGACATTCCGAGCCCTTCCGCTCGCTGACGCGTTTCGCCATTAACCACTGCGCCCGCCGCGTCCGTTGGACCATCGTCGCCATCAGTGGCGAGTGAGACAAATAAAATATCTTTCATGCCGCTTAATTCATGAACCGCGGCTAATGCTAGTTCCTGATTGCGTCCGCCTTTGCCGTTGCCGTTAAGGACCACGGTTGTTTCACCGCCTGCGATTAAACAAAACGGATGATGTCCCTTGTTTTGTTTTTCTTTTAATCTTTTCACAAATTGCAAGGCAACTTCTCTCGCTTCACCTTTAATTTGTAAATCTAAAATTTCGGAATTAAATCCTTCAATGATGGCTTGTTGCCGTGCGGCTTGCGCGGCAACACGAATATCTCCGATAATAAAATTTTGCACGCGTGCTCCAAGCAATGGATCCACTGTCAAACCAGATGCAATTGTTTCCAATGAATTGCCAATTACATCCGATAAAATCAAGCTGACAACTTTTGCTTTCGTCGCACGTGCTAGTCCTCCGCCTTTGATGCGATCCATTTGCCGGCGTATGGCATTCATCCCATTAATCGTTGCACCGCTGGTTAGAAGCGACGATGTTTTGGATTGTATTTCTTCCAGCGTGATCCCTTCGCGTGGTGCGGTGACCAACGCCGAGCCTCCTCCGGAGATCAAACAAACCAGTAAATCATTTTCTTTAAGATTGGAAACAAAATCCAATGCGGCTTGTCCTGCCGCGAGACTGCGCTCATCAGGAATGGGATGTCCGCTTTCTACAACGGTGATCCGCTCACGGATCAAAGAAGACGCGTGCTTCGTGATAATGAGCGCGTCTGTGAAATTGTCAAAGAATTTAGCCGCGGCTTGCGTCATTGATTCAGATGCCTTGCCAATTCCAAGCAAGAAGACGCGCTCGTGTTTCGGCAAATCCATCTTTTGCAAGTATTCCCAAACTACTTTTGCCGGTTCAACCGAATCAATTGCCGTGGCGAGGATGTGCGTGATGCGAGGGTCACGCAGACTATGAGTAATGAAGCGGTTGGCATCCATGCTTGCAGTATACTTTGAGCATGGCAAAACCTAAAGTCTTCGTTTCTCGATTGATTCCAGCAGAAGGCTTAGACTTGATCCAGGAATTTTGCGAGGCGGATATTTGGCCCGCTGAATTTCCGCCTTCGCATGAAGAAATCATTAAGCGTGTCCATGATGTTGAGGGTATTGTTTCTTTGCTGACCGACAAAATGGATGTGGGGGTGATGGACGCCGCGCCACACTTGAAAGTCCTGAGCAATATGGCGGTGGGCGTGGACAATGTGGATGTCGCCGCGGCGACCGCGCGCAAACTTCCGGTTGGCAATACACCCGGCGTGCTGACCGATGCAACCGCTGATCAAACCTTTGCGTTGTTGCTTGCGGCCGCGCGGCATGTGGTGGAAGGTGAAAAGTTTGTTCGTTCCGGAAAATGGATCACATGGAGTCCGGGACTTTTGCTTGGCGCGGATTTGGTCGGCGCGACGTTGGGCATTATCGGCTTTGGGAGAATTGGTCAGGCGGTTGCAAAACGTGCGCAGGGATTTGATCTACACGTGATCTATTATGATCCGACGGCTGAACCGGCTTTCGGCGCTTTGCCTATTGACCTCGATACTTTGTTGCGCAAATCTGATTTTGTCACGCTTCATGTTCCGCTAAACCCGGCGACGCGTCATTTAGTGAACGATGAATTTTTATCGAAGATGAAACCAACTGCAATTTTGGTTAACACATCGCGAGGCGGCGTGATTGATCAGTCTGCTTTATTCAATACCTTAAAGAGAAAACGAATCTTTGCCGCTGCTTTGGATGTGACCGACCCTGAACCGTTGCCGATGAATAATCCGTTATTGGAATTGAAGAATTGTTTGATTGTGCCACATTTGGGAAGCGCCAGCAAACATACGCGCGACATGATGTCGTATCTCGCCGCGCAAAATTTGATCGCTGGTTTGAAAGATGAACGTTTGCCGAATTGTGTTAATCCTGAAGTCTATAACGATAAATGAAGCTGTTCCTATTTTGTCTGCGTTGAAGGCTGGGGTTCGGCTATTACAAACAACCGTCCCCAGCTGGAATTGCCATTTGCTTCGATGCAAGTTTGAAATGTAACATGGGTTGACCCCATGTACACTTTTTTGAATAGTTGGGTTGAGCTTAGATTCTCGTGTGAATTTAATTCAATGAATTTACTATAAGTACTGTTCGGATCTGTTGCTTGATACCGATATATCTGTGTGACTGAAAAACTTTCGATTCGTCCATCGCCGTAAATGAGTTGGATTTTCTGCCCCATCGAAAGTTGGGGGAAATATGCGCCAGCCAGAAAATCATGCGCCAGCAGACCGATATTGCCATATGCCAATGCCATGCCAAATTGTGTGAGAGTATTCGGTATAGGCGCGACATAGGACGAATTATGAGTGGGTTGTTGATCAACCGAAAATGCAAACAATCCATTTACATAAACGCCGCGCACGGTATTTGCTTCACCGTTCTTGACCGATTGTATAAATGTTTCGAGGTTGGGCAGGGCAGAAGCTTCGCTTAGAGTCCTAGCTGAGGCTGGCTGGGGAATAAAAGTTGCGATGACGAGCAGGAGCAATACAAACGTCAGCGCGATGCGCCATGAACTTGATTTGGATGCCATAGGAATCTCTCCCTGATAAGGGCATCCGATACAGCGGAGGCGCTGGTCGAACTTGCATGAATTGTGGGTAAATGAGTTATTTTGTCCATGCTCGTTTTCGGCGGCTTGGCAATCATGGTCACTTGTGTGACTTTAGACCCGTTAGCTTTGCGTCCCCGGCTTTCACCGGGTTTGCCCTTATCGGTACGACAAGGTAGAACGAACTAAAACAGAATGAGCCTGGGTATGGTCCCAGGCTCGCCAAGTTAAATCATCCATTATGATTTACCGTGCATTCGGCGGCCTGGCAATCGTAGTCACTTGCGTGACTTTAGACCCATTGGCTTTGCGTCCCCGGTTTTCACCGGGTTTGCCTTTTTCGATTATCTATCAATGTGCATTATACAACTATTTAGTTGAGTTTTACTTATCAAATTTGTTGGAAAACTTTACGATCTATTTTCTTATTTAGCGTCCGATTGGAATTAAGCTGTTTCCTGTTTTAAAACATTTAAGAACAATTCAACCAGACGTGGGTCAAATAACCGCCCAGCCTCTTTTTTGAGAAATGTGATAGTGGCCTCGTGAGTATTTGGTTTGCGGTAAGGTCGCTCGCTTGTCAGCGCGTCCCAAACATCTATAATGGCAAACATTCGCGCAGTCAACGGAATTTCTTCTCCTTTCAAGCCGCGTGGATAGCCGCTCCCATCCCATCTTTCGTGATGGCAATAGGGAATGTCCAGAGCGGGTTGCAGGTACGCGATAGGAGAAATCATCTCGTAAGCGTATTCGGGGTGTTTACGCATTATGCTCCATTCGCGCTCGTTGAGAGGGCCGTTTTTTTTTGTGATTTCATCCGGAATGGCGATTTTTCCAATATCATGAAGCAAGGCGCCTCGTTTGACATGAATGATCTCGGATTCAGGCAAACCGAGCGCACGCGCCACTTTGATGGTTGTTTCTGTTACGCGTTGAGTGTGGCCCTCTGTTTCGCGGTCGCGCAAGTCGAGCGCTTTGACCCAGCCTTCAATGGTGCGATCGTAGGCATCCTGCAAATTTTGATGGGCGATTTGAAGCGCCTCCTCAGCTCGTTTTCGTTCTGTAATATCGCGAGACGTGGCTTGAATCTCGGTTACGGTATCCGTTTTCTCATCCAGAATGGCGCGAGCGGATGTTTCCAGCCAAACATATTTTTCATCTTTTTGTTTTGCTCGATAGGAGAAAGTATATGCCAAGTCTTTTTTGGGTTGTATCTTCACCATGGCCATAATTTTTGGCAGATCGTCCGGATGAATGAAATCCATGGCAGCTTGGCCGATCAGATCTTCCGGTTCATACCCAAGGATGGTGCAGGATGCAGGAGAAACGTATAGAAAAACACCATGAACATCGTGGCGAGAAATCATGTCGCTGGCATTTTCGGCAAGAAGTCTGAATTGGCTTTCGCTTCTTGCCAGCGCCTTTTGCATTTGGACGCGTTCGGCTTTTGCCTCGCCTTGCCGAATGGCGCGTTCGGCGATATGGGGCATATCCATCAGGGTTTCCGGTGATTTTATGACGTAATCCAAAGCGCCTGATGTGATCGCCTCCACCGCGATACGTTCGCTACCGTAGCTGGTCATAAAGATAACCGGTGCATCCAAAGGATTTTCCCGGTCCGATAAAAGCTCCAGGCCATCACCGTCTGGCAATCGCCAATCGATGATGATGAGATTGGGTTTTTTATTGGAGAGATACTGGCGTGCTTGGGAAAGTAACGGGACCTGCTCGATGTGCATATTTGGCGCGCGTTCTTCAAAAGCGCGCTGAATCAACTCGACGTGCGACAGGTCATCTTCGATTAATAAAATCTCAATGGGTATAGAATTTAACATTCTACTTGATTAAGTTTTAGATGTGTGGATGCGTGTTCCATCCTAGCCAATAAAACCCCAAATCGTCCATGAGTTTCTTAAACTCCTCATATCCCAAAGGTTTGACAAGATAACTGTTGGCGTAGTGGTTGTAAGCTCGTGCCACGTCTTTCTCCGCCTCCGATGTGGTGAGGATGATAACGGGGATGGTTTTAAGTTCCTCATTCCCCTTAATAACCTCCAACACTTGCAAGCCATCGATACGCGGTAGGCGTAAATCGAGCAGGATTACATGCGGACGCGGGCTGGCGGCAGGATCAAAAAATTCGCCTTGACGAAGGAGATAATCCAGTGCGCTTTGGCCATCGGTGAAGTGACGGATCCAGTTTGCAATGCTGTGATCTTCCAAAGTACGCATTACCAATTCCGCGTGATCCATATTGTCTTCAACAAGCATGACCATGACTGGCTCTCCGTTCATGAGCTTTCCGCCTCCTAGGTGTGAAACTGAGATTGATTTGAAACCCATGCAATCGCGTTCTTCATTTGGTTTTTAACATTCGAGCTAATATCCAAGACGCCTCATCGAGTTGTGACCCGCTGTATGCTATTCTTTCCATTACTTTTACCCTGTTCACACTTCTGATTTTATCATTTAAAGAATGAGATCGGTAGAGTCCCATATCAGAAACGTTAGTTCATCCGGGCAGTCCCGAGGCTCTCATCTTGTCGTTTGGCAGATGGCAAGCGGTTTCTCATGATATAATTTTGATAGTTGCAGGATAAATGTTGCATTATGCGGAAGGAGGATGAGCATGGAAACCAGTACCAAGGAGTTTAAACATTGTCATATGGTGTTAGTCAAGGGGCGTGTGGATAGTGCGACTGCGCCTCAATTCAGTAAGGCTTTGGATGCTATTATGAAGAAGGATGTCTACAAGATCGTCGTGGATATGAGCGATCTGGAATATATGTCCAGTGCTGGATTCCGGGCGTTGCTGGCCGCTCAACGCAATTGCAAGCGTTATAATCGCGGCGAAGTGGTGCTGGCAGCCGTGCCCAACCGCATTAACGAAGCGCTTGAATTGGCAGGTTTTACCGAATTGTTTAAGTCGTTTAATGATCCGCTTGAGGCGGTTGGTAGTTTGTAAATAGGTTTGGTAGTAA
This sequence comes from uncultured Chloroflexia bacterium, assembly GCA_963783295.1. Taxonomy (GTDB): domain Bacteria; phylum Chloroflexota; class Anaerolineae; order Anaerolineales; family Villigracilaceae; genus Fen-1038. The sequence continues at coordinate 205,242 of CAWAMX010000018.1, read as the reverse complement.
AAAAGACGGATTGAACAGAGGCCGCTTCCAGTTCCGCGCGAGGCGGCCTTTCCTTCTAGAATGCAGACTTTTACTTTTCCCACCACATTCGATATTCTTGATGAGATTCGTTCGTTCGTAGGCGATCAAGCACGAGAAGCCGGATTTAATGCCAAGGATATTTATTCCATTCAGTTGGCGACCGATGAAGCTGCCTCCAATGTGATTGAACATGCGTATAGTGGGAAGCCGGATGGAAAGTTTGATGTCAGTTGTGAATTCCAGATTGATCATCTGATCATTACCTTGCTGGATCACGGAAAAACTTTTGAACCTTCCCGAGTGGAAGAGCCGAATCTGAAAGCGGATTTACTGGATCGAAAGATTGGGGGACTTGGGATTTATCTGATGCATAAATTGATGGATGAAGTTCATTATGAATCCACACCGACGGGTAATCTCCTGACGCTGGTCAAACGAAAAGGATAGCGATGCCCAATGCTGCACGTTTCTCCAACTCGTTTGATTGGCGCGAGGTTGCCGGTCTCGGGGAACAATTGGTCAGCACGAGTTCTTTGGTAGTGCAACATGACCTTATTGTTTCAACCACCAGTCGTCTCATAACGGGGAAGACGGATGTCTGGCTCAATGAAAATTTATTCCGCCTGCCGGATTGGGATGTCAAGCGTTTGTTTCCCACCCAAGCGGCGCTAGAAGGAATGCGGAACGCGATCAAGAAGCACAAACCGGTCTTGAGAAACGCAAGCAAAAAAGCGAAGACGAAAAAAACATTTGTCGCTGTTTCGATTGAAGATCAAGGATTCGTTCTCGGCGCGTTGCAAGTGACGCGTTCGCGAGGTCCCAATTTTTCAGGAGAAGAAATTGAGTTGATTGAAAGCCTTGCAAGTATTGTCGCACTTGGTTTATATGCGTCGCATCGCGTTGAGGTGGAACGATTCCGCCTCGGTCAATTGAATCTTGTAAGGCAAGTGAGTGCGCAAATCGCCAACGTTCTGAATGTGGATGAACTGGCGCGGCGAGTTGCCGAACTCATCCAAAAAACTTTTAACTATTATTACGTTGGAATTTTTACAATTCGGTCCGGAACTAAAAACCTACGTTTCCGCTCGAGCGCTTCGGCAACACGCAGGGGGAAAAAGAAAATGGCAATTGCCCTAGATGTTGAAATTGGACAGGGACTCATTGGTGAAGTGGCCGAGTTTGGTGAACGCATCGTCGCCTCCGACGTTCGAGCAGATGACCGTTTTCAGTTTAGTGATCGTTTGCCTGAAACGCGTTCGGAGGCGGTCATCCCGCTCAAGATCGAGGATCGCATTCTTGGTGTGCTGGATATTCAATCCAATCGCGCCAGCGCCTTCCATCCCAATGATTTGCTTTTGCTTGAATCTCTGGCTGATAATATCGCGCGCGCGGTGGAAGGTGCTCGTCTGTATAGCGATGTTCGCCGTCGTGCCGATCAATTGTCATTGATTGCTGAAGTCAGCAGAAGCGTCACTTCGACTCTTGATTTGCGTCAACTGATGAACGATACTGCTATGTTTGTTCATGATCAATTTGGTTTTCCTTTTGTTCACCTATTTACTGTTCACCCCAATCGAAAACTCATTGAGTATGAGGCTGGAAGCGGAATTCGAAGCAAAGCTCTCGAAGGATATTCCATCCCGCTCGATGATTCTCAAGGTATCATTCCATGGGTTGCGCGCGAAGGCCAAACTGTCCTAGCCAATGATGTTTCAAAGGATAAGCGTTATCGTTTATCACCGCTTCCGCCGAAAAACACACGCTCTGAATTGTGCGTGCCGTTATTATTCAATGAAAAAGTTCTTGGCGTCCTCGATATTCAATCAGATCGGTTGAATGTTTTCACTGAAGACGACCGGATTATGTTTGAGGCGGTCGCAGGAACGATAGCGGCATCAATCCGCAATGCAGACTTATATCGCTCAGAGCATTGGCGGCGGCAGGTGTCGGATAGTCTGCGTGAAGTGGCCGGCTTGTTATCTTCTAATGCGGATGTGGATCAAGTTCTTGATTCCATTCTGACCGAAATCGAGCGCAACCTTGCCGTGGATGTTTCGGCTATCTGGTTATTGAGTGATGGTGATCTTTCGCTGGCCGCGGTTCATGGGGGGATTCTCAGGCAATTGAACAAGCGCGTCTTACAAACATTGAGGGTTCGGTTGCTCTGACCCGCGCTATATTATCGGAAAGCCCTGTTCTTCGTAAACCCACTGATCCGTTCTGGCCTTCAGGCCAAGCCGCCGGGTTTGAATCTAACTATTCGTCGCTGGCTGCGCCATTGCATGTCGGCGATCAGCCGGTCGGAGTTATTACGTTGGCGCATCACACGCCGGGACGCTATGGCCACGAGGCACAGGCGATGGTGACTACTTTTGCAAGTTACGCTGCGGTGGCAATTGAAAACGCGCGCTTATATGATTCGGCCCAGGAACAAGCCTATGCATCTGCCGCGTTGTTGCAGGTTGCGCAAGCGGTGGTCAGCTTAAATGATTTAGATGAAGTCCTCGGTACGATGGTCCGTGTCATGCCGATTTTGGTCGGTGTGGAGCGCGTGGCGCTCTATCTTTGGGATGCCGGAAATGAGTTGTTTCATCCAGCGCATGCCTATGGTTTTGATGATAAAGCTCGGAAAATCTTAGCGGATCATGATCTTGGAATTGGTGCGTTTCCATTGCTTGATGCAACCCGAAATTTCAACAATCTATTGGCGCATCCATTGAACGCGGAGGATACTCCAGAGAAGTGGATTCACATTAGCGAATCTTGGCGTCGCGAAGATGCTGAGATTGTTCGAAGCAATGAACCGCTTCTTTATGCATTTCCACTTTCGGTCAAGGCTGATGTATTCGGCGTTCTTTTGCTGCAAGAAACGCCCGATGGACGCCGCTTTCGTGCGCGTCGCTTGGAAATCATTACAGGCATTGCGCAACAAGCCGCCCTTGCGATTCAAAATGACCGCCTGCAAAAAGAGATGGTGGCGCGTGAGCGTCTCGAAACGGAAGTTCAATTGGCGCGGCAAATCCAGCAAACCTTTATCCCGGAGTCGTTGCCGCAACCTGCGGGATGGGAATTGGCGGCCCGCTGGAAGACAGCGCGGCAAGTGGGTGGGGATTTTTATGATGTGATGGAATTGCCGAATCAGAAACTTGGTCTCTTCATTGCAGATGTGGCGGACAAAGGTATGCCCGCTGCACTCTTCATGGCACTCACGCGGACGCTGGTGCGGGCTGCTGTTGTTGAAACCTCTTCTCCTGCCGAAGCGTTACAACGCGTCAATGAACTGCTGATGCCGGACACAAAGCAGGGAATGTTCGTGACTGCTGTCTATGCTGTACTTGATCAAAACACCGGCGAAATAACGTACGTCAATGCAGGACATAATCCGCCATTGTGGGTGAAAGCAAATGGAGACATTGAACGTTTGACGCGTACTGGCGTCGCGCTTGGTGCAACTGAAGCGCGGACAATATCACAACAAACTATCCATTTAACATCTGGAGAAAATGTATTATTTTATACTGATGGCTTGACGGAAGAGTTTTCTTCCGATAACGAACTCTTCGGCGAAGCGCGTTTGATGGACGCGATTCGTTCCAACTCTTTCCCATCCGCCGATGCCATGCTGGACGCGATTGAATCCTGTCTCAATGCTTTTGTGGGTTCCATCCCGCTTTCCGATGATTTGACGATGCTGATCGTGCGCCGCAAATAGATTTTACATAATTTTTACATTCCAGCCATACTCCCGTAACCGCACTATTCTAAAATTGCAATCATAAATACGAACAATGGAGGTTCGAATGTCAGTGATTGCGATATGGTTAAGGAAAAGTCTGATAGTGGCGGCCATAGCTGCCATAGGTCTTAGCGCACTCCCGTTTGTCAACGCGTATGCTCAGTCGGCAACTCCGCCAGTAACACCTACACCGGGTCAACCTTCAAGTGATAAGTTGCAAAAGGCCTGGACAAAAGAGCAAACTATTTATGCCCGGATCGGCAAAATCCTTGATAGCGCCAATTCTATGATTTCTAAAATTCAAACCAGGTTGGATGCTGCGAAAGCTAAAGGCAAGGATGTATCTGCTGTTCAGACCGCCTTGGACGCTTTTTCTACTGCAGTCCAAAATGTGCAACCGATTTATGCTGATCTACAAACGATCACTCAAACCCATGCAGGCTTTGATGCCTCCGGCAATGTAACCGATCCAACCCAGGCTCTTCAAACTGTCCAGGATTTTCGGTCAAAGGCCCAAGCGATTCGTCAAGCTGGGGTGCGAGAAGCAGGCAAGGCCCTGCGCGAAGCGATGCAGGCATTTCGTCAAGCCAATCAACCGGCTACACCTGCTCCGTCTTCAACCAATGGTTAATCAAAAATAACCATGTCAAAGGCACGGTGTAAAGCCGTGCCTTTGCGCGTCGGTATTGCTTGTCTTGCTTCTCGGTTGTATACTCGTTGACACCTAAAAGTTAATATCAAGTTTTCATCGGAGGTTGAATGTTTACAACGGAAGGCAAGAAGATCATCTTCACGGATCAGGCCCCGAAAGCAATTGGTCCCTATTCACAAGCCATACGCACCGAGTCGATGGTGTTTACCGCGGGACAGGCTGGCCTCGATCCTGCAACCGGCGAATTGGTGGACGGCGGCATCGAAGGGCAAACGCGTCAAGTGTTGACCAATCTCAAGCATGTACTGGAGGCGTCGGATTCGGATTTGAATTATGTGGTCAAGACTACAGTCTTCTTAAAGGATATGAATGATTTTGCCAAGATGAATGCCATCTATGGCGAATTCTTTTCTCAAAATCCTCCAGCACGCAGTACGATTGCGGCAGCAGCTTTGCCGAAAAACGCGTTGGTTGAGATAGAGGTGATTGCTTTGCTCAAATCTCCGCGTGGTGACTGAGTGGCCAACGAACTTGTCTTGCTTGTGGACGATGAGCCGTCTATTTTGCAATTAGCGCGCATGTATCTTGAGAGGGATGGCTTTCGTATTCAGGAAGCGAAAGATGGGGAGGCGGCGCTGGAGGCGATCACGCGTCTTCAACCGGCGCTGGTGGTTTTGGATCTGATGCTTCCGAAACTGGATGGGTTTGAAGTTTGCCGCCGCGTCCGCGCCGAAAATAATTCCGTTGCGATTCTCATGTTGACGGCGCGTGATGAAGATATCGATAAAATCCTCGGCTTGGAACTAGGTGCGGACGATTATCTCACCAAGCCTTTTAATCCTCGAGAACTGGTGGCGCGCGTGAAAGCCATCTTGCGGCGCAGTGAAAATAAACCTGCCGCGATAGATAAACCGGTGAAACTTGGCGGATTGGAGATCGATCCAGTCCGCCACGAAGCGCGCGTCGCTACGCGGCTTCTTGATTTGCGAACGCAGGAATTTGATCTACTCCTCACTTTGGCAGGCCAGCCCGGACGCGTGTTCACTCGCGAACAATTGCTTCAAATGGCGTGGGGCTTCGACTTCTATGGACAAACACGCACCGTGGATGTCCACGTCGCGCATTTGCGCAAGAAACTTGAAGGGAGCACGATAAAAATCGAGACTGTTACAGGCGTGGGATATAAATTAGTGGTTTGATCACGAATTACGGGATTCGTGATGCGTAAGAAATATGTTTTCTTCTCTGCGCGCCCGGCTTTGGTTGAGTTTCGCTGTGCTCATTGTTACGGCTCTGGGAGTTGTAGCATTTGTTTTGATTCTTTACCTCTTACGTAATCCGGTTCTGTATCGCCAGACTTTTGTGCAATTGAGGGCCGCTAACAATCTTCTGAATCAACCGAATAGTAATAAAGACTTTATCGCCCAAGCATTGGAGGTGCGCGTCCTAACCTTTAATTCAACCGGTACTTTGATCACGGATACTGATCCTGCTTCATCTGCAATCCCATTGCCTTCTCAAACGATTTTAGCGCGCCTCACTCAAACGGTTCGGGATCGAACAGGGAAAAATTGGCTTTACACTTTGCAACAGCTTCCCAACGGCAATTGGTTGATGGTTGCTGCACCGCGGCCCAAAGAGCCGATCCTTGCACTATTAACGGATGAACTTTTAGCGCCATTATTGGAAGGCGGTACGATTGGATTGTTGCTTTCATTAATCCTGGCTTTTGTGATCGCGCGTTGGATCGCCGATCCGCTGCAACGGATCGTTTCCGCGGCACGGGCTTTTCCTCAAGGGATGGCGATGCCTGTCGATGCGCGCGGCCCGCACGAAGTCCAGGAATTGACGCGGGTTTTTAATGCCATGATGACACGGGTTCAGGTGAGTCAAAAATCCCAGCGCGATTTCGTCGCAAATGTTTCACATGAACTTAAGACACCGCTGACATCCATTCAAGGTTTTGCGCAAGCGATCATGGATGGAACGGTAGACACACCCGAAGCCCGCAAGCAAGCGGCTGAGGTGATCTATAACGAGTTGGGACGGATGCACCGCATGGCGCTTGATTTGCTTGATCTCGCGCGTCTCGACGCGGGCATCATCAACTTACAAATGTCGCCAGTAGATATCCGTGCTTTGCTAAATGGCATTGTCGAGAAGTTCATGCCGATGGCATCCAAGGCAGGCGTTACTTTACATGCCAAGTTTGGAAATGATCTTCTGCCGGTGTTAGGAGATGGGGATCGGCTGGCGCAAGTGTTCACCAATTTGGTTGACAACGCGTTAAAATTCACACCTGAAGGCGGAAGCATTACTTTGCGTGCCATCCACGATCGCAATGAGATACAAATTGCCGTGGACGATACCGGCAAAGGAATTCCGAAGGATGATGTGCCGCATATCTTTGACCGCTTCTATCAGGCGGATTTGGCGCGAGCAGGCGGAGAGCATCATGGCGCGGGCCTGGGGCTGGCAATCGTTCATGAAATTGTCGCCGCTCATGGTGGTAGAATTAGCGTCCGCAGTGCGCTGGGGCGGGGGACGGCTTTCATAGTTCATCTGCCGTTAAATGACCGCCCAGCCAAATAGTTTTTGCGTTTTGGGAATTTAGATATAAAAGCAAAATGCGAAACCCAAGTTGACTATGCCGCCTTTCGTTTCCATTATTGTCCCATGTTACAATGAAGAAGCCACCATCCATCAATTGTTGGATGCGGTGCTGACCCAAACTTATCCTCATTCACAAATGGAAATCATAATTGCTGATGCCTTATCGCAGGATCATACCCGCGAACAAATCAACTTGTTTCAGCACGATCATTCTGATTTATCGCTTCGCATTGTGGACAATGAACGGCGCAACATTCCCGCGGCTTTGAATTTGGCGATTAGAGAATCGCGCGGCGAAATCATCGTTCGCCTCGATGCACATTCGCAGCCGTATCCCGAATATGTTGATCGATGTGTGCAGGCATTGGATAAAGGAAAAGGTGTGAATGTCGGTGGCGTATGGGAGATTCGTCCGGGTGGCAAAGGGTGGCTTGCGGAATCGATTGCTGTCGCGGCCGCGCACCCGCTCGGTGTGGGCGATGCGATGTATCGGTTGAATCCCCAGGCTGGTGCTGTCGACACCGTCCCTTTTGGCGCGTTCCGACGTGAACTTGTTGATCAAATTGGCGGCTTCGACGAAACATTATTAACCAATGAAGATTACGAATTCAATACCCGCGTGCGTCAATCCGGCGGTGTCGTCTGGCTCGATCCGCAGATCCGTTCGATTTATTTTGCGCGTGCTTCGTTCCATGAATTGGCCCGTCAATATTGGAGATATGGTTTTTGGAAATGGAGAATGCTTAAGCGTTATGCAAATACCATCCGCTGGCGGCAGGCGCTTCCACCAGTATTCACTGCGAGCTTGATTGCGTTGGTCGTTTTATCTTTCTGGTTTTCTTTTGCCCGCTGGCTTTTATCCCTTGAAATCATTCTGTATTTCTTTATTCTGATTACTGCCAGTATTCAAATTGCATTTCGCAGTCACAAACCATTCCTCATCGTTGGCTTGCCGCTATCTATTTTGATCATGCATCTTTCATGGGGCGATGGTTTTTTATTTAGTCTTATCACATCGCCCTTTGCCCAGAAACATGGTTGATAATACATCTCGTCCCAGTTTTCGTTTGCGCTCCAGCGAGCATCGCATTCTGCTGATCCTCGGGGATTTGGTCGCGTCAATCGCATCCGATTTTGCCGCTATATATGTTTGGAGGCTTTATCTTTATCACAAATTGCTTTCTGAACATTACAACTACTACATCCGGCCAGAGCGGGCATGGGAGTTAGTAACGCTCAGTGTCAAGGTTCCGTTTTGGTTTTATCTTTTGCCGATAGGCTGGTTACTTCTGATGGTTGAGCTGTACGACTTGCACGTTGCCGCGAGTTGGCGCAGAACTCTGCGCAGTATTGAGATCGCGGCTTTTATCGGTATTGTAGTCTATTCCCTGGTCTTTATCACAATCGAGGATCCCAACGCACTGCCACGCGTGGGTTTTGGAGCGTTTCTTGTTATTGCATCTTTGCTAACTGTAGGTTGGCGTGCCTTATATATTCGACTCTATACTTCACCCGAGCTAATGCGCCGGGTTTTAGTCATAGGAGCAGGCAAAGCCGGTCTAGCTCTGGCTCAGACGTTCAATAAGCTGAAGCCTCCGCCTTTTAATCTGATAGGTTTTATTGACGATGATCCACATAAAGCTAAACGCACGTTTGAAGGCTTTCCAGTGATCGCTTCAAGCCGCCGTCTTCCACAGATTGTGGAGTTCTATCATGTTTCAGATATTGTCGTTGCGATTACAGGCGAAATCCGCGGCACTACCTTTCAAGCGATTCTTGATGCGCAAGAACGCGGTGTCGAGGTCACTCGTATGCCGATTCTTTACGAAGAGATGGCTGGACGTGTTCCTGTTCATCATTTAGAGTCAGACTGGATGATTCGTTCTTTCACGGATGAAATGCGGGTCAGCCGGTTCTATGAATTAGTCAAGCGCTTGATGGATATTTTTGGTGGAGCGATTGGATTACTGTTCTTCGGAATCAGTTTCCCCTTCATTCTGATCTCCACCTGGATTGACAGCGGATTTCCTATTTTTTATGCGCAGAGCCGGCTGGGTCAAGGCGGACAAGTTTTCAAGATTTATAAATACCGGACGATGCATCAAGAGGCAGAAGCGGATGGCGAAGCGAGACTTGCTTTGGAAAACGATCCGCGTGTGACACGTATAGGAAATTTTTTGCGCCAGACTCGCCTGGATGAATTACCTCAATTTTGGAATATCTTGAATGGCGAAATGAGTTTGGTTGGTCCGCGCGCTGAACGCCCGGAATTGGTCGCTGAATTTCAAAAGCAGATTCCTTTTTATCGGGCGCGTTTGTTGGTTAAGCCGGGCTTGACTGGCTGGGCGCAGATCAATTATGGTTATGTCGCCAATGTGAAAGAAACAGTTGTCAAGCTGGAATATGATCTTTATTACATCAAGCATCGTTCACTGATCATGGATATTATGATTGTTCTGCGCACGATAGGAACTGTGATGAGTTGAAAGGGCAGATAGGATGAAGCGGTATCTTGTCACTGGCGGAGCCGGGTTTATTGGATCGCATATTGTCCGTGCTTTGCTCGAGCAAGGCGCGGCAGTGCGCGTCCTTGATAATTTTTCAAGCGGGAAGCGTGAAAACCTCGAGGGATTGGGTAGCCACAAAAACGGTAGCTGTTTTGAAATCGTCGAGGGAGATGTGCGCAATGTATCTATTGTCGCGGATGCAGTTCGGGATGTTGAAGTCATCTTTCATGAAGCTGCATTCGTCTCTGTTCCTGAATCGATGGAGAAGCCGCAGGATTGTTTTGATGTCAATATTACCGGTACTTCGACTCTGTTCGAAGCCGCACGTAAGGCCGGCGTGCGCCGCGTAGTGATCGCGTCGAGCGCGGCCGTTTATGGCGACTCGGATGCGCTACCTTTGAAAGAAGATACACCGCTGAGACCGCTTTCGCCGTATGCGGTTTCAAAACGCGTGGATGAAATGTATGCGGGTTTGTACACTCAATCTTTTGGATTGGAAGTTGTGGCTTTGCGTTATTTCAATGTCTATGGTCCGCGTCAGCGTCCGGACTCAATGTATGCCGCGGCGGTACCGATCTTTATCCGTCGCCTGCGAGACAGCAAACCGATTACGATCTTCGGCGATGGAGGCCAGACCCGTGATTTGATTTTTGTCGGTGATGTGACGCGCGCCAATTTGATCGCCTCGGACCATCCGTCTGCAGCGGGAAAAATCTTTAACATTTGCACTGGTCAAAGCACACGCCTCCTTGATTTGCTGGATGTGCTGTTTAGACTTTTTCCAAACTCGCCCAAGCCGGTATTTGCCCCACCGCGCGCAGGTGATATTTATAAATCCCTCGGAAATCCCGCCTACGCCGAGAATACAATTGGCTTCAAAGCGCAGACTTCATTAGCAGATGGATTGGAAGAAACTGTAGATTGGATGCAATAAAGCTGCGCCCTCATTTGCGTAATCGCTATGTTCTGGTCGGTGATTTGATTCTCATCATCGTTTCGGTGATGGGAAGTTTTGCATTACGTCTCGATGTGGCGCAGTTGCCGTTTTACTTTCCGGCGATGCTGGTGATGTGTGGCGTGGCCTTGTTGATCAAAACCCCGACTTATTTCTTTTTTGGTTTGTATCGCCGTATTTGGGTCTATGCCAGCACCAATGAACTGCGACTCATTACTGCCGCAGTGACAACAGCGTCCGTGTTGGCATCTGGCGTGATGTTGGCATTGCTTTCAACCGGACTTGTCTTTCCTGGAATGCCGCGTTCGGCGCTTGGCATTGATTGGTTATTGTCGCTGGTTTTAATCGGCGGTTCACGTTTTGCGCTTCGCATCTTGGCAGAACAATCTACTGTACCGCGTAACGGTAAGATGCGGCGCGCGTTGATTATTGGCGCGGGCGATGCGGGCGCGCTGGTGGTACGCGAGCTCCAAAAATCATCGCAACTGAATTTAACCCCAGTTGGCTTCCTCGACGATGATCGTGCCAAACAGCATCAGGAAATTTATGGCGTGCCAGTTATCGGATTGGTAAATGATATTGCCGATGTGCTTGATAACCAGCATGTGGATGAAGTGATCTTTGCGATTCCTTCCGCACCGGGAGGTGTGGTGCGTCTCGTCAATGATGCTTGTCGTCTCAAAGGTATTCCGTCGCGTACCATGCCCGGCATCTACGAATTGATCGGCGGCAAGGTCAGCGTCAGCCGTTTGCGTGAAGTGGATATCACAGACCTTTTGCGCCGCGAGCCGCGTCGTATCCATGAAGAGATGATTGGCAATGTATTAAGTGGTAAGCATGTTCTCGTCACTGGTGCTGGCGGTTCGATTGGACGCGAGTTATCGCGTCAGATCGCGCGCTGGAATCCAAGTGAATTGATTATTCTCGGTCACGGCGAGAACAGTATCTTTGAAACCCTGCTTGAATTGAAGGAAGACTATCCATCTTTGACATTGACGCCCATCATCGCGGATGTAAAAGATGCCGAACGTTTACGTTCTGTTTTTAAAAATGTTCAGGCGATCTTCCATGCCGCCGCGCATAAGCATGTTCCGCTGATGCAGGCCAATGTGGAAGAAGCGATCTTGAATAATGTCGTTGGCACGCGCAATGTGGTCGGAGCGGCGATTGAAAATAATGTCGAACGATTGGTATTGATCTCAACCGATAAAGCAGTGCGCCCCGCCAATGTGTATGGCGCTACCAAACGCCTCGCGGAGATGATCGTGCTCGATGCAGCACATCGAACTAGGCGCGCATATTCCGTTGTCCGCTTTGGAAATGTTTTGGGTAGCCGAGGCAGTGTCATCCCAATTTTCAAACGACAGATTGCAAAGGGTGGGCCGGTCCAAGTGACGCATCCCGATATGGAGCGCTATTTCATGACCATCCCCGAAGCCGTTCATCTTGTTTTGCAGGCGGCTTCGATGGGGCAGGGCGGCGAAGCTTTTCTGCTTGATATGGGAGAGCAGGTTCGCATCCTTGATCTTGCAGAAGATTTGATTCGGCTTTCAGGGCTGGAGCCGGGACGCGATATTGAGATTGAGTTCACTGGCATTCGGCCCGGCGAGAAATTGCGCGAAGAACTTTGGGAACCAGAGAAGACCTATGGTAAGACTGCTCATCCCGATATCTTTCGCTCTGAACATGAAGACGTCATGCCGAGCGAAAAATTGCAGACGACTCTTCAGCGCCTCATCCCTTTGACTGAAAACGGACACGCCGACGAGATCATTTCCCTGCTCGATGAAATTATCCCCGGCGCAACAATCCGCGAGACGCCTTCGCCTGAAATTACATCAGTGGTCTAATGTCAGAAGTATCGCTTGCTGAGTGGAATCGATTCCTTCAAGGACATCCCGGCACACATTTATTACAAACTGGTGAATGGGGCGAGTTGAAGTCCGCGTTTGGATGGGAGGCCATCCGTGTGGTCAGTGGCACCGCGGGCGCGCAAATTCTATTTCGCAAATTACCGTTGGGATTTACGATAGCCTACCTACCAAAACCTTTGATAGACGTTCTTGGCTCTAATTCGTTGTGGCCTGAAATCGATGCACACTGTATCCGAAAGCATGCCTTGTTCTTGAAAATTGAATTGGATCAATGGGAACAAATAGAAGAAGATTATATTTTAATCAGGCCACAATCAAGCATTCATTTGCGCTAGTAGGCTTAATTGAAAGTCCGCAAAATATCCAACCTCCTCGCACTATCATTGTTGACATTCGCGGAAGGGAAGAGGACATCCTTGCGCGCATGAAGCAGAAATGCCGCTATAACATTCGCCTCGCTGAAAAGAAAGGCGTGACCGTCCGCGCTTGGGATGATATCGATGGTTTTCATAAGATGGTTCGAGTTACAGGCGGACGTGATGGCTTTGGTGTGCATTCGCTTGAATATTATCGTCGCGCTTATGAATTGTTTCATCCGACTGGAATGTGTGAATTGTTGGTTGCTGATTTTGAAGGCAAGCCGCTTGCCGCGCTGATGGTCTTTGCGCGTGGAAAGCGTGCTTGGTATATCTATGGCGCATCCAATGATGAAGAACGCAATCGCATGCCGACGTATCTTTTGCAATGGGAAGCCATGCGCTGGGCGCGTTCCAAATGCGCGGAAGAATATGATTTATGGGGTGTGCCTGACGAAGATGAAGTAACGCTCGAGGCCCAATTTGAAAATCGCAATGATGGTTTGTGGGGCGTATATCGTTTCAAGCGCGGCTTCGGCGGCGAACTTAAGCGCGCCGCGCAGGCAATGGATAAGGTGTATAAACCAGTCCTTTATAAGTTTTACCTTTGGCGTATGACCGGGCGAGAGAGTGGATGATGCAAACGACTATCTGGAATCAATTGATTGCCTCATTACCCAATTCGCACTTCCTCCAAACGTATGAATGGGCGCAAGCTAAATCAAAATATGGTTGGAAGCCGATCTATCTTGTGTGGTCGGATAAGTCTTTTCAATTTTACACGTCTAACGAGTTAAAGAAACTGGACTTGGTAAATCGGTCAAGCATCCAAGCCGCTTGCCTTGTTTTGAAAAGAACCGTCCTTTCGCGCGGATTTGTATCGCGGCCTTGCATTTTGTATTGTCCAAAAGGCCCGTTGCTGGATTGGTCAAAAGCATCGCTTTGTCATCGTGCGCTGGACGATTTGCAAGCCTTCTCCAGAAAACAAGGTGCTATCTTTTTGAAGATCGATCCTGATATTCTATTGGGAATGGGAATCCCTGAAAGCGAAGACTCACGCGAAGATAACGGTGGACAGGTTGTGATGTCCGATTTGAAACGCAGAGGCTGGCGATATTCGTTGGATCAAATCCAATTCAAAAACACAGTCCAGATTAATTTATCTGCATCCGAAGATGAAATGCTGGCGCGTATGAAACAGAAGACGCGCTATAACATTCGGCTCGCGGAAAAGAAAGGCGTGACGGTTCGCATTGGAGTGCAAGCTGACCTGCCGATGCTTTTCAAGATGTATGCGGAAACCTCGGTGCGCGATGGCTTTGTGATTCGCAACGAAGAATATTATCAAACCGTTTGGCAGACATTTATGCAATCATCCGAACCGAACGCAGAACCGTTGATTGCTGAAGTCAATCGCGAAGCAATTGCAGCGATTTTTGTTTTTTATTTCGCAGGACGCGCATATTATGTTTATGGCATGTCGCGCGAGACTCATCGCGAGAAAATGCCGAATTATCTTTTACAATGGGAAGCGATGAAACATGCAAAGTCGCGCGGCTGCTCGGTTTATGATCTTTGGGGCGCGCCGGATGAATTCAATGAAAATGATTTGCTATGGGGCGTTTTCCGTTTCAAAGAAGGATTAGGCGGCGAAGTGATCCGCACACTCGGTGCGTGGGATTTCGCACCTAATCCGCTTTGGTATAAGATGTATTCCGAAATCATCCCGCGTGTTTTAGACCTCATGCGTTCACGCGGGAAACAAAGAACAAAGGAAGCGATTGGAGGAGCCTAATGGATATTCCGCGATTACGATTTGCTCATTTACCGACGCCGATTGAAGAACTGCCGCGTCTTACCGCAGTATTGGGTGGGCCGCGGATTTTTGTCAAGCGCGACGACCAGACCGGTCTTGCCTTTGGCGGCAACAAGACGCGCAAGCTGGAGTTTCTTGTTGCAGAAGCTCAGAAACAAGGAGCAAAGATGATGATCTCGGCCGGCGCGATCCAGTCGAATCATTGTCGTCAGACTGCAGCCGCTGCGGCTAAATTTGGTTTTGAATGTACATTGATATTGACTGGTGAATTGCCCGATCAACCATCGGCCAATTTATTGCTCGACGAATTATTCGGCGCGAAGATTGTCAATGTGATTGACCGAGCGGATCGTGACCGCGTCTTGAAAGAAACGTTTGATAAAGCCATGGCTGATGGAAAGAAACCGTATCTCGTTCCATACGGTGGATCGAGCACAACGGGCGCATTGGGTTATACATTCGCGATGGAAGAATTCATGAAGCAGAATATTGGCGTAGATTGGATTGTGTTTGGGACTTCGTCCGGTGGAACGCATGCAGGATTAGTTCTAGGTCAGCGGGTATTTGGTTATAAAGGCAAGGTGTTGGGAATCAGCATTGATGAATCAGAGGATTGGATAAAGACTCATATCTCAGCTTTGGCTTCGGATACATCAAAGCGGCTCGGCAAACGAATCGATTTCACTACAGATGATGTGTTGGCAACGGATAAATATTGCAAAGCTGGTTACGGCGTGTTAACTCAAGCTGAACGCGAAGCTATCCGCTTGTTTGCGAGCAAAGAAGGCTTGTTGCTTGATCCGGTCTATACGGGCCGCGCGGCTGCGGGATTGATTGATTTAATCCGTAAAGGATATTTCAAGAAAGACGAAACCATTTTGTTTTGGCATACCGGCGGTCAGCCTGCGCTTTTCGCTGAAAAATATTCAAATCAAATTTAAACGAAATCGCCTCCGGTTGAATGGAGGCGATTTTAGTTTCAGGTTTTACGCGCCGGTGGGCACTCGCTTTTCAAGTGTGCGGCTGAGAATATCTTCTTGTTCAATGGATGCTGACTTCATCCGCTTTCCTTTATGAGTCTTGTGAGACATGGCGCGGTCTTGCGCGGTTTGCCAGGCAATCTGCATGGCGGTCAATTCTGGCTCGAGGTTTTCTTCCGTCTGTATTTCGACTTCTTTTTCGACCTTTTTATTTCTCTTGCCGTGCCTGCTTTCGCGCTCAGGCTTTTCTTCTTCGACGATTTCCGGTTGCATGGCCTTTATGCTCAAGCGGATTTGCCGCTTCTTGCGGTCCACTTTGAGGATCATAGCTTCAACTTCATCGCCTTCTTTGACGACATCACTGGCATTTTTGACATAACCGCGCGCCAGTTCGCTGATGTGAATCATGCCGGGCCGTTCCGCACCGATCTCAACGAATACGCCGTATGGCTCAAGCCGGACAACTTTTCCTTTAACAATTGTCTCAGGTTGAAGATCTTTCCAATCATACATGAGCGGTTGGATCATGGTCAGTTCGATTCGATCCTTGCGCACGTGTTTCACCCACACGTCCACGGTTTGACCCTCTTTGACGACCTCTTCAACTTTATTGACCGGATCTTTTTGAAGCTGAGAAATATGCAACACACCTGGAATAGGTTGGCTGATATCAACGAGTGCACCTGCCAGAGTGGTCTTGAGAATTTTGCCTGTTAATTTGGCCTTCGGTTCAAGTGCGACCTCGGGCGTTGTATCTGTAGTAACCATTGTTTTTTTCTCCTAAAAATTGGGAATAATACCGGATGCTGATTATACCTGTCTGGCATGTGAGCGTCAATGTGACAAACCATACAAATTCGAAATCATTTTGAAGCAAAAGTTATGCATTTTGTTTTGAATTAGATTGAAAAAGAATCAATTGGCTTGACGCGTTACCATGTCTTGAGTATATTGATAAACATATTTTCCCTTTCAGAAAATATATGTGTATTTTGATAAGGTGAACTAGAAAGATCATCTTCTTCATTGTGGTGAGGTACTATGAGTCTGGTCGGCCCAAAAAGTCAATCGATGCAAAAACGAGCTGAGAAGGTTTTGCCATTGGGAGTGAACTCCAATTTTCGCTATTGGGGAGAAGGTCTCACGCCTTATGTGGATAAAGCCAAAGGAGCTTATCTTTGGGATGTGGATGGCCGTCGCTTCATTGATTATCGCATGGCATTCGGTCCGATCATCCTTGGTCATGCGTACGATGAAGTGGATGTAAAGGTCATTGAGGAAGTGAAGAACGGCGTGTTGTTCGCGATGACTGGCGAACTCGAGATTCAGGTCGCTGAGATGATCGTGGAAATGTGTCCGGCCGTGGACATGGTTCGCTTTGCCTGTTCAGGCACGGAAGCGACGATGCATGCCATCCGTGTGGCGCGCGCATTCACCGGACGCGAAATTATTTTGAAGTTTGAAGGAAACTATCATGGCTTCCACGATCATACTTTGTGGTCCACGTATGCGCCAGTCGAAGCTTATGGCAATCGTCGAAGCCCGATTCCGGTGCAGGCATCTTCGGGGATTCCACAATCGATGGGTGAGTTTGTTATTACTTTGCCTTTCAATGACTTCGAGGGATTTCGAACGCGTGATGCGTTCGTACGGCGATCAAATTGCAGCGGTCATCACCGAACCGTGTCAGGGAAATTGCGGAGCGATTGAACCACAGGCTGGCTTCCTTGAATTGATCCGCAAGAAGACCGAAGAATATGGAACTATTTTTATTTTGGATGAAGTCAAGACTGGATTCCGTATTGCGAACGGTGGCGCGCAGGAATATTATCGCATCAAGCCGGACCTCGCGACGTATGCCAAAGCTTTGGGCAACGGCTACCCGATTGCAGCGTTCGGAGGCAAGCGCGAGATCATGTCCATTATTGGACACGGCGTCTCACAGGGCGGAACGTACACCAATAACAAGCCTGGAGTTGCAGCGGCATATGCCACTCTGAAATTGCTCAAAACAAAGCCGATTTTGGAATCGATCCAAAAACGCGGCAGATATTTGATGGATGGATTGAAAGACATCTTCGAAGACAATAATATTCCGGTGGCAGTGAGCGGCTATCCGACGATGTTCTCCTTCGCTCTTGGTGTTGATGCTGTTACCTGCCAGCGTGATTGGGATGAAAGCGATAAGGAGGCTTATCTCAAACTGGTTGAGATGGCGATCGAACGCGGTGTTATGCCGGATCACGACGCGCGTGAACCGTGGTTCCTGTGTTACTCGCACACAGATGCCGACGTTGATGAGACATTGAACGTCTATGCTGATATTGTCAAGAAGATGAAATCGTAGCTCTTGAAGCGTCGAAGACCCAGGCGTGTTTGATGTATGACTTTTGATTTGGAGGCAGAATGACTAAAGTTGCGCAAGGAACGAAGAAAAGCTTGACATCGAAGGAAATCGTGGAGATGAACAAGGAATATACATTTTATTCCTGGTCGGTGCAGGGACAGATGACTCCGATTCCGGTTGTGAGAGCGGAGGGCGTTTATTTTTGGGACGCCGATGGCAAACGTTATTTGGATTTTGCTTCTCAATTGGTGAACACCAAT
Source organism: uncultured Chloroflexia bacterium (assembly GCA_963783295.1). GTDB lineage: Bacteria > Chloroflexota > Anaerolineae > Anaerolineales > Villigracilaceae > Fen-1038. Next base: position 187,125 of record CAWAMX010000018.1, on the reverse strand, counting down.
GTCGGTCACCAGAATCCGAAAGTGGTGAAGGCGATCCAGGATCAGGCCGCGCAATTAACTTTCGTCGCGCCGGGGATGGCTACTGAGCCGCGCGGTTTACTTGGTAAAAAACTGTCGGAGATCACGCCTGGTGATTTGAAGAAAACGTTCTTCACGCTGGGCGGTGCAGAAGCCAATGAAAACGCGGTCAAGATTGCGCGCTTCTATACGGGTCGGCATAAGATTCTGGCGCGCTACCGATCGTATCATGGTGCGACTCATGGCGCGATTGCATTGACCGGTGATTATCGGCGCCTTCCAGTGGATCATGCCATGACGGGCGTGGTTCATTTTCTCGATCCATATTGTTATCGTTGTCCGTTCGGTTGGACGCGCGAAACCTGCCATCGGGAATGTATCAGCCATGTTGAAGAAGTCATTCAGTATGAAGGTCCAGATCAGATCGCTGCGATCATCATGGAAGGCGTGACAGGTTCGAATGGATTGATCGTCCCACCTGACGATTATTGGCCGCGCCTGCGTGAGATGTGCGATAGGTATGGAATTCTTTTGATTTCAGATGAAGTCATGTCGGGGTGGGGCAGAACCGGTGAATGGTTCGCTGTGGATAATTGGAACGTTGTCCCCGATATCATCACCACGGCAAAGGGAATCACGTCCGGCTATGTGCCGCTCGGCGCGGTGATTGTCCGCGAGAAGATCGCGAAATTCTTTGACGATAAATATCTTTATGCAGGCTTAACGTATAACGGTCACGCGCTTGCTTGCGCTGCGGCGCTGGCAACGATTGAAGTTTATGAAGAAGATAAAATCTTTGAAAATTCTAAGAAAGTCGGGAAATACCTTGGCAAACGGCTTGACGAATTAAAGGCAAAGCATCCAGCGATTGGCGATGTGCGCTATATCGGATTGTTTTCTGGAATTGAGTTGGTCAAGAATCGTCAAACGAAAGAACTGATGGATTTAACACCACTCAAGAATTTCCTGATATCCAGTGGCGTGTATGTTTTCAATTTCAAAAATATTTTGTTTGTCGTACCGCCGCTGATCATCAATGAACAACAACTCGACGAAGGTTTGAACTTGATTGATGAAGGTTTGTCGGAATTCATAGACAAGTTGGTTGTGTAGAGGTAACCATGCAAAAGATTTTAACTATATTAATGGTGAATGGGTCGATCCGAAGGTTAAAGAATATTTTGATGTGATTAATCCGGCGACAGGCGAGTTGATAGTGCGAACGCCGCTTTGTGGATTCGGTGAAGTGGACTCGGCTGCAAAAGCCGCGGCCACTGCATTCCCTGACTGGAGACGGATTCCTGTTCAAGATCGGATTCAATATCTCTTCAAGCTACGCGACCTGCTCAAAGCCAACTTGGACGAGATTTCCCGTACGATCACGAACGAAGCAGGCAAGACGTTTGAAGAATCCAAAGCGGAAATGGTGCGCGCCATCGAGAATGTGGAAGTGGCGTGTGGAATGCCGATGATGTCGAAAGGCGAGATTGTGGAGGATATCGCGCCCGGCCTTGATGAGATCATGCTTCGCCAACCAGTAGGCGTGTGTGCCACCGTTGCGCCATTCAATTTTCCCGGCATGATTCCATTTTGGTATATGCCCTATGCAATCGCGGCTGGAAATACATACATTGTTAAGCCTTCAGAAAAAGTGCCGATGACGATGCAATTGATTTTCAAACTCATCGAGCAGATTGGTTTTCCAAAAGGTGTGGTCAATTTGGTCAATGGTGTGAAGGAATCAGTGGATGGAATTCTCGAACATCCAATCATTCGTGCTGTGACTTTTGTTGGTTCAACAGCAACAGCGAAATATCTTTATGGCAAAGCGTCTGCAAACGGGAAACGTGTTCAGGCACAAGGCGGGGCAAAGAACCCAGTTATCATTTTGCCTGATGCTGATATGGACATGGCAACCAAGATCATTGCTGACTCAGCTTTTGGTTGCGCGGGGCAACGATGCCTGGCAGTTTCGCTTGCAGTGACCGTCGCAGATGCACATAACACATTCACGGAAATGATTTGTGATGCGGCCGCTTCGCGCGTGGTCGGTTATGGACTTGACTCTGGTGTTCAAATGGGACCGGTTATTAATGCTGTAAGTAAACAACGCGTTGAACAATTGATTGGAGTTGGCGCAAAGGAAGGCGCGTCGATTCCGGTGGATGGACGCGGGACAACAGTCAAAGGTTATGAACGGGGATCATTCATCAGACCGACGATCTTATCCAATGTCCAGCGCGGAAGCGAGATTGCCAGGACTGAGATTTTTGGACCTGTGCTAAGTCTCATGCACGTCAACAGCGTGGATGAAGCCATTGAACTGGTCAACAGTGGAATGTACGGCAATCAAGCAAGCTTATTTACTTCCAGTGGTTCCGCCGCGCGCAAATTCCGTTATGAAGCCGAAGCAGGCAATATTGGAATCAATATCGGTGTAGCCGCGCCGATGGCGTTCTTCCCTTTTAGTGGATGGAAAGAATCTTTCTTTGGCGATATGCATGGTCAAGGCATGGACGCGGTGGAGTTCTTTACGCAGAAAAAAGTTGTGGTTGAACGTTGGCCGAAAGAATGGAGCAGAAAATTCTAGTTTAGAATGAGTTGCGTAAAATGATCATCCATTTTACGCGAATTTATGGGAAAATAGCACGCGAATACTAATATTAGACCGACTTAGGAGTTTGCGGATGAGCGAGTTTGCAATTGAATTGCGTGACGTTGTCAAGAATTTTGTCACGCCCGAGGGGAGTGAGTTAGCGGCCGTCAATCATGTCACCATGCAAATTAATAACGGCGAATTCTTTTCGATGCTGGGCCCTTCAGGATGTGGAAAAACCACATCCCTTCGTATGATTGCAGGGTTTGAATGGCCAACCGAGGGCGAAGTCTACATAGACGATGAAGCTCAGGGACATAAGCCGCCCTTCCTGCGTCCCGTCAACACTGTCTTCCAGAGCTATGCTTTGTTCCAGCACATGACCGTTTTTCAAAACGTGGCATTCGGCCTTGAAATGGAACATACTTCCCAGGCGGATATTAAACGGCGTGTGGATGAAGCACTGAAGATGGTGCGCTTGACCGGCATGGATCGACGTTATCCCAAACAACTTTCCGGCGGACAACAACAACGCGTAGCGCTGGCGCGCTCGCTGGTTAAACGGCCGAAAGTTCTTCTCCTGGACGAGCCACTGGGCGCGCTGGATTTGAAGCTGCGCAAAGAAATGCAACTCGAACTGAAGTCCCTACAAAAGGAAGTAGGTATTACTTTTATTTATGTGACGCACGACCAGGGTGAAGCATTGACAATGTCTGACCGCATTGCTGTGATGAATTTTGGCAAGGTTTTACAGGTGGGGCCGGCAGTTGAAATTTATGAACGTCCTGCGAATCGCTTCGTTGCCGATTTCATTGGTGAATCCAATTTTCTAGATGGCAAAGTCAAATCAGTTAACGATCGCCAGGCTGTAGTTTATATCCGGGCTTGGGAGCAGGAACTAACCGGATTCGTCACTAGCAAAGTGAGCGCCAATGATGATGTAGCGGTTTCCATGCGTCCCGAGAAGATCCGTTTGTCTGCAAAAGCGGAAACGCAGGGTATCAATTTTGAAGGCACCATTGCCAATATGGTTTATATCGGTTCGGATACGCATTTCTTTGTTGATGTTCGCGGACAGCGTTTGAAAATCTGGGAACAGAATCGCTCATCCAATCTTCAATACACCATTGGGCAGAAGGTGTGGCTTGCGTTTTTGCCAGAGAATACATTGGTTCTGCCAAAGGATTAGCCATGCTGAAACGATTGCGCGAGAACAAATCCGCTCAAGGCACTCTGCTGATCATCCCGACGCTGATTTTCATGATCGGGATGTTGATCATTCCGCTTTTATTGACATTGGTTGTTAGCTTTGGACAGCGTAGCGCTGATGGCGGAGTAATCTATACTTTTACCTTAAATAATTATATCCGCTTGCTGGGGTTTACTACGGATTGCCCACCCGGCATCCAAACCTGTTTCACTTCCTTGTACCTTGAAATTCTATGGCGATCTCTTGTTTTGGGATTCAACACCACGGTATTGGATATTCTATTGGCATTTCCGCTGGCTTATTTCATTGCTAGGGTTCATCCCCGATGGCGGGACACATTGATGTTCCTGGTGCTGGTTCCAATGTGGACGAACTTTGTTATCCGCGTCTACGCCTGGATGATGATCCTGCGCGATCAAGGTGTGATTAATTCTTTGCTTGGGTGGTTGGCTGGATTGGTTCATATCCCGTTCAAGCCGCTCGGAATGCTTTATACACCCGGCGCGGTGCTGGTGGGTATGGTGTATGAGTTCCTGCCTTTTATGATTTTGCCAATCTATACTTCCCTCGAGAAAATTGATAATTCACTTTACGAAGCTGCGGCGGATTTGGGTGCATCACCGTTCCGCACCTTTCTGCGTGTGACTTTGCCTCTTTCCATGCCTGGCGTAGTGGCTGGGACAATTTTGGTTTTTATCCCGGTCATGGGAACGTTCATCGTATCCGACCTTTTGGGTGGCGCACAGGTGATTTTGATCGGCAACTTGATCCAGCGCCAGTTCCTCGACGCGCGCGATCCAACCTTTGGCTCGGCGGCCTCTTTGGTGTTGATGGTTTTGACGATTATCGTCACATACTTCTATACCCGCAAATTTGGATTTGGCGAGGAGATCGTAGCATGAATCCACATCGCCGTTCTCCATGGATTGTCGCCTCCACAATCTTGGTGTTTTTCTTTTTGTACGCGCCCATTGCTGTATTGATGATTTTCTCGTTCAATGCTTCCAGGATCAGCCCGTTGTTCACAGGTGTTATTACCAAATTCGGCCCGTTCCTGCTGGTGAACGGAAACGTGATCCAAAGCCCATGCGGACCTTTCCACTGGTTTTGCGAGCTTTCCAAAAACACTGAAGTTTTGAATGCGGCTCGCAACACTCTGACAGTCGCATTTACTGCTACGGTTGTTTCGACGGTGATCGGCACGATGGCCGCCCTTGCTCTCCAGCGATACAACTTCCGGCTCCGGACGTTTTCGCAAGTCTCGCTTTACATTCCCGTCGTCATCCCCGAGGTTGTTATGGGTATAACGATTCTGGTAATGTTCAGCCAGTTGTTCACCTTTCTAAATAGCTCTCTGCATTTCGCTGGAGATTCACAGCTTGCACTTGGATTGTGGACAGTGATCCTTGCCCACATATCGTTCATGATTCCTTTTGTAACTTTGGTGGTGCAGGCGCGTTTACAGGGACTGGACAAATCCTACGAGGAAGCGGCCATGGATCTCGGAGCCAACGAGTGGATTACTTTTCAGCGCGTGACATTTCCGATGATTCTCCCCGGCATCCTTTCAGGCGCATTACTGGCTTTTACACTTTCCATTGACGATTTCATTATCACCTTTTTCACGAACGGACCCGGCTCAACCACACTTCCAATTTATGTTTATGGACTTTTGCGCCGCGTAATCACACCGCAATTGAACGCCCTTTCCACAGTTTGGATTTTAATCGTGCTGGCTGTCGTTTTCTTAATTCGGCGCGTGGAAAGCCGTCAGAATTAACCGGCTATTTCTTTATGATTCAAATCGATAACGTGCAAGATTAACCATCTTTCTTAAAGGAGAAGAGACCAAAATGAAAATAAAGCTTCTTTATAAACTATCAGCTGTATTACTGGCATTTGGTGTCCTATTGACAGCATGTGGCGGCCAAACGGTTTCTGCCACACCGGCGCCGATTGCAACCGCGGAGCCTGCGACTGTCGCGGCCCAGCCACCCACGGCGACTCAATCATCCTCTTCAACACAAGCTCCAACGGCCGCAGCTCCAATGCCAACCTACGCGCCTCCGGCGTTTACTTCACAACCAAGCGGCAAGTCAGCATCAGATGGATTTAATTGTCCAGAGCCAAACCCGCGTATGCCTGTTACCTCGAAGGAGTTGAACCTCTTCGTGTGGACGACCTACGTGCCTCAGGATTTCTTTGAGTGCTTCGAAAAGGTTTACGGAATCAGTGTCAACTACGATGAATATTCCAACAACGAAGATATGATCGCCAAGGTTTCATCCGGAGCCAATTCCTACGACCTCGTCCAGCCGACGGATTACGCCGCGGCCATGATGATTCATCAGGGAATGCTCGAGAAAATGGAACACAGCCAACTTCCCGCGCTTGCCAACTTCGATCCTGGTTCTTTGAATTTGCCTTTTGACCCGGGAAACCAATATACGATTCCGTATGAGGATGGGTTGGATGCGATTGTTGTCAATACCGCGGCGGTGAAGGATGTGCCTAAATCCTGGGCCGACCTATGGAAGCCCGAATATCAAGGCCAGATGGTTTTCGCGGATGATTCGCGCGATGTAATTGGACTGACCTTGTTGACCCTTGGCTTTGACGTCAATACAACGGATAAATCCCAACTTGATCAAGCCAAACAGAAGCTGGCTCAGTTGACGCCCGGCATCAAGAAGTATGATAGCGATAGCCCGCACAGTGACTTGATCGCCGGTGATGTAAATCTCGGCGAAACATGGACCGGCGAGGCTTTCATGGCTCAGCAGGCATTGCCCTCTATTCAGTTTATCTACCCGACGGAAGGCTCCATTATCTGGCAGGATAACTGGGCCATGCTTAAGGACGCCCGCCATGCGGATGCGGCTTATGCCTGGCTGAATTACACCAATCAGCCCGACATGTTCTGGATGATGTTGACGAATTATATGTATACCAATCCGAACGCCGCGGCGCTGGCTTATTCCAAAGGCAACTCCATGCCGGTAACTGACATCAATGGCAACTCCACCACACTGGGTGCTGTTTATGACACTTACATCAATTCGCCGATTACCAATCCGCCGCTTAGCGCGATCCAGGCTGCTCATCGCATTGATGATGTGGGTGCGTTGACGCCGTTGTACGACCAGATTTGGACGGAAGTGAAATCGGGCCAGTAAGGGTTTCTTTTCAGATGTTGAACGCTCGGCTCATTGGAATAGCCGGGCGTTTTTTATTTTGAGTGACTATCCCTCGTCGGCAAGGAATAGCTGATATATTAGGTTATGGTGCAAGGTACCGGTGGTTCACTTGCGGTCACGTGGACGACGTGGAGCTCATGTGGAGCTAGGGGGGAGCAAACTCTCAAAAAAACCAGCCAAATCTATGCAAGAAAAAGGGAATCATGCCAGCAGCAAGAGTTAGCCGCGATATAGGATTGAAATTGGATGGATAAAGGATGATTATAGGGTCGTTGAAGGATGCCTTGACCTTGGGCAGGGAAATAGCCAAGCTTGCGCGTAGATTTCCTGATTGAGATGGTTCAAAGGCAAAAGACGGACTTAATATAAAAAACAAAAAGATGAAAAGACGTTCAATCAGACAATCCAGGATATCAGCGGCGATGGGGCGGGTTGCTATCAAGGGCGGGCAGAATTGACTCCGCGTTCATAAGTAATAATAGAGCGCCTCAGGCGCGCCTGTTCCGCTCTTGACAGCGCGCAAGTTCGAGGGCTTGCCTGAAGTGTAGAACTCGATGCTATGAGGAAGGTTCCAGACCGTAATGTCCGGATTTATGTATCAAAGCATTTCGAATTCGTCACATCTTGCCACGAACCCAAGTAAGAACATACTTTGTAGTATCGCCTCATTTGATCCGATGCGATGGCTCGGCTTTTTTAATTGGTCATGGTTTCTCAAAGGTGAGACCTGAAAAGACAAAGCTGCTATCAGTCCCAAGAACCGTTATGGATGGAATAAGTACTACAGTCAACTTCTTGTTATCCCTGTCTGGAATTGGTGTAATTTATCTATCACGATTCTTGTTACGTAAGTATCCAAAACATACCGCCAACCAATTGAAGAAACCAGAATTCAAATCTTGAAGGCATTCATTACACTTATCAGGTGATGAGCATAACAACTATTCTTTCAGTCGGTTTCTTAATGTTCTTGCTCTCCCAAACAAATCGGGCTTTTTGGGAAGATCGCGTTGGTATCTTGTTTCTTCCAGTTTTTACTGCATTTGCGTTGTTTGATAGCCAATTCGCCCTTCGCACAAAAGTATTTCCAACAACGACAAAGTGGGTTTTGAATAGTTACGTTTACGACAGAAATGATAAGCTTCGATGGGTGGCCCTTTGGCAATTTGGTTTATCACTAGGCTTGTTAATGATCGATTATGTCGTCTTTTTATCCTCGCGATAAGTCTTCACAGAAACGTATCCAAACAATTGGCGCTCCCAGCCGATTGAAGGAATCCCAACAAAATGTGCTTGATTCGATGCTCAATCAAGGTTTGCATGATGGAGCTTATAGTGACTTGCCCACCGATGGGTATCACACTAGGGAGATTTTCAGGCGAAGAGGGATCAGAGTCGCCTTTCCTGTTTCGTGTCTAATTTGCGTGCAGTTGGGGTAAAACACGATGATGCAAGGTGCCGTGAATAATCAAAATGCATCCAAACCAACCAGACTAACCTCCATCTTTGTCTCAATCTTCATGGTAGTAGATGGATTTTCCGCACTGGCTTTTGGTCTCCTGTGTTTTGTGGTCACTGCTTTAGGCGGTCCTCCTGCTCCGGGCGATAATAGTAGGATTGAGCTTGGTATCGTTTTTCTGGGAATAATTGTTCCATTGTTATGCTTTGGTTATCTAGTGATGTGCTTTATCTCCCTTGTATATTGGTTAAAAGGAAAACGAGTTTGCCAGTACTGCGTTCAAGGATTAGGATTAATACACCTTGTCGGTTCTGTTTATTTGTCAGAACTCTCTCAATGGGATTCCTTTCTTCGCCTTCTTCCTCTTAGGTTCATTATTCGTGAACTTGTTTCTCTTCGTGGTGATCGTCTTTTTCGATTCGCCTCGTTCAAAGCCCTTTGTTCCAAATGATCGGATCTAACATCGGTTTAGGAGTCTCCGTTGCACTTCCGGAATCCATTGAGCAATACTATTGAGTCGCCTTTGGCGTTTGTGCCAAATCGTGGGCAGTTGGCATACAAGGCTATGATATCGGGAATGTTAAAAGGATTTCCTCTTGGCTTTTGTTGGAGTATTTCCAGCGTGTCAACATGCGTTCAGTTCCTTCCGCAATAAGTCATAAAACTATATAGGACAATCGTTTGGTAAAAGTATAAAAAACGTACAGAAATCGTATCAAAAACGTCCAGCAAGGTTGGAGGAAAAGCGATACATTAATTTTTGAACCACGTGCTATTTCTTAGTGAAAAAGTTTCTGTAAAAGAGGATAGGGCATATGAGTTTGATATTCAATCGTTGGCCCGTGCTGACTGCCAGTTTAGTGTTGTTCTTGCTTTCATTAAGCCAGGATGGGCCGCGCCCAGCGCCCATGACCATTGTTTCAGAACAAGTCCCGGCTGATTGCAGCTTGCCTGTAAATCGAAGCTGGATTGAAAAAGTCAATCGCATCCGATGGGTTGCATATAGCTCGCCCAATCCTGATCTGAATTTGATGTTTTATCAACCGAAAGCCGAAACCCTTTATCAGGACCTGAAGGTATTACGAAGAGCGCAATTCACAGGCTTGATCACCTATGGTTCCGCCGGCATTATGGGAACACAGTTTCCGAGCATTGCTCAATCCCTCGGGTTTCAGGGAATCATTATGGGCATTTGGGGACCCAACAATCCAGTAGAACTCAAAAATGCCCAGGCTGCGGCGAGTTTGCCGATCGTGCTGGGTTACGTCATAGGAAACGAAGGTCTTTCTGGTACCAGAGATCGATATACACTTTCCGATCTCTGCTCGGCAATTACTGACTTGCGATCACGCTCAGGGAAACCCGTTGCGACTGCGGAGGATGTCGACACTTATGATGTTAGACCCGGACTTTTGTCTGTTGGAGATTGGATATTTCCCATCGCGCATCCGTACTGGCACGGGATCGAGGAGCCGCAGCGGGCCATCCAATGGGAACAAGATCAATATGATGCCTTCCTCGAAAAGACCAATCGTTTTGTGCTTTTTGAAGAAGGCGGATTGCCTACTGCTGGTGCAAATGGTTTATCAGAATCAAACCAGGATTTATTCTATAGCGGGCTAGCGAAAACGGAAGTTCGATTTGCGTATTTTGAAGCATTTGATCAACCATCCAAGATTAACTCCGCCGTCGAACCTCATTGGGGAATCTTTCATTCGAACCTGAAGCCAAAATTACTGGGTTGGGACTTGATGGGCTACCGATTGTTTACGACTGGAAATGGTTCTGATTTTTGGGTACAGGAATGTTCAGGAAAAAGTGGAGAGAGCTGCTTTATAAAAACTGAGGAAACGTCTCTCATGGTTGGCAAGGGATTTGAAGGAAAACAATATCAGTCCATCCTGGCATTTGATACATCCGGCCTGCCGGAGCAGGCCATCATCACCTCAGTTAAATTGAAACTCAAAGTCACTGGGGTTACAGGTTTCAACTTGGTGAAACATCAAAATAAGCTGATATTAGATTTATGCTCATCGCGCGGCCAGGAGGGAGCCAGACATCTAACGATGGAGTTGAGCAATGGATTGAATTGCATCGACAATGTTGGAAACTTCGAAAAAGATACAAACGATAGTTGGTATACAGTGGATCTACATCAAGATGCAATTCACTCTTTCGACTTGAGTGGTATCACACGATTTCGCCTTAGAATTAGCAACATTGAAAACATGAGAACCGAGAGGGCTTATGCCTTATTTGATCGCGGCATATCCGATATTTCGGATGGTCCCGTATTATTGGTTCGTTATACACTTACTCATTCCAAATGAATGATGATCGAAAGAAAGCCAGTTACTTGCCTGTTTTGGCTGAGAGCAGGGGGAGATACTTGCCAGCAAGGGATAGTGCGATCATTTTGTGCATCAAAAGCTCATTGTTTGTGATGATTAGTTATAGTATATTTGACTTTAATGCAAAATCGGTATAGAATTGACCTATGAGCAGAAAAACCGTTATTGAAAAGGCCGTTTCCTTGGATGAGATTGACCAGCACATCCTGGATGCAATGCGCAAGGATGGACGCGCTGCCTTTGCTCAAATCGCCGCGAAGCTCAAAGTCTCGCCGGGCATGATCCGCCAGCGCTATAACCGTTTGGTGGATATGGGCATGTTGAAAGTGGTTGCCATTTCCAATCCACTCCAGCGCGGATTCAAAACCATGGCATTGATCGGTATTCGCACGGATGGCAATAAGATGCTGGATGTCGCGGATGCAGTTTCTAAATTGAAGGAAGTGGTTTATCTGGTGGTTGTCAGCGGACAATTCGACATTATGGCAGAAGTAATATGCCGAGATCATGAAGATCTGTTGAACTTCATCACGGAAAAGCTGTATGCGATTGAAGGCGTCAGGGAAGCAGAAACCTTTATGCATTTGAAGATTGTCAAGGAGATTTATTTTTAGTTAGCTGTCATTGCGATTATGGAAATGTCCGCTTCAGGTCAATGGATGAGGCGGTACAAAACTTGTCTGCACCCACATAAGGTCGGGTAGCGGAGCCAATCGAAAGGAATTATGAGAGTCTTGTTGGTAGGCGTAGGCGGTGTGGGAGAAGCAATTGCCGCGATCGCGAAAGAACATCCATGGGTGGAACAGATTGTGCTGGCAGATTATAACCAGGCGCGCACGGAAGAAGTTCAGATAAAGTTAGGCGATCCAAAACGTTTTCCGGCCGAGTTCATTGATGCGGGCAAACAGGAAAGCATCGAAGAACTCGCGAGGATTTATGGCGTCGATCTCATTATGAACGCAGTGGATCCGACGTTCAATCAGAAGATTTTCGATGCGGCGTACAGCGTCGGCGCCATGTATATGGATATGGCGATGACACTTTCAGAGCCGAATCCGACCGATCCATTTCATAAGCCGGGCATCAAATTGGGCGATTATCAATTTGAGAGGGCCAAAGATTGGGAACGGAAAGGTTTGCTCGCCATCCTTGGTCTCGGGGTGGAGCCGGGCATGGCCGATGTGTTCGCGCGCTATGCCCAGGATTATCTCTTTGATGAGATCGAAGAGATCGGCATCCGCGATGGCTCGAATATTTCCATTGACGGATATGAGTTTGCACCAAATTTTTCCATTTGGACAACCATTGAGGAATGTCTGAATCCGCCTGTGATCTATGAAGATAAAAAAGGTTGGTTCACCACGGAACCTTTCTCCGAACCTGAGACTTTTGATTTCCCCGAGATCGGCAAAGTGGAAGTGGTCAATGTGGAACATGAGGAAGTTTTATTGGTGCCGCGCTGGGTGAAGGCGAAACGAGTCACGTTCAAGTATGGATTGGGCAACCAGTTTATCGGCGTGCTGAAGACGCTTCACATGCTGGGTTTGGATAAGAAGAACAAGATCATGATCAAAGGTGCCGAAATCTCGCCACGTGATGTCGTTGCGGCGTGTTTGCCTGACCCGGCTCACTTGGGCGATAAGATGCACGGCAAAACCTGCGCGGGAACCTGGGTCAAAGGAATCAAAGATGGTCACTCACGCGAAGTCTATCTCTATCAAGTTGCGGATAATGCCGAGTGCATGAAGCGTTGGGGATGTCAGGCGGTGGTGGCTCAGACCGCGTTCAGCGCGGTGATAGGTTGGGATTTGATTGAGCATGGTCAATGGAAAAGCACGGGGGTGCTGGGTCCTGAAGCGTTCGACCCGATTCCGTTTATGGATAAAATGGCGGAATACGAATTTCCATATGGCATCAAAGAGATGATGAAGGAAACAGCATAATAGGGTTCTGAAAAATAGGTGACAGTCACTTTCAAAGTGACTGTCACCTATTTTTATGAGTAATCTTTAACCTTCTTTGCTCTCCAACCACTTTCAAGTACAATACTTAAAGAAATGAAACAACAAGTAATTAGTTATTGAAAATATGAGGACGCAATGAAAACAATCACTTTGGAAGAACATTATGTAAGCCCGTCGTTTTTGGAAGGTCCAGGGAAGGGTTTGAAAGAACAGGCTAAAAACCCTGAAAGTTATATGGGCAAAATATATGAACAATTGCGTGATCTTGGCGATAAAAGATTGACAGAGATGGATGCTGCAGGCATCGATGTGCAAGTCTTATCCCTCAACTCTCCGGGAGTGGAGCAGCTTGATGCGGAAGAAGCGAGAAAGATTGCAAGGGAAACGAATGACTTTCTTGCTAGCGCAGTAAAAAGTCACCCCCAACGTTTTGCCGGGTTTGCCACATTGCCGACTTCTGATCCAAAAGCTGCAGCCCTCGAGCTCGAACGCACGGTACGGGATTATCAATTCAGGGGAGCCATTATCAATGGTCACGTCAAAGGACGCTACCTAGACGATAAGTTTTTCTGGCCGATTCTGGAACGGGCCGAAGCGCTTGATGTTCCCATTTACCTTCACCCAACGCAACCTCCAAAGGCCGTGATCGACGCTTCCTACTCAGGCTTTGATCCGGCAGTCACCAATATGCTGATCGGCGCCGGTTGGGGCTGGCACATTGAAACAGCCGTTCATGTGATTCAACTCATGCTTGGTGGAGTATTCGACCAGTATCCAAAACTGCAAATCATCATCGGCCATATGGGCGAGACACTTCCTTTTATGTTGCAGAGAATGGATCGCATTATGAATACGGAAACGACGAAGCTAAAGCGTGCGATCAGCGCCTATCTTCGGGAAAATATTCATTACACCTTCAGCGGACTCAATTACACTTCGACATTCCTCGATCTATTATTGGAAGTCGGCGTGAATCGGATCATGTTTTCAGTGGATTATCCTTATGCATCCATGGCACAAGGACGAGATTTCCTAAATAAGCTGCCGGTTAGCACTGCTGATAAAGAGCGAATTGCGCACGGAAACGCAGAAAGTCTTCTGAAAATTTAACGGTTTAAAGTGGCTCCAAACCATTAGCGTAAACATTTTTTTGTTTTCGGAAAATTGGATTTGCCGGTTGCTATGTCCGTTCATATAATAGAGAAAATCTGACTTATGACAGGAGGCGCCATGCCATTCGGTTATAACGGAAAAATTCTGCATGTGGACTTGACTAAAGGTACGTTGTCGATTGAAGAACCGCCCGAATCTTTTTATCGTAAATATATGGGCGGTTCGGCGATGGGGTTATATTACATCCTGAAAGAAATGCCTAAGGGTGTAGATGCGCTTAGTCCCGATAATGTTCTGACGTTGATGTGCGGCGTCACTACCGGTGCGGCGATCTCCGGACAGAGTTGAATAAACGCCAATGCCAAATCTCCGATTAGCGGAGCGATTGGTGATTCTCAGGGCGGCGGATATTTTCCCGCTGAGTTGAAGTTTGCGGGCTTGGATGGGATTGTGATCAACGGCAAATCGTCCAAGCCGGTTTATCTCACAATTATTGATGGCAAGTTCGAACTTCATGACGCATCGCATTTGATGGGCAGGATCACGGGGGAAGTGGATGAGATTCTCAAAAAGGAGTTGGGCGATAATAATATCGAGATTCTTCAGCACGGTCCTGCAGCTGAACATGGCGTGCTATTTTCCTCGCTGTTAAGCATGTCGAATCGCAACAACGGACGCACCGGCATGGGACTCGTGATGGCGTCCAAGAATTTGAAAGCGGTGGTGGTTCGAGGTAAGAAAAAGATTGAAGTGGCCGACCCGAAAGGGGTCACGGCCTTAAATCGCACTGGTCCAAAGCAAATGCCCAATAATCCGGATGTGGATGGCACAGCCAAATATGGAACCGCTGCTGTCGTGATGGTGCAAAACACAATGGGCACGCTTCCCACTCGCAACTATAACGAGGGCCAATTTGAAAACCCCGAACCGATCAGCGGTGAAAAAATGGCCGAGACGGTTTTGAAAGATCGCGAAACTTGTTATGCATGCGTGGTGCGCTGCAAGCGCGTCGTCGAGATCAAGGATGGTCCGTATAAAGTGAACCCTTATTATGGCGGGCCGGAATATGAGACCATTGGTACGTTCGGTTCCTATTGCGGGATCAACGATCTCGCCGCGGTTGCGCTTGCGAGTCAAATCTGCAACGAACAAGGCGTGGACACCATTGCCTGCGGCGCGACGATTGCCTTTGCGATGGAATGTTACGAGAAGGGCATTATTACCAAGGAACAAGCCAATGGCCTTGATTTAAAGTTCGGGAATGCCGCTGCAATGCTGGCGGCGCTTGATGCGATTGTCAAGGTCGAGGGGCCGTTGGGCAAGGCCTTGTCACAAGGCTCGGAGCGTGCCGCGCAGATGTGGGGCAATGGAGCAGACGAATGCATCATCACAGTTAAAGGTGCGGAAGCGCCCGCACATATGCCGCAGGCCAAACGAAGTCTCGGTTTGATTTATGCGGTCAATCCGTTTGGTGCGGATCATCAGTCCAGCGAACACGATTGGATGATCGAGGAAGGCATGGCGTCTGACCTTTATATGGGACGACTTGCCCTGCTGGGCATGCCCGATAAACTTCCATCACTCTCGCTTGGTCCCGATAAAGTTAAGTTTGCATATCTCACCGAAGTCTTTTATTCAATCCTCGATACGGTCGAGCTTTGTCAATTCGTGTGGGGTCCAGCGTGGACACTTTATGGTCCGAAAGAATTGTTAGACTTTGTCAAAGCAGTGACAGGTTGGGACGTCACGTTGGATGAATTGATGACGGTTGGTGCGCGCCGCTTAAATCTCATGCGGATGTTCAATGTCCGCGAGGGATTCGACCGCAAGCAGGATAAACTGCCAAAGAAGTTCTTCAAGGCCTTGAAGGGGACCGGCCCCACCGCAGGCATTGCTCTGACTCACGAGGAAATTGATTCCGCCATTGATGAATATTACAAGTTGGCAGGTTGGACGCCGAACGGTGCTCCGACGGCTGAAACGTTAAAGAAATTGGATCTGGCTTGGGTTGCATAACCAGGAATTTTGTGAGTATTCAGGAAAATCACAGAAATGGAATATAAACTTTTCATTGATGGACAATGGGTCAACGCGGGACCCATGATGGAAGTGAAAAATAAATATAACGGCCAAGCCATTGCTGCATTACCGACCGCCCGCCGCGAAGATGTGGATGCGGCAATTGCCGCCGCACAGCGCGCCGCATCAGTGATGGCCGATATGCCTGCCTATCAGCGCGCCGAGATTCTTCTCAAGACCGCATCATTGTTGCGTGAGCGTTCCGATGATTTGGCGAAGACCATTGCTGCTGAAGCGGGCAAAGCGGTGAAATTTGCGCGCGCTGAAGTGGATCGTGCTATCAGCACATTTACGATTGCATCCGAAGAAGCCAAGCGTTTGCACGGCGAAACTTTTCCGCTGGATGCTGTTCCTTCGGGTGAAGGCTATTTCGGATTCTGGGTACGGCGTCCGGTTGGGGTAATCGCGGCGATCAGCCCATTCAACTTTCCATTGAATCTCGTCGCACATAAAGTTGCACCCGCGCTCGCATCAGGGAATTCATTGGTGCTTAAACCTGCAACTGCCACGCCACTTGCTGCAGTGAAGTTGTGTCAGGCTTTGCAGGATGCGGGTTTGCCTGCAGGTGCGCTCAATCTAGTGGTCGGTTCGGGTGGAACAATAGGTGAGTGGCTCATCACCGATCCGCGCATTGACAAGATCACGTTTACTGGCAGTCCACCGATCGGTGCTCACATCTTGGCGGTTGCGGGCATCAAGAAGGTTACACTTGAATTGGGAAATACTTCGCCGGTTATTATCGCGCCCGATGCGGATTTGGATTTCGTCGCGAAGCGCTGCGCAATCGGTGCATATTACAATTCAGGACAGGTTTGCATTTCTGTTCAGCGAATCTACAGCCAGAAACAAGTGTATGAACCGTTCGCAGAAAAATTTGTCAAAGCGACGGATGAAATGGTGGTCGGCGATCCGCTGGATGAGCGTGTGGATGTGGGGCCGATGATCGACCTGAAGGAAGTGGATCGTATCGAAGGCTGGGTCAAAGAAGCGCAGGCATCGGGCGCTAAAGTTTTGACGGGCGGTAGGCGCGATGGCGCCGTCTATTATCCAACCGTGCTGACCAACGTGAATGCCGATATGAAAGTCATTGCCGAGGAAACGTTTGCGCCAGTGGCATCGATTATCTCGTGCGATGACTTTGAAGAGTTGTTGCGGCAAGCCAATGAAACAAAGTTTGGATTGCAAGTGGGCGTGTTCACCAAAGATATTGACCGTGTTCTGAAAGCGGTCAGGCGTTTAAACTTTGGCGGCGTAATTATCAACGACACGCCCAACTTTCGCGCCGACCACATGCCGTACGGCGGTAATCGTCAGAGTGGATTAGGCCGCGAGGGTGTCAAGTTCGCGATGGAAGATATGACCAATATTCAAATGGTCGCTATTCGCCAAAGTTCATAACTTTCAAATCGAGGAGAGATGCTATGGAACACAAATTGTGGATCGACGGCAAATGGGTGGATGGCAAAGGTGGCGGTAAGATCTCCGTTGAGAACCCGGCCACTGGCAAAAAAATTGCCGAGGTTGTGGATGCAAGCCCGGAGGATGTGAATCTGGCAGTGCAAGCGGCCAAGCGAGCGTTTTATGATGGCCGCTGGTCGCGGCTTGTTCCATCGGAAAGGTCAAGGGCAATCTGGAAGTTGGCTGACCTTCTCGAAAAACATGCCGAGGAATTTGCGAAACTCGAGTCGGAGAATACTGGCAAGCCATATAAGTTTGTCAGCCTCGGCGCGGACCTGATGTTCTCTATTGATAACCTGCGCTTCTTTGCCGGAGCCGCACGCGATACACATGGTTCCCATGCCGGTGAATATTGGCCAGGTTTTACATCGCTTTATCGCCGCGACCCGGTCGGCGTAGTAGGTCAAATCGCGCCGTGGAATTATCCGCTGATGATGGCGGTTTGGAAGATCGGTCCCGCACTTGCAGCGGGTTGCACCACCATCTTCAAGCCTGCATCACTCACGCCACTGACCAGCCTCATGTTGGCTGATATTATCAAAGACGCAGGCATACCCGACGGCGTGGTCAACATCATCACCGGACGCAAGGCGGGCCAGTGGCTCGTTGAACATCCCGATATTCGAATGATTAGCGTGACCGGTTCAACCGAAGTAGGTCAGACTATCATGAAGACCGCCGCGAATACGATCAAGCGCGTTCATTTAGAGTTGGGCGGCAAGGCGCCGGTCTTGGTCTTTGACGATGCGGATGTGGATTTGGTCGCCTCAAAAGTTGCGTTGGCGGGAACCATCAACACAGGTCAGGATTGCACGGCTGCGACGCGCGTTTACGTTGCGGAGAGTCTGCGTAAGAAAGTTGAAGAGGCGCTGGTGGATGCGGTTCGTAACACGAAGATTGGCGATCCGTTTGCCGATGATACTTTAATCGGGCCGATGATTTCCGGCGGGCAACGTGAATCGGTGAATGGGTTTGTGGAACGCGCCAAAAAGGATGGTGCGAAAGTGTTGACCGGCGGACGCGTCCCCAAAGATTTCCAGCAGGGATACTATTATGAACCGACAGTCATTGCAGATGCAGATCAAAAATCCGAGATCATCCAATCTGAAGTCTTTGGGCCGGTGCTTACGATAAACTCCTTCAAGGATGAAGAAGAAGCAATTATGCTGGGCAACGACGTTGTCTATGGTCTGGCGTCATCGGTCTTCACCAAGGATGTTGGGCGCGCGATGCGCGTTTCTGAACGTTTGGAATTTGGAACGGTCTGGGTCAACGATCATATCCCGTTGGCATCCGAAACTCCGCATGGCGGATTTAAGCAATCTGGTTTTGGCAAAGACCTTTCGGCCGAAGCGGTTGGTGATTATCTAGTTACCAAGCATGTGATGATCGCGCGATAAATTAACTTTCTTAGGAAAGGGACAGGTACAAGCCTGTCCCTTTTTTGAATGGAAAAGGATTTTGCAATGAGTCAACTTTACGAAGAAAATTTCCCGCATATGACTCCAGCCTGGAGTCGCATCTTCAATTTCGTTGCGGAGCGAGCCGAAGGTTCATACATTTACACCGCTGACGGGCGCAAATTGCTTGACTTTACTTGTGGTATCGGCGTGACCAATACAGGTCATTGCCATCCGAGAGTCGTCGAGGCAATTCGCGAGCAGGCCGGACTCTTCCTCCACGCTCAAGCCAATATTGTCATACATAAACCGATGCTGCAATTGATCGAAGAGCTACGAAAGATAGTTCCATCTTCGATTGACAGTTTCTTCTTCACCAACTCTGGAGCGGAGGCAGTGGAGAATGCAGTTAAGATTGTGCGCGCTGCAACCGGCAAACCAAACATCATCGTTTTCAGTGGCTCCTTTCATGGGCGGACGGCCGCAACGATGGCATTGACTACATCGAAAACCGGATATCGCACCGGCTTCGGCCCGTTGCCGTCTGGCATTTTTGTTTCTCCATTTCCATATGCATTTCGCCTCGGCATGAGCGAAGAGCAAGCCAGTCAATATGCTTTGGAACAACTTGAATACTTACTCGCCTCGCAGACCGCACCGAAAGACACCGCGGCCATTTTGATTGAATCTGTTTTGGGCGAAGGCGGGTATATTGTCCCGCCCGCTGCGTTCATGAAGGATCTGCGTGAGATCGCTGATAAAAATGGAATCATGTTGATTTGCGATGAGGTCCAATCCGGATTTGGACGCACGGGTAAATGGTTTGCCTTTGAGCACTATGATATCTTGCCGGACGTCATGACGGTCGCAAAAGGAATTGCATCTGGTCTTCCGCTTTCGGGCGTGTTTACCCGAAACGAGATCATGAAGAAAGTGGAGGTCGGTTCCATCGGTGGGACGTATGGCGGCAATGCAGTCGCGTGCGCGGCAGGAGTTGCAACCATCCGCGCCATGAAAGAAGAAAAGATGTTGGAGAACGCCAATGAACGCGGTTTGCAATTGATGACTGGCTTGAGAAAGCTTCAGGAAGAATATCCTCAGATTGGCGATGTGCGCGGCAAAGGCTTGATGATCGGTGTTGAGTTTATGGTCGGTGACCGACCCGACAAATCCAAACCGATGGTCAAGGATATTGTTCACGCTGCCGAAGATCAAAACCTTTTATTGTTGACGTGTGGTACATACGATAATGTAGTGCGTTGGATTCCGCCTTTAAATGTGACCAGTGAACAAATCAATGATGGCCTCAAGATATTTGAAGGCGCGTTGAAAATGATCATCAAATAATCTTCAAGCAGATTGTTTTCATTATATAACATCAAACTTCCGAAACGCCAAAAAGCGGCAAGTCTTCGGAAGTTTTGCATGTGAGCCACCAAAGGGATTCGGACCCTTGACCTGGCGTTTACGAAACGTCTGCTCTACCGACTGAGCTATGGTGGCCTTTGGTTTGAGCGGCGGGGATTATAAAGGAGAAAGACCAATCTCGCAAGTTTTTGTTGACTGGCATCGTCTATAATGATCGGGAGAAAAATGTTACGAGTTGCAATGCTTTCTTATCACACTTGTCCGCTGGCAATCCTCGGCGGAAAAGATACCGGCGGGATGAATGTCTATGTCCGCGATTTGACGCGCGAATTGGGAAGGTTGGGAATCCATGTGGACGTATTCACGCGTTCGCAGGATGAGCATGTGCCGCATGTTTTGCATGACCTCGGTTATGGCAATCGCGTGGTCCATGTACCGGCCGGTCCCGAGGTCCCGTTGGCAAAGCGGCAATTGATCGATTACATTCCAGAATTTGTAAACGGCGTCAAAGCATTTGCCGGCGAAAAAGGAATCCATTACGACATCATTCATAGCCATTACTGGATGTCGGGGTTGGCTGCTGAATTGCTTTCCGACGTATGGGGTGGAATTCCAATTGTTCATATGTTCCACACCTTGGGTGAGATGAAGAACCGCATCGCGCAATCGGATGAGGAGCGGGAAAGTCCCGAACGGATTGCGGGCGAAAAGCGCGTGCTGGGGCGCGTAGACCGCGTTGTGGCCGCCACGCTGGCGGAGCGAACTCAATTACGCTTTCTCTACAAAGTGGATGATCGGAAACTGATCACCATTCCGCCGGGTGTGGATACCAGTCACTTTTATCCCATACCTCCTGATGAAGCGAAAATGGCTATTGGAATTAAGCCGGATGTTCGCATGATATTATTTGTTGGACGCATCGAACCTCTGAAGGGATTGGATACGCTCATTCGAGCCATGTCATGCTTGAAACTAAATCATTCTGATCATCCTGTTCATCTAGCCATCATCGGTGGTGAGCCGGATGCCAGCCCGCAACGGATGAGCGTTGAAATGGCGCGTTTGCAAAAGTTGTGTGATGAACTGGCTTTAGATCAAACCGTTGTCTTTTTAGGCAAGCGTGGGCAGGACACTTTGCAATATTACTATTCCGCGGCCGAGGTGCTGGTCATGCCTTCACATTACGAGTTGTTTGGCATGGTCGCTTTGGAGGCAATGGCTTGCGGAACGCCCGTGATCGCTTCTGAAGTGGGTGGATTGGGATTTTTAGTACAGAATGGTGAAACAGGCTACACCATTCCCAATGGCGACCCCGATGTTCTTTGTGATAAACTATCAATGATATTGAACAATTCCGGTTTGCGCGAGACGATGGGCAGGCGCGCCGCTGAATACGCTCAATCCTATACATGGGATAAAATTGCAGCTCAGGTAATAAATGTGTATCAGGCTTTACAAAATAAAGAAAACGGAATCCATGAGCAGGTCCCGTTATAAATACTTCACGAAGAGAGCGGCGCAGTTCCTCGCATCCATCTTATATTGTCCGGTTTTTTAAGAGTTCCAGTCCCGCTTGAACGCCGCAACAACATATTCAAACGTGCGATCAAAACTGCGCTCGGCACCGGTTTGACAATGAAATCGTCCGCACCGGCATCCAATACCTTGGCTACCATAGCGGGATCATTGATGGCGGAAAGCACCAGAATGGGTATTTTGCTGAATGCGCGGATTTTTTCGCACATTTCCCAGCCGCTGATATCAGGCATCATTAGATCAAGTGTAATTACATTAGGAGATTTTTCAGCAATTAATCGTAATCCATCCTCGCTGTTGTTGGCAGTGATTACATCAAAACCATGCGACCGAAGAATGATCGAGAGTAACTCGGTGATGGCATAATCATCGTCAATGGCAAGAACTGTTTTGTTTGTGGTCATTTGCCAATTATCACTGATTCGAGACGCTTTTTACTTTGCAGGTTATTTACAAATTGAGGTGCCAAGGATGATTTTTGTCAGTGTGCAAAAGGCTTTTTTTTGGTAGAATACTTCACGGTCTAATAAGAAATTTCAAACTTTGGAGGCTCGAATGAAGAAGTGGGTTTACCTATTTGATGAGGTAAAGGAAGTTGAAAAAATCAGGGGCGGCGATTGGGACGAAGTGAAGGGTTTGGTGGGCGGAAAAGGCGCGGGGTTGCTGGACATGACGCGCGCCGGTGTGCCGGTTCCGCCGTTCTTCACGGTTACAACGGAAGCATGCAACGAGTTCCAGAAGGCAGGCAAGTTCCCTGCGGGAATGTGGGCGCAGGAATTAGCGGCGTTGAAGATGATCGAAAAAGCGACTGGCAAGAAATTCGGCGATCCGAAGAATCCCTTGTTGGTTTCATGCCGCTCTGGTGCAAAGTTCTCGATGCCCGGCATGATGGATACGGTGCTGAACATTGGTCTCACCGACGAGACTGCTGCCGGCATGGTAGAACTGACCGGCAATCCGCGCTTTGTCTATGATGCATACCGGCGCTTGGTCGAGATGTTTGGAACCGTGGTGCTGGGCATTCAGGATGAAGCCTTTGAGGAACCGCTGAAAGAATATAAGAGCCGAAAAGGCTACAAGCTCGATACCGAAATGACCGCTGATGATTGGAAGCACATGGTCAGCGTTTTCCGCGAAGTCGTTAAAAAGCACAAAGGCTTTGACTTTCCGCAGGATCCATTTAAACAGTTGGAACTTGCAACGGAAGCTGTCTTCAAATCCTGGAATGGGAAGCGGGCCGTGGATTATCGCAACCACGAAGGCATTCCTCATGATCTTGGAACAGCAGTTAACATCGTGACAATGGTCTTCGGCAACATGGGCGACGACTCTGGAACCGGTGTGGCGTTCACACGCAACCCATCCACGGGCGACAAGAAGATGATGGGTGATTACCTGCTCAACGCGCAGGGCGAAGATGTGGTGGCCGGCATTCGCAATACCGACCCGATTGAAAATCTTAAGAATCACATGCCTGAGGCCTATCATCAGTTCATGGATATCACTGCCAAACTTGAAAAGCATTATAAGGATATTCAGGATGTGGAGTTCACCATCGAGCGCAAAAAGTTATGGATGCTCCAGACGCGTATCGGTAAGCGCACCGCCAAAGCCGCAGTCAAGATTGCCGTGGATATGGTGAATGAGGAACTCATCACGCGTGAAGAAGCAGTAAAGCGCGTCACGCCAGAACAGGTGGATGCCTTGCTTCATCCGCAGTTTAACGCAGAGGCATTGAAGAACGCGGATAAGGCAGGCTCGCTGTTTGCCAAAGGAGTGAATGCTTCACCGGGCGCGGCAGTCGGTCAGGTTTATTTCGATGCAGACACCGCCGAGAAAATGTCGAAAGAACAAAAACAGGATGTCATCATGGTGCGTCCGTTCACCAAACCGGATGATGTGCATGGAATGATCGCCGCGAAAGGTGTGTTGACCAGTGAAGGTGGCGCAACTTCCCACGCAGCAGTGGTGGCCCGGCAGTTTGGGATTCCTTGCATTGTCGGCGCGTCCATGATCAAGATCAACCTTGAAACACGTGTTATGTCTGTAGATAATAAATCCGTGCGCGAAGGCGAATGGATTTCCGTCGATGGCACGACCGGTAATGTCTTTGTCGGTAAAGTCCCGATGACTGCACCGTCTTTGGAAGAACAGACCGAATTGATGACGCTGTTAAAGTGGGCGGATGAAATCTGCGCACGCAAAGATCTTCGCGTTGCGCCGAAAGGCTGGCCGACGCGCGGTTTGATGGTTTGGGCCAATGCAGATTATCCAAGAGATGCGCGCCGCGCTCGTTCGTATGGTGCCGTTGGCATCGGTCTGTGCCGAACCGAGCACATGTTCTTCGAGCCGGAGCGCTTGCCGATAGTCCAGCGCATGATCCTGGCCGAAACCAGTGAGGCCCGCACACAGGCTCTGAATGAATTACTTCCGACCCAACGCAAAGACTTTGACGGGTTGTTCGAAGCGATGGACGGTTATCCGGTCATCATCCGCTTGATCGACCCGCCGCTTCACGAGTTCATGCCGTCCGAAGAGGCATTGCTTGAAGAAGTTATCACGATGCGTGTCAAAGGCGAGACCGCGGGTCTGGCTGAAAAAGAAAAATTGTTAAAGTCCGTTCAGGGCATGCACGAATCGAATCCGATGATGGGTTTGCGCGGCGTGCGATTGAGCATTGTCATGCCGGAGATCGTCGAGATGCAGGTACGCGCCATCTTTGAAGCCGCGGCAGATTGTGTTCTGCGCGGTATCGTGGTCAAACCGGAAGTGATGATCCCGTTGACCGGCACGGTCAAAGAGTTGGAATGGATTCAGCCCCGCCTGATTCGCATCGCAGCGGCAGTGTTGGCTGAGAAGAAGATTCAGAAACTGGATTACAAATTTGGCACCATGATCGAAATTCCGCGCGCCGCAGTGACCGCGGAAGAGATTGCGACTCATGCCCAGTTCTTCTCGTTTGGCACAAACGACTTAACGCAGATGACCTTTGGTTATTCGCGTGATGACGCCGAACGCAACTTCCTCGTGACCTATGTGGAGCAGGGCATCCTGCCGAAGAATCCGTTCCAGACTTTGGATCGCGATGGCGTGGGACGTTTGATGAAGATGGCGATTGCGGATGGCCGCACAGACTCGACCTGAACTCGAAGTGGGTATCTGCGGCGAACATGGCGGTGATCCCGAATCGATTGAATGGTGCCACATGATTGGCAATAACTATGTTTCTTGCTCGCCATTCCGTGTGCCGATTGCACGTTTGGCCGCGGCGCATGTGGCGTTGAAGCATATGCCGAAGAAGAGCGTAAAGAAAGCAGCAGCACCGAAGAAAAAAGCTGTTGCTAAGAAAGCGGTAAAGAAAGCGAAAGCCAAGACCGCAAAACGCAAATAGTAGATAAATAAAGACTTCCGAAGTCTCACAGACTTCGGAAGTCTGATTTTATTAAAGAATAACTGCGATACAATTTTCAATGTGCTGTGTTCTGTATTCTGAAATTTTTGCCTTAACAATTGGCAGTTCAGGTGCTTGGCTGCGTTTGAATGTTTGTGATCATTTTGTCCAATAAACCTCCAAGGTGGAAATTGCGAATTTCCCGCCGCGATATAGATAATCCCGTAATCGGAAAGAAGCTGAAATGATAGGTTATACCAGCACCACCCGAGAATGCTCTGCAAGTCAAATCCACCCCAGCCTGTACCAGGCAACCAAGGAATTTTTTCAAATCCATCAGTTGGGAGATTTGAATACGGAAACGCTCAGCTGTTGTGAAACCATCTCCGAGAAACAAAACCCGGGCAGGCTCGCCTCTTTTCTGGATGGTAATCCCGATTCAACCATCCATCTCGCCATCCTTCTTACCGCTGAATGGCTAATCTGGGTACGCAGCGGAGATCGTTCTGATGCAATCGTAACAGGGACCAAGCTCAATCTGATTCGAGTGAAAGCTTTTGTTACCAAACGTACGAAAGACATGCAGTTGGAAGTATCCGGATTTATGGTTGATTCCAAAGACTATGTGCGCGGAAACCTCGAGATGGGTCCGGATGCGGCCGCGCAAGAATTCTGTGAAGTGGTTCAGAAGGCTGTACTCAAAGCAAATCCACCTGCCAAAAGAAAAGTTTTTGGATGGACGAGAGACTGACCATTCCACTGAACCTTATAATCTACCAAGAATCTGCTCGCGCTTGCGATTGTATTCTTCTTCTGTGACAAGGTTCTTTTCGCGCAATTGTTGCAACTCGTTTAAGTGCTCCGCTATGGTCCGCTGTTGACTAGTAGGTGAGCTGGTCGTGGCTACCGCGAAAGAACTGGTCAGATTGATGTGGGTCTGACTTGCCATGATGCTGTTTGGCACGACCACACGACGATTGTCGTCCGTCTTCAAGAGGGTATAGCCAAGGTTGATGCTCTCGACCAATCCCTTTTCTAAACCTGTTGGTGCGGTCACCTGCAAGTAGTCACCTACATTGAAGGGGCGATAAAGTAGCAGGGAAATCCCGGCAATTAGGTTGCCCAGGGTATTTTGGGCCGCCAAACCAATAATGACTGAGAGGATGCCGGCACTGGCCAGCCAGGCTGTTCCCAGATCCGCTAATGCTGGAACCAAGTGTGCATAAGAAATGAACGCAAAAATATATACAGAGAACCGGGCGAGTTGTGCCAGAAATTTGACGGCGGTGCGGTCTACGCGGTTGTGAGTATCTTTGGTGAACAGGCGTTGGACTGCCAAATGCGAGGCGCGGCCAAAAAGCCAGGCAAAGAATAAGAAAACGAGAGCATAGAGAATGGCGCCCAAAAATGTTTTGGGATCGGTCAAGGCTCCATTTTTGATTTGTTCCAAAATATTCATCTAGATTTCATCCAGTCCTATTCAAATGGCGGCCTAACTAGTGTAGATACGGTCTGTCTTATAGCTTTTGGACGGTTCGCTTAAAACTTGGAATTGGTTTCATGTGATGGCCTTGTGATCGGCATATTCAATCATCAGATCTGCTGGCGATACCTTGATCTCTTTGAAATTCTCAAAGGTCAGGTCGCGAAACGTCAGGCCACGTGATTTGCAAAGTCGCTCGAACAGGGCGTGATAACTAGCAGGAATTGCTTTATCCCAATTGAGTCCAAGTTCTTCAGCGATGGGACGGAGCATTTCTAATTCGCCTTCGATCTCGACAAAGTGTCCAAAAGGCAATTCGTCCAGCATAATGTGGGCGCCTTTATATTCGAACGTCTTTCTATATTTTTCGTAAATAAAAGCAACTTGGTAGCCAAGCGCCTCGATGAATTGTTTGGCCGAATCAAAATCATCCACAACAAATTCGATTTCGCGGCGAGTTAACGCGCCTGCGACGCTTTGACTGTTATCTTTATAAGTCAAACGCGCGGCATCATCTTTTCGCAGTCGCAGGACGCGACCTTCACGCGTCAACTCTCCGTTTGAAGTATCGAATTGCAAATTGACTTCGAAGGTGCGTGACGCAAATAAATGCGCCTTCAACTCACGGAGACTCACTTCAATCTGCGATAAGTTGAAGACGCACAACTTGACTTCAGTTTCTTTCTGATCTTCCGCCATCTAAAGTTTCGATAGCAAATCGATATAGCGCTTGAGCAAATCCGTTACCAGTCCCCGCATCGGGATCGTGGCGGCAGTTCCATAAAGCGGCGCAGAGTTGCCGTGCTTGCTGGGATTTGCTTTGACGGAAGTGGCTGCCGCTTTCAGGTCCTCGATGAAGCGTTCACTCACTCCGGATTGTGTATGCCGCAACGTTACCGAGAGATGAATCCCTGCTGGTTTCTGCAGTGGGTTCAAGCTCCAGCCGCGCGAACGACATGAAATCCATCACATCGTAGATATTTAATGCATCCGATGTGAATGCGACCGTGAAGAGCGAATTGCCGAGCAGATGGAACTCTGGCAACGCTTCGACGCCTGACCGGATGCAGGCCGCGGTTTCGAGGATTTTCTTTGCACCGGCTAAATATCCCTCTTCACCTGTTGAAAGTAGCGCGGCCCAGCATACTGCGATCAATGCACCTGAGCGGCTGCCTGCGAAAGTTGGCGAAGTATAAAAACCACCGGGCCAATCGATCGCGGCGAAATATTGATAACGCCGCAGTTCCAAGCTGCGATAAAGCACCACCGAAGTTCCCTTCGCGGCGTACCCGTACTTGTGTGTGTCTGCGGAAATGGAAGTCACACCTGGCAGACGGAAATCAAATGGCATGAATTTATATCCGAGCTTTTCTGCCCATGGAAGAATGAATCCACCCAAACATGCATCGGTATGAAAACCGATTTTGTGCTGACGCGCGATTTCGGAAAGTTCCGGAATTGGGTCAATCACGCCATGGGGATACGTTCCTGCTGTGCCGACCATCGCAATCGTATTGCGATTGATCTTCCGTTTCATTGCGGCGGGCACGGCCTTGAAATTTTCGTCCACAAGCACGCGGATCACTTTGATGCCGAAATAGTTTCCGGCCTTGTCAAAGGCCGGATGTGCTGTGCTCGGCGCGACAATGTTGGGATGCGTAATGCCTTTCATGTCCCGCGCCCAATCGCGATAGGTCTTCATCGCCAACAGGATGCTTTCAGTGCCTCCGGAGCTGATCGATCCACAGATTGCATCGGTGGTTTGGGATGCGCCCAGCATATTGGCAGTCATCGCCACCACTTCCGCTTCGAACTTGGCGGCGCTAGGCCACACATCCGTGTGAAGCGCATTGCTTTGCGATTGAATGGCGTAGATTTGATTCAAAAAATCAATGAGGGTTGGGTCGTTGTTATATACCGCGCCGGAGACAAACCCGTCGCGCCAGCGCGACTCTTCGCGCTCCTTGATGGCATTCACTTCTTCAATGATTTCATTTCGTGCTATTCCAACTGCTGGAAGCTTGAAATAAGTTGTGAAATCTTTGCGATATGGTTTGAGCGAGCCTTCGATACCACCCAGCATTTCATCATATTCTTTCTCGATCATGGCCTTAACGCGCGGAATGCGTTTGAGATAACGCTCTGCGGCAGATAGAATCCCGGACGGCACCCACTTCAGGCGTTGTTGCATTTCGTTTATATCCATATGGACACCTTCCACTATTCAGGAATCCGATTGCCCTCCCAAAGGAAATCGAAACCTGTTATCCAATCGAGTTGAACTCACATATCTCTTTAACTTTGCGGCTTTCAATTTGAAGCGGCACGCTCATTCATTGCCGTGATGGCGATTTAAGCGTGCATACATGGCCTTGTTGTTTTTATAGAGATTCAAGAACTCGGCAAAGAGTTCATCATAGATGGCGCGGTTGGCAGGGTTTGGCTGGAATACGCGATTGACGGCAACGTTCTTATGAATATCGTCAAACGTCATTAGGCCCAAACCGACCAATGCAACGTAAGCCGCACCCCGGCTATTGGCGCGGATGGGGTCCTTCATTTGGCGCATGGGACGATCCAATATATCTGCCGTGATCTGGCACCAGATGTCAGCTTGTGCGCCGCCGCCGATCATGTTCACTGCTTCGAAGCGGTGACGAGTAAAATGTTCCACGCTTTGCAATAACCAGCGTGCGTTGTAGGCGACTCCCTCCATCACTGCGCGAATCAAGTGTTCACGCTTTGTGCTCAACGAAACGTTAAAGAATCCGCCGCGCACGGTGGAGTCTTCGATCGGCGTCCGCTCGCCGTAAAGCCACGGCGCAAAGATGACGCGGTCGCTGCCAGCCGGAACGCGTTCTGCGATTTGATCGAAAACGATCATGGCATTTTCAGGCGCCTTGCCAGTTGCCAATTCATCTTCCGGAAAGATCAAGCTGTCGCGCAAATGAAGGAGTGTGGAACCCGCACATTCCTGTTCGTTGGCAATCGAATAACGTCCGGGTATCGCTGAAGGAACCGCCGCCATGTTATGATCAATGTCGGTTCCTTTTTTCGGGACGAAGCAGGAAAGCCATGATGAGGTGCCCAAATATAAATGGGCTTCATAATCTTTTACCGCACCGGAGCCGATCCCAGCAGACTGGGTATCGGCGGTTCCGAGAACCACTTTCACATCGTCCGGAAGTCCAAGTTCGGCGGCAACCTCTGGCTTGATCGTTCCCAAAACATCAGTGGACTGTTTCATATCGGGGAACTTGCTGACATCCACGCCAACCATCTTCAAAAGTCTTTGATCGTAGTGGATGTGATTCGGATCACGGTTATCAGTAACCCAAAGTAAAAGCGAAACGTCAAAGGAGGAAGCGAATTTGCCAGTCAATTCCAGATTCAGATAATCCTTGGGTTCAAGGAACTTATATGTTTCGCGGTAGATATCTGGCAGCTCGTTCTTGATGTATAGGATATGAGCGATGGAGTCTTTGCCTGAATGGGCGGGAATTCCGCCGGTGAGACTTCAGCCATGTGATTAATTTGGTAACCCCATAGCCTTCGATTTTTATTAATCCATCCGTAATGGCTTTAGCGTATTTGGCTCCGCGGGTATCCATCCATGAAATGGCGTTCATTAACGGACGACCGTTTTTGTCCACCGCCACCGTGGTTGACCACTGGCTGGTGGCGGAGATGGCAACGATGTCTTGTGCTGGCACGAGATGGCGCGCTATCAATCGGTTTGCCGCGTTTTTTACAGCGTTCCACCAATCGCCCGGCTTTTGTTCGGCTCCGCCGTTGGGTAGAAAGTACATTGGGGTTGGCTCGAACTCGTGCATCAATACTTCCCCCAGCGTGTTGACCAGCGAAACTTTGGGACCCGAAGTTCCCAGGTCGATACATAGAATGTATTTATTCTCCATCAACGTGACTCGCTTGGAACAAAAATTGGAAGGCCTCGTATCCTTTAAGACCTTCCAACAATTCTATCACTAAGTCGATGACGCAATAAGTTATATTATGCTTATTAGCAATTGCCGTTGTTCCACACTCTCGCCGGCTTTCACCCTCACATGTTCCACTTTACCGGCGCGCGGTGACTTCAGCTCGTTTTGCATTTTCATCGATTCAAGGATAACTAGCACCTGCCCTTTTTCAATTTGCTGTCCTTCTTTGACGGGAAGAGCAACAACCAGACCCGGCATCGGAGCTTTCAATTGGAATTCGCCCGACTCCTGCACCTTGCCGCCCACAGAAGTCTTCAGGCGTTTTTCACGTTCATCCTCCACCTTGGCTGGATACTGCTTTCCAAACAGAAGCACCTGCCATTCATCCTCCACAGCATAAACGTACGCTTCATAGGATTTGCCATCTATCAATAAGGAATAGACCGGCTGACCGCTCACCGATTCGAAATCCACTTCAAAGACTTTATCGTTGATACGGGCGTGATGATCGTCAACGATCTCAATGGCAAACTCTTTTTGATCAATGGTGGTTATATATTTCATATTGATTCCGCCTATCGATGCAGGCGCTCCCAGCGTCCGATCCATTTCCAGTTGCTGGTATCGCGTTCGTTCCGCATCACGAATTGAGCGGCGCGTTCTGTTTCATGATGAGCGACCAGTGTGGCGAAGACCGCTGCGATTTCCGGATAATGCGCCTCGCGTTCGTCATCAGACTCAGGCATCGAGAATCTTTCTTCAACGAAGCGCGTATCATATTGTCCGCCCATAAAGCGGGTACTGTCCATCATGGTTTGGTGGAACGGAATATTAGTCCGCACGCCGACAATGCGATACTCTTCAAGGGCGCGGCGCATCCGCAAAATGGCCTGGCCGCGCGTTTCGCCCCACACTACCAACTTGGCGATCATAGGATCATAATATGCGGTGATCTCAAAGCCTGGATAAACTCCCGTGTCGACGCGCACGCCGGGACCTGTGGGTAAGAGGCTGTGGGTGATGCGACCGGTTGATGGCATGAATCCGTTATAGGGATCTTCCGCATTGATGCGGCATTCGATGGCGTGTCCGCGTATCACGACATCTTCCTGTTTGTAACTCAATTGTCGTTCGCGCGCGATGCGGATTTGTTCCGCAACGATGTCAATGCCGGTTACCAGCTCAGTGACCGGATGTTCCACTTGCAGGCGCGTATTCATTTCAAGGAAATAGAAGTTCTTGTCCTTATCCACCAAAAATTCAATTGTTCCTGCATTGACATAATCCACTGACTGTGCAGCTTTGACGGCCACCGTTCCCATTTTTTCCCGAAGCACTTTATCCATGAACGGCGAAGGTGCTTCTTCGATGAGCTTTTGATGGCGGCGTTGAATGGAGCAATCTCGTTCGCCCAAATGGATTGCATTGCCATACCGATCTGCGAGGATTTGGATTTCGATATGACGCGCGCCCTCAAGCAGTTTTTCCAAATAGACATTTCCATCGCCGAATGCAGACTCCGCTTCGCGTCGTGCGGACGCCAGCAGGGCAGGCATTTCCGCTAACGATGGTACTTCTCTCATGCCTTTTCCGCCGCCGCCCGCGCTGGCTTTGATCAGCAGAGGAAATCCGATCTTGGGGGCCTCTGCAAGCAACTCTTCATCCCTCATTGCGCCCGCGCCTTCAGTTCCAGGCACAATCGGTACACCCGCGGCCATGACTGTGCGTCGGGCAGCCATCTTATCGCCCATTGCCGCTATTGCTGAGGGCTTCGGACCGATGAAGGTGATGCCAGCCTCTATGCAGGCCGCAGCAAATGTTTCTCGTTCCGCCAAAAAACCATAGCCTGGATGGATCGCATCGGCTCCACACTTGTGGGCAATATCAATGATCTTGTCAGCACGCAGATAAGATTTGCGCGAGGGTGCCGGGCCAAGCAAATAAGCTTCATCGGCGTAACGGACATGCAGGGCGCCGCGGTCCGCTTCAGAATATACGGCAACGCTTGGAATGCCCAATTCACGGCAGGCCCGTAAAATCCGCACCGCAATCTCGCCGCGATTCGCAACCAGGATTTTATTGAACATCGTTGCTCCTCATCCTATAACGGAATGTTGCCATGCTTTTTGGGAGGATTCGCTTCGCGCTTGTTTTCAAGCATCTCCAGCGCATTGATCAAACGCGGGCGCGTTTCCTTCGGTTCGATCACATCATCTAGAAAGCCGCGCTCTGCCGCAATAAATGGATTGGCAAATTTCTCGCGATATTCCGTTACCAGTTCGGCTTTCCTCTTGACAGGATCGCTGGCCTTATCCAATTCCTTACGGAATACAATGCTGACTGCACCATCGGGGCCCATGACGGCAATCTCTGCGGTTGGCCACGCAAAATTGATGTCGCCGCGAATATGCTTCGACGACATAACGATGTACGCACCGCCATAGGCTTTGCGCGTGATCACGGTTAATTTTGGAACAGTCGCTTCGCAATAGGCGAATAACAGCTTGGCTCCCGAGCGAATGATTCCATTGTGTTCCTGATACGTGCCGGGCAGGAAACCAGGGACATCTTCAAAAGTAATGATGGGGATGTTAAATGAATCACAGAAGCGCACAAAACGCGCACCTTTTTCGCTGGCGTCAATATCGAGCACGCCTGCCAGCACCGCTGGTTGATTCGCAACGATACCGACGGAGTGTCCGCCGAGACGCGCAAACCCGATCACGATATTGGCGGCATAGTTTTCCTGGATTTCATAGAACTCGGCATTATCCACAATAAGGCGGATAACTTCTTTAATATCATATGGCTTATCGGGCGATTCAGGAATGATGTTATCAAGAGCGTCTTCCATTCGTAGCGGATCATCCCCGGTTTGCACGAAAGGCGGATCTTCCATATTATTTTGCGGAAGATAGCCCAGCATCTTGCGCATCAAATACAGCGTATCCGCTTCATTCGCTCCTGCAATGTGGCATACGCCCGATTTTTCCGAATGAACGCTGGCGCCGCCCAAGTCTTCAAACGAAACATCTTCATGCGTCACGGTCTTGACTACATCTGGACCGGTGACAAACATGTAGGAAGAATTATGCACCATGAAAATAAAATCAGTGAGGGCTGGTGAATAGACCGCGCCTCCGGCACAGGGTCCCATGATGGCGCTCAGTTGCGGGATCACGCCTGAGGCAAGCGTGTTGCGCAGGAATATATCCGCGTAACCGCCAAGAGATACCACGCCCTCTTGAATGCGGGCTCCGCCCGAGTCGTTCAAGCCGATAACGGGCGCGCCGGCTTTCATTGCCATATCCATGATCTTGCAAATCTTGGCGGCATGGACTTCGCCGAGCGAACCGCCGAACACAGTGAAATCCTGCGAGAAGACATATACCAACCGGCCTTCGATGGTTCCCCAACCGGTCACCACAGAGTCGCTGAGAAATTTCTGCTCATCCAAATTGAAGTCATGCGTGCGGTGTTCAACAAAAGCATCCACTTCACGGAATGAACCTTTATCAAGTAATAAATCCAGGCGTTCGCGCGCGGTGAGACGTCCTTTCTTATGCTGTGCTTCGATGCGTGCTGCGCCCCCGCCGAGCCGTGATCTGGCTCTCATTTCTTCAAGTCGTTTGGATTTAGGATTCTCGTTCATAAGACTCTCTTTCAAAGTAAATTTTGTTGCGAGGATCGAGAACAACAATCATTGCAAAAAGGAACAACCCGATCGTTAAGATAAGATCAAATGGCCAATTGGCCCGCATCTGGGTCTGGACGAAGATGCGGTCTGCCCAAATCCAGGCCGCATACAAACTGGATGCAATAATAAACGCTTTTCGAGTCCAACGTTGACCTCGCCATATGCTCCAGAATAAGAATAAACCCGTCAAAGTCCAAAACGCACCGGTAATATCAATGTAAACCGGCGTGAAGTGCGGTTCATAGACCCTGAGTGTATCACTCCAGGCGATGCCAGTTGAGAATCGAATCGCTTGCCAACATGTTATGTAGAACACCAAGCATAGCAATAGAGTTACAGGAATAGATATGTTGCGGCGCATGTTGAGTCCGAGAATTATGGGTTCGGAGGAGAAAGTCTCAGCAAATCCTTATCGCCATAATCAGCGACGAGAGTGAGTCGCCCGGCATATTGTCCACTATAAGGAGGCGCTTTCAATAAATCCGGATTTGCGAAAATATATCTCATGCCTTCCCTGTAAAGATAATCTGGTCCACTCCCATTTTTCATTGCCAAATAATAGGGATAACTATTAATTAAGCCGTCCATGTTAATCACTGTGCGGTTAGGAACAAAGTATCCAACGTTGCCGCCGCCTGAAGCGCCAATCAGATCACCTGGCTGGGTGTGGCTTTCCAAGAATGGAAGCTCGCTAAGATAAGGCGTATTGGGCGGAGCTGGTTGATATGTCATTTGCGAAATGACATTTTGATAATATTGCACAGTCCAACCTGTACATAATAGCCCAACAAGCACCCACGCACCAAAATAGATGGTGCGCGACCTTTTTAAGAAAAGTTTGAACAGTATGTCCAATAGGACGGCAACAAAAATTATAATAAATACCAGCTCGGCCAGCCAATACCAATCCTTTGGAGCAACGTAGCCAGTGCTGTTATAAGAAAAGATTTGAATCCAACTGGCAACAAAAAGTGGAATGACGCCGGTTTGCAGAATGGTGCGTGCCTTTTGTTTTTTGGTCAGGAATAAAAGCAGATAAGCCAGTATGCTTAAGAGAATCAGAAAAATAAGGAAGCGACTCTGTGCATCGATATGTTGGATGGATGCCGGTAAAAAGCCAGTTAGAAATTTATTCAATGTGCTGATAGAAGATAAAGCCGGTTGCCAGGCGTTGAATTCATTGTTTGGATTTAATGCAAAGAAAGATTGGAACGATAAAGCCGGAAGTCCGTAAATGTTTAATGTGAACGTACTCCACCATTGTTTAATCTGTCCACTGACCGGCGTAAATGTCCCAAAAGTCAGTTTGTTCCAAAGCATGTAGAGACCTAATGAACCGCCCAATATTCCGTAATAGACAGATGCTTCCTTGCCCCAACGTTGCCAATGTTGACTGAAATATTCCATGGGTGAATAGGCTTTAAACTCTCCATCGGTTCTGCGGAATCCAAAAGCCATGGCTCGGATCAAAATCAAAGCAATTAGCGTGAGCGCAGCATCTGTAAGCAGGGCAATGCGCGGAATCGAGGGTAAGATATTTAGCCAGGAGCCACCCAGCATCAGAATTGCAACTGCGACTGAACTGAAGAATACGGCCAGAAAAATATTTTTCAACATGTTTCGCGGTTTCCAAGTGGCAGGCCGTTGATATAGGTTCATCAAGAAAAAGATCGGGATCTTTACGATCAAACCTGCGAAGATCATAATGAGCGCCGCGTTGGATGACTCGTAGTATTTCGGTAGGCCCAATCGCATCACAAATGCGAGCAACGTTGCTGTGACAATAGCCAGAACGTCGAGTGGAGCCAAATACCGCATGGGTTCGTCCCGGAAAATGATCCAAACCCCAATGATGATCGCAAAAAACACCAAGTCAAGGCGACTGAACATGGTCAGAGTTGCAATTGCGCTAAACCATGCTACTTGCCGCCAGCCAATCGACATCTTGCTTCTGTTTTTCTCCAGCCGATAGAGCATATAAATGGACAGCGCGATAAAAAACAGTGCAATCCCGGATTCGAGTCCCTCATTGTAAAAAACCTCCTGCACATAAAAATTAAACACCCAATAAACAGCAACCAGCATTCCGACAGGAGGAGACAGGATGTCGCTAATTAAACGATAAAGCAGAATCGCCGTCGCAAGGCTGAACAGACTCATTACGATTAACAAAACTCGTAGAGGCAGGATTAGATCGAAGCGTGCCAAAGCAAAAATCGGGATGCAAATCAGCATCCAGAGTGGATGATAGCCATTGGTCGGATTGATTCCATCGAACGTACTGCCATGACCCAATCCGATATTTTCCGCCACCTTAAAGTAATAATAAGCATCATCGCGGATAAACCAATTGCTCGGAAAATTGTTTCCCTCTGAAAAGGCCGCGTATAGTTGTATTGCCAATACCACGATGACGAGAAGAATCTCGAACCAATGAGAGCGTTTCATTAATTATTATCCAATGTCCAGAGTGATCTTTCCAAATTGTTTGCCGATTTCTAAACGTTTCTGCGCAGCCGCTGCGTCTTCCAACGGAAAGGTCTGATCGAGTGCTGGATGCAATTTTCCCGCGACAACCAATCCCATTACTTGAATGAAATCTTTGATCGGACTCATGGTCGAACCGATGATCGAAAGGTGCTTGGAAAATATAAAACGATTGTCGATTTCAAATTTGGATCCTCCGCTGTTGCCAACAGTCAGCAATCTTCCGCCTTTGCATAGTGAGCGAAAACTAAGCGGAAACGTTATGCCGACATTATCCACGACGATGTCGGCTCCGCGTTTGGTGGTTGCGGAATAAACCGCTTTTGACCAATCCTCCTCCTTCGAGCGATCAATCAAGACATCCGCACCAAGCGACTCGGCCAGCTTTAACTTTTTCGAGTCAGAGCCTACGACGATCACGCGGGCGCCGCTAAATTTTGCAACTTGTACGCTGGCAGTATTGACTCCGCCCCCTGCGCCAACAATGACCACGGTTTCACCGGCGCGTAAGTTTCCGCGCGTGATCAACGAGTGCCAGGCGGTTTGAAACACCAATGCGGATGCTGCGGCAATTCTTAAATCAAAGCCTGCGGGTAATTTATATAATTGCCGTGTCGGCAGGCTGATATATTCTGCATACGTGCCACGCATTGTTTCACCGAGCAGATTCCAGTCGCGGCACATGTTATCTTTGCCGGCAAGGCAATATTCGCATTTGCCACAGCCAATGTTCGCGTTGATGACGACGTGATCGCCGATTGAAAACTCGGTTGCGCCATCGCCCAACTGAACAATTTCACCTGCGCCGTCCGCGCCATTGATGTGGGGAAGCTCCAACCTTAATCCGGGCCAGCCTTCGCGTACTGTTATATCAACTCGATTTAATGCTGCAACCCGTAAACGCACCAGAGCTTCGCCTGCTTTAGGTTCAGGCGTTGGAAAGTCTGCGTATTGCAAAATTTCCGGTCCGCCATGCTGATGGAAGAGAATTGTTTTCATATTTTGTTACCCACTCTATTTATTTAGATTCAATTCTACGCGGCTGATGACCAGCCGTTGTATTTCACTGGTGCCCTCATAAATTTCCGTGATCTTCGCATCGCGGAAATAACGTTCGACAGGCAGCTCCCTGCTGTAACCCATTCCACCGTGAATTTGCACTGCGGCGTGCGCGCAGAACATAGCCGTTTCCGATGCGAACAATTTTGCCATGGAAGATTTTAGCGTAAAACGTTCGCCGGTTACCTTGGATCGTTCCTTTGCCATCGCGGCATTATAAACGAGCAACCGTGAAGCCTCAATGCGCGTTTTCATATCTGCGATCTTAAACCCAATACCTTGAAACTCACCGATCTTTTGACCAAACGCTTCGCGTTCGCGCGCATACGCGATGCTGGCTTCATAGGCGGCTTCCGCAATTCCCAATGCTTGTGAACCAATTCCGATGCGTCCAACATCGAGAACAGTCATCGCAATCTTGAATCCGTCTCCTTCTTGGCCGAGACGGTGGGCAATCGGCACGCGGCAATTTTCAAAGATGAGTTCACTTGTGGCGGAAGCGCGGATGCCTAGCTTGGGTTCTTTTTTGCCGCGCGTAAATCCAGGTGTATTTTTTGTGTCTATCAAAAACGCGCTGATACCCTTTTGTTTATTCTCCGGGTTGGTGACCATAAAGACGATAATAAAATCCGCAACCGGTCCGGATGTGACCCAAAGCTTTCGCCCATTGAGGATGTAATAATCACCGTCGCGCGTGGCGCGGCTTTTCATCGTCCCTGAGTCAGAGCCGGACATCGGCTCGGTTAGCGAATACGCACCGATGGCCTGTCCCGAAGCGACGGGTTTCAAGAATTTCTGCTTCTGGTCCTCGGTACCAAACTTCAAGATACCATGACAATAAAGGGAATTGTTCACCGACATGATCACACCGTGCGATGCGTCCACTTTGCTGATTTCTTCAACGGCCAGCACATATGATAAAGTATCCATGCCTGCGCCGCCATATTCTTCCGGGACTTCGATTCCCATTAGACCCAGTGCGCCCATTTTCTTGACGGTCTCATAAGGGAATTCTCCGCTTTCGTCGAATTGCGCTGCAATGGGCGCAATCTCTTTTTGTGCGAAGTCTCGAGTGGTATTTCGAATCATGATGTGCTCATTGCTTAGCGGAAATAAAGCATCACTCATCCGTACCTCCGAAAGAAGAATTTAAGGCGATTATACCGCCAGGTGATACAATCACGTCCATCAACGGAGGGCTGCTATGAAAATATTAATTGCTTCGGATATGGAAGGGATCACTGGCGTCACAAATTGGGACCAGGTTACGCCCGGACATCCTGAATATGCTCGCTTTCGAAAATTGATGACCGGCGATGTCAACGCCGCGGTGCGCGGTGCGCTCGATGCTGGAGCGGATGAAGTCGTCATTGCGGATGGGCATTGGAACGGCTCCAATATATTGATTGAAGAACTGGATCCGCGCGCCCGATTAAACAGTGGTTCGCCTTCGCCATTTGGAATGATGCAGGGCATCGATCAAAGCGTGGACGGTGTATTCTTCATCGGTTATCATGCGCGGCAAGGTTCTCAAGATGCTGTGCTCGATCACACTTGGTCCAGCACATGTGTTGCAAACGTTTGGTTGAACGATCTGATTGCTGGCGAATATACACTCAACGCCGCGTTGGCTGGACATTTCAACGTATCCGTTCTGATGATTAGTGGCGATCAAACAGTTTGCGCTCAGGCAACGGAACAAATCGGGGCTTTGGAAACTGCGGTTGTCAAACAAGCAAGCGGACGTTTCTCTTCTGATTGCCTTCCCCCCGAAGTTTCTCAAAAGTTGATCGAAGCGGCGGCTCAGCGGGCAATAAAAAATTTGAAGAGGAAAACCACGCTGAAACCTTTCGCACTAAAGAAACCGATCAAGGTAACTATTGAATTGAATTCATCTGATATGGCCGATAAAGCTATGTTGATGCCCGGCGTTACGCGCGCTGGTTTGAAGCTATCTTACTCGGCAGAAGATATGCCAAAGGCTTATTCCGCTTTTAGGGCACTGGTGTTGATGTCGTATCCAAGATGATGTATGCGTCAGAAAATAATTGAGATTGTAGAATAATTTGTAGTAAAATGTGACGCTTAATAGGAGAATCATACAGAACCTTGCCCGCTTACGTCGTCGCTACGACATTTTCGTGCAGTAATTGCACAACCGCCGCCTGTTGAGGATCAACCCTCAGCGAGGCGGCGGATGTAGTTAACGGGACGCAGGTTCAGGTCGCGAAAGAAGCGGCTGATTTTTTATCGTCTCTGATCTTGAAGCGGCCAGAAAGCTAGGCCAAAAATAAATCACAAGGAGAAGAATGACCGGCAAATATTTTTCCTATCTTTCGCCAAAGCTCGAAAATCGCCCGCATGTGGAAAAAGGCAACTGCGGCGTGTTTGCGCGCCAAACCATCAAGGAAGGTGAGTTGTTGTCATTGTGGGCTGGAAAGATTCTTTCCGCAAATGAGATCGACCGCGAGATGGAAAACTTCACCCAGCAGGTTTTGCAAATCGAAGATGGGTTTTACCTGATGACTCCCTCCATGGAACCATCTGATTGCTTCAATCATTCGTGCGATCCGAACGCCGGATTGACGGGACAGATCGGATTGATCGCGATGCGGGATATTAAACCCGGCGAGGAGATCTGCCTGGATTACGCCATGTGCGATGGCTCGAATTATGATGAATTCGATTGCCAGTGCGGATCGCCGAATTGCCGCGGCCGCGTCACCGGTGAGGACTGGAAACGTCCTGAACTATGGGAGCGTTATGAAGGCTATTTCTCGCCTTATCTTCAGCGCCGCATCGCCGCATTGAAAAAAGAGGTTCGTCAAAAACAGGAAGTGCTCGCTTAATTCCTTTTCCACGCACATCTTTTTGATTGCGTTTGGTCTGCGGATCCCCCCCGTTCTGTCGGCGCGTCGGTTCGACATTCACCTCAACGACTTGTTTCGCTAGGTTATTGTTGATGAAATCTTTACTCGGCGAGCGCCTTCATTTTGATTGGAAAGTTGTAACAGTAATCATCCTTAGCACATTGTTGTTGATTGTTGATTCCTATCATCAGTTTACGCCGAACAAAGATTATGATCGCACGATCTTATATCTTCTTATTCCCTTATTGATTATCCTTCTGATTTTTCGAGAAGATCCTCGCGCATACGGCTTCACTTTTGGCGATTGGAAAACCGGAATCATCCTGACGGCGGGTGGTATCATCTTAATAGCAAGTATTTTATGGTTTGTGGCGCGCGATCCGGCCATGCAATCTTATTACAAGCCGCAGGTCAATGGTTTGCCATGGAACACCTTCCTTGATCTATTTGGCTGGGAGTTTTTCTTTCGCGGTTTTATTTTGTTTGCGTTCGTCCGTAAATTTGGGGCAGAGGCGCTGTGGCTGCAGGCTGTGCCGTTTGCACTGGCGCATATAGGCAAGCCGGAAATCGAAACGCTCTCCACGATCTTTGGAGGCTTTGCCTTTGGGTGGGTCGCCTATCGGACGCGCTCGTTTGTTTATCCATTCCTGATCCATTGGTTTGTGGCATCGTTTACAATTTTGATCGCGGCAGGTTTAATCCATGGTTGATTTTATTCTTCGTCCCGCGACTGAAAATGATTCTCGCCTCATCAAGGATTTAATTCACCGTGTCGGGATCAACCCAATGGACTTGGATTGGCATCGGTTTGTGATGGCCGTTGACGGGTCTGGGAAGATGCTGGGCTGTGGCCAATTGAAGCCACACGGTAAAGATGTGATCGAGTTGGCGTCCATTGCCGTTGAGCCGTCGTATCAGCATCAAGGCATTGCACGCGTTATCATCGAGCATCTCGTTGCGAGTGGTCCGCGTCCGCTTTATTTGACTTGTCGTTCAAGGCTTGGATCGTTTTATGAAAAGTGGGGCTTTCGTTCCCTCCAGCCTGATGAAATGCCCGCTTACTTTCGCCGCTTGTCGCGCCTTGTAAACGTAGTTGGCGCGTTCATGGACGAGAAGATGCTCGTCATGAAATTGATGTAAAACCAGATTATGAAAAACATCCTTATTGTTTTGATTGGATTGATGGCGGGCTTTATACTTGCGGCGATCCTTCTGATTGTGGCTTGCCTGCCCAGCGGCCGGCCGGTTACGCTTTAGCTGGCTCCGACCCAGGCTTCGATTGTGATTCAAATTATCGGCGAGGTGGTGAAGCCCGGTAGTATATCATCTTACCGAATGGCAGTCGTGTGCAGGATGCAGTGGACGCGGCTGACGGATTGCTGGCTGAAGCTGATTCAAATTCCGTGAACCTTGCCGCGCGTTTGGACGATGGACAGCAGATCAATATTCCTTCCCAAAGAGGTTCCATGTCAGCGTCATACGCGCCATCGGTGCAATTGGAAACCAGCGCTCCATTTATCTTAGTTACTACTTTGACGCCAACTGCTGTTTCATCCGCCAGCCTGATCAATATCAATACTGCAACCCTTCAACAACTGGATGCTCTTCACAGGATCGGCCCGGTGGCGGCGCAAAACATCGTAACTTATCGTCAGTTGCATGGACCGATCCAGCACATTGAGGATATTATGAATGTGCCGGGAATTGGCCCGGTAACGATTAATAAAATCCAGAGTTTAATTACCGTTGGTCCCTAGGGTTCTTAACAGGTTTCTTTAACTTTCCGATCTCAATCAAATTGATATAACTTTATCCGCCTTCATCTGCGCTTCGATAATATCGGGCATGCCGCCCACAACGCCGACCTGCACACTCTTCGCCAAATCCATCGCTTCGAGACAGGTGGAGCAGATGACGAGAAGTACTCCCTTGCTTTCCAATTCCTTCAGTTGTTTTAATACAGGTGAGCCTGTGACGGTTAATTTCACACCGTCGGTATAAAAGCAAATCACCTTGGGTAATTCGTCGCCTTGTAAGAGGAGGCTGAAATATTTTTCAATCAGCTTCAAGGGCAACTCTGCCAATTGGGAATGACCCATACCATAGCGGGTTACAAGAATGACAGTGTCTTTCATATTTCTTCCTCCTCAGATTTTGGTGTGGATGGATAAAACGCGTCAAGTAATTTGTGTGCATCCGCGGACTGTGCTTTGGGCACGAAAACTTGTACACGCGCCAAACCGTCAATCATTACCGGATAAATGTGATGACCGACTGCCTCTTGGAACAATTCCACTTCAATGCCTTCCGCTTCGAGATAGCTCTTGATCAAGTCGCCTTGCATGCGGCCATTGACTTCCGTGAGTAATTCATATTTGAGTGTGTCCATTTTGAACTCCGGTTTGATTATACTGACAAAAGCCCTCTTCGGACCGGTCGTCAAACTGGCTGTTTTCGTTGTACAATTGGGCGCGATGCCCGAAAACCTAAACGTATTATTTTTAGCCGCTGAGGCGGACCCCTTCATCAAGGTGGGCGGGTTGGGGGATGTGGCCGGAGCGTTGCCGCGCTCGTTGCACGATCTGCCGCCTGGGGTCACGGGCGGAACCGCTTTGGATATCCGTCTAGTTTTGCCGTTGCATTCGGCCATCAAGTCGGAAGGCTTTCATCCATTGATGATCTTTCCGCTGTCGTTTAAGGGCGGCGATTTGCATGTGCAGGTTCTTGAATCTAATTTGGGCGGTATGACCGTTTATTTTATAAGCGGCGAGCCAATCACTGACAGTGGTTCGGTTTATTCATCCAACTCCGCATTGGATGCGGAGAAATATACGTTCTTCTCTCTCGCTGCACTGGAGTTGACGCGCCAATTGGATTGGAAGCCGACCATTGTCCACGCCAATGACTGGCATACCGCGCTGGCATGTTACGCACTTTTGATCAAACGCTGGGAAGGCGAATTTCCCGGCGTGGCTTCGGTGCTGACGATTCACAACTTGCCATTCATGGGCCCCGATGTCTCTTCGATCATCGAACGATATGGCCTTTCCATCGCGCAGACCGGTTTGCCCGAGTGGGCGCGCGCGTTTCCGCTTTCGCTTGGACTTTGGGCGGCTGATGCACTCGTCGCGGTTTCGCCGACCTACGCCCGCGAAATGTTGACTCCCGAATTCGGTTGTGGGTTGGATGATTACATTCATGGACGCAAAGAATCGTTGAATGGAATTTTAAATGGCATTGATACGGAGACATTCAATCCGGCTACTGATCCGGCACTGGCTGTGAATTATGGAAGCGTTACGCTAGATAAGCGTCCATTGAATAAGACTGCTTTGCAAGTGCGTCTCGGTCTGC
Source organism: uncultured Chloroflexia bacterium (assembly GCA_963783295.1). Taxonomy (GTDB): domain Bacteria; phylum Chloroflexota; class Anaerolineae; order Anaerolineales; family Villigracilaceae; genus Fen-1038. The sequence goes on along the minus strand of CAWAMX010000018.1, from coordinate 143,094 downwards.
CGCAGGATATAAATGTTCCGTTGCTGGGTGTCGTGTCGCGCATGGATCCGCAAAAAGGAATTGATCTCATTCCCAAGGCTTTGACGAAACTTAAAGATTTACCGTGGCAGTTCGTTATTCTTGGCACGGGCGATCCGAAGCTCGAAGAGTCGATCCGTCTTTTGCAAACCGAATTTCCGGATCGCGTGCGCGCTGAATTCAAATACGACTCAGGACTGGCGCGTCAAATCTACGCGGGCGCGGATATCTTCCTGATGCCGTCGCGTTACGAGCCGTGTGGCCTTTCGCAGATGATGGCGATGCGTTATGGCTGCGTACCGATTGTCAGCTCTGTGGGCGGCTTGATGGATACGGTTTCTGATGGCGAAACCGGTTTTATGATTGCAAAGCCAACGGCGGGGCGTTTGGCGACCGCCATCAAAAAGACCCTGGCGATCTATCCTGACCATACCCGCTGGGAGACGATTCAAAAAGCAGGCATGGCTCAGGATTTTTCTTGGAAGAGTTCTGCGAACCAATACTTTCAACTTTACCAACGCGTTGCGGCGCAACTTGTTGCGCGTTGAAATCCATTTATTTCTTCAAGGGTGAATTATGAATTTTCCTCGCTCCGGTGGAATCCTTTTGCATCCAACCAGTTTGCCCGGCCCTTATGGCATCGGCGATCTCGGCGCGCAAGCTTATCGATTCGTGGACTTTCTCATCGACTCGGGGTGTAAGCTTTGGCAGGTTTTGCCGCTTGGGCCCACCGGTTATGGCGATTTGCCGTATCAATGTTTCTCCGCCTTCGCGGGAAATCCGTATCTCATCAGCCCTGACTTTCTTTTGAACGACGGATTGTTGATTGAATCCGATTTAGCTGATAAGCCGGACTTCGCCGCGTCACGCGTGGACTTTGGCTTGCTCATTCCGTGGAGACTGAATCTTCTGCAAAAGGCTTTTGACCGGTATCAATCCAACCCCGATTCTTTGCGCACTGAGTTTGATTCATTTCGTGCGGCGAATCCATCCTGGCTGGATGACTATGCACTTTTCATGGCGTTAAAAGATTCGTACGGCGGAGGCGCGTGGAGCGGCTGGCCGGACGAAGTCAAAAAGAGAGAAGCGAAAGTGATGGAAAACGCCCGTCAATCTCTTGCATCATCTGTTCTGCGTTTTGCCTTTTATCAATTCCTTTTCTTCAGACAATGGAACGCGCTGCGAAAGTATGCCAATGATAAAGGAATCAAAATTATCGGTGATCTACCGATCTTTGTGGCAGGGGATAGCGCGGACGTGTGGGCCAACCCTGAATTATTTTTCCTCGATGAACATGGCAATCCAACGGTAGTTGCTGGCGTTCCGCCCGATCTATTTTCGCCAACGGGACAGTTGTGGGGCAATCCGCTTTACCGTTGGGACGAACACAAGCGTACCGGTTACGCCTGGTGGATCGAGCGCGTGAATGCCACGTTGAAGATGGTGGACATGATCCGTCTCGATCATTTCCGCGGCTTTGCAGGTTATTACGAAATCCCTGCCTCCGAAGAAACTGCCGAGCATGGACAATGGAAGCCCGGCCCCGGTGCCGACTTGTTCCACTCGTTTCAATCTGCATTGGGCAATGATTTACCCATTATCGCTGAAGACCTTGGCGTAATCACACCGGATGTGGTTGCAATCCGTGAAGAGTTTGGATTGCCGGGCATGAAAATTCTGCAGTTTGGATTCTCTGGCCCCGATAATCCATTTCTTCCGCATGGCTATGTGCGCAATTGCGTGGCGTATACCGGGACACACGACAACGATACATCATTAGGCTGGCTTGCAATGAGCTCAAAAGAGGAACGCAGGTTTGCGCTGAGCTATTTACACACCGATGGTCGTGACTTCGCCTGGGATTTGATCCGCCTCATCTGGTCATCGGTGGCGATGTTTGCTGTTGCGCCGATGCAGGATGTGTTGAGCTTGGGCGGCGAAGCGCGCATGAATTTCCCTAGCAAGTTAGGCGGCAACTGGGAATGGAGGATGAGGGAGGATGATATGAACGATTTAATCGCTAAGAGATTGCGAGAGATAAATTATTTGTATAAGCGATGATTTTCGATTGACAATTATTTGTTTTTTGGAATGAGGGAATGTTTTTCGCGTTAGGGTTCTTTCTAAGCGTGATAAGCGTCGGCGTTGAGGAGTAATTTCCTGTTTTGTTCGACTGCATCCGAGAAATCGGTGTTTGTACATAGTTTTATAGGCAAACGATTTGCCATCACTATTTAGATCACTTCGGCTGCAATTGCCGGTGGCTCTTAGTTCGCATCAGACGTCCCGCACGTGTATAAGACAATCCCGTGTTTGCGCGATAGGTTTGTTAAAGAATTCTTAATTCCTCCATTGCTACTTGTTTTCCGTCCAGAAATATCTCACCAAACCTTCCAATGTAGATCATCACATAAGGTGAGTCGGGCGAGGCATGATTGCTCTATCTGTCGTTTGGATTGCTTCCTCTATTTGTTCTTTAGCAATTGCTGTATTTGGAAAGGCGTCAATTGTTTTAATTAATTTTTCTAATTGTGATAACACGATTTGATTGATTGCTTTATATTGGTAAAGTTCCATCTCGATATTGGTTCGCTTCTTTTTGTTTGTCTTGTTCCAGGTTTTTATTTTCGAATGCAATTACTCTAATTATCTTCGGCACTGCATCATTCATGTATGATGCTTGGACTCGCGCTTTTTTAACCTAGTTTATATGTTCCTGTACTTTTGCTAGTTTGGAATATTCTTCCATCAATTTGTTATATCGCCCAAATTCATGCCGAAAGCATTATTTAATTGCTTATTTTCCATTTTTGCTCCTTGTATTCTGTACTTTTGAATTTATTAGTTTCACTTTCACTTTTTCCTTTTTTAGGGCTGGCATCGTGCCGCGGCTAGGCGCATTTCCGCCTTGGAAATCTGGAATCCGAGGATTGGGAATGGTCAATCCGAGCATTGAGAATCCGGAATCCCCGCATCGGGGATTCCAGCCCTGCGTTCACCAAGGGTGATTCACCCTAAAGGGCCTTGCGGAATTGGGTCGGTAGGATGTTCGGCGTTCCAGAGGGCTTTCAGGTCGGCGCTGGCCTTGCCGATATTCTCGCGGTTAAGAACATCGCCCTTGAAAGCGCCGGGAACAATTAATGCGCCATCAATGCTCGCATCCAGCCGAAAGCCCACGTCCTGATTGCCCTCCTGTCGATGGTCGGAGTGAACGCTCCCAGCCCCTCCACCTTTACCGGCTGGCCTCGTGTGGCGTAAAAGAGCAGCGCCACCTTGAACTCACTCAAGGCGTTGCCCACCTCGCCGGCGTTCATTGAGGTGCGTGATGCAATCAATTTTTGCGATCTCGGGGGTTTGAGCAGTGCGTCCCAGCGCGATGCGTGGACCGAACTCGGTTACTGCTTGGATCGGCTTTGCCATACTTACCTCCTTACTTACTGATGAGAGACAAAACTGACACCTTGTGAGCGCTCGATGTCCAGATTGTACCCGATGCTTGCGCTTGCGGGATGCGAGCATGGTGTCGCGGCGGGTCTTTGCACCGCAATGGCAGGTAAATTGTTTTTCGGTTCAGGGAGTAACGTTGAGGCTCAACAAAATCGTGAGTTTATTGCTTTCCCTTCAAATAAAACTCAGCATACTTTTTGTCTGTCTTCCCGATGTGGTTAATGATCCACGAAAAGGTATCTGCTAATGCTTTACGGAAGGCGGCGACATCGGCAGCTTCCAAGGATGGTTTCAATCTATTGAAATCGTTTTTGAAGTTGTCATAAATCCTTTTGTGGTCCGTGAAGGCAGGATAGCCGATCGATACCATGAATTTCTCTTCATCGGAGAAGTGTTTAATAACATAATCTGATAAGGTTGAAGTAAACATGACGCGTGCCTGATCTTTTTGCCCATTGTTTAGATGTTCATATACATCGTTCAACATGGACACCAGTTGGATATGCTGGTTGTCAATTTCCTCGATTCCAAGCCGGAATTCTTTATCAAAATTGAAAATCGGTTTTGCCATCTTTGCTCCGGGTGTTCGTATTGGCCGGATTATACAGTATTTAAAATGCCCCAATCATTATTGTCTATCTATCTCAATTCCCTTTTCGTTTTCCTGCTTTTTTCGGCGCAAGCATCGTGCCGCGGCAGGTCTTGGCTCCGCAGTGACAGGCGTATTGTTCTTCTGCCGCTGCGTCTTCTTTGCCATCGCGCGTGAGATTGTAATCATAGGTCAGCTCTTCACCTTCGGCGATGGTCTTTATTGCCTCGATGTAGATGTGCTTCTTATCTAAGACTGCCCGGCAGTTTGGCTCGCAGGAATGATTGATAAAGCGCGCATCATTCCCGCCGACCGCGGCGTCGATGGTGCTGTGCTTGTCTACCACGAACAACAACACATGCGGATGCTCTGATTTATCATCGTCATAACGCCGGTCGGCCTCCTCAGACGTGATACGTTCTCCGATATATTCGATGATGCGCGCCCCCTTGCGGATGCGCTGCGTGGCGAAGCCACCGAATCCGTGAATAGGGGAGTTGCGAACTTCAAATGGTTGTTTGTTCATAGTTGCGCAACAGGCTTCTCTCGATCTGTCAAATTAACCACAACCGCCTTGCTGGCTCGGATCAAATTCTGGGGCGTGATCATGATCTCGTTTCCCCATTGTCCTGCGCCGACTCCCAACATTGGTTCATTCACCAGCGACGCTTCGAGAAATGAGCGAAAGCCCTCGGGTTGCCAGCTAAACGGTGGAATGGAACCAATCACATAACTAGTCGTGTTCTTGACTACTTCCGGCGCCGCCATTTGAATGTTGCGCGAGCCGATGGCTTTCTTGAGATTACCGGAGATCGCGTTCTGGTCGCCGCCCAGCATTACCAGCACGCGCTCGCCGGTGTCCGTTTGAAAGATCAACGTTTTGACCGCCCGCCGTTCAGGAAATCCTAACGCGTTTGCGACATTTGCCGCGCCTTTCTCCGTCTCAGGCGGAAAACTTTTGGCTTCGTATGGAATGCCGAGCGAGTCCAGAAATAGATGAGATGGTAGTTTCATAGGTCCCATTCCTTGCGAATCACCGCGACAATTTCGTCTGGCGTTTTGGTAATATCAACGATCAGCGCATCTTTCGGTTCTTCCAGGATGGCAAATTGGCTGGCTAGCATGGCAGGTTTCATAAAATGATCTTTGCGTTCTTTCATGCGCGCTTCGATCAACTCGACTGTCCCTCGCAGATATACAAAGCGGATATTTTCGTTCGCTCGCAGAATTTGACGATACGATTCTTTCAAGGCTGAGCAAGCTAGGATTAGGTTTTGTCTCTTCTCAATGTACCTGCTGATTAAGCCGCGCAATTTGATAAGCCAATCGGTGCGGTCTTCATCAGTGAGCGGGATGCCGTTTGACATCTTTTCTTGGTTTTCTTTCGTGTGGAAATTATCCGCGTCGTAATACATCCAGCTTAGGGTACGGGCAAGCAGAGAGCCAACCCGCGTTTTGCCTGAGCCTGACACGCCCATCATGATAATAATCATGAATTTCTGATTGTCCTTGAGTATTTGGTCCGCCCACTCCTGATGTGCCGTGAGAGTATAGCCAAACCCTGACCACATCAAAATATCACGCCAATCGCGTTTAGCGATGTCAATGGCTTTTTGCATTTCGTCCATATACCCAAGTCCGATACGCAACACCGCGAAACGAATTCGTTCTATCTCGTATTCATCATAATTATTGCAGAAGGGAAGATTATTTCCACATTCTTCGATCAGTCGTCGCGCGGCTTCAACCTGTTCTTCAGGCTCGAAGAGTCTCTTGACCAATTGCTGGGTATTCGGGCTGAGTTTTAACGTCACGTTTGAGTACCTCGGGTGGATAAATAAATTCCAACAAGGATCAATACTCCGCCTGCAATCACGGTGATGGCTGGGGTTTCCCGTAAGATAAAGTAGGCGAGGATGGAAGAACCAATTGGTTCGCCAAGGGTCATCACCGCCACGAAGGCCGCGGACAAATAGGCCAAAGCCCAATTATAAGTTGAGTGACCGATCAATTGCGGCACGAGCGCTAACAACAAAATCCAAACGTACGTGAGCCAGTGATAACCGAAAAGACTTTCCCGTGCGACGAACGCAACAATCAACAAACATACCGCCGCCGTTCCATAAACCAAAAAGATATACGGCACGAGCGATATGCCTCCGCGCAATTTGCGTCCAACCATCAAATAGCCTGCTACCATCCACGCACCTACAAGGGCGAGGAAATTTCCGAACAACATTCGTCCATGCAGGAATTGATTCATAGATAAGCAGACGATGCCGTTGTTCCATGAACAAGCATCGGATAACCCGATGATGATTCCACCGACTAATGCGAGACTCATCCCGATCACTACCGGACGAGTGAGCGGCTCCTGTAAAAAGAAAGGTGAGAACAACGCCACCCATAATGGTCCCGTGCTGACAAAAACTACTGAGCTTGCAACTGTCGTATATCCCAACGACGAAATCCAGGTAGCGAAATGGACGGCGAGGAACACGCCGGATAACATGCCGAGCAATAACTCGCGACGAGTTCAGGGATCGCAGTTCCGCGCGGTGATGTGTCAATGCAAACGGTGCAAGTCCAATGCTCGCGAACGCCAATCTCAACGCGGCAATAACCAGCGAGGGTGCATCGGTCTGCGCGAAGCGGATAAATATCGAAGACGTGGAAACAGCTAGGATTGCGAAAAAAAGCGCAAAGGGAAGAATAAAGTGAACGCGTTCTTTGGTCATAAATTTGAGCAAGTATACTGCCTCTGTTAGTAAATTATCAGAGTTTGTGTTTTTATCTTGACATTGATCGCGCGCAAGAATACAATCCTGCTACCAACTAAAGGAGAGAAAAATGGCATTTGAATTACCTAAACTTCCGTATGCAGTGGATGCGCTCGAACCATATATTGATGCGCAGACCATGACTATTCATCACGACAAACATCATCAGACTTATGTCACAAACCTCAACACCGCGCTCGAAAAACACCCCGAGCTGGCGAAGAAGTCGCTCGAAGCATTGTTAAAAGATTTGAACGCCGTGCCCGAGGACGTGCGCCTTGCGGTCCGCAATCAGGGCGGTGGCGTTTGGAACCACAGCATGTTCTGGGAAATTATGGCTCCCAAAGCGGGCGGTGTGCCGAAGGGCGAACTTGCTAAAGCAATTGATGCATCGTTCAAATCGTTTGATGCTTTCAAAGAGGAATTTACCAAGGCCGCCATTGGCCGCTTCGGTTCGGGTTGGGCGTGGCTCGTCAAGAAGGGCAGTGGCCTGGCTGTTGTTTCAACTGCCAATCAGGATAACCCGATGTCCGAGGGCGTAACGCCGATCTTGACCCTTGATGTTTGGGAACACGCTTATTATCTCAAATATCAAAATCGCCGGGCGGATTATGTCACCGCCTGGTGGAACGTGGTCAACTGGGATGCAGTGGCGAGTCGCTTTGCGGCAAAGTAACTGAAATCATAATGATGTGTTAACAAAAGGAGAAAGAGACAACCTCTTTCTCCTTTTGTTATTGTGGAGGTGCGCCGATGCAGTGTTGAATTATAATTCTTCCTAATATTCAGGAGACAATATGTCATCGTATGATTTCGTAAAAAAAATGGTTGTGGATACCGCGCAGAAGTTGACACAAAAAGGGTATCTTGTTGCAACAGGAGGAAATGTATCGATTCGCATCCTTCAGGAAAAGGCATTTGCCATTACGCCTTCTAATTATGATTATATGAAAATGCGGCCGGAAGATGTATGCATTCTGGACTTTGAACTCAATATATTGGAGGGTCAACTCAAGCCATCGGTGGAAAGCGCCATGCATTGTGCAATCTATCAAGTGCGTCCGGACGTCAATGCTGTTGTGCATACCCATCAAGTCTATGCCAGCGCGCTGGCACTCATTCATGCGTCCATTCCAGCATTGTTTGATGAACAAGCGCGCTTCCTTGGGCGCACGGTGGAGATTATTCCGTATGCTCCATCAGGAACCTCCTTCCTAAAGAATACGATTGCAAAACACGTTAAGAATCATAACAACGCCTTTATTATGCAGAATCATGGTGCATTATGTTTTGGTCATGACGCGGAGCGTGCCGAACATAACGTGGAGATCCTGGAGAAATGCTCGCTGGCTTATCTACTAGCATTGTGTGCTGAAAAACCTGTCAGTAAGATTCCGCTGGCAATACGTGAGATTGCCTTCTCGAAATTACGAGCTGACCAGAAGAAAGTCGAAGCCGGTAATTTTGAAACAGGCGGAGAGTAATTCGTCGGAACTTTCTATATCATTTCGAAGAGAAGAGACATGAACGAACAACAATATGCTATATCTGAATACTTGAACGTGGAAGAAGTGTATGCGCGTTTGAATGCATTGATCAGCCAGCCGATTCGACCAGTGAAGCGCGAAAAGATGCAGGCCTATCTCGATTACTTCGAGACGAAATGCAAACGGTCAAAAGAGTTGAATGATGCGGCGTGCGAAATCATTCCGGGCGGGGTTCAACACAACCTGGCATTTAACTATCCATTTCCGATTGCTGTTAATAAGGCGGACGGCCCCTATTTGTGGGATGTGGATGGAAACCGCTATATTGATTTCCTGCAGGCGGGCGGCCCAACCATGTTGGGAAGCAATTATGCGCCTGTCCGCGAAAAAGTTTTTGAGATGCTAAGGTCGTGCGGACCGATCACTGGATTGTTTCATGAATATGAACTCAGGCTGGCGCAATTGATCCAGCGCTTTATGCCGTCGATTGAAATGTTTCGTATGTTAGGTTCGGGAACAGAAAGCGTTATGGCGGCGGTTCGCGCGGCGCGGACATTTACGAAAAAGAAATATGTCATTAAGGTTGGTGGAGCCTATCACGGCTGGAGCGATCAGATGGTGTATGGGTTGCACGTCCCCGGCACAGGTCGGATGGAAGCAAAAGGTATTCCGCGTGGAGCTAGTAGCGCCACGCAAGAGTTTTATCCGAATAGCTTGGGCGCGCTGAAACGACATTTGATCTTCAATCGTCTACGCGGCGGGACGGCAGCGGTCATTGTCGAACCGGTCGGACCTGAAAGCGGCACGCGGCCCGTTCCGTTTGATTTCAATCAAAAGGTCAAGGAATTATGCGAGGAATTCGGCGCTTTATTGATCTTCGATGAAGTTGTGACGGGTTTTCGACTCGGCATGGGCGGGGCGCAGGGATTCTTTGGTATCAAACCCGACCTGACGGTGTTTGGCAAATGTGTCGCAGGCGGATATCCGATGGCGGGCGGTGTGGGCGGACGACGCGAAGTGATTCTGAGCTTTGCGGCTGGTCTTGGCGGAACCGGTGAACGCGCATACGTTGGCGGAACGCTCTCGGCCAATCCGCTTTCGTGTGTGGCTGGTTATTATTCTTTGCTTGAAATGGAACGAATGAATGCACCTTTACTGGCAGGAAAAGCAGGTGACCGATTGACAAAAGGTTTGAATCAAATCATTGAAAAATATGCATTGCCTTTTGTGGCCTACAATCAAGGCTCGATTGTCCATCTCGAAACATCTGGCACGATGTTGCTTGACTTCAAAAATGTTTTTCGTTTGTTGAGGGAGGTTCACCCGCGCGAGCATATGATGGAAGAAATGGGCGCGGCGTATATGGCGGAAGGAGTGATCACACTGGCCGGATCGCGCATGTATACATCGATGGCGGACACCGATGAGGTGATTGATGACGCTTTGGCGCGGTTTGAATCTGTGCTTTCGGCATGCGATAAAGTTTTATAAACTGCGACGCTTACTCTATTCGAATTCTAGTTCGATTTCTTCATCGTCCTGCCAGCCCTCGAGACGATCGATCTCGATGTCGCTAAACAGGCCCTCCTGCCGTGCTTCGACGCGGTAACGCTTGACCAGTTCGAGCAATGCCAAAAACGTGACCACGATTTCGAGACGCGTTGGAGTATCTCCTAGCAAGCCGCGAAACGATGTGTGTTGTATCTCCCTCAATGTTTTGGATATGAGATCGATTTTTTCGCGGATGGTGATCTTCGGCGCGGCAATCACCGATGCAAGCGGCTCTTTCTCTTTCCCTTTCGCGAAAGCTGATTTGGCCGCGGCGACCAAGGCGCTCAAAGTGAGTTCCGAAAGATCGAGTTTGGGTTCCACTTTCGGTAGCGGAGCGATGCGCAGGTAAGTTCTCAGACCTTGCTCTTGTCTTTCCATTAACCATCCGCCGATTTCCTTGAAACGTTTGTAAAGTTTCAACTGTCTAACCAAATCCTCGCCGATATTTTCTTCGCCCGGTTCGTGTACTGGCGGACGCGGCAATAATGCTTCCGACTTGATCTGCAATAATTTTGCGGCAATTACAAGGAATGCTGAAATTTCGTCGGCGCGTGCTTGCTCCAGACTGTGAATGTACACAAGGTATTGGTCTGTGACCATTGCCAGCGAAACGGTGGTAACGTCCAGCTCGGCGCGTTCGATGAGATCGAGCAATAGATCGAGCGGACCTTCGTACACCGGCGTATGGACCGTATAGTTCGTCTGGCGCCCTAACAAGTTATCCATGTTGGCTGGATTATATCATTCAGGATAAGCCTCTCGGTTATAATTTATCCATGGCAAACAAACTTACTCATCTTGATGAAACAGGCCACGTACAAATGGTGGATGTCAGTGCCAAGCCGGATACGGCGCGCATTGCGATTGCCAAGGGTGAAGTGAAAATGAAAAAAGAGACGCTCGAACTGATTCGCGCGGGGCAGATCAAAAAGGGTGATGTGTTAGCGGTTGCGCAGATCGCGGGCATCACCGCTGCAAAACGGACCTCAGACTTGATTCCGTTATGTCATCCTTTACCGCTTACCCAAGTAGATGTCGACCTTGCACTCGATGATTCTTTGCCCGGTGTGTTGATCATTGCAACTGCAAAAGTGACCGGCAAAACTGGCGTCGAGATGGAAGCATTGACCGCGGTCTCCGTCGCGGCACTGACGGTATATGATATGGCGAAGGCCGCCGAGAAAACGATGCATATTCAAAACATCCGACTTGTTGAAAAGCATGGCGGCCGTTCAGGTGATGTGGTGAATGAATAAAATCAAAGTCTTGTTCTTTGCTACGCTTCGCGACCGCGTTGGGACAAAGTTTGTTGAGCTCGAAATTCCTGCTGAAATGACCGTGCGAGCCTTGAAAGAAAAGCTTGCAAGCAATTATCCCAACCTTAAAGAATCAATGAAGACAGTATTGGTTTCGGTCAATAAAGAGTACTCTTTTGATGAAGCGGCCATTCCCCAGAACGCGGAAGTAGCATTGTTTCCGCCTGTGAGCGGTGGGTGAGATTGAACATGGAAAATTCAAACTTTCCAACAATATTTAAGATCACCGAAGAAGAAATCGATCTCAATGATCTGCTCGCAAAGGTTACCTCGCCATCAACCGGTGCGGCCGCAATATTCACTGGTATGGTGCGCGGCGTAACGGCCCGCGATGATCCACATGAGACGGCTTACCTTGAATATGAAGCATACGTGCCAATGGCTGAAACTAAGATGAAACAAGTCGCCGAAGAGATTCGCTTCAAATGGCCAAGCGTTGAAGGAATTGCCATTGTTCAACGCGTCGGTAAACTTTATCCGCAAACGCCGACGGTGCTGATCGCTTGTACTGCTGCGCATCGCGATACTGGCGCCTTTGATGCGGCGCGTTATGGTATTGATCGCCTTAAGGAAATTGTTCCCATCTGGAAAAAGGAAGTCGGCCCGAACGGTGGGTTTTGGGTGGAAGGCGAATACATTCCCAAAGCGGGTGAGTAATGAAAATCGCTTGTGTCAATTGCGGAGAGCCATATCCTGATTCCGCTCTGCCATATAAATGTCCCAACTGCGGCGGACTGTATGATTATGTCGAACCATTGACATACAACCCGCTTCGCTCGATGTTACAAAAGGATTCTGTTTCGTTGGGCGAAGGGAACACTCCATTATTGTCTGCTAAGGTTTTTGGACGCGAAGTTCATTTCAAGTATGAATATTTGAATCCGACTGGATCATTCAAGGATCGCGGCACAGCGACTCTTGTTTCTTTTCTTCATTCACGAAATGTCAAAGTAGCGATTGAAGATTCGTCAGGCAATGCGGGCGCGTCGTTTGCGGCTTATGCGGCACGTGCAGGGATCAAGGCTCGCGTCTATGTGCCGGACTCGGCTTCCGGTCCAAAACGAAAACAGATCGAAGCATATGGTGCGGAATTGATCCCCGTTCCGGGTCCGCGCTCCAATGCTTCGGAGGCTGTGATTCAAGCCGCTCAATCAGGAATAGTCTATGCGAGTCACGCTTACTTGCCTTTCAATCTTCCCGGTTATGCAACCTGTGCTTATGAAATTTATGAAAAGCTCGGACGCGAACCCGGCGCGGTAATTGTCCCTGCGGGGCAGGGCGGATTTTTGCTTGGCATCGCACGCGGCTTTGAAGCATTGTTGCGGGCTGAGAAAATTCAAAAGATGCCAAGGATGATCGGAGTGCAAGCCAGCGCGTGTGCACCATTGTATGCGTTGTGGAAATCTGGGACAATGAGTGATGTGGTAGAGTCTTCTACGATAGCAGAAGGAGTCCGCACGCGCTGGCCGGTGCGGGCAGAAGCTGTCGTGGAGATCACGCGTCAAAGCGCTGGCTGCTTTGCGTCGGTGGACGAAGCCTTTATCTTATCAGGGCGTGACGCATTGGCACGTTTGGGGTTTTATGTAGAACCAACGTCGGCATTGGTATGGCATGCGTTGGATGAATCAATTTCCAATTTACCTGATCCTGTTGTCGTTGTATTGACCGGTTCGGGTTTGAAATATCTTTCGTAGAGGAGTGAATTAATGGAACGAATTGTGGTCACTGGAATGGGTACGATCAATCCGCTCGGTATGACCGTAGCCGAAACGTGGAAGAATTTAACGGAGGGTGTTTCCGGTGTGGGACCGATCAACCAATTTGATCATTCCAATTTGATGGTGCACATTGCCTGCGAAGTCAAGAATTTTGAGCCGGAAAAATATATGGATGGCAAGGAAGCTCGCCGCCGCGATCGCTTTGAACAGTTTGCAAGCGTGGCAGCCGATCAAGCCATCGCCGATGCGGGCTTGACTGTGACGGAATCAAACGCGCCGCACATTGGAATCGTAGTCTCATCCGCAATCGGTGGATTGAAGTCCATCGCGGATGCAGTGCTGACCAATGACAAAGAAGGTCCACGGCGTGTGAGTCCGTTTTTGATTCCGATGTTGATGGCCAACGGCGCGGCGGGGTTGATCGCAATTGATCATGGAATCAAGGGGCCATGTTTTTCGGTCGCTTCCGCTTGCGCTTCCGGCGCCGATGGAATTGGAATGGCTTTCATGATGCTCAGATCAGGAATGATTGATGTGGCGCTGGCTGGCGCGTCCGAATCCACTGTGACTTCGGTCGGTGTGGCGGCCTTTGACCGCGTCGGTGCGATGTCGCGTCATAACGATGATTATTCGATGACGCCCGCGCCGTTCGACAAGAATCGAGATGGCCTCGTGATGGGCGAAGGCGCGGCGGTGATTGTGTTGGAGAGAGAATCTCATGCGAAGGCGCGCGGAGCGAGAATCTATGCAGAATTAGCAGGTTATGGCGCCACGGCGGACGCATTCCATGTCACCGCGCCGCACGAGAAAGGCGAAGGTGGTACATCTGCAATTCGTCAAGCATTGGCCTCGGCGCAAGCCAATGTGGAAGATGTCGGTTATATCAGCGCGCATGGAACCGGAACGCAATTGAACGACCAGTCCGAAACGCGCGCGGTCAAAGGTGCGTTTGGCGAACTGGCTTATCAGATTCCGATTTCATCTACAAAGTCCATGACCGGACACATGATGGGTGCAACCGGTGCATTGGAAGCCATCATTTGTGTGCAAACTATTTGTGATGGGATTCTCCCCCCAACAATCCATTATCAGACTCCCGATCCCGAATGCGATCTGGATGTCATCCCGAACAAAGCACGTGAGAAGAAGATTGATCTGGCGATCAGCAACGCGTTTGGCTTCGGTGGTCACAACGCGGTGTTAGCAGTCAGAAGGTTTAACTGACTTCATGCAAACCGCCAGCCTCGCCAGGTGGTTTATTGAAGCTATGAGGCCTTTTTCTGGAATTCATAGTGCGTAGAACGTAATTGTAATTTACGTTTTACGCATCAGGTTTAAATGGTTCTATGCGTCCAACTTATCTTGAAGTCAATCTTTCTCGCCTGAAACAAAATTTGGAAAACATTCGTACCCATGTTGCTCCGGCGAGGGTGATGGTAATATTGAAAGCGAATGCATACGGTCACGGTGTGGATGGTGTTGCACCATATATTGCGCCGTATGCAGATTACATAGGCGTGGCGATTGTAGAGGAAGGAATTAATCTTCGTGAGCTTGGAATCGATAAACCGATTCTAGTGATGGGTGGGTCCCTGCCTGAACAGGTTCCGTTTTTTATCAAACATAATTTAACTCTCGCGGCCTCTTCGACTGAATTGCTGGATGCAGCAGAGCAGGCTGCACAAGCCTCAACAACAAGACTCAAAGTTCATCTCAAGATTGATACTGGCATGGAACGCATTGGCGTTCATGAGTATGAAGCTAAAGCATTCATCGAAAAATCTTTAACGTGTAGCCATTTAGATATAGAAGGCATATTTACCCACTTTGCCAACTCAGAATCCAATGATTTAACTCATGCTAAATTACAGTTGGAACGATTTCAAGACGTTTTAAATATTTACGAAAAGCGAAGTTTGCCTCATCCGCGAATCAGACACGCGGCAAACTCCGGAGCGATCTTGCAATTGCCGGAGAGTTATTTCGATATGGTTCGTCCTGGTGTGATGTTTTATGGAGTTTATCCGGAACGAGATATTAGGAAAACTGTTGAAGTCAATCCTGCGCTGACATGGCATTCACATGTAGTCTATAGCAAAATTACACAGCCGGGGAGGCCGGTCAGCTATGGATCGTTGTGGCAGTCTGAAGTTCCGACAAGAATCGTAACCATCCCTTGCGGTTACGCGGATGGATATTTTCGCCGCATGACGAATTGCTCGCAGGTTATCATCAACGGGAAAATATATCCGCAAGTAGGGCGTATCTGCATGGATCAATTAATGGTCAATGTCGGCGATGATGATGTGAAAGTTGATGATGAAGTGATCTTGCTCGGCAACGGAATCACTGCCGAAAATTTTGCGGATTGGGCCGGCACGAATGAATATGAAGTGATGACGAATATCAGCGCGCGTGTGCCGAGGGTGTTTATCAAGTAAACGGGGTAAAATAGGGCGCGCGCTTTGGCGTGTAATTTCTTTTGAGGTGAAAAGTTGAATTGTTTTTTGCGTGATTATTTGATTCTGGTTTTGCCAGCCGCAGTGATTGTGGCGCTCGATCAATGGACAAAATGGCTGGTGCGAACCAACTTGCCATTCGATAGCGCGTGGCTTCCTCCTAGCTTATTATGGCTTAGCCCTTATGCGCGGATTGTCAATTGGTCTAATAGCGGTGCGGCATTTGGCTCGTTTCAAAATGGCAATCCTGTTTTCACGGTGCTGGCAATCATCGTGATCGCGTTGATCTTTTATTATTTTCCGCGCATCGATGCCAGTGATTGGACGTTGCGTGTTGCGCTCGTTTTGCAATTGGCGGGAGCGTCTGGAAATTTAGTGGATCGTTTGCTGAAGGCTAAAGTTACAGACTTTATTTCGATCGGCACATTTCCTGTTTTCAATCTTGCGGATTCATCCATTACTGTTGGCGTGGTTGTTTTGTTGCTTGGGGTTTGGTGGAAGGAACGCGCTGAGAAAAAAGCCGCGCTCCAAAAGACTGACTCAAATTCGTGACGGATTCGATTTTTACTTTTCACTTCCAAAAGCCGGACGAGGAGCGGCTCGACCATTTTCTAGTTGAGTCCATGCCTGAGTATTCGCGCGCCCGTTTGCAGGCATTGGTCAAGGATAGATTCGTCTTGGTGAATGGTGCGCCCGCCAAAAAGTCCGGGCAGATGCTCGAACATGATTCTGTGATCGAAGTTCATGTTCCGCCCTCCGTACCGACGGATTTGGTTGGCGAGAATATTCCGCTCGATATTATTTTTGAAAACGATGATCTGATTGTTGTCAATAAACCAGCGGGCATGGTGGTTCATCCCGCGGCAGGACATGAATCAGGGACATTGGTTCATGCCGTGCTGGGATATGATCCCGACATCGAAGGCATCGGCGGTGAAGAACGTCCCGGTGTTGTGCATCGGTTGGATAAAGAAACGTCAGGGTTGATTGTGTTGGCAAAGAATGATAAGGCGCATCGCTGGTTGCAGGATCAATTCAGATTGCGTAAGGTGGAAAAGACATATATCGCTTTGGTGGATGGCAAGCCACCCACACCATCAGGCAGGGTCGAGGCCGCGATAGGACGCGATGCAAGTCATCGCAAGAAGATGGCGATTGTTTCGGAAAATAAAGGCCGCACAGCAATTAGTGAGTATAAAACTCTTGAATCGTTTCCTCAATACACCTTGCTTGAATTTCATCCGTTGACCGGACGCACGCATCAGATTCGATTGCACTGTGCGTTGCTTGGTTGTCCGATTGTCGGCGATGAAATCTACGGCAGAAAAAAATCAAGTCTTCGATTTAAATCGGCATTTTCTTCACGCGCAAAAACTCAAGATCATTTTGCCCAATGAAAAGCAACCCAGCGTTTTTGAGGCACCATTACCTGAAGAATTGACCCAAGTTCTAACCTCTTTGCGAAAGGAAAAATAAAATGGAATATGTTGACCTTCGTTCTGATACCGTGACCAAGCCAACTTCAGAAATGCGCGAAGCGATGGCCAGGGCCGAAGTCGGCGACGATGTTTATGGCGATGACCCGACGGTCAATCGGTTGCAGGAGATGGCTGCAGACTTGATGGGCAAAGAAGCGGCTTTGTTTGTTCCTTCGGGGACGATGGGAAATCTGGCTGGTATTCTTGCGCATTGTCAACGCGGCGATGAAGTGATTCTTGGTAAAGAGAATCATACATATCTGCATGAAGCGGGCGGGATTTCAGTATTGGGCGGAGTTCATTCATGTCAGTTGATAAATCAAACTGATGGCTCGCTTCTTCTTTCGGACATTGAATCGGCGATTCGTGCCGATGATCAACACGAACCGATCACGCGGCTTGTGTGTCTTGAGAACACCCACAATCATTGTGGTGGAACAGTGCAGACTCCAGAAACCACGCGTCGCATCGCGGACTTTGCTCATGCTCGTGAGCTTAAAGTCCATCTCGATGGGGCGCGCATCTTCAATGCCGCCGCGGCGCTGAACGTGAATGTTAAAGAATTAACTGCGCCAGTTGAACTCGGTTACATTTTGTTTGAGCAAGGGATTGTGTGCGCCGGTTGGCTCCGTGTTGTGTGGCGATAAGAAGTTTATCAAACGCGCACACCGTCTTCGCAAAATGCTTGGAGGTGGGATGCGTCAGGTGGGAAATCTTGGCAGCGGCTGGAATCGTGGCGTTGGAAAAAATGACCAAGCGATTAGGCGAGGATCACGCGCGGGCGCGCAATCTTGCTGAAGGTCTGAGCGAGAGCCAAGGTATCGTTCTCGATGGAATACCGCAAACGAACATGGTCTTCTTCGATCTCGCGCCGCAAGTTAAGATGTCCACGGATGAAATTACCGATCAATTGAAAGATCGTGGAATATTGGTAAGCGCGTCAGGCGCAAGACGCTTCCGTCTCGTGACGCATTACTGGATTGATGATATTGGGGTTAACAAAACCGTCGAAGCCATTCGCCAGATTCTGCAATAAAAAGAAGATCTGATTCGTTTCATGAATCGGACCTTTGATAATCATCACCAGCGTAAAGTTTTTCCTAGTGACTTTCATCTGGTACAACTTGATTTCGCCCGCGTTCTTTGGCAACCTACAAACGTTTATCTGCATGATCAATTAATTTCATCATCTCATTTCCCTCAAACGGATAGACGACGATTCCCTGGCTGACGGTTGGCGAAGGCATGCTTGTTTGCTTGTGATTATGCAGAGCTAGTGTCAGCAAAGATGTGTGAATGCGTTCAGCAACCTGTTGAGCCTGCTTTCCATTTGCAGCTGGCAGCGAAATAACAAATTCTCTCCGCTCCAGCGACCACCGCGTCGGTGCTGGACGATGAGATTGTTTTTTTCTTAGCGCCACATTCCAATTCCGTTGATCACGATTAAATCGATGACGACATTCCAGTAATTGAATATGGCAGCGCTGAAATTCGTTGCTCCTGAGGAATTAATCCCAGTTGTGAAGGCTTATTGTCCATTGCTTTTTTATAAAGCTTTTGCATGCGCGTAAAGAAACGCTTTGTGATTTCTGATATAATCAGAAAGCGAACAGAACTTTGAAGGGGACGCTGGTTCTGCTCCGGAGATATGAATTTTAGGATAGGTTCAATTTAATGATTGCCCATTTTTCTCTTGATCAAATTGACGAAGTCGTTAAAGCGATTCAGGCGCGAACCTCATATCGGCCGCGGGTTTCGATTATTCTCGGTTCCGGCCTGAACGGGTTAGCAGACTCGGTTGAAAAGCCTGACGTGATTCCGTTCGGTGATCTGCCGCATTTTCCGGTTTCGACGGTCTTGGGGCACGCGGGCCGTTTGGTGATTGGCACATTGGAAGGGCAAACCGTATTTGTCATGCAGGGGCGGATTCATTTTTATGAAGGGTATAGCATGGCGCAAGTGACCCTGCCGGTGCGCGTGATGCAACGCCTTGGAATTGAAATTCTTATTGTGACCAACGCCGCAGGCGGCGTAAATCCTGCCTTTGCGCCGGGCGATATTATGTTGATCACCGATAACCTAAACCTGATTGGCATGACAGGACAAAATCCGTTGATCGGTGCTAACCTTGATGAACTGGGACCACGATTTCCCGATATGAGCCAGGCCTATGATCGCGCGCTTTGCGATCTAACACGGAGTACAGCCAGACAAGAAACCATTGTTTTGCGTGAAGGTGTCTACGCCGGATTGAGCGGTCCATCTTTTGAGTCACCTGCCGATTTACGCTTCCTGCGCCTTGTTGGAGCAAACTCAGTGGGTATGTCCACTGTTCCTGAAGTGATTATTGCGCGCCACGGTGGGATGCGCGTTCTTGGGCTTTCTGGAATCAGCAATAAAGCGAATCTGGATGGCTCGACAATCACTACACATCAAGAGGTGATGGACGCCGGAAAACTCATCACACCTAAGATGGAGAAGTTGATTCGCGGAGTTCTGCGTCAGCTGTAAAAAACTTTGATATGTCTGGAATTTATCAATTCCTCAGCAAATACGAAGTGCTGATTTATGTTGTACTGGCTATCGGAGGATTATTTGCTTTTCGGCAGCTGTTTAAAACTTGGAATGAGTGGCGAGAGTCGGTTTACACCCTAGAACGTGAGTTTGCCTTGCATCGAATGGGTCAAGCGGTAGCTTTTGTAATCCTTATTCTGATTTTGTTCTTTGGAGAATTGACCACGGTCTCTTTTGTGATACCCGAGCTTCCTGCCTCCTTTTTTATTTCTACACCGACCATCGACGTACTTGCCACACCGACAGGAACGATCTCCGCTGACCTTGCGACTCAAATTGCGTTGACGCCTCTCCCTGTTCCGACCCTTGGGAATACCAGCGGTTGTGTCGCTGATCAATTAATGATTACATCTCCCAAACCCGGAAGCGAGGTCAGCGGTGTAGTGGACTTGATCGGAACAGTGAACATTCCTGATTTTGGATTTTATAAATATGAAGTTGCGCCGCTTAATACCAATAACTGGGCTACCATTGCCGCGAGTACTACTCCCGTTCCCAATAATTCGCTTGGACAATGGGATACTTCTATTCTGACACCCGGCGACTATCAATTGCGTCTCGTGGTTACGAATACACAGGGACAATCTCTACCGCCTTGTGTCATTCCTCTGCGGATAACTGCTCCATGAGTAGTTTTTCGAGTTTATTAGATTGATTCTGGAATTTAGGAGACTATGTCTGAAATTCAAATCCGACCGACTGTAGCTGGTGACCTTCTTCGTATGATGGGGATGGACCATTCTGTCACATCTGAGTACGTCTGGCAGTTGGAATTGCGCCGGGATAGCGGCCAAATTGCTGCGACCTTTCGAGAGGTTCGATTGCCGCGACCCATTCCACTGACCTACCCAAACAATCCTTTCGTTCTTGCGGATGACTGGACACGTAAATCAGCGATATTAACTGCCCTAGTTGATAACAATCCGATAGGTTATCTTTCGTTGATGGATCGCCTAAGCTCTGTGGCATCGATAACTGACCTTGTGGTCTCGCCCGATTGGAGACGCCGAGGGGTAGCCAGTGCTTTGTTAGGCACCGCTCACGAATGGGGTCTGGCGCGAGGTCACCGCAAATTGTTCCTCGAAATGCAGTCCAAGAATCAACCGGCAATTCGTTTAGCGCAAAAACATGGATATGAATTCTGCGGGTATAATGACCATTATTATTTGACGCAGGATGTAGCTCTTTTCTTTGCGAGGGCATTGAAATAGGGCGATTTGGGAAGGTATTATGTTTAACGGTTGGACGGAAAATTTACTGGCGGGTACCCAGGTAATCAATCAAATTCTAACGGCCGGAATTGCCATCACGGCCTTTTCGTTGTTTCTTTATTCACTATCCTTCAATTTACGAGACCGCGTTGCCCGTTCTTTTGCAATCATTCTTTTGTGCGTGGTAGTGATCTTTACCACCAATGCATTGCAAAGCAAGGATGTGCCTCTTTGGGGGATCGATTTACTCCTTCGTCTTCACTGGTTTGGGATCATTTATTTGCCTGCCGCATATCTGCATCTTTCGGATGCAGTGTTGGTGACCGCGGGTCGTCCTTCGCGCGGGCGCCGGAGATTTGCGATTCGATTGACATACGCAATCTCAACAATTTTTGTTCTCTCACTCGCGGCAGGATATTTACTTGGTCCGCTCGTACCGGAGGGTCAACCGGCTCCACATCTTCAACCAACTTTTTGGTCCGAGGTTTTTACTCTTTACTATATCGCCGCGATGCTTTGGGCTGGCTGGAACTTTGTCCGTGCCTATCGCCGTATGCTGACGCGTTCTGGTCGCCGCCGCATGCTGTACCTCATGGCTGGGGCCACTGCACCTGCGCTGGGTTCATATCCTTATTTATTGTATGGTTCTTTGTTCGCGGCGCGATTCCCGCTATTGTTTTGGCTTGGATCTGCATTCATCAATATTTTGGTCGGTGGGTTGGTTGTTGTCATGGCCTATGCTGTGGCTTTCTTCGGCGTGTCCTGGCCGGATCGTGTGATCAAGAGCCGCTTGTTCAAATGGATCATTCGCGGGCCGATAACCGCTTCCTTGGCCTTGGGCCTGATGACCATCGTTCGTCGCGCCGGCGTTTTGATGGGGTCGGATTATTCTGTTTTTGTTCCTCTGACCATGGTCGCCACGGTTTTGCTTTTTGAACATGCCATTACATTGTTTTATCCCTTATGGGAACGTTATCTCTTCTTTGGGCATGATCGGTCCGAATTGCAGATATTGCAAAACATGGAAGAGCGCTTGCTCACACAGAGCGACTTGCAGCAATTCCTTGAAGCCGTTCTTGCTGCTGTGCGAGATCATATGCAAGCTCCCGCGGCCTTCGTTGCCGCGTTGGACGAGAGCGAGCTCTCGCTGATTGTTATGGCAGGTAATCGTAATCTTATCGAGCATGAAGGTCTTTCTGACGCACTGGAAAGAATAAGCAATGGAAATGGAAACGAACGGGAGGAATTTGAATCGGGAAAGTTTTGGATGTTGCCTTTGCATCAGCGCAAACGAGATGATATGGACTTGGATGAAATTCCGCCTCTGCTTGGATTAATGGGAGTGGCGCGGCGCGACGGTCATTCTTCCATGGAACAAGATCAGCGCGATGCACTCTGGCTTTTGGCGGATCGTGCGGCGATGGCATTGGAAGATCGTTTGTTGCAACAGCGAGTCTTTCGTTCTCTTCAGGATTTACAACCGCGGGTGGACATGCTCCAACGCTTGCGCGCGTTTGGTCGATATGATAGTCGCGCTGAATATGCTTGACCAATCCTTGCCTCCTGAAGCGGACTTGGCAAATTGGGTCAAGGACGCGTTAACCCATTATTGGGGTGGGCCAAAGTTGACGAACAGCCCATTGATGCGATTGCAGGTTGTTCAGGAATTGGCGCGTGAACATGACGATAATCCAGCTAATGCTTTACGCGCCCTGCTTCGTAAGGCAGTGGATCAAGTCCGCCCGGAAGGAGAGCGGCGATTTACCACGGAATGGATTTTATATAATATCCTTGAAATGAAGTTCATTGAGGGACGAAAAGTTCGTGAGGTGGCAGAGCGCTTGGCTATGTCGGAGGCGGATTTGTATCGCAAGCAGCGTATTGCCGTGGAGGCAGTTGCCAAAGCCATATTGTTCATGGAATCTCAAATCAAATAAGGAAGGACAGGTAGGTATGACGAATCACAAAAATGTATATGAAAGTCCGATGCCGGTGACAGACGATGGCTGGTGGGAATCAGTGTTGGCAGAAGATGAGCGCCACGCGCCATCTTCGCCTTCTCGAGCGCCGACCCATCCTCCGGTCCGCACGGAGCCGAAAATGGAGGAGTCGAATAGGATTCAACCCGACTGGGCGCAAGTTCAGGAGCTTTATCATCACGATCAAATTGTGACACTGAAAGTGACCGGAAGTAATCGCGGTGGTTTGCTGGTCGAAGGCGAAGACTTGTATGGTTTTGTACCATTCTCGCATTTGGTTGAAATGGCGGGGCGCAATGATATGCCCGATCGAGAAAAAATCCTTGGTGCATATGTGGGTCAATCGCTCAGGCTTAAGGTCATTGAATGTGTTCCCGAGGATGGACGCATCGTTCTTTCTGAGCGTGCCGCGTTGGCGGAACCTGGCAAGCGTTCTGAATTGTTTCACTCGCTGCATTCGGGAGAGTGTGTCCAAGGAACGGTCACCAACATTACGGATTTTGGTGTGTTCATTGACCTTGGTGGCGTCGAAGGGTTGATTCATATTTCCGAACTTTCATGGGGACGCGTCGTGCATCCAAACCAAATTGTGCAAATGGGGCAGTTACTCGAAGTGCAAGTACTGGACCTTTCTTCAGAACGCTGCCGTGTGGCGCTTAGCCTGAAGCGTTTGCAGCCCAACCCGTGGGAAAAGGTCGCGACCGATTTTTCGGTGGGACAAGTTTTGCCGGCGACGATCACAAGTATTCTTTCCTATGGCGCATTTGCGAAGCTTGATCTTGGTGTGGAAGGATTGATCCACGCTTCGGAAATGTTGCTTGAAGAAGGGCAAACTGCAAAGGATGTTTTGCATGTTGGTCAACCCGTGCAGGTCCGTATTCTGCATATGGATGCCGTTCATCAACGCATGGGATTGAGTCTTCGCCTGAGCGTGTAATTCTTTTTACTCATGCCGATTAATTCTGAACAGAGCGATCCACAAAAACCTGTTACCGACGATTGGCTGGATCGCTTCGGGCATTTCAACTTGCATTTCGGGCGTTATTTGCGCGATGTGGTGGGCGTTCTGTTGATTGCTGGCGCGCTGATGTCTTTGCTTGCGCTATGGAATCTGACCAGCGGCATTCTATTGACACCGTGGTCGGAGTTTCTTTCAAAGTGGTTTGGCTGGGGAGGTTACGTAATTGTTATTGCGATCGGATATGGCGGTTTTGTTCTCCTTCGCCACGATAACAAACCACTCGGTTTGTTTCGGATTCTATCTCTTGAACTCGCCGCGCTTCTGACTTTGGGTTTGCTTGCTGTTATCGGAAGCGATTTACTCGCCCGCGCAGAATCTGGTCTGGACGGCGGACGTTTGGGCTGGAGCATTGCATATTTCCTTGATAGGTATGCCGGACCTGTGTGGGCAGCGTTGATTATGTGTATTCTATGGCTGTTGACAGTTATCACTGGGTTTGGGTTGTGGGCTGTTTTCGAAGCGTGGCTTTTGAAGTTGGCGGGCGAGCCTATGATGCCTCCGCCGCAAACAGATCAGAAAGAAGCGGTTGCTCAATCTTCGAAGGAAGAGCAACCTGCAAAGTCTGCACTTAGAAGGAAAAAGTCTACTCCGCTTCCGCCCGAATTTCAACCGTCGTTGAAAGCCGTTGATAAAAAAAGTGAGAAGCCGATCAAACCAATCCCACGTGAAGAGGGGTTGCCGCCGCTCAATATCTTGATGACCGAGCAGGCTGCGCGAGATGACGAGCGGACAATCAATCAAACCGCGGGCATGATCATGAAGACGCTTTCGGAATTTGGTATTCCTGCAACCGTGATTGGTTATCGCATTGGTCCCTCGGTAACTCAGTTTGCGGTGCAGCCGGGCTATATAAAAAGGCCGGGCGCAAATGAGGATGATGAAGCCCAGCAAATGAAGGTGCGCGTGGCACAGATTGCCGCGTTGGAAAAAGATTTGACGTTGGCGTTATCTGCGGAGCGACTGCGAATTGAAGCGCCTGTGCCAGGCAAACCTTATGTGGGTATTGAAGTGCCGAATTCCACTTCAACGGTTGTGCGCTTGCGTCCAATTTTGGAAAGCGGAGTGTTTCATAAGGATAGCGCTCCGCTGGCCATGGCGCTCGGACGCGATGTATCGGGCAATCCGCTCGTTGCAGACCTTGCACGCATGCCGCATTTGTTAATCGCCGGGGCAACAGGTTCTGGAAAATCGGTATGCATCACCTCGCTGGCGGCGTGCTTTGCAATGAATAACGCGCCTGAAGACTTGCGCATGGTCATGATCGACTCGAAGATGGTTGAACTGATTCGCTTCAATGGCCTCGCACATCTTTATGGAAAAGTCGAAACCAACATTGATCGAATCATGGGCGTTTTGCGTTGGGTGGTGCTCGAGATGGAACATCGTTATCGTCTGCTCGAGTCCGGGCATGTGCGCGATCTCGAAGGTTATAACCGCAAACAGGCTCGCAAGGAAGATGGCGTTACTCTGCCGCGCATTGTTGTGTTGATTGACGAACTGGCTGATTTGATGATGTCCGCGCCGGATCAAACCGAACATAATCTGGTTCGTCTCGCGCAGATGGCGCGTGCGACCGGTATCCATTTGATTGTTGCAACCCAACGGCCATCCACAGACGTGGTAACGGGTCTGATTAAGGCCAACTTCCCTGCGCGCTTGGCATTTGCGGTCGCATCCAGTATAGATTCGCGCGTCATCCTTGATACCACCGGCGCAGAAACTTTGCTTGGTCATGGCGATATGCTGTTTCAGAATCCTGAAGTCGGCAATCCTATCCGCGCGCAGGGTGTTATGGTTACGGATATGGAGATCGAGCGTATCCTCGATTATTGGCAAAAGAACAGCAATATGGAAAGTGAAAGTGCGCCGCCGTGGGAAAAAATACTAACTGAACCTGACGAAGACGAAGATGAAGGTTTGATCGAGCAAGCGATCTCCATAGTGCGCGGCACACAACGCGCCTCCGCTTCATTGTTGCAGCGTCGTTTGCGGGTTGGCTATCCGCGCGCCGCGCGTTTGTTAGACCAGCTTGAGGAAATGGGGATTGTTGGTCCATCGCAAGGCGGTGGAAGAGAGCGCGACGTGATGCCGTTCGAAGAGGAAGAATAATTTTTGACAGGGCATCAGGTATGAATTTCGGGTATCATTGGGCAGTCTTGCCTGCGAGGTTTCATTGAAAAAGACATTCACAGATGTTCTACGTTTGGGATTTAAGTGGTTTCTGGATCCTGTTGCTCGATTCCTGAACCGAATTGGATTGACACCCATTTCGGTTACGTTGATTGGCGTAGCCGGAAATGTGTTTGCGGCGTACTTCATTGCTCGCGGACATATTAGCATTGGCGGGTTGATCGTTCTGATCGTCTGGCCGATTGACGCGTTGGACGGCACTATGGCTCGTTTGCGCGGCGAGGCAAGCGATTGGGGTGCGTTTGTAGATTCGGTCAGCGACCGTTATTCGGAGTTGATCATTCTTGGCGCCGTGCTTTATTATTTTGCGATGACCGATCAACCTATCATGGCTGTTGTCACTTTCGTCGCGGCAGCGGGCTCGATTTTGGTTTCCTACGTCAAGGCGCGTGCTGAGGCGCAAAGTTTCAGCGCCAGAGAAGGTTTGCTGACGCGCGCAGAACGGTATTTAATCTTAGGCCCAACATTATTGTTCAATATCCCGATTATCGGTGTATGGATCATCGCCATACTTGCTAACTTCACGGCTCTTCAGCGCATTTGGGTCGTGCGTACTCAGGCGCATGATAAAATGCGCAAAGTTTATAAAGGAGAATAAAGATGTTAGTTCATTGCGGTACTCTTGCGTTTAATTTTTTCCAGTTTGACGGTTTCCATTTTTGTCTCTTTGGCGGCGAATTTATCTTACACTATTATGGCATTATGCTCATGCTTGGCGCGGTCGCAGGCGCATGGCTTGCTTCACTCGAGCTTAAACGCCGCGGTCATGACCCGGAGATGGTTTGGGATCTCTTGATCTATCTCATTATTGGCGGTGTGATCGGAGCCCGGTTGTGGCATGTGTTTACTCCGACTCCTGCCTCAGGATTAACAACCTACTATTACCTAACCCATCCGCTTGATGTCATCGAGATTTGGAAAGGCGGATTGGGAATCCCCGGCACTATTATCGGCGGATTGATTGCGTTGTATTTGTATGTTCGTAAATATAAAGCTGTCAGCTTCCTCGAGTGGACAGATATTGTCGCGCCGGGTCTTGCTTTGGGCCAGGCGATTGGTCGCTGGGGTAATTTTTTTAATCAGGAATTATACGGATCGCCGACTACCTTGCCGTGGGGTATCAAAATCACGGATGCCGCCGCACGCGTTGCGCCGTATACCGATTTGACGAAGTATCCGCTGGATATTACGCGCTTTCATCCGTTGTTTCTTTATGAGTCGATCTTGAATCTGGCGAACATGTTTTTGTTGGTATGGCTCACGCGCCGCTATGCAAACAAAATGAAACGAGGCGATATTTTCCTTGTTTACTTGATCTTCTATCCGACAGTTCGTTTCTTTCTCGAATTTCTCCGAGTCGATTATCCGCTGATTGGCGGGATTGACCCGAATCAGGTTCTGGTGGCCGTGGTGGCAGTTCTTGCCGCGGTGACGTTGATCTGGCGTCATCGTTCAACGGGCCAAGGAGTCGATTGAAGTCCAAAGTAAGGCGGAGTTGTCGTTTGTGGCGGTTGAGCAGAAGAACCTGTTGAAGAAAAAAAGATTGCAAGAAAATCTACTTCATCGGCAGCCGCTAAAAAGTCCAAGCCAGCCGCGAAAAAATCAACGTCACGTTCTACTTCCACGCCTCGCAAGAAACCTTCCACTGTAACATCATCTAGGAAGGCAAAGAAACGGGAATAGTCGGTATTTGCTAACAGAATTGTTTGGAGGACTGTTGTCTCATTGACACTGTCCTCCATTTCTTTTATGCTGGGTGAATAATGATTGAAATTCATGATTTAAGCAAGCAATTCAATGATTTTTGGGCGGTTGATGGCGTGACACTGTCTGTCAAGCCCGGACAAATCCTAGCCTTGCTTGGACAAAACGGTGCCGGCAAAACCACCACAGTTCGCATGTTGAATTCCCTGTTGGTGCCGACACGCGGCTGGGCGCGCGTCGCGGGTTATGATGTTGTCAAACACGGCGCAGAAGTGCGCGCTTCTGTTGGCGTGCTAACCGAACAACATGGCTTGTACATGCGCATGACGGGCGATGAATATCTTGAATTCTTTGGTCAGGTCTATCGTCTCGATGCGACGATGCGGAAATCGCGGCGCGATTATCTGCTTGATTATTTTGGATTGGCTAATGCTTCGTCGCACCGCATTGGCGAGTATTCCAAAGGGATGAGACAGAAACTGGCGCTGGCACGTGCCTTGATGCATGAACCGCCGGTCCTTTTGCTGGATGAGCCGACCTCGGCCATGGATCCTGAATCTGCGCGGTTGGTACGCGATGAAATCGCGCGTTTGAAATCATCGCAACGCACGATTGTAATTTGCACACATAACTTGTATGAGGCCGAAGCACTGGCTGATATGATTGCCATTATTTACAAGGGACGGATTTTGATGATTGGTACATTGGATGAGTTGAAACAAAAAGTGCTGGGCGTTGCCGAATATGAAGCACGGCTTTCTTCTGATTGGAATGGCGACGGATTGAGTTTGCCGTCGGGTGTAACGTTGATGGAGCGCAATGCGTCTTCACTGCGATTTAGAGTGGAGCGCCCGCTCGAAGCGAATCTACGCCTGATGCGTGAACTGATGTCAATGCATGCACCGCTGATGGCGTTTCAGGAAGTGCCCCGCAGCTCTGGAGCAGGTTTATCTCAAAGTGATGACGGATGCGCAGACTTTGCACGCGGAGGCTGTCCATGCGTGAGAATCTGCAAATGGTCTGGCTGGTAGCCTGGCGGGAATTGCGCGATCAATTTCGCGATTGGCGCATTCTGACGCCGCTCATGATATTAACGCTGGCTTTTCCTTTGTTGATGAATGAGGTGGCGAAAGAAGCTGTTGCTTATATCAATCAATATGGCGCAAACCTGATCGTGGATCGGCTGGTTCCGTTCTCCATTCTGATCATCGGATTCTTCCCGATCACGATTTCGCTGGTGGTTGCGTTGGAATCTTTCGTGGGCGAAAAAGAACGCGGCACCATCGAGCCTTTGCTGAGTTCGCCGTTGGAGAACTGGCACTTATATTTCGGAAAACTTTTGGTCGGAATTTTCACGCCTTTGTTGGCGGGTTATACCTCCATCATCTTTTATGTGATCATCGTTTCCCGTCAGCATCTTCATATGCCGGATGCATCTGTCTTTGTGCAGTTATTCATGCTGACCACGGCTCATGCGATTCTGATGGTCAGCGCCGCGATTGTGATCTCGGTGCAGTCGACGACAGTGCGGGCAGCGAATTTGCTGGCTTCCTTTATCGTAGTGCCGGTTGCGATGTTGATGCAGGGCGAGAGTGTGTTATTGTTTTGGGGCAACGATCAGGTTTTATGGTTAGCCGTTGCGGCAGTCCTTGTCATGGCTTCCTTGCTGATTCGCGTGGGCATCGCCCATTTTCAGCGTGAATATTTATTGGGGCGCGAGTTCGATACATTGAATTTCCGTTGGATATGGAAAACATTTTGGGGCACGTTCAAGGGCGAGTCAAAGACTTTGGGAAGCTGGTACCGCTTGGAAGTTGGAAGAACGATGCGACAATTGCTTGTTCCGTTCTTGATTATTGTTGTTTTGGCTATTGGCGGCTATCTTGTCAGTTATCGATGGGCGACCATTAATGTGCCAAGAATGCTGCCGAACGCGACTACCAACGATATATCTGGAATCGTGAAGAACGCGCGTCAATCCGCTGGTATTGCGCAAACAGGAGAGCACTTATCGGCATTGTTTATTTTTTCAAATAATGTACGCGCCACCTTTTTGGTATTTTTGGGCGGGGCGATTTCCTTCAGCGTGCTCGGTCTGCTGGCTTTTCTGCTGAATATCGGTTTGGTTGGGGGTGTGTTGGGTATTGTTAAATTGATTGGATATTCTCCCACGTTGATATTTGCGGCCGGTTTGCTCCCGCACGGCATTTTCGAAATCCCAGCATTGATGATCTCCAGCGCAATTGTTCTGCGAATTGGTGCGGCGCTTGTCACGCCACAATTGGGAAAATCCATGGGTCAAATATCACTTGAATTATTGGCTGATTGGGCCAAGATTTTTATCGGTTTGGTTGTTCCGTTGCTGGCAATTGCGGCGCTGATTGAGGCTTATATCACGCCGATGATTTTAGCTTCTGTGCTTAAATAATATAGGTGTCCTATGCCCAGAGTAATCATTCTCGGTTCGTCCAATGCCATTCCTACTACTGACC
This sequence comes from uncultured Chloroflexia bacterium, assembly GCA_963783295.1. Lineage (GTDB taxonomy): Bacteria > Chloroflexota > Anaerolineae > Anaerolineales > Villigracilaceae > Fen-1038. The sequence goes on along the minus strand of CAWAMX010000018.1, from coordinate 113,080 downwards.
ATGAGAATACACATATGGTCGTGGTTGGCGAGGAACGCATGGTGATGGTAGATTGCGTAAGTAATCCGATTTTAAGATTGGAAAAAGCAGGTCTTGATTTTAACGATTTAACAGATTTGATCGTGACGCATTTTCATCCCGACCACGTCTCTGGCTTACCGCTCCTGCTGATGGACATGTGGCTGATGGGTCGTCGCAAGCCGATCAATATATATGGCCTGCACCATACGCTTGATCGGGTGGAAGATTTGATGGGGTATTATGGCTGGTCTGAGTGGCCTGATTTTTTCCCTGTTGCTTTTTTTCGTTTGCCCGCGCAGGAAATGACAACAGTGATTGACTTTCCCGATTTCCGAATCTTTTCTTCGCCGGTTCATCATTTATTGCCGACGATTGGACTGCGCTTTGAATTTAATCATACCAATAAGACCATGGCTTATTCCTGTGATACCGAACCATGTGCGCAAGTCATCCGTCTCGCCGCGGGTGTGGACATTTTGATTCACGAATCAGCTGGTGCCTCGCGCGGACATTCATCCGCCGCACAAGCCGCGGAGATTGCCAGTCAGGCCGAAGTCGGGAAGTTATATTTGATCCATTATCCGACCGGTAAATACGCTAGCGGAGATCTGATCGCCGAAGCGCATCAACGTTACCAGGGTGAAGTTGCGTTGGCTGAAGATTTTATGGTATTGGATTTCAGTTAGGTTTTTGATTTGCATTTTAAGCAAGAACGGCGCAGATATCCGCGCCGTTCTTATTTGTGCGCCCAGCATGGGCGTTGGCTAGAAGGTGAAAGACCTTTACGGAGGTAGATTGCACCAACCGTTAGCTGAAGGCAAGGGCGTCACCGTGAGGTGGGGTCTGGAGGAAGCCGGAGGCAAATCTGCGACCTGATGAATAAGAAGCTCATAGGAGGCTGTGAGGCAGGGCGAGTTGGCAAGTAACAACGAAGCCCAATGCAGTCAAAGGCTGAAGCAGTAAATGGGACAGGGATGCAGAGACAGCTAACGCTCTTACCTGGGGAGACCTGCCATTACACTGGAAAACCGGGAACCCCGATTGAGAAATCGGATTGAAATGGCAGGGGTCAGCCGAGGCCATACTACCACTCCCGTTTGAGTGGGAAGGGCCGAACATTAAACAGGAATAGTAACTTGAGCAGCTTGCAGGATGAACACAGAAGGCCGTCTTTCCCGGATAGGGATACTGCGGAGCCAGCGAAGTCGGTGAATCCGACGGGATTGGAACCGAGAGCCGAGCCGTCCTCAGTGCGAGACGAGCGAACTTCCGACGCAGGGCTGTGGGAAAGGATTTGGGAAAGACAGAACTTACTCATAGCGATGAAGCGAGTAGAGAGCAACGGCGGAGCACCGGGCATCGACGGGATGACGGTGAAAGAACTTCGTCCACACCTGAAGGAACATTGGTTGGAGACCAGGGCAATTCTCGAAAGCGGAGCCTATCGGCCGAGCCCAGTCAGGCGGGTAGAGATCGCCAAACCCGATGGCGGGGTCAGGCAGTTAGGGATACCGAATGTAGTGGATCGCTTACTCCAGCAAGCGATAGCACAGGTGTTGGTTCCGTTATTCGAACCGCTCTTTTCAGAGCATAGCTACGGGTTCCGACCCGGCCGCAGTGCGCATGGAGCCGTGAGACAAGCCCAAACGTATGTGCAAGAAGGATACGAATGGTGTGTGGATATCGATCTGGAGAAATACTTTGATCGAGTGAATCACGATATGCTGATGGCCCGCGTGGCACGTGTGGTGAAAGACAAACGAGTGCTCAAGCTGATCCGAGCGTATCTGGAATCGGGAGTGATGATTAATGGAGTAATAATGGATGCAGAAGAGGGTGTGCCACAAGGTGGTCCGCTCTCCCCATTGCTGTCCAATATCATGCTGGACGATTTAGACAAAGAGCTGGAAAAGCGCGGGCACAAATTTGTGCGCTATGCCGATGACTGCAATATCTATGTCAAAACGCAGCGAGCGGGTGAACGAGTAATGGAAAGCGTGAAAGGGTTTCTGGAAAAGAAGCTTAAGTTGAAAGTCAACTCCAAGAAGAGTAAAGTTGAGAAAGCGGGGAAGGTGAAAATTCTCGGGTTCAGTTTCTTCAAGCGCAAAGGGATCGTGCTGATCCGAATAGCGAACCGGACGAAGGAACGCTTTATGGAAAAGTTACGTAACCTGACAAAACGTACTCGAAGCGGCGGGTTGGAACAAATTTTGGAAGAGATCAACCGTTACATCATCGGTTGGATTGGATATTACCGGCTGGCTGACGCATCGAAGGTTTTTGAAGAACTGGACGGTTGGATACGACGACGATTGAGGCAACTGATTTGGAAACGCTGGAAACGGGGTATAACCCGCTACCGAGAATTAGTGAAGCTGGGCGTCCCCAAGCAATGGGCACAGGAAGGAGCTGAGGGCACAAGTCCTTGGCGACTGTCTGCCTCACCTGTGATAAACCAAGCCCTGAGCAATACCTATTGGCACAACTCAGGGCTGAAAAGTATCAAAGAACGGTATCAAGAACTGCGTTTTGCTTGATGAACCGCCGGATGCGGACCCGCATGTCCGGTGGTGTGAGAGGAGGCGGTTAGCCGCCGCCTCCTACTCGATTTTTCAGTAATTTGAATTACCAGCCATTGATATATTGTGCCCACTCTTCATTCTCAGCCAAATGCCGCCCGAAGATATAAGCGGCATTGGCAGGAGGTTCTTTTGGAATGTGGAAAAGATTCATATGCGCTTCTTCGAGTTGACGTCCGCCTTTGTGGTGATTGCAGGAGGGACAAGCTGCCACAACATTAGTCCATGTGTGGGGTCCGCCCAAATGTCTGGGGATCACGTGATCCACCGTCAGGCCCCCATCACGCCGACCACAATACTGGCAGGTATAATTGTCACGGCGAAAAACTTCGCGGCGCGTTAGCTTGATGCGCGGGCGTGGGCGATGAATTTGCACATCCAGGCGAATGACCGAGGGCCGTGGGATCAATTCTTTGACTGTTCGGATATAACCGCGGCCATTTGCCACCATCGCCGCTTTACCCCCCAACATCAATCCGATGGCTCGTCGCGTAGTGCAAACATTGATCGGTTCAAAGTTTGCGTTGAGCACCAAGACGGGTTCCTGCATAGCAATTTGTAATTGACATTGATTATACTGCTTCTTGAATGAATCGGTAAACTGGCTGTAATGGTTATGCAAGTGGAGATGATTTTATGAAAATATTAATCGCAGGTGGTTCCGGCTTCATCGGTCGGGCACTGACGGACTCTCTTTTATCGGATTATCATCAAGTTTTCATTTTGACGCGCCAGTCTCCCGAATCAACGAATCAAATTCAATGGGATGGGCAAACTACTAAAGAGTGGGGTCAACGCGTAAATGATATGGATGCGATTATAAATCTGACAGGATTTAGCTTGGCTCATTGGCCGTGGACAAAGTCCCAAAAGCAAAAATTCCTTGACTTACGCGTCAATCCCGGACTGGCATTGGCCTCTGCCATCAAAGAAGCGACTCAGCGCCCGCGCATTTTCGTCCAAGCCTCTGGAATCAACTATTACGGTCTGCGCGGTGACTCTGTTGCCGATGAGACAACTCCTTCTGCGGATGACTTTCTTGCAAAGCTCACAATTCAATGGGAAGACGCGATAAAATCAATTGAAGAATTGGGCGTGCGACGCGTTGTCCTTCGTCAGGCAGTGGTTCTTGCAAGGCAAGGCGGCATCTTTCCGCTGATGGCTTTGCCTGTGCGCCTCTTTATAGGCGGACCGATTGGAGATGGCAGGCAGGCTGTGCCATGGATTCACATGGCTGATGTGATCGGCGCAATCCGTTTTTTGATGGAGAACCAAAACGCGAATGGCGCTTATAATTTAATTGCGCCAGGACCAACCTCCAGTGCGGAATTCATGCGGGCGGTTGCGAAAACCCTGCATCGACCGTATTGGTTACCGACGCCATCATTCATGCTTCGTGTTATGCTTGGCGAGATGAGTGTTCTTGTTACGGAAGGAAGATATTGCCAGCCGAAACGTTTGCTCGAACTCGGTTATCAATTCCGATTTCCGCGTGTCGAAGTTGCGCTTGCAGATCTGTTTCATTAGGAGATTACGAATGAAAAAGTTAATTCCAATTTTGGTTTTTGCTGCGGTATTCATGTCGGCTTGTGGCGCGAATCAATCGCCTCAAGTTGTTCTTCCAACCATAGAAGAGGCATCCTATCCGACCATGCAAGCCTCCGGACCTGTTTCCAATCAAAATGTTGGTGGATTTAATTTCAGTCTTCAGCGTGCTTGGCGTGACGGTAAAACAGTTTATGCAGATGTTTGTTTTGCTTTGCCGGACGCATCGGATTGGACGATATGGAGCACCCACTTTGATTACAGCGGTCAGTCCATCACGGATTTCACTGCGTCATTAATGACCACGCAAAGCGGCTCCAATGGACAGCCGGGAAAGCGATGTGACCAGGTTACCTTTTATGTTCCTCCCGATGCCGATTTGACTTCCGCTTCGCTGGTGATTGAATCGATTGGCGCCTATCCAACGCCTGATGAATATTGTTCATTGTATATGCCGAAGATTCAGCAGACCCTGAATAAACGCGGCCTTGGCATCGCACTGGATTGCAAGGCGAACGCGAACGGCGTTATGGCCATGCAGATCGTCAGCAAGCCTGCTTCGATGTCGGAGGCGGACGCTGAGAAAATCGTCTACAGTGACGAATTCTATACGATCAAGGGTCCATGGACGTTTGCCGTGAATCTGGGTCAATAAGTTTGGTATAATAATGGGGATGAATTCCATCTTTGCTTTCCCATACTATTATTCCCGCGCATAGAATATTGCGAGGGAATAATTGCGCGCCCTCGCGGGCGCGTTTTTGTTTTATCTTGAGGAGGTTTCTTTGAACATAGATGAGCAGGTTGAACTTTTGATGCAAGGCACGGAATATGGCGACGAGGATCTGAAAAAAGCCATGACCACCGAATTGCGGGCACGCTTGGTTGAAGCGCAAAAAGAGGGACGGCCTTTGCGTGTCTATTGCGGCTATGATCCACGCACATCCGATTTGCATTTGGGGCATACCATTACCATGCGTAAACTGCGCCAATTTCAGGATTTAGGCCACGAGGTGACGTTCTTGATTGGCACAGGCACCAGCATGGTTGGCGATCCATCAGACAAGGACAAATTGCGCGCTGTTTTATCGAAGGAAGAGACCGAACACAACGCGCGGACTTATGCCGAGCAGGCTTTCACGATTCTGGATCGTGAGAAAACAAAAATCCGCTTCAATCATGAATGGTTGTTGGATTTGAAACTAGCCGATATGATTAAACTCGGTTCGGCGTTTACCATTCAACAATTTATCTCGCGCGAAAATTTCAAACTGCGATGGGAAAAAGGTGATCCGGTGTATTTGCATGAAACATTTTACGCCTTGATGCAGGGCTATGACGCTGTCGCCATGAACACCGATGTTCAAGTCGGCGGTAGTGACCAGTTATTCAACATCATCACTGCTGGACGTAAATTGCAGGAACTCTATGGCGAGCGGCCTCAGATTGGAATCCTTGTCAGCATCCTGCCTGGCACAGACGGCGTGGTTCGCATGTCCAAGTCGTTGGGCAATCACATCCCGATCCATGCCACGCCCGAAGATATGTATGGCAAAGTGATGAGTATTCCTGATAACGTGATGCCGATCTACTTTAAGCTTGCGACTCGTTACACACCAGCTCAGATCCGAGACGTTGAAGCCGCATTGAAAAATAATTCACGTCATCCGCGCGATGTGAAAAAGGAATTGGCGCTTGAGATCGTCGAGATTTTTTATGGCAAGTCTGCGGCGGAAGAAGCGGAAGGACAGTTCAAGCGCGTTTTTCAAGAACGAGAAGCACCTGAAGAAATGCCAGAATTCAAATTGCCAAATGGCGCAACGGTGATTGATGTCTTATTGAGCGCGGGATTGGCATCTAGTAAGAGCGAAGCAAAACGTTTGATCGAACAGAAAGGTGCGCGTCTCGATGGCGAAACACTGGAGCGGGGTGATGTTCCTTTTCCACACTCAGGAGTGTTGCAAGCAGGCAAACGTAAGTTTGTCAGAGTTAAATAACAAAGAGGCGGACAATTGTCCGCCCCTTTGTTTATCGTTCATTTGTCTATTGAGGCGTCGACGGGATTCGGACCCGTGATGAGGGTTTTGCAGACCCTTGCCTTACCACTTGGCCACGACGCCATCTTTCACTATATTATAAAATGAGGATTGCTGGTTTGCAATCCTCATCCAGAGCGGGCGATGGGATTCGAACCCACGACCTTCTCCTTGGCAAGGAGACGTACTACCGCTGTACTACGCCCGCAGGTCGGTCTTCTTCCTGACCGAGAGTGCCGAGACACAGAATTGAACTGTGGACACCGCGATTTTCAGTCGCGTGCTCTACCAACTGAGCTATCTCGGCAGGATATTCTGTTGTTAAGCGTTCGTGATTTTACTAGACGAGAGAGGTATTGTCAAGCAAGGCACCTTCTAAGGGTGCACGTAAAGGTTGTAAGTGGATTTTCAAAAATGAGCCTCTAAGGTAAGCTTTGGGCTTCTCACAGACCAAAGGATACTCAGGAGGCTCGAGATGAAGTTTAGCATAGCAGTGGTAAGAAAGATAGCGGAAATCATGAGCGAGGCGGTGCAGGAGAAACTCGAGGAAGGTGCGCAAGTGGCAGAGATCGAACAAGCGCTGCGCGAGTTAGCGAAAGAAGCCTGTGGGCTTGGATTGCAGGAAATGATTGAAGCGAATGAAGCGAAATATGCAAGTTGCGTCCGCTGTGGATGCGGAGCGGAAGCGGAGCCGCTGGGCAAGCGGGAAGCCGTGGTATGGAGTGTGTTTGGCAAAGTGAATTATCGGCGTCGATATTATCTGTGTGCGCATTGCCATTGTGGGCAGTCACCCTTGGATGAGCGCTTGGGATTGAGACCGGGACAGAGTACAGCGGGACTGGCGAGCTTACTCGGGATCTTGGGAGTGGAAACATCGTTTGAAGAAGCCAGTCAATTGGCGGAGCGTTTTCTGTTATTTCGAGTAAGCGATCATACCGTACTCAAACAGACCGAAGGCTATGGACAGGCACAAGCCCAACTCGAAGAAGAATGGAAACAAGCGGCAGAAGACATGAAAGGATTAGAAGAACGGGAGCAGCGCCTCCCCAGGCATCTTGGGCGCCTCTATGCCTCGGTCGATGGTGCGCATGTGCCCTTGCACGGGGAGTGGCGAGAGTTGAAAACGTTGTGTTGGTATGAAGTGGAGCAGATTCACCTTTCTCATCCCCAAAATCACCACGGATCCCGCGTTGGAGAACAAAGTCATCTGCAAGCCAAGAACATGAAATACCACTGCGACATCCAGGAAGCCGAACAATTTGGACGATTGTTATGGGCTACGGGTATCCAACATCAGGTCGACGGCTATGAAGAAATCGTCTTTGTCTCAGACGGTGCTGTGTGGATTTGGAACCTAGTGCAAAAATATTATCCAAACGCCGTACAAATCGTGGATTGGTATCACGCCAGCGAATATCTCACACCCATCGCAGAAGCGGCGTTCGGCCCAAACACGCCACAGGCTCACGAATGGCTGACCCAAGTGCGTACCGAACTGTGGGAAGGACGCATTCAAGATGTGATTCAATCCTGTCGCAGTTTGCTTTCGCACACCGCCGCACATCCCTTCATCGAAAAGGCAATCACCTATTACGATCACAATGAGAAACGTATGGACTACGCACGTTTTCGCCAACTCGGGTATCTGATCGGCAGCGGAACCATCGAAAGCGCTTGCAAGCAGATTGCCGCTGTCCGGTTGAAACGTTCTGGCGCACGTTGGACCCTGCCTGGGGTCATTGCAACTGCCAAAGCCCGAGCCGCTTGGCTCAGTAAGTCTTGGGATTCCCTGAAGCCATCCTATGCTGGTTTACCCTTGGCCGACTGACAAACTTTGCGTACTCCCCCTTCTAAAGACATCGGAAGTCTCAAAGACTTCTGATGTCTTTAGAAGCGCTTCTTCTCTTGACCCAAGCCTGCAACCGCACTACAATGCTCGCCTATGTTTGAATCATTAACTAATCGACTCAATCAAGTATTTGACCAGCTTCGACGGCGCGGAAAATTATCCGAAGCGGATGTAGACGCCGCGATGCGCGAAGTCCGTCTTGCATTATTGGAAGCGGATGTTCATTTCAGCGTCGTCAAAACTTTCATCGCGCGCGTGCGTGAACGCGCGGTCGGTGCGGAAGTATCAAGGGCATTGAATCCCGGACAGCAAATCATCAAGATTGTCAACGAAGAATTGATCGCAACTCTCGGCGAACCGGCGCTATTGAATCTAACCGGTCCGAAGCCGCGCATGATTATGTTGGTCGGCTTACAAGGCTCAGGCAAGACCACTGCAGCAGGAAAGCTTGCGCGCTTGCTTCGCTCAAAAGGCGAGCGTGTGATGTTGGTCGCAGGTGATCCATATCGTCCGGCTGCAGTGCAACAGTTGCAGCAACTCGGCGACCGGATCGATGTTCCGGTTGAATCAGATTTGAATCTCAAACCGCCGGAACTCGCCAAGCGAGCCTTCGAGAAAGCCGAAAAGGGCGGATTTGGCGTCGTGATTGTGGATACCGCTGGTCGGTCGCAGTTAGACGCGGAATTGATGAACGAGTTGAAATCCATCGCCGCGAAAGTCACGCTTGTTGAAACGTTGCTCGTAGTTGATTCGATGGTTGGTCAGGAAGCGTTGAACATCGCCCAAGGTTTTCGAGATAATGTATCTATCACTGGCTTGATCTTAACTAAGATGGATGGCGACTTACGCGGTGGTGCGGCGATCTCGATTCGGTCCGTGACCGGTGTGCCGATCAAATTTATCGGTACCGGCGAAAAACTTGACGCGCTCGAAACCTATGATCCGGCGCGGCTGTCGTCGCGCATTTTGGGAATGGGCGACATGATCGGCTTGATCGAAAAAGCCGAAGCCGCGTTCGATCAGCAGACCGCGCAGAAGACCGCCGACCGCATGATGAAGGGACAGTTCACGCTCGAAGATTTTTTGGAGCAGATGAAGCAGATGAAAAAGATGGGGCCGCTTTCGCAGATGATGGACATGCTGCCCGGACAGTTCGGGCAAGCCGCGCGTCAGGCGGACCCGAAGGACATCGAGAAAAACATGAGGCAATCGGAAGCCATCATCAGCTCGATGACGATCAAAGAACGCCGTAACCCGGATGTGTTGAACGCCTCACGCAGACGGCGCATCGCGGCTGGCTCCGGCACGGATGTGCAGGATGTGAATAAACTTATCAAGCAATTCCGCGAAGCGCAGAAGTTGATGAAGACGTTGCAGAAAACAGGTGGAAGAGGTTTGGGGAATTTGTTTGGGTAAAGGTGTGAGTTACTCCTCTGCGGCGGTCGTGGATTCTGCTTGGGAGCAGGAAAAACTTGAAGCCACACGAAGAGAAATGCTTGAAACAAATGGAAGTGTGTCGACCGCGAATCCGTTCCACCTGTCGAAACCTAGTGAAGGTGTACACTCTTTTTCTCTGCTGATTCCTTTCCCTGCGGATATCACAAGGCGCTTGCCCATTACGGCACTACCTATAAGAAAAAGGTGCTATGGTCTTTCTCTTAAATAAACCTCTATGGTATCGCCCACTTTTTTTCATGGACTTCAAGAGTTTTGCGCTGACAGGCAGGAATTGCAACGTGAACCTTAGCAGCTAACGTGAACCCAATAGCGACTACGGGTACTACTTAGCAGCTAACATGAACTCAATAGCAACTAACGGGTACTTCTTATCTGCTAATGTGAACTAATTGGAGACCACTAAGAACCTCACGCTAAAAAGAGGCCTTTCGGCTTCTCCAATGGGTTGCAAAACGATCGTCATATTACCCTTGTTCGAGGTGGAGCAGATTGCCGTCAGGGTCCTTAAAGTTTAAACCATTTTATGCCTGACCCCGGGCCGTGCAGGTCGTCTCCGATTTCACTGACTTTGACTCCCTTGTCGCCTAATGCTTTGTGGGCTGCGCTAAGGTCTGAGGTCGCAAACCACAGCGTCATCGTGCCAGACTTCGCATTTTCGTGAAAGGTTGTTAGGGTAATAGTGATTCCACCTTCGGGGAGAGTCAGAGACACCCACCAGTGGTCATCGTCTTGGCGATAGTCCGTTGTGACTTTCAAACCAAGTTTGTCCGCGTAAAAAGCTTTTGCCTTCGGCATGTCGCTGACGCCAATGGCGAGCATCATAAGTTTGTTGACTGTTTGCATACTGTCTACTCCTTTATTGTCTTAGTTATAAATTCGTTTTATGGCTTGCACTATTTTGAAATGTTCAACCTCACGGCTTCGAGAATGAGCGCCTTCAGAGCCGTCTCTTCTACTTTCTCACCTTCGAAGAAGTCGATGGCGCGAACCGTGTTGCTTTCCAGGCGCGTATTGAAGAGCTTCTTCGGATCCTTCACCTGAGCGCCCTTGGGGAATGTCAGCCGCACAGCATTCTTGAGGGTATCCGCTATGCATATTATCCCATCATGAGACCAAACGGGGACTCCCGATGGCTTGGAGGGCTTTTTCCACTTCACTTCTTCGACTACAGTCGGGTCGGCTTTCTTGATCAAAACGCGCAGCTGTGACAATTTCTTGCCCCGCCAGTCGCCCGGTTCCTTGATGATGGCGTCTATTTGTTGAGACGGGGATTTCTCTTTTAGGGAAGTATTCGTAGTTGCTTTCATGCTCAGCTCACCGCTTTCTTCTATTCATTAAATATTTACTGTAAGTCTTGACTTCGTTGTTTGGTTGGTTCTATGAGCACTCCGTTTTTCGAGACCTCGGGTTCGGTGCATAAGTTACGATTAAAGCAACATGGCCTTCGTTCACCAGCTCTGAGCTTCGATAATGCTACCTCGATGTGCCGGCTGCGCGTTTCCTGGTTGTTGGTCGCGCCTATCCAGCGGAGCCAATCCCAGCGCGCCATCGGTGTGATTTTTACCCAGAGGGCGTTCGCCTTCGGGTCGGATGTTAGTGCCTTTTTCAAATCCGCTGGCACCTTGGGCTCGGGCCACTCTTTAGATGTCTCAACTACTATCGTTACCCTACCGCCTGCATCTATTCCAGCGGCTTCACGCAGCCCTGAGTCGACTTTAAACCAGTGACTGCCCCTTCCATCCGGTTCGAGAACGATTTTAGAACGGAAACCATTTATAGTACCTTCGACCAATGTCATACCACGCGAGGGAAGCTTTGCACTCGCGCTTTTGGGAAGCATAAGAATGGTCCAGTCGCGGATTTTAAGTGGTGTAGTTTCAAAATGGATTGTCGACATTTCTCTGCTCTTCAACTCACTGCTTTCTTCACGAGCGCGATGATCTTTGCCTCTTCTTTGGCGGTCAACTCCTTCAGCGCGTAAGCGACTGGCCACATGGCACCTTCGTCGAGGTTTGCCGTGTCGCTGAAGCCTAACTCTGCATACCGCGTGTTGAACTTCTGTGCGTATTGGAAGAAACAGACGACCTTGCCATCCTTGTTGGCATACGCGGGAAACCCGTACCAGGTTTTCGGCGAGAGGGTTGGTGCGCTGGTTTTGATGATCGCATGGAGCCGCTTGGCGATGGTGCGATCCGGTTCCTGCATTGCGGCGATCGCCGCCAGCACGGCGTTTTCCCCGTTTGCCTTTTGTGCTTCCGCCTTCAGCTCCTGGACGCGGGCCTTCGCCGCGGCTTTTTCCTCGGCACTAAATCCTGTAGACTTTTGTGTTTCTTTCTTTGGGCTCATAGAAATCTCCTTCTGGCGAATGTTTCTGGCGTCAAGGACAACGAAGTTGCCCTTGCGTTATCCTAATTAATGCTTTATAATCAAGATACTTGAATAATAAGATGTTATAACAAAAATGTCAAGAGGTAGAATATGTCAACGGTTAGCAAGAAGGTACTAGTAAGACAAGCCCTCCTGGCGGTCAGAGACTATAACTTTAGCAACGTATTGCTTCGAAACACTGTTGTCGAAAAGCTGGGAGTAAACATCACGGATTGGGAATGTCTTGGGCTGCTCCTTCAGAAAGGAGTATCGACTCCTACTGAGCTTGCTGAGCATACTGGACTCACATCCGGAGCAACGACGGCGATGCTTGATCGACTTGAGCGGAGTGGTATTATCGAGCGCCGGCGCAATCCCGAGGATCGACGCGGCACATTGATTGTTGTTGTCAAGGAAAAAGCAGCCAAACTCGCTGCCCTATTTGCATCGGCACGAAGAGCACAAGATCAGCTTCTCTCAAGTTATACCGAGAAAGAATTAGAATTTCTATCGGACTTCATCAGTAAATTGGCTAAGGTGTTAGATCAAGAACGTCAAAAGATGCAAGAGACCATCCAGAAAGACTAACCCGTATATTTACTGCAAAAGGCTATCTTGTAATCTTTCATTCATAAGTCACAGGGTTATATCACCGCCAGCGCGAAATGCGCTGGGGGATTCTATCATCACCCAACTTATGACAAATCTTTTTCAATTCATCATATGCGCCCTGCCACTTCAAGTCGCTGAGGTTTTCTTTCATCGGAACATCCTTGCGCAATGTGGCTAACTTCCGATAGAGCAGGGCTTCTTCGTGATGCTGCATCAGACTTTCTGCTAAACTTGCGGCGCGCCCCGGACTGATCGCTTTCAAGTTCCATTTGCCCGAATCGTTTGGGATCGACTCCAAATGCTCGAAGTGCGCCAGCACTGCTGAACTCGATTTCGCTCCCCAGCCCGGAATACCTGGATAGCCGTCCGCAGAATCGCCGACCAGTGCTAGCCAATCAGGTATGGATTGCGGTCGTACACCGAATTTTTCCATCACACCTTTTTCATCGAACACGATCTCGCGCCGACGATCCCAACACACAATTCGTTCGCCGGATACCAACTGTGCCAAATATTTATCCGGCGAGCAGATGACGATCTGTTCCACGGATTTATTCTTTTTGAAACGTGCAGTCGCAGTCCCCAATGCATCATCTGCTTCGAACTCCACCATCGGCCAAACAACGACTCCGAGCGCCGCAACCACCTCCTCTGCCAGCGGGAACTGTGCTAAAAGATTTGGGTCAACACCTTCGCCTGTTTTATATCCGGCGAACAAATCATTGCGAAAGGATTTGATCACGTGATCGAAGGCGCACGCAACACGCGTGACGTCAGGGCTTGTCAACAGCATCAGCAAGCTTCTTAAAAGTCCGAGCGTCGCACCGACCTCGCGTCCATCGGGAGTCTGCTTTGGGGGCGCACCGAAGTAATTTCGGAATAACTCATACGTGCCATCCACAAGATGGATCTTCATTCACTTAATTTCTTTTTGATTGAGCTGATAGATGAGAACAACGATCCCAGAGTTGAAAGTTTTTGTTTCCACAAGTGTCAGAACCTTGCGATCAATTCCTTCTCCCAAAAGCTGCTTTCCACCTCCTACTACAATTGGATGGATCATCAACCGAAATTCATCCACGAGATCATATTGCATTAGCGTGTGAACTAACTCAGAACTGCCCTCGACTAAAAAATCTTTTCCGGGTTGTTCTTTGAGCGCTTTTATTTTTTCACCAACATTATTATTGATGATCGTTGAATTATTCCACTTGGCGCTTTTGAGCGTGGTTGAAACAACATATTTGGCGATGCTATTCATCCTCTCACCAAAATCACCGGTGTCTTTCATGGTGGGCCATGCTTTTGCAAAACCATCGTAGGTTACTCGACCTAACAAAAGAGCATCGCTTGCAAAAAGTTCATCATACTTGAACTTCATCGCCTGTTCATTCCAGAATTGGCGGCTCCATCCACCATATTTAGATTTGTCGCCTCCACCCGGATCTTCCATAACACCGTCGAGTGTCACATATTCGGATACGATTACTTTTCTCATGATATTTCTCTCTTCATTGACTGTGAATCTATATATGGCAGCGTAGAAACAATTCGCGGTAACCTACCCGCCAGCCATGGCTCCTACAATCCGAAACGGTTCTCGTCCCATTACGACCGCGTCGGGAAGCAGAAAGTTCGGAGATTCAAGTGACCAATCTTCTCCGCAGGCAAAGAATCGAATAAAGGGTCGGCGCTGTTTTGTTATGTGGTCGCGAATCGTTCCGCTCAACATCGGATATTGATTCTCCAATGTATCCAGAACCGAGCCAAGTGTCACCGGCCCTTCAATTTGAAGTTCAACTTCTTTGCCGGCTTGAGCCAGCGTCCGCAGATGATGCGGCAGGACGACTCGAATCATTGTAGCGTCTGAACTTCAACCGACAGCACTGCAGGGAGATCGCGGACAATGGGCTTCCAGCTATCACCCGAATCGGCTGAGGCGTAAACCTGTCCGCCGGTCGTGCCGAAGTAAATCCCGCACGAATCGTATGTGTCAATGGCCAGCGCACTTCGCAGGATGTTGACGTAGCAATCGTTCTGCGGCAATCCCTTCGTAAGCGGCTCCCATTCGTTCCCGCCTGTGCGACTGCGAAACACACGCAATTTTCCGTCGGGTGGATAATGTTCCGCGTCGCTCTTGATCGGCACAACATAAATTGTGTTTGGTTCGTGTGTGTGTACGGCGATTGGGAAACCGAAGTCGCTCGGCAAATTGCCACTGACCTCATGCCATGAAGCGCCCGAATCATCGCTTCGCATCACATCCCAATGCTTTTGCATAAATAAAACGTTTGGGCGCGACGGATGCATTGCAATATTATGGACGCAATGACCGACCTCCGCGCTTGCATCGGGAAGTTCGCCGGAGTTAAGTCCTTGGTTGATGGGTCGCCATGTCTTGCCAGCGTCATCGGTACGGAACGCGCCTGCGGCTGAGATAGCGATGAACATCCGTTGGGGGGCGCTTGGGTCGAGAATGATTGTATGCAGGCACATTCCACCCGCACCTGGTTGCCAGAGATTTCCTTTCGCTTCACGCAATCCGGGAAGTTCGTTCCAGGTCTGTCCGCCATCGGTGGAGCGGAACATCGCCGCGTCTTCGACCCCGGCGAAGACTGTGTCCGGGTCAGTTAGCGATGGCTGTAGTTGCCAGACGCGCTTGAATTCCCAAGGATGCTGTGTGCCATCGTACCAAAGATGTGTACCGGGCACGCCATCGTACGCAAACTTATTACCGACAGGTTGCCATGTTTTGCCGCCATCATCCGAGCGTTGAATCACTTGTCCAAACCAGCCATTGGATTGCGATGCATAGATTCGATTTGGGTCAGCGGGCGATCCATTCATATGGTAGATTTCCCAGCCTGCAAAGTGTGGCCCGCTGATGTCCCAATTCTCGCGCTTTCCATCCGATGTCAAAATAAATGCACCCTTATGAGTGCCAACCAATACTCGTACTCCATTCATATTTTTCTCCTTTCTAAAGTTAAAGACTCCATCAACGAATGATATTATATTCTATCGGGCTGTTAAAAGCTTAATCTGGATACTGTAGGGCGTTAGATATTCCCATCGCATCAATTCTAACGCGGCCAGGAAGCATCAAGAAATTCAGTAACGATAGATGCTAATGTTGGCGACGAAATAATATCATAGTGTGTCGCGTTCGGCAGAATGGCAAGCCGTGTTGTCGGTCGGCCAGAACCATCCAAGCCAGCGTCGCGCTGACCACCGCCTAGCAACACAAAAAATTCCATGATGTGCGATGTGCGATAAGTATCTGCATCTGCGAAGACCAGCATTACAGGCGATTTGATTTTAGCGACATCTTTCGACCAATCGAAGTCTTGCCTCATCAGATGACCAAGTTTGGTGAATAGCGCCGCCCAGTCCTTGTTTGGATAAAGTTGGGCAAGAGGTGATTGGCTCATGAACTGTGCAGCATCAGGTCCCATATGTGCGAAGCTTTCCAGCACCTCTGGATAAAACCCATCGTGTTTGAACGCAGCGGAAACGAGCACAAGTTTGCGGATCAACTCTGGATGCCGGATTGTGGTTTGCAGCGCCACTTCGCCGCCAAGCGAATAGCCCAAGAGGTCGGTGCGCTCCAGATTGAGGTGTTTTGTTAGTGCTGCGATATCGTCCGCCATTAACTCGAAGCTGAGTGGCCGCTCGATGTCGGCTGTCTGCCCATGGGCTTGTAAATGAACGGTGATCACTTTTCGGCCTTTTGCAAAGGTGGGTGAAACCGCTTCAAACATTTCGCTTGCACCAACTCCGCCATGAAGCAGGATTAGCGGTTCACCTTTGCCATGGATCTCGTAATATAGATTGAGTCCATTTACAGAAGCGTAACTTCCTTTGACTTTCTTGTTTGTTGCTTTTGTGCTGACTTTTTTCTTTGCCATGATTATCTCTCCTTTCTTGTGGGCGAATGTTATCCCTTCACACGCAAGGCGCGGTTTAATTGGGCAAGTGCATTCGGTCCAATACCATGTAACTGCTTGATCTCTTCCTCACTGAATTTTGTTAATTGTTCAAGCCGTTGAATACCTATAGAGGCGGGGGACTGATGGGCAGGCTTGGATAGCTTCGGAAAGTCACTTGTATTTTGATTACCTTATGTCATTATTCATTACCTCTTTGGCTCATAATATAGTAAAACATTTCCATTTTTGAATACTCGTGTTTTGATAAGTTTCAAATCAAGTTTTCCCTGGATGCCTTTGAACAAGGATTTTCCATTTCCCAGTATAAGCGGGTTGACCATGACCCTAAACTCATCGATCAAGCCATGATCAATAAAAGTAACCGCCAGATCGGAGCTTCCCAAAATGATCATGTCCTTGCCGGATTGCTTTTTTAGCTTTTGCATTTCTTCTACAAAGTTGTCTTTGATCAGCCTTGTATTCTGCCATTCCCCTTTTTGAAGCGTTTTTGAAAATACAAGTTTGGGCGTGGTATTCATCTTTTCAGCGACAACCGGATCATTTGTTTTGGCGGCGGGTGTTGGCCAATAACTTGCCATCATTTCGTAAGTCACTCTGCCAAACAATAAAGTCTCCACAGTGCCGAGCTGCTCAATCGCAAATTCATTGAACTCTTCATCCACATTATGCCAGTTAATGCCCCTGCCTGTTCCCTCGAAAAAGCCGTCGAGCGATGTCAACATAAAGAAAATTATTTTTCTCATTTTGTTTCTCCGTTCTTCTATCTAACTCTAAAGTTTGTTTGATATAAGTAAGCGTAGTATTCGATGTTGTGCGTTAATCTGCAATCAGAAATGCAAGCTCAGTCTTGAACTTTGTCGGGTCCTTTTCGGTTGCAGGGTCGGAGAAATAGAACTCAGCGCGTCCGTTCCACCACTCAACCCCTTTCTTCTTGGAAATATTCCATTTGATTTTGTTTTCCTTCGCCCAATCTAACAAGGCAACGGTGGCTTTAAAGATACCTTTCCCTTTATACGGACCAGTGTATAACAGTGTAGCATAACGACCTGCAGGCAAAAAGTCCGCGATGATGTTCTCATCACTTTTAACGGTCTTATCAACGGTAAAGCCAATATCGATATCCAACTTTTTCGACATATCCGTTGTCAGGTACCGAACGATGGCCAGTCCAGACGGCTGGATTTCGTTATGCATCATCCATTCATACACTTCGTTCCATGCCGGCTGTAAATATTTTCCAAAAGGAATCGGCACGGCTTTTCGGATAGCAACGTAATGTTGTTTCTTGCGGTGTTCGATTTTGGCTTCTGTGATCATGGCTCGCTCTCCTTTTGGTTATTGTAGAACACACATTCTATTACGTCAAGGTGTAAGGAATATTTCTCTTAGCTCATCTACAGGGAATAATCTTGTAGTGTGATTTATAGTGCAACCCAGCTTATAACTGGCTGTAATTGGTTAAACTGGAAAGAGTAGGTGAATCTTTGGAAGCACAAGCGGAAGTCTGTATTGCTAATATTAGTCCGCGTGAACGACTCAAACGATTGATCGGCGGCGTGATTCCATTTGTTATCGCGCTTGCCGTTCTGACTTGGCTGATCCTCATGAATGCGAATCGCCTTTGGCGGCTGCCATTATTTCTGCTGTTTATGATGGCTGGATCGGGCTTCTTTCAATGGCGCGACAAGACTTGTGTAGGGCTGGCTTCGCGCAGTTCACGCAATTTAAATGACAAAATAGAAAAGATTGAGGATGATGCCGAGCTTGCCCAAGTGCGGCGGCAGGCACGTAAAGTGAATATCGATGCATTTCTTGCAGCTATCGCATTGACGGTAATTGCGCTGGTGTTGCCGATTTAATTTAAGGAAAGGAAAAATCATGAGAATTCTTTTGAACATTGTCGCTGTATTGTCGATTCTTTTTGGTGCAGGCTGGTTCTTCCAAGGGATTGGTGTTTTAGGTGGCAGTATGATGACAGGTCAAGTCCAATGGGCAATTTATGGTGGCATCGCATTCCTTGTTGGAATTGGATTACTTGTGTTTGCTAATCGGAAGAAAACGTCCTCATCTAAAACCGAGAAGTGAATTAATCCTTACGTAGAATAATCAAAAAAGAGAATATTAAATTATGACGCAGGACTTTTCAGATCCCGCATCTGAAACAACGCTTGAACAAGTTGCGAATCGGATTCGGGAACGAAATATCGAGGTGTTGATTGTTAATAATGGTGCAGAGGCGCGCCAGGCTGTGCTGGAGCTGTTACCGCAAGGAGCACAAGTCCACTCTGGAAAGTCGAAGACGCTTCAAGATTCTGGCATCTTTGATGCCATGATGGATTTGAACCAATATAATGCCTTGCGGCATCAAACGCTCAAAATGGATCGCAAAACTCAAGCGCAGGAGATTCGGAAACTCATGGCCGCCCCTGATTTCATGTTGGGCAGTGTTCAAGCGATCACGGAGGATGGAATCTTGGTAGCTGCTTCTGCGTCGGCAAGTCAAATCGGTCCCTATGCCACCACAGCCGGTAAGGTGATTTTGGTCGTAGGCAGTCAGAAGATCGTGCCTGATCTTGAAACAGCCTTGAGACGGGTCCGCGAACACGTTCTGCCTTGGGAAGATGCCCAGACTCGGAAGGCTATGAACATTGCATCATTTGTTGGCAAAATTCTAATCATTGAGCGCGAGTGGGTCAACGAGCGAATGACTGTAATACTAGTAAGAGAACCGATTGGGATTTAGAAGAAAACTTCAAGTTGTGATTCATGAGTGCAATAAGGCAGCATCATAGACTTATCGACCAATTGAATCGCTTGTGGAAAAATGAGCGGGACCAGAACCTGCTTGCCGATACAATCCATAAGCTTGATGGCCGTTATGACCTGAACAAGAAAATCGTAAGCGAGCCCGGTGTTGAAGAAATCATCAAACAGATGTTTGGAAGGCTTGCGAATTCATATAAATCATTGTCAGATATCCAAGGCAAACAAATCTTGGATATTGCCTGTGGTTCAAATACCAGCAAGGCTCCTCCATCGCTATATATCAATACACCTTTTGGGAAAAAGACACTCGGACGTATTGGCGAAGGATTTACGGCCCAGTTCGAGCCGTGGTTTTGCCGCATACTGTTCGAGTTAGAAGCAAACCCCATTGGAATTGATTTTGGCGATTTAGATCGCGAACCCTTCACCCATTATCGAGTAGATCTCGGACTCATCGGCGCGTTGGACTTCCTGCCTGCGTGCTCGTTTGACGCCGTTCAAGATAGTCGCCTATTTGGCTCGCCTGAATTTACGGCTCAATTTCCGAAATCGGGAAGATCGTTTGAAAATCGCGCAGGAGATTAAACGGCAGGAACAAAGAGTATTAAAAATGGATGGTATTATCATTCATTCCGATGCTGATGCTCTGTTGGAATAAAACCGGAGATTTCTCCCTCCTCGCTTCACACCCAATTCACAACCCAAATCTATACTTCCATTCATAATTCACAAAAGGAGTGAAACATGAACGGAAAATTTTTTGCTCGTATCTTGGCGGTGCTGGTATTGGTCGCCGTGGTCGCAGGCATCGCTTTCTTCGCCTTTAACGCCGGTGTGGCGCAGGGCGTTGCCACAAAGTTGCCTGCTGCAACTCAGCCCGGGAATATGCCATATGCATATCATGGTGCGCCTTTCTTCTGGCATCCATTCTTTGGCATCTTCGGTTTCTTGATCGGATTGTTTGTGCTGTTCTTCGTCCTGCGTCTGATCAGCTTCGTCGTCTTTGGTCCGCGCTGGGGCTATATGGGACATCGTCACATGTGGCGTCATGGCTGGGATGAGAATGGTGTCCCGCCGATGTTCAAGGAAATGCACGACCGTGCTCACGGCAAACAGCCTGAAGAAAATAAACAATAAGAATGTTAGTGTGGAGGCGGAGCGCCGGCTCCGCCTCCACACTTATGAAGTATGGTTAGGTAAAAAGAAAATGAAACTTCATAATCCTTTTCAGCGCCATAATGTAACAAAATACATACAGATCAGGACGCGTTTTTGTGAAGCTTGTTGGGATTGTTTGGATGCTTGTCCAAATCAGGTGTTGGGAAAGTTGGAAGTGGGTCCACACAAACATATTCGTGTTGAAAAGCAAGAAAATTGCAAAGGTTGCAAGAAATGTGTACTGGCCTGTTCTCATAATGCCATCGAATATGTTTATACGTCAAGTTATAAGGCTGAAGCTCGAATCGGTTAGCCTAGATACCAGTCGAGACACTATGAAATCCTATAAAATCAAACCGCCGACCTATCTGTTGATTGCTATTTTCCTTATTGTTATTTTGTATTTTACTTTGCCGGTTACGACTTTATTCCCAGTGCCGTGGACTCTGATTGGTGTCGTTCCGCTTGTCATGGGCATCGTCATTAACATCAATGCCGATCAAATTTTTCACGACGCAAAGACGGCAGTGTGCCCATTTGAAGCGTCGTCTTCATTGGTCTCGTATGGACCGTATCATTTCACCCGGAATCCAATGTACCTTGGTTTCATATTGGTCTTGTTTGGCGTATCTATTCTGGCGGGATCGCTTATGCCTTTTTTGATTGTCTTGGCCTTTGCTCTCTTGATGGATCGAAGGTTCATCCAAATGGAAGAGCAGAAAATGGCATCCACGTTTGGCACGCAATGGAATGAATACAAAAGCGGCACGCGGCGCTGGCTGTGAGTAGAAAAGGAATAGTGGATATGAAAAAGATTTATCAAAAAGATATGATCACAGCCATATCCAATGCGCATATCTTCGATGGGGAGCGTGTCATCAACTCCCAGACAGTCGTAATTGACGGGGCGCGCATCAGTGCTATCGGCGGCGAGGTGCCAGCTGGGGCAACTGTCATAGACGCCCAAGGCGCGACCCTGATGCCGGGTCTAATTGATTCCCATGTGCATACCGACTTCGATGGCTTGCGTGACGCGCTGTTGTTTGGTGTCACCACTGAGCTGGAGATGAATGGTCACTGGTCGGCTAAACAGCGCAAAGAAATCGCGGAACGGAACGATATCGCAGATTTGCGCTCCCCTGGCATGGGCGTCACCTCTAAGGGCGGTCACCCAACTCAATATATGAGTTCGAGCAGTAACTTGCTGATACGTTTCTTCTTCCGTTATCCATCTGTCTCGACCCCTGACGAGGCAAACAAATTCGTAGCCAAGCAAGTCGCTGGTGGAGCCGACTACATCAAAATCTTTATTGAGGATGGATCCTGTGTCGGTTTCCCCGGACTTCCGGTACTAAATGACGAGACGCTCCTTGCGGCTGTGAAGGAAGCTCATCGGTTTGATAAGATGGCCATTGCCCATGTGACGACCGTCGAAGGGGCGAAGCGAGCCATTGCAGCCGGAGTTGACGGGTTGGCTCACTTATTTTTTGACTGTCAGCCTGCCCCTGAATTTGTCGCTGACATTGCAGCCTCCGGTGCGTTTGTTGTTCCCACACTCGTGACGATTTCTTCCGCCGTTGGCAATAATGCCTCTGCATTGGCTTCTGACAAGCGCGTAAATTCCAGACTAAGCAAGAAATGGCTCGACTCTCTTTCTAGAAGCATGAACGTCTATCCCCAAGGAAAGCTCGAAGATGCATACGCTAGTGTCATGGAAATCCATAAGGCGGGCGTGGATATCTTAGCGGGCAGTGATGTGTCGGAGCCTTTACCAATCCTCGGTGGACTCGCTCACGGTGCTAGCTTGCACCACGAACTACAACTCTTGGTCGCAGCGGGACTGACTCCTATCGAGGCCTTACGTGCAGCCACATCGACGCCCGCGCGTCGCTTTGGGCTCAATGACCGAGGCCGTATAGCGCCCGGATTCCGCGCTGATCTCGTGCTGGTTAATGGCGATCCAACGACCAACATTTGCGACACGCTGTCCATCCGCACCGTGTGGCATCGTGGCACCCAGCTCACTACCGATTAGTAGAAACGTTATAATGGCTTTGAAATGAAAACCATCCTTGTTGTTGACGACGAACCAAAGATCACACAACTCGTTCGAGATTATCTCGAAGGCGCGGGATTTGCTGTCCGCGTGGCGCACGATGGTAAGACCGCGCTTTCAATTGCGAAAACCGAGAAGCCGGATTTGATTGTGCTCGATCTCGGTTTGCCGCAAATGGATGGACTTGATTTCACGCGCGAATATCGCAAGGTTTCCAACGCGCCGATCATCATGCTGACGGCGCGTTCCGAAGAATTGGATAAGCTCATCGGTCTCGAACTAGGCGCGGACGATTACATCACCAAGCCGTTCAGCCCGAAGGAATTGGTGGCGCGCGTCCGTGTGGTTTTTCGTCGTATTGAAAATGTGGTCAGTGGAAATACCGAGATGATCCGCGTGATGGATTTGACTCTTGATGTGCCGCGTCTGCGTGTGACTGCCAGCGGGCGCGAGATCGAGGAATTGACTCCCACTGAATTTGAATTGCTCGCCAGGCTGGCGCGTCAACCCGGACGAGTTTTCACGCGGGCTCAGCTTCTTGATGCAATTCATGGCGTCGCGTTTGAGTCCTATGAACGCGCTATTGACGCACACATCAAAAACATTCGCCATAAAATTGAAATCCAACCCAGTGAGCCGAAATACATCATCACGGTCTATGGCGTTGGATATAAATTTGCAGATAAATAATGATGTATCCAAAAAGGAATGCGGACAAAATGAAAGATGAAACCAAGCACGTTCAAATGAATGAAGCCCTGTGGGATAAATGGGCAGAGGCAGATACACTCGACAACAACGGACGGAATTCCAGATTTTTGCGAGCGGCTCAAAGCAAAGTTACTGCTCTTTTGAATATTCAGCCGAATGTTCATTTTCTCGACATCGGTTGCGGAACCGGTTGGGCGATTGGTCAGGCCGCGAATTTGGTGGATGGCAAAGGCTTGTTCTACGGCGTTGACCTGTCTCCCAAGATGATTGAGAAGGCGAAGACTAATTTCAGCGGCAAGGATAATTTTCGCTTCATCCAGGCCAATTCAGAATCGATTCCATTGGATGATAACTTCTTCGATATCATCATTTGCACCAACTCGTTTCATCATTATCTTCATCCTGATAAAGCTTTGAAGGAAATGCGCCGCCTCCTGAAAAGCGGTGGAAAGTTATATATCCTTGATCCGCTTGCCAACTCGTGGCTCATAAAATTTTGGGATGTGTTGGCTAAATTGAAAGAACCCGAGCATGTCAAGATTTACAGCACGAAGGAATTTCAACAATTATATGACCAGGCAGGACTAAAGTATTCTGTGGTAAGGACAGACTGGCATCAGGCCATTCATATCGGCGATAAATCGTATGACGCCGCTTGATCGCTGGCTGGGTGTGGGTTATAAATTTTCAGATAAATTAAAGATACTGTAAAGAGAAAGAGGATAAAATGAAAGATGAAACCAAGCACATTCAAATGAATGAAGCCATGTGGGATAAATGGGCAGATGATGACACGCTCGATAACAACGGGCAAATGTCCAGAGTTTTGCGAGAGGATCAAGGCAAAGTTATTTCTCTTTTGAATATTCAACCGAATGTTCACCTTCTCGACATTGGTTGCGGGACCGGCTGGGCGGTCGGTCAAGCCGCGAATTTGGCGGATGGCAAAGGTCTGTTCTATGGCGTTGACCTATCTCCCAAAATGATCGAAAAGGCGAAAAGCAATTTTAGTGGAAAGGATAATTTCCGCTTTCTTCAAGCTAATTCCGAATCCATTCCACTCGAAGATAACTTTTTCGATATCATCATTTGCACCAACTCCTTTCATCACTATCTGCATCCCGATAAAGCCTTGAAGGAAATGTATCGCCTTCTGAAAAGCGGGGGAAAGCTTTACCTTCTTGATCCACTTGCTGACTTGTGGTTTGTGAAATATATTGATGTTATAAAAAAGTGGACTGAACCCGAGCATGTCAAGGTTTACAGCACGAAAGAATTTCAACAGTTATTTGAGCAGGCAGGATTGAAGTATTCTTCGGCAGTAACAAACTGGCGTCAAGGCATTCATATTGGTGAAAAATAAAATGTTGGATTTAGCTATTAGTTGAAATATGAAACACGAATCCGATTCTCCCGATTCTAATCCACCATCTTGGCCAGGACGCAGGTTTCCCCATCCATGGAGCGGGCATCATATTAGTGAACATCGTCCGCCGTGGTGGCCTGAGAACGAAGAATGGCCGCCACATAGCCGCCGTGATTGGCGGCGGATCCGTAGGCAAAATCCATTCTTTCGAAGAATGGGACTTGTGTTTGCTATATTCAATCTCTTTAGCATAATATTTTTTGTGGCTATCGTTGGTTTTATTCTTAATGCCATAGGAATTATTCATTTTTCTGGCGATCAATTTCAATGGCTTGTGCCATTTGGCCGTGTGTTTTTTGCTATTGTTGTTGCAATTCTGATTTTGTCTGTGCTGAATATTCGTCGCATGTCCATGCCGTTGGATGATTTGCTGGACGCATCGAATAAAGTTGCGGAAGGGGATTTTTCCGCTCGTGTGGACGAACGGGGACCTCGTGAAGTTCGCTCGCTGGCACAGGCGTTCAATTCAATGGCTTCGCGTTTGCAAGTGAATGATCAGCAACGGCGCGCCATGCTGGCGGATGTGTCGCACGAACTTCGTACACCGTTGACTATCATCCAAGGCAACATTGAGGCTATCTTGGATGGCGTTTATCCCGCAGATGAAACACGACTGAAGTCTATTCTTGAAGAGACACAAATTCTTTCGCGGCTCGTCGAAGACTTGCGGACGCTTTCACTTGCGGAAAGTGGCGCGTTGAATTTGAAGCGCGAACCCACTGACATTGCCGCGTTGATTCGGGTCACGGTTTCTGCGTTTCAATCTCAAGCGGACGCGGCGGATGTGAAAATGGAATTATCCTTGATAGCAAAGCCGCATTTGTTGGAAATTGATTCAGAGCGAATTCGTCAGGTGCTGACGAATTTGATATCAAACGCTTTGCGTTATTCGCCGCGGGGGAGTTCGATCAATATTATATTGGCCGAATCCACTGCGAGCGTTGAAAGACGCGTTGTGGTTTCCGTTGAAGACAGTGGCCCCGGAATTGCATCTGAAGATTTGCCGCATGTGTTCGATCGTTTTTATAAATCAAGAGATTCGCGCGGCATGGGATTGGGACTATCTATCGCGAAATATATCGTTGAGGCGCATGGCGGTGAAATCGGCGCTGAAAGTTCGGAAGGCACGGGGACGAAGATTTGGTTTTCCCTTCCCGCTTAAATCTCTGGTAAAATAAACGCCTGTGGGTTTTGGCTTGCGAGCGCGTGTCCTTTCACGCAACCCCTCTCTCGTTTGCTTGAGCCAACTAAAAAATTGATAATAAATTTGAAGGAGAACGTTTTCAATGGTTCGTATTCGTTTTCGCCGCATCGGTTTGAAAGGACAGCCGTCTTATCGCATTGTCGCCGCTGACAAGGAAGCGCCGCGCGATGGCCGCTTTTTGGAAATCCTGGGATTCTATAATCCCCGCACTGAGCCCTCCACTGTGAATATCAAGGAAGATCGCGTCTATCACTGGATGAAGAACGGCGCTCTGCCGACCGAATCTGTGGAACAGGTCTTCAAGAGCGTTGGCGTGATGGATCGTTTCGAGCGCTTCAAGAAGGGTGAGCCACTTGAGACCCTTATGAAGGATGCTGCTGAGGCATCTGCAAAACGCGGTACATCGGTCAAGACGCGCAAGGATTAGATCACCGCGGAGTTCACTGAGATTTGCTCAGTGAACTCCGCACTCTCTGTGGTGAAATATTAAATCATGAAAGACCTCATCGAATTCATTGCTAAATCTTTGGTAGAACATCCGGATCAGGTAGAAGTCCGTGAATACGGAAACGGCGATCATATCCGTCTTGAGTTGAGTGTGGCCGCCGAGGATATGGGCCGCGTCATCGGTAAAAGCGGAAAAGTCGCCAACTCGATCCGAATCCTGTTGAGGGTGGCCGCCGAGCGGGAAGGCAAGCAAGCAACTCTCGACGTGGTCGAGCCGCAGTAATGGCCCCGAAAAAGAATTCAAGCAATAAAGGTTCAGGCTCGCCGACAAAGGGCGGGCCTGACTATTTGATAGTTGGTTATCTGCGACGGGCACATGGTGTGCATGGGGAAATGGTGATGGAAGTCCAGACGGATTTTCCGGAGAGGCTGAAACCGAAGACCAAAGTTTTTGTTGGCAAGGATTATCAACCCATGACGATCACGGCGGCCCGCACTCACAGCGAGGGATTGCTGATCAAATTGAATGGAGTCGATACACCTGAAGACACGGCGCGTTATCGCAATCAACTGGTTTATGTCACTGCCAGAGATCGTCCGCCGTTGCCGAAGGGTCAATTCTATGTTCATGAGTTGATCGGCTTTGATGTGGTGGATGAAGAAGAAGGCTTAATCGGCGTGTTGACTGAAATCATGCAGACCGGTGCAAACGATGTTTATGTAGTAACGCGGCCCGACGCCCGCGAAGTATTATTGCCTGTCATCTCTTCGGTTGTTTTGGGTATTGAAGCGGAGCGCCGTCAAATTCGTGTTCAACTCATCCCCGGCCTCCTTGACGAATCAGACGATTGAGTTCATCATATTGGGGAATGGACGATAAACGTTTCTGGGTTGGCCTGACTCTGGTGCGCGGCATCGGCGCATTGCGCTTTCGTACGCTGATCGAGCATTTCGGTGATGCGGCTTCTGCATGGCAAGGCTCTTCTGAGGAGTTGCGCGCTGCAGGAATGAGCCTCAAAGCCATCGAGCGATTGCTGGAAGCCAGAAAAAGTGTTGCCGTTGGTCGACTATGCGACAAAATCACCGCACAGGGAATCAAAGTCCTAACTTGGGATGATGAACTTTATCGGCGGCGTTTGAAAGGGATCGAGCAGCCGCCTGTGTTATATGTGCGAGGCGAATTGTTGCCCGAAGATCATTTCGCAGTTGCGATTGTCGGTACGCGCAAAGTCACATCATATGGTCGTCAGGTGACGGAAGAGTTATCGGCGTTTCTCGCGGCGAATGGCGTCACCGGAATCGGCGGGTTGGCGCGGGCGATGTGGACGTGGTGGCGCATTCAGCTGCGCTTAAAGCTAGTGGTAGAACAATGGCCGTTTTAGGGCCGGGCGTGGATCGAATTTATGCGTAGAGAATCGCACATTGGCGGAGCAAATGATGACGCGGGGTGCGCTCATCAGCGATTATCCAGTTGGCGCAGCGCCAGATGCGTCGAATTTTCCGCCGCGCAACCCTCTCATTTCTGGGTTATCATTGGCGGTCGTTGTGGTGGAAGCCGGTGAAACCAGCGGTGCGTTGATTACCTCTGAGTTTGCAGCGGAGCAAGGTCGTGAAATTTTTGCAGTACCTGGTAGTATACTTGCGCCGCAGTCGAAAGGCATGAACAAGTTGATACAGAACGGCGCGTTGCCACTGCTTAAGCGTCAGGACTTAATGCAGGCTTTGAATTTGACGCGAGTCGGCGCGCAAAAAACGTCGAGAAAGATTTTGCCCGCCGATGAAGTCGAGGCACAGTTGATGAATACACTTGGAAACGAGCCAATGCATGTAGATGAGATTCGCAACCAAACCGGATTTCCGGTTGAAAAAGTTTCAGCCGCATTGGTGACGATGGAATTAAAAGGAATGATGAGACAGGTCGGCGGAATAAATTATGTTGCAGTGCGTGAAGTACAATCGGACTACTCTGTCTAGGATTTATTTGAAATGGATGAACATAGTTACGCAGTAATCATGGCTGGCGGCGGTGGGACGCGTTTGTGGCCGGTCTCGCGAAAAAATCAACCGAAGCAACTTTTGCCTTTGCTGGGTGAAGAAACTTTATTTCAAAGCACCGTCAGTCGCTTATTGGATGAGTTTCCTGCGTCGCGTATTTTGGTCGTGACCGTTGAAGAACAAATGCTCCAGATGCGCAAACAGGTGCCGGCGATCCCTGAAGAGAATTATTTGATTGAACCATCACCGCGCGGCACCGCTTCGGTGGTTGGTTTTGCTGCGGCTGTTTTAAAAAAACGTGATCCTGAAGCCGTCATGGCGGTTTTGCCTTCCGATCACTTTATTCGCAACCAAGATCTTTTTCATTATTTACTGCGCGCCGCTTTCGATGTTGCCCGCCAGAATTATCTGGTGACGCTTGGCATCGCGCCGCTCTCTCCATCGATAGCTTACGGATATATCCAACAGGGTGAACCTTTAAAAGGTGAATTTCAATATCCGGTGTACAAAGTGAAAGGCTTCAAAGAAAAGCCAGATGAAAAAATGGCTCAGGGGTTTATGCGTTCTGGCGGTTATTCATGGAATAGCGGCATCTTCGTCTGGCGGGTAAGCGTAATTCTATCTGAGATTGAAAAGCAAATGCCTGCGCTGTCTATGGTGTTGTCGGAGATTTCATCGGTTTGGGGAACGCCGCAACAAATCGAAGTTTTGCGCGCACACTGGCGTGGTTTGAAATCGGAGACGATTGATTATGGTGTGATGGAACGCGCCGAAAATGTTGCGATATTGCCGGCGAGCGGACTTGGCTGGAACGATGTCGGCTCGTGGGATACACTCTTTGATGTTCTCTTCCCCGATATGGCCGGGAATGTTTCAGTGAATGCCCAGCATCTGGCTTTGGAAACGAATAATACATTAGTTTATGGGACTGACAATGAGCGATTGATCGTCACTATTGGCTTGGATGATACAGTTGTAGTGGACTCGGGCGACGTGCTTTTGATCTGTAAAGCCGATCAGGCGCAAAAGGTTCGCGATGTGGTAGAGCATCTCAAAAAACATCGCCAGGATAAATATCTTTAGATCGATTTGGAGATTTGAATGGAAGCGTATTGCATGAAGTGCAAGACCAAGAGAGAAATAATAGGTCCGGTTGCCGAGTTCAATGCAAAAGGATCGCCCGTGACTCTTGGAACTTGCCCGGTTTGTGGAACGAAACTTTATCGAATGGGAAGGACTCCAGCTCATGAAGGACTTGTGCCGCCTGCGAAGCCGGAAAAAATAGAAAAGCGCGATGGCAAATTGGTGATCGTCGAATTGCCTGCTAAGGCGAAAACGGTTGGCCGTTTTCTGGGCAAAGGATATACGGTTCGCGCCTCGGTCGGACATGTGCGCGATCTCTTGAAGTCACAGTTATCGGTGGACGTCGAAAATAATTTCCAGCCGAAGTATCGTGTGCCGAATGAGAAGAAAGAAGTTGTAAAGGAACTCAAACAGTTAGCGAAAAAATCGGCAGAAGTTTATCTCGCCACCGATCCCGACCGCGAGGGTGAATCAATTTCGTGGCATTTGATGGAAGCCGCCGAGATCGAGCCGACGCTCGCCAAGCGGGTTACTTTTCATGAAATTACTGAGCCAGCCATTCATGAAGCGTTTTCGCACCCGCGCCAGATTGATATGGATTTGGTCAATGCACAACAAGCGCGTCGCGTTCTTGACCGTTTGGTGGGTTACAGCATCAGTCCGATTCTTTGGGAAAAAGTGCGGAGTCGTCTTTCGGCTGGACGCGTTCAATCGGTGGCACTCCGCCTCATCGTCGATAGAGAGAACGAAATCGAGAATTTCATTCCGGTTGAATATTGGACGATTCATGCGGAGTTTAAAGCAGATGGATTGAAATCCGCATTTATAGCAAAACTATTCAAAGTAGATGACAAAGAACCGGAACTAACCAGCGAAGAATCCGTCCAACCGGTTTTGGTGGATATGGAAACCGCGGCATATTTAGTGACGAAAGTCAAGCGCAGCGAACGCAGACGAAAACCGTCTGCGCCATTCACAACTTCTACCTTGCAACAGGAAGCCTCGCGCAAACTCGGATTTACGGCGAAGCGCACCATGGCCTTGGCACAAGGACTTTATGAGGGGCAGGATGTGGGCAACGGCGGCACCACCGGCTTGATCACGTACATGCGTACCGATTCAACGAATGTGTCTGAGATTGCTCAAAAAGAAGCACGCGATTTTGTGACGAGCAAATATGGTGCAGATTTTCTCCCGCCTGAGCCGCCGCAGTATAAGACGAAGACCCTCGGCGCACAGGAAGCGCACGAAGCCATTCGTCCTACCTCGGTGATGCGTGAGCCGGAAAAGGTCAAGCCATTTCTTGAAACAGCAATGTATAAACTTTATAATCTGATCTGGCAACGCTTTGTCGCATCGCAAATGGAAGCGGCCGTGTATGATACTTTGCAGGTCGAAGTAAGCGGGAAAACTGAAGTGCATGAATATCTGTTGCGTGCTTCCGGTTCAGCAGTAAAGTTCCCCGGATTTTTGGTGGTTTACGAAGAAGCCAAAAATGAAGATGCGAAAACCGAAGAGGATGAAGAGAATGTAAAAATTCCGGCAGGCATTGCTGAAGGTCAAAAACAGGAATTGGTTCATCTCATTCCAGAGCAACATTTTACTCAGCCGCCGCCGCGTTATTCAGAAGCGTCACTGGTCCAAGCATTAGAAGAAGATGGCATCGGGCGCCCATCCACCTACGCACCGACGATTTCCACGATTCAGCAACGCGGTTATGTCGAGCGCGTTGAGAAACGTCTCGTTCCTACGGAAGTTGGGATTCAGGTCAATGATTTAATGGTGAAGTATTTTCCCGATATCGTTGATTTGAAATTCACGGCGCGCATGGAAGAGGACCTCGATATGATCGCTTCAGGACAGGCTGAATGGACGGAAGTAATGCATGAGTTCTATCGTCCGTTTGCAGAGGATGTGAAAAAGGCACAGGCGGAGATGCCGGTTACAAAGTCTGGGCCGGAACCGATTGGCCGCATATGCCCCGAGGATGGCGGCGAACTTGTCATCCGATACGGACGATTCGGAAAATTCATTTCTTGTGCCAATTTCCCCAAGTGTCGTTATACCGAGCCGTGGCTCGAGAAAATCGGTGTGAAATGTCCCAAAGACGGCGGCGATTTGGTCGCACGCAAGACTCGTAAAGGTCGGACATTTTATGGCTGCGCCAATTATCCTACCTGCGATTTTACTTCGTGGAAAAAACCGCTGGCTGATCCGTGCCCGAAGTGCGGTGGATTGCTGGTGGTGGCCAATAAAAGCGAAACGCAGTGCATAAATTGCAGTGAAAGTTTTCCGTTGGAAGCCTTCATTTCTGACAAGATTTCCGAGTAAAATGGATGATTGCAGATTGAAGGATATTCTGTATAATTGAGGCAGATCCGCTCTAAGGAGCTTCCATGTCTTCTCTACTTGAACTTCTTTTCAAAAAGCCGTTAGTTGTAGGTGCGGTTGCCCTCATTATAGGAATCATTATTGGCATTCCCATTGGCTGGAACACTGTGGTGGTTACCAACACGACTCCAGCCGTCATGCGTTTTGATCTACAGGAAGACTACTTGCGGATGGCGATTGATTCCTTCCGCGTCAATCCGGACCCGAACCTGGCTGTCCAACGCTGGAACAATCTCGGCCCTGCAGCCGCGCCCGCCTTTTCTGATATTCAGAAAAATCCTGGCACGATAGATCCGGCAGTGATCCGTGCTTATGGACAGGTCATTCAAACGGTGTTGACATCAGGATCTACAACGCCTGCGGCTACCGGCGGCTTATCTTTGGGTTTGCTGGTTTTGCTGGGCGCAGTGGTGGTTATTTTACTGGTCGCGGTAGTTGTGGCAATTATCTTTTTACGGCGGTTGCTCGGCAAGCGTTCCAGCGGCGAAGTCACGCCTACTATGCAGATGACTGAGATCAATCGTGAAGCTGAAAAAAGCAAGACCGATTTTCAATCCTTGGGAGTCGCGCAGCCCATTACTCAAAACATGACAACGTATGTTATGGGTGACGATCTATACGATGAATTGTTTAGCATTGACACACAAGGCGGGGACTTTTTGGGAGAATATGGCGTCGGCGTTTCGGAAATCATCGGCGTCGGCGATCCGAAGAAAGTCACTGCGCTGGAGATTTGGCTCTTTGATAAAAACGATATCAAAACCGCAACCAAGGTTTTGATGAGCGCTCATGCCTACTCTGATGGGACGATCCGGGCGCGGCTTGAACCGAAAGGCGAGCTAATACTTGTCGACCCGCAAAAGCAGGTGATGCTTGAAACCGCTACGCTTCAACTGCTTGCCAAAGTGGTTGATTTACAATACGGAAACGGGGCATTGCCCTCCAATAGTTATTTTGAACGGCTGACGCTGGAATTAGCGATTTGGCAAAAGGGTAGTAAACCTGCCTAGAAGAAAAAAGTCAGTCATAACTACGAATATTTTCACTTCTACTTTTTCCTCATTTACTACGGTCCTTTCAAAAACTGACTGCATGTAAAAGGGGAATACGAACGAAAATATAAAATTCAAAAATCGCCATCACGGTTTTGCTTCCAAAAGGTAAGGGGGGCGGATATGACTTTTCCTAGATGGTTGGATAGTTGCTTGGGACGTTTGATTATCGGGGGAGTCTTGATGTTTCTTTGTTGGCTCGCAAGTACTTTATATAGCGCGGTGAATGTTGTAATTCAAGGTACGCCAACTCCCGATATAGGGACCAGTTCAGGATCAATCATCTGTACTCTACAACTGCTATCGCTGGGATAAGATCACTCCATATATGACCGGCTCAAATGTATACTTGTACGGAAAAATTGGTTTCTACTCCGAAAATCCAGTCACAACAGATATTTATTTTAGCAACCGGACTTCCGATTTTCATGTCATTTCTACACCTAAAAAAATTTCTGGATACTCAACATGGGCAATGTGTGCAAGCCACAGGCCAAGGACCTTCGTATTATGGCGCGATGGTGATTGACGTTTCCGATTTATATGAAGTTACCCCAACATCTGCCTGTGATCTTTATCCATGATTGCTTTCAAATAGCCTGCATATGCTAAATAAGTAAACTGCTGAAGCAGCATCAACAGGAGAAAGCAAGATGGCGGATATTATTCAATTTTCAAAATCTTGAGTTTGATCTTTCCTGCCGGCGTTTCCGCTTCGACGATCTCGCCGACCTTGTGGTCCATCAACGCGCGGCCAATCGGCGATTCGTTCGATATCTTTCCGTTGCGAGGATCGGCTTCCTTGGCGCCGACAACATGATAAGTTTCTGCCGGGAAGCCTCCTTCTTTAATTGTCACGTGCGAGCCGACGCTCACGGTACCCTTTGAATCACTTTTTTGGATGATCACTGCATTCCGCAAAACGTGTTCGAGTTCCTGAATACGGCCTTCGAGGAAACCTTGATCTTCCTTGGCTTGATGGTAATCCGCGTTCTCGGAGAGATCGCCCATTTGAATGGCCGAGCGTAACCGAACGGATAATTCTTGGCGGCGCGGGCCTTTAAGTTCTTCAAGCTCTGCTTTAAGTTTGGCCTCGCCTTCGGCAGTTAAGTAAGTAGGTTCAGGCATAAGTCACTTCTACGGTTTTTCCAATGGATTGAATAGTTTTTGATGTTCTTCGATTGCAAACCGGTCGGTCATTCCGGCAATATAGTCGCATATTGTACGCTCAAGCCCGCGTTTGTCAATGGACTTATACGCAGTTTCGGGCAACATTGCGGGCTCGGACTTATAGGCGTTGAATAAATCGGTAATCGCACGTTCGGCTTTGACTGCCATCCTCACCACACGATAATGGTTGTACATGTTTTTATAAAGGAAGTCTTTCAATTCACGGTTGCGGCGCTGCATTTCTTCACTGAATCCAATCACGTTTGTTTTGAGCTTTTGAAGATCGAGCGGCGATTTGGCCGCGCTTTCTTTCAAGCGCTGGTCGGTGGCTTCGATCATATCCGTGACCAGCAATCCGAGCAACTGGCGGATCATGCGATGCCGTTCCAATTCTCCAAGGTTTGAACCGTGCCAGTTAAAAGTCTCGCACAGGATTTCCCAAAGTGCGATTCCCGATAACGTTGATGGAGAAATTAATCCGGAGCGCAGACCATCATCGAGATCATGGGTGGAGTACGCCAGCTCGTCGGCGACATTGGTGATTTGAGTTTCGAGGTTACCTCGTAGGCTTGGATCATAATCGCGCGCGTCCGATACGTCATATTCTGATTCGTGCTTCACCATACCCTCGCGGACTTCCCAGGTGAGATTCAGCCCGGGGAATTCGGGATACCGCTCTTCGAGTTCCGTGACGATGCGCAGGGATTGTTTGTTGTGATCGAAGCCGCCGTAATCCTTCATCAGGCGAGCAAGCGCTACTTCGCCGGAATGACCGAACGGGGAGTGGCCGAGATCGTGTGCGAGGCAAATGGCTTCGACCAAATCTTCATTCGCTCCGAGCGCGCGTGCGATGGTTCGTCCGACTTGGGCGACTTCGAGCGTGTGGGTCAGCCGCGTGCGGAAGTAATCGCCTTCGTTGTTGATGAAGACTTGGGTCTTGTATTCGAGGCGGCGGAAGGCCGTCGTGTGAATGATCCGGTCGCGGTCGCGTTGGAACGCAGTGCGATAATCCGGCTCATCGTCCAGATAGGCGCGGCCCTTGGTGTCCTTGCTTCTCACACCGTAAGGCGCAAGGGCTTTGTCTTCGAGCTCTTCCAGCTTCTGACGATCAAAATAC
Source organism: uncultured Chloroflexia bacterium (assembly GCA_963783295.1). GTDB lineage: Bacteria > Chloroflexota > Anaerolineae > Anaerolineales > Villigracilaceae > Fen-1038. Next base: position 78,087 of record CAWAMX010000018.1, on the reverse strand, counting down.
ATGACAACCTTTCTAACACATACGTCATTGCGAGAAGATTGCTTCGCTCGCAATGACGTTTCTGTGTGGGGCGAGAGGGACTTGAACCCTCAAGGTGTTTCCACCGGTTGATTTTAAGTCAACTGCGTCTGCCGATTCCGCCACCGCCCCGGCGTGACCATAATTATAATACAAGGTAATATTTTGCGATGGAGAACCGCCTCCAATTTATAACCTAGCAGCCGCTCTATGTCTCGGCGAGTTTCTTTGCGCGCATATCCTTGATGAAGAATGGCAGGTAAAGCAAAAGAAAGGTCACAACGCCAATCAATTCAAGATAGATAATGTAATAGGGCCAGGGCGGCAATAAATCCATGATGCTGGCAGTGGCTGGTTTGCCATTGATGAACAAGTAATCACTGCCGATGGACACGTTGACGAAATAGATGATTGCCATGTACACATTTCCCCAAAATGCAACCCGCAAGATGGATTTCCATGTTGGACGAAAGCCCTCCACAACCGTCATGTAAATTGCGGATGTTACCAGCAGTCCATGGGAAGTGAAAGTTTGGAAATAGCGAAAATGCGGGAAGCCATAAATGCCCAGGTCCGGCGTCATCAAATATTGGATCGCACCGCCGATTCCCAGAAAATAAGCGAATTCATAAATCCGGTAATTTTTGAAAATGAGCATAAAGCCGGAAAGCCAGATCAATGCACTGCAAATATTCAGCGGCAGAAGCGTTTGGATAGTCCATGTTCCTATCGCGATGTTCCAAATATGCCAGGATGTTTCTGCAACCCATAGGATGATCGCAAGTGTCCAACGGATGGCTCGCTTTGTGTCCTCGGCGGCAGTTTTAAATCGGATGAGATAGAGATTGAGGGCCACGAGAAACGCCAGCGCGGCGATGTGAGCAGCACCGAACAATTGAAAAGCGGGACCGGTGTAATTGCCAGCAAAGAATTGACCCATGAGATTCTCCTTGGAACGGTTTCGGAATAAAAATTTCGTAATGCTCTATTTTCGAAATTCTATCATGTGTGGCCTATGCAATTGAAACTCTCCTCGTCTGCCAATCTTTGATAATGAAGGGCAGGTACAGAATCAGGAAGCAGGCAATGCCAATCAATTCCATGAAGATAATGTAATAAGGCCAAGGCGGCAAAATATTAAAGAGGCTTGTGACGCTAGGCTTTGTATTCAGGAAGACGTAATTGGAACCCAGTGCGCTGTTGATTAAGAATATTGCAACCATATAAATGTTTGTCACCAACACGACCTTCCACATGGATTTCCATGTGGGTCGAAAGCCTTCGACGACGGTCATATAAATTGCAGATGTAATCACCAAGCCGTGCGAGATAAACGTTTGAATGAAACGATAAGTCGGGAAACCGTAGATGCCGAGGTCGGGGGTCAATAAATAATTGGCGCATGCGGTGATGCCAAGAAAATATGCGAACTCATAAATTGGGCGATTTTTGAAAATCAACATAAAACCCGAGAGCCAGATCAGAACACTGCAGACGTTCAAGGGCAACATAAACTTATCGCTCCAATAGCCCCAATAAATATTCCAAATATGCCAGGTGAGTTCGGACACCCATAAAATGATGGCAAGCGTCCAGCGGATGGTGCGTTTTGTCGCCTCGCTGGAATTTTTAAATTGAATAAGAAAAAGATTCAGAGCGATAAGAAATAATAACGCGCCAATATGTGCAACACCAAATAATTGAAAGGCTGGACCGGTGTAGTTGCCAGCAAAGAATTGACTCATGAGATTTTATCTGCCGACACTCTGGTCAATGGCCCGCAGACGATGAAGAAGAAAGATTGTCGAAGAAAATAGGAGCAGGGCGTTGGCTTGGTGCAATAGTGCAATCGCGACTTGCACATGTGAGAGGACGATGAGGATTCCTAACACGACTTGAAGGATTACCAACGTTAATAAAAGATTGAGTGCGGACTTTACATCTTTCGAAACGTTTTGTTTTTGAATGAGCCAATAAAGAAATATTGCGGTGATCAAGCCAACAAAAGCAAACCAGCGGTGAATGAACAGGACCGTTAGCGGTGCAGCAACCAGATTCATTGCGGGAGGCTGGAGCTGACTCAATAATCCGCTCGGGATAAGTTGACCCAGCATCAAGGGCCAGGTATCGGAAATATAACCGGCTTTGAGTCCGGCAGTGAATGAGCCGTAACAAATTTGAATAAGGAGAATGATGAAGCCAATCAATACTAATTTGCTGGGTAACGACCACTTGGTTTTCTTAGCGGAGAAACCATAAAGATGGCCGAAGGCTGTCCATAACGAGATGCCGATCAAGGTCAGAGCGAGGAGCAAGTGACTCGCCAAAAGATAATGGCTGACCGATGGGCGATCCTCCAGTCCTGATGCAACCATGTACCATCCAAGGATCGCTTGGGAAACAAATAAGATGCCCAGAAAGATATACCAGCCAACTTCTTTCCACGGGATATTTTTTTGAAAGAGAAATACAAAGAACGGAATGGCAAATACAAAACCGGCGATTCGTGCGATGAAACGATGCAGCCACTCGACCCAAAAGATGGTCTTATATTGATCGATCGTCATGTTGTAGTTGATCAATTTGAATTCGGGCGTTTGTTGATACTTGGCGAATTCCGCCTGCCACGTCGTTTGATTGAGCGGCGGCACCGCGCCGCTGACCGGATTCCATTGTGTGATCGAAAGCCCCGAGCGTGTGAGACGCACAAATCCGCCATAGACTACTAGGAAGGCTGCGAAGGCAGTGAAAGTAAAAATCCAAATCATCACCGAGCGATTTTGAGTTCGAGGCATGTTAACTCCAAGTAAAATTAATCGAATGGATTATAGCATCGTTCATATGAATCAAAAACGCAGTGCATGAAACACTGCGTTTTGTCTTTCACGTTTTGGAATCTTATGCGTACATGCCCCAGTCCAACGCGGATGGATCTTCCATCATCGAGAAGTCCCACATGTCCGGAATCATCTCGATGGTGACGGGTTTATTCAGCGCCTCAACTGCTTTTAGGCGTGTCATTTCGATCATCGCTGGTCCGTAAGGGCAAAACGGTGTCGTCAATATCATCTTCATATGGGCTACACCATTTTCGAGGCTCATATCGCGGACGAGGCCAAGCTGAATGATGCTCATTCCAATTTCGGGATCAATTACTTCCGCCAACTTGGCTCGCAATGGTTCCACCAGTTCCGGATGTGTGTCGTGAAGTGTCCACCTAATGGGATTGATTGTTTGTTCTTCGGTCATTTGAAATACCTTTATTATGTTTTATCGTCTTGCGGTTCGCCCAGCCTGAACCACGTAAGTGCAGAATGTGCCGCCGCTTAAAATGCATTGAACTTTTTCGGCGGGTACCGCAAGCATTTTTGAGATGAGTGTTTGATCAACGGTGCAGACCTCGGGATGGCTGATACCGATCTGGTAATACGGGCATGAAATTTCATGGATTTCATACTGATTGCCCTTCTTTTCCCATTCAACGGTAAAGCCCTCCTCGCCCAGCATGGTCTTTACAAAATCCAATCGTTCTTCCATGCTCAGCCCCTTCATCTGTCCTTCGTACTCGTGCGCCAGATCTTCGGCGATATGATTGAACAAGTTTCGGACAACAGGTTCGGGCATGGTCTCTTTCATCTGCGCCAGAAGCCGCGTGGTCAGACGCAGATAACGTGTCGGAAAATTTTCCATCCCGACTTCGGTCAGGAAATAGACGAGCCGCGGGCGTCCCACACCGTGACGTTCTTCATCCGCTGCGACCAATCCCTCCATCTGCAAATTCGTCAGGTGGTGGCGGACAGAAATGGGATTAATGCTAACGGCTTCTGCCAATTCATTGATGGTGCGCTTGGGCTGGCGATGAAGGGTTTGTAAAATTCGATCTCGCGTGCTTTTCATAGAGCAGCAGTATACTCATCTGCTGGTTGTTTGTCAATATACTAGATAATTATCATAAATATCCATGAAGAGGAAAATTGCGATTGAAAAATGGCCGTCACTTTCGCGAAACACTCCCAAAGGGAGCAAAGTGACGGTCCATTCGTTTAGGTCGTAGTTAATGCCAGAAGGTGGGGAAGAACGTTCTGATCAGTGTGTCAATGACCAGCGCCAGTATAAAGTAATTGCTGAATATGCGGTTGTGGACAAAGCACACGGTAGAGAACCAGCGCGGCCAAATTGGGTACCCCGCAGGCGGCACATCTGGACGCGGTTTCGACATTCGCTGGATTGCCGTCCATGCGGGCGGTGTAGCAATTAGAATCAGCAACAGGATCGGCGTGAAGAAGTGTGTCACGAAGATCAAATATATTGTGATGAGGTACGAAAGCACAATGGCCGAGATCGTCACATAGCGCGAGGCCGTCTCACCGATGAGCACAGGCAGGGTGCGAACGCCTTTTCCCAAATCTTCTTTGCGTTTATCGGTGTGCTTGCCGAGATTGATCGTGACCACGTTTAAACCGACGGGGATGCTGGCTGCCACCACCAGCCAACTCCACAGGCCGGTCAGCACGTAATAGACTCCGCCGATCATGATTGGCCCCCAAATGATGAAGATGGATAGTTCGCCGATGCCGATATATTTCAATGGATAGGTGTAGAACAGCAGGATGAATGCACCGAAGGCAAATAGTCCGACCACGACCGGATCGAAGTGTGTGTAGAACATAGCGTAGACGCCGGATAGCACTGCCAATAATCCGCTGACGCCAAACCAGATCAGATGCGTGCGTTTATCCCAGAAACCTTGTGCTAGCGGATGGACTCCATACTGTGTGCGGAAATAATTGTCTTTGTCAATGCCGCGGCTGAAATCCGTGAAGTCGTTGAGTAAATTATTGGTGCCATGCGCGATGAATAGTCCTATCGTAAGGACAATCCACGTCAACAAATCAAAAGGTTTATGATTGGCTCGTAAATATTGCCAGGCAAGCAATCCGCCAATTAGGCTGGAATACAATGTGACCGTGGTCACTGCCGAACGTGTGGCAATGAACCACTTGGATAGGATGTCCAGTGCATCCCATTCCCTTTTGTCTTGCATCGTGATGAGTTGTGAAAGCGATTTTCGCCACATGGCGATGGTTGTGTTCATAGACTCTCTCCTTTATAGACCGCTATTATAAACACGTTTACTGTAAGAATGACTTATTCTAGAACATCGAATATACTAGAAAAATATGATAAATATTGACTTTTCATTCCGACCCTGCTATAATGCCGCAACCTAGAAAAATTACGCCATTTAGGCGGTTTTATATGGAGAATTCATGTCACAACTCGAAATTAAAGACCTGCACGTCAGCATTGAGAGCAAAGAGATACTTCAGGGCGTCAATCTGACGATCAAACAGGGCGAAATCCATGCCATTATGGGTCCCAATGGAACGGGTAAATCCACGCTGGCGTATACATTGATGGGACATCCCAATTACAAAGTTACCAAAGGGGAAGTTCTTTTCAAAGATCAGAACATTCTTGAACTCGAACCTGACGAACGTTCGCGTCTCGGAATCTTTCTTGCATTTCAATATCCAGTCGCGATTCCCGGAGTGACGGTTGCAAATTTTCTCCGTACCGCCCTCAATGCGCGTCGGCGTGCGGTCAACAAAGAAGATAAAGGTATCCCCATTCCTGAATTCCGCAAAATGCTCAAAGAGCAAATGGATTTACTCAAGATGGACAACGCATTTGCGGGACGTTATCTCAACGATGGCTTTTCGGGCGGGGAAAAGAAGCGGGCTGAGATTTTGCAGATGGCAACTCTCAAGCCGGAGATGGCCATTTTGGATGAGACCGATTTGGGCCTAGACATTGATGCGTTGCGCGTAGTTTCGGAAGGAGTCAACGCCCTGACGGGTCCGAATCTTGGCGTGCTGGTTATCACGCACTATCAGCGTCTGCTAAACTATATCAAGCCGCACTTCGTCCACGTGATGATGGGTGGACGCATCGTCGAATCGGGTGGACCCGATTTGGCGTTGTCGCTCGAAGAACATGGTTACGATTGGATCCGTGAAAAGTCGGAAGAGACTGCTTAATGTTATTGCCCCGGCAATATCCTATAAATAGGAAAAACTTATGAGTAAACAACAGCAGGACGAAAAAATTCTTGAAGGGATTGGCGAATATAAATATGGCTTCCACGACCGCGATGATAATTACGCCTTCAAATCTGGGAGGGGATTAAACCGCGAAGTTGTAGAAAATATTTCGCGCATGAAAAGCGAGCCGCAATGGATGCTTGACTTCCGCTTGAAGGCGCTCGACCATTTTCTCAAGCGCCCGATGCCGAATTGGGGCCCCGATCTTTCTGCGTTGGATTTGCAGAATATTTTCTACTACGTCAAGCCGATGGAGAAAAGCGAAAAATCGTGGGAGGATGTTCCTGATGATATCAAGCGCACCTTCGACAAACTCGGCGTGCCTGAAGCGGAGCGCAAGTTCTTGGCGGGCCTTGGCGCGCAATATGAATTTGAGATGGTCTATCACTCGATTCAGGAACATCTTGAAAAACAAGGCGTGATCTTCGTCTCGATTGAGGATGGCTTGAAGAAATATCCTGATATGTTCCGCGAATATTTCGGTACGGTCATCCCGATTGAAGACAACAAGTTCGCTGCATTGAATTCGGCAGTTTGGTCGGGCGGATCGTTTGTGTATGTGCCGAAAGGCGTGAAGGTTGATCTCCCGCTTCAAGCTTACTTCCGACTCAACATGGCGAATGTCGGTCAGTTTGAACGCACCCTGATTATCGTGGACGAAGGCGCCTCAGTGCATTATGTGGAAGGCTGCACCGCGCCGCAGTACACCACGGACTCTTTTCACTCTGGTGTTATCGAGATCATCGTCAAGAAAGGCGCGCGCTCGCGCTACTCGACGATTTAAAATTGGTCAACGAATGTTTACAATCTCGTCACGCAACGCGCCAAGGTGTTTGAGAATGGTTCACACGAATGGGTGGATGCCAATCTTGGCTCGAAAGTCACGATGAAATATCCATCGTGTTATTTGATGGAACCCGGTGCGCGTGGCGAAATGCTTTCGCTGGCGTTTGCTGGTCCGGGTCAAACGCAGGATGCGGGTGGCAAGATGGTTCATTTCGCGCCTAATACCACCAGCAAGGTCACATCCAAGTCCATCAGCAAAGCGGGCGGACGCGCTTCGTTCCGCGGTCTGCTCAAGGTCTATCGAGGCGCAAAAGGCGTTAGGTCCAACACAGTTTGTGATGCGCTTCTGCTTGATCCGCAATCACGTTCGGATACCTATCCAACCATCGAGATTGACGAAGACGATGTGACTATCGGTCACGAAGCGTCGGTTAGCAAAGTTGGTGAAGAGCAACTCTTTTATTTAAGGTCGCGCGGCTTGAGTGAAGAGGAAGCCACCACGATGGTCGTCTCTGGTTTCATCGAGCCGCTTGTCAAAGAACTGCCGATGGAGTATGCGGTCGAAATGAACCGGCTGATTCAATTACAGATGGAAGGATCGATAGGATAAATTATCGCGCTGAGCGGACACTCCGCCTATGCTCAGGGCGACGATGGATAAATACATGCAGGAAAAACCAAAAGTTGTCATTACAAAAACTCGAGGAGTTGAATTTGCCGCAAAGGATTTTTCCTTTACTGAGGCCGATATTCCCGCCGCGAGCGGACTCGTCGCTTCCTACCGCGCTCGCGCTTGGGACGCGTTCAAACGGCAGACTCTCCCAGACACGACTCTCGATGCGTGGCGCCGCACAGATATTCATACCATGCCGGTTGACGCATTCAAGCTTTTCTCCAAAAACAGCAACCTGCCCTCTGTGCCGAACGATTTGCTCAATCCGCTTGTCGCTGATCAGCATGGCGGACAAATTGTTTTATTTCCCGGCGGCTCGAAGATTGATCTCGATCCAGCGCTCGCAAAACAAGGTTTGATCTTCACAGATTTCAAAACCGCGCAGGAAAAATATCCGGATATCGTCGAGAAGATTCTTGGTCAAACGGTGAATGTAGAAGAAGGTAAGTTTGCGGCGCTGGCTGGCGCATTTTCGCAGAATGGCATTCTTCTTTATGTACCAAAGACTGTTAAGGTTGAACAACCATTTCATAGCATTCTTTGGGGTCCAGGCGTGAACTTGGCTCATATCTCACATTTGCTGATCTTCATCGATGAAGACGCAAGTGCAACCTATGTTCACGAATCAGCTTCCCCAACTGAAACAGGCGATGCGCTTCATGCCGGAATTGTCGAAATCAAAGTCATGCAGGGTGCGAGTTCTCAAATTCGTTGAATTGCAATCGTGGGGCAAACATGTTTGGAACTTCAGCCACGAACGCATCCGCGTAGAACGCGATGGAAATCTCGAATGGATCTTCGGCGCGATAGGATCCAAGCTAACCAAGAATTTTTCTGAACTGGATTTGGCTGGCGAGGGCGCAACCGGTCGCATGTCCGGATTCTATTTTACGGATGGCACTCAACATCTCGACCATGATACGCAGCAAAATCATCTCGCGCCACACACCACCAGCGATCTCCTGTTCAAAGGCGCGTTGAAAGGCAAAAGCCGCTCTGTATGGCAAGGCATGATCTATGTTGCCAAAGACGCGGAAAAAACTGACGGATATCAAGCCAACCGCAATATCATTCTGGATGAGGGCGCGCGCGCGGATTCCATTCCGGGATTGGAAATCCTTGCAGACGATGTCCGTTGTACGCACGGTGCAACCGTTGGAAAGTTGGAGGAGGAACCGATCTTCTATCTCAAGTCGCGTGGTATTCCACAGCAAGACGCGGAACGAGTTGTGGTCGAAGGTTTCTTCGATCCGATTATGCAACGCATCCCGTTTGAGGGTGTGAGGGAAAGATTCCACCGGGCAATTTTGGAGAAAATGGGTTAAAAGATGGCTACTAAAAAATCGAAGGTAAATGCAAAGAAGAAGATAAATAGAAAGCCAAAGAATGTAAAGCAAAAGAAAGTTGTGAAACCCGTTGTTAAAAAAGAAGACCGGCCGCACAGGCAGTTTCGAAGCCAATAGTTCGAAAAAGAAAACCAACTAAAAAAGTGGTTGCAAAACCTATCGTGAGAGGAAAAGCTGCCAAGGTAGCGGTAAAGCCCGAGGGAAAAACTGTGGCGGTGGTTGCTGCGATTTCACCGTCATTGCCGGTTTCGATTCCGATGGCGAGGCCCAAGCCGCTTGCAAAGCCACTTGTGCGACCCAAAACGAAAGTTAAAGTCAAGCCGTCATACACGCCTTTGACTTCGGAGGAACGCCGTATCCTTCGCACTGCTCCGCCGCAATTCACCTACATGAATGCGCCTGTCGCTGAACATGAATTTCAAGTCGGCGATACGGTTGATGTTTTTTGTGATCATGAAAAGGGCGGCGAGCGTGTACGTGGCTGGGTAAGAGGCATCGTCGTGCAAGTGGATAATAAACTGGTGGCTGTTCAATTCCGCTCGAATGTTTTTCTCACAGATGGATGGATGGTGCCGGATCGCATCTTATGGTATCCGCTCGCATCAGATCAAATCCGCGACTCATCCTCCGTAAAAAAAGGCAGTAGAAAAGAATTGCTTGATTATTAGAATGATTATTTGACCTTGATATTCGGAAGTCAAATATCGCATGCTTATGTCCTTTAACGTTCAGAAAATCCGCAAAGACTTTCCTATTCTTGACCGCGAAGTTCGACCCGGCGTCAAAGTGGTCTATCTTGATTCCACAGCGACTTCGCAGAAGCCTGTGTCGGTGATCGAGGCGATGAACACTTTCTATCGCCGCTCCAATGCCAACATCCATCGCGGTGTGCATGTGCTTGCGGAGGAAGCGACCGCCATGTACGAGCAGGCGCGCGTCAAGATTGCAAAGTTTATCAATGCGCCATCGGCTCATCAAATCATTTACACGCGCAACACAACTGAGTCAATCAATCTCGTTGCATATACCTGGGCGCGCGCAAATCTCAAATCAGGCGATTTGGTCATCCTGACCGAAATGGAACATCACAGCAATCTGGTTCCGTGGCACATCCTTGCAGCGGAGCGCGGGATCCGACTCGAATTCATCCCGGTGACGGATGACGGTTTGCTTGATCTTGATGCGTATCGTTCGCTTCTTTCCCAGAATCCGAAGTTGGTCTCGTTTACGCACATGTCCAACGTCCTCGGCACGATCAACCCGGCCGCGGAAATCATTCGGATGGCTCACGAAGCTGGCGCAGTAATTGTGCTCGACGCGGCTCAATCCGTCCCGCATCTGAAAGTGGATGTGCAAAAACTGGATGTGGACTTCATGGCTTTTTCCGCACATAAGATGTGCGGCCCAACCGGGATCGGCGCGCTATATGGAAAGACTGCCTTGCTCGAAGCGATGCCTCCATTTCTTGGCGGCGGAGACATGATCAAGGAAGTCAAGCTGCGTTCCTTCCGACCGACTACAATCCCTTCCAAATTTGAAGCGGGGACTCCTGCCATCGCTGAATTGGTTGGATTCGGCGCGGCGGTGGATTATCTCTCTTCAATTGGTATGGAAGGTATTGCAGCGCATGAGCATGAGATGATTGAGTACGCGCTTGAACGTTTGGAAGAAATACCCGGCCTGAAAATCTTTGGCCCAACCGCAAATAAAAAAGGCGGCGTGGCATCGTTTATATTTGAGGGTATTCATCCGCATGATGTGGCACAGATTCTGGATCGGGATGGTATTGCTGTTCGCGCTGGACATCATTGCGCCCAACCGCTGCACGAGAAATTCGGAATCACGGCGACGACGCGTGCCAGTTTCTATCTATATTCCACAAAAGATGAAGTGGATAAATTGGTAGAAGGAATTTACAAAGTCAAGAAGGTATTTGAATAATATTTGTGTTCTCGATATGGCGGCGATGGCCGGAGCGCTCTTTACGTTTCCAGATCTGCCGCCTACTCGACCACCGATGTTTGGTTAAAACTATGGACGATCTCTATCGTGAAGTCATCATTGAACATTATAAAAATCCGTCTTATCGCGGACATCTCGACCCGCATGATATTTCGTTCGCAGATAATAATCCGCTGTGCGGTGATCATATCCAGATTGATTTGCGCGTGGACAAGGACGGCAAAGTCGCTGATGCGCGCTTTGATGGGCATGGATGTGCCATTTCGCAGGCATCAGCTGACCTTTTGCTTGAGTCTGTTATCGGTAAATCATTGGATGAGGTCAAGACTTTGAACAAACAGCATATCCTCGATCTGCTTGGCATTGATCTCGGTCCGGTGCGTTTGAAATGTGCACTACTTTCATTGAAGGTTTTGAAAGCTGGTGTCTATGGTTTGGGCGAAGCCAGTGACATGCTGGTGGAGTAGTGATGTTTAATTACACTCAGGCGGATGAATTGAAAATCGAATACATTGAGATTGCCCCGGCGAGCGAATTGCCGAACGGCGAACGGATGTTTGTTGAGATCGAAGGCAAGCCGATTGTGATCTTTAATATTGCGGGGCAATATTTTTCAATTGCCGATGTCTGTTCTCACGATGAAGGGCCAGTGGGTGAGGGCGATCTTGAAGGGTACAACATCACTTGTCCGCGGCACGGTGCGCAATTCGATGTGCGCACGGGCGGTGTAACGCAGATGCCGGCGGTCGTGGATATTCCTGCATATCCGGTTCGGGTTGTTGATGGCATGATCCGGCTTGGAATTCCTAAAGAATGACTTTTTGCATTATGACAACCTTGATGCCCCTTCTCGATAGGCTATTGCGAATAAAGAATTTGCAACAATTGTAAGATAACCGATAAGAAAAGCAAATAAGAATGGCAATACGATGCATAAGACGATTGTCATGTAAAAAACCTGAAAGACAAAAATCATCATAAAGTAAAGCCCAGTGGCTACGACTAACGCGACGGCAAATCCACCGGTATTTGAGCGAAAGACTCTCCACCAATCTTTGAAATGGAATGCCGCTGAAAATGAGTTGGTTGCTACTACGTGACTTAGCACAGGTGGGAGAGCAAGCAGGGTGGGCAGAAATAAAAGTAGGCCAATTCCAAAAAACGCCATACCGCCAAACATTCCGAGCATGCTCATGCCCATAAAAGGTGAAACATCCGAATAGCTTTGAGGATGAGAAAAGGCCTGAACAAATGCAGGAACCATCATGAATGCATAGCCAATCAACATTACGATTATTGCAGGAAGACTATAAACAAAAGCTGCAAATCCCATTTTTAAACCCAAGGTGAACATCTTGCTCAAATCCTTCCATTCAGGCATAAATGGCTCGCTGTTTACGCGAATAATGCCTTCCATAATGAGGCCAGCATATCCGAGCAGGAATATGCCGGGTATGAATGGAATGACGAATCCAGCTAAACCTAATAGTCCAGCTACTAAAAGCCTTTTTCTCTCTCTTGATCCTTTAACAGGAAACAGTAAAAGGTTTTGCATTTCTTGAAACGTGGAACTAGTCATCATATATTTTCCTCCGCATTGAAAATCCTATAATGATATTTTACATCAGTTTTTGTCTGCCGAATTGTTGCTAACAATCACCTGAGTATTCGAGATTGCGAGGCTTGGTGGTATTTTCTAGCTTTATTCGTCTGAGTTCCACCAAATGAAACAACCATCTCAGGCGGTTCAGGAAATCGTCTAAGACGATTTGGAAATTCGTCTAAGACAATTTTAAAGTCATTTGAGATGATTTTGATTTTCATCTCAGACGATGCCTCAAAGGGATTGCTTCAACTGCAAGACAGCTCGAAGCAATGCTGTTTGGCCATTTACCCCTCTGCCTCTTTTTAAAATTTCAAGGTCGCCAGCAAATCCTTGAAGCGCTGCCCCGGCGCAAAGATCACATGGGCGTCGGTGATGCTGTCTGCGCTCACGTCGTTAACCTGGGCCGAGCCATAGCTCGAAATGTCGAGACGAAACGTACCGAACTCGCCGAGTTCTATGATCTTCCCCTCGGCTAATAGGCCCGGCACCACGGTCAGAAAGGCTTCGAGCTTGGCCATCGTATCTACCGTGCTGACGGTGGATATGCGGGCGATTGCTTTCGCAACTTCATTAGTGTCGCCATGTCCCGTACTTTTGACGGTGGCATAATATTTTGGCGCCGCAGCTTGATCGCGCGGGTCCTTGTGCGGAACAACGCTAAATTTTACGGGCATGGTCTGCACTCCTCTTCGAATATGGATTTTGGAAAACGGCCGTTGTAACCCGTTGATCCTGGATCAATCCCACGTTCTACAAGGGATCACATTGAGGGCCAGGCCTACCACCAATCTATTTTGTCCGTGAGTTTGTTTCAGCATTCGTTAACCTATCTTCCACCTGTAAATGCCCATAAAAAATCTTATCGGTTATATTACTCGTTTTTGTCTACCAGTCTCCCGCGTATTGAATATCGTAAGGCTTGGTAATATTTTCAATCCTGTTTCGCCGCAATTCCACGAGTTGACGGACATGAAGATTGTCATGCGCGACCCACGAAGCAAACATCTCGCCTGCGGACATTGTGCCAAATTGAGAAGTATATGTTTTATCCCAATCGGTATCAGCCAATCCCTTGAGCCACTCTAGCGACTTCTTGCGTTCCCCTAAGAACTTTTCCTTCATCACCGCAAAATCTTGTTCGTTATATCTTCTTTCCGTCACCCAGACTGGTGGATTGATTTGATGCCACTCTTCGTTTTGCCGATTCAAAATGAAACCCAAATGCTCACGAAAATCTTCGCGCTCTTCATCATAAAGATGATAAGTCACTTCGAGAATTGACCAGGAATCGGGATTTGGTTTTACTTGCGCTTCTGCTTGTGATAAACCAGAAAGCAGGGCACGGATCATTTCTGTGCCATTAGCTAATTCATCATAAAGCAATCTGAATTCCATCTCGCCTCCAATTACCGTTAATCTTCTCTACTCACACTTCTCGAATTCTCCAACAATTCTTAGTATATCGAATCCTTCAGCAAACGGGACTTCTGCCAGCGCGCCGTGCCGCACCATGATAGAACGCGTCAACTCGGTGTTGAAATAATATTTGTCGCGATATGTTTCATACTGCGAAAGCGCTTCGATCTTTGCGTTGACATCTGCCTCGCTGACCTCCACTAGAAAATTGGGAAAGAATCCATAGGAGGATCGAACCACATCGAATCCAAGCAACGTGATGCCGCGAAAGGCGCGAAGAGATTCGTCCGTCATCGTGTTATGGTCTTGATGGACGTCTTGTTTGCTGTGAACGAATATGATATCCGGCTTGAAATCGTTGCGAAGTTTTAAGAAGTATTCCAGGATTTCTTGCCGTGCATCTTGGAAAATGCGCGTGGTGAATTGTCCTAAAAAAACCTTTTCCTTTGTAACTCCCAACACTTCCATTGCATTGAGATGTTCTTTGACTACGTTTTTCAAGAGTGGGTTTTTTTGATTGTCGGAAAGCGTCACGCAAAGCATGTCGCTCATCGGCGCAATGTGGTGAATCAATGCGCCGCATCCCAACTCGATATCGTCGGGATGCGCACCGAGGAAGAGCACGCGTTGACCGTAGAAGTTCATAGGCTGTATTTTTCATTGCGAGCCGGGAGCGAAGCGAACGGCGTTGTAATCATCTGTTTCAAGTTAGATGAGATTGCCACCGGTGCTTCGCACCCTCGCAATAACATTATGTTTATTATTTCTTTGCCAAAATCCCGCCGACGACTTTCGTCATGACCAACTTGCCATCTCGTTTGAACCAGCGCGTCGCGACCTTTTCGATTTCGCCGATCAAAGCCATATATTCCTCATGATTGTTGAACATAGAAGTCCATAACTTGCGGTCTTCCGAAAGCGAGGCGTTGGTGTAATCCATGAATGGCTGGACAGCCGGGAAGGTGATTGGGTTTTCGAATTTCAGCAATTCGGTCTTGGCGAATTTGCTTTCGATGGTTTGATAGATCTCACCTTTGAAACGGGACGAGCCCGGCATGGGCGGGATGGGTTTATTGGTTGCTTCTTTGATGATCTCGTAGAACATTTGCTTATTCTCCGGCAATGGGCCGGTGACAAAAAGCCGGCCGCCGGGTTTTATGACGCGGTGCGCCTCGCCAAACGTAAAATCGAGGTTGGAGGCGTAATAGATGGCAAAGGCCGACGAAACAAGATCGAATGTGTTGTCGTTAAATTCAAATTTTTTATTGAAATCTAAAAACATGAACTTGATGCTGTCTTTGCGCTCTGTATTTTTTGTGCGCGCCATCTCCAGCAGTTCGTTGGAAAAATCACCGCCTGTAATTTCAGCATTGCGTTTTGTGAAATCGCTATAGAGAAAGCATTGCTTGCCCGCGCCACAGCCTACATCTAAAATTTTGGTTCCGGGTTGCGGCTTGAGCACCTCAACTGTCCATTGATCAATATTGCGGGCGCCATATTTTTCGTGAACGTCAATGCGCGTCAGCAAGTCTTTGCTGGTTTCCTGATAATTAATTTGCATAAGGTTTGGTCTCCTTTATTGGTTTGGCACGCCAAATATACCACACCGCGCTAAAAAATTATCGGGCTGATCAGCCCGATAATTTTTTAGAGTTTATTTTCTCAGAAATATTTGAACTTCATCTTCGATGGTATGACACAGGGCGGGCATTGCTTGAATAACAATTTCACTCAAACCTGTTCCTAATGCGACTTGTTCCGCCTCGATGCCAATCAATCGAATGGGAAGTTTCTTTAGGGCCGGATAAAGTTCACGGCCCAATTGAAGCGTTTCTGCAACGCCCCAGCCGTGTGCTGATTGAGCATCAGGCGTGAAGGCGGATAGTTCATCCGGGCTGATGCGATAAATCGTACCCGGCTTCGCTGAGCAATGGACGGCATCCGCAATCACTGCGGCGTCCAACTCATCGAGAAGATCGATCAACGCCAGACCGGGGAGTTCACTCGCATCTACGCGGACCTCGGGGCGGCTCGCCGTTTTGGGATATTTTTCCTGCCACTGACGAACTGCCTCCAGTCCCGCGGCATCATCGCCACGCAGGCTCTGCCCGATGCCGATTACTGCAATCTTCACTCTTTCTTTTCTTCCACCTTCAACTTCAAGAAGTGGGTAGCACATGAAATGCATGGATCATAGGAGCGCACTAGATGTTCTGCGGTTAGTGTAGCTTCAGCTTCTGGCATCTTGATAATCTTCGGTGCCATCTCGAACAGATCGGCTTCGATGCGCGGCAGGTTTTGTGCGGTCGGCGGTGTGATCTTGGCAAATGTGACCAGACCTTTGTCGTCAATTTGATAGCGATGATAAAGGAGTCCGCGCGGCGCTTCAGTCGCAGCGGCCCCTTCGCCAGCCTTGAGTTTTAATTCGAGATGCGCAGGACCTTCGGGTTTGTAACTCTTGACCAGTTGAATTGCCTCTTCGTAGAATTGAACCAGCTCGATGGCGCGCGCGATTAAGGATTTATAAGGATTCTTGAGCGGCAATTTGAGTTTGCTATCTTTCAATGCCTTCTGTGCGGCGGGAAGCAGTTGTTCGTGATTTACATTGAGGCGCGCAATCGGCCCAACCAGATAGGTTTTGCCATCCACCGTATGACTGTGCAAAGCGTTGGAACGTTGGACATGTTCCTCGATATAGCCTTTTTCATAATCTTTGATCGAGAGCTTGCGTCCCTTCGATGACCAAACCTCGCCTTCGATGACACCGTATTCGTCAGGATGATGAAGCGCAACGGATTCGTAGTCAATCTCGAGTTCAGGATAAGGAAGCGTCATTGCCCACTTCACACACTCAATTGAAGTTTGCAATCCCCATTCCAAATCAGGAAGAAGTCTCTTTAGCGGTTGAGCATCGGGCCATTGATAAAAACCTCCGACGCAAACATTCACTGGATGCACCGAGCGACCACCGATGGCTTTCAAGATTTCATTGCCGATCTTCTTGAGCCGCAGTGCGTTCTTGACTACATCTGGCGCTATTGCTGCTACCTCAAACGCTGACTCTTTGCCGAGCAAGTCGGGAGCCTGCAACATATAGATATGCAAGGCATGGCTCTCGATATATTCACCGCAATACATTAATCGCCGCAGGGCGCGGACTTGCGGAGTAATTTTGATTCCGAGCGCGTTTTCCAATGCAAACACGGAACTCATTTGATATGCTACGGGACAAATGCCGCAGATGCGCGCCGTGATGTCAGGGACTTCCTGCAAGAAGCGCCCATGCAGAAAGCCTTCAAAGAAGCGCGGCGGCTCATAAATATCCAGACGGATTTCAACGGCTTTGCCATTTTCCAGGCCGATATACAAACCACCTTCGCCTTCCACGCGTGCCAGGGCTGGAACTTCAATCGTTTTCATTTTGTCTCCTTGCTGGTGGAAAGAATTGCATCGGCTGCTTTACGGAATAAAGGCGCATTGCCGCTGATCCCGCGGAACAGACGCATCGTCTCGCCGGGATAGCGTTCCGCTTTTTGCAGAGCTTCTGTAAGTGCAGGTAAATTGGCATCGCGGAATGGTCCGAAGCATCCATAGCATCCGCGTCCGCTTGCCGGACACAAAGCGCCGCATCCGGCGATTGTTGCTGGACCGAGACAAGGTATGCCTTTATCAACCAACACGCAGATCGTGCCTCGGCGTTTGCATTGCAAACAGACTGAGTATGAAGGCAAGTTGGGCTTTCGATTATTGAGCAGAGCAACAACCACTTCGATCACCTGCGCCTTGTTCACAGGGCAGCCCCATAATTCAAGATCAACTTTTACATGTTCAGAAATCGGCGTAGCGGTTGGAAGATAGTTAAGATATTCAGGATGGGCATAAACGATTTTGGCGTATTCGCCCGCATCTGCGAAGTTTCTCAATGCTTGAACGCCACCGGCTGTGGCACACGTACCGAGTGCAATCAAAAACTTTGCATCTTGTCGAATTTCTTTTATACGTTCGACCTCATGCGGTGTGGTTACTGAACCTTCGACCAAAGCAATGTCATATGGACCCGGCTTGGTCGCGCGCGACGCTTCAATGAAATATGCGAGGTCTACTGCATCGGCCAGACTGAGTAGTTCATCCTCCATATTCAATAACGATAGTTGACAGCCGTCACAGGACGAAAACTTGTAAACGGCGACAGTTGGTTTATTTTTGTCCATTAGAACTCCTCCAATTGAAGAAGGGCTGAATCGCATCAAAACGGAACACGGGCCCGTCTTTGCAAATGAAATATGGTCCAAGCTGACAATGTCCACAGGAGCCTTGTCCACACTTCATGTTGCGTTCCATCGACACGAAAATGCTTTCCAGCGGAATCCGTCGCGCCAGCGCTTCATAGATGACGAAGCGGATCATTATTTCCGGCCCACAGGTTAGGACGGCAGTTTTGCGTGAGTCAATTCGAAATTGGTAGAACCACATCGGAACCACGCCCACACGTCCAGTCCAGCTCGAGTCGCCGCGGTCGACAGTAACCTGCACATCAATATTTGCTTTGCGCCAATCATCAAATTCGTTGGTATACATCAAATCAGCAGGTGTGCGGGCACCATATAGCAAAGTCACTTTGCCGTACTTCTCACGGTTGCGGATGATGTGATAAATGGCAGGCCGCAGCGGGGGAAGTCCGATGCCGCCGCAGGAGATGAATACGTCCTTGCCTTCCAATTCCATCATCGGCCAGGACGTGCCGAATGGGCCGCGCAATCCGATGACGTCCCCGACCTTGATATGGCCGATGGCGTTGGTTACGTTTCCAACAAAGCGAACGCTATGACCGATCTTGGAGTGGTCATTTGGATCGGAGCAAATGGAGATAGCCGATTCACCAAAACCCGGCATATAAATCATATTGAATTGACCGGGCTGGAACGTGTATGCCTTTTGAATCGCCGGATCGGTGAACTTCAGCCAATATGTGGAAACGTCATTGATTTCCTTTGTAATGCTTGTTACCTCAGCCCATTGCGGCTGAAGTAAATGTTCGGTATTAATTGCAGCGGGTCGTGTGGTCAGTTGCGCAACCATTAGTGGGCCTCCTCTTTTAGCATGGGTATCTCTTTAGTTAAGTCAATCTCAGCTGGGCACCAGGTGATGCAACGTCCGCAACCGACACAACCCAATGTTCCATATTGTTGTTTCCATGTTCCGAGTTTGTGAGACAACCACTGGCGATATCGAGAGCGGATCGTGGGGCGCGTGTTTCCGCCGGCTTGATAGGAATATCCGGGATTGAAGCACGAATCCCAGACACGCTCACGGTGGGTCTCTTTTCCATCTAGGCTCATTTCATCCGTTGCATCCCAGCAGAAACACGTTGGACAGACTTGGGTGCAGTTGGTGCAACTCAGACAGCGTGAGCCAACCTCCTGCCAGTGTGGATGATCCAGATTATTTAGAATGAGATCAGGAAGATTGCTGATGTCCAGTTTGCGTCCCATTTGTGATGCGGCGCGTTCCAGACCCTGGTCGGCGTTGCGGAGAAGAAATGCGCTGGCCAATTCAAATGGAATTCCCTCAAGCAGGTTCCGCGCTACTTCCGAACCAATCGTCAATAGGAAGACGTCTTCGAGTTCGGTCAAGCTTAAGTCAAAACCATCTTTCGCGCGTGGGCCGGTTCCCATGGAAACACAGAAACAGGTTCCAGCCGGATACATACAATTGACGGTCAGAATGAAAACGCGTTCGCGGCGGGCGCGATAAATCGGATCGTTGAAATCTGATCGCAGAAACGCCTTATCCTGGATCTGAATCGCGGCCAGTTCGCAAGCGCGGACTCCAATGAATGCATAAGCAGGTGCTTTTGTTTCAGGTGTGGAAACATCCCAACGGTTGTTCACTTTCCGCAGTGCGAAAATTTCTGACTTTGGAGGAAAAAGGAACTGCTTCCATGATTGCGCACCGGGAATTGCATCGAAATATCTCGAGTGGCCAGTGTAGGTCAGCCGGAAGTGAGCGGCGTCCTGTTCCGTAATATACCCGCGTGGTAAATCATCCACTCCCTCAATAGACGCATAGATGAGGGTATCGTTTTTTACGCGCGGGCCGATGGTTTCGTATCCTTTTTCTCTTAGACGAGAAAGGACCGCGTTGAACGCTACTTTCGTAATAACAATTGTGCTTCCAATTTCAGGTTGGTGATCATTTGGCATTTTGTGACTCCGGATGTGAAAACATATCTAGCAATTGTAGGCGAGTAACGAGTAGACGGCTCGCGACAATATTAGACAGTCGCCGCATGACCACATATCCAAGATCATGATCTTCTTCGCAAGCTTGACGCAGTTTCTCTGAGTCTATGCAAGCGATAAGTCCGTCCATTACTGAAGTTGCCCCAGCTGTGCGCTGATGAACAACTGGCGTTACGCTGGACCAGCCGAATAAGTCCGGCGGTTCGACGGTATAAATGCGTATCTTGCCGCGTTGAGGAACAAAAATTTCCAGCGCTATTCGTCCCGCAATCACGATATACAAATTGTCCTCTTTGTCGCCCTCATGGAACAACACTTCGTCCGGTCTTACATGACGCAGAGTGGTAATGCTGGCGACTTTTTCCAGATGTTTCTTTTCCAGTTCTTGGAACCATGGAATTTTCTGGAGTTCTTTGATCGTTTCTTGTATCGCATCGTTCATTTGGCGCCTCCTGGCATCGGCCCTGACTATCTTACCATAATTTGTAGTATTTTTCACAAATATGCGGTAGTGCGTTCTTTCCTGTTCCCGTTGGCTACTTGTCATGCTTTTAATAACCTGAAATATGCTACAATGCGGGTCAATCCAATGGGAGCAAGTTGTTTATGAAAAATATCATTCAACCTGTAAAAGGGACGCGGGAATTTTACCCTGAAGTCATGGCACTGCGCAACTTTATTTTTGAAAAAGTGCGCGCTGCTTCCCAGGCTTTCGGCTATCAGGAATGGGATGCGCCTTATATCGAATCAATAGATTTGTATGCGGCCAAGTCCGGGGAAGAGCTGGTCAAGAAGCAATCCTTCGTATTTGAAGATCGCGGCGGGGATTCGATTGCTCTTCGTCCCGAACTGACGCCGAGTCTGGCGCGGATGATCGCCGCGAAGCAGGGTGAATTGACTTATCCTTTGCGATGGTGGTCGTTTGGTCCATTCTGGCGATATGAACAACCGCAAAAAGGGCGTACGCGCGAATTCTTTCAGTGGAACATTGATATGTTGGGAGTTGATTCGCCTGAAGTCGATGCCGAATTGATCGGCGTTGCCGCGGCGTTTCTTCGTTCGATCGGACTGAACCCTCAGCAGGCTACCATTTTTGTAAATGATCGTCGCCTGATGGATTCCGAGTTCGATGCGCTTGAGATTGAAAAAACAAAGCGGCTTGATGTTTCCAACTTAATCGATCGCCGTTCGAAGATGAAAGCCGAGGCGTGGGATGAATACGCTCTTGAGATTGGTATGAACAAAAAACAACTTGATGCCCTCAAGAATATTCTAACCAATTTTGATCTTTGGAAGAAAAGCGATCACCTCACACGACTCTTTACTGCTCTCGAAGTATTAGGAGTCAAAGAATATGTAAAGTTTGACCCGAATATTGTGCGTGGACTGTTGTATTACACTGGAACAGTCTTCGAGGCATATGAAATGAGCGGTTCGTTGAAGCGCGCTATTCTCGGCGGTGGAAGATATGATAATCTTTTGGCGGATGTCGGCGGACAACCGCTGCCGGGTGTTGGTTTTGCAATGGGTGATGTCGTAATTGGAATTATTTTGCAGGAGAAGGGATTGCTGCCGGAATTTATTCCCAGTCCCGCGCCTGTGCTGGTAACGGTGTTTAACGATTCGCTTTTGCTAAAATCTTATGCCTTCGCCGCTGAGCTGCGTCGTAGTGGAATTAACGTCATGGTGTATCCCGAGCCCGCAAAATTGCCAAAGCAATTCAAATTTGCCGATAAAATGAAAATGAAAGTGGCGGTCACCATTGGTACGGATGAAGCGGAAAAAGGGTTGGTAGCAGTGAAGAACCTCTTAGACGGAAACCAGCAAGTTATCCGGCAGAATGAAGCGATGAAAGTCATCCGTAATATTCTTGAAAGCAAAGAAGGCTGATGATATAATCTGCCCGCTAGATGGTGCCTGTAGCTCAACGGCAGAGCGTCGCACTGTGGATGCGAATGTTGTGGGTTCGAAACCCATCAGGCACCCTAATGCAAACTTCCGAAGTCCATAATGCTTCGGAAGTTTGCATTAGTTATCCCGGAACCCGTATTTCTCAATGATGGTTGAAATTAACTCCTTGTCACTTGGCTTAATTTCTTCGATCTCGAAACCTGTATCAAAGCGACTAGGATCGATATCAGGTTCGCACCAAATGCTCTTTACAGTAAAATTAATATAGGGGCCTGCACCTACATCGTCAGTAACCTCTAGTTTGAGTTGCCGTGTCACTCCGATCGGGAACGGATCTTCGCTCAGGAGCATAAACCCGCTCTCGGTGATATCCACCAGATATCCGAGCAGATTTTTGACGTTATCGTCGTAAATCCGGCCATAGTAAAGAAGGTGGCGACGTTTGATTTTACGTCTTTCTGCCATGAATTATCTCTATATTAGATTAGCCTATATTATATGATTGTACAACGCAATTGCACAGTCTGTTGTGAAGTTGCTATAAGATTGTCAGGCAGATTGACTTTCTTTTGCGCGCAAAGTCTCGGCGTTACGAAAATATTTGATGAACTTCATGGCGTAATCATCGCGCCCAACTAACAAGTCACTGGCGCGAATGGCCATTCCCAATTTGACTGGATCGGTTATGGAACAGGTCGCGCCTGCCTGGATGGCCATTGCCAAAAATGTTTGATTGACGGTCAATCGGTCGGGCAATCCAAATGAGACGTTGCTTGCGCCGAGATTGATATTGACTCCAAACTCTTTACGGATCAATTCAATCGTTTGAAGTGTGATTAACGCGGCCTTGCTATCTGAGCCGACGGTCATTACCAACGGATCAATGATTACATCTTCGACTGGAATGCCGATCTTCGCGGCGCGCTCCAGGATTTGTTCCGCAACCGCGACACGTTCTTCCGCGGTCTTTGGGATGCCGGTATCGCCAATGGTCAAGCCGATGACTGCCGCGCCACGTTCCTTCGCCAATGGCAAAACGGAGGCGAGGCGCTTTTCTTCGCCGCTGACGGAATTGATCAGCGGTTTGCCGGGCGCGGCTTTTAATCCTGCAGCAAGCACCTCTGGATTCGCAGAGTTCGAGGCAGAGCGGTACTTCAACGGCTGAGGAAACCGCTTCAACCACTTTTGCAATGGCCGTTATCTCATCGAAGTTCGGAAGACCGACGTTGATATCCAGCACCTCCGCACCCCACGCCACTTGTCGTTCCGCGAGCTGGCGGACAAAATCGAGGTCGCCGTCGCGCAATGCCGTGGCAAGCTTTTTGCTGCCGGTTGGATTTATTTTTTCCCCGATCATCACAAAGGGTTTGTCAATCCCGATGGTTATGTCTTTTTTTGCGCTTTTCAAAACAGTATGCATACTGCCTCCTTGGAAACTTGAGCCGTTTTATTATTGCTTCTTTTCTTCTCGCAGGAAGCGCAGAGCGGTTTCTGCGAGAACAGCTGTCCCGATGGGCAAGGCTCGTTCATCGAGATCAAGCCGCGGGTGATGTAAGAAGCGCTCGTCGCCTTCGATGCGAGTGCCAAGTGTGAACATCGCACCAGGCGCTATTTCTGTAAACGAGCCGAAATCCTCGGCGCCCAATTCTTTTGGAATCGGCGTGACGTGTTCTCTGCCAAGCAGGTCAACTGCCACGGATTCGATCAGCTTCGATACTTCCGAATGATTGATCATTGGTGGACAGCCGATCTGGAACTGCAATTCATAACCGCCGCCAAGAGTCTTTGCCAACTCGAAGGCGCGCTTGATTTCATTGTGGATCTGGCCTTGAACCTTTTTATCGGTATATCGAAGTGTGCCGGAGATATCTATTTGTGCAGGAATGACATTTTGTGTAAAGCCTCCGTTCAAGGTGCCAATGCTGACAACTGCCGGATCGAACGGAGCCAAACGGCGCGAGACAATTGCGTTCAATGCGATGATCACATGCGCCGCAATATAAAACGGATCAACCGTGTTGTGCGGCGCAGCGCCATGGCCGCCAATTCCTAGAATGCTGCCGTACCATGAGTTCAACTCCACCTGATGACGGCCCGTCGCTGATATGGACATCGCCAACCGGTGTGGCTGGATTCACGTGCAGAGCGATAACCACATCCACGCCTTCCATCGCCCCGTCCTCGATCATGCGCGGTGCGCCGCTGATTCCCTCATCATCGCCAGCTTCTTCGCAGGGCTGAAACAAGAAACGAACCTTTCCGGGAAATTTCTCCTTGGCAAGTAAGACCGCCGCGCCTAATGCCATTGCAGTATGACTGTCATGTCCGCAGGCGTGCATCGTCCCATCATTTTGTGATCTATATGGAACATCATTTGCTTCCAGAATTGGCAGTGCATCCATATCAGCACGGATGGCAATGCAGGGACCGTTGTCGACACCGAAATCCGCGACCACACCCGTTCGTCCAACGTTGCGGCGGACTCTGTAACCAAGCTTTTCCAATTCCTCCGCAACTTTCGCTGAAGTGCGAAATTCCTTGAATCCCAACTCGGGATGCGCGTGAAAATCCCGCCGCCATTCGATAATTTCTTCCTGGATGTGATAGGACTGTTTCAGCATATTATCTGTAAAACTATACTACCTCCGTTTCAATAGAATCGATTGGTCTAACTTAACTATAATCGATTTTGTGTTGGGTACAGTTACAAATTACGGTTTTCTGATCATAAAAAAGTGCACTTTACGTCGTTAGAAACATGAAAGAAGGCCTCCTGGGTTTCAGTGCATTACGGAAATGCCTTTTGCCCAAGAGGCTTGATAACTTTAGCTGCCCTTCATAACAGTCCAATCTCAGGATATTTTTTCATAAACTCTGGCGTGTCTACTTCTTCTTCAAGATGACGCGCGCGTCAACCACCTTCAAGCCCTTGCCCTCCTCATACACCAGGACCGGATTGGCGTCGGTCTCAGCCACCTCGTCGCGTAGATCGTAGATCATGGCGGCGTAGCGGCAGATCAGTTCCTCGAGAGCGAACCGATCGCGTGGGGCTTCGCCGCGGGCACCCGCGAGGATAGCCACGCTCCGAATCTCGCTGACCATCTGGGACACCTGTTGCTTGTTGACCGGTGCGACTCGGAAGGTGACATCCTTCAGCACCTCCACGAAGATGCCGCCCAAGCCGAACATCACTGTTGGGCCGAAGGTCGGGTCATTGATCGAACCGATGATGACCTCCGTCCCAAGCGGTGCCATCTCCTGCACGGCAATACCACGGATATCGGCATCCGGCTTGTAGGCCTTGCAGCTTTTTAGGATGGCTTGGTAGCCAGATCGTACGCCAGCCTCATCCTTGATATTGACCTTCACGCCTCCAGCATCGGATTTATGAATGATCTGTGGTGAGACAACCTTCAAGACGATCGGGAAGCCGGTCTTCTTGGCCAACTTGACGGCCTCATCCTCACTCTTAGCCAGGTTCGTCTCGGTGATTGGCAGGCCGTAGGCAGTGAAGATCTGCTTTGCTTCGATCTCGGTTAAAGCCAAACGCCCATCGGCGCGCGCCTGGGCAATGATCTGGCGGGCTGTCGCTGAACTCTCTGGCTCGCAACGTTCATCGTCGTCGGTGATCATTGCGCGCATGTTGTTGTACTCGCGCAGTGCAGCCATGCAGTTCATTGCCTCGTCTGGGGTGGGGTAAGCCGGGATGCCATTCTCGACTAACCACTGCATCGCCTCTTCACAGCGGGTCCCGCCGACCATCGAGACCACTATCGGGCGATCCTTGATCTTAGTCTCATCGATGCCTTTCTTAATCGCATGGGCGATCTCGACTGGATTGGTGATTGCGGTTTCGCAGTAAAGCACTGCCAGCCCATCGGTCCAATTATGGGCATAAGCAAATTTGACAGATTCGTAATACCAGTCATTGCCAGCCATACCAGTCAGGTCAACCGGATTCTTGGCAGAGCCATAATCGGGCATGTGTTTTTTGAGCTCATCCTGTACATCTGTTGGGGCGAATTTTAGCGGGATACCATAACGCTCTGCGGCATCAGTGGCCAGCACGCCCACTCCTCCGCCATTGGTGATGATCAGCAGGTTTTCCTTGCGTAGCGGTGGCTGTAGGGAAAGGGCTAGGGTGCGGTCGAAGAGATTGGATAGATCGGAGGCTTGAACGACACCAGCCTGCTCGAAAGCGGCGCCATATACTTTCGCTGCCCCAGCCAACGAACCAGTGTGAGAGGCAGCCGCCGCCGCGCCGTGTGCAGAGACACCCGCCTTGAGAGCAATGATCGGCTTCTTTGTATTGCGGCTGGCTTCAATGAACTTGCGTCCATCTTTGAAACCCTCGATGTAGAGACTGATGCATGAAGTATGCTCATCCTTGTCAAGCCAGGTGATCAAGTCGGCGAAGTCCACGTCTGCCATATTGCCAATTGAGATCATTTTGTCAAAACCTACCTTGCGGGTGTAGGTGATGGCGTCCATGGCAATCAGCAGAGCGCCACTCTGTGTGATCAGGGTCGCCTTGCCTGGGAACGGCAGGAATGGCGCAAAGGAGGCGTTCAGCTTATCCGAATTGGAGAGGGTGCCGACGATGTTGGGACCTAGAACGCACATTTTGTAGCGGTGGGCGATGTCAATTAATTCCTGCTCCAAATCCTTGCGTCCGACCTCGCTAAAACCGGAGGTGATCACCGAGAGAGCCAGAATCCCCTTTTGTCCGCACTCCTCAACAACTTGGCAAACGAGCTTTACCGGTACCGTGATGACTGCCAGGTCCACGCTGCCCGGAACGGCCGCGATGTTCGGGTAAACCTTAAAGCCGAGAATCTCAGAGGCAGTTGGATTGATCGGGTAGACCTTGCCCTTGTATCCGCCCTTGATCAGGTTTTCTATGACTGTGTAACCAATCTTACCGGGCTGGGTCGAGGCACCGACAATTGCTACCGATTTCGGCTTCAAAAGATTGTCAAGATTTGTCATATTCATTATTTATCTCCTAATGAAATTTTTATCAATTTTTTATTTACAGGATTGTAGAAAAAGCACAAACTACTTTGCCTGATATTTCATTCGCCAGTGCATAGAGTAAAACAAACATTCTCACATATTCTGCCTTTCCAGAGTATTGATGATCTTGCAAAATTCCATGCTCAACTTTGGATCAAGCGCCTCGGGCTGATGTTCGGCAAGTATTTTTCTGGCCTTTGCCAATGCCCAATCGCGCCCATCATCCTTTTTTGATTCCCATTCACTGTAAGGGCGGCGATCCATGAATTGTGGCATGAAGAGATCATGCATGTGTTGGCGGGTATGCTTCTGGGCGAGGAAATGTCCCGATGGGCCGACGGCCGCGATCGTGTCGAGGGCGAGCGTTTCATCATTGACTTCGATTCCCTGCATCATCTTGCGAATGATCGAAAAGATTTCGCAATCCATCATCATTTCCGCAAAAGACCAAATGCGGCTGCCGTGCAAAAAGCCGACGCCCAACAGCATATCGGACATCGCGATGCTTGCCATGAACGTGGATAAACTATTCTCGAGGCCTGCCTGCCAGTTCGGTTCTTTTGCGCCGGTTGCGAATGAACCCATTGAAAGCGGGATGTTGTAAAAATCGGAAAGGGCGTTCGTCGCCGCGCCGAAAAGAAAATCTTCGGGGCCGCCACCGGTGTATGCACCCGAGCGAAGATCGGATGCGGTTTGCGCCGCGGCATAAAAGACTGGCGCGCCCGGGTAAGCCAATTGTAATAAAGCAGTTCCGGCAATCACTTCTGCATTTCCGACTGCCAGTGTGCCGGCCATCGTCGCGGGGCCGGTCGTGAGACAAGCCGACATTGTCATAAAGCCGGTGGGGAGTCCGACCTCAGCGGCTAGCAAAGCCGCATCAATGGAACCGCCGTCATGTCCTAGCGGGGAGGCGGTGCATTGCATCAGCGAAAGAACCGGACGTTTGCGAAGCGCCTCTTTACCGCCTGCGATCATCGCGGCCATTTCAATCGCGGCTTTGGCCTCATGCACGCTATAAATGCTTTCGGTTTGAACGTGCTTGGTGGAATTTT
The DNA here is from genome assembly GCA_963783295.1 of uncultured Chloroflexia bacterium. GTDB lineage: Bacteria > Chloroflexota > Anaerolineae > Anaerolineales > Villigracilaceae > Fen-1038. Next base: position 49,955 of record CAWAMX010000018.1, on the reverse strand, counting down.
CCCAAATGGCCTTGATCTCATGCAGGCCGCGCGTTTGCGGCGGAACATCCTGTGCGGAAACCGGCACCCAGTGAAATGCCACTTCTTCGGTTGCATCGGCGATGCGCGCAATGTCACTCACATCCTGAAGTTTTGACATGCGGCGCTCGCCACTTTGAATATCAATCACTTCCACACCACAGCCATCCGTGCCGACAAAAACGTGATGGCCGTCCAGCGGCAAATCCTGATTCGGGTCGCGCGCCGCGAGCGGATATACCGACGGACATTTCTTCAAAGCGGATTCAATTAATTCGCCTTTTGCCTTGACGATCTTGCGCTCACGATCCACCTCGGCTCCGTTCGCCGCCCAAATATCCAACGCGCGCTTCGACGGAAACTTCACGCCGACTTTTTCGATGATCCACAAGGTCGCATCGTGAATCTTTTTGACTTCAGCCGGCGTCAAAATCTCCAACTTCAATTTCGGGTTGGAAATGGATTTAATGCACTTGGTCATTTTGCCCTCCCGATTCTCCCGCCCCTCAGCAGGATCAACGGATTATTCAACGCCCATCAGTTGTTTGGCAACACGAACCGCGCCGACGGCGTCTTCTGAATATCCATCGGCTTTGATGGATTTGAACCAGTCGCGTGTGATGGGCGCGCCGCCGACCATGACCTTGAAGCGGCCGCGCAGTCCTTCCTTTTCAAGTGTTTCGATCACTTCTTTTTGTTTGACCATCGTAGTGGTCAACAAAGCGCTCATACCGATAATATCTGCATTCACTTCAATTGCCTTGCCGATGATCTTATCCGGCGATGCGTCCACCCCCAGATCATAAACTTCGAAACCCGATGAACCTAACATTGTTCCCACCAGCGTTTTTCCAATCTCGTGTATATCCCCTTCGACAGTTGCGAGAACAACTTTGCCAAGCATTCTGCGTTCTGTGCCCTGTTTTTTTAATTCCGGGTTAAGCACGGCGACTGCGGCTTTCATGGCCTCACCGGCCATCACCAGTTCAGGCAGGAAAGCCTCGCCGCGCCCGAAGGCGTCGCCTACGGTGTTGACACCTATCACAAAGCCATCTGTAATGGCTTGCAAAGGCGGAATGCCCACAGAGATTGATTCCTTCGCCAACGCGGTTGAGGCATCGGAATCGCCGTCAATGATGCTCTGCGCCATTTTTTGGAAGAGTTCTTCATGCATGGGATTGTTTCTCCTTTAGGATACGATACAAGAGCATTCTTTTTGTGATATGTGCGCTTTCGCGCAAACTGATTATAAATTATATATAGCCGCGCCGATAGTAGAAAACAGCATGACAATTGTCACGTCCGGATTATTTTCGCTCAAAAAAGACCAACAATGTGCTTCCATATTTTCGCTGGTCAAATTCGACCAGATTGTTTAAATCCAACGGCTTATATTCTTTCGGATGAATTTGAACGATTGCCCAGCTGTCTTCTTCTAGCCATTCCAAATTGGTATCCAGTTCGATCAACGCCTGCGACCACATCTCCTGATATTGCGGAGGTGCAATATAAATATAATGGAACGAGCGATCGGGATGCGATGCCAACGTAGAAAACGCGTCGGCTCGTTTCGCTTCGGCGCGGGAAACAAGATTGGTCACCGTTAAATTCAATTTGATCGTATCTATAGGGGCGCGATTCAAATCGGTGAATCGGCAGAATGCCGCGCCGCGGCTGAGCGCTTCGATCCCAACTGCGCCGGTTCCGCCAAACACATCCCACCAAATTGAGTTGATTACATCAGCGCCGATGATGTTGAATAAAGATTCCTTGACGCGATCCGTGATCGGACGCGTTATATCGCCTGGAACTGATTTAAGAATGCGACCTTTTGCTCTCCCCGAGATGACCCGCAAACTCATTTTGCCGCCACAAAGTTTCCATGGGGCGCTATGACTGGCACTACACAGCCTGTACTTACAATCAATCTTTGTCCATGAGTTTGCCGAATTGCATCTTCTTTTTCACTCCACACATCTTGAGCTGTTTTATAAACAAGTGTTTCTCTGCTTAATCCTCCACACAATACACCTTTAAAAATCTTTTGTGCCTCTGCCAAGGATGGCGAAGTCTCACGGTCATGCCAGTTGACAATCTGCACTGGATATTTTGATACCTGCTCGAAATAAATATCCTCGCCATGAATATGTACCATGTTGCACCACAATCCTTGTGCCGAATCTAGAATTTCCAAATCAAGGCTTTGACTGAATTGCTTGAATTCATTTTCATTCAATAAAGTTGCTTGGGCGTGTTGAACGGCATAAAAGATCCCGTCGATGCCGGTTTCCAGCGCAGCTTCGGTGAATTGTCGAGTTGTGAGCGCAATGGTTTGCAGTCCCTTCATAACCGCTTCGGGATGTTTTCGTAAATGAACCAACAGGGTGTTCTGACCTGCAAGATTTTTCGCCTGTGATAGTGGATTGAAGACCGTTTGAAGCATCGGCGTGTTTGGGCCGAGTCCCGCGCGGATTTGACGGAGGCAGGCTAATTGTCCTGCCAGATGGGGAGCGCTTGGATCCAATACTTTTAACTGTTCCCAATCTTGCGGTTGCAAAACTACATGTTTTGTATATTGCCTTGTACCTTCGGGATTGCCGCGCCATTCATCTTCTGCGCCCCAATCGCGAAGGCAAAACGAAGATGCAGGTGTAACTTTGACGAGGTCGAAATCATATGTATGTTGAAACGCGATCTGCGCCGCGGCAAGCGTTTCAGGCGATTGATCATCCACGGGAAAATGCCGCCAGAGTGCGACCGGTGTTTGATCAAGGATTTCGCCTTTGATGCAGGCTTGAATTCGTTCTCGGTGGGTTGTCATGGAATTTTTGTAACCTCTTTGATTACGCAAAATGTCGCGCCGGCGCGGCCAACGCTCAACACAATCGGGTCGCCGCGAAAGTCTTTGGTATCTTCGTTTGCCCGTGTGTTTATTAAAATATAATCACCGGTTTGAATCTGATCCAGCGCACCGCGTTCGTCCAATATTTTTATATTGCTCGCCGCGTATGGTGCAGCTACTTCGGGCTCGCGATGAACGTAAAGATTGACCGGCTGGGATTCAAGTTGATTGAACTCTTCAACGGTTTGTTTGTAGCAAGTTAGCCAGTAGTCCGTTTCATAGCGTCGAAATGCACCAGCCGTCCCGCCGATTAAAGAGTTGTAATAGGTGTATTCGTAGGGATGCAATTGGATGATGCCATAGATGCCCGGCGCGAGGATTGCAAGGCCGATTAAAACATTGATCCAATGCTTATTTATTTTCTCAAGTAGAAAGTCAAAGGCAAATCCGGCGAAGATGAATACTGGCGGAAGGATAAATATCATCCTGCGATAACTACCGTCATAGATCGGCGGAGGATTGATGATCACATCGGCAAAAAGAAGAACGAACCATGCCAGCACAAGAATGGCAGATATCCATTCAATCCGGCGCTTGACGGCGCGCCAAATCGCAACGCCAAGGCCAAGGGCAAAGAGGGGCCAAACTGGTTCGGTCAAGGTGAGAATCAATAGAGTAGGGAAAAAGCGGCGGGGTAGCTCATCGGCATGATAAGCAACTCCGTTGAATAATACAAAAATTGAAATGGGATTGGTGGACATCGAAACAAATGTTTCGATTAACCTGTGAACTGTATCCTGCCATAAATAGGGGAACATTGCCAACATGGTGACGATCGAGATCAAACCGTACAGGAGAATCCAGATAATGGCTCGGCGAGTCGGCTTTTGAGTAAAGAAATAAATCAGGACCATGATCCCAGCTAAAGGCCCTAGGACGCGAATGTTCGTCGCAATTCCTAGAAAGATGGCAGCGATCAGAACTTCAAACCAAGGTTTAAAAGAAGGAATTTTTAGATGATCCGCAAGGCAGAAACCTAGATAAACCGTGCCTAGAAAAAAGACAAGAAAGGGCATATCCTTGGGATTGATGAACGCGTAACCCCACAGAATTGGTTGGGAAGCGAATAATGACGCTGCGAAAAACGCGGCCCATGGAGATATCCAGCGCAGGCAGATTTGGTAAAGAAAGTAAATGCCGAACAGAAAGGTTAAGAAGTTGACCAAATGCCATGCATCATCTGTAAGAACGCCAAATTTTTCGATCAAATAAACCGGCTCGCGCGCAAGAAGCAAATACGCCGGTCCCCGGTTCATGTGATCGCTGGCGCTAGGACCATATGAATTGTTGAGATCGAAATGTCCGCTGAACCAATTGATGGGGTTGTAGGCGTAACCCACTGCATCGGCGTAACCATAAAAGTATGGCTCGTCCCAGGTAAATCCATAATCTCGGAAAATGAACAAGCCGGCCACAAGGCCTGTGACGATTAATAGAATAAGTGGCAGATTTTTGTTTGTTTGGATATTTTTCATACCGAAGTCTTGGTCACGGTTTTTGAATTATTCGGAAGCCATCTTGCAAGCTTGCTCCACGCATTTCCACGTTGCTTCGAGGTTTTGGAAGGCATGGAAAAGCCTCATAATTGCACTGTCCAAATTTGGTGTGGCAGTAGAAAGTAACATTATCGATGGGGCATGGGTCTACATTTGAAGCGGAGTAATCTGCCGGAAGAAAAGCGTGTTGTGAGAGGATAGATAAATTTACGGTCGTGGTCAGGATATAAAATTGGAACAAAATCGCGAAAATCGTCAATGGAAGAGAAATCATCGTCCAACCGTTTTTTATCAAGCCGGTCAATTTGAGAATAGCAGGTGTACTGGCAAGAATAAGAGATGCAAGAAGATAAGCATAACCAAACCGAAAAATCGGGACTGTGAGAAACCAGAAGTAGATGCCAATGTAATTAATAAGGAACGCAATCATGCAACCCGTTATAATTTTTGGGGATATCCTATTAAAAATAAAAACAAACAATCCTATTGGCGAGGCCAGCGCAGCCAAAAGAAAAATCTTTTGGCCTCGATCAAGTAAATGGAACCAAAGAGGTACCCACTGCAACGCAGACATTCCAATATATTTTTCTCCAGTGAAGGGAAATCTATTGAACCATAATAATCCTTCCTGGGCGTCTCTCGTGTCGCTCAGAGAATGTTTCCAGTCAAAGGAAAAAAGATCAATCTGCGAGATGGGGTAAATTAAATAACCAGAAAGGACAATGTTACGCAGAAGCCATGGTAGCAAAATAAGAAAAGAAGTTGCTATCAGAGTTGCACTCCGCTGCCAATCCTTGTTCCAGATTTGCCAAAATAAAATCAGGAAGGCGAGTCCGCATAAAGGGAGAGCCGAGAGCTTGATTGTAAGGGAAAAGACAGAGAGGATAACGATGGTAATGGAATAAAGATCGAAATTCCACCCCTGCTTTTCTATCTTCTCCAGAGTTAAAACTGTGATGACCCAAGTCAATAAGGTTGGTGGAAGATCTGTGCCCGGCGAAGAGAGATCAGAAGCGTAAAGATAAAGGGGCAAAAAGAATAGAACCACTTTTACAATATTGGAGATGGTGACCTGTTTTTGGATCAAGCCCTGAAAGCCTTCTCCAAAATAGATCATTGAGGCGATCAAAATAACACTGTTGGTCAAATGGAAGGAGCGAAATCCTAGAAATGCAAAGCTCAGAGACGCGACCAGTACCAGCCAGGAGGAATTATAGGCGAGGCGATCGTCTATATTTACCAAACCGGGGACAACGCGATAACTTTCAATCCAATGGATGGCTTGCGCATGATAAAGGGCAGTATCATAATTACTCGGCCTGTATATGGCGTTTCCTGCAATTGCCATAGTAACAATGACAAGCAATATCAAAACCATAGGAGGATAAGTTGGGCGGGATAAATATTCCCATGGCCGAGTCAAGATTGCGATTAATACGCCGCCAAGGAAAATCAGAATGGTGGCTTCGCCTCCGAGGGGCATGAGAAGAGACTGAAAGGATGCGAGCGTGGTCAGAACTGCTATTCCCAAAAAAACGAAAATTGGGAACGATAATGCAGTTTCATCTTGAAGTTTAAATATCTTTTTAAGAATATTATCCCCCCATAACCATATATATAGAATATCGAAAAAGAATAAGCCCAGATCAGCAGAATTGCCAGCATTATCTCTGTTTTCTTCTTTCTGATAGACGCCGCGCCTGACGTTCTTTTGCAAACTCCATCTTGTGTTTCTCGTCTTCGGTTTCGGCTTTGATCAGTGGTACAGGAGTGGGCTTTCCTTGGTCATCAAGCGCGACATACACCAGATAAGCGGTGTTGGTGTGTGTACGTTCGCCTGTGATGGGATTCTCTGCCTGAACTTGAACTTCCGCTTCCATCGAAGTGCGGCCCGTGTATGTGACTTTGGCATTCAGAAGCACGAGATCGCCGATTTTGATTGGGTTACGGAAGACCATTGAATCAATCGCAACGGTCACCACGCGCCTCTGTGCATGACGCATACAAGCCAGTGCCCCTGCTTCATCCGCCAGCTTCATGATCCATCCGCCGTGAACATTGCCCAAGAGGTTGGCATGTTCGGGATGCATTAATTGCGCAATCTGGATGTGTGAAGCGCGCATTGGTTTAGAATCAATGGAGTCGGTCATCTCAATCTAGGTCTTGGCGGAGTTCACCAGCGTCAGTGGGGTGCAGTCGTTCGGGCTCATCGAGTAAGATGTCGGTTACATTGTGCGCCAATTCGCCCATCAATGGCGCAAGCGGAATCGTCGCGGGTGGATAAACCCTTTTGGGCGTAGGAGGGGGTTGAAGTCGAGGTTTAAGCGTGAAAGTGGCGCGTTTTCTTAGAATGCGCGGATCATTTGTTAAATATCCAACATAATGTCCAAGCACAGAATATACATCGCGCTTTGACGTTACCCACCCAATCCAATCGCCAGTGCGATTATAGAGATATGGGTAATCTAGAAACGCTTCCGCATCCCCCTTTGATGTGTAGATTGGAATAAGAGTCATAACTTCGCCTCGCTAATTAATTTACATCATTATACGTCCAATAGCGATTTACGAAGAAGTTCCAAAGCATTACAATTCCAACCGCAACGGCAAGAGTGAAATTTCTGGCAAGAAATTCCGGTGTGATGGATGCACTGAGATTCAGGTTTTGAAAGAAATTTAGTAGAGGCGGCTCGCCAAATTTCAAGATGGGAATGCGGATGGCGATGCCCGCTACGTTAACTGCAAAGAACATCGCAAGCTGACGAGACAATGGACGCGAGCGCGAGTCGGGATAGGTCCAGTACCGATTCCAAATAAAGTTGCTCACCACAGCACATGTAAATGAAATAGAACCAGCATAAACCAGCACCATGTTAAAAAAGTGAGCGAGCAAATTCGCGATACCAAAATCTACTAGCGCGCCGAATGCGCCAACCGCCATGAATTTTAGAAAGCGGGTTCGTTCTTGAGGGTCGGTAAGGATAACGGTCATTGCAGTCCCAGTTTTTGTTTGAAGTACGGAATGGTTTTGCGGAGGCCTTCTTCAAAATTTATCCTTGGCTCCCAGCCGAGAATGGTTCGGGCACGTGTGATGTCCGGCTGACGGCGTTGAGGATCGCGGGCGCTGCGTGCATCAGCAACAAACTCAATTCCAGATGGGTTGCCGACGATCTTGTTGATTGTTTCTGCAAATTGAAGCAGCGACATTTCCACCGGGTTGCCAATGTTCACCGGCATGTGTTCCTCAGACATCAACAGGCGGACAATGCCATCAACCAAATCGTCCACGTAGCAAAATGAACGCGTCTGTGATCCATCGCCGTACACGGTGAGTGGTTGACTGAGCAGGGCTTGCTTGAGAAGGTTTGGTAGGGCGCGTCCATCTTCGAGATCCATGCGCGGACCGTAGGTATTGAAAATGCGGATGATGCGTGTGTCCACTTTATGCTGGCGATGATATGCCATGGTCAAGGATTCGGCAAAGCGTTTGGCTTCATCGTAAACCGCGCGTGGGCCAACCGGATCAACATTTCCCGTATAAGTTTCAGTTTGTGGATGCACCAGCGGATCCCCGTAAATCTCGCTGGTGGAGGCGAGCAGAAAACGTGCGTGGTTGGCTTTGGCAACTCCAAGCGTGTTATGTGTTCCGAGCGCGCCTGCCTTCATGGTTTGAATTGGCAGGTTGAAATATGCGTAAGGCGATTGCGGATTTGGACTGGCGGGCGATGCGAAATGCAGAACCGCATCCATCTTGCCTGGAACAAAAATATAATTGGACACATCGTGCTTATAGAATATAAACTTTTCATTGCCCATCAAGTGGGCAATGTTCTCGCGGCTTCCCGTGACAAAATTGTCCATTCCAACAACTTCATGACCGTCCGCCAATAAGCGGTCACAAAGATGGGAACCGAGAAATCCGGCTGCGCCGGTGATCAGAATTCGCATTCATACCTCATTTATGTTATGTCATGTCGTAATGACATGAAGATTATTTCCAGTCAATGTTCGTAATCAATCCATCGCCTGTGATTTGATAAGATTGTCCACTACCGCTATCCACCAGCCAAAGATTGCCCTGATAAACGATTGCAAGAAAATCACCGGTCTGTCCTTGAATGGGTTGCGGCGCCCAGGCGGGCGTCTGAGGCTCGAGGCCGGTTGAATCGGGCGGCGGAAAAATTGCACGACGGTTGGATCCGTCTCGATCCATGACGGTCAGGCGATAGCGACTTGTCTCGCTTTGATCGGGGAAGATGGCCTGCAGATAAGCTACCTGATAAGAGCTCTCCTGTCCGTTTTGGCGGACAGGTGAAGCGATTGGTGAAGCAAACATCCCGACCTGTTCAATGAAATCTGCAGTGAAGTTGTTAAGGAGAGAAATTCCCTTTAAGTCAAAGTATGGTGATTCCTCATCCGTGACTGGTGCCGGCGCGGGCGCGTGGTCTACAATATAAAGTGACTTGCCGTCTCCGCCAAAACTGATTCCAGGAACCCAAGCCCAATCACTATGTGTTTGAAGCGGCGTAATGTCGAGCAAGGGAGCAGAGAGATAGCCTCCGGCTGCATTAACCATACCAATGCCATCGGGACGTGCATAAGCAATACTTCCATCGGGCGAAATGGCGAAGGACATACCCCACCATCCATAAATACCGCCACTGCTTGCATCCAGGATCTTTCTCGGTGACCCGCTGAGACCGACTTCATATAGATCATTATTTGCCTGCCAACCCGGTGGAGTTGTGCGCGGCTCAACCGTCGAATAGGCTGCCGTGTTGGTGTTTGGAATCCACGCTGCAAAGTGGACGATGTTGGCCGCGTTTAAAAAAATCGGCGACGGCGAGCTTGATTTTGTGCTGACAGCCCATAAGGTGTTGATCTGTTGATCCGCTGGTTTCTTTGACTTGCGCGTAAAGAGCAAATAATTACCATTCGTTGAAAGCGCAAAGATGCGCCCATCCAAATCTCCGGTGTTGATAAGCAGTGTGCGGTTGGCGGTGGTTGTGTCCATAATCCATGCGTTGCCACCGGCAAGGTATGCAATTTTACCGGGAATAGTCAAAGGCGTAAATGACGATTGCGCGCCGACCATCATGATCTCCGGTACTGCGTTTTGCAATATAACGGTCTTGACGATTGTTTTGCTGGTTTCGACTCCGTCTTCGATAACGCGGCGATAGGTGATTTCCTGCTCGCCATTGACTCCCGCTTGCACTTGGCGTGTCTGCCCATCGGGCAGTGACTCGTTGCGGATAATTTGCTGCTCGAATGGAATTGTTTGGTCTTCGGTGACGAATTCTTCCTTGACGCGTGTTAATTTGATGGTATCGCCGTTGTTAAGAACTGTATAAAAAGGCGGATCAGATTTGTCGAGGTCACCCGGTGTAATACCGGTTTGTTGTAAGGCCTGTAGCACCGTACTTCCGGCAGGCACGCTGACTTGTTGAGTCTTTCCATCGGCAGTGATGGTGATATTGATTTGGCTGCGTCCAGCCTGAGCGAGTTGACAACTCACAAGGAAAGAAGCGCAAAGTATTGTTACTATATATCTTAAAAATTAACCTCCTTGTAAAATTGGAGATTGCTTCTCTTCCTTTGGTTGCTCGCGATGACATCGTTGCCACTGGTATAATCCAACCTACTTGACGCGGCCCGTGACGGTCATCACGCCGTTAGCGATGGAGATGCTTTCCAAACGGAAGCCGGTTGCGGCGGGTCCGAGCGAACCAGTAAAGGCTTGGGCCACGACCGTGCTGATCGCATCATTCAATCCCTGCGGGGCGGGATAAGGCCCAAAGTCTTCCTGCGTGATTTCGATTTTCGGTTGTCCGTTTTTATCCACGCTAACTGTCATGGTGATGCTGGCATTGGCAGTGAACATGCCTTGTTGAACTTTTCCAAATACTTTCATTTGCCCGTCTTGCAATTGCACTTGCGGGTTTGTGATCGGCAAATTGGGTTGCGATTGCAAATAATAGGTGAGATACGATGTAATCTGTTCTTCGGTAATGTTGAGCGTGATGGTTCCAGATATAGCTGCCGTAGCGACAGCCTGTGTCACCTGGGTCTTTAGACTTTGCACTGCCATGGTCGACACCGGAATCGGCGTGGCAGGATAATTAGGCCCGCCGACGAAGACCGAACAGGCGAGAGTAGCAAAAGTAAGAGTAATCAATGCAATTAAAATTTTTTTCATCATCGTTGCCTCAATGAGGAATAAACGGGAGTTATTATAGCATGAGCGAAAATGAAAATAATGACCTGCCGCTGGCGGTTCAAATCGAAGGATTGTTGTTCGTCGCGGCTGAACCGGTGGCGACAGGAAATCTCGCGGAAGCCTTGGATGTCGCGCCTTCCATGGTTGAAGCCGCGCTCCAGGAATTGGATGCGTCGCTTCTATCGCGCGGCTTGCGATTGCAACGAAATAGCGGGCGCGTGCAATTGACTACCGCACCGCAACTCGCGGCGACGATTGAACGCTTCCTCGGTCTCGAAGCGACAACGCATCTTAGCCGCGCCGCGCTTGAGACGCTGGCAATTATCGCTTATCAACAGCCGGTCACGCATCCGCAAATTGACTCAATCCGCGGCGTCAATTCGGACAGCATGTTGAAGAGTCTATTGAGCAAGGGCTTGATCATTAAATCGGGCCGCGCCGATGGACCCGGGCGACCGATTTTGTATTCCACTGCGCCTGAATTCCTACAGCATTTTGGAATCAACTCAATTACTGAATTGCCCGCGCTTGACTTGGCCGATGAAAACAATACTCACGACGAAATGTTGAAGGGATAATCATTCTAGTTGCATCTTGCAAATTTTGGTAAGGTTTCTTCTTATACTTTATTTCTTTAAACCGAACTGATCTAAAAATAAGGCGTCCCATTCGCGATCGGATAATTGACGCCGCACACGCGGAAGTTGTTCGGCTTCATCGCCCACTTTGTATCGCGTTTTAGGCTCTGGTGCTTCAATTGCCTCGACTATTACTTTTGCAACGGATTCGGCAGGGATGGCTGATGCCTCGTTCTCGTCCGTGTTCTTTTTGAGAAAACGTTTAAAGCCATCGACTTGAGCAAAATATGGACTGGAATTATCGGACCGTAGACCCTGTGTCACTGTCGACGAGGAGCGGGTTCGAACAACTCCAGGTTGAATGACTATAACGTTTACTCCAAATGGTTGGACTTCAAAACGCAAGGCATCCGAAATAAATTCAACCGCATATTTGCTGGCATGATAGATCCCTGCGAGCGGAGTTGTGAATTCGCCGCCCATCGAACTGATATTTATAATATATCCGCTATGCTTACGGCGCATCCCAGGTAAAACAAGTTGACAAAGGCGGATCAAACCGAAAACATTCGTCTCAAATTGAAGCCGTATCCGCTCCATACTGACCTCTTCAATCGGCCCCAGCTCGCTATACCCCGCGTTATTAACGAGTATGTCAATTCCACCTGCCTGTGATTCAATTGTATTTATTGCCGTGTTCATGGATTGTTCGTTGATCACATCCAGAGCAAGTGTTTGAAGACCTTGTGTCCTAAGTTTTTCAATCGATTCTATGTGTCGGGCGGTCGCGTAAGTTGTATATCCGGCTACTGCTAATGCAAGTGCTGTAGCTTGTCCAATGCCAGCCGAAGTGCCTGTAATTAGTGCTGTTTTCGTATCATTTCCATTCATTTAAAAATGCTCCCTTTGACTGCGCCGATGAAAACAATACTCATCATGGCTCGGCACTACAAAACCGTGTAGAGATATTGAGTAGATAAATTTCCAATCATTTTATTTTAGGAGAAGATTCTACAATGACTCATCGAGCCAGTCAAATATGCGCTGGTTGAGAAGAAGTGTTGCCCCTGCATGGCAATGTTCCTCGGCTGCATCTTCTATTGTAAAGAGAAGATAGGTTTTGGGGCAATGGAGCGCATCAAAAAGCATTCTGGGCTGCCCGGCGAAGGCGTGATCTTCTTCGGCGTCACAGATTAAAGTTGGGCAAGCGATTTGTTCTGCAATACCTTCCAGCGTGTATTGTTGCATCTTCTGTACCAAGTCGAACATCGAATTGGCCTGCAACGTCCACATCCCCTGGCAAATGGACCAGCGCGCAAAGCTGTTTACTTGCATCTCTCGACCAAAGAATGCATTCAGTTGCTCCTCCGAAAGGGACGATGCGGCTTCTTTGATGATTTGTGCATACTGTGTGGGAAGGAATGAAAATACACCGTCTACTGCGACGCAGGCGGCCAAGCGATGTTCAAAAGCCGCCGCGCGCGGAGCCAACAGCCCGCCTAGACTTTTCCCGATCAGAATGATATGCTTCGGGTCGACCTCTGTTCTCCTCAGAGCATAATCCACAACTGGTGTGACTACATTTTCCCAATCCGGCCGGAAGGGCAGGTTCTGGCAGCGGATTACGCTACCTTGTCCCGGCCCCTCAAAGACGAGGCAGTTATAGCCGCGCTCCAACGCATCCGGCACCGTTTCATAATATTGTTCTTCTCCGGTCGAGTCATACCCGCCGTGAATCAATAAGGTGGGGCGGGGAGTGATGGAAGGATCGCTCCTGAAGAAATAACCGGGCAGGCTTGTTCCCTCATAGGGAATTTTTACTTGCTCGCAAGCGAACGAGAAAAGTTGCATTGCCTGCTGGAAGCATGCGACACTCTTTTCGAAGGTGCTCATTGCGCATGCATCTGTTTTTCTAATCTCCATGTGCATGAAGAACTCGGCGCAACGGTAATAGTTGGATGCTCGTAAAAAAGCTTCTCGGGCACTCACCATGTGATGTTGTGCAAGGCAACTCTCTGCAATTTTGCGGATCCGTTCTGCTGTCCGGTTCCATTCCCGGTACCAGCTTTCAAAATCTCCATCCTGGATGCGGGAGGCGGTGGCAAAGCATTCATTGATATCGGATCCGCCGCGGATCGATTCGCCCAGCACTCGTAAAAATTCGAACGAAAAAGTTTGATCTTCAAACGCAATTTTCATTTGAGGCACTCCTTTGATTGAACGAATTGATTATTAATTAAGCTAGTTAACGCTAGCTAATTTATCGAGATAAAAAAAGAGATTATCTAGTCTGTAAAGCCTGGAGCCAGAGCCGGTTGATCTCACGGATGGTCAGTTCGTTAAATTCACTAAACAAGTTCGCCCTGCCACGGTATTGCAGTGCAAACAGGAAGCTTAAGTATCCCCAAGCGGCGGCGGAAAGATCGAGTTGTTTGGATACCATTTTTTGTTTTTGGGCCTTCTCCAAAAGATCGTGAACCAGTGCATACATTTCACGATTATGTGCCAGGGTAAGTTTCGCTACCTCGGGATCATTTGACTCAAGCGTAGCATTCAATAGAAGATGGATATTATCGTGTTCCTTCATGGCCGCATTGCGGTAATCGATAAGAAGGTTAGTAAGACTGTCCAGTAGGTCGGTCGCGGCTCTTCGTTCGACTAGGTTGCGAAAGGATTCCATGAATTGTTCGCTGAGCATAGCGAGTACGGCCAGGTAGAGTTTCTTTTTGCTGCCGAAGTGTTTGTAAAGGATGGGTTCGGTAATACCGCTTGCTCTTGCAAGTTCTCCTGTACTGGCTCCGCGGTAGCCTTTCTGGGCAAAGATTTTTTTTGCCTGTGCCAAAATTAAGGCACGGCGCTCATCTCCTCGCATTCTCGATTGCTTTTTGCGCATATCTCGTTTAGTATCCATGTCTGTTGTTTTATTAGTTATCGCTAACTAATAAGCAAGAATATTTTACTTATTAATTATTTGCTTGTCAAGGCGGTGGTTTCTGGCTTGAGCTGCCCCCGGTATCGCATCGGACAGAAAAAACGTACGAGTGCACCTAAAACTTTTGGCTCAAGCCAAATGACCGAAGCAGATCATTGCCGATTACTTCTGGCTCTGTTAATTCGAAAAAGAACGAATGCAATAGTAAGAAGAATGACGCCGCCAATGAACAAATAGGATTGATGGTCTTCCCAAGTGCCCGCTTGGCAATCGATTTTATAACGATCCAATAGAAAATTGAAAAGAAACCGATGCCCATCAGAAACGCAATGATCACGCCGAGCGGACTTGTTTGTCTTGACATTGAAACCTCCAACTGTGTGGGATGGTGTAAACAAGGTAGAATGTAGCGATAATTTTTATAGTACGATTGAGGCTAATCTAAATATGCAAGAACGCCTACAAAAACTTTTAGCTCAAGCTGGTTACGGTTCGCGTCGCGGCTGTGAAGAATTCATCACAGCTGGGCGCGTGCGCGTCAACGGGCAGGTTGCGGTCCTTGGCCAAAAAGCCGATCTCGCCGTGGATAAAGTCACGATGGACGGCAAACCTCTCGCCGCGCGCGAGAAGTTAACTTATATTGCGCTATATAAGCCGCGCAACATTATCTCATCAGTGGATGATGAAGTGGGGCGCAAGACAGTCCGTGATTTGATTCCTGAAGTCGAACGTCTTTATCCGGTTGGCCGTTTGGATTGGGATAGCGAAGGGCTGATCTTGATGACGAACGATGGTGATTTGACCAATAAACTAACGCATCCACGCTATGGACATCGAAAGGAATATAAGGTTCTGGTCGCGCGTCGTCCCGACCCGGAACAGATTCAAACCTGGCGGCGCGGTGTGGTTTTGGAAGATGGCTATAAAACCGCGCCTGCTGATGTTTATGTCGAAGCGGGCGCTGGAAAAGGCGCGTGGCTAAGAGTCACAATGGGGGAAGGGCGCAAGCAGCAGATCCGCGAGATCGGTTCATTGCTTGGTTTGCCGGTCGTCCGAATTGTGCGTCTCCGCATTGGAACTTTGTTGCTTGGAAATCTTAAGCCCGGCACATGGCGTCATCTGACTGAAAGCGAAGTTCAAGAACTGAAAGGGGAAAAGCCTAATCGAGTTGAGCGGGTTAATCAAAAACCACCTGTACGTAAAAAAGGAAAGCCGCACTCATAAGCAAACTCGATCCAAATGGAGGGCTTTCCCGTAATTCCAAAAGATCGTACTATCGTGTTTCTGTCCTCCGTAACCGGAGGATCAGGGTGGCAGCAAAAATGCCTAGCAAGCCGATTATTAGAGCCATACCATCTGCTCCGCGCCAATCTACAAAGACACCTCCGACGCTTGCTCCCAGAAACTGCCCCAATCCGAGGAAGACGGAATAGAGTCCCATAATTGCCCCGCGCTCAGTGGTGTGTGTTTCCGTGATGTCGGCAAGGTGCGCCAGAGCGGCAGGAGTAAATCCACTTTGGATCATGATGCTGATAACCAGCATGATTGCAAGCGGAACTAGCTCGGGTGAATTGAGAACAGATTGGTGATTAATAGCTACAATTAGCAAGCATGATAGAAGAAGTCCACCGGTTCCGATGAGCATGGAAGTAGTCCTTCTTAATTGAGTAAAGAAAACGGTCCAAACGAGAATGCCAAGAATAAAGAATAAAGCATATCCCGCTAGGACATTGCCAGCCTGGAAGCTGTTGAAATTTCCGACTAGGCGTTGGTTAGCGAATCCTGATTTATCGGTCAGGATTCGGGCAGTCAGGTTGAGCCAGATTCCGAGTACAGCATTGATGGCAATCCATGCCGGAGCAAATCCCGAAACGCGTGGATTGCTCAGGATTCGCCAGTAGCGTCTCAAGGTTTCCCGTGGTGAAATAGCCGGCAAGGTTGTAACCGGATTTTGTCCTATGAGTTCGCGTATGCCGAACCAAAGAATTAGGAAACTTATTAGATAGATCAACGCGTTTACTGCAAAGGCTGGACTGGTTAAGGAAATACCTGCCACCCTTGCCGCTGTTCCAAATTCACGCCATAACCAGCCGCCCAGCGAAAAACCCACCGCAATTCCGCCGATCGTGGCCATTTCAAAAAAGCCTGAAATCCGAGTTCGAAGCTTTGGAGAATCGGAGGTTGCCTCGGCTAGATAGCTAAGCGTGGCAGGTGCATTGCTTGCTGTTGAAAGTCCCTCCAGCAAGCGAGTGAATATCAATAGCCATATCGCAGTGGTGAAGGATGTGATTAGGACGGCAACGGCGCCAAAGATTGGACCGATCACGATGAATAATTTACGGCCGAAACGGTCACTCCATGCGCCGAACAATAATGCACCGATCAGTTCAGAGACAAAAAAAGAACCGATGATGATTCCGCCAAGCGTGTATGAGATTGGATGCACTTTACCAGGTCCTACGAGGACGCTTAGCGGATGATGCGGTGACAGCGCAGCCTCGTGGATGGCGTTGAAATAGAATTGGATGTTCTCGCCCATGGTGCCAGCCGCAGCGCGTAAAATCAAACTTCCAATAATCACCGCAACCAATGAGAAGACTCGATGTGATTTCTTTGGAAGCTCGCTTCGGCTTAGTGCATGGTTTTGCTGCATTACTTTTTCCGCAAGTCTGCCATTTTTCTTTTTATGTGAATTTATTCTTCCAAGATGATAACTTTGATTATTTTTACAGCCGGTGCATCTGATTTCATCGGGTCGCGCGGCGGAATGGACATCAGCACGTCCATGCCTTCCACCACCTGACCGAAAACGGTGTGTTTATTGTTTAGGTGAGGCGTGGGAACATGTGTGATGAAGAATTGCGAACCGTTTGTATTGGGTCCAGCGTTTGCCATGGAAAGCCTGCCGGGCTTATCATGCTTCAGGCTCGGATGAAACTCGTCGGCGAATCTATAACCGGGGCCGCCGGTGCCTGTGCCGGTCGGGTCGCCGCCCTGCGCCATGAAATCCTTGATGACGCGATGAAAGATGATGCCATCGTAAAACCCTTCGCGCGATAAAAACACAAAGTTATTGACGGTCTTCGGAGTTTTATCTGCAAACAGTTCAATGACCATTATGCCTTTGTCAGTTTCCATGCGGGCTTTATATTTTTTCTTCGGATCAATTGTCATTGCGGGTGGGGTATTCCATTTTTTTGCCATTTAGTCTCCTTAGTAGAATGAAAAATCATTTTAACAATGCTTCGATGCGCGCCACCACCATATCCATGGCGGCAGTGTTGAAGCCGCCTTGGGGAATGATAATGTCAGCGTATCGCTTGGACGGCTCCACGAATTCTAGATGCATGGGGCGCACGGTTGTTTCATATTGTTTGATTACAGACTCTGTTGTTCGTCCGCGCTCGGTGATATCGCGCTCCAATCGCCGGATGAAGCGAATATCCAAATCGGTATCGACGAAAATCTTGACATCAAATAACTCGCGCAGGGTGGGTTCCACAAAGATCAGTATTCCTTCCACAACTATCACACGGCGCGCCTCAATTCTGAACGTTTGGTTGGTACGCCTATCCGTGGAAAAATCATAAATTGGAACCTCCACCGCTTTCCCGTCGCGAAGCGAAACGATATGCTGAATCAGCAGATTGGTATCAAGCGAGTTGGGATGATCAAAGTTGATATTCGCATGTTGTGTCGGAGGAAGTCCGCCCAAATCCTTGTAGTACGAATCGTGTTGGATGAAGGCGATTTGATTTGCACCGACGCGGTTTAGGATTTGCTGGGCCACGGTTGTTTTGCCGGAGCCGGAACCACCTGCGATTCCAATGACGAGCGGGTTGGGATGATTCACAGTTGAATTATACCCGCATAAAAATTGACAATTTCTTCCGAAGTGCTTGTCATTTATTGATGTTCTAAATGCCTGTCATATAAGCTAATGCTACTGTCCCGGGGCCAGCATGAACGCCAACCACAGGGCTGACGGCCGTGAGAATACTTTCAATCGCACTCAGCTCGGTTGTGGCGCGGTTGAGCAATTGAATGGCTTCTTCCTCAGCATTTGCATGCAGCGCAGAAAGACGGATTTTTGATTTGCCTTTGACTTGTTCTTCGACTAATTCGAGGACGCGGTCGAGCGCTTTGCTTTTTGTGCGCACGCGGTCATGCGCTTCGATGCGTCCATCTTTCAACTCGAGGATCGGTTTGAGATTTAACGCCGACCCGATAAAACGTGTCGCACCGCCGATGCGTCCGCCTCGATGCAGGAATTCGAGCGTTTCAACAACGAAATAAACTCCCACATGCCGACAGGCCTCCTCGGCAAGAGCGATACAATCATTCATGCTGGCGCCTTGTTGTGCAGCGCGCGCTGCGGCTAATACGGGAAAACCCATAGCCATGGAGGTGGCGTTGCTGTCAATGACATGAACTTTTTCTCCAGAGACCCCCAGAGCTTTGCGTGCTTGAATTGCAGATTGCCATGTCCCGGAAAGGTTCGCAGAGATGAATATTCCCAGCACCTCAAAATCCTTGTCAACCAGTTCTTGAAAGGTACGTTGTATATCCAGCACCGGCACTTGCGAAGTGGTAGGCATCACCTTGGTGGTTTTAAGTCGCGCATAGAATTCGTCAGGTTGAATATCCACCCCATCTCGGTAGGTTTTATCACCCCAGATTAAATTCAGAGGGGCAATGGTAATGTTGTACGCCTTGGATAGCTCACCAGGAATGTAGGCCGTGCTGTCTGTTACAAGGGCTATCTTAAGCATATCTTCTCACGACCCGATGTGAATTCTTCATTTGGATATTTTACCCCATTCACTTGTGCGGAGTCTCTCAAAAGCAAATGCTTGCGGTATGATATAATAATTTGAGCAAGCCGCAGGTTTGCGCAGATTCTCATCGAGGAGCCTATAATTTGGCCTTCAACCCCATAAACTGGCTGCTAGGCCTGTTTTCTCTGGACATAGCCATTGATCTGGGCACTGCGAACACTCTTGTTCACGTGCGCGGCAAGGGTATTGTTATTAATGAACCCTCTTGGGTAACCATAGATAAGAGATCCCGTCTTCCTCTGTCCATTGGATTGGAAGCGAAGGAAATGGTCGGGCGGACGCCCGGCAATGTGTTGGTTGTCCGGCCGGTTCGGGATGGCGTGATCTCGGAATTCGATGTGACCCAGGTAATGCTCGAGTATTTTATTGGCAAAGTTCACGAACAAAGCGTAGTACCGTTGCCGCGACCGCGGGTTGTGGTTGGAATCCCAACTGGTGTGACAGAAGTGGAGAAGCGCGCGGTCTATGATGCGGTGATGGCGTCGGGCGCGCGCCAGGCCATGTTGATCGAGGAGCCGATCGCGGCGGCACTTGGTGCGGGATTGCCCATCGGCGAGATTCGCGGTTCGATGGTCGTGGATATCGGCGGGGGAACTACTGAAGTCGCGGTGATGTCCATGAATGGCGTGGTTGCATCGCGTTCGCTGCGCGTGGCCGGCGATGAAATGGATCAGGATATTGTTCAATATGTGCGCAATAAATATAACTTGTTGATCGGCGAAGGTGTCGCTGAACAAGTTAAATGGAAAATCGGTTCTGCTTATCCACTTCAACCGGAAAAGACGGTGGAAGTGCGCGGACGAAATCTTGTGACCGGTTTGCCGGAGACTATCGAGATCTCATCCGTTGAGGTTCGTGAGGCGCTGGCGGGATCTGTTCAAGTGATTATTGATACGGTGCGCGATGCACTGGATGAAATTCCCCCAGAAATTGTGGCCGACCTGATGGACATTGGAATCTGTTTGGCGGGTGGTGGTGCGTTACTGCAAGGCTTGGCGGATCGTTTGACCGATGAGCTTAAGTTGCGTGTCTGGGTCGCCGAAGATCCGCTTACATGTGTGGTACGCGGCGCGGCTTTAGTCTACGAAGAATTTGATAACCTGAGCCGCTTCCTTGTTGGTCTGGAGCGTGGCAGTACGCGCCACAGCCGTTGATTTCCGATTTTGCGCATATCTTGTGCGCTCTTATAAAATAAATGAAAGATTTGTTTTCTCGTTCTTTGCAAACCACTATTATATTTTTGATTGTCGGGGGAATTCTAGCGCTGGCTTTTGGTGGTTTTTTTAGCCCGGTTTCCAATCGATTCACAAGCGGATTGGTCTCAGTTCAATACTGGTTTGCAATCCGTTATCAAGCCATCCAGCAATTTCTATCGGCGCCGCGCGATATCATTACTCTGCGTACGCGAAACGCAGAATTGGAAACGCAGATTTCTCAATTGCAGACTCAAGTGATTGATTTGCAACAGCGCGTCAGTCAAACTGAAATTCTTTCCGCATTGGTGGATTTTTCGCGCGCCAACCCGGAAAACAGTTATGAGGCCGCCTCGGTCATTGGTCGTGACCCGAGTCCTTTTCTTCATTATATTATCATCAATCGCGGCTCAAATGATGGCATACTTCGAGGAATGCCTGTGGTAACTAATCAAGGTTTGGTTGGAAGGATTGATGCGGTGATTGCAGATGCCGCGCGCGTTCAGTTGATCACTGATCCGGCTTCAACTTTAAACGTTCATCTAAAGAATGCCAATACAGATGCTGTGCTTCTTGGTTCTGTAACAGGCGATATTTCGCTCGATATGATTTCCCAGGATGCGACGGTTCAGAGCGGCGATCTGATTCTTACGTCCGGTTTAGGCGGAGGTTATCCACCAGATTTGATTGTGGGACAGATAATCAACGTCCGCAAACTGGATTATGAGTTGTTTCAGCAGGCTACCGTACAATCTGCCGTGGATTTCACACGCCTGGATATAGTTCTCGTAATCACGAATTTTCGCGCTGTGGATATTACTCCCCTTATGCCCACGCCATCGCCTTAACATCATGCGTAATATTATAGCCATTCCATTGCTTGCGTTGGCTGTCGTCTTGCAGTCAACCATTGTCAGTCAGTTTTCATTGCTTGCCGGTTACGCCGATTTGATCCTCGTTATGCTGGCGGCTTTTGCTTTGCAAAAGGGAGTCACGACTGCTTTTCAATGGGCGTTTCTGGCAAGTATCATGATAAGCACGATCTCGCATATGCCGTGGATTATCACTTTGGTCGGTTACCTTGGAGTTGTCCTGCTTGCGGTATTGTTACAATATCGAGTTTGGCAGGCGCCTTTATTAGCAATGTTTAGCGTGACCTTTCTTGGAACTTTGTTCATGCACCTTTTATCTTTTCTCTACCTGCGCGTCTCCGGCGACCCGTTGCCGTTTGGAGACGCAATGGGTCTTATCACACTTCCAAGCCTTTTGCTTAATCTCCTTATTTCCATTCCGATGTATGGTCTGATGCGCGATCTGGCGGGTTGGGTGTTTCCGGTTCAGGAGGAAGCATGAGCTCTTCGTCTACTCCGCGTTCGTCAAACTTTGACGGAAGAAGGCTGGTAGTGGTTTATGGCGTTGGTTTGCTGATTTTGGCAATTATGTTAGGACGCCTATTAACATTGCAGATTTTAGGCGGCAAGGATTGGACGGCGCGCGCGATTGATAATTTCACCAACGAGATCAGTCTTCCTGCGGCGCGCGGCATCATCTATGACCGGAACGGTTATGTGCTGGCGCGGAACACGGCGTCATATAACCTGATTATTACGCCTGCCAATCTTCCAGATGATGAGGCGGATGTCGAAAGGATTTATCGAGAGGTCTCTGCGATAACGGGAGTGCCAGTCGGGGGGCCGGTTACTACCGATTCCTTGAACAATGCCAAGAATTATGGCCCTTGTGTTCCCGGGCCGGCAATCGCCGATTTGGTGGCTCTTGGTGATTCGCTCGCTCCTTACACGCCGGTTGAAATTGCATGTGATATTAGTGAGGATGTTGCGCGTCTTGTCACGGAACGTTCCGTTGATTGGCCCGGAGTTGGCATTGAAATTCAACCCATCCGGGATTATCCGACTGGTTCATTAACTGCGGATGTGATTGGTTTTCTTGGCCCCATTCCCGCATCTCTGGAGAACGAATTGAGTGCGCGAGGTTTTGTGGCCAACCGAGACAAGATTGGTTATGCAGGCGTCGAAGATTCTCTTCAAGATGTTCTTGCCGGCCAAAACGGAAAACGAGTGGTGCAGGTGGATGTGGCCGGACAAGAACTCGGAAATCTTCTGCCCCCCGTTACAGCTGTCCCAGGATTCAACGTTACGTTGACCATTGATACGCGCCTGCAAGCCGCGGCTCAAGCGGCTCTTATATCTGAGATCAACTACTGGAATACTTATTTTGCGCGCATCCGAATTTCGAGTGGTGTGGTAATGGCAATGAATCCAAAGACTGGCGAAATTTTGGCAATGGTTTCTTACCCAACGTATGAAAACAATCGGATGGCACGTTTTATTCCATCGTATTATTACAATCAATTAACCCAGGACCCTCGCCATCCGCTATTGAACAATGTCATTCAAAGTGAATATCCACCTGGCTCAACCTTCAAACTTTCAGCTGCGACCGGTGCTTTGAATGAGGGCGTGGTTACACCCAATAAAGTAATATATGCTCCCGGCCAACTTAACCTCTGTGAGCAGTTCTACCAAAATGAGCCTTGTGGCCCGAGCAATTCGCGTCCGTTCGTGGATTGGATTACAGACGTACGGCCGTCGGGTTTTGGTGATATTGATTTCCTGCATTGCATTGCTTTTTCCAGCGACGTGTGTTTCTACAAAGTGGGCGGCGGTTATGGCAGCGAGATTCCGGGAACCGGATTGGGAATTTATCGCTTGGATGAATATGCAAATGCCCTCGGTTACGGTAAGGCGTCAGGAATTGAATTACCTGGCGAGGCAAATGGGTTAATTCCTTCACCGCAATGGAAACGTATCAATCAAGGTGAGAACTGGTCCACTGGCGATACGTATATCGCTACCGTGGGACAAGGTTATGTGCTTGCAACACCGCTTCAAGTGTTGATGTCTGGAGCGACCATTGCGAATAATGGCAAAGTGGTGCAGCCGACCATCGTCAAGGAAATAACAAATGGCGACGGCAAGGTGCAGACAGTTTGGTTTAATCCAAATGATTTTACGCTTTGGGTTCCTCATCAAACGACGGATAGCGACGGGATTGTACATCAGGATTGGATGGACTTAACCGATAATACAACCGCGAATCAATTACCTGCTGGAAGTTATCAGATTTCACCTTTCGTTCCCAACGTAAAATGGGACATAACCACTGATGCTAAAATCAATACGTATGATGGGTGTGGGGGCTCCTGTGGCAATCCAACCGGAATTTATAAAACCGTCAGCCCGCAGGTGGTCAAGGAAGTGCAGGAAGGCATGCGCCTTGTGGTAACCGACCCGCAGGGTACGCTTCACCCGACCTTTATGGGCGAAAATCCGTTGCCTGTTGCAGTAGCCGGTAAAACCGGTAGTGCAGAATATTGTGACGATGTTGCGCTAGCGGAGAACCGGTGTCAGTTTGGTGAATGGCCGGTTCACGGCTGGACGATCGCGTATGCACCTTACGATAATCCTGAAATTATCATCGGTGCCTTCATGTATAACGGTGGGGAAGGCGCAGTAGTGGCCGCGCCCGTGGTCGAAAAAGTAATGAAGGCATATTTCGAACTCAAGTCCATTGACCTGGCGCAAAACCGAGGCGGTTGATCGGCCAGAACTCTGAGGAACGCCGGATGTATAAACTCATCCATCTGGCGTTGATTTATATTCTTATAGTCATGCTATAATTTGGGGGAAGTTAATAGCTTATGGACGATTTACATTCTCTTGTTCAGATCAAAGGCTTGCGTGACGGCCTGCTGGTTTCTCTTACCGACGCGCCTTGGGAAGAACTGCAGGTTGCGTTACTCTCGCAGATGGATCAACAGCCATCCTTCTTTCAGGGTGCACGCTTGGCATTGGATGTTGGTACGCAGGTTTTGCATGTGAATGAAATGGTCGAACTGCGTGATCATCTTTCAGATCGAAATGTTGTCTTGTGGGCCGTTGTCAGCGAATCCCCGACCACCGAACAGACCGCTCAATTACTTGGATTAGCGACACGTATTTCCAAACCGCGTCCGGAGGAAACACGTTTCAATTCTGGCGATCAGAACAATGAAACGGCTCTTTTCATCAACAAGACATTGCGCTCCGGAACGCGCGTTGAATATCCGGGTCATGTGGTTGTATTGGGCGACGTAAATCCCGGTGCGGAAATTGTTGCAGAAGGTAATATTGTCATCTGGGGAAAACTGCGCGGCGCTGCCCATGGCGGATCGAAAGGTGATGAAAATTCAAAAGTGTGTGCGCTTGATTTTGCCCCAATGCAATTAAAGATCGCTGAAGAAGCGGTAAATATCAAAAAAGAAAAACAGATCTTAGGACCTGTGGCGGCATTTATCCGGAATGAGCGGATTGTGATCGAATTGTGGAAATTTTCATAAGGGATAGAAATTATGACTGCTCAAGTTGTGACCATTTCATCTGGGAAGGGCGGTGTTGGAAAGACAACTGCGGTTGCCAACCTTGCCGTCGCGCTGGCAATGGAAGGCGATAAGATAGTTTGTATTGACGGAGATATAGGCCTGCGTAATTTGGATGTGGTCATGGGGCTTGAGAATCGAATTGTATATGACATTGTGGATGTGATTGAGGGACGCTGTAAACTGCGCCAGGCTATGATACGCGATAAACATCTACCTGAGCTATATCTTATCCCCGCAGCTCAAACGCGGGATAAGAACGCAGTTTCACCGAGCGACATGAAGCGCATCTGTGATGAACTTCGTTCGAGCGCCGATTTTATTTTGATCGACTCGCCCGCTGGAATTGAACGCGGCTTTCGCAATGCGATCGCTCCCGCGGACCGTGTCCTCGTGATCACCAACCCAGAGGTCTCCGCGGTGCGGGATGCGGACCGCGTGATCGGGATTCTTGAAGCAGAAGAGAAGCATTCGCCTGCGCTGGTTATCAATCGTTTGAATCCTGATCTGGTCAAACAGCATGATATGTTATCTGCCGAGGATGTTTTGGATTTGCTTGGAATTCAGTTGATAGGGATCGTGCCGGAAGATGAAGCCGTGATTGTTGGATCAAATCGTGGCACGCCCGTCTCACAGGATCCGAAGAGTCACGCGGGCCAAGCATTCCGGAATATTGCGCGTCGCCTCAAAGGCCAGGAAGTTCCGTTCATGGATTTCGGAAATAAACAAAGTGGTTTATGGGACCGAATCCAGAAAATGACCGGGAGGCGATAATGGCATGGTTTAAACGAAAGCAGAGCGCCGAAAGCGCCAAAGAACGTCTGCAGTTGGTGCTGATCCATGATCGCACGGATTTAACATCGGTCGAGCTGAATGTTTTAAAAGACGAATTGCTGCAAGTAATTTCCCGCCATGTTGATATTGACCGGGATGCCGTGCTGATTGATGTGGAGCACGATGGCCGCGTCCAACGTTTGGTGGCGGATATTCCTTTGAGGAGCGTAACGCGGCGTCGCGCTGGATAATTATGACGCGCGGTCCTTCGTGGCGAAATTTCGATTTTCTTTTGCTTGGCGCAATTGTGCTTGCCACTGCCTTCGGTGTGGCGATGATCCGCTCGGCAGTGGCAGGGAATGATCAATTAACCCCCTTGGTCGGCAGGCAAATTTATTTTGCGATTGGCGGGCTGATCGCTGTGTTCATTATCGCGGCGATTGATTATCGCTACTGGTTGGCATTGTATCGCCCCATTTACATTGTTATGATGTTTCTGCTGATCTCTTTATTCTTAAGCGCCCAGGCCGTGTTCGGGGCGGCGCGTTGGTTTCAAGTCGGTGTGCTTTTTATCCAACCGACTGAATTTGCAAAGATTGTTGTTATTTTGATTTTGGCACGTTATTTCGATAACACCCAAAATGAACGGCGTAATATCCCGTGGATTGTGCGTGCTTTTTTATGGGTTTTCTTTTTGATGATTTGGATTTTGCTTCAACCCAACTTAAGCAACGTGATCGTAATCATGGTAATCTTCTTTGCCATGCTCTGGATCAATGGATTGGAGATTCGGCAGTTGCTTATCATAGGCGGATCGGTGCTTGGCCTGGCATTCATTGCGTTCCCATTTCTCCAGCCATATCAGCAGGCGCGCGTGCTTAATTTTATTTTGCCTCAACCCAATGTGAGTTATGGTGAGACCTACAACGTTGAACAAGCTCTGATTGCCATCGGCTCGGGTGGATTATTCGGCAAAGGATATGGTCACGGTACGCAGACCCAATTGCGGTTTCTTAAGGTTCGTCATACTGACTTTATCTTTTCGGCAATTTCCGAAGAGTTTGGATTGATTGGCGGGATCCTGGTAATTTTAGTTGAAATCTTCATTGTATGGCGATGTATTCGCGCCGCGCAAAAAGCCCGCGATGTTTCCGGCGCGATGATCGCATATGGTGTTGCGATTTTGCTTTTTTTTCAAGGGATGGCCAATATCGCTGTGAATTTAAAGCTGATTCCAGTTTCCGGGTTGCCGCTTCCGTTCATCAGCTACGGTGGTAGCGGTTTGGCATCGCTCATGCTTGGCGTTGGATTGGTTGAAAGTGTTGTGATGCGGCATAAGCCGCTGGAATTCTAGATTTTCCCAATTATTCTTTGGAAGGTTCTTCATGACGGATTACACACAAACCGCGCGTGTGCGAATGGCTCCTTCTCCTACGGGACATTTTCATCTTGGAAGCGCGCGCACAGCGCTTTATAACTACCTGCTTGCCCACAAAACGGGCGGTCAATTTATTCTCCGCATCGAAGACACGGATCAAAAGCGTTACGTGCCCGGCGCGGAACAAGAGATCATTGACAGCCTCGAGTGGTTGGGAATACTTCCAGACGAAGGCCCTGTTCAGGGTGGGAAGTATGGTCCTTATCGTCAGACAGAACGCCGCGAAATTTATCATCAACAAGCTTGGCAGCTTGTTGAAAAAGGTTCCGCCTTTCCATGTTTTTGTACGCCTGATCGATTGGAGAAAGTACGGCAGGAACAGTTGGCGCGCAAGGAAAACCCTCGTTACGATGGAACATGCCGGAGCCTTGATCCCGACGAAGCGCGCCGACGCGTTTCCGCTGGTGAAAAATATGTGATCCGTTTCAAGATGCCAAAGGAAGGGTCAACCACTGCCGTTGATCTTTTACGCGGACCAATCACCATAGAAAATACGGCGCTTGACGATTCTGTTCTGCTCAAGTCTGACGGTCTCCCAACCTATCACATGGCGGCAATGATTGATGACCACCTGATGGAGATTACGCATGTGATTCGTGGCTCTGAATGGCTTTCCACTTTTGCTTTGCATGTCAACATTCTGCGTGCATTTGGCTGGCAGGAACCAACCTGGGTTCATCTCTCAGTATTTCTTAAACCAAGCGGAAAAGGCAAGATGAGCAAGCGCGAAGCCGCAGAAGCCATTAAAGATGGTCATTCCATTTTCATCAGTGATCTTAGAGATTTAGGTTATATACCCGAAGGCGTTTTGAATTGGATCGTTCTGATGGGTTGGGGAGTGCCCGAGGACGATGTGATGACTCTCGAGGAGATGGTCGAGCGCTTTAGCATTGATAGTTTAACTCCATCTCCAGCGGCGATCAACTTTGCCAAGCTGGATCACTTTAACGGAACCCATATTCGGCTCTTGTCGGATGAGGATCTGGCCGCGCGTGTCAAGCCTTTCTTTATCAAAGCCGGTTTCACCGTAAACGATCAATTGTTGTTGAAGATCGTTCCGTTAATTCGTGAACGACTTGTCACATTGGATGATTGTGTTAGTTTCGCTGGTCTCTTCTTCATGGAAAAAGTAGAACCGAATCCAAATGATTTGATTGCAAAAGATCTGGATGCAAATATTTCTAGCACAATTTTGAACGAAACTATTCAAAGACTTTCTGGGTTGTCCGATTTCAATCACCAAACCATCGAACCGCAGATGCGTGCTTATGTAGAGCAATCTGGATTTAGCGCGAATCAAGTGTTCGGCATTATGCGCGTTGCGATTACGGGACAAAAAGTCAGCCCGCCATTATTTGAAAGCATTGAGGTGATTGGCAAAGATAAAACCTTGGAAAGACTGAAAAAAGCGATGGAAATGTTGGAAAAACTTTGATAAAAAACCTGACAGGTCCGCGAGACCTGTCAGGTTTTTTTTACTACCGTTTCTTCTCTATCTTTGCCCAAGCATCTTTCAATGAAACGGTCAAGTTGAAAACAGGTTTGTCGGGAGTTGAGTTGGGATCAGCGCAAAAATATCCTTGGCGTTCGAATTGGAAACGGTCGCCAGCTTTCGCTGCGGAGAGAAGCGGTTCCACATATCCATTGAGAACGGTCAATGAATTTGGATTCAAACATCCAAGGAAACCTTCTTCGCCTTCTTCTGGATCTTCTTTTGTAAAGAGACGATCATAGATTCGAATCTCCACTTCCTTTGCATTTATGGCAGAGACCCAATGAATGGTTGACTTGACCTTGCGTCCATCGGGCGCATCCCCGCCGCGCGTAGCGGGATCATACGTGCAGTGGACTTCAATCACTTCGCCTTTGTCGTTCTTCACAACATGCGTGCATTTGATGAGATATGCATAACGTAATCGAACTTCGTTGCCGGGGAAGAGACGATAATATTTCGGCGGCGGGGTTTCACGAAAATCTTCCTGTTCGATATAAACGACTTTTGAAAATGGAATTTTGCGCGTACCTGCATTTGGATCTTCGGGATTGTTGACCGAGTCCATTTCTTCGACTTGTGAGTTCGGGATAGTTATCAATGACGACTTTCAGCGGACGAAGCACAGCCATGCGGCGAAGCGCGTGTTTGTTAAGATCGTCGCGGACACAAGCTTCCAGCAAAGACACATCGCTGATGCTGTAGTTCTTAGCAACGCCCACGCGTCGAATGAAATCGAGAACGGCTTCGGGTGTGTACCCGCGCCGACGCATGGCGCGCAAGGTTGGCATACGCGGATCGTCCCAGCCTGTCACATGACCTTCCTCGACGAGGCGGCGTAGTTTGCGTTTGCTCATTACAGTATAGGTAAGGTTTAGACGTGCAAACTCAATCTGACGCGGCTTCCAAACGCCAAGTTGTTCGGGAAACCACTCATAAAGCGGACGATGATTTTCGTATTCGAGCGAGCATAGCGAATGTGTAATACCTTCCATCGAGTTGTTTTGTCCGTGCGCCCAATCGTACATCGGATAAATTTTCCACGTCGAGCTGGTGCGATGATGCGGCGGCTCGTGGATGATGCGATACATCACAGGGTCGCGCATGTTGATGTTAGGATGCGCCATATCAATCTTGGCTCGAAGCACGCGTGAGCCATCCGGGAATTCGCCGTTCTTCATGCGTTCAAGCAAATCGAGATTCTCTTCGACAGAGCGATTACGAAACCGTGATTCTTTTCCAGGTTCAGTCAATGTGCCACGATTTGCGCTGACTTCCTCGGGGCTTTGATCGTCAACATACGCTAATCCTTTTTTCACCAGTTGGACAGCCCAATCGTATAACAAGCCAAAATAATCCGAAGCGTAGGTAACTTTTACCCAATTAATGCCGAGCCAGTGTGCATCGTCCTGAATTGCATCTACAAATTCAGTCTCTTCTTTAGTCGGATTCGTATCATCGAAGCGCAAAACCAGCTCGCCATTGTTTTCCTTGGCGATGAGGTAATCAATCATAAAAGCCTTGACGTGGCCGATGTGCAAATAACCGTTCGGTTCGGGCGGCAAGCGTGTGCGAACATAGTTGAAGCGGCCTGTCCTCAAATCTTCGGCGACGGCTTCTCGAATGAAATCAATGGGTTTCGACTCTTCTGGACTCATGAAAATCCCTTTGTTGTGATTGGATGTTGTTGATTATAACAAAGCGATAGACTTTTGAGTTGGCTTGTCTCGATATCCTCAGAAAAGATACTTGCCGCAATTAATCGCCCGTGTTAGAATTCTGCTCCGCTGGTCAGGATGCTTTGCATCCTAGTGGGGGCTCGTCTAATGGCAGGACAGCTGACTCTGGATCAGCTAGTAACCTTCATTGGGGATTAGTGCAACGGCAGCACGTCACACTCTGGATGTGAAAATTGGGGTTCGAATCCCTAATCCCCAGCAGAAAACGCTCTAGTTATAATAAAGCTAGGGCGTTTCGATTTTAAAATCATGTCGTTAAGGCTTGGCTAATCCCGAGGAGATGTGGAAGTACATAAGGCTGTATACCACTAGCGGGCTTATAGCTCTTTGCATAATAAGTGATTAGTGCACTGGAACATAAGTATTTCTGGCGGGGAACGCTCAGCACCTCCTTGACATATGGTTTATATAAGTGTATAGTATGTATATATGAACCAAATAATTTCTGGATCCAAAAAACGGAAAAATAGCACACCTCCGCCTGAAGAGCTTGATATCCACAGGCAGTTCGAGGTCTTCATGCAACGCTCCCTGCGAGGGATTATGGGATCGATGAAACAAGATGGCCTCTCCATGCCACAAATCTATACGTTGATGTACCTATATCACGAAGGGGAAGTGCGTATATCCGACATTGGCACGCTGATGGATGTGGGTAAAGCCGCCGCCAGCCAGCTGGTGGAACGCCTTGTGCAACAGGGCTTGGTGGAACGGGTCGAGGATGAAAGCGACCGGCGCGCCAAGAAGATCCAGCTCCAGCCGAAAAGTCTGAAGTTGATCGAAAAAGGTTTGGGTGTGCAACGTCAGCAGATGGGAGAGCTCATGGAGCAGCTTTCGCCTGAACAGTTGCGTACGGTCCAAAGGGCTTTTATGTATCTGATTAATGCAATGCAAAAGCACAGCCCGCTGAAGTAGCCTCCCAGCAAGCCAGTAGATTGCTTTGGGCTTTGATGAGTCCAGAAAAACAATGAACGACAAATCATCTGAAGGAGTAGGTCGAATGGACGATCCATTGCACTCGCACGAAGCTAATCCCGCGGCGCATGGCCACCACGAAGAGGACGAAGGACACCACGTTTTTGATCAACCTAAGCATGGTCACTCTCATGCTGCCATCACGCCATTGTCTGACCCAGCCCTAGTGACCAGCGCTGGAATCTTCGCGGTCAGAACCTCGCTGGTTGTGCTGCTGGTGACGGCGCTTATCCAAATGGGTGTGGCCATTAGCAGTGGAAGTGTGGCTCTTTTGGCTGATACGATCCACAACTTTGCAGATGCGCTGACGGCTATCCCGCTGTGGCTGGCGTTCAGCCTTTCCCAGCGTTTGCGCAATTCACGCTATACCTATGGTTATGGTCGAGCGGAAGATCTGGCCGGTGCAGCTATTGTGGCCCTAATATTCGTTAGCGCTGTAGAGGTATATGCCCAGTCTATCCAAAAGATCATTCACCCCGCGGCGGTTAACAACCTGGCCTGGGTGGCGGCTGCCGCCTTTATTGGTTTCATGGGCAACGAACTGGCGGCACTCTTGAGGCTGCGCGCGGGTCAGAGGATTCATTCGGCCGCGCTGGTAGCGGACGGTCGGCATTCCCAAGTAGATGGTTTTACATCCTTGGGAGTGATCGCAGGTGTGATCGGGATCAAGCTGGGGTTTCCTCTGGCCGACCCACTGATCGGGTTCATGATCGGGACAACCATCTTAGTGGTGGCTTGGAACAGTGGAAGTGAACTTTGGTATCGGCTCATGGATGCAATTGATCCGCAGGTTACTGCTTTGGTCGAACAGACGACCACAGCTGTGGCAGGAGTATTGGCGGTCGATGATATCCGCATCCGCTGGCTGGGACATTGGCAGCAGGCGGAACTGCATATCACGGTAAAGGCACAGCTTCCTACCTCGGAAAGCCATCAGATCGCTGAAACGGTCCGGCATGCCTTGTTCCATGCACTGGCCACTTTACAGGAAGTGACGGTGCATGTCGATCCCCTTGACAATCCGTCCGTCTCAGCTCATGAATTGACAGAGCACCATACAGTATCAAATTGAGCAAAGAAAGAATCTACAACTAATTTTCGCTAATCATAAAAGAATTAACGAATGGAAAGACACGCTTCTCACAATTAGAAAGGAAAAAAACATGTTTAACTTCCACCAACACGCAAACGAACAAATCCCGGAAACCAAGGGCAATGTAATCCATTGGGCGGGGCCGTATGATACTCTAACCAACCATCTCCTGCAGCCGAGCCAGAAGAGCATCGGCTTGCTGTCGCAAGTAAAAGTAGGAGACCGGGTTCTGGACGTGGGTTGCGGATCGGGGCGTCTCACTTTAGCGGCCCAGCAGTGGGCTGGGGAGAATGGCGAAGCGGCCGGGATCGACCCGTCTCCAGAAATGATCGAGGTTGCCCGGCAGAACGCAAAACGGGCTGGGTCAAAGGCGAAATTTGAACTGGGCCTGGCGGAAAGCCTGCCTTTTCCAGATGGCAGCTTTGATGTCGTTTTGAATCGGTTGATGCTGCATCATTTGCCGGAGAATCTCAAGCAACGCGGCCTCGCCGAAATGCGGCGCGTGTTGAAGCGGGGGGGCATCTGCCTAGTCGTGGACTTCGAGCCGCCCAAGTCGGGCCTGTTGCACTTGATCGTGGAGAATCACTTGACGCCGATGGCACATGTGGATGTGCGGAATTATGTACCCTTGCTTACCGAGGCTGGATTTACAGATATTGAAACTGGACCGACTAGTTCGAAGTTGCTGTCGTACGTGCGAGGAATGGCACCGAAGGCTTAATAGAGATCCAATATGAATGCAGACTTCCGAGGATTTATACCACCACTAAATTGGAAATCTTCGGAAGTCTCAGATGTATGTATGGAAACATTAGAACACAAGGGCAAATCCTTCGTTTTTCCAAGAAAATCTCCCCAACGCGTTTCGAATTGTAGTCTGCAGTTTTGTGCGGCATCCGTTCGCTTTGGCGGGTTCATCTTTCAGGTTGACTTAAGACATGCTCTTATTGTGACACATTTCATATTGTAAAATCGGATTTTATAATACATAATAGGAATGGATATATTGTGAGCTGGCTATGCATTAATTGCGTATAGCTATTGAATATGTCTATAAGGCTAGTTTGATATCTTTATATTACACATCAAACTAACTTTTTCTGGAGGCTAATCCGATCCTTTATAAGTAACCTAATTTTCTTGCCCGAATTTACTGTTGCATTTATTGATTGAAGTGAGCTGAAGGAATATCACTAGCAAGTTCAGGCGTGATTGGTGTTCTTTGAAAGGCGGTAGCCATACAAGCCCGTAAGATCCAATCTGTTGATCGTGCAATTGTTATTCTTGAGACTTTGGCCAGCGAACCAAGTGGTTTAGCTCTATTTGAAATTGGGAATAGGGTTGGACTCCATTCTTCGACAGCCTATCACCTCCTTGCTACTTTACTTTCCCACGACTTAGTTTATCAAAATCCAAAAACGAAAGCATATCGATTAGGCTCCGGCCTGATTCGAATGGGCGAATTCGCGCGTACTCAAAACGGTATTGTTTCTGTTGCGACGGAGATTTTTAATTCGATAGCCAAAGAAACCGGGGAATTGGTTAATTTAGCAATATTAGATAACCATCAAGCTGTATATTTAGCTCAAGTTAACGGAAACGCCCATAGCGCAGTCAGCCTTTTTACTCAAATTGGGGCCCGGGTGCCTCTCTATTCCACAGGTATCGGTAAAGCAATACTTGCCTATATGCCGGAGGCTTTCTTCGAAGAGATTGTGAAAGAAGGTCTGATTCCTATAACCCCGAACACGATAACAAGTGAATCAAGACTGCAAGAGGAATTAAGCCTGATTCGTCAGCATGGGTACGCGATAGATGACGAGGAAAACGCTGAAGGAGTGTGTTGTGTTGCCAGCGCAGTTTGGGATGGAATGGGGGAAGTTGTTGGCGGGATCAGCGTTTCGGGACCGATTACCCGGATCAATTTATCAAATTTCAAAGTTCTCGGTCCACTTATATGTGAAAGTGCCCAAGTAATTTCACAAAAGATGGGCTATGTTTCTTAAATGCCGACCCTAAGCGAGTTCACGAAATGTCTATAGATGATGAACTTGCAACCTTGAAATCTGAATTGCGTTCAATAGCAGTCTATTGAAGGAAACGGAGGTGCTCTAAGGTAATTCTGATTAATTTGTTTGGTCGAATATATTTACGTATCTCACTACTATCATAAGGAGAAAAAAAGAGAATGAGAACGAATAATAAGTTCTTGCAAGTGCTTGTTATGCTAGTTGTTGCCGCTTTTGTAATTTCTGCGTGTGGCACCGCTGCGACGCCAACCACAGCCCCAGCTACTCAAGCTCCTGTCGCTACGCAGCCTCCAGCTGCAACCGTTGCGCCAACCGCTGCGCCAACTGAGAGTGTAATGGATACCCTAGCCGCTGGATGTAAGAAAGAGGGTGCCTTGAACCTGATCGCAGATCCACGCGACTGGGCAAATTATGGCGAGTTAATGGACGAATTCGGAAACCGCTACGATGTTTCAATAACCGATAATAACCCATTAGGTACGTCTGCTCAGGAACTGCAGGCGATCCAGGCGAACGAGGGCAATAATGGCCCCCAAGCTCCAGATACAGTCGATGTCGGTTATTCCTTTGGTCCACAAGGAGTCAGTCAAGGCCTATTCCAGCCCTACAAGGTTCAGGGATGGGATGATATTAAGCTAAAGGATCCAGATGGCTATTGGTACGAAGGCTACTATGGTGTGATCGTTTTGCAGGTCAATACCAAGGTGGTCAAAGATGTACCGCAGGATTGGTCCGACTTGCTCAAACCTGAGTACAAGGGCATGGTTGCCCTCGGTGGGATCCCCACAGGATCAAGTGAAGCGATGATTGGTGTTTGGGCAGCAGGGTTAAGCAAGGGTGGGTCGCTGGACAATGCCCAGCCTGGGTTGGATTTCTTCGCAGCGTTGAACAAGGCCGGTAATTTTGTTCCGGTTAACGGTACGGCAGCCTCATTTGGTCAGGGCGAAACCCCAATTATTCTGCGTTGGGACTATCTGGCGCTAGGCGACCGTGATACGCTAGCTGGCAATCCGCCGGTTCAGGTGGTCCTGCCCTCGAGTGGCACTATTGGCGGCCCCTATGTTCAGGCAATCAGCAAGTATGCACCTCACCCCAACTGCGCAAAGCTGTGGATGGAATTCCTTTACTCAGATGAAGGTCAGTTAACATGGCTGCGAGGCTATGTCCATCCAGCCCGATTCCAGAGTTTAATTGACCGCAATCTAGTGCCCGCGGATGTTTTAAGCTCGTTGCCCTCCGCTTCAGCTTACAAGAATGCGATTATCCCAAGTTTGGATCAGGAAAACGCAGCGTTTAAGCTGATTTCTACAAATTGGGATACAGAGGTCGGAGTAACAGTCCACTAGGAGGATGATCCTCGTGACAACTTCTACAAATATCGTGAGGAACGCGGAGGGGGCGCGTTCCTCCACACGTCGAATATCGTGGGCCTGGTTGGGAGTTGCGCCCTTCTTTATCTACGTCTTTCTTTTTCTGATATATCCATCCTCCAAACTAGTTATTGGAAGCTTTCAGGATGCCTCAGGGCATTTCACCTTGCAGAATATCTTCGGCTTAAATAATTCGGAGATCCTTGGGTCCTATCTGGTGAGCCTGCGTATTAGCTTCTTTACGGCTTTAGTAGGAGCCGTTTTTGGTTTTCTACTAGCTTATTCGATGAGCCGTGGCGGGTTGCCGTTGTATGTTCGCACAAGCTTGATAACCTTTTGTGGAGTGGCCTCCAATTTTGCTGGAATACCCCTAGCTTTTGCGTTCATCGCGACCATCGGAAGAACAGGGATGGTTACTCAGTTTCTTAGCACCATTGGGCTTAATCCCTATAACTCAGGCTTCGATCTATACAGTTTCTGGGGATTGAGCCTGGCGTATATCTATTTCCAGTTTCCATTAATGGCATTAATCATTGCACCTGCAATTGATGGCTTACGGAAGGAGTGGCGCGAGGCAGCCGAGAATGTCGGATGTAGTTCTTTCGATTATTGGCTGCGTGTTGCTTTGCCGATCCTGACCCCCAGTATCCTGGGAAGTACAATCCTGCTCTTTGGGAATGCGTTTGGCGCATACGCCACGGCCTATGCCCTAACAGGAGGCGGAATGAGCCTAATTACCATACGTATTGGTGATCAACTTTCAGGGGACTTCGGCGGCTTGACTCCGGCTATGGGGTATTCGATGGCACTGGGAATGCTCGCTGTGATGTCCATCTCAGTTGCATGTTATTCGATTTTGCAACGGCAGTCTGAAAGGTGGCTTAAATGAAAAAGAGACGATTTTCATTTTGGTCCTGGTTTATTGTCGCATTGGGTGCAGGCTATTTTCTCATCCCGCTGATTGCCACATTTGTATTTTCATTGAAAGAGAATATCAAAGGGTTAAGTTTCCTTGCTTACCAAAATGTCTTTAATGACCCGAGATTTTGGAAAAACTTTTCGGCCTCTGTCCTGTGGTCCATACTTACGATCCTCATCGGCCTCTTAGTTTTTGTGCCGACCGCCTTCTGGGTGCGAATTAAGTTGCCTAAACTCCGGGTGGTGATAGAGTACATCACACTGCTTCCGTTTGTAGTGCCGGCCATCGTGTTTGTTTTTGGGCTCGTGCAAACCTACAGCCATCCGCCTTTAATGATCGTCAGCAGCCCACTCTTACTTGTGTTCGCCTATTCGATCCTGTCGATGCCATATATGTATCGAGCCGTGGACACAGGCCTGAGAGCAATCGATGTCGCTACGCTCACAGAGGCTGCCCAGAGTCTTGGAGCCGGCTGGGGCACCATTCTCTTGCGCGTGATTGTTCCTAATATCCGTGTATCGCTTCTTAGCGGCGCTTTTCTGACCTTCGCCATCGTCATGGGGGAGTTTACGTTGGCTGAATGGCTGGCTAAGCCAGCGTTCGGACCTTACATGCAATATATTAATCAGATGCGGGCTTATGAGCCGGCGGCATGCGCTGTCCTCAGCTTTGCCTTGACGTGGGCTGCAATGGGAATCATGCAGCGTATCGGAAAAGGTGGAGAGCAGGCGCAGTTGGCTGGAGTCCACTAAACTCTTTCAGAAAGAAAAGAATGGCACACCTAATCCTGTCAAACATTTCGAAACAATTCTCTGGAACGTCTGCGGTGAAAGATTTCAACCTTGAAGTGGAAAAAGGCGAATTTGTATCTTTCTTGGGTCCCTCCGGTTGCGGCAAGACAACCACGTTGCGTATGATTGCGGGCTTCGAATTTCCCACAACAGGCAAAGTTGTCGTGGCCAATGAAGACATCACCGACAAGGCTCCTAATCGGAGGAATGTAGGGATGGTCTTCCAGTCTTATGCACTCTTCCCGAATATGAATGTTGCCCAGAATATCAGTTTGGGCTTGATTGTTCATAAGGAATCTGTTGATGCTCAGAAAGAGCGCGTGAACGAAATGCTTGCCTTGATCCACCTTGAAGGAAAGGGGAAAAGCTATCCCTACCAGCTCTCTGGCGGACAACAACAACGAGTCGCGCTGGCGCGTGCCCTTGCGATCCGCCCGCAGGTGCTATTGCTGGATGAGCCTCTCTCTGCGCTCGATGCAAAAATCCGAGTATCGTTACGAGCTGAAATCCGAGCCATCCAACGAAAACTAGGCATCACCGCTATTTACGTGACTCACGATCAGGAAGAGGCCCTGTCTATTTCTGATCGCATTGTGGTAATGAATGAAGGTAAGGTGGAACAAATCGGTACTCCCTTCCAGATCTATAACTATCCCGAGACTGCATTTGTTGCCAACTTTGTGGGGACATTGAATACTGCGACTGCAACCGTGGTTGATCCCGCAAATCATCTATTAGGAATGGATGAAATGCAATTTGAGTCGACTGCCGTGACAGAAGGTTTGAGGAAAGGCGATAAAGTAATGATCGCCATCCGTCCGGAACGGCTTAGTTTTGCATTCGAACAAAGGAAGGATAACGTTTTTGATTGTGAAATCGAGAACATTACTTTCCTAGGCTCAATTGTTCGAGTGCAGCTATTAATCGGTAAAAGTAAGTTCTATATGGATACATTCAATAACCCTTTCCTTGAGCTTCCCAAAATTGGTGAAAAGAATCAAATCGCCTGCTCCAAAGATGCAGTTTTGATTCTAAAATCTTGATTTAGCTCATGGCTAACTTGGCATCGAAGTTTCAATCTTTTCTCAACAAGCTAATCCATTGAGAGATCCTGGTATAGAATGAATCTTTGAGATAAATGCAACGGTAGACGGATCGATTCTATTGGCAGACAAGAATTTATTTACTTAGAGCATGGACTGAAGCATGATGAAGACGATTTAAGAAAGAGTTGATTTGGTGGTTGCGGGAGGAGGAACAGCTGGTCATGTCGCGGCAATCCAAGCTGCCCGATTGGGCGTACAGACATCGGTCATTGAAGCCGGGACGATGTTGGGTGGCGCGATGACCGCTGGCGGCGTGTATATGCCAAATCATTTCTTTAGTACAACAGGGCCTGTGGTTCAAGGTATTCCATGGGAACTGTACAAAAAAACCAAAGAAGTTGAGGGGCTGCCAATTCCAGATTATCGAAAAAGAAGGCCTGTAGAATCCCCGGGCTATTATAGCTACATCAGTATCCCGGTTTATGCGGCCCTGGCAGAGCAGGAGGCGCTGCAAGCAGGGGTGACCCTTCATTACCATGAGTTTATTGCCGACGTTATCGCCGATGGAAATTTATGGGAAATTACGTCTTTTGGACGAGGCGTCCGGCGTGTCACAAAGGCGAAGGAGATAATTGATTGCACGGGTGATTTGGATATCGTGAGGTTATTGGGATTGAAAGTTCTCAAATCGCGGGTTTGCCAACCGGGGGCACTCCAGTACAAGATTGAAGGCATCGAGTATGAGCAGATTTGGAAAGAAGAGGTTCAAAGGATCTACGAAGAAGCAATGAAGAATGGGATCTTGCAAAAAGGCGATTTTGCATATGCCAATATGGAGCCTTTCAAATACTACCTGGATCATGGTGGTCACAATGCAACGCATATCTATGACGCCGATACATCTGATTCAGATGGCCAGACACGTGCAGATATCGAAGGAAGAGCGCGGATGCTGCGGATGTTCAAATTCATTAAAACATCGATCCCAGGCTGTGAGAGAGCTGAACTCAAAATGATGGCCCCCTTCGCCCTCGCCCGGGAAACGTATCACACCCTGGGGGAATATGTGATCACGGGTGATGATTTCCTCAATGCAACAGATTTTGAGGATAAGGTGTGTAACGCATTCAACTATATCGACATGCACAGTCAGGAATCAGGATGCGAAGTCCAATTTCTCGAGTTCACCTGATCTACTTCCCAAGGTACCGTTCCGGGCACTAATTCCTAAGGATAGCCGGAGAATAACTGTGGCAGGAAGGAATATATCGGCAAACAGGGTATCTTTTGCTGGCATTCGCGCTCAGTGTATCTGTATGGCTATGGGACAGGCAATGGGCGCAGCGGCGGCGCTGGCGGTGCAGAGCGGAGTGGCTTCCAGGGAAGTTAGAAGCCAGGATGTAGTGGCCGTAACCCTTGAGCATGGAGCGATGTCTGTATAGATTTTTTTTGTGCGAGGAAGAATAGATGAAACAAGTAAATGAAGCTTCAAGAAATATCCCTGTTATCGCTGAGACCGATGTACTGGTTGTCGGCAGCGGACCCGGCGGGCTTGCAGCCGCACTTAGTTCGGCGCGCACAGGTGTCAATACCATGTTGGTTGAACGCTTTGGGTGTTTAGGCGGCAACATTACGGTGGTTGGCGTGGAGAGCTTCGCATGGTATCGAAAAGAAAAAACCGTAGACTCGGAAGGGATCGGTATTGAGTTCGAACGGCGGGCAAAAACGATGGGGGCCACCAGCCCCGAACCACAATCAAAGAGCGAAGCCATCAATGCCGACATGTTCAAATACGTAGCGGATGTCATGGTACATGAATCGGGAGTTACGCCTCTCCTCCATAGCGTAGCCATCGACACGATTACGGAGGGAAATACAATTCAGGGAGTAATTGTTCATAACAAATCGGGTAGGGGGGCAATTCTTGCGAAGAGGGTGATCGATGCGTCGGGCGACGCGGACCTTGCTTTTTTCAGTGGTGCGCCCTATCGAAAAACCCCAAAAGAGGACATGCTGCCCGTGACCGTGATGTTTTCATGCGCGGGCGTAAACAAGAAGCGCTTCCTGGATTATGTAAAAGAAAATCCTTCTACTTACAAGGATTGGGGTAAGAATTGGAATATCCAAAAAGGTGGCAAAGAAGACGATCAATTCAGCCCATATCTGGAAAAACCTTTCGATCAAGCTCGCAATGAAGGAGTGATCCCGAAAGGTCTGACCAGTATTGGGGGCACCTGGAGCACCGTCACAGACTCCGGCGAGGCCACCTATCTAAATATGATCCATTTGACAAACTATGACGGTACGGACGTCTGGGATTTGACAAAAGCAGAAATCGAGGGAAGGTATCAGGCCCTGCAAGCGATCAAAGCCTTAAATCGCTATGCCCCCGGTTTCGAAGAGGCCAAGCTCAGAAATTATGGGATGACTCTGGGAGTAAGGGATACCCGTAAGATTATCGGTCGATATGAGCTGACCGAGCATGACGTGACCAATCAGGCCCGCTTTGAAGATTCGATCGGGATTTTCCCTGAGTTTGTCGACGGATATGGTGTTCTGATTCTACCGACTACGGGCAGATACTACCAAATTCCCTACGGAATTATGGTTCCCCAGAAAGTGGAAAACCTGCTGATCGCCGGGCGGTGCGTGGCTGGAGACAAGATCTCGCATGCATCCGTCCGGAGCATGATGTGCTGCACTGTAACCGGACAGGGAGCAGGGGTGGCAGCTGCCTTATCTGTCAAGGATGATGTTAATGTCGGCGAGGTCAACATTCAAAGGCTCCAACATGAGCTTCAGCGACAAGGGGTCCGTATATCTTAGGAATTGAGCTTAGCCATTGATATCGTCACCGCTTCCATCCCAGAGAACCACACAACGCAATCATTTTCATTCAGAACATAGGAGAATCGTTATGATAAGCTATACGGATCTAAACACACCTGAAAGGATCTTATTGGGACCTGGTCCAAGTATGGTGCCACCACGGGTACTGCGTGCGATGGCGCACCCTCTGATGGGGCATCTTGATCCGCAGTTCATCAACTTAATGAAGGAAGTTCAGGATTTGCTGCGCTACGTATTCCAGACAAATAACTCGATGACATTGCCGATCTCCGGCACAGGAAGTGCAGCGATGGAATCCACAATGGCTAATTTTATCGAGCCGGGAGACAAAATCCTGATTGGGGTCAACGGGTACTTTGGCGAAAGGCTGTGCGATATGGCAAGTCGCTACGGCGCGATCGTTCATCGCCTGGATAAGCCATGGGGAAAATCTTTCGAACCACAGGAAATAGATGCGTCCTTAAAGAAAGAGCCTGCAAAAGTGGTTGTGCTAGTCCATGCGGAGACATCCACCGGCGCTCTTACATGTGTGGAAGGCATGGCCGAGGTCGTCCATAAATATGGTGCCCTGTTGCTGGTCGATTGTGTTACCTCCCTGGGTGGGATGCCCATGAAGATCGATGAATGGGACATTGATATGGCCTACAGTTGTACACAGAAGGGTCTGAGTTGCCCACCAGGCCTTGGCCCATTGACCATTGGAGAGCGCGCACGTCATGTGCTTCACGAGAGAAAGACAAAAGTCCCCAATTGGTATCTTGATCTGACCATGATCGAACATTATTGGGGTGACGAGCGTACTTACCATCACACTGCACCCATCACCATGAACTTCGCCATCCGCGAGGCGCTGCGTCTCATCCAGGAGGAAGGTCTCGAAAACCGATTCAAACGACATTTGGAAAACGCAACGATCCTCTGGGAAGGATTGGAAGATATGGGGTTGAAAATAGTCGAGCCGCTTCAACGTCGTATCCCGACCCTTACCGCGGTTTGGGTACCTGAAGGCATAGATGAAGCAGAGGTTCGACGGCGGTTGCTGGAAGAATACAACATCGAGATTGCAGGTGGTTTGGGAGCATTTAAAGGCAAAGTCTGGCGGATTGGATTGATGGGTTATTCTTCACGCCGGGAAAATATTACTTTATTGCTTTCAGCTCTTTCCCGGTTACTCTGCAAATAAATGTTATAGGCTTCAGTTGAACCTTTGTGACAACAGAAGTGCACGCACGTTAATAACAATTTTAATAAAGAGTTAATCCATCCTCTTGATTATCGAGGTAAAGGGGGGTCCTCTTTTCCCCTTTTTTGGCAAAATGGCGTCAGTCCAGTGGCAGGCTGGCGCCATTTTGCATGCCTAAGCAAAATAGAAAGGCAATCTTTCGTTTCCATTTTTTAATGATAAGAAATAGAAAATTTAAGGGGCCATTAAACGATTCATAGGATGATCGTGCAAGAAAGCTATTATTCTATGACATACAACTTCCGTCTTTTCTTGCGCACTGCAATGCGTTCTTTCATCAATATAAGCAACACACATGCGCAGCTTAAAGACGAGCGTCTGATCTTCGTTCTATTATTCTATTGTGTATGGCCGTGGTGGACACTCTTTACTGGTTTGTGTTTTTGGTTGGACGATTTTTTCCTATTTATCGTTGACAACCTGGGAAAGCCGCTCTTTCTGGGATATTTCCACAGCGTCTCAGGTGTGCATTTTGTTAGAAATGTTAGCTCATGCAGAAGAAATAAAATGTTATATAGGATAATGTGGTGCAGAAAGCCACGATTTCAACAAAACAAGAGAAGAGGCTACAAGATCTGTTCGTGTGCAGGCCAGAGAGGGGTCATTTCCTGAAGTAAGAATCACAATTCTGAGGATAGAACCCCGGTTTTAGTTCATGAAGGTTGAATGCATCCAACTCGTTGCGCTAACGCGAAACATTTCCCTTCAATATGTCTCTCAATGCCGCGAGAAATAGTGTGATGTTTTCTTTGCGGCTTGAATATCCCATCAAGCCGATGCGCCAAACTTGATCTTTAAGCGAGCCGAAACCAGCCGCAATTTCGATGTTGTACTCATCGAGCAGACGTGCGCGGACTTGGTGCGGATCGCATCCCGCTGGCACTTTGGCCGTCGTCAGTGGCGGAAGCCGATACTCAATCGGAATGAACGGTGGAGTATCCATCTCTTCTAAGCCAATCCACAATGATTCTGCATTGGAACGCAAACGGGCAAACGTAGGGTCGAGCCCTTCTTCAGCGATAACGCGTAAGCCTTCACGCAATCCAAAGTGCAGACTGGCAGATGCCGTGTGATGGTATGCGTGAACGCCTCCCCAATAATTTGCATATTGTTTTAAATCAAGATAGAACGATGAAACTGGTTTTGTGCGCTTCTCGATGACTTCACGTGCCCGCGGCCCAACGGTGATGGGTGCCAAGCCAGAGGGCGCGCCCAGGTTCTTTTGGCTTGCTGAGTAAGCCATGTCAATGTCCCATTCGTCAAGATTGACCGGGATTCCACCTAGCGATGTGACGGTATCCAGCACAATCAAGGTTCCGTTTTTGTGTGCGGCCGCGGCAATCTCCTTGATGTAAAGCTGTTCAGCGCCGGTCGAGGTCTCGGCGTGAACGATGGTCATGAGCTTGTATTTCTTTTTATCTAATGCCGATTTGATTTCTTCGACGCTGAAAATTTGTCCAAGTGGTTTCTCGATTCGGTCAACGTTTGCACCGAGTTGTTCTGCGATCTCCGCCAGCCGCACGCCGAAATAACCATGAACGCAAGCCAGTACCAAATCGCCCGGCTCGATCAAATTGGTCAACGCAGCTTCCATGCCGGATGTGCCCGTTCCAGATAAGGCGAACGTCCATTCGTTCTTGGTTTGAAACACATAGCGAAGCAGTTCCTGTTCCTCAGTGTAGATTTTCAAAAGTACAGGGTCAAGATGTCCAAGTGTGGGCGCGCCCAACGCACGTAGGACGCGCGGATGCGTCATACCAGGCCCGGGGCCGAGCAGGGTACGGGATGGAACATTCAGATCGGTGAAATTTGGAGCAGCCATTCAACTCTCCTTTGTCTTGGCGCGTTTAGATTTGCGAAATAGATTTGAGCAGTCGACTTGAACATGTTTTGGTCTCTTGCGCAGATGTGCGCTAATTGTAGCTCAACATCTTCGCCCAATCTATCTTGATAGATTATTATCTTTGCAATTTTAGCCGAATAATCGATATTGCAAGGTTTTTTCTGTAATTTCAATGAAGCTCCTATACTGATGGCAAGATTATCAATTAATAGGAGATAAAAAATGAATCCGTATGTTTCTTTCATGGC
Organism: uncultured Chloroflexia bacterium; assembly: GCA_963783295.1. Classification (GTDB taxonomy): domain Bacteria; phylum Chloroflexota; class Anaerolineae; order Anaerolineales; family Villigracilaceae; genus Fen-1038. Next base: position 5,489 of record CAWAMX010000018.1, on the reverse strand, counting down.
GTCCGCTGCTGGACGCGTCGTCCGCATTGTGGCCGGAATCGCTTTGGTCGTCTGGGGCTGGTTTGGACTCGGTGGTACGGTTGGCATTATTGTGGCGATTATCGGTCTGGTTCCTTTGCTTGCGGGCGTTTTTGACTATTGTGTGTTTGCTCCCCTTTTCGGCGCTCCGCTATGTGGTCCCAAAATCCGCATCAGTAAATAACCGCTTGAATAAAAATACGAAGACTTTCTGACTATCAAGCAACCTTCAATAACCTCAATCCTAAAATTAAAAGATGAAGGCCGCCCATAAATTAAGGTGGCTTTCAGGTTCGTCCCTTCAGAACCATTATAATCTCACCATGTTAAGCGTTGCTATTCAAGCAGGTGGCCAGTCTTCGCGCATGGGGCAGGACAAGGCTCTCAAACTATTTTTGGATCGCCCGTTGATTCAATGCGTGATTGAGCGAGTCCGACCGATTGCGGATGAACTGCTCGTAACGACCAACCATCCGGCGGATTATACCTTTCTCAGTCTTCCGCTCTTCACGGACCTCAAGCCGGGCCGCGGCCCATTGGGCGGACTCTATACGGCGCTTTTCTTCGCCAAACATTCCATTGTGGCGGTAGCGGCATGCGATATGCCATTTGTCAACGCGGAACTTTTTAAGGCGGCGTCCGCTATATTAGTCAGGGAAGAAGCGGATGTTGTCATTGCCAAAACAGATAAAGGGTATGAATCTCTGCATGCCGTCTATCGCCGCGAGTCATGCATCCCTGCTATTGAAGCCGCGATTGCTTCTGATAAATGGCGCATGGACTCATGGATTTCGCAAGTCAAGATCCGGTTGTTGACGACAAAAGAAATTGATCGTTACGATCCGGACGGCCTTGCATTTTTCAATATCAATAATACTGAAGATTTCGCACAAGCCGAAAAACGCGCTCGCGAATAGTGAAACTCACTTACGGCAAACCTTGCCGCTCTAAGCTGGCCGATTACGATAATTGGTTTGGGCCCGACGCTCCTTCGACGATCAAGGCTCGCATTCCGAACAATTTTGCCGAGAAAGCTCACTCCTTGATTGCTTGCTGATCAAAAGCGATTTGCTTGGAGGTGGCAAATTCCAAGCCCATATCAGCGCAATCCAGGGATGGCTTTCATCACTTTAAGTATCACTGTCATTGTCTTGGCGTATCGCTGAGGAGGCAAGAAACGGTTCGGACCAATTAGCATGAGTGATTGTGTGGCAACCGTCTGCGCCTCTGTGTATTTCAGGATGCCTTCCCTGCCGTGGCGGCGACCCAGACCGGAGGCTTTCATGCCGCCCATCGGCGAGTTGACCGATCCCCAAGCCGCGTTGAGCGTCTCGTTGACGTTTGATGTCCCTGTCTGCAACCGGCTTGCAATTTGCTGTCCCTTGCGGACGTTGCGCGTCCAAACGCTGGAATTCAGCCCATAAGCGGATGCATTAGCCAATTGGATAGCTTGTTCTTCATCATCGAAGCGGTAGATCGAAACCACCGGACCAAATGTCTCTTCAGTACAGAGGTTCATATCCGATTTGACGTTTGTCAGTAACGTAGGCTCAAAGAAGAATGGCCCAATGTCGGGCCGGGCCTTCCCGCCGGTTAAGAGGGTGGCACCCTTTCGCAAGGCGTCTTCAACATGCTGTGTCACTTTATCGAGTTGATCCTGGGAGATGAGCGATCCCATGTCGGCGGAGAAGTCCAACGCGGCGGAAAGCTTCATCTCCTTTACAAGGCGAACCAGTTCAGGAACGAAGCGGTCGTAAATCCCGCTCTGGACATAAATACGTTCCATGTGGACGCAAAGCTGGCCCGCGTTGGCGAAAGAGCCGCGCAAGATTCCCGGGACTGCCTTTTCCAGATCAGCGTCATCCAGAACGATCGCCGGGTTCTTCCCGCCCAATTCCATCGAGCACTTGATTAGACGCTCGCCAGCTTGTGCGGCCAGTAGCCGTCCAGTGGACGTGCCGCCGGTAAAACCCAAATAATTCGCTTCTTTGATGAATACCGGCCCAACGACGCGGCCCTTGCCAGTCACCACTTGGAACACATCAGGCGGCAGCCCTGCCTCGTATAAAAGTTGGGTCGCATACAAGGCTATAAACGGAGTTTCTTCGGCGGGTTTCAAGACGACACAGTTCCCGGCTAGGATCGCGGGGATCGCATCGGAAGCCGTCAATGCCAACGGATAGTTCCAAGGTGAAATGATCCCAACCACACCAACCGGCTGGTGAAATTCCATTGTATGGGTAAGGAGCGGCAGAGCCCCCTTTCGTTGCTGGGGGTGGAGATATTTCTTCGCACGAACCGCGTAATAACGGCTGTTGATCACAACATCAAAGACTTCGTCTTGTGCAGTGAGGCGGTTCTTCCCGGCTTCCACTTGGAGAAGGTTAAGCAATTCCTCTTGGTGCTTTAAAATCAGGTCGTGGTAGCGCAGGAAAATCGCCTTGCGCTCCGACATACGAGTTTGCGCCCAGGAACGCTGGGCGTTACGGGCACGTTGTAATGCGATTTGAACATCTTCCGCTGTGCAAATCGGGACAGCCCCAAGGATCTCGCCAGTAAATGGAGCGCGGACGGTTGTCATATCATGGGGAGTATCTATATGGGAGATCAGGGCTGTCAGCCGTCCCAAGTCCGGTAATTTTGTTGCGTCCCAAAGTAGTTTTGCGTGAACGTCATTTATCTTTTCTGGTGAAATGGGGGCGATAGTTTCCACGGCAGTTTCCTTCTTTCTGGGATTGGATTGCCAAATGAACTGATTTAGATTCAACCTTTACTTCCTAAAGTCTACATTCAACCAACTTGTCCGTCAATGGAGAGACAGGTTTTTTAAAGCAACGGTGTTGAGGAAATCTGGGGTTTGATGTAGATGTTCATAATAGGACGGTAATCTTTCTATGAGATCATAACCTCATCACGGATAGGATGTGTTCCTTTTTTTATAATGATCATTTCTCAACAGTTCTTTGCATCCGCGCCACGAACTGGTAGCGGTCGGCGTGAAAGACAACTTTGCTGTACTCAATCAGCAGACCTTGGCGGTCTGTGGATACGCGTTTCATTTGCATTACCGGTGCTCCTTTGTTGAGGCCGAGTAGTTTGGCTTCATCATGGGTTGCCGAACCGGCAGTGATCAAGTCCAACGCCTCGATCGGGAGAGCATCGTAGATACTGTCAAGCGTTTCGTAGACCGAACGATTATTCAAGTTGAGATCGGCCAGCGCCGGAAAGCGCTCATAAGGGAAATACATTTCCTCAATGGCGAAGGGAAGTTCCTTAGCGAACCGCAGATTGCGAAGGTGAATGATCTTGGCTCCTTCAGGTAACCTGAGCTCATTTCTTACCTCCTGGCTCGCTGGGATTACTTCCTGTAACAGTATCTCATTCGAAGGATCCAAATCGTCTTTGGACAGGTTCTCCGTCATACTGAACAAGGGCCCTGTAACCGTAAAACTGCGCTTGATGGGCGGCGAGACGAAAGTTCCTATGGCACGTTTGCGAATCAACAAACCTTCCGTAACAAGTTCCCGATAAGCGCGGTGAACTACCAACCGGCTAATGCCTACCTGCTCACTCAAACTGACCTCGCTGGACAGCATATCGCCCGGCTTCAATTCTCCGCTAGCGATCAAAGCCCTCACGGCTTCCTTCACCTGGTGGTAGTACGGGACGGCGGATTGCTTATTTACAGTAATGTTCACCGATTTGCATCATCCTTATCCAATAATTTTTTGATCATCTGATATTGCTCCTCTACTGGTACGCTGTTCCATGTGCAGCGTGGAGCGTTGAGGCCGCATTAGGAAGTCGGCTGCTGGGGGGGGGGGGCGCCGGGGATGGATAGGGCGCCGTGCCGGCTGGATGCGGACGCCATGCGTGCATCCGAGCGGTACGGAGCGGATCGATTGCTCGCTGGCGCCCGGCAACGGTCGTGTGTTGGGTCCATGCAGCTAGCTGCTGCTGCTGCAGCGGGGGCCACAACCCTGCACTGGCGTATAGCAAGCATTAAGCATTGAACAGAATGCGAAAGCCCAGTCTGAAAGGACGAGATGAGATGGTCAGCAATAGCCCAGACCTATTCGACAACAGTAGGTCACGAAACGATTATTGTTGCCATGAAGCGCCTTGCTTGCAGTTTCTTCTGTCTGAAAGGACCTTTACGATTAGGACTAGAAACGCACTGCACACAGCGGTCTAAGTGACAACAGAATAGGATCCAGTGCGTGTTCCCTATCTATAGAGAGCTAATCTCACCCTGCTAGCTTGCAAGGCGTGCCCTGCGCTATGGTTTGGATTCATTAGGCCTATGTTTGGGTTTATTTCAACTGTAATCAAATAACGAAAGTTATGCAGTTCGTATAATGTGCAATAAAGCGCTTTGCTGTGAGTTGTACCGATCATTCGCTAGATGGCGCCACATATTATTATCACACTCGACGTGTTCCAAAAGTGTTGTTTTAGTCGACGGTGTCATTGGTGATTTAGACCGATTGCGTTAAGAATCCACCTAGACATAATTTATTACAAATATACAAGACTAGTAGGTGTTAGCTTTTAGATGGTATAAAAGCAGCATGAAGAGATTCAATGAGAATTTTGACGGGAAATTGTCAGAAAATGATAGATTCATGAATATGCATGCAATTAATGGAAAAAAATCAGCACAAATAGAGCAGAAGTGCTCCAGAAGTACTCCAAAATGTATTGAAAATGTGGCTATATGCACATTCATTATAGCAATGATGTAAATAGTAATACAATGCATGTACATGAAGTTATAAATCTGAATATAACACGAAAATAACATGCATGTAAGGTGACAATCGTACAGTACTGTTAAATATACAGCATTTTCGCATGTAGTTCAGTACGTAGTGGTATAAAAGCATTATAAATGAAAATGAACTCACCAATGTAATGACACAGTGATGACACAGTGGTACTCCAAGGTTAATGGTCAACTGCAAAGTGTTTTCAAAAATCCTACAACAGAACCGATCACAAACACAAAACACCAACAGCGACGGTAAACGTGTGTTTGGTATGGCACCCATTAGCCACCTACAAATTTGACATGATACATAAATAGTATGAATCAATTAATTTGAAACCTTGTGTACTTCATGTCAAACTTGTAAGGTGTTTCCAGAAGCTACCACGTGGAGGTTTGTGCCAGAGCTTCCATAACATAAGTGGATTTATTTTTACGGTACTTCATCCATTGGTATTAGTAAATTTCTGATGCCACCCACAGACCCTCCAAACCACCCCTGGTGCCCTCCTAAGCCACCCAGTGGCCACTAAAATCACTCCACAGTACCCTCCTAAGGCACCCAAAGACCATCTAGACCACCCCTAGTATCCTCCTTAGCCACCCACAGACCCTCCAAACCACCCCTAGTACCCTCCTAAGCCACCCACAGACCATCTAGACCACCCCTAGTACCCTCCTAAGCCACCCAAAGACCCTCCAA
>CAWAMX010000017.1:0-263612 GCA_963783295.1 uncultured Chloroflexia bacterium | reverse complement strand
AAACCATTCATGAAAGGCTATGATCCAAAATCTGTATCGATCTGTTTTGCGACCTTGACCATCTCGTAGGTGGCCTTGGGAGTTCGCTGGACTTGTACCATGCTGCCTACCAGTTTGAGTTTACCGGAGAACATGCCTTGGATCGGATCCAACCTGCCTTCGAGCACCTTGCGCCAGGTATTAAACGATGCTGATATGGTGAAAAGAGCCTTCTGCTCCTCCAGGCTTTTCAACTGTCTGGAATCCGAAGCTTTGCCATGCTGGAGATTGATATATAGATACATGGTGTCTGGATAACTGTCATCCGGCAGGATGACAAAGATGTTATCCCCTTCCCAAGTAGCGGCAGCCTGTGCATACGTTTCGCTTGCATTCAGCTTTGCACACAATTCTTTAATCCACGCTTCAGAGGGAAATTTAATAGCCATGTTATTTATTTCCTTTTTTAGTATTACGCTCTTTTGTATCGAAGCCAAAATAGAACATATGCGGGATTCCTTTGTGCAAGGACGGAATTATTTCGCCTTGCCGCTTTCAGTAGAAACTGTTCCTTGCTGGATGATCGTCGTCTCTTTCATCTTATTCAGCGCTAGTGCACTCAAGAGCAGCAGCACAGAGATTGCTAGTAAAGACGAGGTGAACGACCCGCTCTTGGTATAAGCCCAGCCTATGACCGTGATTGCTGCTACGGAAGCTTGGGATGCGATCATCAGGATACCGCCTTTTTCCATGGTTGATCGGATTATCTATTCATATTCATAAGCGGCATCGACATAACCCTTAAGGCCCTGCCGTAGCATTTCACGCCCATCAGGGGTGGCGCCCATGCCATATAGGAAGCCGGTCCTGGGTGTTTCGTAAGGCGGATCCTTGGCGAATTTGACACCATCTGCCAAGTCCTTAACGAACTCACCAGCAATACTAGGATGGGTTGACGGCAATGTGACACAGAAATGGAAACCTGGGGGATTTTGGCAGCCGTTCATGCGCCAACCTTTCATTTCAAGATAGTCATTCACAAAATATGGGTTCACAACGTCGGATGTGATGCTGATCAGGAAAGTGGACTTGCCCATGATACGCAACTCGGGTATCTTGGCAATGCCCGCGCGAATCTTATCCGCCGTGTCCATAATGGCTTTGGCGGCTTTGAGATAACCTTCTTCGCCCATGGTGACCATAGCCGCCCACATGGCTGCGCTCAAGCCGGCTGAGCGGCTGCCCAAAACAGTGGGGCAGACATAGATGCCGCCGGGCCAGTCTTCCTGTGCAAAGTACATGTACCGACGCAGATCTTTATTGCGAAAGTTGATGGTCGAAGTACCCTTGAGGGCATATCCGTACTTGTGCGTGTCGCATGAGATGGAAGTAACTCCCGGTAGGCGGAAGTCAAATATGGGCACGTTGTAACCAAGTTTTTCGATCCAGGGCAGGATGAAGCCACCCAAGCAGCCGTCAACGTGTAGCCCTATCTTGTATTCAAGCGCTAGGTCGGAGAGCTTGCTAATTGGGTCGACTACCCCGTTCGGATAGCTGCCGGCTGATCCGGCCAGCGCCACCGTGTTGGGAGTGATATGGGCGCGCATGGCATCGACGTCCGCTTCGAAATCTGAATTCACAGGTACGCGTACAACCTTCATCCCCATGTAATGAGCTGCCTTTAAATGTGCGGGGTGGATGGTCGTCGGGGCTACGACCTCCGGCTCGGTGATACCTTTCGCATCACGCCCCCATTCTCGGTAGACGAACATGGCGTTGTAGATGCTTTCCGTGCCGCCCGATGTGACTGCACCGGCCTCTTCGTCAAGGCGATTGACCTTGCTCACTTCTTCGCCATGCAACATCTTTCCCACCATGGCCAGCGCTTCAGCCTCGAATTTGGTCCCGCTTGGACAGAGGTCCCGCTGCAAGAGATTGATGAAGGAGTACATATTGCAGACCTTGTTCAGGAAAGCATAATGTTCCATGCCGCCGTGGTACATGGTCCCGGAGCACCGGCCGTCCTGCCATTTCTTATTTTCTTCCTCCGACATAAAGGCGATCTCTTTCAAAATCTCTTCCTCGTCCATGCCCCTTTCGGGTAATTTAGTAAAGACCTTGAAGCGTTTATTGTATGGATGCATATCTCCAAACATGTTCATCGATTCGGGTTCGTTAGACATAATTTACTCCTTTGAAAGTTTGAGAATTTTATTTACGAAGTTAATTCAGGATTTATTCAAGGCGTGAAAGACCGGCTTGATCTTGTCTTTACTGGCAAGGAATTGTGCGAACATACTGTCATAAATAGCACGGTTCTTCGGGTCAGGTTCAAAGATTCGATCGAACTTGATCATATCGGGGATATCCTCCAGCTTCACCAGTCCCAAGCGGTTGAATGCCAATAGCCCGATGCCGATCACATTGCTATTGCGCGGGTCAGCCTGTCGGTGCATGGGTATTCCGACTACATCGGCCATGATCTGCGACCATACGTCTGAAAGTGCGCCGCCGCCAGTCAGCCGCCAATATTGGAATGGCCTGCCGATTAGCTTTTCAGAAGGACCGCGCAACCAGCGCCAATTCATGGCAAGACCTTCAAAGACGGCTCGGGCGAGGTGGGCGCGGCTGGTCTTATGCGAGATGTTCAAGAAACCGCCGCGCATATACTGATCTTCGCCGGGAGCGAAGCTGCCGTTGAACCAAGGCAAGAAGAGTGCGCCTTCACTGCCTGGCGGTACCGAGGCGGCAACTTTACTGGCGCGTTCGTACATATCGTCGGGGATCTTTCCTGTGTCAAAGCCATCCTGTGCGAAGATCAGATTCTTTAGATATGATTCGAGCACCTTGCCATTGTTCGCCAACTCACCCCAGAAGAGATAGCGACCCTTGATCCCACTGGGCATAGTTCCCATGGATGCGTTGATATCAGTCTTCTTGAAGTAGACGTGCGAGGCTAGAAAGCCTGAAGTACCCAATACTGCGGCCGGTTCTCCATCGCTGATGGAGCCGGCGCCGACAGCTGAAGTGCTATTGTCGTTGACCGCGCAGATGACCACTGTGTTATGAGAGAGCCCGAGCTCGCTTGCGATAGAAGGTGTAAGCGTGCCCAGTATGCCATCTATAGGCAATAGGTCGGGTAGTTTTTCACGATCAATGCCCCCAGTCTTGACCAGCCAAGGATCGTAATCAAGTGAATCCAACCGGCGGTTATCCACCATCATCATCGGCAAAGCCGTATTCTGTGTAGCGGCAAACTTACCTGTCAGGATCATGTTGATGTAATCCATCGGCTCGAAGAATTTGTATGTTCTTCGGTAGATCTCTGGGCGTTCATGTTTAATGAAGAGCATATGACCTAACGCGTCGGCTCCTTTGAGCGTAGGAGGAAAACCAACCAGATCAATATACTTGAGCAAGGTGCCAAGCTTGTATCCCTGAATGTTTGGAAAACCGCTGACAATCTCGCGGTTGTACGGTGCTCCACGTTCATCCATCCAGGAGACCACGTTCATCAGGGGCTTGCCGTTCTCGTCAACCGGCAGAGTTACCGACCATAGGCTGGTAACGGCCACGGCCATGATCGCCGCTGGATGCACTCTCGATTCCTCGAGCACTCGCTTGGTGCAAACCTTGATGGATGACCACCACTCGGCAGGGTCGTGCTCTGCGCCGCCGCCGGGAAGAAAGAACAATTGCACAGAGGCAGTGGCACTGCTGGCCACTCGTCCCTGCTGATCGACAAGACCGACCTTCGGCCCGCCCGTGCCCAAATCGATGGCTAGAATATACTTGCCCGATCCTTGATCTTCTGACATGGTTCGGCTCTCCAAAATGGTATTGTTTTGATGGTTCTGTTTGAAATCTTTGTGACATGTATTTTAAACTGATAATATATATACGTAAATACATTAATACAAGATAATGTCCTGTGTCATTTACCGCGTGGCACTCTGAGACAAAAAGTTAAAGCGGGCTTTCCGGCCATAAGCCGGTTAAATTGATCAACCTCAAGGAGCAAAGCGGCCGAAGATACTACGTCTTATGCGGAAGAGACTGTCCGCGAATGACGTTTTGTCTTGCGTAAGCTTACTGAAAAAGGGACAGCTTTTTGAGTGCAACATGAACCTATTGTTGCTGAAAAGCAGCATAGCATTCTTTGGGGGAAAGGTAGATGTAAAGAGCACGCTGACACTTGCTTGAACCAGTTGATGTTCAACAGCTGATGCGAAAGGGGCTTACCTCGCCCAGGCCATCCAAAGTCCATTAAATTTTCAGAGCTGGAGAGAAATAATACTTCCACGCGATCATTTTCAGGCTTGACTCTTGGTGCAATATATTGTATATTTCGCTCGTTATACGAATAATCACTCGTAAATTGAATGATTATTCAAATTAAAGCTTGCAACCTCTTTGAAAGCTTGAGATATTGAAAATGCAAAAGAAAATATTGGAACCTAGTTCAACAAGGCGCGAACGCCAGATCCAGCGAAAAAAAGAGGAGATCCTCGCGGCCGCGAACTCGTGTCTTTGCCGCCAAGGGATTTTCCGCCGCGACCACTAAAGACATCGCGAACGAGGCTGATATTGGCGAGGGCACTCTCTATAACTACTTTGACAGCAAGCGTGAAATCATGCTGGCCATTATGGATGACTACAAGCGGTTATTCGATGCCGATTTCCGTGAAGCTACTTCGCTGGCCAGTCGCGACGCCTTTGTCGAATTGGTGGACAGGACCATGGGCTTGTTTACGACCCGTGTGTTCTTTATCCGCGCCCTGCTCGCCGAAGCCTGGATCGATAACGATATCCTGGAAAACTATGTGATGCCTCGTCTGCAACAATTATCTGAAGTATTAGGGGACTTCTTCTTGAAGCAAACAAAGGCCGAAGTGTTTCGCTCTATAGATCCTCAGCTGGTTTCCCGGCTTGCAATGGGAATGTTCTTTTCGCTGATGATACCCATCGTACGCGGAGTTCGAACCGGCACCGACTCCTAAGGATCGCCGGGCGCTGGCTGAGGCTATGGTCTCCGTTCTGATTGACGGTATTCACGTTCATCATGGGAGCATGCATGACAACTAAGAAATACTCTCTCAGGAATTCGGGATGCTGAAAAGGATTGGGGCAATTACACAAAAGGAATTCATCATGATGGTCCGCGACCGCGGAACCCTGGCTCTCATTCTGCTGATTCCGCTGATCCAGCTTGTCCTTTTTGCTTACGCAATGCATATAGACGTGAAGCACATTCCCATGGTAGTTGCTGACCAGAGCCTGGATACTGCCAGCCGTTCGTATCTAGACGAGCTGGTTCATTCTGACTATTTCGACATAGTCTCCACAGTGCAGAATCAGGCACAGGTGGTTAACGTGATCAATAGTGGGCAAGCTCGTCTTGGCGTGGTCATCCCCCATGATTTCTCCACCCATGTGGACCAGGGAGATGCGAAAGTTCTATTGCTGGTGGATGGCTCCGATCCTTTTACTACCCAATCCGCATATAACGCGGCCAGCGCGATTGCACAAGACCATAGCCTTCAATTGGACCTGGACCGTATCAGCATCTCGGATGGTACTAGGGCAGCACAATCGTTAAATCCGCTCACGGCCCACATCCAGACTCTCTATAACCCCGACCGACAGGATTTGTGGTTTCTCGTCCCGGGGCTCATTGCCATGCTTCTTCAGACCCAAACCATCACCTTGACGGCTCTGGCGGTCGTTCGTGAGCGCGAGATGGGCACAATTGAACAGATCTTGGTGACGCCCATCCGCCCCCTTGAGTTGATGTTGGGCAAGACCATCCCCAATCTCCTCATCGCAGTCATCAATATGCTGACCATCGTTTTGGTGGGCACCCTCGGATTCGGTGTACCCTTTCGTGGCAATTTTCCACTCTATTTTTTCCTAACGCTTATTTATATTTTTTCCGGACTGGGATTAGGCCTCTTGATTTCATCGTTTTCGCAGAACCAGCGCCAGGCTCAGCAATTGACGTCGATGATCACCTTTATCGGCCAGGTAATCTGCGGTTTTGTATTCCCGCATTATGTCATGCCGGTTATCCTGCAATGGATCAGCGATCTGTTTCCCCTGACTTATTTCATTCCCATTTCTCGCGGGATCTTCATGAAGGGGGTCGGAATGCAATTCCTGGCCGGCCAAGTGCTTGCCCTCGTGTTCTATGTTGTATTGATCGTTTTCCTGGCCGCTCGCCTTTTCCGGCAGAGCTTGGATTGAAAGACCGCTCCATGCAAAAAAGCCGCCAGCGTCTCGTTGCGCTAATCCTTAAAGAAACCTTGCAGCTCTTGCGCGATCGCCGGACCTTGATGATGGTTTTTGGCCTGCCCGTGATCGAGCTGTTCCTGTTCGGCTATGCCGTTGCCTTGACGGTCTACCACATACCGACCGCCATCGTTGATCAAAACAAAACTCAGCAAAGCCGCGATTTTATCCAGTCATTGGTAAATTCGCAATATTTTGACGTGACGGAAATCCTGCAAAGCCAGAACCAGATCGTCGATGAAATGGATGCCGGGAATGTTAAGGCGGGCATTGTCATTCCCCCCGATTTTCCCACTGACTTGGAGACCGGAAACGCGAATGTTTTGATCTTGTTGGACGGATCCGACTCTTTCAGCGTGCAGTCTGGTTACAGTGCGGCCAGCATAGTAGCCCAAAACTATTCCATCCAGTTGACGGCGGAAAAGATCGATCGGGTAGGAGCAGCGGCCGGGTCGCCCGAGCAGGCCGGTGCCATGCCCATCACCACTTCGATCCAAGTTCTGTACAACCCCGACTTGAGGGATTTGTGGTTCATCCTCCCAGCAATCATTGGGATGATCTTGCAGAGCATGGCTGTTGTTCTAGCAGCTATGGCAGTTGTGCGCGAGCGGGAAGTGGGTACGCTTGAACAAATTCTTGCAACTCCCACGCGGCCACTTGAGTTGATTCTTGGGAAAATGATTCCTTTGTTGGTTTTATGCCTGGTCATCATCGGAATCACGTTAGGATTGGGCGTATTCTGGTTTGGCGTTCCGTTTAAAGGGAGCCTCTGGTTGTATCTGTGGTTGTCACTCATGTTCATTGCCTCGAGCCTGGGCTTGGGCTTGTTAGTTTCGACCATCTCCAGGAACCAGCGACAGGCTCAGCAGATTGCCCAAATGCTTATGATCTTCAGCATGCTTCTGACCGGCCTCGTTTATCCACGCAATGCCATGCCTGCGCTTTCTCAGTTCATCGGCGACCTGATCCCTCTTACTTATTTCATTCGCATCTCGCGCGGCATTGTCACGAAAGGTGTTGGATTGGCCTTTTTCTGGGGTGATGCGCTGGTCTTGTTGATTTACGGTCTGGTCGTAATGATCACAGCCTCCTTCAACTTTAAGAATTGCTTAGATTGATTTTGGAAATTGGCGTTGCATCGTTTACGAAAAATCGCGTGGATGTATGGGAAATATGCACCTTGAGATTAGTGAGGCAATATGATTGACGAAATCGCCGTTTCTGCGGAAGGACTGTCCAAAAGATTCAGAACCTCAGGCGAGTGGAGTACTGCTGTGGATCACCTTTCACTGCAGGTCCGACGCGGTGAAACGTATGGCCTGATAGGTCCGGATGGAGCCGGGAAAACCACAACTATTCGACTGTTGCTCGGCCTGTACAGCCGGACCGAGGGGAAAAGTAGTATCTTGGGCTTTGACTTGATGGACGACGCATATGAAATACGCGAAAGAGTGGGATACATTGCCCAGCAATTCGTCCTCCCCGCGGACCTGACCGTGATGGAAAATATGAGCTTCTTTGCAAATATCCAAGGAGTAACTCGAGACGAACAGAAGAATCATATCCCAGAACTCCTAGCTTTTGCCGGCCTGACAGACTTTACCGACCGGCTGGCTGGGCAACTGTCCGGTGGAATGAAGAAAAAATTGGCGCTGGCCTGTAGCCTGATCCACATGCCTCAAGTGGTCCTGCTTGATGAACCCACTTTGGGAGTGGACCCGGTCAGCCGCAGGGAGTTCTGGAATTTTTTGGGGAATCTCCGGGCGGAGCGTGGCTTGACGATATTTGTCTGTACTCCCTATATGGATGAAGCAGAACGTTGCACTCAGATTGGATTGATTTATGAGGGAAAGCTGATTGCGAGTGATACCCCGAACCAAATCAAGCATCTGGTCGCCGGAGAATTGCTTGAACTGACCCCGTCGCGGTTCGTCCCGGCCCAGGAACTTATGACAGGCTTGGAAGGCGTATTGGAGGTCCAGACTTATGGCGAAAAACTACATGTTTTCGTGGATCAAGCTAATCGACGAATGCCCCAGATCGAGGCAGCCTTGAATGCCCAAGGAATTACTCACGAGGGAATCCGCCCGATCGAAGTGCGTATGGAGGAAGCATTCATAAGCCTCATCCGGCACCATTCAAATACTGAAGAAAGGCCAGCTACTGAGACTGCCTCCAAAGGTCGAATATGAACCAGCTGAATCACATCAATAATCAGAACATCAATTCCGCGGTGCCCCCGATCATTGTGGAAGCGCTGACGAAATCGTTTGGCGATTTCATGGCGGTTGATCATATAAGTTTTAGCGTAAAAGCTGGCGATGTTTTTGGATGGTTGGGTCCTAATGGGGCCGGCAAGACCACAACCATCCGTATGCTCCTAGGTCTGATCAAACCAACTTCCGGAAGCGCCTCGGTGCTGGGCTTCGATCCGGTCACACAGACCAAGGCTATGCAGGCACACGTGGGTTATATGTCACAACAATTCACACTTTACAACGAACTTACTGCCCGCGAAAACATACAATTCTATGGTAAGGTCTATGGTCTGGATCGGGATGAGCTTGCAAAAAGGCAGGCTGAGATTTTACAGATGGCTGGGCTCATTGGACGTGAAAATGTACTGACTAGTCAGCTCTCAGGCGGCTGGAAGCAGCGACTTGCACTTGGTTGTGCGATAGTCCATCGGCCACAGGTCGTCTTCTTGGATGAACCCACTGCAGGAGTTGATCCCATCAGCCGGCGAGATTTCTGGGGCCTGATTTATGCGATGACAAAAAAGGGAGTTACCGTGCTTGTGACCACTCACTACATGGACGAAGCCGAGCTATGTCAGCGAGTGGGCTTTATCAGTGGGGGACGATTGGTCGCCCTGGACTCGCCAAGCCAACTTAAGCGAACGCAGATGCGCGGCCAGGTTCTTGAAATCAATGTTTCTGATCCTGAAAAAGCGGTACGAATATTGAAAGCAGCTCAGCAAAGTCATCAAATTCCTCTTGATGAGGTAGCTCTCTATGGCGCTCAAATTCATGTGGTATTGCTGAGTGCGCAGGAGTACAAGGAATCCATCAGGAATATTCTTCTACAAAAGAACATTCAGGTCAACACACTTGAGCGGATTGCACCGACGCTGGAGGATGTCTTCATATCATCCGTGACATCTTTTTCCCATTAAAGATTGAACCTAAATCAATTAATTTGGCAATCTGATCGCAGAAAGAAGGAAAGTGCTGTGGAAACTGTTGCCCCCATTTCACCAAAATTGAACCTGCTAATCGTGGGTATACCTAAGTCCGGCGAGGTCTGGGATTGTATCTTGGTTGGGGAATAACGCTGGGTGGCTCTATAGTACAGCGTTCCCAACCTAGGCCGGCAATTCCACATCACTGGGCATATCTGAATGCAGATCGTATACCCGGCGTCTTTGGCAATCTGTAGGATGCAGTTCGGCAACCAGATCAAGGTTCACATGGCGGGCTCATACTCGGTTTGACGCATTGTGTGTGCCGAACTGGTCGAAACCCGTTCTGCATCCTCACAGCCATCTGCACGAAAACGCGGCCAAGTCAGCTACCCCAGTATGGTGCATCCTTAAGCGTTATAATCAGGTACGAGAAAGCGAGGTACCTATGGCAGAAAAAGCAACTCGACGCAAACCGTTTGAAGGAAAAATCCCCGAAGAAGCGCGCGAACATTTCCACGCCGCTCGCGCAGAAATGCGCGAGAGCATCAAGGGTTTCCTTCCGCCCGAATTCATCGAGCATCGCCGCGCCGCCCGCAAGGAAATTTTACTGGCTTGGCGCAGTATGATCGACTCAGCGCTCGAGCGAATAGATAAGAAAGAATAACGGATTATCTTAAAACTGAAATACAAAGGACACGCGGCATAAAGAAATAACTTTGTGTTCATCGTGTCCTTTGTGTTTAGGAATTTCAGCGCCATGGGGAATGACCGCGCGAAAAGAAGATCGTCCAAATCAATGCCAGAAACGACAAGCCCCAAAACACGTTACTGAGCAACAGGTCGCCGCTATTGCGAACTAGAACACCGCTCAACAAAAATACGGCGAAGATCAGCGCCCCGGCCATGCGATTCATCGCGCCTTCCACGTAGGAAAGATGACGATTGACCTGCGGCATATTGACATTCAATTCGCCGCGCTCCATCCGCGTCAACACTTGACTTGTCTGCGCGGGCAACGCAATCAACACTTTAACCAGCTCGCCGATTTCATCCAGCCAAACTTCCCAGCCGGAGCCGACTTCATCCGCAACGAGCTTTTGCGCGTACGGCGCAAGCTCTTCCCAAACGTTGAAGTCCGGATCAAGGCCGGTGCACATTCCGGAAAGAATCGCAACTGCCCGTCCCAACAATAAAAGATTATGCGGTAATTGGAAGGGCATTTCATACATCAGATCGCGGAATTGATGAGCAAAATCTCGCATCTCTCGATGATTGATTTTTCTCAATTCACTCATCGACATTCCCCAGAAACGTTCGAACAATTGCCTTTCAGCCTGTTCGAGCAATTCAGTATCCGCGCTCGGAAGCAGGACCCCCATCGTTTTATACGATTTCACCACGCGTGAAGAATCCCGCGTCCCAATGCCAATGAGCAATTCCCGCAAGCCATCGCGCAAATTCTCCGGCACATCGCCCACCATTCCAAAATCAACAAAGGTCAATCGCCAGCTTGCTTTTTTTCGTTTTGTGGCTGGGATCGGTGTTACAAATAAATTGCCGGGATGCGGATCGGCGTGAAAGAATCCATCTTCGAAAATTTGTTTGAGATAGGTATCTAACAAAACTTCCGCAACTTCATTGCGGTCAATGCCTGCCGCGGTGATTGCATCATAATCTGTGATTTTGATCGCATACACATTTTCAAGCGTGAGCGCCCGTTGTGTAGTACGACTCCAAACGACACGCGGCACATGCACGCGTTTCCGTTCTTTGAAGTTCTCAGCAAAGGTCTCGGCGTTTTTGCCTTCGGCCAAATAATCTATTTCACGATGAACGGTTTCGGATAATTCTTCAATCAAAGCCGGTACATTGACGCGTTTTCGGATCGGCTCATAGTGTTGAAGCCATCCTCCAAAACGACGAAGCGCGGAAAAGTCCACATCGATCAACTGGTCAATGAATGGACGCTGGATCTTGACAACGACCTCTCGAAATTGTTCCGCTTCCGGTGCGTCGGCCCGCAAGCGGGCGCGATGAACCTGTCCGAGGGATGCAGCCGCCAGTGGTTCTGCTTCGAAGTGCTCGAAGATTTCATCTAGCGGCGCACCGAATTCGATTTCCGCAAGTTTGCGGATCGCTTCGAAATCTTCTGCTGGAACTTCATCCTGCAAACCAGAAAGCTCATCCGTGATCTCCGCTGGCAATACATCCAGCCGCGCCGAAAGGAATTGACCAACCTTGATCATCACTCCGCCCATGCGGATTGCCATCTCGCGAAATTGTGATGCGATCTTTTTGAAGCGCGGCGAACGTGACCGGCGGCTTAACTGACGAAGACCAATGCGCGGCAAAACAATTTCCCACAAGATAAAGCTCGCGGTAGCGCGGGCAAAGAACCACATGATATACCGATAACGAGCGCGTAAACGCGATGATTGCATGTATACCTCCGGGTAATTTCAAATGGATTCTATCACCAAGAAAACCGTGTAAATCCTTTTACGTCTTTCGATGGGATTATGGGTAATCAAACCTTAACAAATTCGCCTTTGACAAATACCTCTTGCCCTGCTATACTTATAGCTATTGATGTTGACTTTCACTGCCTTTGGCAGTTTTGCAAGAACTTACAAGGTATTGCATGTGTGGCACGAACAAACCCGCGCGAGTCATTTCTCGACGGGCATTTTTGTATAACATGAAAGTGACTCTTACCGCCAATGGCGGATAAAATTTAATTACAGTGAGGTAAAACAGACCTAATGAATAAGCACGGAAAATTGAAAATCATTCCCTTGGGTGGACTTGGGGAAGTCGGTAAGAACATGACCGTCTACGAATTTGATAGAAAAATCTTGATCGTAGATGCGGGTATTATGTTTCCTGAAAACGATATGCTCGGGATCGATTACATCATTCCCGATTACGATTATTTGCGTGGGAAAGGGGATCAGATTCTGGGCATTGTCATCACCCACGGACATGAAGACCATATCGGCGCGATCCAGCATGTTTTAAATGATTTCCCTGTGCCAGTTTATGCCACTCCCCTGACTTGCGGCTTGATCGAGGTTAAACTGGCGCGCAACAACGCTTCAAATAAAGGTTCCCTTCATACAGTGCAGGCTGGAAAATCCATTGAGCTTGGACCGTTCAAGGTGGAGTTCTTTCATATTTCACATTCCATTCCCGACGCGGTAGGACTCGGTATTACCACACCCGCCGGTCTGGTCGTCCACATGAGCGATTTCAAATTCGATCTCACACCGGTGGACGGCTGGCCTACCGATTATGCCAAACTATCAGAATTTGCCGCGCGCGGCGTGGATTTGTTGCTTTCAGATTCAACGAATTCAGAACGCCCTGGCTGGACGCCATCCGAAATGGTGATCGGACCGGCGTTCGACAAAGTTTTTACGGAGGCGAAAGGACGCGTCATTGTCGCGACGTTTGCATCGCTCATCTCGCGCATCCAACAAGTCGCGGATGCAACCGCGAAACATGGACGCAAAATGGCGCTTGCCGGTCCAAGCATGATTGATAATGTCAAGATCGCGCGCAAGCTCGGTTATCTGGAAATCCCGGATGAGCTTCTTGTGCCGATTGATCAAGCTATGCACATGCAGGATCATAAGGTGACGATTATGTGCACCGGCTCGCAAGGTGAGCCGTCATCCATTGTTGGACGTTTGTCCACCGGAACGAATCGTTCGTTCGATCTCAAGCCTGGCGATACGGTTGTGTTATCTTCGCATCCCATTCCGGGCAACGAGGAAACCATCAGCAAGGCTATCAACCGCTTGCTTCGACGCGGAGCCAATGTAATCTATGATTTCAGTCGCGCAGGTGCATGTCTCCGGACACGCAAGTCAGGAAGAACAAAAGTTCCTATTCAATCTGGTTAAACCAAGACACTTCATGCCCATTCATGGCGAATTGCGACAACTTAGACGCCATGCCGAGCTTGCAATGCAAGTAGGAATACCAGAAGAAAATGTGATCGTTGTCGAGAACGGTCAGGTGGTTGAACTTTCCGGCGGCAAGATCAAACTCGGCGAACGAATCCCCGGCGGTTACGTGTTTGTGGACGGTGAATCCATCGGTGATATTGATCACGGCGTCATGCTTGAACGTGAAAAATTAGCTCGCAGCGGAATCTTGTTCATCGATGTCAGCTTGAATAAATCCACGGGACGATTGCTCCGTGATCCAGAGATTATCACGCGCGGGTTCCTCTCTCCCGAAGATGCGGAACAGTTGATCCCCGAAGTCCGCAAGCGCGTCGTCGAAATCGTGGACGGCGGCGGAGTGAATGACGAAAAAAATATTGTAAGTGCGGTCAAAAATTATCTGCACGAAGAAACCAAACGCAGGCCGATGATCTTCGTCACTATGAACAGAGCGTAATGTAAACTCTTAAATTCTTATAATTTGTCAGTGCAGTAATTTGGTAATTTGCCGATCTACTTTCCCCATCGGAAAATCTTCCAAGTTCTTTAGTCTTATCCATTTCATGTTTTGATTTCTTATCATGGATACAAATTCGCAATGGAACACGTGTACTGTCACCTTGAAATGAGTATAAGCATGTTTAACTTCACCTAGCGCAGCACCTCTTTGGACTTTTAGCTGGTATCCTGATCTCAATTTTCTTGATAACTCCTTGGCCGAATTGCCCTCTACGCGACCATTGGGAAATTCCCACATGCCTCCCAACAATCCCTTTGACGGTCGCTTCGCCAGCAAGACGCGTCCGTTCTTCAGAATGACCGCCGCGGCAAGAATATAATGCGGCGCTTTCTTCTTTCGCTTCAACACCGGGCGCTGATCTTGAATTCCTTTTCTCCTAGCTTCACATAATTCCATCACCGGGCAAATCAAACAACGCGGATTCTTTGGAAGGCAAATCGTCGCCCCTAGATCCATCAGGGCTTGGTTGTATTCACTAGCTTTTCCTTTGGGTAAATGCTGGGCGGCTAAATTCCACAAAGCTTTTTCGCCCGACGGTAAATCGGCGGGTACATTGATATCAAAGACGCGCGCAAGCACGCGGCGGATATTTCCATCGAGAGTTGGTTCGTCCATTCCAAATGCCATAGACGTAATTGCCCCAACTGTATATCGTCCGATCCCTGGTAGTTGGCGAAGTGCATCCAAATCACGCGGTAATTGACCGTTAAATTTTTCAACGACAACTTCTGCGGCTTTATGCAAATTGCGGGCGCGGGAATAATAACCAAGTCCTTCCCACAAATTCAGTACATCTTGTTCCGAAGCTTCAGCCAAGGCCTTGATAGTTGGAAAGCGCTGCAACCAACGCTTGAAATAGGGAACGACAGTTTCCACGCGAGTCTGTTGAAGCATGATCTCCGATACCCAGACCGCGTAGGGGTCGGGATGATTGCGCCAGGGAAAAGTCCGCGCGTTCCAACGGTACCAAGCCAAAAGTCGGCGCGTGAACGTGCTTATTCGCCGGAGTTCACGCATTGATTAAATGGCGACTCGGTTTGAAAGACCAAGTTTTGTGCTGGAAAGATAATTATTCTTGTTTCTATATAATCAAGTTGCTTGCAACCAAAAACAATCACATCGCCAGTGTCTGGAAAATTGGGCGGAACCATTTTACTGGGAAAAACAAACGGCGTGATCTGGTTTGGCATCATCAAAAGAAAGCCAAGACGAGAATAATCACGCGCTGCATACGCTGGGGATGGATGCGCCTGGGCGATGCCCTGCCCGCGCCAAAAGAAACGTGGATATAAGAGTCTGCCTTGTAAAACTTCAGCATTCGGGCTTGTGTTTTGGGAAAGAAAGCGATTTAACTGATCTTGCGTCAAATTGGCTGTTTGCACAGCTGACAATTGAAATGCTCGCCCAATCATCTCCGTCTCAGAGAGCGGGACAAGTTGTAGCGAGACTGCATGCTCTGCAATCCACGGCAGGCATCCGATTAATACAAAGCAGGCTAAAACCGGTAAAGCGAATAGCAGATTCAGCCTGGCAGTATTTTGTTTCAGCTCAATCTTTGTGAATAGGCGTTGAGTGGATGATCCAAAAAGAAGAGCGATCACTGAATAGATCTCTGCGATACCAATTCCAAAATAAAAATACGAAACCCAGTCTGCTGGAAGATCGTAGCGCCACCCCGAGAAACGACCAATCCCATTGGCAAGCGCATATCCCAAATTGAAAGCCAATGGCGCAAATCCAAGCCAACGCAGACGTTTCCAAGCCGAACCCAAACCAATCGCAACGATTGCCAAATATAAGATGATCAACAGAAGGTTATACCAATCCAGATGTCCGTCCCATCCAAACCAATAAATATCAATCGGCGCACGGAGACTCTTGAAAGGTTCAATCAAAGGTAAAGCTAATATGCCACCAATTTCAGTGGCAAGAAAATGATTGGTAATGAATTGGGTTACAACGTCAGGATGCTTTACGGTAAATGTGATTAAGTTTCCTGTGAGACTTTGAGATTGGATATTAAACTGAGATGTATTCAGATTTCCGGTTAATGCGTATTGACTGGAGATCAACGCTAACTGACGCGGATCATCAAAGGCAAATTGACCAATCGCCAAATAATTGTGAATGAGCCAGGGCGCGACAGTCACTGCAATGCCAAGAACAAACAGGGCCATCCCTCGTCCCGCATCACGCCATTGAGGCCAGAACACGAATAAAACCAATAAAAGTGCGAAAGGCAAAATAATCAGAGACTGCGTTCTCAAGAGTAACATTGCACCAAATATGCCACCTGCGACCAAGGAGCGGCGGATGCTCTTGTTTTCCAGCCAATGCATGACAAATAAACAGGAAAGAGCGATCATCAATGCAGTCGGCAAATCGGTTAGCAAAGTGCGGGTATCCGAAACGCGCGTCGCGGAGGAAACCCATAGAGTGGTCAGCTCGCGGAAGATGGCAAGGAGCGCAATTATCACGCCCGCTGTGCGGCTGTGGATTTTTCTTCCAAGAAAATATAGAGTCACTGGAAACAATGCCAGCACACACGATTGACCGGCGATGATTAAGGCGTAATTTTGTCCAAATAAAACATGCAATAATGCTAAAAGTAAAATGTACAGCGGACGAGTGGGAATGTCTCCCAGATAACCCATGCCCAACAAAACCGATTGCGCATGATAATCGTAATAAGCCGCATCAGAATTTGGAAATGGCTGGTTGGTGGGCGGCATCATCGGCGCGTAAAAGCTATTCTGCATGACGCTCATTGGGACAGAAAGCCAAATCCATACCGCAACCAACCAGATGAGAACTGCAAAGATTACATCTGTTCGGACTGCCGACCGGTCATCTCGATCAAATGCAAACCGCACGCCGAGAGTCAATACTGCACCCCCAGTCAGAATCGCAGCGACCATTTGCCATCCAAGCAATGGAACGCCGGGTTCACCCCAATAAGCAGGATCTTTTGTAAATCCAAGATGGGTAATCGCGATAAAACATAAAACGCAAAGTAACGCACCAAACGCGATCAGCGTAAAACGATAAACTGGTTTGATCTCCAAAAGATTTTCACGATGAAATCCATAACGCACAATGAGCACAAAAACAGAAAATTGTAAGGCCAGGACAAGCAAATAAAACAGGATTGGGCTGAGACGTTGGTAATAAGGTAGTAAACGCTCCGGGTCGAGATACCGCAGGAAGAACAGGGACCAGCCCAAAGTCACGGCCAGAATCGCTAAGACGAACGCGAACGATGGCTGGACCAGGAAATCCAATCGATGCGGAGGGTGCACATAAAAATAAATCCACAAAACACAAAATGCAATCAAGACCCCAAACATCGCAAGCCGTATTAAAGAGAAGCTGCTTCCCTCATGTGGCACGAGGAATAATAAAAGGAGAGCGGCTCCCGCTTCGAGAGCCGCAAGTGAGAAGAACCACCGCCAATTTGTCTTATTGATTTTCATTCCTAAAATTGAAAGCCGTTGTGGGCAGGCACAACCTTATAAGAAAAATTGCGGACAAACGTGAGCAGACGATCTTCCAAGGTAGTCCAATCGCTCGAGCTTAAGATGCGGCGCGCGGCGGATTCGTTATCTGCAAGCAGGCTCACTTGAATTTGCGGATAAGCGCCATAAACGGTTGCCCAGGCATCGGTCGGTTGGAAACCGAGCCGTTGAACTCCTGGCACCCATTCGCCGATTACAAACTCAAAATATTCCTGCTCATGATCGGCGGCAATATCCCAGGTCATGATTACTTTGACAGGCACAGCTTCACTCACGTTGATAATCCAAAACCACGACGTGCGTCTCTTCGGGCAAAGAGGAGCGTGTCACTTTGATGGACGGTTGTGTTTCGGGTTTGCTAAGTCCCATTTCCTTGATGAACTTATTCAGCGACTCAAGCGAGACTTTGGCATCGGATGTGGCGTAATGCATCGGGATAACAATGTTCGGCTCGATCAGGCTGATGACCTCGGCAGCTTTCGCGGCGTTGAGTCCTCCGCCGCCTCCCACCGGGACGAGAGCTACGTTCACCGTTCCCAAAGCTTCGATCTCTGTCTGAGGCGGCAACTGCTTCAAGTCACCGAGATGTGCGACCGTCAGTCCGTCATAATCGAACACATACAGCGTATTCCGAGTTTGCTCTTTGGTCCTCTTCCCTGCGCTGCCGCCATCGGTTTGAACGCCAGTGATGAACACACCGCCAATTTCAAACTCGCCCGGCCCGCTGATGACATGCGATGTGCCTTTGACCGCGTCCGAGTTATTATGCCCCGGTGCGTCATGGCTAATCGTGACGATATCCGCTTTGAGTTTGAGCGGAAAATATCCGATGGATGTATTGTCGTAAGGATCCGTTACCACCGTCGCCATATTGCGCTCGGTGAGACGAAAACAGGAATGCCCATACCACATGATTTCCATGAAAAAGCCTCCAACGTCAATTATAATAGAGAAACGGCCGGTAATGATGAATGCATTTCAAATCCAACCAAAAGAATTAGATTTCAAATGCTGGCAAAAGATTTTAGGATCCAGATGATGCCAATCCGTTTCAAAAGCGCCGTCAATTCTCTCAAAATAAATTGGAAACTAAACTTTAAACATCATTTATTGTTTTTCGCAATTCTTGGTATAGGTATTTTTGCGCGTACATGGGAATATCGAAGTCTCCCACCGGGATTGAACCAAGATGAAGCAGAGAATGGTGTAGAAGCACAAAGCTTATTAAAGTACGGCGTTGACAGAAACGGAGTTTCCTTTCCAGTACGCTTCATATCTTGGGGAAGTGGACAGGATGCTCTTTATGGGTACATGCTTATTCCCTTCGTTGCATTGGGAGGTTTGACGACAACCACTGTAAGGTTCCCTATGCTAATCATTGGAATTCTGACTATTGTATTAACTTACTTGGTGGGAAACAAAATACGGGACAAAACTTTTGGACTGATCGTGATGTTCCTTATCTCCATCAGCCCCTGGCACATCATGTATTCGAGATGGGGACTGGAAGTGACCCTATTACCGTTCTTCTTTTTGCTTGGGCTCCTTTATTCATTTCAATCAGAATATAACAATTACTGGTTTATATTGGCCTGTCTGTTCTTTAGCATGTGCTTGTATGCTTATATTACTTCTTATCTTGCCATTCCTATATTTCTAATTTTGTCCATCCCGGTACTTATACGCGCAAAACGAATTTCCCTTAGAAGCCTAATCATGGGCTTAACATTGCTGACAATTCTTGCTATGCCGCTCATCCTTTGGGTCATAATAAATAGTTTCGATCTGGAATTGATTCGCCTAGGGGCAATGACAATTCCACACCTACCTTCTCTGCCGCGCCACGAAACGGATATAGCCATTTTTCAGACCAACGCGTTAAACGCCTTATCTGCGAACCTATTAGAGATGGCAAAAGTGCTCATCCTGCAAAATGATGGTTTCCTTATCAACTCAACAAAATTTGGCTATCTTTATGTTCTCACCTTTCCATTCATCATACTGGGAGCATATTTTTTCTTGACATCTCCTCAAAATTTAACTGAAACAAAACTCGTCTTGATGTGGCTAATTTCGGCCTTGGTAATTGGAGTTTTTGTTGAAGCAACTTTCAATCGTCTGAACCTGGCTTTTATTCCTCTGTTTATATTTTGCGCAGCTTTCATAGATTGGTTAAACAAAAAAAACAAAATCGCATTCATCATTTCAATAGCCCTATTTCTGGCTGGTTTTTTAAGTTTTACATATTACTATCATAACTCTGATTACAAAAACCAAGCTGACAGATGGTATTTTACCGGTTTACTTTCCGCTCTTAATTATGCAAAAGACTCGAACAGTGGCGCAATATGTGTAACAACAAATAAGATTAATATGCCTTATATCTTTGTGCTATTCTCTGAAAAAATGGATTCTTCAGTAGGGCCGAATAAAGTATTATATATTGATCCTCAATCGCAATTCAGAAGCGCAAAATCTGTCGGAAGATATATGTTTGGTTTAGAGAATTGTCCCGTCAATTTTAAAACCACCTATGTGTTATTCTTTACGGAAAGTTTACCTATCGCAAGCAATAGATTTAAAGTCCGAAATTTTGGATTATATACTGTCGATACGCCAAAATGACAGCTTCCTGCACAAAAATTGCACGGTCATCTCACATTCAAATTATACAAATGAACGATCATTTGAAAAACATCTGTAATATATAGGCTGATCAAAAAAACAATAACTGCTTCAAAGAAGATCGTTATCCATTTATTTCGTTTTATAATGAGATTGTCGAAAACAATTAGAGCTTCAAGAAATAGCACTAAAAACGAAAATACCGCAGGATAAATGTAGATGGCTTTCATTGTGGAGAAATCTCGATATTGCAAAGCCAGTGCGACAATAAAAATAATGTATCCAATGAAAACAATATCAAATAATCCGTAAACTCTGTTAACCAGCAAGTTGTTCAAAGGACCAAATATACCCTTCAACAAATAAATCCATCCAGAAACCACTCCAAATAAAAGTAAAATTAAAGGCAAAAGAGCAAGAATAAAAATGCCTCTGGATACCTCAAAATCCGGTGGTGTATGCCATGAATCTGGAGAATTATAGAAGTGTAAAGAATTTGCGCTAGCATATACATCTGTCCACAAAGATGTGCGGTGCGCCGGATAACCAGTAGCGCCAAGAGTGAGGCGTGGATACCTAAGCAAGTCAATGAATTTGAAGGTGAAAATTCCGTCTTGAATCGAGAGTATTCCTGGTCGCCTTACATATGTTTTCCCAAAAAATGCGGGAAATGGTTCTTTGACAACATTGAGAGTCGCGGGTGTTCCATATTTCTGAAGATTAACCAAATACTGACTCAGGGGATTCAATAAAGTCACAATGGAGACTCCCAGCAAGAAAACCACGGCAATCAGAGTTCCGCGAAATGATTTTACTTTTATACTCTTTGCCAGTAGCACAAGAAATATTGCTAGCGTGGTAGCCCAGATGTTCGTTTTTGTTGCGACCCCTAGGGCAACAAAAAATCCTGAAACAAATAGATAGACGATTCTATTGTTTTTCAAAAATATCCAGCAAAAATAAATTGCAAGCGAAGAAAAAAGAATCGCAAAAGTGTCGTTGCTTGCCATGCCATTTGCCGCAATCAGCGCTGGATTGAACGCCAGGAGTGCAAAGGTTATCAGCCCGGCCCTATAATGGTCCAACTGTATCCGTTTTATCAAAAGATAAGCCAGAACCAATATGATTTCACCGGTAGCAAAATTCAATAATTGTGTCGCAATGATGATCGAATTTTTATGATTTGGATTAATATGGGCAACCTTTATGGCAGTTGAGGCAACAAAATAAAAGAGCTTTGGCTGGAAACATTCTGGACAATCCAATGTTTCAGGTAGCCGATTGGTTTGCAAAATGATATTGACCACGCCAATATGGTCGTCAAAGGCTTCGCGATTCACCAGAGCAAGCCCTAAACGTAGAATCGCGGAGACAATAAAAACTACAATATACAATAATCTTAGGATTTGATCACGATTTGTAGTGGATTTGAACATTCTGAAAATCATATCCTTTTATCCCGCCATTATAATGTAAGTATTTTTAGCTTTACGACTTTACATTCAGATTTAACCACTTCCTTCTGTGAATCAGAAACTGCAAAGGATCTAACGCAGTACAATAAGAGGCAATGAAATCAACCGTCACCGCTATTTCTCTAGAAAAACTCCTCAAGCAATTTCCGAACACCTATGCGTTAGCCGATAAAGATCAATTGTGATGGAAAATTTTAGGCAATGAACTATATCAAAGAATTCTTCCAAAGCAACAGATTTCGACTAAAGACAAAACAGATTCACCGGTTCCTAAGCATATTGAGATTTCGGAGTTTGCCGCCCGGCCTAAATCGGGACAAAGCATCGATTGGTGTTGATGTTTTCAATCTGCTTAATTATGGAATTTGACCGCAACGGGACCTCATTTCCAGTTATATTCATTGCTTGGGGAAACGGTCAGAACGCGCTTTACGGTTACTTATTGATCCCCTTTTTTGCTTTGTTGTGTTTATATCCTAGTAATAGGATTATTAGCGGGCCACAACAACCCGGCCGCGTCCTTCCCGCTTGGCGCGGTAAAGTGCGTCGTCCGCGGCTTTCAAAAGGACTGTGCTGGTCGGGCCATATTCGGGGAAGACTGCGACTCCAAGAGAGAGTGTGACTGATAAAAGAGTTTGCCCTTCGAATTGGAGACGGATTTGTTTGGCGTCTTCACAAATAAGGTCGGCGCGCTGGCGCGTTACTGCCTGCGAAGCGTCAGGTAGAACAATGATGAACTCATCGCCGCCATAGCGGGAGGGAATGTCCTCTCCACGCACATGCTTGAGCAGCAAGCTGCCTAATTCACGTAAGATTGCATCGCCCGCAGCGTGGCCGTACATGTCGTTGAATAATTTGAAATCATCGACATCTAACATAATGATGCCTAAAGGAAATCCTTTACGTGAGGCTCGACGAAGTTCGCGTTCCAGGGTTTCTTCCATATAGCGTCGATTGAACACACCGGTCAAATGATCGCGAACGGACTGTTCACGCAGGAGCGCTTCGCTTTTGAGCAGGGCATCCTGCACCTGTTTGCGTTCGGTGATGTCACGGATATTGCATTGGATGACCTTCTCACGGCCTGCCAAATAGACGTTACTAACGAATTCCACTTGAATCAGCCGGCCGTCTTTCGTTCTTAGCGGCAAATCCTTGTATCGGATGTATTCATTCATCTGCAAGGCCTGGAAGGCATCCTTACTGGCTTCAATATCTTTGAATGCACCCACTTCCCAGATCCTTTTTTCCAGAAACTCAGAACGCGAGTAACCCAAAAGCTTGATCAGGAAAGGGTTAACATCCTTGATCATTCCAGTCTCGGCATCCAGAATTAATATCCCATCCTGGGCTGCTTCGAACAAGCGCCGGTAGCGTAGCTCTGAAGTTTGTATTTTCTTTACATTAACTTTATCTGTTTTTTTCGCCTTGTCGCTCATGCTACTCCGGCTGCCTTTCCTTATCTAATCAGCTAGACACCTTGAACGCGCAAATAATGCACTACCTTTAATTCTATAACAAATTTGCCTTGGATACAACTATCGGTCGGAGTGTATTGTTCTTCGCACTTGGGGAGGAAATAAGCCTCATAGGTTTAATATTTAGAGTTGTACCTGTATACACTTTAGTAATCGAATTGTAAGATGAAAAGGACTTCGAATAGGATATATTGGATTTATTAGAATAACCTGGTAGGTAAACACTTTCTGCTATGAGAGCATTGGAGGCCACGGAAGCGAAACGCTTAGCAGTATAATAAGATTCTATGTGGGAGGAAATAAGGCAGTTTTTTAACCTTTTTGTCTGATATGGCCGATCTGAATTCGGCAGAAGGTTCAAGATGCCAAAAAAGGACAAGCTCGTTACAAGGCAAAACTTACCTGGGCCGAAAAGACAGATGCCCAGCTCACTTGACGCGAAGTCCGCCAGGGCCGGTGGGATAGATTCCCCGAAGGAGCGGTTCCCTTTCGCTGGGATCGGAACCTTAGGCGGGGAGATGGAGTTGCGACACACACCTGAGGAACAATATCACTTATTGCAGGGAATTTTGCAATCTACTTCAGATGGCGTCCTGGCTGTCAGTCGGGAAAACGAGGTACTTTTCGCTAATGACCGCTTCGCGGAGATGTGGATGATTCCGCCGGAGATTATGGCTTTGAAGGATGATGCTCTCCTGCTTCAATATGTGCTCGATCAATTATCCGATCCGCGGGGTTTTATCCAAAGAGTCCAGGAATTGTATGACTCGGCAGAAGACAGTTTTGATATGCTGTATTTCAAAGATGGAAGGGTATTTGAACGTCGCTCACGCCCCATAATGCAGAAGACGGTAGCGCGAGGCAGGGTGTGGTCATTTCACGAGATTACCGAACGCAAGCGCATTGAAGAAGCGTTGATGGCCTCTGAAGCGGAGCTGCGTACCCTGTTCGCTTCCATGCAGGATGTTGTGATGGTTATTGACCGGGAGGGAGTTTATCGCAAAATCGCTCCAACCAATCCGAGCTTGCTGGTGAGGCCACCTGAGGAACTGCTCGGAAAAAACCTGAAGGAAGTCTTCACCGCCGAAAAGGCGGAAGCCTCTCGCCAGCTCATACAACAGGTTCTGGATACCAAACAAACCACACAGATCGAGTATGAACTTATGATCAATGGCCGAAGCATGTGGTTTCAGGCGACCATCTCGCCATTGAGCGCAGACAGTACGCTCTGGGTGGCACACGATATCTCCAATCGCAAGCAGATGGAAGAAGCGCTCCGAAGCGCCGAATCGAGGTATCGATCCATCTTCGAGAGTGCAACAGTCGGTATCTTTCAATCCACGCCGGACGGGCACTTCCTGTCCGTCAATCCCGCCATAGCCCACATGTTTGGATACGCTTCTCCCCAAGAAATGCTTGCCAGCATCAACGATATCGGTAGTCAAATATATAAAGACGGAACACGGCGGCAGGAATTTCAGAGGGCTATGATTGAAGAGGGGGTCGTCAAGGAATTTATCAACGAAGAGCGCCGCAAGGACGGAGGCTGGATTTGGACATCCAATACCGCCCGCGCGGTGAAAGATGATGCAGGCAATATCCTTTATTACGAAGGCTTCCAAACGGACATCACGGACCGCAAGCGGGCGGAGGAAGCGGTGGATGCAGAACGCAATCTCCTTTTCACCCTGATAAATAATTTGCCAGACCGAATCTACGTCAAGGATCTTCAGGGCCGTAAGATCATTTCCAATACTGCCGATTGGCAGGCCTCGGGCGGAAAAAGATTTGAAGACGTGCTGGGGAAGACAGACTTCGATACCTATCCGGCTGAATTAGCGGCTCGCTTTTGGACCGATGATAAGACGGTCTTGGATTCGGGCCAGCCAATTATCAATCACGAAGAACTTGGTCTTGATTCGCAAGGCAATAGAATCTGGACGTTGACTACCAAAGTCCCGTTGCGTGATAAGGGGGGTCAGATTTTAGGGTTGGTCGGGATTGGCCACGATACTTCAGATCGCAAGCAGGCGGAAGAGGAATTGCGCCGCGCCAAAGACGATCTCGAAGCAGTGTTGCTCAAACTACAGCAATCGCTGGAGCGCGAAACACTGTTGGCTAGCACCGATGGCTTGACCGGCTTGTGCAATCACCGACATTTTTTTGAACTTGCTGCCCGCGAGTTCCAGGCCGCGGTAAGGTATCGGTATCCGCTAACCTTCCTCATGTTTGATCTGGACCTTTTTAAACAGATCAACGATACGCTTGGGCATGCCGCCGGTGATAAGCTTCTAGTGGATGTAGCGCAGGTTGCCGCGGCGCAAGTGCGCGCCTCCGACCTGGTGGCGCGCTACGGTGGGGATGAATTCATTGTCCTCTTGCCTCATGCCAGCGCGCAACAGGCGCTGGTCGTTGCGGAGCGCATCCGGGCGGGTGTGACAGCCATACCTGTGGATGGCCCCCACAATAATAAAGAACTGTTCACCGTCACGCTGAGCATAGGCATCACCGAGATGCAGCGCGAACCAGCGGACACCAACCTTGAGGCTATCATCCAGCGCGCTGACGATGCGTTGTATAAAGCAAAACGGAGCGGACGCAACCGCGTGGAAATTTGGGCCGGCTCAGAACCAGCGGATGATTGACCCATAAAGACTACTTTATATAACATTTGGCTGGAAAATATGGAAATGGCGTTCCTGGGGTAAGCCATAAAATTCTCCAACAGAATTAAAGTGGCTTAAGACAAAACCTTAAGGCCTTAAGGTTAAACCAAAACGCCTTGTGATTAAACCTTGAGCAGCTAAGACTAAACCAAAACGCTTTATGGTTCAACCTTAGCCCGTTAAAACTAAACTTGAATGCCCGGGAACTAATCCAAAGCCCTTGCCTGCAAGACTAAAATACAACCGGATTAAAGGTTGTTCTGCCTATCCCATCCTACTCTCTGCGTGGGCCTTCGGCGGACAACCCGCGTGCCCACTCGAAGCGTGTTCACAAATTCTTTGGACTTGGGAGGGAAGCGCTTGTGGTTGGATGGGGGGCATTGCAATCCGCGGTTGCATCCATAGGAGGAAAAGCGGCTCTCTGGCTCAGATCGCTCTACAATCCCTCTCCCCCTAATGGCGGAGAGGGTTATCCGCCGGTCAACCGATGTGACTTGGGAGTTTACATATTACAATTAAAAAGCGGTAAGCTGCCGATAAGACGCGTATAATGAACTTGTGAGCAGAAAGCAGTTGTTTCACCATGAAAGCCAAAACTAAAAAAGTTAAGACATTCGTTGAACCGTCACTAAACGAATCAGAGCTTCGCTACCGCCGTTTATTTGAAGCTGCCCAGGACGGGATTTTAATTTTAGATGCTAAGACGGGAGCTATTACGGATGTCAATCCTTATCTGATTGACATGTTGGGGTTCTCGCGCGACGAGTTTGTAGATAAGAAGCTCTGGGAAGTCGGCGCGTTCAAGGATATTAAGGCTAGTAGAGAGGCCTTCGAAATCTTGCAAAAGGACAAGTACATTCGCTACGAAGACTTGCCACTCAAGGCGAAGGACGGCCATCTGATACAAGTGGAGTTTGTCAGCAACGTTTATTCGGTGAACAAGCATAAGGTCATCCAGTGCAACATCCGCAACATTAACGATCGCAAGCGGGCGGAAGAACGAAGGCGTGAACAGGAAATAAGGTATCGCTTGTTGTTTGACAATGCTCCCATGGGCATACTCCTCATCGACTCACAAGGTAGAATTTTGGAAGTTAATCCAGGGGCCTTGCAAATCCTCGGATCGCCATCGGCAGAAGCCACCAAGCACATCAACATTTTGACTTTCCAGCCGCTGCTCGAAGCAGGCATCTCGGCCGATTATCAAAAGGTCCTGGATAATGCGCAATCTGCATTTGGCGAATATCCATACACGACCAAATGGGGTAAATCGATTTTCGTCAGCGCTAGGCTTACGCCGCTCTTCGGCCCAAGTGGAAACCTTGAACAAATTCAAGCCATCATCGAAGATATCACTGAGCGCAAACAGGCAGAAGAGGAGCTACGGGATAGAGAAGACAAATTCAAGTATGTATTTGATTATTCTGTCGTCGGGAAATCAATCACGTTTATTTCTGGTGAGTTCAACCCGAATAAGGCTCTATGCGAGATGCTGGGATACACCAGGGAGGAACTCCAAAACCAAAGATGGCAGGATATTACCCATCCCGATGATATTGAAATCGTCTCGAAAAGAGCTTGATAGCCTCCTTTCCGGTGAAAGGGAGGTGGTGCGCTGTATCAAAAGATATCTCAAGAAGGATGGTTCTATTGTTTGGGCAGATGTCGGCGTAGCTCTGCGCCGGGACGGGCAGGGCAAACCGCTCTACTTCATCACCACCACCATAGATATCACCGAGCGCAAGCAGGCGGAAGAAAAGTTGATCGCTTCCGAAGTTCGCTATCGCCGGCTCTTCGAGTCCGCCAAAGACGGCATCCTTATTCTTGATGCCGATACAGGCGAAATCGTGGATGTCAATCCATTTTTGATTAAAATGCTGGGCTATTCCCATTCTGAGTTTCTTGGCAAACAACTATGGGAAATTGGTTTGTTCAAAGACATCGCTGCCAACAAAGCTCACTTCTTGAAATTACAACAAGAAAGCTATCTTCAATACAGGAACCATCCGCTTCAAGCCAAAGATGGGTATCAGATTTGGGTGGAGTTTGTCAGCAACGTTTATTTCGTGAACAGCCACAAGGTGATCCAGTGCAATATCCGCGACATCACTTCGCGCAAGCAGGCGGAGGAGACATTGCTGCGTCAGGCTCAGATCCTGGAACAGGTTCATGGGGGAATCGTCACCACCGACTTGGATGGACTCATTATGTCATGGAACTCGGGCGCGGAAAAGATGCTTGGATATTCTTCGGAGGAAGTATTGGGTAAATCGATATCCTTGGTTTATCCGCAGGATCAGCTTGCCATTCTCGCAGAAGAGGTTCAGCCGCAGGTTAGAAAGAAAGGCTGGCACGAGTCCGAATTGCGCTTCCGCAAAAAATCCGGGGAAGAGTTTCCAGTGCACATCACGCTCGCGGCGCTCAAGGACGCCAGCGGCGTAGTGATTGGGATGGTCGGGTCTGCAATTGATATCACCGAGCGCAAGCAGGCGGAAGAGGCGCTGCGTTTTCCAGCTTCAATTGTTGAGTCGGCGGATGACGCCATCATCGGAAAGACACAGGAGGGCATCATCCTGAGTTGGAATCGCGGCGCGAAAGAACTTTATGGATATTCAGCACATGAGGCAATTGGACAACCGATCTCGATCCTCGCGCCTCCTGAAAAATTCAATGAGATTCCAATGTTATTGGAAAAAGTGTGGCGAGGTGAAAAGGTGGAGCATTATGAGACCGTCCGCCTTACGCGCGCTGGAAAACTGGTTGATGTTTCGCTGACCATTTCTCCAATTCGAGACCATGATGGAAAGATCGTCGCTGCTTCCACAATCGCAAGAAATATCACTGAGCGCAAGCAGACGGAAGAAAACCTGGCCGCTTCCGAGGCCAAACTGCGCGCCCTGTTTGCGGCCATGACGGATGCGGTCATCGTTCTTGATACAGATGGCCGCTACCTAGAGATCGCCCCGACCAATCCAGCCAATCTCTTCCGCCCGCCTGAAGGATTGCTTGGTAATACCATGCATGAAATCCTGCCTAAAAATACCGCTGACATGATCCTCTCCAAAATCCATGAAGCTCTCCAAACCGGCAAACCTGTAAGTTTTGAGTATGCCCTGCAAATAGGGGACAGGGAGATGTGGTTCACTGCAACCGCTTCCCCACAATCGAAAAACACCGTCGTCTTGGTGGCGCACGATTTCACCGAGCACCAACAAGCAGAAGAAGCGATTCGTCACCACGTTGCCGAGCTTGAAATGCTCTATGAGAGCGGCTTGGCATTAGGCCAGCTATTGACTCCCAAAGAGATCGGACAGAAGGCCATCGAATTGATGAGCTCGAAATTGGATTGGCACCACATATCGATCCGTCTGTATCATCAAGAAGACGAAACCTTTGAACTGCTGGCTTTCAATCTGCCAGATACGATAAGTAAGGCGGAAATACTGGCAACTGAGGAACAACTCAAATCTGTGAGAGTTGGGGAGGGTTTGTGCGGCTGGGCGGTTCGACACAACGAAGTTTTGCGCCTTAGCAATTTATCGCAGGATCCACGTTATGTCGAAACCGCTTCCAACATGCATGCCGGTCTGTATGTCCCGCTGAAAGTGGTGGAACGCGTGGTGGGCGTGATCTGCATCGAAAGCGAAATGCCCGATACTTTTAGTGAGGCTGATGAACGACTGATGGTCACTCTTGCTAATCAAGCCGCGATTGCACTGGAAAATGCGCGCCTGCATCAGGATATCCTGCAGCAAGTAAAACGACTTGAGGCACTTCATATGATCGATCAGTACATTGCGGCGAGCTTCGACCAACGTTTGACTCTCGAGCTTTTGCTGACGCACACACTCGATCAATTAGAAGTGGACGCGGCTGTCATCCTTCTGCTGGAGCCTTATCAGCGAACCTTGCAATATGCCGTTGGCAAAGGCTTCCATACTCATATCATTGAGACCACCAACTCGAGACTCGGCGATAACCTAGCTGGGCGGGCAGTCATTGAACGCCGCATAATCCACATCAATGATCGGGAAGCCAGAGAACTGAACCCTGCACTTACCAATCTGTGGCTGGAGGAGGAATTTGAGTCCATGGATGCTGTCCCCTTGATCTCAAAGGGACAAGTCAAAGGCGTGCTGGTCGTTTATCACCGCAAAGCCTTCACGGCTAATCCGGATTGGAGCAGTTTCTTTGAAACCCTAGCGGGTCAGGCTGCCATTGCCTTAGATAGCATGCATTTGTTCAACAGCCTGCAACAGGCAAATATGGATTTGACAATCGCATATGATGCAACCATCGAGGGCTGGTCTCAGGCCATGGACCTGCGCGATAAGGAAACCGAAGGGCATACCAAACGCGTAACAGAAATGTCGATGCAAATAGGGAAAGCCATGCAACTCGGCGAGGAGTACCTCGTTCATTTGCGGCGCGGTGCCCTGCTTCATGATATCGGCAAGCTGGGCGTACCCGATTACATCCTACTCAAACCGGACAAATTAACGGACGAAGAATGGCAGATCATGAAAAAGCACCCCCAGTTCGCTTATGACATGCTCCACTCCGTCGCTTATTTGCACCGCGCCTTGGATATCCCCTACTGCCACCACGAGAAGTGGGATGGCACCGGTTATCCACAAGGCTTGAAGGCTGAGCAGATTCCGCTGGCAGCCCGGATATTTGCGATTGTTGATGTTTGGGACGCACTGACCAGCAACCGTCCTTATCGCGAGGCCTGGAGTCAACCGGATGCCCTGAAGTACATCCGCGAGCAGAGTGGAAAATATTTCGACCCCCAAGTTGTGGAGATTTTCCTGAATGAGTTTGGACATGAATAAACTTGAGTCGGTATCTTTTTGTCAACACAGGATAACCATCAATGGTTGATGGCAACTTATCAGGAGACATTTATGGATGAACAAAATTCAACCTCAAAAGCATCGTCATTCGAGCAGAGCGTGTTCTTGATAGTGAACAGGCAGATGATCCCACTTGAAAAACCCGTCATCCGAATTGGCCGCCAATTGGAGAATGATATCGTTTTACATGAGGAGTTTGTCTCACGGTTTCATGCGGAGATCCGCTTTGAAGAAGGCAAGTATGTCCTTCAGGACAATGGGTCAACGAGTGGGACGTTTGTAAATGGCCGCAAAATCGATCGCTGTGTGCTTAATTCGGGTGATCTCATTTCTGTCGCTACTATACAAATGATGTTTGTCAATAACAATGCCAGCCTGGTTGACAAAGCCAGAGGGACGACTCGGAGCTTGCGTAAGGACGAGTAAGAGAAGGATATATGCCTACAATATTAATCATTGATGACGAACCAGCTTTACTGTTGGGATTGGCCGCAAAAATCAGGCGGCATGGATACGCTGTGGTTACTGCTACTGATGGCAGTGATGGATTTCGAAAAGCAAAAGAGTCCATGCCAGATCTGATTGTCTCCGATGTGATGATGCCTCCGCCCAATGGGTTTGAGCTGCGGAGGTTGCTGAGCTTGGAGCCCGCGCTGGCCTCCATTCCATTCATATTTCTCACGGCACGCTCTAGCGTCGAAGATCGCGTAGGCGGCCTGCGGGATGGAGCGGATGACTACATTACCAAGCCCTTTGAGACCGAGGAATTATTTGCCCGCATCGAGGCGGTTTTTCGCCGTGTGCAAACGGAACAGGCGCGCGGCCGCGAAGAAATGAGGGCGATTGCCGAGAAGGATATGGAAAAATTGAAGCATGAGATCCTTCAAAATTATCATCACGAATTGCGGACGCCACTCACTAACATATTGATGCCGTTGGAACTGGCGACCAACCATCGCTTTGATAACCCGGAAGAGCAGAGCCGCTTTCTCAAAATTGCCCTATCTAACGCAGATCGGCTTGAGTCTCTGGTTACTGATCTGATTCTATTAAGCAACATAGACCAAGGTAATCTCAACTTGATCAGGCAAACCGTGGATCTGCACTCTCAGCTCATCGTTCCGGTTCAGAAACGTTTAGAGCGCTATAAGAACAAGAACCTAAATTTGATCTTGGATTGTCCTGAACGGGGAACTCTCCCTGTCCCTAGGCATGAATTCACGCGCTCGATCGTGCATCTAATGGATAACGCCTTCAAGTTCAGCCCTGAAAACGGAAACATACATTTGAGTGTGGTGCTGGGGAGCAAGGGGGGCGCGACTATTCTCGTACAGGATGAGGGGCCGGGCATCCCGGCTGACCTCAGGGAAAAAGTGTTTGAACGGTTCTTTCAGATCAGTCAGGGAGATAACCGTGAATATGATGGATTGGGCGTCGGTTTGACCATCGCTCGTGCTGTATTCCGCGGCTTGGGTGGTACCGTAGAGATTATCGACAGCCCCAAAGGTTGCAAGGTGCGCGCTTGGTTGCCGGAAAGCAATCCAGAGGATCTTGTCTATGGATGAAAAAACTATCCCGATCTCAGGCGATCCAATCGGTAAGAAGCTGCTGGCCGATGCACAGAATATCCAACCGGAAAATACATTGAATTACCGTGCCCTGTTTGATCAAACAGGGGAATGTGTATTCATTATCGGACTAGACCTGACCTACATAGCCGCCAATCAACAGGCTTTGCAATTATTGGGATACGAAGAAAAGGAATTGGTTGGCATGCCGGTCAGTAACGTGATGTCATTGGATGAACAACTGACGCATGATTCCCTGGGAGAAGGCCCCAATCTGTACGAGCGTATTCTCAAGCGCAAGGATGGAACAACAGTGCCGGTTGAGGTGAGTACTTCTCTGGTTTATACCACCGATAAGGAGCCAGCCTACATCCAAAGCATTGCCCGAGATATCTCGGAACGAAAAAATGCCGAGGAAATGCTAAAGAAGCAGGCGCGTATTCTTTCTGTGATCAGTGAGGCTACAGCCCGTTTGCTGCAATCCTCCAATATTGTGTATCGACTTCCGGAAGTGTTGGAATCCCTGGGGAGGGCAATGAATGTTTTTTGTTGCGCCATTTTTGAAATTACCACATTCTCAGGGCAGTCGTCCATTCAGGTTCAATACCAGTGGATAAAAAAGGTGCGGTCTGATTTCAGGGTGGTCGATGTGATAGCGCCTCATCTATCCTCAATTTTGAATGAAACCAGCGGGCATTTTTATGGGGCTCCAGACAAAATGAATTTCGGAGATCTATCATTTGGGGTTGTGCCAATTCAAAATAGCCGAAGACTTTCTAGTTTCCTCGGTCTTTTTGATGATCAGCAAGAACTTTCGTGGTCTCCATCGGAACAGGAGGCAGTTCGAACCGCTGCCAATTTGATCGGTTCCGCGTTGCAGCGCAATGACTACGAAGAGGCGATCCGTTTGAGCGAGGCTCGTAATCAAATCATCCTGTCGGTCTTGCCCGATCTTCTGATCCGCGTGGATTTCAATGGAACCATCCTGGATTACAGTACGAATCCAGATCATCCGCTTTATGTTCACCGTGACATGATGTTTGGCAAACGGTTGGCTGAGACATGGCCTGAGGATGTAGTCCAGCGGATCATGGGTGAAAGTCAGGGGCGGGGATTCAAATCTCCGCAGGTCCTGGAAAGATTTACTCTGCCCTTTAGCCGCGACGAGTATGAAGCGCGCCTGTATCCCATCGATTCGCGCGAAGCTCTGATCGTGATCCGCGATATCACAGAACAGATCCAACTTGATCAAATGAAATCAGATTTTATCAACCGCGCCTCTCATGAACTGCGTACACCCGTTACCTCCGCCATCCTGATGGCTGAATTGATTCAGGAAGGGGGCACCCAGGAAGAACTAGACGAATACTGGCATACGCTGAAGAGCGAGCTCAACAGGCAGAAGATCCTGATTGACCGCTTGCTAATAGCCGGGCGTTTGGAAAGCGGCATGATGAAACTGGAACATGTCCCGCTGGATTTGGTGCCTGTCTTGATGGATTCTGTTCAAGCAGTTAATCCAATTGCAAAAAAACGAAACGTTGTCGTCCAGTTGAATAAGATGGATAAGTCGGTGCGGATTGTGGGAGATAAAGGCGGGTTGGAACAGGTATTTATTAACTTGATCAACAATGCCGTGAAATTTTCTCCTGAGGGAAAAACGGTCAATATCGACATAGCAGAACGCGAGTCTGACGTCAGCATTTCGATTGCAGACCATGGACTTGGGATTCCGCACGAAGCCGCTTCTCATCTGTTTGAGCGTTTCTATCGCGCCAAAAATGTGACCGTCGCGGAGATCCCAGGCAGTGGGATTGGCCTCTATATCGTAAAATCGATTGTTGAAGAATTGGATGGCAAGATCACAGTTGAAAGTGTGATTAATCAGGGAACAACATTTATCGTGACCCTACAAAAGGCAAAGTAAGCTTTTGTTCCTGTCATCGCTTTAGATTGTGACGTTGTAGGCCGGGGCCGCGACCTTGTTTGTTCGCGGCGGCTCTGTTTTGATGGCAGGTATGATTATCGCCGCTTCAACCAATACCATTTGCCTTGGCGCCGATTGATTTGATCAGCCTCAACTCGTTCCAACCTAAATCCAGGCATAAATGCTTTTTCCACTTCATCAGGGTTCAGGCTAACCAACCCCAATGGGCGAGGATCCATTCCCCAGATCAGCAAGATGCTACCAGGTTGCATGAGTCGCATCAATTCTAAAGAATAACGCTGCTGCGCCGCAGCATTCATTCCATGAAAACAACCTACATCCAAAGCGATATCAAACGGGCCCTTGAGAAAATCTAGGCGTGTCACATCGTGGACGATAAATTCTGGTTTCACCCCTGCTTGAGATGCTTTCTTCTGGGCTCGCATAAGAGCGGTGGGAGAGATATCAACCCCGATGACGGAAAAACCTTGCTGAGCAAGATAAATGGAGTGGGTTCCTGTTCCACAACCCAAATCAATGACGTTTCTCGTTTTCCCTTGGTGAGAAGCCAGTTGGGCAACTTGAGCTGGAACACTTCCGGTATCCCAGCGTGGTTTGGAAATTTGATAGATCAATTCATATCTTTTCGTAAAATCGATTTTAGCCATTCTTCACCTCAATGCTTGATTTTGAAAATGTAATGTAAAAACAATATACCAAAGGGTTATGTATTGAGTGTGAAGTACATGTGGAAACGTGAAACCATTATTACACCAACCATCTCAATTACGCCTAAGCAACCAGCAGTATCCTAGCCTAAAACCTTCTGATAAATAGTGCTTTTGTGGGAATTGCATTCTATGCAAAAAGTGCAATAATTGCATTAAGAATCTATTCCAAAGGAGATGCAAAATGAGATCGATCATAAGAGTGTTTGCCGCACTAATTGTTTTGTTGCTAGGTATGCTGGCGTGTAATTTGCCATCACAGACATCAGCACAGACTCCTGCAAATTCCCAGCCGTCTGACCTCAGTAATGCAATTACGTTGGCTGTGCAGACCATTCAAGCGGGTACGCAACAGGCGCCGACCAGCGTGTCCGCCAACACTGCACTTCCGGCGGCTACACCTTCAACCCCCATGGTAACCGTCAGCAGCGCGACCAATTGCCGTACTGGCCCAAACCCAAGTTACCCGCTCATCTTGACCTTTCAGCCGGGAGCGACAGCGGTGGTTGTTGGAAAATACACACCGTCCAACTATTGGATAATCCAAACTCCAACGGGCGGTACGTGCTGGTTGTGGGGAGCGTATGCCACTGTGCAGGGGAATGTGGGCGCTCTAGCAGAGATGGCGCCGCCTACTCCTGCGGCGATCGCCGTTGTACCAACTTCTGTCCCCACTTCTGGTTCAAGTCCAGATCCTACTGCTGCATCAAAGTCTCCGATCTTAAAGCCGATTCTTATTAATCCAGGAATCATTCAATTGCTTTTGGTGCCCGCCGCACCTTCGAGCTTAAACGTAACAACAACGTGTACATATAAAATCCTCTTCCCTCTGCCTATATTGAATGTTCGCACCGACCATTTGAGTTGGTCAGCCGTCATTAATGCTACAGGCTATTATGTATATGTAAACGGCTCCAAACTCACTGGCACCACCGGCACTAGTATAAATTCGATAGGCACGTCGACCACAGGCAACGTATCCTTCGGAGTCGCCGCTTATAATTCCAATGGGACATCAGGAACTACCAGCGCTTCTTCTCACTGTCCATAATGCATCAAAGAAGAAAAGATACAGCCAATACTAAAGTGGCTGTATCTTTTGCCACTCTCTTCCGTAAAATGATAAATAAAGTCTACACACAAAATACATCATTTGTTCATATAATTGGAGTATAGTTGGGCAAAAGAGGGAAAAAACAAGGTGAGAAAAAAGGAAGAGAAAATGATGACTATAAGAAAAATTCTCGCTCTATTTTGTGTTCTTGTGCTGGTAACGTTGGCGTGTGGTTTTACGGTAGACTTGGGCGGATCCTCGTCCAGTACATCCACACCAACAGCTTCCGGTTCGGATCAAGTATCAACCATGGTGGCGCAAACCTTGCAGGCCCTTACCCAAGCGGCGCTCTTGGCCACTCCCGTCGAGACTGCCACACCTACTGCCACTGCGGCTATCGCCAACACGGCGTTGCCAGCTACCCTGAGCGTCAGCGTTGCCACAAATTGCTACGCCGGCCCTAGCACTAGCTATGGCTTCGTGATTACAATCTACCCTGGAACTTCTGTGACTGTGGTTGGAAAGGATACAGCCGACAGCTATTGGATCATTGATGTTCCTGGTTATCCCGGCACGGTCTGCTGGCTTTCAGGACAATACGCAAGCGTGAGTGGAGAAACCAATGATCTCTCAGTACCAGCCACAACAGCGATCTTGTATGCTCTAAGCTCACCAGACGATCTGCGCATCTCGTGCAATAGACCGGCTTGGACACCTTTCCCCACACCAGGCCCCGGAACACCGTGGCCGCATCACTGGGGATATGGATGGCAAGGAGGTGGAGGGTCAGTGGTTTTACATTGGATGGATACCGATCCCGATCAGACTAACGTGCTTGTTTATAGAGATGGGTATCGAGTCGCCACATTAGGAGGTGGCGCAACCTCCTACAGCGATGGAGGAAGTTGGGACTGGAGAGGGGGCGTGACGTATGGCGTACAGGCAATTAACAGTTCCGCGTTTTCCAGCATCGAGACCATTAGCACCCGTAATTGCAGATAAGAATAAAAGAGAACCGGATTTCATTTTGAAATCCGGTTCTCTTTTATTCTTCGATCTGTTCTTTGGCTTTCTTCGTTTGTTTGCCGCGCTCCGAAGTGTCGAGGATACGCTTGCGGATGCGATACGAAAGCGGTGTCACTTCCAACAGTTCATCATCAGAAAGATATTCAATCGCTTCATCGAGGCTCATTTCGCGCGGCGGTGTGAGTCGAATTTCCATGTCGCCATGCGATGAACGCACGTTGGTCAGATGTTTCTTGCGGCAGACGTTGATCGGGATATCCTGCCCGCGGCTGTTCTCGCCTACTACCATACCTTCATAGACTGCGATACCGGGGCCATAAAACAATGTACCGCGCTCTTCCGCAGACTTTAACGCGTACGCAGTGGTATCGCCTGCTTCCATCGCGACGATGGAACCGGTGGTACGCGTCGCTATCGGCCCGGCCATCTCGTCGTAGCCATGAAAGACGGTATGCATTACGCCCGCGCCACGCGTCGATGTGAGAAATTGATAACGGAAACCAAG
This sequence comes from uncultured Chloroflexia bacterium, assembly GCA_963783295.1. Taxonomy (GTDB): domain Bacteria; phylum Chloroflexota; class Anaerolineae; order Anaerolineales; family Villigracilaceae; genus Fen-1038. The sequence goes on along the minus strand of CAWAMX010000017.1, from coordinate 226,268 downwards.
CAAACCGCGCGTCGGCGCGATGTAAATCATACGCGTCGTGCTTTGACCTGTATCATGCATCTCCGTCATTTGTCCGCGCCGTGCCCCGAGCATTTCCACCACCACGCCGACCGTTTCATTGCTGGTCTCGATGTGGACTTCCTCATATGGTTCAAGCAACGAGCCATCATCGGCCTTGTGATAAATCACTTCGGGACGCGATACCATAAATTCATAACCTTCGCGGCGCATGGTTTCTATTAAAATACCGAGATGCAACTCACCGCGGCCTGAAACTAAGAACGTATCCGCTGATTCTGTTTCTTCAACTCGCAACGCGACGTTGGTACGCAACTCATCGAAAAGGCGCTCACGCAATTTGCGTGAGGTGCTCCACTTGCCTTCCTTGCCGGAAAATGGCGACGTATTGACACCGAACGTCATGCGAACCGTTGGTTCTTCCACTTTGATAGTTGGCAGCGCAACGGGACTTGCTGGATCAGCTAGGGTTTCACCGATAGCAATTCCTTCAAGACCGGCCAATGAAATGATTTCCCCCGCGCTGGCTTCTTCCACTTCAACTTTGTTCAAGCCCTGAAACGTATAAAGGTAACGCGCCCATTCGGGCAGATTACTTCCATCGAGAGTCAAGCGCGCCACTTTTTGCCCGGCTTTGATTCGGCCTGCGAAGACACGACCTACCGCGGTCACGCCGCGATAATCATCATAGCCAAGAGTCGTGACCAGCACTTGTAAAGGCGCATCGGGGTCGACTTTTGGCGCGGGGATTTCTCGGAGGATGACATCGAATAAAGGTTGCAAATCCGGTCCGAGGTCTGGAGTAAGACCGGCACGTCCGGCAGTCGCTTGAGCATAGATGACCGGAAAGTCCGCCTGGCGATCTGTTGCGCCGAGTTCAATAAATAAATCAAAGGTTTCATTGAGCACACGCGCGGGTTCGGCATCTTTGCGATCCACTTTGTTGATGACGACAATGGCCTTATGTCCCATTTCAAGCGCTTTCTTAAGCACGAAACGTGTTTGCGGCATGGGACCTTCCGCGGCGTCAACGAGAAGCAGGACGCCATCAACCATGTTCATGACACGTTCGACTTCCCCGCCGAAATCGGCATGGCCGGGCGTATCCACAATATTGATTTTGACGGGTTGTTCGGTTTCTGGATCAACGATGTTGATGGCTGTATTCTTGGCGAGGATGGTGATACCGCGCTCGCGTTCGAGATCATTAAAATCCATAACCCGCTCAGCGACTTGTTGGTTCTCGCGGAAGGTGTGCGCCTGGCGCAGTAGAAAATCAACCAGCGTGGTCTTGCCGTGATCCACGTGGGCGATGATAGCGATGTTGCGGAGGTCAGTTCGTTCAATTAACATTATTATTTCCTGTAGGGGCGATGTGTCGTCGCCCAATAATCATGGGCGGGAAGACCCCGCCCCAACAAAAAACCCCCGACGGGGAAGCCGAGGGTTCCATGATGTTCGAAGTGTCGGCGTGCAAAAGACATTGTATCAGACTTTCAAAGACTTCGGAAGTCTAGTGGCACAATCCATCATGGTCTTTTCAAGGTCGAGAAAAAGGCCTAGTAAGAAGTAAAAAAGCATCGGATAGGTGAGCAGCAAAATAACGTCGCGCTCGAGCCGTGTTTTCCGAAGTGACTGCTCCTTTCAGTCGAAATTTTGCTTGTCGGGTGAGAGCGATCACCAAGTTATTGATGGAAGCCATAACCTTTCCCATGTGGCCCATGGTCATGCGGGTGGCATCTTCATGGAAGGTGACATCGCGGCGACCATGCAATCCGTTTTCAATTCCCCAATGAGCGCGACGGACTTTCAGAAGGTGTAATGGGCTCGCCTGTGTTCGATCCAAGCTCGTGATGCCCCATTCGGTTTCGCGAGATGTATGATAACAATGACCGGAACGGAACCACTGAAAGTGACGTTCGAGCCGATAGACTTGAGAAAGTCCGGGCCAAGTGGAATAGGCATTCAACATTTCGCTGGTGGTAAGAGTACGCGTTTCAATCCGTCCATGTCCTTTATTGACTTTTTCGGTCGTGAGGAAATCCATCTGGATTTTTCTGACTGAACGGAACAGTCACTTTACGATGCCTGGCTTTGGATATTCAGGAGCAAAGAGTTGTTGAATGCCTTGATATACAGCCGGTTGATTTTCCTTTACTGGGAACACATAATCTGCCTCCTTGCTCGGTAATCACCGCCGAGAACCTGCGTTGGGTGTGCATGGCATCCGCGGTGATGATTTTCCCTTTGTTTTTCAAATTTTCCAGTGCTTTCGGAGCCTTCGTGATCTCATTTTCTTTCCGTCCCACGCCAACTTGCGACAGGACTTTTGCCTGCTCGGTATCATAAATACTCAACAAGTATTCTGAATAGTCCTTCTCTTTTTTTCGCGTGCCACGCTGCGCTTTGCCGTCCAAAGTGGTAGGTTCTTGTCCTACCATTGCATACACCTCCTCGTGTTCTCCAACTTCGTTATAGTCGCCCACTAGCCGTTTGATTTCTTCTTGATACAGCACATGAGCTATAATCCGACGATAGGTGCTGTGACTGGGTAGCGCCGGTCGGCTCCAGTGGAGTAACTGAACTAAGCTCTCTTGCAGGTTCTTCGCCCACTCGGTAATCCCCGACGGTCGATCTTCTCCGCATTAATTTGCCCGCAGGATAATCATCAGTACAGCTTCCAAACGATATAACTTCCCGCGGGCCTTTCGAACATCACTAAGCTTCAACAAACGCCCATACACACTCCCGACATTATAGAGTATTACACTCGCTCCATAATCCTGCGTGATGAACTTGCCCCTCCCGTGATTTTTGCCTGTGCTACAATCCATTTTGGATCCTCCTCAGTTTTTTGCCGATTCGCATCCGCAATTGTACTGGGAGGGATCCTATTCTTTACTTTTTGTCAATCGACCTTAAAAAACCATGCACTGTCCATATAATCGGAACGAAAATCTTAGCCAGGTTTTACAACCAGATATAATCATGCCATTGTTTTTAGGAGCAAAATTTTGAATACAATGGCATTCATCAAATCCCGTTATCGAAATAATAAAACGATTCTATCTCTTTGGAATTCTCGCATTTATTGGCTCACCATACTGAGTGCGCTAGTGGTCGTTGTGATCTATATTTTTTTCATCAGCGTCGGCACGTGGACGAAATGGCCCACCACAACAGACTTCTACGCCCAGCTTGCAAGGGCCTTCGATCACGGACAAGTATCGCTGCTCACCAAGCCTGATCCTTCCATTTTAGCTTTGCAAAATCCTTATCAATATGACGCACTTCGCAAGAAGGCAATCTATCTGTGGGATGTATCGCTCTTCAAAGGTAAGTATTACATTTATTGGGGACCCGCACCCGCTGTCTTCATGGCAATTATCGGATTGTTTCATCCCATCAAAGCGGGCGATCAATATGTTGTCTTCGCGTCCGCCTGCGGATTATTTTTTGTAAACATCCTGATTCTCTTCGGACTTTGGAAACGCGTTTTCTCCCCCCTGCCAGTGTGGGCATTTGAAATCGTCGTCGTGTTTGTGGGCCTGGTGTCGCCTCTGCTCTGGAGCCTGAATGATCCCGAAATCTATGAAGCTTCGATTCTCTTCGGGCAGTTCCTGCTAATTAGCGGATTCTATTTTGCCTTTACATCTTTTGAATACTACGAATCAACCACATGGAAGTTGACTCTCGCTGGAATATGTTGGGCAGTGGCAATCGCATCGCGCATCACGCTGATTCTTCCCATCGCGTTTTGGATTGCGATATTCACCTCCTTCATGATCAAGACAAATAAACGCGATGTTTGGAAATCGTTAATTGTGATGATAGTGCCGTTACTGATCAGCTTTGCAGCGATGGGATGGTATAACTGGGTACGCTTCGATTCCCCGCTTGAATTCGGACTCCATTATCAACTGACTTCTAGTGATTTGAGAAGCACACAATTATTTTCCCTCACCTATCTTCCATCCAATTTATATGGATACATCTTTTACGGATTCGATTTGCGGACCATTTTTCCGTTCCTAATTGCAGATAATCCGATGCAACCAATTATTTTTCCAAACCTCACTCCCAACGTTCTCTTTGAACAAACAACCGGAATATTATTAACCAGTCCTTTTCTGCTCTTTGCGCTGATTCCGCTAACTGCATTGATCAGAGAAAAAAAATCATCAGTGCAAAACAATTTGCTCCGATGGGTTAATCTTAGTTTGCTTGGCTCTACATTTCTATTGTTCTCAACCATCCTATTATATTTTTATCAAACCATGCGTTTCCTTGATGATGTCGCGCCGCAACTTGCGCTACTATCTGGAATAGGATTTTGGCAGGGATTACAATACTTCAAGATGAAGCAAGGCCAATTCAAGTCTGTTTATAAGTATGGAGCAATTTTGCTTGTCGTTGCATCTTGTGTCGTCAGTTTTCTTTTGGCGATATTAAGTTATCGATATGCCAATCGCTTTGAAAAATATAACCCTGCTCTATTGAATGCCCTCACCCATTTTTTCAGTCGATAAAAATGATAAATCAAGCCCCGCGAATTATTCGCGAGGCTTGATTCAAAAAGACGTGAGCCGCCCCTTAGAATCTATTGCGAGGTTATCGCGTAATTTGTGCCGCCCTGAGGATCAGGTGTAAAGGTGACCTTGAGTACCGAGGTCGTGCCGCATGCATCCACCGTCCAGTTCTCTATCCACACGCCCTTTGAATTCGGCGGTTGGACCACATTAATAGCAATGCCATTGACATCGCTGCAGTTTTGTCCGTTTTCATATTGGAGGATCGAGACCCAGATATCAGCCTTGAGCGTTGGATCTCCCAAGCCGCCTGTCACTGGTACCATGGATGAACCTCCGCTAGAAGGTTGTGATGTATGTGAGGGCTGGCTGGTCGTGGCCGTTTCCGGCGTGGAGGTTATGGACGGATTCGGATTTTGCAATCCGCTCGAAGCGCTATTCAAATATCTACTGATCCTTGGATATGCTATCGCACTTGCGATGACCACCACACAGCAACACAACAGGACAACCCCGATGACAATTAATAAGGTTCTGTGTTTCATACCATATTCTCCTTTGATAAATTTGGCTGATTGTACAGCATAAAAGGGATGAACGAAATAACCAGTCTCTCCTACTCTATAAAGCGAAAATCAAAATGAAAATGGAATACTCAATAATCTTTTTTTACGCTAGAATACGCTTGACATGCATCTTTACCCCTCTTACATTGCCTACGTCATCATTCTGATCGGAAGCAGTGTCATTGCCTGCCTGCTCCTGATTCGGATCTGGGCTTTGCGTTCCACGCCCGGCGCGTATGGCTTGGCGATCTCGGTCGCCAGTGTTGCGGAATGGTCGCTGACCTATGCCATGGAGATCGTCCGAACGGACATGGCCCAAAAAATATTTTGGGCGAAAATGGAGTTCATTGGCATTTCATTCGTCGCGGTTGGGATGTTTATTTTTGCCATGCACTTCAGCGGACGCGGGACATGGATCACATATCCGCGCGCTATCCTGTTGTTGATGCCGGCGCTTCTGGGTTTTATCCTCGCGCTGACCAACGATTCGCATCATCAAATCTGGACAAATATCCGGTTTACGAATGGCTTGCCTTTCGGCCCGCTTGCTCTGACGCATGGCCTCGGCTTTTTTATCCTGACCGCCTATCTCTATGTCTTACTATTACTCACAACAATATCCTTTTTGCAGACTGCCCTTCGCACACAGGGTTTATCTAGTTACCAAGCCTGGATCATGCTGGCGGGGATGTTTTTCCCTTGGGCGGCAAATCTCATTTACATTGGCGGTCTTACCCCGTTTCCCGCTATTGACCTCACGCCGCTTGCCTTGACTTTTGCCAACGTTGCCATCTCGATCAGTTTTCTGCGTTACCGCTTCATGGATATTCAGCCCATCGCACATGGTTCGGTTTTCAATGCGATGAAAGACGGCGTGATTGTGCTGGATTACAAAGAACGTATTGCAGACATCAACCCGGTAGGCACATATATTTTTCAGGATGCGGGCAATCTCTTTGGGCGCGATGTCGTTTCCCTGTTCCCAAAATGGAATGAATGGAAGTCCATAAATCCAGTAGGAGAAATCAACCAAGAGATTGCTTTTGAACTTGGCGCGGATAAACTTACATTCAGTTTGCGAACCACGTCCCTGTTCGACCAAAACGGAAAACGTAACGGACGCATCCTGCTGATTAGCGACATCACTGAAATCAAGCGGGCGCAGGAACAAATCATCGAGGCCAGCCGATTGAAAACTCAATTGCTGGCCAGCGTGGGACATGATTTGCGCGCACCACTGGGAGCGATTGTCGGTTATGCGGAAATGATGTGTGATGGAACATTGGGGGAAGTCACGGCGGAGCAGGAAAAAGCTTCGGCGGAAATTCTCGATAGCGCCAATCAATTGCTCGCGTTCATCAACAATCTTGTTGGGCAGGCGCAGATCGAAACTGGCAAGGTGGTCTTGCGCGAGTACCCATTTGAGGTTGATGAAATCATCGGACCGTTGATGTCCACGCTGAATTTTCACGCCCACAAAAAAGGATTGTTGTTTACGCAATCGATAGAACCCAGCCTGCCCCCCAAAATCATAGGCGATCAATTCTGGCTCAGACAGATCGTGTTAAACCTGGTGAATAACGCTGTAAAGTTTACCGAGAAGGGATCGGTCAGCGTCCACTTTATGCGGCATGGTGAAAACTGTTGGGCGATTCAGGTTGCAGATACGGGGGTCGGAATTCCGGTCGAGGCACAGAAGCGAGTCTTTGAAGCCTTCGAGCAGGTAAAAAATCCAGAGATGGTCAAGCAATCGGGCTTTGGGCTGGGGCTGTCCATCGTTGCCCAACTGGCTTCCATCATGAATGGCACGATCGAATTAGAAAGCGAAGTCAACAGGGGAAGCAAGTTTATGGTGGTGCTGCCGTTAAAGGTTCCGGCCTAGTTAGGCTTGTTTTCCAACACGAATGCAATAAATAAGTTATCCGTTTTCCGATCCCGCTGCTTTCACATCTTTCAAATTCAATTGTAAGGAAGAACGTCCATTGTATTCATTAGATTCAAACGAGTACATTATATCCACGCGTGGGGGCAAATCGGCTTGCAGGCTTCCCAGACGAAAACCAATAGCGTCATGAGCCGCGCCGTGTTCGTCTTCGAGCGTCAACTTAAGATGTCGGCCCTCAACGCCAACCGTGCGCGTGGATTTTACTTTCACAGCGCGCGAGACAAAGATTGCGTTGGAATTTCCGTAACCAGTTGGCTCGAAATAGGCGAGATGCTTAAGTCAGCTCGAAATTCAATTGTGAAAGCGAGACTTCCATATCCGCTGTCAACGTGGGACGCAAATCCTGCCCGCGCAACTGCGTCTCGGCGATGGACTTCAAGCGGCTGACCAACTCCGGAAGCTTTTCATTGCGGACGGTAAATCCCGCCGCGGCTGCGTGACCGCCATGGCGTACTAACAGATCCGCACATTGATCGAGCGCGTCCGTGATATGGAATTCGGGGATGGAGCGGCACGAACCGCGCGTCTCTTCCGCACCCATGGCAGCGACGACCGAAGGCCGGTAATGTGTATCGGTTAAACGGGAAGCAGCGAGACCAATTACACCCGGATTGAATTCTTCGTCAACGGCAAAAAGCAAAAATAGATTCGTGCCATCGCTCATCGCCAGCGATTCGGCCTTTTCTTGTGTTACGCGCGTAAGCGCTTGCCGCTGACGGTTCTGCAGTTCGAGTTGCTGTGCGAGCTGACCCGCAAGCATCACGTCATTCGTGGTCAACAAATCAAGTGCGGCTAATGCTGACTCCAGCCGCCCCGCTGCGTTGAGCCGCGGACCAAGGATAAATCCAATTTGATCTGCCGTAGTTTTGCCGATGACCATCTCTGCCACGTTGGCAAGTGAAAACAATCCTTGTCGTTTTGTTTCGCGGATTTGTTTCAGGCCGCGTCGGACCAGGAGGCGATTTTCTCCGATTAGTGGGGCAAGGTCGGCAACCGTGCCTAGGGCGACCAAGTCGAGCAGATCGATCAGCGACAAATCTCCACTTCCAATCAAAGCCTCGGCGATCTTGTATGCAATTCCAACACCGGCCAAATCTTTATCGGCATAAAGATCACCGGCTTGTTTCGGATTAATGATGGTAAAAGCTGGCGGCAATTCGTCGCTGGGGTGATGATGATCTGAAATAATGAGATCCAGGCCAATGTCCCGCGCGTGTTGCGCTTCACCTGGGGAACGGATGCCGCAATCCACGGTGATGACCAGTTTGACGCCATCCGCATTCAGATGATCGAGCGCGTCATTATTGAGTCCATAGCCTTCGTCGAATCGATTCGGAATGTAGCCGCGCACCTTGGCATCGAGCCTTTGAAGAGTCTGTAAGAGCAGGGCGGTAGCTGTGACACCATCCACGTCATAATCGCCGTAAACAGCAATCGCCTGCTGGTGGTCGAGTGCAAAGCGGATACGCTCAATCGCGGCATCCATGTTTTTGATTTGAAAAGGGTTGGTATCGAAATTTGCTTCAGCTTTGAGAAAGGCACGCGCGCTGGCGTCTGTGGCATAACCGCGATTGAAAAGCAGTTGTCGCAAAATCGGGGGAAACGCCACGAGGTTTTCATCCGCCTGTGGTGTGAGCTTGGGTTAAATCAGCCAGCGTTTAGATTGCATTGCCTGATTATACGGGAGATTGGCTCGCCGGGTAAAGTTGTTTCAAGAGCGCTAAGGTTGTATAATAGTTCGGTACTGAAGAACCATAAGGGTTCTGAACTCCGAACCATAATAGTTACTGGAAGGTCTCGCAATGTATACACTTGGGCCTAATGAAAAGACATCAACCGTAATGTTCTATTCCCAAAGCGCATTTGTGCGCGGAGACTTGGTTGCCAAGGAGAATGTGCGCGTCAGCATTTGGTTGAGGACGCAGGGGGTGCCAAATTACCTTCATCTGTTGAAGGCGCAGATTCTGCTCTTTGGCGGAACGCCGCCCAAATCCATCGCGTATAATGAACTCTACTTTCCAGTTTCACAAATTATTGCCTTTCATCTTGCACCGCCCCTGGCGGATCCGTTGGACTATGATGCGGCGAATGAACCCAACTTGACCAATACGGATATTAACCTGTTGCTCGGCTCATTTACCGTTAAAGCGAAAGCCCGCATCTCAAACCGCACCGATTTTGCCACCAGTATTGAGGTTAGCCGCTCGGCGTGGCTTTCCATTTATGAAGCCGATATAACGAATGTATTCCTACCTCAGATTCCATCCATCCATGTCCCGATGATGCTGGTGCGTCCCGATCAAGTAAGCTTCGGATCATAGTTTTAATTTTCATTCAGCATAACCGCATAGTGCCAGGGCGCGCGGGCCGGTATGGATTCCGAGCACCGGTCCGGTGATATTGACCAGCAATTCCTTTGGTGAATATGTTTGACGAATGCGCTCGGCGATGACTTGAGCATCCTCCAAAGCATTGCCGTGCATGACGGCCACATGGATTGGATTGGCGGTTTGAACCTGCTCGAAGAAACGCTCGATCAATACCTCAATGGATTTTTTTCTGGTCCGCGCCTGACCCGACGGTTCTACGATTCCCGTTTTGTGATTGATCTGCACTAATGGTTTGATATCCAGTAGAGTGCCTAAGAATTTCGTCGCAGTGCCGATGCGTCCGCCGCGATGCAGATATTCCAACGTATCCAAACAAACAATTAATACCAGTTTTTCACGGACTTTGTCGGCGGCGGCAAGCATTTCGTAAACACCGGCGCCGGCTTCCCGTACGTGCGCTGCGGCGAGAACCTGCCAGCCGAGACTCATGGTTGGCCCTTTTGAATCGACGACATGCACAGGAAACCCCATTCTGTCAGCGACCTGTTTTGCAGCCTGGAAGGTTCCGCTCATTGCGGCGCTGACCGTGAACATGATGATTTCCTTTGCGCCTTGTGCGATAGCATCCTTGTATGCCTTCTCGAACTCAACCGGAGTGGGCAGAGTGGTGGTGGGCATGACCGGGTCCTTTTCGATGCGCTCATAAAAAGTCTGCGGCGAGATGTCGATGTGGTCGCGAAAGGTTTGATCGCCCCAGATCACAAGCTCTGGGATGATGGTGATGTTATATTGCTGAATCAAATCCTCGGGAATGTCGCAGGTGCTATCCGTCATCAGTGCGATTGCATTGTTGTTCATTCATGTTCCTCTGCTAAAATCATTTCTCTCCTCTTCAACATCATAACACAATCGTTTTGACGCGAGGAATCGAGGTAGAGAACGAAGCCCTCGGATTATTCCATCGTATCATGGAATGCGAAGTGAGACTCCGGATGCGAACGGACGATGTTTGACTAAAAGATGGGAGATATTCAATGGATGGCGATGAGAATTTTGGCATTGACCCAGAGATATGGCTTATGTATCTATTGGCTGTGAACGGTGATGTGCCGGAAAAAGAAGAAGCTTGTAGATTAAGTCTCCGAGAAAGCAGGGATCATTCCTGAAAAAACCGAACTGATCCTGGATGAGCTGGTTAAATTTTTAGTAAACAAATCCCGTTCAAATTGAGGGGGGAATCGATTGTAGAAATTGCTCGCTTCACTTTAGACCGGCAACGGACTCCGTGACCCGGGCTTGACCCGCTTCGAGCGCGTTTTGCGTTCACTGAGCCCCGTCCGCCCAACCATCTGATACTTGGATAAGTCATCGCCGTAATGTGACACGATCCCATCACGCAGGCGGTTGATATATTTCCAGCCGGTGTGATAGATCGTGTCACGCTGGTCCCGCAGGTCGGTTAGTTGTATCTCGAGCGACTCGATGCGGTTCCTGAGCGCTTCGCTTTGTTCGAGCTCCGACTGCACCATTTCCAGCGAGAGGTCGCCGAACTTCAGGGTTGGGTCAATGGCCTGCCAGCTTGCGATGGCGGCCTTCATTTGGTCCAAAATATCAGCGGGGTAGGGCTTGGACATCTTTTCCTCCTGTCAGTTTTCCAACCTGAGACGCCTGGATTCTATTACGGAAGGCCTTCCATGAACGATGGAAAGCCCTTCCAACAAGCATATAAAGCTTAGGATGAACGATGGAAAGCTATCCAACGAACATGCGAGGCCGGAATATAAAGGCGGAATGTCTCCTGTCAAACTCTTGGTCCCACTTGAAATAAAAACCCTTCGAGATGATCAATAATCGAGTCTGTTCTACTTGTAAAGCGAACGCAAAATGTTAGTTTCGGATCAGCTATTAACCGCCATTTCCAAAATAATCTGAATCAATTCGTTTGAGTTTGTATGAAGTTATGCTTGTAATCCCAATATTGTAGTCAATCATCAATTCAGTGAGACGATTTCCATCAATCAGATAATCTTTGAATTGTTAGACGAAACATATTCAACAGCTTCTTTTGTGCAATTAGATGTAGTTATAAAAATACCCTTATTAGCTTTTTCCTCATGAGTGCTTCTGTAAATTTTGTAGGTCCTGTCTTCCTACTGTTCCTTCCCATCTTTTGGCTTGAATATAAGAGGTGTCTAGGCCAAGTCGGTCTTCGTCAATGATTCCATCAACCCGACCTCACCACTTTGACCAAAAGCGCGGGCAGCATCGCGCCGTGAACCACCATATCCCATATTCACAAGAAGTTCAACTACAAGCTGCTCAAAGAATTTTGGCGAACAACTTTTTTTACGTTTTTCAAGTAAGTCGGATGCAAGATTGCCTTTAATATCTTCAAATGCTTCTTCGAGAATTTCTTCAGGGATCGATTCTGAAGAAATACTTTCTGTTACTTCTTTATTATCGGATTTGCGCCTTGTTGTACGGAACTGAATATATTCTGGAAATTGTTGTAGGAATCTCAAATCGATTACGGTTGGATTCTTCTTAAAGCATCTTTCCCGAGTTTGGTAATTACATAATAAGGACGCCTAGCCATTGCAAATAAACTGGATTTTAAAAGATATGTTTTCGCCCACCCAATTCTGTTGAAAAACCTTGTTTGCTTTCCACTGGGCAGAAATTCATTCAACTCGTCTGGTGAAAGTTTAAATTCTTTGGCAGGTATTTCAAGAAAATCATGAACAGTATGCTCTTTTCCATCACCCGTGATCTTGAGCATTGGAAGCGTTATTGTTTGAAGGTCAGGCACAGACATAATCCATTCCTTTATACAAATGGATTATGCAGCAAGATCTTGCCGGTCATCTGGTTAATTCTTTGCAAAAAACTCGAAACCAATTCCTGAATATTGCAAAGAACTCGGAGATTTCCAAAATCTCCGAGTTCTCGTTTACAATTACCTGATATTTGTATTCACGCTGATAGGCAAGAACAACCGGACCCGCGTTGCCTAGATTTTAATGTTACTATGCACTGGTATCATCTTCCTAAAGTGAAGCACAACGAAGACGCCGTCCGCGAATACGAGCGCGGGGAAAGTCAAAAGCTCGGACGATGGATCAAGCGTCTGGTGATTGCCTTGCCTTTCATTTTGTTGATCGGCTGGCTTATTCTCCGTAAATAAAAACTCGAAGTCCAATTCCCAAATGCTGCAAAGAACTCGGAGATTTTTTGCGAAGCATACCTTTGGCACAAAATCTCCGAGTTCTCGTTTACAATCCACCGATGTTTGAATTAGGTTTATATCATTTTTGCCATCAACAACTCATCATACATCGTGCCATTGGTATAAATCGCGTCCGGCTCCGTGCCATACGACGTAAATCCACAGCGGGTATAACATCGAATTGCGGGCGTATTGGCGGTTGTAACCCCCAGCTTGAGGATCTTGATCTCGTGAATCTGCGCCCACTTAATGCAAGCTGCAATTAATTCATCGGCAATCCGCAAGCCGCGCCACGCAGATCGTACAAAGACTCCTACAATTGTTCCGCTGTGCTGGGTCTTTGGCGAATCGCCTCGGAAAATTCCACACATTCCAATCAGGTTATTCTCATAGACGGCGAAATAGATCATGTTCTCATCTCCAAGGGAACGCATTCTCTCGGCCCAAAACGTCAGCGGACGCTTCTCATTGATGTCGTAGTCCGCACTAAACGCCTCGGGATGGTTGTGCAATCCCTCCAAGCGCAGTTCGCGATAAGCCTGGGCATCGCCTTCTTGTCCCTGACGAATGGTGATGGTCCCGCGCGGCGTGATTATGGTCCTGTTCATTTGAATTTTCTCATATAGAAGATTATTCAATTTATACCATGTTAAATCAACTCACCTTTTTTCGTTCTCTGATATCCTCCAAATCTCGCATATAATCAGCCCCGATGTTTGAATTCGCCGTCACTGCCAAAAACAATCGAGCCCGCACGGGAATCTTCACCACGCCTCACGGTGACCTGCGCACACCGGTCTTTGCGCCGGTTGGTACGCAGGCCACGGTCAAGACGCTCACGCCCGAACAGCTCAAGGACATCAACGCCACGCTGGTGTTGAGCAACACCTATCATCTCTACCTGCGTCCCGGCGATGAACTCGTCCGCGACATGGGCGGCTTGCACCAGTTCATGCAATGGCCGCGTCCCATGCTCACCGACTCGGGTGGCTTTCAAGTCTTCTCACTTTCGCAAACCCGCAAGATCAATGATGACGGCGTGACCTTTAAGAGTCACATTGACGGCTCGACGCATCGCTTCACGCCCGAAAAGTCTATTGGCATTCAGGAGAACCTCGGCGCCGATATCATCATGGCTTTCGATGAATGTTCTGATCCCAACGATCACGCCTACACCAAACTCGCCATGGATCGGACTCATCGCTGGGCGGAACGATGTGTCAAGGTGAAGACGCGCGACGACCAGGCTTTATTCGGCATCATCCAAGGCGGTGTTCAAGCCGACCTGCGAGCGGAGTCCGCTCAATTTATTTCATCTCTCGATACGCCCGGAATTGCCATCGGCGGACTGTCGGTGGGCGAGACCAAAAACGAAATGCACTCCATGCTCGATGTGATGTTTCCTTATCTCCCAGAGAACAAGCCGCGGTATCTGATGGGCGTCGGCACACCCGAAGATTTGATCAATGGCGTGCTGCGCGGCATTGACATCTTCGATTGTGTCTTGCCAACGCGTCTCGCGCGTCATCATTCGGCTTTTGCCTCCGAAGGACGACTCAACCTGATGAATGCCTCCTTCGCGCGCGACGAACATCCTATTGATGAAAGCTGTGATTGTTATACTTGCCGCACTTTTACGCGCGCTTATCTTCGTCACCTAATTGTGGCGAAAGAGTTGTTGGCCGGAACGCTGATCTCTATTCATAATTTGCGGGCCTTGATAAGATTAATGGAATCCATTCGCGGATACATCGCAGATGGCTCTTTTGAATTAAGGGTACCTGAATTGTTATGGCAATGGCATGGCAATGCGGAAAGAAGCAGTAAAATAGTTGGGGCCGATGAATAGTGGTTGATGAAGCAATACATTTTCATCAACCATCTGGTATCATTTGCTAGTTTTGCAATCAATTCATATCAACCAAAGGATTATTAAACCATGAACATCTTCTATGCTTTTCTGCTCGGAATCATCGAAGGCCTGACGGAATTCATTCCCGTCTCGTCCACGGCGCACATGCTCATCGTTCAGAAACTGTTGAACATTCCGTCCAGCGACGCGATGTTTGCCTTTTTGATTCTGGTTCAGATTGGCCCGCTGGTCGCGCTGATCATTTATTTCTGGAATGACCTATGGGCATTGGTCAAGGCCTTTTTTGCAGCGCCATTTTCCTCGCCGGAAAATAAACAAGCTTGGTACATCGTCATCGCAACCGTTCCTGCGTTATTAGCAGGTGTGCTCTTGAAGAACACGGTCGAGAGCTTGTTCCAAAATCCGTTGATGGAAGCCGCCATCCGCATGTCTGCCGCGGCGATCCTGTTGTTCCTCGCCGAATACTTTGGCAAGCGAGTTCGCAAGCTCGATTCAATGACTTGGCTCGATGCCTTGGTGGTTGGTCTGTTTCAAATCCTGGCTGTGTTTCCCGGTTCCTCGCGTTCGGGTTCAGCCATAACCGGCGGGATGCTACGGAACTTCGAGCGTCCATCCGCTACGCGTTTTGCATTCTTGATGTCCGCGCCGGTGATGCTGGCCGCAGGTGCCTATGAATTGCTTTCGGTTTTGAAGATGCATATCCTGCACACGATCTTTGTGCCGTTGGCGGTAGGCTTCGTGGTCGCAGCAATTTTGGGCTGGCTGTCCATTCGCTGGTTGATCAATTTCGTCAGCAAAAATTCCTTATATTGGTTTGCCGGATATTGTGCCATCGTAGCCGTACTCTGCTTCGTGTTTCTTTACATTTGAGCAATGGAACGCAGTAAACAAAAAGCGGCTCACATTCTTTTTATGCTTGTGTTGATAGTATTAAGCGCCTGCGGAGTGCAAACTTCGCAGGCGACACCGCAACTGGTGAAAGTGTACGTTACTTCTGCCGCATCTTCGCGCCTGACCGATTTATATAATTGTTCGACTTCATCCACAGCGATTCTTTTATCCGACCCGCAATCGGCTGATATCATCCTGCGCCTTGGTCCGCCCGATAGCCTTTCATCGCCTGCCTTTCAAATTGGCACAGACGAGGTTGTGGTGATCGTTCAACCCCAAAATAATACTGATAACCTAACCCCCGATCAAATCCATTCCATTTTTCTTGGACAAGTGGCGGATTGGAAAGATGTCGGCGGCTCCGATATGCCCATTCAAGTTTGGACTTACGCGCAGGGCGAAGATATTCAACAAATCTTTGAGCAGAATGTTATGAATAACCAACCTGTTACATCATTGGCGCGTCTGGCGGTCAGCGCGCAGAATATGCTGGATTCAATTGCGAAGAATGTTGGTTCCATTGGTTATCTACCACGCAGTTTGGAAACAGCCAATGTGCGGGATGTGTATAAAGCTATATCGGAGCCCTTGTTGGCGATCACAAAATCACAGCCGCAAGGCGCAGTCAATAACTTGATTGCCTGTTTGCAATCCAAATAATCCCAATCCTACATCTTGGGGGAGATTGAAACGAGACGAAACCGCTTTATAATTAAAGAGGCTTTGAGATGATTCAAGCCACCTCAATCAGGAGAAAAATATGAAATCCATGCGTTTGATGTTCTATGTCAGCATCGTACTGATGATCTTGCTGGCGGCCTGTGTGCCAGCCAGTACACCAACGCCAGTAATCATCGTAAATACTGCTGCCATTGTCCCGGCGACGGCTACATCGGTTCCACCTGCCGCAACATCAACCACAGCACTAGTTGACCTGGCTGGCCCGCCAATGCAAGTCGGCTCGACCTATCTATATTTCGATGGAGCGCTGCTGGTTGCCGTGCCGGGAGGATCCTTCACGATGGGACACGGCGGTTCGGATAATCCAGAACATACCGTTACATTAAGCGATTTTTGGATTTATAGCACGAAAATCACCAACCGCGAATTTCAACAGTGCGTGGCGGTGGGTAAATGCACCCCTCCTGATCAAAGTGATAATCAGGGTTTCAACGATCCCATGCGGCAGAGTGAACCAGTAGTTGGCGTGAACTGGTCGCAAAGCGAGGCCTATTGTGCTTATGCCAACGGTAATTTGCCTACCGAAGCGCAGTGGGAAAAAGCTGCGCGTGGGCCTAATGGAAGTATCTATCCATGGGGGAATAACGCACCAGGAGCTGACCTGCTCAATTACAATAATAATATTGGGCGCACAACCAATGTGATCAATTATCCGAAAGGCAAGAGTTATTATGATGCGCTCGATATGGAAGGCAATGTGTATGAATGGGTCTATGATTGGTATGATCCGCTCTACTATAAAACCAGTCCGGCTCAGGACCCGCTCGGACCGGATGTCGGTGTTGGTGGACAGCGTTCGGTAAGGTCAGCTGGATATAGAAGCAACAACGATCAGGTCGCGGCTTCGACGCGCTTCTTCAAACTTTCTACCGATCACGCACGTGATCTCGGCTTCCGTTGTGTGGTAAAAGACCCAACATTCTTCGCGCCTTTCTGTCAAGCGATGGTTGTCTATGGCATGAATGCATCCGGAAGTTCGAGTTCCGGCGGATCGAATAATAAATGTCCCGACCCAAGTATTATCCATACGGAAGATTGCGGGATAGGGAATACGCCGATCAATAATATCCATCTGCAGGCTACCTCACCCACACAGATTGATCATGTCACCGGCGGCGGTTCGTGCATTCCGCCTCTTGTCGATCCCCCGGATACAGCCGGCCACGTCTGTCCGCTAGGAGTCACAATTACGATAACGGCCACTTGTAATATTCCCGCTTTATCTGCAGACGCGGTCTCCTGTCCCTCAGGCTTCACCTTGAGCGCTGATGGCACAACCTGTAATGCTCAAGGAGCACCAGGGCAATGTCCCACCGGCTCGACCTATGACACCACGCATATGTGTTGTACGGCTTTACCGGGAGGCAGTGCCAGCCAATGTTCAGCAGGTTTTCATGAGTATCAGGGGGCTTGTGTTCCGGATAGCAGTGGCTTGTATAATCCCAGTCCTCAGTCGTATACGACCACGAGCGGTTTACAATGCGGCGGCAGCCACAGTGGCAACCCGGGCGGCAAGCAATGCCCACTGGGACAAAAGTGGACCTGTGTCAATATTAATGGCGTAACTCGGGGATATCAATTATGTTCCTGTCAATAGGAGTTAGGCCCTCGCCACAAGGCAAGGGCCAATTTGCAGGATCTTATGGAGTGGCTGTTGAAAATATAGATGGCCGACCTTGTCCTGCGTCGAGGATGGTAAAGGCGACCGATACGTCTTTTCCGTTTACTTTTAGGATGCTGTTGGGATCGGAAGGATTAGTTTGAAGTACAGCGATCACAAGGTTGTTTGTAAGCGTTGCAAGGTTAACCGTCGGGTTTAAATTCTGATTGAGGGGTAGAACAAACTGATTTGATTTGCCCGCTGGCACTGGTACAAACGTAATTTGTTTCCCGATGTTATCCCGGCCTTGGCGTTGGTTATCGTAGTAGAGGACGATAAAGCCGGCTTGAGCCGCGGTCACCGAATCCAGCGTCATGCTGTTATTGACTAGGAATTGATCTCTCACAATGATTAGATTGCTGGCATTGGCATCTGAACTGCTTTTGTGAACTGCCGGTCCGGTTGGCGTTGGCGTTACCCTGGGTGTACCTGTGCTTTTGTTAACCACCTTTTGCGACGTGGATGTTGCCGCAATCAACGTGTTGACAGGAGGGGCAGGGGTCGCAGTTACTGATTGGCAAGATGCGAGCAAAAGAATTAATAGAAAGATGGAATGAAAATGCTTCATATCAAGACCGATTCCTTTATCACCGATTTCGTTTTGCATGTGTGTTGATTCTATGGATTGAGTGTGGTCTAACTGACTTCATCTTTTTTCTGCCTCGATTTGATTCGTATGGCCGCGAAGATGCTGATCTCGTATAAGATAATGAGCGGTACCATCACAGTCAGTGGTGCAACAATGGGATCAGAGACCGGTGTGATGATTTCTGCAAATGCAAATAAAATAAAGTATGCGATTTTTCTTTGTTTGCGAAGCATGGTAGCGGTCACGAGTCGCAAGCGGACGAGGATGAGTAGTACGGTTGGGAGTTGAAACGCGATACCGCATGCCAGCATAAAGAAGATCACGAATGAAATGTAATCGTCGGCCGCGGGCAGGAACTGCACTTCGCTGGGGAAGAGTTGGATCAGGACGCGGATCATTTCCCATAATAAATAATATCCGAAGAGTGCTCCTAATATAAATAGAATGAATGCGGCTAGGAGCGGAGAAAAGATGGCCCGCCGTTCATTGTCCTTCAAGCCGGGACTCACATACCGATATAAGTGATATGCCCAAACCGGAAACGCGCCGACAATTCCCGTGTACAGCGCGATTCGCCATTTGATCATGAAGCCGTCCAACAAGCTGAATGCTTTAAGTTGCAATCCGCCCGACGGCAAGAGCAACAGTTTAAGAATTGGATCCGAAAAGAAAAAAGCGACCGCGGTTACAAGCAAAATAGCCGCGCCAGAAATAATGATTCTCATCCTCAATTCTTCGAGATGATCGAAAAAACTCATATACTTCTCAGACATAAAAGCGGATCCAATGATTTAATTCAAGCACTTGACCTTCTTGATGCAAACGCTTCATATCTGGATTTATGACTGCACCTGAAATGGATTGCCGCACTTGTTGCAAAAGAGTGCGTCGGATGGATTGGGTGCGCCGCATTTTGTGCAGAACTTGTTAGCAGACGTATTATTGGTCGAGATAGATTGAGCCGGCACAGGCTTGGCTATAGTGTTTTTCTGTTCATCAGCTTGCGCCTCGTTCATTCCTTCACGCAGAGCCGTCGTCATCTCTTGTGACCCTTTTCGAAGTTCAGACATTGATCTGCCGATCCAGCGCCCAACTTCGGGCAGGCTCTTCGGGCCAAAGATGATCAAGGCGATGACAACGATGATCACAATGTGAATGGGTTGTATACCAAAGGGCATTTCAGCCTCCTGTTATCAGAATAGTCAAATTTTACCCTATAAAGATTAACTCTGGCTAAAGGTAAAATATTGGCAGTCGTCCAAAACGAATCTTTAACAGGATATAATTTCTTGACATATTATTGCTTTGTCTGTAATTTACTCCTCCGGTGTTGGTAAATGTGAAATATAGAGAACAAAATGAAACGATGGTTCTTCATTACTGTAACAATCACCTTATTAAGTGGGTGTGCTCGATCCACAACGCCTACGCCAGTGCCAACTCAAATACCTGTGTCGACCGCGACTCCAGTCAAAGTCGCACCGCCGTCGATCCAAGTCGGTGCGAATTATGCCTATGTGGATGGAACGACACTAACTGCGGTTCCGTCGGGATCGTTCATCATGGGCGACCCCAAGGGGAAGGATAACCCGCAACATCAAGTCGCAATTGGAGATTTTTGGATTTACAGCACGAAGGTCACGAACACACAATACAAATTTTGCTTCGATGCAGGTTATTGCACTTCGCCGGATAGTACCGATAATCCAAACTTCGGCGACCCGGCATATGCTAATAGACCGGTCGTCGGCGTGACCTATGACCAAGCCGCATCCTATTGCGGTTTCGTTCACGCGCGGCTTCCGACCGAAGCGGAATGGGAGAAGGCCGCGCGCGGCCCTGATGGGAACGCTTATCCATGGGGCAACGCTAAACCTTCATGTGATCTGCTGAACTTCGGCAAATGCGTTGGCAACTTAACTTCGGTGAATAAATATCCAACCGGAAAAAGTTATTATGGTGCACTCGATATGGATGGAAACACTTTTGAGTGGGTCGCGGATTGGTATGCGGCGGATTATTATTCCGCTGCTCCGTCCAACGATCCGCGCGGACCGGAGAACGGCGATCAGCGCGTGGTTCGGTCGGCCGCGTTTGATACAGATGCGTATTTGCTGGATTCTGCGCGTCGTTCCTCCGCCGATCCGGCCACCCATTCAAATGAACTTTCCTTCCGCTGTGCGGTGGACGATTACAACCTGGCGTATTTTGCCCCTTATTGCCAATTGGTTTCGGCAATCAGCGATGTTTCCAGCATCTCATCGGTCTGTCCCAATCTTTCGATCACTGCACAACAAAGTTGTAAGACTCATTCTGCCTATGTGACCTTTAATGACGATCATCCCGGTGACCCAAATGGGGCCATTGGTGGTGTTGCAAATTGTAAGTTGATCAGCGGCGCGCCTGGCTCGTATCCCCAGGCGTACCAATGCACTTCTCAAACCACTGCAGTGATGAATTCAAGCTGTATTTTTACCGGTGTGCAAAATGCAATTTGTGCCGCGCACTATTTGCTTGATCCGTCCACCGGACTTTGCAAATGGGATGGAAGTATTAGTTATGGCAATCAGTGTCTGCCAGCTTACAATTATGATTCGCTCAATAAATGTTGCAGCATTGTGCCCGGTACTGGGGTGAGCTACCCGGCTTGCCCGGCCGGATTATCATTTACTGAAGATGCACCCAAACATTATATCTGCCTGCCGGATTCTGTTCCGAATGCAGTGACTCAGCAAAGCATGGTAGTTGATCCATCAAGGGCCTGCACGATTCAAGGCGTCAATAATTGCAAGTTGAATTCTAGTATTTGCAATCAAACTTTTGATTCGTTCTGCCCCACGTTCTGTATCTGTTTGCCAACTGGATTTAAATGCCCAACGCATTAAGATTGAGATCGGCGGAGCCATCTCGGTTAATGCGCTGATAAATATTTATATGAGATGAAAGGTATAATTCTCTTATGAATAGGAGAACCGAATGAAACGTTTGATTTGGATTTTGTTGATGGCGATTCTACTGGCGGCTTGCACACCAGCCTCGACACCGACGCCGACTCCAACTTCAGCTCCAACAGCCATACCGCCAACCTCCGAGCCAACCGCGACCTCTGTGCCTCCAACCAGCGCGCCCACACTTGCGCCGGTCTCGCTTGCTGGACCATCCGCCGGAACAACCATGACATGGGTGGATGGTAGTGCGCTAGTATATATTCCATCGGGCGAGTTCATCATGGGACTCGGTTATGGTGACGCTCCAACGAAAACCTTTACACTGGATGCTTATTGGATTCAACAAACCGAAGTTACGAACAAAATGTATACCCAGTGCGTGGAGAGCGGAAATTGTAGTGCTCCAGTACAGGAAGTGGAAGCGCCAGTTTTTACCGCCACACCATTTGGCGATTATCCCGTCGTCGGAATAACTTGGGATGCAGCCAACAAATATTGTCAGTGGATCGGTGGCCAGTTACCGAGTGAGGCTCAGTGGGAGAAGGCTGCACGTGGTCAGAATGGAAACAAATATCCGTGGGGTAACAACAGTCCGAATTGCGATCTTGCCAATCTCAAAACGTGTGGCGGTCATACCAGCCCGGTCAATACTTATCCAAATGGCAAGAGTTCTTATGGCTTGCTGGATATGGCGGGTAACGTCTATGAATGGGTCAACGATTTTTATGATCCAAACTATTATGCCAGCGCGCCTTCCTCAAATCCCACCGGTCCGGCAACCGGCAATGACCGCATGATCCGCGGCAGCAGTTTCGAGACCGATCTTACGCAGATTCTTTCTGCGATCCGACATCCTTCCCCGCAGGATTATCATAACTATGATTTGGGGTTTCGTTGCGTAGTGTCTCAGCCTATGACATATGCGCCCTATTGCCAGAGTGCATCTTATCTTCCCATCGGTGGAACGCAGACGCAGAATGCAACCTGTTCCTTGCCGGACGTGCAAGTGGGCGGAAATTACTGTCAAGGCTCGAGCAATTATGCCATAGTGAATTTACCTCTAGGAGCGACGTATCAAGTTAAATCAAAAGACTTTAACTGTGCGGATGCAGTGGTGAATGGTCAGCGGAGTTTAAGCTGCACAGGTCCGTCTAATTCATCAACGGATGTAACGATATGCAATTCGGCTTGCAACAATGCAACGAATCCGGTCAGCTTAGCGCCAGTCTGTGATTCCGGCTATAACCTCGATGCTTCGAGCAACGCGTGCATCTATGCGCCGATTGCGGGACAACCTGGCGTTGCCGGTTGCCCACAGGGATATACCATGATTGATCGCGGCGGACAAAAGGTTTGTGTGGTCGGACAAAATCAAAATGGTCAATGCCCGCCTGGTTTGTATTTCGATTCGAAATATGGTGCGTGTGTTTCCGCAACGGGTCAGGCCGATGCGCCGTATGGGATCAATAATCCTGATCTGGCAACGAAGAATTATCAGGGTTGCGTGGCCGGATATACATACAGTTCTACATATCAATGTTGTCAGGCGAATACTGGTGGAGCCTATCCAGGCTGCCCGCTTGGATTCGCATTTGATTCTTCCCAGAAAACATGTCTTCCTTCGCAAGTGGAAGTGAGCAGTAGTGGTTGCGTCACAGTGCAGGTTAATACCTTGCTATGTGGACCACAGGTTGATGTATGCAACCAATGGAGTACCAACGAGGCGCTTTGTATACGCAGCGGATGCCATTGGAATGAGAAAGGGAAACAGGCTGCCTGTCAATCGGCGCCAGTTAAATAAAAAGCAACAGCCTCCATATTGTTTGTGGAGGCTGTTGCTTTTTATGATTGAAGTATAAGTGGACGGCGCATTCCCCAATTGGTTTGCCGTTCGTAGGCGTGAGCGGCGCGTAGGATCCCAGCTTCATTCCAAGCCTTCGCAATGATTTGCAGGCCCATGGGCAATCCTTCTTTGCTAAATCCGCACGGAACCGAAATTGCCGGTAAGCCGGTTAGATTGAATGGCGCGGTGAAGCGCGTGAGACGACGCGCTTGCTCCACCGCGTCGCTGCCTTTGATCAGCGGCGCCGGGATCGGGGTGGTGGGGAGCAGGAGAAAATCATGTCGTTCAAAAAACTGTGCGAAACGATGGCTCATCTCTGCTTGTGTGCGGCGTGCCAGCGAATATTCCGTTGACGTAGAACTGCGTCCTGATTCCAACCGTTCGCGCACGTCCACGCCGAACCGATCAGGATGCTCTGCCAATCGTTCGCGATGATACGCCGCGCCATCGGCTTGAGTTATCAAAGAATTGGCAATCGCGGCCTCGCCTAGAAAATCCATTTCGACTATTTCAATTATTGCGCCGAGCGAAGCAAAGACCTTGGTCGTTTCATTCACGGCAGCGATCACGTCGTCGTCCGATTCTTCAATGTAAGAACCAACTGCCAGCGCGAATTTTTTGCCCTTGATCTCATCTTCAAGATGATTTAGATAATCACCCTGGGGCATGTTAATGGATGCCGGGTCATGTGGGTCATATCCGGCGATGAATTGCAAGACCAGCGCGGCATCCATAACGCTGCGCGTGATCGGCCCTACGTGATCGAGATTCCACGAAAGCGGAAATACGCCGCGTAAACTGACTCGTCCGTAAGTTGGTTTGAGTCCGACCACGCCGCATAGTGATGCCGGAATTCGTATCGATCCGCCGGTGTCGGTGCCGAGGGCGGCTAATGACATGCCCGTTGCCACAGCGACCGCGCTGCCGCCCGATGAACCGCCAGGAATGCGTGTTGTGTCCCATGGATTACGCGTCGCGCCGAAATGCGGATTGTTTGTTGTCACACCGAGAGCGATCTCATGGGTGTTCGTCTTGCCCATGATGACGGCACCCGCGGCCTTGAGTTTTTCAATCACCGCTGCGTCTTCATCCGGAATGTAATCTTTGAAAAACAGGGAACCGGCGGTGGTTCTAATTCCTTTGGTTTCAAATAAGTCTTTGATGGCGAATGGAATATGATTTAATGTCGTTGCAAACTGCGTCTTGTGTAGCGCGGCAATCTCCTGTGGATGAGGGGATTGCTTTGGATCTTCAGCTCTCTCAATGACGTCATCGCACACGGTGACAAACGCGTTGAGCTTTGGGTTGAGTCGCTCGATTTGACGGAAGCAGGCTTCAGTCAAGGTTTGAGGCGAGAGCATTCCATCTTGCATTTGTTGCCAGGCTTCATGAATGGAAAGTAAATTTATTTCAGACACGCTATCCATTATAATTCCGGATATGTTTAATAATCTTTCCAAAGAATCCAAATTCAAAACTTATCTCACGCTTCTGTCGTTGGTTGGATTGGGATTCGTTTTGATGGTCACGCATAAATATGGGGCAGGCGTTTCATCGGATGCGGCGCGCAATCTTGCCACAGCCGAAAGCCTTTTGCAAGGCAAAGGCTTTGTCGATATGCTCGGCGGTCCGTTTGTGTTGTGGCCGCCATTATATCCGCTGTTATTAGCGGGATTAAGTTGGCTCACCAAATGCAGCGCATTTCAAGCGGGGTGGTATTTGAATGTCATTCTTTATCCGCTCAATCTTTGGCTGTGCGGCTGGCTGTTTTTTTTGATCTTCAAAGAGAAATCGCTTTATGCTGTTTTCGCTGCGCTGGCGTTATTGTTTTCGCGCTCCACGCTTCGCATCTATGCCAACGTCGCCTCCGAGCCGTTGTTCGTCACGTTCATGCTAATTTTCTTTTTCGCGGCGGCGCGCTATTTCAAACATGATTCGCGTTCCATGTTGTGGCTGATGTTTGTCTCGGCGGGATTGGCGACTCTTCAACGCTATCTCGGCGTGATCTTGATCGGCGTCGGAGGACTCGTCGTTCTTTTCAAGGACGGTTGGCGGCGATTGCCCCGCGCGATTCTTCCTGCGCTGATCGCGGCTCTGCCCGTCGCGTTGTGGGGTGTATTCCATAATCTTCCGCTCAGCGGCGGATTGTTCGGTCCGCGTAATTTTGGAACGATGTTGCCACTTGAAAACATCAATCTCTCGCTGACGAAAATCCTATGGTGGTTTATGCCGCTCACACCACCGCTCGATCAGTTGATGATGCGTCCATGGATCTTGATCGGCGCGTTTGTCTTGCTTCTGATCATTATCAATAATCGAGATCAATTGGATAAACTGGCTGAAGTCCTTGGCGAACAGTTATGTTTGGCCGGCAATGTTATTTTCAGTTATTTACTTTTTTACTTTAGCGGTTACGGTTGTCACTGCCGATCATCTTGATCTTACATCGGATCGTTATTATGTCATTATCATGCCGGTGGTTTTGATTTTCCTGTTGATTACCTTGGACCAATTGATCTTTAGTCATTTCAATTTCAAAAAGCCGTTCTCTGGCATTGCACAAGTCTTTCTAATTCTGCTTTATTTTATTTATCCAGTTTATAGTATGCAGGGATATTTGCGCGAGGCATGGGTCGTTGGTGAACCGAGCAACTATAATATTGCTAACTCAGTGGATTTCCGAACGCGCGCTGTAACTGTTGAAGGACAAAAGATATTGGCTAATCAACCAACGGCGATGCTCTATACTAACTATGTTAATATTGTTTGGTTCCTCTTTCTTGGACATCCGGTTCAGGAATTGCCATTTGTGAATCCGAAGCTATCAGCGAGTGAGCGCGCTGCGTCTCTTAAACAGGACGACCCAAATTGGCCGCCGCAAAGTGGATACATTCTTTGGTATGAACCGAATGAATATCACAACATCGCAAGCCCGGATGATCTTTCACTGGTTGCAAACTTGAAAGTGCTTTATCAAGGTAAGACAGGAGGAGTTTATTATGTTCAAGCGCCATGACGCCAAATAATAAAAAGGCTGAAAGATTTTCTTCCAGCCTTTTACTCTAACTTTTGAGTGATTTAGAACAAGCCCATCACTTTGCCGGTCTTCAAATCCAAATCCACATCATAGAACACTGGACGAGTCGGCAAACCTGGCATGGTGCTCATCTTACCAAGCAACGGATATAAGAATCCAGCGCCAACAGAAGCACGGACTTCACGTACCGCGACGCGAAAGCCGGTCGGCGCGCCTTTGATGCTGACATCTGTGGTGAAAGATAGATGCGTCTTTGCCATGCAGATCGGAAGTTTATCAAAGCCGAGGCGCGTATAACGTGCGATTTGTTCTTCCGCTTCAGGACTGTAATCCACGCCATCGGCGCGATAGATTTCTCGCGCAATGGTATCGATTTTTTCCTTGATGGTCATTTCGAGTGGATAGAGGAATTTGAAATCGCTCTTTTTCTCTGCCGCTTTGACTACAGCCTCAGCCAGCTTGATCGCGCCCTTGCCACCATCAGCCCAATGTGTGGATACAATGGCATCCATCGCACCGAACTCCAACGCGGATTTGCGAATCAATTCCACCTCGGAGGGCGTGTCGTTCGCGAACGAGTTAACTGCTACGACCACGTTCACGCCGTATTTCAACGCGTTTTGAATGTGACGTTCGAGGTTCGGTAGACCTTTGCGAAGCAGATCAAGATTTTCTTCGGTGTATTCTGATGCTAATGGCTTGCCCGCCACAACTTTTGGTCCACCGCCGTGCATCTTCAAAGCGCGCACGGTTGCAACCATTACGACCACTTGCGGAATCAAACCCGAATAGCGGCACTTGATGTCGAAGAATTTTTCCATGCCGATGTCGGCACCGAATCCGGATTCGGTGACCACGTAATCAGCAAGTTTGAGGGCGATCTTATCGGCGAGGATCGAGCTGTTTCCGTGTGCGATATTGGCAAAGGGTCCGGCGTGAACGAATGCGGGAGTCCCTTCGAGAGTCTGCATCAAATTTGGTTTGATCGCGTCCTTCATCAACACGGTAACGGCGCCAGCGACACCGAGATCTTCCGCAGTGACGGCTTCACCGTGCTTGTTGGTGGCAACGACCATCTTGCCGAATTTTTCGCGCATATCTTCCAGGCCAGTTGTCAGTGCAAGCACTGCCATGATTTCGCTTGCCACCGTGATGTCGTAGCCGGAGCGATGCTCAAAGCCTTTTTCGTCGGGACCAAGTCCGACTTCGATCTCGCGCAACATGCGGTCGTTGATGTCAATGACGCGTCGCCACGTGATGGTTGATGTGTCAATATCCAGCCGCGCGAAGCGACTGCGTTCCTCAGGAGTAAGTTCGTTCGGATCGGTTTTGTTGATGCTAAGTTTTTTCAAGCGGCGAAGCATTGTCGGTGAGAATTTGCGATTGCCTTTTTTATCAGGAGGGCAGAGCGCATCAAAAAGTTTCGCGTCATCTTGTTGCGTTTCGTGCATCACACGCGCATCGAGTGCTGCGGCGACTAGATTGTGTGCGGCAGTAATCGCGTGGATATCGCCCGTCAGATGGAGATTAAAATCTTCCATGGGGATGACTTGCGAATAACCGCCGCCAGCCGCACCACCTTTGATACCGAAAGTCGGCCCTTGTGATGGCTGACGGATTGCGGTGATGACTTTCTTTCCAAGATGCACTCCGAGCGCCTGTGAAAGACCAACGGTAGTTGTAGTCTTGCCCTCGCCAAGCGGGGTGGGTGTAATGGCAGTCACATCGATATATTTGCCGTTGGGACGTTTTGCAAGACGATCCAAAATTTCAAGCTTGACCTTGGCTTTGTACGGGCCATACAGTTCAAGCTCATCGGGGCGAATGCCAAGTTCTTCCGCCACTTGCGTAATTGGCTTCAGCTTGGCTTCTTGCGCGATCTCAATATCAGATGGAACGGGCCGGCGTAATTTGAGTTTGGTTGGGGTGAATCTGAGAACGACTTTTCTTTTCACCGTCGCCTTTTTTACAGGCTTTTTTGCTTTGACTTTAGTTGGCATTTTTGCTCCTTTGTGTAGTCCTGCCTTATTATCGAAAATTTTCATCGTTTTGACAATAGCCGTCCATCATTGTTTTTGGATTACGAATTGCCCACAATTAACCATTTTTTTGCCCTCAAAAGTTGTCCATTCAAATTCGCGATTAGCCCGTTTTGATATGGCCGGTTGGAACGTTTGATGCATATAACGAGTATAACCCGCAATAGGAGTTTCAGTAGTGAAACGCGCGAATTACCCAGGCATCTTGCAACCGCCTTTCAAATTGTGGGGTGGGAGTATTTTCCCTTGACAGTATTTGTCTCATTCGTTATAATCTAACTAGTTGGTTAGAAATCTAACCAGTTAGATTATTAGAAAGGAAAAGATGGCTAAGCCTGGAAGTAGACGAAGAGGAAGAATGCATGACGCAGAAGGTGCACGCGAGGCAATTTTGAACGCTGGAGAAGAAGTGTTCGCGGAACATGGCTTCGATGGGGCGCGGATTGATGCCATCGCCAAGAATTCAGGCTATAACAAAAGCCTGATCTTTCAATACTTTGGCGACAAACTGGGTCTGTACGCGGCCGTGATTCGACGGGCTGATGAACAAACGCGGACTTGGCAGAACGAGGCGCTGAGCGTGTTATCTGCGACTGAGCTGGATGCAGACATTGACCAAATCAAAAATCTATTGCGAATTTATGTGGGTGAGTATTTCGATTACTTAGTGGAGCATCCGCATATCATGCGTATCTACAATTGGGAAATGGCGGAGGGTTGGCAGACTTTCTCAAAAATTCTTACCCAACGCGATTTTGATGATATAGATGAATTTACACCCGTTCTTGCTAAACTTCAGGATGCAGGTCTGCTTCGTTCGGAACTCGATCCCTTGCTCCAATTCTCTGCCGCGATCTTTACAGTCACTCTCTATTTGGCAATACCTCCTCTCTACAAAACATTGATGCCAAGCGTTGATTTTTCATCCACTGCAGAACTGGCGCATGCGCGCGAGTTTGTTGTTGATTTCGTAGCACATGGACTTCTTATTCCACCCGTAAAGGCGAAGCCAAGAAAGAAATAATTTATGCTGAGACGTACCTGGGCTATTACAAAAAAAGAGTTTATTCAACTCCTCCATTTTCCACTCATGCTTATCGGATTGACGGTGGGTGTGGCATTGGAATTGATCCTGTTTGCCGTTGCCATTCATAACAATGTAACCCATGTCCCTATGGTGGTCTCCGATCAAAGTCGGAGCGAGGCGAGCCAGTCCTATCTGGCCGCTTTCACAGACTCTGCTGATTTCGATATCGTGGCCATGGTTCCCGATCAGGCGGGCGTGATCCGCGCGATTGATAGCGGGCAAGCCAGCATCGGTTTAGTAATACCCGTGGATTTTGCAAACCAGGCGCAGCAGAAGGATGCAAATGTCCTATTGGTGGTGGATGGTTCTGATTTATTTAATGCCCAATCCGCATATGGCAATGCTGCGGCGATTTCGCAGCAATACGCCATCAGCCTCACCCCTCAGCAGCTTAGCCCTTTGGATGCCCATATCCAAATCCTCTATAACCCCGACTTGGAAGATCTATGGTTTATCGTGCCCGGTTTTGGCGCTTTTCTTTTATATGGCATCGCGCTCAAACTAACGGCCTTCGCGATTGTGCGTGAACGCGAAGCGGGGACGATCGAAGCATTGTTAGTTACGCCCATCCGCCCAATTGAGCTGATGTTGGGCAAGATGATTCCAAATCTGTGTGTCGCCATCCTCAATTTAGTGCTGACCTTTTCCGTTGGAATTTTGATCTTCGGCGTTCCATTTCGCGGCAGCCTCCTTTTGTTTTCGGCATTGGCCAGTCTTTTTGCAATCGGAAGTCTTGGTTTGGGTTTGGCAATCTCTTCCGTTTCCCAGACTCAGGTGCAGGCTAATCAATTGGCTTCCTTGACCAATATTGCCGTCATGTTTGTGAGTGGTTTTATGTTTCCTGCTTACGGGCTGCCGTTGGTTTTGCGCCTTTTTGGTTACATCATGCCCATGACTTTTTTTCTGCCGATTGTGAATGGCATTATCACAAAAGGAGTTGGATTGAACGACTTGTGGACTCCAGTCTTATCTTTAGCCGTGCTTACGGTAATCATCTTTTACTTTAGCGCACGTTCTTTCAAACAAAATTTAGATTGAAGGAGATCGAATGCAATTTGACTTTCAGCGTTTAGGCGCGCTCATGCGAAAAGAAACCATTCAGATTATGCGTGACCGGCGCTTCATCATGCTCTTTCTGGGTCTGACCTTCGTCCAGTTGTTTGTTTACTCTTATGCCGCATCTCGAACGGTTTACCATCTTCCGATGGCTGTGGTCGATCAAAGCCAGGATTCAACGAGCCGCACATTTGTGCAGGCATTGGTCAATTCGCAGTATTTCAATGCCACGATGTATTTGGGTGATCAAGCGCAGGCAAAGCAGGCAATTGACAAGGGTCAAGTTAAGGCCGCGCTGATTATCCCGCCGCACTTCGCCGCCAGCGTGGATCAGCATTCCGCGAATTTTCTGATGCTGTTGGATGGTTCCGATCAATTTGCAGTTCGATCTGGATATAGCGCCGTCGGCTTGGTGGCGCAGAGTTTTGGTTTGCAGCTATCCGCCGAGAGTGTCGCGCTAACCGGAGCGATTCCTTCAACGAGTAGCCTTTTACCAATTAATACATCCGCTCAAATTCTATATAACCCGGATCTGAATGATAAATGGTTTGTCATCCCTGGCATCATTGGAATGATCCTGCAAACATTGGCAATTGAGCAAGCGGCTATATTTCTGGTGAGGGATCGCGAGTGGGGGACGATGGAGCAAATTCTGGCGACACCCGTCCGCCAGCTGGAACTCATCCTTAGCAAAATGATTCCATTATCCATTTTATGTTTATTGGCTTTAGGGATCAGCGTGGGATTGGGAATTTACTGGTTTGGAGTTCCGTTTCACGGGAATTTATTCCTTTACTTTTTGCTGGCCATGGTTTTCCTCGCCTCATGTCTTGGACTGGGGTTGGTCATTTCAACACGAGCAAATACGCAGTTCGAGGCGGAAACATCGAGTTTGATCTTTATGCTGTTCGGCCTTCTATTGACTGGCCTCTTTTATCCAAGAACCGGCATGCCGCTGATTCCTCAATTGATCGGAGATATTGCTCCATTAACTTATTTTATTCGCATCTCGCGCGGGATCTATATGAAAGGCGTTGGATTAAGTTTTGTATGGAGCGATGCTTTGATCCTTGTAATTTATACTCTGATCGTCGTCGGTATTTCATCCAAGACATTTAAGATGCGGCTCGATTAATCAAGGTGAAAAAATGAATCAATTTGCAATATCAGCTACCAACCTTTTGAAAGAATTTAAAGCTAATAAGCATGTCGTCACAGCAATCAACGGACTTTCGTTGCAGGTCGCGCCGGGGGATACGTATGGATTGATCGGTCCGGACGGGGCGGGGAAAACCACCACGACGCGTGTTATCCTGGGCCTGCTCTCTAGAATGGGTGGCGAAAGCAGTGTGCTTGGATTCGATTCCATGAATGACATGTATGAGATCCGCAAACGGGTTGGTTATATCGCCCAGCAATTTTCCCTGCCCCCAACCTTGACCGTCATGGAAAATATGCTCTTCTTTGCCGGCATACATTCTGTGAACAGCGAACAGCAGAAGAAACGAATTCCGGAATTGTTGGATTTTGCAGGCTTGAGTGAATTTACAGGGCGGCTGGCCGGAAAGTTATCGGGCGGGATGAAGAAAAAATTGGCGTTGGCCTGCAGTCTGATCCATGAACCCCAAGTGGTCATGTTGGATGAGCCAACTCTTGGGGTTGATCCTGTCAGCCGCAGGGAGTTCTGGAATCTTTTGGGGAATCTCCGGGCGGAGCGCGGCTTGACGATCTTTGTCTGCACACCTTACATGGATGAAGCCGAA
Organism: uncultured Chloroflexia bacterium; assembly: GCA_963783295.1. Taxonomy (GTDB): domain Bacteria; phylum Chloroflexota; class Anaerolineae; order Anaerolineales; family Villigracilaceae; genus Fen-1038. Next base: position 194,127 of record CAWAMX010000017.1, on the reverse strand, counting down.
CGTTGTACGCGGGTTGGATTGATTTATGAAGGCAAGCTCATTGTGGATGATTCTCCGGCCAATATCAAGCGGAGCATTCCCGGCCATGTGCTGGAATTTGCCCCTTCTGATTTTGCTGCAGCTCTCAAGCTTTGCAATGATGCGGAGGGTGTGTTGGAAGTTCAAACTTATGGCGAGAGACTGCATGTCTTTGTGGATGATGTGGCGAAGCGCAAAACACAAATTGAAGCGGCACTGACTTCCCAGGGAATCACTCATGATAGTTTGCGTGAGATCGAGATTCGAATGGAAGAAGCATTTATCACTTTGATTCGCCAGCACCAGGAAAGCGTTCAATTGAAGGATGCGCTGCCTCAAAAGTCTGAAATGCCCGGAGGTGCTTGATGAGTGCTGAACTATTTGTGACACAGAATCAAGACTCTCCAATTTCGGTGCAAAACCTAACCAAGCGTTTTGGAACATTCACGGCCGTGGATGATGTCAGTTTCAGTGTGCAAGCGGGCGAGGTGTTCGGTTGGCTTGGCCCGAATGGAGCGGGTAAAACAACCACCATCCGAATGTTGCTCGGGTTGATCAAACCAAGCTCGGGTAACGCGTTTGTATCTGGTTTCAATTCCGCGACACAAACCAAATCTGTTCATGCGCATGTAGGATATATGTCGCAACAGTTCACTTTGTATAACGATCTAACCGCTGTGCAGAATATTCGGTTCTATGGCGGCGTTCATGGTTTGTCTTCGAACGAGTTGCGGCAACGGATTTCAGAGATTATTCAGATGGCCGGATTGGAAGGGCGCGAGAATACACTAACCAGCAGTTTGTCTGGCGGATGGAAACAACGACTCGCATTAGGCTGCGCCATTGTTCATCATCCTAAAGTTGTTTTTTTAGATGAACCTACAGCGGGAGTTGATCCAATCAGTCGAAGACAATTTTGGGAATTGATTTATCAGATGGCGAAGGACGGCGTCACTGTTTTGGTGACGACGCATTATATGGATGAGGCGGAGTTGTGCCAGCGAGTGGGCTTTATCAGCGCCGGACGATTGGTGGCCCTTGATTCCGTCAGCCAACTCAAGCGAACGCAGATGCGCGGTCAGGTGCTTGAGATCAATGTTTCTGATCCTGAAAAAGCAGTACGAATATTGAAAGCTGCTCAACAGAACCATCAAGTTCCACTCGATGAGGTAGCTCTGTATGGCGCGCAAATTCATGCAGTCGTGCTGGGTGATCAAGGATATAAAGATGCTATTCAACAAATACTAATGGATGGGAACATCCACGTCAATTCAATAGCATGGATTGCTCCAACTCTGGAGGATGTATTTATTTCATCGGTTAAAGCACCCTCCGAGATGATTTAGTTGTTTTCTCCAATTTGAAATTAATATCAAAATCTTTGAATATAACAAGGAGTAACATAAATGGAAAACAGAAGACCATCCCCAGTGATAGTGATCATCGTCGTACTCGTGGTAGCGGCGATTGGATATTTTGTGTATCAACAATGGAGCCAGAATAATGCGGCATCCCAACTGGGTGCTTCGGGGACGATTGAAGCGACCGACGTGAATGTGGCGCCGGAAGAGGCAGGCAAAGTCAAGGATGTGCTGACGGATGAAGGCCAGACGGTCAAGGCTGGAGATGCGTTGATACATCTGGACGATAGTCTGCTTCAGGCACAGAAAGAACAGGCTGTTGCGGCTCTTAATGTCGCCAAGGCTGCGGCGGGCACTTCGGATGCTGCGTTGGCATCCGCCCAGAACCAATACAACCTGACGATGCAAGCCTCGCTGAAGACGGGTGACACATTGACCACACAGTGGTTGACGAACCGGCCATCGGATTTCAATGTGCCGCAGTGGTATTTCACGCAATCGGAACAGATTGCATCTGCGCAGACGGAAGTGGATGCAGCGCAGAAAGCTCTGATGGATGCGCAGAACAATCTGACGGCCATCGAGACCACTACGGCCGGCAGTGGCTTTGTGCAAATTGAGACGAACCTTGCGAATGCGGAAGCCAGCTACAACGTAGCGAACAATTTGAACAATTTTGCGCAGAATGGCACGAACATTGATCAGTTGAGCCGCTTTGGGTTGTACCAGTTGGCAAAGCAGGAAAACCAGCCGATCGCCAAACAGGACTCTCGCGATTATCTGATCAACGCCAGCAATATTGATCAGGATATCAAGGATTATGCCCTACAACTTTTTGATGATGCCAAGTCGAACCTGCGGGATGCGCAGAATGCTTATAACGATGCGTTGACCTCGGAAGGTGCCAAGGATGTTCAGAAAGCGCGTGCGAATGTCACGCTGGTGCAGGAACGTTACAACACGGCTCTGGATTATTTGACTGACGTCCAGACCGGCAGCAAGTCTCCTGCGGTTTCGAATGCCCAAGCTGCTCTCGATCAGGCCAAGGCTGCCGACGCGCAGGCGCAAAGTGCGGTACAGCAGGCTCAAGCCAGTGTGGATCTGATCAACACCCAGCTTACCAAGTTGACGGTATATGCGCCGATGGATGGAGTGATCCTGACCCGCAATGTAGAACCGGGAGAATATGTTCAGCCGGGAGCGGATGCCTTGACCATGGCGGATATCAGCCATTTGACGATCACGGTGTATGTGCCGGAGGACTTGTATGGCAAGATCAGTCTGGGGATGCCGGCGACCATGAAAGCGGACTCATTCCCGGGCGAGGTGTTCAATGCGCAGGTGAGTTATATCTCGGATCAAGCGGAGTACACGCCGCGCAATGTGCAGACGGTGGAGGGACGCTCCTCCACGGTGTATGCCATCAAGTTGACGGTGAGTAATCCACAGGGTCAGCTCAAACCCGGTATGCCTGCTGATGTCACTTTCCAATAATAATTGAAAACAGGAACGTCAGACATTGAACATCAAATTCCCTTTTGGGTTACGCTGCGAAGCTATGCATTAAAAATTCTTAGAAAGATTTATCCGATGTAATCAAAGTGCCTAACGGAGCGCCATTCAATGTGCGTTCAATATTTTCTGGCTCTTCGCCCGAAAAAATTTGCACGTTCAAATTTGGAATTTGCTCCACAAGCGCTAACATCTCTTCGACTTTGGATTTCATTCCACCAGTCACGTCCACGCCGTGCGAGCCGCCAACTTTACCCGCCAATTCTTTGTACGATGATGGCGTGACTTTCTCGACCTTCTGCTTGCGTGTAGGAAAATCGGCCCATACTGCCGTTTCAATCCCTGCCAGCAAAATCCGTTTTGGTTTGAGCTGATGCGCAAGATAAAACATTAGCATTTCAGTTGAAAGTACCGCTCCGCCTTTGACTGAATCGAATACCATGTCACCGTAAATGACCGGAACGATCCCTGCTTCCAGAGCCGACTCGAGCGGTGATAATTCCCAATTCTCAATTACTCCATTTTTTGAAACGATGGAGGCAGAAGGTTGGATCGCCATTGTGGGAATATTTGCTTCGTGCATGGCTTCGATCACGTAACGATTGAGTTGCGTAGCGCGATACCAAACTTCGGCAAAACCGCGCCAATAGCCATCCTCTTTCTTTCCGGCTAAATTTGCAGAACTTTGGGGAAGAAGATAGGGGGCCAAATGTTCTTTAACGGCAAAATGTCCAAAGGAGCCGGATCCATGCCCTAAAACGACATGCAGATTCGGAGCGTCGGAAAGAGCTGAATGAATTTCTTTTGCAAGAGCAGATAATTTATCAAGCCGAACTGTGTAAGGCTGAGTCTTGTCTGTAATGAGAGAGCCGCCGAGTTTGAGAAAAACCAATTCAGTCATATGACTGTTTTACCACAAAACCTTGCCTCAGGAGCACTACTACCAATTTTCACTATAATCATGTAACCTATAATATTCAACACGAAGTATAATGCCGCGTATGGATATTCAGTCCGGCTTCATCGCGATTGCCGTGATCTTGGCTGTTATTGCGCTGATCATCATGTGGAGCGGAATTCGTGATATCCAATCTGCGCGCCGAATGACGTTCTTTCGCCTGCGCCGGCAACGGATCGCGGCCGGATGGCGTTTGCTTGGCCTGGCGGTGATATTGGTGATCCTCGCCATCGTTTTGCCTGTATTTGGCGAGCCGGTCGCGTATGAATATTTTCCTCCCTCGCCGACTATTACGCTGACGCCTTCCATAACGCCGATACCTACTATTACGCTTACACCGAGTATCACAGTAACTCCTTCGATTACAACTACACCGGCGGTGACTGCAACCTTTACCGGCACGCCAACGCCTTTCTTGCCGTTGCCTGTGTTGGCTTTATTTCAAAGCAAAATTACTCCTAATCCTCAGGCAGTATTTTCTTCAATCCAATTTACTACTAGCGGGAACAAGTATCCAGCCGTTTCTCCAGCTACTGTGTTTCAAAACCCGGTCGGTCATCTTTGGGGAATATATTCATATGACAATATGTTGCCAGGTGTGCAGTGGACAGCCATCTGGTATCGAGATGGGACACAGGTAAATTTGGAGACGCATCCATTTGGTGGAAGTACGGGAGGCTCAGATTATGCTGATTGGAATCCGCCAGCATACGAATGGTTGCCCGGCAATTACGAAGTCATAATTTTTGTTGGAGAAGACTGGAAAATAGTAGGCCGCTTCATTGTGCAAGGTAACCCGCCTCCCTCTCCGACCATTACTTTGACCCTCACGTCAACTCGTACTCCGCCACCGACGCGTACCCCGAATCTTATTACTACTCCCCGTTCTACAGAAACACCATAGCCATGTCTGACAAATCTTTTCAAGATTATTATCCTGATTTTATGGCTCATTGCTACGGATGTGGCAGACTCAATGAATATGGACATCAAATCAAAAGTTACTGGGATGGAGACGAATCAGTATGTCATTTTCGACCGAAGCCATATCATATTGCTATTCCCAGATATGTGTATGGTGGATTACTTGCATCTCTGATTGATTGTCACGGCACAGGCACAGCCGCGGCTGCCTCATATCGCGCCGAGAATCGCTCAATGGATACTGAGCCCGCCTTTCGCTTCTTGACCGCGTCCCTGCATGTGGATTATCTCAAGCCCACGCCACTCGGTGTTGATTTGGAGATTCGCGCAAAGGTGAAAGAAATCAAAGGACGCAAAATTACTATTGAAGAATGGATCCATGCTGACGGCGCAACCACCGTGCGTGGGGAAATTGTCGCCGTCCAAATACCTGACCAATTAGTGCAAGAATTGTTGGATGCGAAAAATAAGATGTAAAACGCAATTGCATTTTACATCTTATGCCTTTCATAAATTTTTACTTTGAAAATAATCTTTCATTGGCATCGAGGAATGAGAATTTTCTAACGAAAGATTAACCTCACGTCGTCCGGCGTGATTTCGATGCGCTCGATCAGGTTGCGAAGTTGGTTATTCACATCCTGCTCGGGCGCTTCCATTATATAGGCGGGAACCGAATCGACGAGTTCAGCGAATTGTGCAAGCGTGGTTTGACGTTCTTTTTGGCGCGCTAGGGCTACGGTCCGGTCCGCAAGATCGGCCTCGATGGCGGAGACCTGTTTCTCTATGTCCGAGGCGCGCTTCGAATATTCTGGCAGCGGGATCGCGCCGGCCAGGTATGCGTCGGTCAGGCGGTCGCGCTTTGAACGGAGATCGCCCAGGGCCGACGCGAGAAGCGGCTGGCGATTTACGGATACCGGTAATTCGATATTTTCGGTATGGCGCAGGGCGTCCGTTAGTCGGTCAATTACCATAGGCAACAGATCGCGGTCAAAGACATCCACATGCCCGCGCACAGCCGAGCAGAACCACATGCGCGAAAAATCGGTTGGACCGTTGTAATGCTGACCGGCTGAATATCCGACGTGGATGCGGGCGCCGCACACGCCGCAAAAGAGCAGGTTTGATAGCCTATGACTGCGTTTGCCGGTGTAAGTGTGGCCGCGCCGCTTGAATTCGTCGTCAATGCGGCGCTGCACATCGTGGTCCCAAAGCGGTTCGTGGGCACCCTTGCCAATGATCACACGGTTTGGGGGATTGCGCACGATCTTGAAGGAACCATTACGCGGATCCAACGCGTGGCGCTCGCCCCCGAAGAAGACTTCTCCGCAGTAGAAACGATTGGTCATGATGTGACGGGCGATGACATCCGTCCAGTGATGACCGCCGGAGGGGGTGGGGATTCCGAGTTCATTGAAGCGAAAGGCGATTTGTCCAAGCGATAGACCGGAGAGAAACATATCGCGCGTACGCACCACGATCTCGGCTTTGGCTGGTTCGATGATAGGCACCGCGTTCGGATCGAATTCACGGCCTGGCGGCTTGCGATAACCAAAGGGAGGGCGAAACGGCGTCAATCCTTTTTTGCTCACACGTGCCACCATGCCAAAACGGAATTTGCGCCGGAGGTCGGAGATTTGGGCGCGGGAAATGATCTGGCTCATGCCGCGCATCATGGATTCGGAATCGGATGAATAGGGATTGAAGCCTTCGGCGTCGAGTGGCTCGACCGGCTGGCTGACGGAATAAATCTGGACCCCATACGATGCAAGAGTTTTCGCCACGGGATCAAGCAGATCGCGCAGCCGGTTGTAGTCATACATGATGAGCAGGTTGAAATCGCCGCGTTGGGCGGAATTCAGCATTTCACCCAAAGGCTGTATTTCATGTTCGGCGTCACGCAGGTTGACGAAGCGTGTTCGGCTTTCGCCTGGCACCACGAACGGACCGGCGCCCTCGATCCAGCCTTTCGAGACGCCCAGCGCGCGGCACTTTGTTTCCTGGTTAGTGAGGCTGTCTTTTTCCGGCGTGGCTTGCGGCTCAGAAGAGACCGCGGCCCAGATCGCGAAACGCAGTTGCGGATTATTTGTAATCATTTACGGACAGTCGGTGGTATTATCTGAAGACTTAAAGTTCTGGTAGATGTGGTTTTTAATAAGGTCGTCCGCATCTATGTAGGGGACATCCTTCTCGATGCGGATTGCATCGGTGAGACGCACGCACTCGCCAGGCGCGAGGGTTTTGCCGGTGACGGTACTCTGGATTTCATACTCACTGTAAAGAAAGAATGTATTTGGGGAATCACTAAAATTGTAACGGGTGCCGCTCAAACTCTTGATAATCCCATAAACACATTTGGTCTGACCATTCATATCTACAGTAACCTGATCCCAACGAAGGCAGACGGGAGAAAGCCAGTTGGTCGCGAATTCCGTTTGTATGGGTGGCGTAAACGTCATAGCGTTTGAAGTGGCTCTCGCATCCATGTTGATCGGGAGGGGTGTCGAAGGAATGATTTTTGATGCGGATGTAGGTGAATTAACAACGGAAACGCGGGAAGGCGACAGGGCGATAATAACAACAAAAACAATCAAACCAATTGCAAGCAACCAAAACCACGGAAAAGAATGTTTGGCTGGCACCTGAACCGATTTGGGGGTTCGGGCGAGGATCCTTTCAAGGTCTCTGGCGGCGATGATCAAGTCCTGTCCACACGCAGGGCAGAAGCGCGGATAGTCGTCTTGCGAGAGCAACTTCTTGCAGTTCGGACAGTTCTTGAATTTGAGGGTTTCGCTCATCCGCACCTGCTTACGCTTCGTAAGTAATTACTGACGGCTGACCAATCCAATGAGCGCGAAAGAACAAGGCTTCGTAGGCATGAAGTATGTGAAGGAACGCCAGTAAGCGTCGGCGATCACTTGGATTTAGCTTTGCGCTTTCCCTCTGTATCATGAATAGCCTGCCTTTCTTGGACCCTTAGAAACAGAAGGTATTCGAGGGCTTTGGTTTTATTGGCCGGATCGCGAAGGGTGTGATAGAGATGTTCGATTTGGCGTAGGGTTGTGTCGTCCCCAGGTTTGGGACTATACGCGCCGGCGGCAATAAAAACATCTTCTTCTCTGATTTCAAAGGCTTGGGCAATAGCGACCAAAATTTCCTTTTCGTAGTACTTTCTTTTTCCGATTGATATATTCACTCACCGTCTGCCGACTGATACCTGCACGGCGAGCCAATTCAGACTGAAGCCAATTGCTTTTTTGTTCGATCAGGAGCCACGTGGGGAAATCCGTAGTTGTTGTCATTTTGTCCGCACTTATTGTTACATAAAACACGTGCAGTTGGTCAATTTTTTCCTAATTGAGGGACATTTGTCAAGGAAAAATGTGACATTCATCTGTATCACGCATGGACAAGTAATGTCTACAATCATGGCGGGCACTGATGGACAGAAGGACGCATATGCAGACACAAGTGACTCAAAAGACGTTACCCGATCCGGTACTCGCTGCGGCGTTCCTTCTGGCCGTGGAAGAATGGAAGGCATCTAATGATCATCCGTAATCCGAAAGAAGCACTTTTGACGCTCGCGGTCGTGCTGATCCTGTGGTCGTGTTTGGTGTACGGCCTGGTGCAGTTGATTGCACGTCAAGCCGGTTGGTGATTGCACTCTAACATGAAAAGGACAAAGAAAACAATGAAGCCCGAAAGAAGCCGAGAAGAAGTTAGGAAGAAGGTCGAATCAGACAAACCCCTATGCTGGCCCACACACGGCCAAGCCAAAGATGCAAGAGATTTGAGTGCGGAGGATGCGCAGAGCACCCTTCTGATCCTGCGGAGTATGCGAGATTGCACGAACGATCCAAAGCTTTTGCGGGATCGGCGAGGCGATTGATTTACAGCAAACGATTCTTCGGCGCCTGGAAGCCCAGGGCGCACCGACGAGGCCCATATAAAAAAAGGATAATGAAATGACTACTACTTTGGATTAGATGACGCGGCTGTTGAATATCAAGGATTAATAAAGGCGAATGGCTCAGAAACATTGATTTTGGATGGGTGGGCCAGGTCGTCCAGTTTAACTTTGAGCCAGGCGATGTCTTCTGTGTGTTGAAGATGCAGAAGGTAAGCAGCACTGCGCATTACTTTCAACTTACGAATTTTATACACCGGAGAAACCGTAATGGCCGACACGACAAAGATCGAAATGGAATTGCTGACTATCTGAACCGTGGCCTGGTGACGGTCCACGAATGGGCAACGTTGCGAATGATCGAAATCTACGCCCGCGAAAATAAGTTTGTTTTGAATGGAATGATAAGGCAAAGCGCTGTACGGCTTGTGGTGAAGAGATCGAGCCGTTTGGAAGCTACAGATTTATGACAGCTTCGGCTCGGTGGAAATTTTGCGATCCCTGTTGGAAAAAACTATGTCGAGTAAAGGAGAATCTACATGACTGATTTTGTGATCAAAACCCAAAAGCCCGAAGAAATGCGCTTGCGTATGGTGACGAAGGGATTTGAAAAATCCGGCAAGACGTTCACCACTTTGCAAGTCGCAGGTTATTTTGCGAATTGGCTGCATACCCGCGTCGGCGTGATTGACACCGAGGAAGGGAGTGCCATGAAGTTCCGCGACCTATTCGAGTTCGATGCGATTGACCTGGATAGCTACGAACCCGAGCGGTACGTCGAGGCCATTTATTTCATGGAAGGGAAAGGCTACAACCCTATTGTGATTGACAGCCTGTCCCATGAGTGGAAGGGAAAGAATGGCACGCTCCAACAAGTGGACATGGCGACTAAACGATCAAAAAGCCAGAACAGTTATATCGCCTGGGCCGAAGCCACGCCGCGGCACGATGAAGTCTTTGAAGCGATCTTGAAAAGTCCGGCGCATATCATGGCGACGTTGCGCGTAAAAGTCGCGTATGCGGTCGAGAGCGTGAACGGCAAAGCCACGCCGCGCAAGATCGGCATGGCACCAATCCAACGGCCGGACGGTCCGCTGTATGAATTCGACATCGTTTGCGATATGGATGGCGATCACACGATGGTTGTATGTGGTCGCTGCCCTGCATTAGATGGCGCGGTGATCCGAAAGCCTGGCGAATACCTGGCGCGCACGCTTTGGGATTGGCTCCACGGCAACGAACACCGCGCGCCGGTCAATGCGAACATGCCGAAGGATGTGGCCTGGAATGAATGGAACAAATTGACCGAGCGCGCCCTGGCCGTGCATGTGCCTTACGAGAAAGTGAACCGGTCTGACATCAGTGAAGTGAATTTGCGTCTGAATTACTCGGAACTTCATGCGAAGGTAGTGGCGGAAGAGGCGAAGGTCGGACGGACGCAGGCGCATTTGGTTGATGTGTTATTTCCCCCAAAAAAGTAAAGGAGTATTGACATGACTGAAATGAATGCAAGTGTAGTTCTGGTGTACTGCGAAAGTTTTGGTTGCGGGATGGATACCGACAGCAATACACCGGATGGTGTCACTGTTTCCTTGACCTTTTGGGAGGGTACCGGCGACGTTGACTTCTTGTATGTGAAGCCCCATTATGTGCTGATGTCGCGGGTGGTGGTGGACCGCCAAATCGTCATCGATTTCACAGCACCTGATCCAATATCAATACAACGACGCGAAAGTTTTACGTCACGCAATCGAGACATTTGATGGGCTACTGAAACATCTACCAGGACACGGGAAGGAAAGAGAAGGATGACAACATTCTACGGTGTGAAGTTGACGGGCATCACGGTCAATGTGAAGAAGGGCGAAATTCACCTGAGCGCGGTTGTGCCGTTCAGTGATGAGAATTTCAAGAAAGTCCAGTTTCTTGATGTGGATACGTCCGGCGTGACGCTGACCGTCGAACCCGCGAACTGAGACTACCAGAGGTGAAGATGAAGCCAACAAAGACATTCAGGGTTGAGTGCTCGGGCGGTTGTGGTGCGTGGGTGTTGAAGACGCAAGGCGAGTGCCGGAAGTGTAGACGAGCGCGGCATCCTGGCCGGCAATCGTCACCTGCGCCGACTTGGCGAGGCAATTCCGCAGCGAAACTCAAGCGGAATTTTCGTCGCAAAATACGCGGTTCTAGGTAAAAAAGCCGTTCGCGAATTCCTGAACGCGATGTTCAAAAAGGCATTCGAAGAAGCGCACAAGAAAGTTAAAAACGACAAGGCATTACCAGCCGGGACAAGCGGCTGATAGGCATTCTCCTCCTTCTGCTGGAGGGCGACTCCTTGCCCTCCAGCAAAGAGAAAGGCAATTATGAGTGAAGGAAAAATATTCAATGTACCGACGCAAGTGATGGGGGAATTATTGAGCGCCGCAGCGAACGGTTTCTTCAACGAAGATGCCACGCGTACGGTCATGGTGACAGAGCAGGACATGGGGGCGTTGCGTTATTTTGTGTTGCGTGGCCTGGTGCATCATCCCGAGGCGGATGTGGTGAGGGAAACGATTGAAGCTCTGACGGTAGCCGGCGGGGGTGATTTATGACAATGAAATTTCAAACACTAAGAGTGATCGTCCTGGCGGCCCTGGCGATTACGGTGCTCATGGTAGCGGTGGCCGCCGCGCCGATGATTGGCAACCTTCCCTTGACAAAGCACGCCCAAACTGCACACGAAGGGCAGCTTTACTCGGCGGCAAAGATCGTGGCGCGCATAAGTGCAAGAAGTTGCCAACCCATCGAAAGTTATTCCTGCAAGCAGACCATCGTCGTGATGTGTCCGGTCGGTCCTGATCCTAATCAACTTTGGATGGGACTTGTGATCGGTACGGCGAACCCTGCCGGACCGCGTGTGGTGACTGGTTATGCGGCACCGAGTTGGTACTGGCATTCACGCGTTACCGGCTGCTCGCCGATGGCGATTGTGCCATGAAAAATAAACTCACTGGTGTTGATTGGAAGCAAACCGCGACGCTGATCCTGTTCGTTTTCTTGGGCGGATTTCTGGCGCTTGCGGGAGTCAAAATAACCAACTGGCAGTATTACGTGATCCTGGGGGTGCTGTCTGGACTGAGTTTGATTGGAGCATTCTAATGGACGAAAGCCAAGAATACCTAAAAGACCGTTTGAAACTCTTGATGCGAAATTACCATCTCGGGCAGGATAAGGCGATCCGCAAGCGCGAACTCCTGGCGGAATTATACGGACCGACAAAGGCAAAAGACGAGAGCACGAATAATCCTTACGACCGCGAGATGCGCTCCATGATCGAACAGATCAACGCCGAAGATAACGGGCTGATTTGCTCGGACTTGACGCACGGGTACTGGTGGGCGGCGTCGCTTTCTGACGGCCTTCCGGCTGCGGAGAAGAACGTGGCACGGGCACTGACGCAATACGGGAATGCGAAGCACCTGGAAGAAAATCTACACAAGGCTTTTGGCGGTCAACTCGACTTTCTTGGAGGTACAAAATGACTTATTCAATCGTGATCGTGGCCGGTAACGTTGGCCGCGACTGTGAAATGAGATACACGCCGCAAGGTCAGGCTGTGGCGCAGTTTAGTGTCGCGCAAAACCACAAATACACTAAAGCGGACGGCCAGAAGGTTGAAGAAGTAACCTGGTTTCACGTGGCAGCTTGGGGTAAGTTGGCTGAGATTTGCAACCAGTATGTAAAGAAGGGTATGACGGTGCTAGTCGAGGGTCACTTGAAGCCGGACAAAGCTACCGGCGGTCCGCACGTCTACACGCGGCAAGACGGCACGCCTGGCGCAAACTTTGACCTGCAAGCCGACAACGTGCGCTTCCTGGGGCATAAGAACAGCGACGGAATGAACCAAGATACCGGCGCGGAGAAATTTGATCAGACGCCGGCGGTGGACGACATACCGTTCTAGAGCCTCGTTACCTGAAATAACACGCCGCAGATAAATGAAAAAGCGAGAGCTGACTAATTCACCCGAATGCACCGAAAAGGCTCGTCAGAGTGTTTCGTAGAGCGAAAACGTTCCGCGCCACGGCGGCAATATGCGCTGTGAACGTGAGGTACGTGTACGAATTGTTGATGAGGGGCATTGAACCGGTCAATCCGGCCATACGAAAAGCCCTGTTTCTTCATATATATAGAAGGAAGAACAAGACGAACCCGATGCTGCGGCGCGCGATGAAGTCGGTTTGGTATTGGGAAGAACAATTGAGATGGAAGAAAAGGTGAACGATGATTTATAAAGGCCAGCACAACCGAAATATTTCACAGATTACCGACCAAGATCAGGACGGCATCGTTGACGTTTATCGCGAGTGGCTTGGAGAACAAAATGGACACATCCAGCACGACCTAATCGAAATGCGCGACGAACTGGCTGCGACCCTTCCGCAATACCTACCCGAAGTAAGGGCAAAGTGCGCGGATGCTGTGATTTGTGCGATCCTGCTGGCTTCCCGTTCTTTATCTAATAAAACGAACTCCTTCAATTAAAGAGAGTGAGTGTAGTGAGTGTGAGTGTGAGTGTGTGCGTGTGTGTGTGTGTGTGTGTGAAGTCTGATGAAAAGAATTAGCCGCCAGGAAAGGCAAAGATGAGAGCAAAAAACGTACTAAAAAGCGAATGTCGGAGAATCAACGAAGTTTTGAAAGCCGAGGCGAAAGAGCTAAGACTTGGAACAAAGAAAAGCCTGGGACGATTGGCTGAGTGTGAAAACGATGCGAGTGCGAAGTCGTATTGGGCCGAGATGGAATTCCGCGAGTATGTGCGCAGGCAATTGGAAATACGAACGTCGGTGAATGCGGTTTCGGTGATCAATGGCGGTGCGCGCCTGCTTGGCCTTTCACCGGTGACGACGAAACGTTATTTAGCGAAGCTCAGATCAGAGCGTGGACCGTTCAGCGGCCTGGGCGACATCGTGGTGATCAACTCGCACTATGTCCCGAAGGAAGATGACGAATACTGGGAGGATGAAGACGAGAAACCGGTATCCCTGGCGTTGCCGCGGGAAGAAGTGGAGAGACGCGATGATCTGGGAGATTGACGATTGGACTGGATACTATCCTTCCAATTGGAAAGGCGTGTAGCCATTATGATACGCGAGGAGACTCAATGTGAGTGACACGGAAAAACCGCTACTATTGACACCGGAACAGGTTTTACAGATCACTGTCGCCTTGAGGGCTGTGTGCCATGCTGGATTTGGGCGCGTGGTTATCCAGGTCGAGAAGGGGCGTCCGGCTTGGTTGGAAATAGCGATCACAGGCAAATTTAAGAAGAAAGGATGTGAACATGACAGTGAAACTTAGACATGCGATCCATACCGCGCATATACTGAGAAACCGTCCGATAAATACGGAGATCGTTGGAGGGGTTATTAGGTTGAGCGATCCCTGGAAGTATTGGTATATGGACGCTAGGGACGTGATAAGCAGATCGTGGCTTTATTGGCCTTTGAAGTGGATCCGCTGGATTTGACTTGCAAGCAAGTGCGTTGCCTTGTACGCACGTGCGGATAGTAGTACAATGACCTAGAACGTCCGACAGATCGGACTAAACCGACGGGACAGCCAAATAGCTGCCCCGTTCTATTTTCCCAAACACAAGGAGTCTCCATGCAAATCGTTTTGAACGTCGCGTTCGTGATCGCCGCGGTTGCCTTTTTCAAGCAACAGCTTGGACTCAAAGGCTACTGGCCGATTGTATGCGCTTTTCTGATTTCCCTGGTCGTGGCTTTTGAACCGGACCTAGTGGCGCTCTTTCCTGTGATGCAACCCTACGTCGAGAAATTCGTGACGGTGGTCGCACTCTTCTTATCGGCGCCTGGCGTCTTTGACCTGGCGGTTGACGTGGGTACACATGTGACCGCAGCCGTGCAACCGGTATCGAATACGCCTAACGTAAATCTAGGCGCCTCCAAGCCGACGGCCTAATATGCCTGACTTCACCGCCGATTGGGTGCAGGACGGAGAGTTAGGTTTTGCCTTCGTAGTGGTTATTCTTTGTGCCGCACTCGTTTTATACGTGGTGCGAAGCAGCGAGCGCAGAGAGATAAAACTGCTCGATGCCTTGATCCAGTCCAATTACCAACTGTCTGCAATAACAACCGTCCTCGAACAGATGAAGAATGAAATTTGCGAGCGGTTGGATGTCGTTGAAAGCACGCTGAAAATCAAGAAAGCAAAATAATGCAAACTCAAATCACGACCCGCGCAAATGGCATTGATACGGACCCGACGCAATACCTGACGGACACCCAGGGTAATCCGCTGCCCCCGAATTACGCTGACCTCACCGGTCAGTGTGATTTTGTTTTTGTGAAGATGACCGAAGGCATCTCAGGTGTATTGAATGGTTTCCCGATCATTTGGTCAAAACTAGCCACGCCTGCCCCGATCCGCGGCATCTATCACTATCAACGCTCGGGTGTAAGTTGGCAACAGCAAGCGGACCTCCTCCTGACGGGAATGCCAAGTGACTGTCAGGTTATCGCCCTGGACATCGAAAAGACCAATAACGTGATGGATAAAACCTTCTTTGCAAACTCTAGCCGCCTTCTGAATTACTGGAAAGCGAACTCGAAATGCAAGGTGATTTATTACATCAACCAGGACGTGTACATGAACTACATGCTGCCCGCGATGACATCCAATTATCCGAGCGACAGGTGGTACCTGGACTTTCCTGATTGGGTGGCGTCTTGGCCGACTTTCAAACCGAGTCGTGGGCCTGATATCAATCCGTCTTTGCCAACGGGAATGCGCGGCGATTGGCGCTTCCTGCAATACAACGACTCGGGCGACACGCGACCATACAAGGTCTATGGCTCGCCTGATCTCGATGTGTTCAATGGACCGGTAAGCGCGCTTCGCACCTTCCTCGGCCTCGACCAACCTGTGCCGGTAAATCCCGTGCCTGTGGTTCCGACGCCGCCAGTGGCAACACAAACAACCATCATCACCAATAAATCAATTGTGGTGACGACGGTTACAGCCGATCCCCAAACGACCGTCACGGTCGCAATGCAATAACAAGGAGTTCTGAAATGGTCAAACAAGAAGCAGTAGGCAAGTTTATGGAAGAAAACGGTTTTTATCATGTTGCGCGCCAAGAACAGGAAAATATCGAAATGGCTTTCTGTGCTGGCTACGATGCCGGATTTGAATCCGAGGTCAAGATGATGGACCCCTATCCTGGCACCGAAGCCGATCCGCAACTCAAGCCTGGTGTCGAAGTCGCAGGATTCGAGATAGTGGATGAACCCATCCCTGGGGGTGTCGTGTTGGATACTCATGAACTCGAGGAAGTTGCCGACGAACCCGAGGCGCATGAAGTTGCCGACGAACCCGAGGCGCATGAAGTTGCGGGAACAATGGACGAGGAAGCATGAGGCGACTAATTCTCGCCCTCGTCTTGATCGCGAGTTTATTTCTTGCTTTGCCAGTGCACGCCGCACAAGGCGATTGTGTTTTCTCGGGACACCAGTATGCACGCGTCACGCTGCCGCGGGCATCGAATGACTACACGGTCTATATTCCCAATTTCCCCCCCACCACGAACGGGAAAAAGCCATACACCTATCCGGCCACGATTTTTGTGCAAGAAGTCAAGAACGCCGGAAGCTGGACGACTAATACACCGGTGTTGAATTTAGCCGGTTCGTGGCTCGAAGCCCTGGGACGCGCGGAGGGCGGAGGTCGGAATTATGCGTTTGGATCCGCTAACGGCACGATCTTCAATGGTACCAAACTCGAAACCGACACTTTCCCTGGAAACGTTCTCCTCGTGACCGGTCGAACGTACAAGGCCGGTGAATGTTGGGATGCGATCTCTGCTTATCCGATGCTTGGCTCGCCTCCCGACATTTTGACTTTGCCTGCTTATGAACTCGGTTATCAAACGGGCATGAATTACGCGGAGAATGGCGTGGTGCATCCGGCTCCCGTCAATAACGGCACGATCGTGTTTCCCGTTTTGACAAAGCCAGGCGTGCAACTCTACATCGAGGATCAATATCTTGAACTGTTTCCAACCCTGCCGATGGAAATCACGACTGGCTATAACGTCAATGTGCGTGAGAGCGGCTACTCTTCGCCGATCATCGAATTGGCGACCGCTGGCACGAAATTGCAACTGACTGATTACTTCCCGCTCTATAACCGGACTTACGGCAAAGTGCTCGACGCCGTGACCGGAAAGACCGGCTGGATAACCCTTGTGTACTTTCCGTTCGGGTTTGGCACGCCGGCACTTTATCTGACGAATTGGCAGATGATTAACGCGCCGGTGCCGCCTGGATGAGCAACATTAAACGTCTCGCGCGTGTCCCGTTGGAAATGGGATCGAAAAAAAGCAGATGCGGCAATCTTGCTTGCACAAGGGTACTTGATAGAGGAAGCGGCCAAAGCGGTCGGTGTCAGTAGAAAATCAATTACTCGTTGGAAGCGGGACGACAATTTCAGCGCCGAAGTTGACCGATTATCCCTAATGATGGGCATCGCGAGCCGAGCCGAAAGATTGCGCATTGCGCAACGTGTTGTGAGAGACAAAATCAAGGGCGAGCAGATCGAAACCGATAAGGATTTACTGGATTGGTTGAAATTCTCGCAAAGCGAAACAGATGGCATCAAACTCGACCTTACCACCATCCTTGAACATGAGGCACTTGTGGCCGGTAGCAGACCAAGTGGAGTACATCAGGAGCAAGCAATTGCAAAACCCACGCCCGCAAAACCTGCCGCTCGTTCAGCCAAGACAAGCAAGGCTGCTTGAAGCCTGCGGCTTTCCTTGTGCACCGGCCGGCGAACAGGAATTCAACGGCGTTGCCGTGCCCATGTTTCGAGCGACCGGCGAACGCAGGGCCGCAATTGCCGATGTGATTGGTTATGGCGGTGCAGCGTTTGGCGGCAAGACCTACGGTGATTTGTTGTTGGCACGCGTGATCGCGGAGTTATGGCCTGGCGTGCAGATTGCCTTTTTTCGCCGAACTTATCCTGAACTGGACGGTCCAGGCGCAGCGATGCAGAAAGCCTATGAAGTCTTTGGTGACGTGGCCCATCATACCGATGGTGGCAAGGAATGGAACTGGCCGAATGGTTCGACGTTCTACTTTCGCCATTGCCAGAACGAGGCGGATGTTTACAGTTATCAAAGCCAGCAGATTGATGTGCTAATGCTTGACGAAAGCACACACTTTACCTGGGTGATCGCCGACTATTTACTGACGCGCAACCGGTCGAACGTCACGATTGAGGGCTTCAAACCTTTTGCGGTCCTGACGACAAACCCGGGAAACGTCGGCCATGCGTGGTATTCGCAAATCTTCGATGTGGCAAAGGCACAGGGACCACATGAGAACTTGAAGAGGACGCTCAACCCGAACGGAAAGTATTCGCCGGTTTACTTCATTCCGGCGTTTCTCGAAGACAACGCGATTGGCGTGGCGCGTGATCCAGGATACGAAGATCGTCTCATGCAGCGTGATCCGCAAGTCGCAAAGGCGTTGCGGTGGGGTGATTGGTCAATCTTTGCCGGCCAGATGTTTCCGCTCTGGATTGAAGACCGGATCGCCTGCCCTGATTTCGATATTCCTGCCTGGTGGCCGAAGTGGAGAGCACTTGACTATGGCCTGGCGCACCCATTCACTTGCGGTTGGTTCACGAAGGACGTGCAAAAGAACCGGATTTATATCTATCGCGCGGTGCTTCAATCGGGACTGACCGACACACAACGAGCGCGGTTGATAAAAGAGTTAACCCCGCCGGCAGAACAAATCTCGATTACCTACGCCTCGCCGGATATGTGGTCACGCAAGACTGCCGGCACTCGCATCTTCACAAGCGTGGATGAGTACAAGGACGAAGGCGTTATTTTGACGAAAGCAGATAACGACCGGCTTGACGGCGTGCGCAAAATACACCGGCTTTTACAGGATCAGCCGGACGACAAGCCAGGCATTCAAGTCTTTAGCACTTATTTCGGTATTTTCAGTTGTATGGCAACGCTTGTTCGAGCGAAGAACAATCTCGAAGACGTGGAGAAAGTGGACGGCGATGATGCTTTCGATATGTTGAAGTATGGCCTGACCAACACAAAGCCGGCGGCACGGGATCCAAATGCGCCGAAGGTTAAGAACGAGAATCCCTTGAAGAAACTCGGAAGGATGATTTGAAATGGCAAAGAACACAACTCCAAGCACGGGCGCAAATAGCGCTAAAACCATAGGCGACATTCAAACCGAAGACGATGACATCATTACGCTTTACTCGACGCGCGACAGCATGTTTTCGGCCTTCCATGATATGTATTTCATGCAAGATTCGGAAGGCGATAGCTCGCTGAACGACCATGATGCCAGCGATGTGAAGCAAACCATTTCGCCGTCAGCGCGCAATGATGTGGTCGGCGTGCACCGGCTCTTGAAGACCAGTGACCCACGCTTCAAAGCCACATCGCAAACCGGTGATACCGATAAACTGGTGAAAGCTAGCGACGAGATTTATGGCGCTTCGTGCGAACTGTTACCGACGAGCGTGCATTCCGATGCGACGCTTTCGGCGGTACTGTTTGGTATGGTGACGATCCGCACTGAGATGGTGGATGACCTGCTTGCGCTCGACCTTGATCCGGTAATCAAGACGCGCTTGCAGGACATCCGAATGCGGACACCGGTACTCTTCACGGCGATCTCGGCGCAGCAGAGTTATCCCAAGTTTGGCAAGTACGGCATGATCGCGTTTGTCAGGCAGTACGACACAACCGCCGGCGAACTCCGCGAGGAATGGGGACCGCAAGCGGTGCCCAATCACGCCAAAGACACTGAGCAGTTGACCGTCAGAGATCATACCGACGGCACCTCTCGCGCCGTTTACGTTAAAGGCGAAAGCGATCCGGTTGAACCCAAAGCGTTCGGGCCGCATCGTTTGAAACGCATCCCGATTGTTTGCACCCTCGCTGGCGGATCAGGTCTTTTCTTTAAACCGGAAGAAACGCTTATGCCATTCCTTTACGCCAAATGGCAGGGCCAGTGGTGGAGACGCGAAACTCTACTTTACACCACACTTTTTACGTCCATGCTTGAGCGCGGTACCGGTCCGCTGGTTTCCATTGATCCGACTTCGCTCGATGAAAATCAGCAGGTGATGGTCAATTGGTCTGGCGCCCTTCGATACATCACTGGCAAAGCGCAACTCATTGACGACAAAGCGTTTGACGACAACTTGGTACGGGCGAAGTCGTTGCTGGATAACGTCGGCGACGACAGCCCCATTTACAAGCAGGCTCTTGGCGCTGAGATCGGAAACGGTCACGCGCCCTTCTCGGCCGTGGCTATGCTTTCACAGTCGGGTAAGTTGCCGATCATTGACCAACAAGAAGCGGTGTCGAAGGCAATCGAAGAAGCGATGATGATTTCTTTGCGCCGGATGAAGGATGAGAGCATCCCGTTCGAGGGCGTGAAGTCGCAGACGCCGCTGCTCAATCCCCAGGACATCCCCGATGACATGGTACTCGAATGCACGCTCGAGCCGAATTTACCGCAAGACCAGGTAAAGAATTCGCAGATCGCGAACGGCCTCGGCGACACAGTTTCGACCGAGTGGAAACGCAAGGAATTACTGCAAGTCAACGATAGCGACGCCATGACAAAGCAGATATGGACTGAGAAGGCTTCTAACCAGTTGTTCTATCAATTGGTCAATAATCCGTCGTTCATCCAGAAATTCCTATCCATCTTCACTCAACTCAACAACCCGACACAGGTGCCCAATAGTCAGGTACCCAAGCAATTGCCGCCTGATCAGCAAACCGCACCCGCGTCACCCAATCCACCGGCACCAATGCCGCCAGCGAATACGCTCTCAACTCCTCAACAAGTCGGCGGACCGCAGGCGGCAGCCGCCGGAGGCGCGATTATGCCGGCCGTCGAACCACAGCAACAGGACAGAACATGGGAGGCGGATAATGGGCGCGAATTCAGCCGATGCGCAGGATGCAGGAATGGCCGCACAAGCTCTGGTACTTGATTGGTTCGCGGACTTCATGGTGATGTGGACCAAACCGCAAGCCGTCGCAGTTATGCAAAACGCCTGGACGATGATGCCGGCGGAAGAGAAGGAAAAACTGAAAGCGGAAAATCCTTCTGCTTATCAACAGATCGTTGGTTTACTCGGGCAGCCGTAGTGAGGCGGTTACTCGTTATTTTGTTTTTGCTCGTTATGAGCAAGGAGGCTCTTATGCCAGCAGATGCACAATCGAATGGAATGTCAGCAGTTCCGAAATTTACACCGGTTCAACAACCGAATCAACCCTATACGCCAAATCTTCCATACACGCCGCGGGTACAACAGCAAAGCACCGGCGATAATTGGACGGCGCCGGCGCAAGGGCCGAATTTTTCAAACCGCAATGGACAGTCGCAATACATTTCGCCTGGTCAGCGAATGTCGCCCGCGCCGAATTTTTCAAATCGAAACGGTCAACAGCAATACGTTGCACCTGGTGGACCGAACCCCAACGTGAGCAAATCCAATCCCAACGCGACAACCTGGCGGTGGTGGACGCGGTGGCTATAACTCCGGCACGCCTGGCGGCGGTGGTTTTGGAGGACTCGGCCCTCAACCTGGTTTTGGTCAGCAATCGCCGACAGCCACGCATCGCGTGGATTATCCAGCGACCGTGGATTTCATGGGTAATGTCATTCCTGGTAAGACGGTGTGGCTCACGGACGACGAGTACAACCGTCAGCAGCAGGCGATTGCCCTGGCGAACCAAGACCAGGGTAACTACAGCATTGACAATCCAAATCCATCATCGGACATGGAACAGATGCGCTCGACTTACGACAACTATGATCTGATGCGTGCTCTGCAAACACCACCGACCCAAACAACCCCACTTCCTGACTACGGATCGCGGTATGGTCGCGGCGGTGGCTGGGGTGGTGGCTGGGGTGGTGGATGGGGCGGAGACGGTTATTCTGACAACGGTTACGCGGTCATTTCCGTATTGGGCCGAGAAACTCAACACCTGGAACATTGGTTAGACCCTGAGGCCTTGCTATGCCTAACGACGACAACACGAAACTCATTCCCGTGCTGGCCTAACTGCCGAAACCGCTTTCTCAAAATACACAGAACATCGTCTATAATCCGCTGCCGAAAGACGAACAGGCGCCGATCCAGGATGTCAGTGATTGGACGGTAGAACAAAAGCAGGCGGCGTGGGAACAGCTTCAAAACAACAACAGCGGGCCCAGCGGTCAAGACCTAAACCAGATGGCGCAGCGTTACGCGCCCCCTGGCACGATGACCGGTGGACCGAAACCGCAAATTGATTGGTCGCAAGGGCCGGCGCAGAACGCTTTGAATAACCTGGGTTACAACCCCGACGATTTGGGAAAATCCCGCGGCGGTCGTTCGTTGGCATAACATCATCACAGCAAATCCTGACGGGCGTGAATTTGCCGGATGGGATGAATATCTCGGACATCGAGCAAGCCTATAAGTGGTACCAATTCAGGAATGGCGATAAGTCGCCGGACCAATGGAATTACCTTGACGCGAGTGATCCTGGGCGGTCGTTCTTACAATCCATGCAGACATCGCCCAACACGTTACTGATGGCGTACGAGGCTTCTTACTACAATAGCACGGTGCAAGACAAGGAAGCGGCACCTGATCGAGCGCAGCAACTTCGCAATTCGACGGGAAGCAGCCGAATTTCAACTGGCAAGGGCTCACGATTGACCAAAAGAATGCGATCCAGGAATAACCCTGAGTTCGACATCAAGGACGTGCCGACTTCTCAACAAGGCATGATCATTTCCGAGCCCACCTTTGATTTCATGGGGAAGATCGCTAGTGGCGATTGCCGTCGTGCCAGGCGCCGGCATTCTATGGCTGTCCTCGCCTTACACCGCGCCGCTTGCGCAAGGTGTGATCATGGGCGCGCCGATTGCTTTGCAAATTCCCGTCGCCGGCGTCTTGACCGGTGGTGCAATTGCGGCACTTGGTTATGGCGCGAAATATTAAAGGTCCGGTGGGTGACGCTGCCAGGACTCTCGGTCAATGGTTGATGAAAGGCGCGACAACCACCGAACAAGTCGCAGGCACGATCCCGCAAGTTGCGGAGCCCGTTGGTGAAGCAGCGACTAAGGAGCTATAAATTGACTTCCGCCGTACCGCACGAGGACAAGAACACTCGACGCCCACGCTTGATCAGGTTCAGAAGGCCGGCGGTTGGGGGCCGTGCGTTGCGCCGTGTGGGAAGCAGCGAAGAGAACTTATACCACCGGCTGATTCGACCGCACCATTGCGAAGGAATTTGATCCCGAGACACAAAAGACAGTGTGGGTGCTTGGCGATGGAAAGCCGGTACCAGTGCAGCGAGGTTAGACAACAGACGACGCCAGGAGCGGATCATCAATGGCGAGGCGCCGGATAGCGACGATGGCGAGATCTCGCACATCAATACGGCGTGAGTGGTCAGAGAGCGATTACTTTTATATGCGCTCATCGATCTGGTCCGCGTGCTGCCCGAAGCGGTCGCGAGTACATGCAGTTATCCGATGCCGCCGCGGAAGAAGCACTCGCAGCCGGCAATCCTGCACGGCTCGAATTGGAAGCATGAAGGCGATCGCCTATCGCGCCGCATCAGGATTGGAAGGCATTGCAAATGTTGAGCAACTGATTGAAAGCCAGTGTGGCGTGTTCAGGCTGGTTCAGCTCAACACAAAGTGAGTTCGACTGTGACTTAGTTGCCGAGATCACGCTGCATGAACGGTCTATCGCAGGTCTGACGCCGGAAGGCAAGATCGCGGAACTAGCACCGGCTGCGGCCGTGCGAGCCGAACATTGTGGAACTTGATGACTACCCTTACGCCGGAAGCGAAAGCAATCATTTCGGCACATATGGTCAAAGTAGAAAATGGGCGTGCTTTTGGATTGGGCGGGACAAGGATCAGATGCACCACAGCGTATTAATCGAAGCGTTGAGACTTGCCGCAGGGAGTGCATGAAGGCGTGCGGGACATGGGCGCCGCATTCATGGACAACCCTGTATTCTATACCTACATTGGCGCGTTGCGTGGCTTTCACCCGGAGATGACACCAATCGGCTCGACAGCCAATTACCAACTCGCCGAATTGAACCGCGAAATTATTCTGGAAGGTGCAGCAAATCACGGGTATGGACCCTGTGAACGCGATCCGAGAACTTCACTCTACTGGCTATCTCATGCTGGATTTCAATAACCTGTTGAGCATGTGTGCTTTCCAAGACCCTGCTGGGGCGAAGGATGTTCGTCAAGCAGGTTGACGCGGGCCCTTGCAGATCCGCAGAAGTTGGTGTAGCAGTTTGAAGTCTTGGAGGATGGTAGTGCGCCGATCCAGATGATCCAGCAGTTCAAGGCACAGGTCTTGAAGACGCAGTATGAGCACATGGTGTAATTGGGCGGTCAACCTTCCGGCGGCAAAAGACCGGAGATTTTAAGCAGCATTGCAACTGATGAGGGCGTTATTTTATGCCCACGCTTGATGCATCCTCCCCACCCCGTCCATAAGTTTTTGATGATTGTGTATTGATGGCCGCGAACGGCGTTCTGGCGTTAAACGCCGCACAGTGAGGTTACCATTGGATGAATGAATCGGCGTGACGCCGGCACGCATCCAAGAGGGATTTGGTCCCGGAGACCAAGGACAGCAAACCACGCCGGCCGATAATATCATCCGTGACGCGGTAAGCCAACGAGGGGCCGATGGGAAAAGCGGAGAATGCGGTTAACCAACTCCGCAACAAGGTTGGTCTCTTTAGCCGTCACATCCGCTATGACCAAATACGCCTCGATGCAAATGTACTACTCGGCCATGAAGTCTTTTTACGGCCGTCAGTGGCGCGCCGGTGTGGGCTTCGATACCATGCCCCCTCAAACTCCAACAATCCTTGCGACAGCAAGGGGTTGATCCGCAAACCGTTTATAACCCACATTCGCCCGCATGTTATCGCCGGATGACTTGCAAAAGTTACAACTCGGCACGACGACGAGGACTGTCAATAATATTCTGCAAGACGCCGTACGAACTCGGACTTGACCCGACCGATGCCAAGCAAATGCTCGGGCAACTCGGGATTGACGGTCAACTCAAAGACCTTGAAAACGCACAGACACCGGAAGAAACGCCGCCGTGTCTTTGATGGCATCAAGATACGGTCAACGACGCGGTCGATATTCGCCGCGGCGAATGCTCTGCTGAGCGAACGCCGAACACGTCGTGGACACTGTGCGGGCAGAGGCACCCGCCGGCGCCTTGCAAGTCTTCAATGACGCCGTGCTCGATGAATTTGAGCGCAAGGTGGACAATGACCGGATTTGGGACGAGGTTATGCCAAGACCGCCGACGCCTCGAATTATGGCCTGATCCAGCAGGAACTATCGCGAAGGCCGCCGAGAATGCGGACGCCTGGCGCCGGACGAACGCATCGAATGCAGCGAAAATCCAGGGCGTGATTGAAGGCTTGGGATTGGATGATGATTTCAAGCGTGACTTTATCAAAAACACGTCGAGCAAAACGACACGATGGAGGCCTTTTTCAAAGAGAAGAACGATGCCTACGATAAATTCATGCGCACTATCTTTGACAGTCCCGAAGCGGGGGCTTGAACAGGCAAAACTCGACACCGAATTCAACGACAAATATCGCGTGGCGCAGCAGCACGTCGCCGGTATTCAAACTATGCAGTATGAGGCCTTTGCGGATCGATTCTGGAAGACTTCACCGGACGGCGAAGCCGGCTATGCCTCCGCATTGAATTGGCGCAAAGGCGTCGCTCAAATGACGCAGGATATGCTGGCAAGTGTTTCGCAATTTCGTGATTTCCTGGTCGGTAAACCATTCAGCGAACGACAAGCAGCGTGGGAGCAATTCAAACCGCAGTACTTGCAGATGTGGCGTGATCGCGCCGCGGCCAATCTCGAAGGATCGAACGCGCTTTATAAATCGCGTGAGCAGCCGCCGGAAGTGCTAAATCAAACCGTTGCTGACGTGCAACAGCAGGTGCAGGCGAAACAAGCAGAAGTACAAAAGCAAACCGAAGCCGCGGCGCAATCTGTGCGCGGAGTCGGTTCTAAGTATGGCCTCGCGACCGCTGATGAAAACGGTCATCCCGTGCCTGGCGCAGACATCCACCTTTTGAATGCGATCCGTAAATTCGGCGCGCCGGACGCGAGGAACATTCGAAGCCTGAGCGATGCCACGCCTGAAATGGCCGAGAATGCCCTGGCTAATCGGCAGCACATCATTGACGCGCAGGTACGCTCGACAGCCAACTCGAACCACCGCGCACCGGCGAAGAAATAGTATCTCAAGCCGCACAGGATCGCCGCTTGCCGGCTTTCCAAGCACTACGCGAGGAATGGCCCACGCTTTCACCGGAAGACCAACAGACGGCGATTTAATGGATGACCGATAAAGTGATGACCGATCCAAAGACCGGACTCGAGACGCCGCTTGCCCAAAGCGTTGAGCAAAAGCCCGAAGGTTGGACCGAAGGCATGAGCGACTTGAATGCCATGAAAGCGATTAATGACACATGGGTCACGAGGCCGGCGACGTGGTGCTTGGTGGCATGGGTCAGGTAATCAACGAGGAAGTACACGCGGTCGGTGGTCGTGCTTTCCGTGGACTTGGCTCAGATGAGGTATCATATTGGTTTCCAAGCGAAGACGCCGCAAAAACGGCACTAGCCGCGATTGATGATCGTTTCAAGAACGCCACTTACAACATCGAAGTGAATGGCGAAAAAGAACCACAGAAAGGGTTTAGTCTATCCTATGGCATCGGCAAAGATCACGCAGAAGCAGACGCAAATCTCTACCTCGACAAACAGCGACGACTTGGCACCGGCGAGCGCGCCGAGCGCGGTACCCTCCCTAGCTCAATACATCGAGTTGTTAGTCCTGGCGGGCAAGCAGTCGAAATTCCTGTCAGTAGAATTCCCGAAGAGCAAGTCGGCGGGACTGACACGACCGGAACACCTGCCGCCACAGAAGCATCGAATACCGGACCAGAACAAAATCCCGTAGTCCTTACACCCGAGCAGCAAAAACAAATCGAAGTACAGGACATGCTAGTAGCCGGCCGCTGAAACAGTTGCCGGCTATCATCGCGCAACCATTGCGCGGTGTGCTTGAGGGAATGCGCGACGATGTGACGAGGGGACCAAAGACAAGTCTCCTCGATGAAATCAAATCAAAGGGCGGTTTATCGCTCGATGAACTTCCCGACATTACCGGCGAAGAAAAAGCACAACGCGCCTGGGGGCCAGGATTATTCTCGAAGAATGGCCTATCGTCTGACGACATGGTGCAGCGGTTGATCGAAGACGGTTATATGTCTGAGGCCGACCGCTCGAATCCTGACGATAACGGCGGCATCAACAAACTGGCCGAGATCGTGAAGGAAGAACTCGCCGGCCAAAAGCACTACAGCACACAACAGGAAGACAATCCTGAAACTCTCGGCGACTGGTATAAGAACCTGAACGCCAAAAACAAACAACGCGCGACTATCGCAGCGATCTCTCATATCTTGGATAGTCAAGACTCGGCCAATTTCGGCCTGCCGCCAACCGCACTGGAGCGCGCGATCAAAGCCGAAGCCTTTGCTCGTTTAGGCGTCGCTGCTGGCTCGAATGGTGAACTTGCCCAAGCCACGGGATTGCCTTATGACTTCAAAGGTCTGGGCGCACATCTCGACGACTTGGGTGATCAGGTGGACGGGATGGATCCACTGAGTTTGGAAGCGACGAAAACTCACCTGGACAATATCATCGCGTCCATGCCAGTGAATTCACCGGAAGACATGACAATGAAATGGGTTGAACTCAATAGCCGCGTCAACGACCTACTTGAGCACTCGAAGGATGTGGAAACGATTCAAGCCGCGAATGCCAAAGCTGAAACCGACATCCGCGCGATGGAAAACTACAGTCAGATGATTATGACGCGCGACGCATTCAAAGATTTATTGATGAAGCAAATGCGTCTGCCAGAAGACCAGGCTGCCGCGGTGACGGCGATCACAGACGCGCGCGCTGAAATGTGGGCGCAGGACCATAACTCGACGCCGGAAGAATGGTACAGGACGCACCTCAAAGATGTGGTGCAGGGCGGCGAAGGGGAATTGAATCAACTTCAACCTATCAACCGTGCCATGACGCCACAGGAAGTAAACGACTACGCGCGGGCATTGGTGCGGGCCGGACCGGATGAACTGCGTCGCGCAGTACAAAACGAAGCTGGTCCCGCTGAACGCAGGGCGCTCTTGGACGCGGCGCATCAGATCAATGCAAAGATGGCGGAGAAGGTCGCAAGTCAGACGAGCAATATGCTTTACCAGGGCGTGCACAAAGGCGCGGTGGAATTTGCCGACGACGGCCGAGCAATCATTCATGCTTATCAATCAGCCGACGTAAGCACAGCCATACATGAGTTATTGCACGTCTTCCGGCGCGACCTTGAAGGACCGGATTTAGTCCAAGTGGAAAACTGGCTCGGCGTGAAAGACGGTCAATGGCAGACCGAGCAGGAGGAAGCCTTTGCGCGTGCCGGCGAGAAGTATGTCTACGACGGGATTGCACCGACACCGGAATTGCAACCTGTCTTTGCACGCTTCAAAAATTGGATGATGCAAATCTACAGCAAGCTGACCGGCTCGCCGATTGACGTTCAAATCCCCGATAACATTCGCAGCGTTTTTGACCGATTGCTCTCGAAAGACTATCAAGATCACGCGTTGCGACCTGGCCAAACCGTAGAAGGGGCGCACCAAGCGGACGCGACGAATGGCGTGGTTAGGGAGCCTTCGCCAACGCCTCTTGTTACCGAAAATAACACGCTTGCGGCAAATGGCATAAACGAAGCCGATCAAACGGTCGCACAACCAGAAACGGCTGCCTACGAAGACACAGGCACCGTCGGCGGCCTGCTGCCAGGGATGCAAGACGCAACCGGATCACTCTTCGACGTGCAACCAGGCACGGGTCATTTGTCGAAGATGGAAGCGCCGAACGCATCAGACATCACGAAGATCGTGCCGGACAAGACCGTGATTGACAGCGCCGGCAACGAATTACATCCTGGCGATATTGTGCGCGACGACCAGGGCAACCGTTCAAAGGTGGATGGCGTGAATTATCGCGGCAAGGTGGTGAGTGGTCAAAGTGTTTTGGATCCGAAAAACCTGACACGTGAAGCGGCTCAAAGCACTCTGTTTCAAGATGGCGGCACGACGCCGCTCTTTGCGCCTGGCGGCATGGACCAACTCTCGGGCTATGCGGATAACAGTCAAGTCCTGGGCGATGGTTGGGAACAACACGTTAGACCATTGCTCGATGCAATGCAGGACGGCGCCAATAGTCCACAGCAAACCACTTCATTCGAGGGCTTCGACGATAACACGCAGAAGCAACTCAACGACTATCTGAACGACGTGCGTGGTCAAATGGCGACCACGAAGCACGCCGCTTTGCGTTATGGGGAGATGCAACGCGACGACACGCTTCTGAATTATCAACGACAATACGGGATTGATAAGTATGTGCTCAATCCAGCCGTGCCTTACCAATTCCTGATGAGCCGATACGCCGGCAATTGGCTGACGCGTATCCTAGACCGACCGGCTTATATCAGCAACATGGTGCGCCTACGCAATGCGCAAACGACCTATCAAAATCAATTACCGCAACGAATGAAAGGCAAGGTTTTCATGCCGATGCCTTTCCTGCCTTCATGGATGAATGGCGGCGTGTATGCGGACCCACTGAGTGAAATCTTTCCTTACGAACGCTTCACGCAGCCACTTGACAGCTATGCCCAAAATCAAGCCTCGACCGCGAACAACGTCGCGTACATCTTGAAACAATGGGCGCAGGATGGGACTGCGCAGCCGAAGGACGTGCAAACCGCGCTCACATCGCAAGCCGGTCCGCTTTGGGATCGCGCTGTGCAGCAGAACCAACTCAACAACAACGGCGAAGGCGACAACTCATTCGATTATTTCTCGATGCTCTTCTCTCCCGCGGCTTATGCAAGCATTCCTTACTACTATGCGACCGGCAAACCGTTGACATCAACGAGCTTCCCGAATACACAACTGCCTATCACCAAATTCGGCAATGCGATGCAAACCGCCATGCAAGGCACGTCGTTGGATTGGCTGGGCAACGCCGCGGGGCTACTCGCGAAGCCGGAAGATTGGATCAGAGGACAACAAAACATAAGCCAATTCGGCGAGTGGGGCGATTACTATATCAACCGAGAACTCTCGAACATGACCGCCGAGGGATTGATTTCACCACAAGATGCACAAACCGCCATGCTTCAAAAGAATGGTCCGGCTTACGACCAAGCCACGCAGCGTGTACAGCAGGAACTAATGTTGAAAGTGCCAGGCGCTGCCACGCTTTACGCCGGTCTTCACGGCGCCACACTTGACAAGGTGATCGGTTCTGCGCTTCCGTCGCTCTTACCTGGCGGCGTACTGCCTGAGGGTGAGATGGAACAGGCGGACTTAAGAACGAATATAACTTGGCTTGGAATCAATACAACGAAGGCAATAAGAAAGCCCTATCGGATTTCTTTGACAAGCATCCCGAATATCAAGCAAGGCTTGCGCTACGCCGCGATCCGGCCGATGAATTGCAGCAATTCTTGAAGTCGAATATTTGGGACGCATACACCGCACTCGGACCGACCGATAAGAAGAAGGTCAATGCTCTTATGGGCGATCAATTCAGTCAATTCCTGCAATCCGATCCAGGGCAGGAATTTTCGACCGATCAACTGGCGACTTGGGCACGAATGTTGAATGCCAGTGTACCGCAGACAGCAGACACCGCGCCCGCCTCGCGAAACAAATCACGCCTATCAACCCGATGGACCCGAGCGTGACTAAGGTAACCGATGAATATTTCACTGAACGCAGTCAGAAATTCCCGACCTACTATATGCTGCAACAGGGCTATTACTCGGTGCCTCCGAGTGAACGCAATTCTTATCTATTGCGCTTCCCGCAACTAAAAGCGTATATGGCCTGGAATGCAAAATGGAAAGCCGATTACCCCGACCTGGTTCCGGTCTTCAACGGTCAAGTCTTCAAACAGGTGGACACATCGAATTGGGACCCGACGCTTGTCGGCATGGTGAGCAATTACGCCCTGACTGGCAAGAAAATGCCGCAAGGTGCAACCAAACTTCTGCAACAATACTGGACGATGCAAGGGCAACCTTACGGCGATTTTCAATCCTGGCTTGACAGCGACCTTGTGCCTGGGTTAAAAAACCAAATGACCGGAGGGTTGCAACCGTTAGGGCGCCCCGGTACGTTATGGCTTATGTAAAACTCGAACGACTTGCAAGGCGACACGGGTACGCCCTTGCTCTTCACGGTTCTATGAGTTGTGACCTTGACCTTATTGTGATCCCGTGGACCGACGACGCGGATAGTCCCGAAAAATTACTCGCATCTTTCCGGCGATTCATCATCGAAAAAGCGAAAGTCAATTACAAGATAGATAAGGGAACGCCAAAACCGCACGGCAGAAAAGCCTACGTGTTGCCGATTGGATACGATGCGCATTACCTTGATTTGTCTATCATGCCGCCTGCGGAAACACTTGTAAGCACTTGCGGATTGTAGTATAATAACCGCATATCGTCCGACAGATCGGATTAACCGACGGGACTGGCAAATGCCAGCCCCGTTTTTGTTTGCCGGATGCAGAACCCTAAAAACGGAGGCACGAAAATGACAGCCCAGTTTCAACGACACCGGAACCGGAGGTTACCCCAACGGAACCGCAGACAGCTTTGGAAACAGAGCCAACGTCGCAGGAACCAACCAAGCCCCTTACCGCCGACGAGTACCGCAAGATTGCGCGCGAGGAAGCACAGCGCACGGCTCAAAGTCTCGTTGACAAGGCAGAAGTGAGATTGACCCGCAAGGCCCAAAATCAGATCGCAGCGCTTGAAATGAATAAAGCGACTCTCGGTCTGACCGATAAGCAGGTGGCGGAAGCAAAGCAGAAAATCATCACCGATGATTTGACCACTTTGCCGACCCAACCATCAGCCGAAAGCCAACCGGTGCACCCGCTTCTTGCAGCCACCGAAAAGCAATTTACGAAAGAAGGCATCCGAGTCGATCTACCGACGCCGAATTCAAAGCGATCAAGGATGCCTGGGAAGACCCGAACGGCAACGAAATCCAGTATGCCGCAGCGGTTGCGGACGCTATCAAAGCCAAAAAAGCACGCCTGGCGGAAGTGGCCGACAAAGCACCAATCCGCGCAGCCGGAACCGGCGGCGGAACAACGACCAACCCAAATGACATCTCCAAGATCACTGACAGCAGCAAGCTGTACGAGTCGGGGACGCGGAAATGAGGAAGGGTAAAAAATAAAATTCACGGAGGCCTAAAATGGCTATTTCCTTAGCAGATATGGCGAAACAGTCCGCCCAACCTATGCAGAATGTTTAATCTGGACCTGCTTCGCGCAGCGACCTCTTAAAGACCGTGCCCTTTACCACAGTGAACGGATGAAAGTGTCCGGCAGACGTTGGCAAACGATTGGATCTGCCGGTTTTCGAAAGTTAAACGGTGGCTATTCAGCATCCACCGGCACCATCGAAGAAGTCGAGGAAACTCTGGCGTTCCTCGGTGGCGACATCAAGGTTGACAAGGTGTTCGAGGAGTCGAACTCGGGCACAATCGAGAAACCCCTTGTAACCCAAATGAAGATGAAAGCAAAGGCGGTCGCCTTCGCCTTCAACAACGCCTTCATCAACGGCAACCAGGGCACAAACCCTGATAGCTTTGAAGGAATCTGAATCTCGTCGGCAATATGCCAAGCCGGATGACGCAGTTTGGACACCAACGCCAACAACACCGGCACGTCCCTTAAGGAACTGGCGAACGCCACGAACGAAAAAGCGCTTATCACGGCCATGAGAAAGCCAATAAGACGGTCGGCGGCGCTACCGCGATCTACATGAACGAAAATACCTTTATCCAAATCGGCGCGATGATGCGCGATCTTGGCATCACCTATCAACCAGTCGAACTGTGGGATAAGGTGTGGGTTTTTCCAGGGCGTCCCGTTCGTTGATGTTGGCCTACTTGGTGACAAGAGCACGGAAATCATCCTCTCGACCGAGGGCACCGATACCGTTTCAACCTCCATGTATTTCGTTCGCATGGACACCGACGACGGCTTGCAGGGCATTCAGTTGGCGGGCATGGACATGAATGTGTACGATCCCCTGAACGGCAATGAAACCGAAGGCGGCCCGCAGTATCTACGCCGTGTTGACTGGGCGTGTGGTCTGTTCAACCTTTCCAATTATTCCATCGCCCTGGTTGGCGGGTTCACGATGGCCGCAGCTTAAAGGAGGCCTTGATGGCACGCGATGACAATCTAATTCTCCACGTGGCACGAACTTTACCGCGACCATCACCCCAAACAGTTTGACCCGCTCCGGCGGATCGGCTGTGCTGGATATTGGCAAGACCGGTATCGAGGGCTTGTGGGGGCAATCGCTTTGACTGCCTCCCTGACCGGAACATGCGACGATTGATGTCAAACTGCAATCGTCTTCGTCCTCAACCTTTGCCTCGGACATTGAAGACCTCGGGGTGTTCCAGCAATTGGTGCAGGCGACTTCCTTGACACCGCTGCGCGTCGAGAAACAGATCACGACCAAGCGCCGCTACTTGCGCGTGGTCCTGACGGTCGGCGGCACGCTCTCGACTGAAACGCTACTCGTCCATGTTGTCAGTGGTCCGAACCGCGACTCGGTCACACAGCCCACCGTCTAATTGAACGGGCGACAGACCTGACAAAGATAATCCCCTCCGGCGATGAACCGGAGGGGAGATAAGAAAGGGAAACCATGCGATACCGAGCAACAACATCATCTTTTGTCGAAGAGGAAGACCCGATCACCGGCGAGAAGGTTCGCAGAAAGACTTTCAATGGCAAGATGTACGGCGTTCGTTTTCAGAACGGGATCGCGCTTTTTGACGATCTGACTGTTCCAACGTTTCTGGGACGGACCGCCGAAGAGATCGCGATACACATGCAGCAGGATTTCGGCGTGCATGTTGAAAAGCTGGACGACAGCGGTAAGCCGCTGCCACCGGAAGAAAAGAAACCGAAGAAACCAAAAGCTGAGTAACGAGAAAATTAAAGAACAAGTGCCTGCCAGTACGGGCAGGCACTTTTGAAATGAGGTTAAACATGGCAAAGCAAAACTCGGAAGCGGTGGACGCTTCAAAGCACTAGCGAAGAAAGTCGGATCGAAGGCGTTGGCCGCCTGGATTGGCCGCAAGAAATACGGCACCAAGAGATTTGCGAAGCGCCGGCGGCCGGTAAGAAGCCCGCGCGCCAAAAAGACGAAAAACCTGATCAAGCGCATCAATGCCCGTCAAACTTTACACGATGAAGACCGGAAAGAAGGGTAAATAGATGGCAACAAAAAGTAAAAAATATAAAGGCCTCCCGCCAGGTTTGGCAGCCTATTTAGCCAAGAAGAACGGCGGTAAGGGTGCCAAAAACAACGCCAAGCCACCTGTCCGCTCGAAGGGCGGCAAAAGCACGCTGAACCCGGCGCGCAAGAATGGCAATAAGCAACTCCTGGGAGTGACGATTGCCATCGCAAAAGGCAATCCCAGAAATCAGGGATTGAAGGGCGCAGCGAAGCGGACTAAGACGCCCAATCCCGCGCAAGCAAAGGCGCCGCGTGCCCCGCGTAACCTGATCCGCAATATCAACAATTCAACCCTGCTTTATCAGATGGGTTCCCAGAAGAAGTGAGGCGCCATGTCGAATAACGATTACAACGTCAGCAAGAACCCTGTTACCCGCGAGCGGATCGTGAGCCGATCAGTGTGCTTTCGGACGGTACTGTAGTCTGGCAAAGTCACCTGAGCAAAAACTGGCAACTGTCAACAGCGTGGACCTGAATAACGCCGCGACGCCGACGCTCTATACGGTGCCTAACGAAATGAAGTGCTACGTCACGAAGATCGTCGTTCACAGGTTTCGACGTCGCTGACGACTGTTTCATTTTCGATTGGATGAAATTCCGCCTCGTATAATAACGTCCTGGCAAACGCCCCGCACCCGAACTTACCGGCGCCGCACTTGCGACAATTCTCAATGCGATGGTAGGCCAAACCGCGGGCACGCCTGGGCAAGCCCTTTGTTTGAAGAATAACACCCTGCAGGGCGCGCCGGCCACTTGCACGATTGATATTTTCGGCATCCTGATGCCCTAAGAGGCGACATGACAACCTTCGCCGACATTACTTTGCGTGTGGCCCGGAGAGTGACGGACGTGATGGAAAGCGTCGCGACCGCGGGTGCTGCCGGTACCCTTACCGATACCGCGCGCCTGACCCAAACGAACGGCTATTGGAAGAATGGCACGCTTTGGTCGCTAGGGGCACCAATATTGGCAAGGTGTACCCAATCGCCAGTTATAACGTGGGTGTGCTTACGATCACCGGGCCGACATTCGCGACCGCAGACCGGTATGCAGTAGCGCGTTGACTTTTTGACTTTTACACTTTGCGTCAATACGTCAATAACGTGTTACAAGAACTCCTGGTCGAGAAGTGGATAGCACCCT
Organism: uncultured Chloroflexia bacterium; assembly: GCA_963783295.1. Taxonomy (GTDB): domain Bacteria; phylum Chloroflexota; class Anaerolineae; order Anaerolineales; family Villigracilaceae; genus Fen-1038. The sequence continues at coordinate 158,729 of CAWAMX010000017.1, read as the reverse complement.
CTCAGGCGATGGCACGACCAAAACCTTCACGCTTCCCACGGGAGTCAATAAGGTTGAAAGCGTGATTTTCGCTGATCGTCCGGCAACATCAACATCATAAATCACTGGACGGTCGCAGGCGGCGCGATTATCTTCACCACCGCGCCAGGCTCGTTATACGCCATCAACCTGACCCATTTAGCGACGCCAACTGAACTTGTTGCTTACGGCGACATCGTTGACCCTTCGATAAATCTGGACTGGCTGATGTGGTCGGTAGTCGCGCAACTGTTGGAGTGGGCACTCGTCACCTATCAGAACGATCCGACACTCAAAGTTGACGAACGTCTAAACCAGGCCATTCAACAACTCGCGACGAAGCGGCCATTCTCGCACCCGCGTTACAGTCATTACGGCAGGCTAATATGCCCATACGTGTATCCCCCAAAGAAACCAATCTCACGCATCACATTGCCCTCTCTGACCGAGAGGGTAACAAGGTCGGTTTGATCATGTGCGATGCCAACGGCAACGTCATGCCTAATTTCACAAAATCACCGGTCGAACAGACCGCGCTCAAGACCACGACTGGTAATAGCGGTTATGACAGCATGGATTATCCCTATTCGCCCATCGTGCAAAGCGACTGGTCCGGCGGACGCGGCAATTTGAACTTTGAAACCGATGCTACGAAATTCTTTGACAGCTTCCGTGTGAACACGGGCCGACCGACAAAAACCTTTCTCGGACCGCAGGAGCAATACACCTCCGGTCTTCGCTCTCAGGATCAGAACGTTCCTGGGAATGTTATTTTTCAGCAGCTTCTTGATACGCAGCGTTGTTATGCAAAACGTTTTCCGGCGAGCGCGACCTATACCGCGGCACTTGTCAGTTTGAACGTGCGGCGGCGCGGAACGCCGAATCCCTTGACGATTGCGATTTACTCGGATAGTGCTGGCGCGGTGGGCACGCTGCTTTCTTCCATCAACGTGACAAGCACGAGACTGTCGGATATTCTGAGTGAATGGCTGAGTGAAGCCTGCTCGCAAGCTCTATCCGGTGGCACCTATTATTGGATCGTCCTGGCCGCGAACACAGCCGACTCGGCACAAAACCATTGGGACGTTGCACTAAAGAACGCAAGCGGGACATCTAAAATATCCGCCGATGGTGTGACTTGGACAACTGCTTCAACTGACCTTTATTTTCGCCTGACCTCCGCCGACATCACTACGCAAAGTCTGATCTTCTTTGAATACAAAGAGCAGCAGTATTGCGTGATCAACCAATTGACCGGCGCGCCTTGCTTCTATATGTCTGGTGATCGTGGCCGCGCCACGTCGAACGTGGGTACGCTTGGAAAATTATTCGACACATCGAAAGCGTGGACGGTAAACCAGTGGGCCGGTTGTGTGGTCATGGTCACGAACGGCACCGGCAAAGCTGAGGCGCAGACCTGGCGCAATATCGTATCGAATGATGCGACTTCCGTGACGGTGGACGTGCCCTGGAATATCGCGCACGACCTGACGACCGAATATGTCATCCTGGGATCATCTGCGTGGCAATCGCTCGGCGCCTGCGGCTGCACGCAGCCGGTGACATCAATCCTTGTGAGTACGCAAGGTGTGATCTACTGCTGCCAGGGAGATTCGACCCTTATCCGTGATCTGCGCGCTTATGATGATGCGACGATCTGGCATGAAATATCAGACGCGACGAATTGCCAACGGAATGAAGCGACAGCGAAGGCGATGTTTATCACCTATAAAAGCCAGAGTGTGAAAATCGTGATCGGCAACAACGTGGACGCAAATAGCGCTGTTTCAATCTCGATTATGTCGAATGCTTCGGTGCCCGCCTGGGCGACCGACCTGACTTTCGCAACTGCCGTCCAGATTGGTTCAGTCACGCGCAAGATGAACGGTTTGGCGGTGTACCAGGACCCGACGCAGAGCACGGAAAACGAAGCGGTTTGGGTTTTCAAAACCGATAGACCGTGGATCGTGCCGGTATCCGGTAATCCGTTTCCACTGGCACTTCCTGAAATGGAGGCGATGCGTTCACAGAAGAACGGCGTGAATGCGATCCTGCACAGTGTCTATCTGTACTTCCCGCTCGGGAATCGACTCGAACGCTACTATAACGCCAACATTGACGACATGGGACCGAACCTGGGGGAGGGTTTGCCCTCGAACCGTAACGGGCCAATTGTTTCAATGGTTGGATATCCTGGCCGGTTCTTCGCGCTTATGGATGGCGGCGCGAATGGCTATTCATCGGTCATGGTATGGGATAACAACGGATGGTATGAAAAATATCGCGCCCCGCTCGGACGCCGATTGACGATGGCAGCTTTCCAAGTAGTGCCAGGCGCATCGCCAGACCGCTTGTGGCTCTACCAGGGCAATGACGTGATCTGGCTTCCGTTTCCATCGGACATCACAAACGAACTACTCGACGGTAGTTTTCTTTACACACATGAAGGCGCTCTCGTCACTTCCAATATGCACGCCGGAATGATGGACGTGCAAAAGCTGGCGAAGATCATAAAGCTCTGGACGAACAGCCTTTCGTCTGATCAGTATGGCAATCCGGTCACATGGATCGAAGTTGACTACCGGCTCGACGGCGATACAGCCTTCACCTCCATTGATTATAAATTCAACACATCGCCGAATGACAAGGTGGACCTCACCGATCAGTTTGGTTTGGCGTTCAAGGAATTGCAATTACGTTTTAGGTTTTATACCACCAATGCTTCCCTGACGCCGATCCTGCTGGCATCGATTGTCCAGGCAGTCCTTAGAATTTCAGTCAAGTACATCTATCCGATCACTTTCCGCCTGATGGACAACGAACCGCTTTTGAATGGCCGCGAGACGGATGATGCGATGGCCCTGGCAAAACTGGCGTTGATTGAAGCCGGTCGGACGAGGACAGTGATAGCATGTTGAAGCTCGAAGCACAGTCCGCTCTCTGGGATGGTAATGTGGTCTTTATGAATCCGCCGATTGTGAAACAGCTTTCGATTTAAGTGGACGCCGATAAACCGCAGGTGCGAAGTGTGTATATTTGCACGGCTTCGATGCAAGAGGCGTGACGCATGGCGAAGAAGGCGGCAGTATTCAAATTCAAGACACACGCCGCAGCCGCAAAACTGGCAGGCGCAAAATACTAACGGTCAAGCCTTTGCCGGATCCACTCGCGGGCGTCAAGCCGAGTGTGCAAGGCAAGACGGTTGGAAGCCTGGATGAGTATCGTGTGGCGCAGGCGCTTACGCTACTCGGGATGAAATTCCGGTATCAAGTGAACGTGGATTATGGAAGGCAGCGGCGCGGCGGATCGGTAATGGATTTCGTGGTGGATACCCCAGGTCAGAAAACCGATCTGGAAGTGAATGGCCGTTACTGGCATTCGGGAACTAAAACCGATATGCTTTCCATGCAACAGGCATCCCGCGAGAATAACTATACCCTTTTGGTTATCTGGACCGAGCAAACCACGACGGTCGCGGACGCAGAAACATTTTTGAAAGCGCACCTTGCAGGAGTGTGAATTATGACCCAAACGATTACGATGCCCCTCCCCGTTGACATATCCGATGCCCTTCCGGTCCTGACCCCTGGCACGGATTGGAAGTGGTCGTTTTATTATCAGGATGATAACGCCCTGCCGATCAACACGACCGGTTACACCGTGAAGATGGATATTCGCGAGTATGGTCCAAATGGTGCGCTGATCAAAACCCTGACGACCGCGGGCGGCATCACGATGACGGCGGTCAACGGTCAATTTGATGTTGCGTTCCTGGCGGCCGATACCGCAAATATTGCCGTGGACGTGGTGGTGTTCGACATCTTCGTGACCGACAACCTGGGCGGCGTGGAACCGTGGTATTGCGGCACGGTGCCCGTCAACGCGCGCGTCACGAAATAGGAGCTAGGCCATGCCTCAATTCAAAGTTGTCGTCACTCAAATGAATACGTCGGTGCCCAAGAAAGTCGTCAAGACGTTTGTGGTGGCGCCGTTTCAAGTGCCGAACGGTATCCCTGTTTCGACCATTCAAGCCGAGGGCGATATTATCGTAGGACAGGCGCCAGGCGTCGGAATGAGACTTGCTGCACCCACAGCCAGTAACCTTACTCTAATTAGTGATTTGACCGTGGCTGGAAAATGGAAGCTCGGTTCGGGCGGTGGAGGGGGTGGCGTTATCGCTCTAAAAAATAACGACTCTTCCATCGCTTATCTCGGTTCGGTGGTCTGCGCGGATTTGTCGGTGGATACCGCTTTCAAAGGATCGGTCATACCCAACGACATGAGTGCAATCGGCGTGACCGCGGCCGACATCAACATCGGTTCGACGGGCAATGTCACCATCGCCGGACTAAATACAGTCCTGGTTTCAGGCAACGTCAACCGCGGCGAGTGGCTTGTGAATTCAGCGACGCGCTGGATGGCAAAGACCGCTGGAATGTCGTGGCCGATGTGGGGCGCACTCGGGTATGCGATGACCAATTACGCCGGCGGCGGTAACGGCACGGTTCAAGCGGTAGTAATGCCGAATCCGTTCCATCTATCAAGCGCCGGCACCGCCTGGGCGATTGCCGGATATAACGCCGGTGGAAACACAGCTGACGGTCAAAAATTCATTGTCGCTAGTGACACTTGGGGCGTGGTAGCCGGCGCGGCGATTACCACCGCCGTGCGCGATCCGTCGGCTTGGGTTATGGGACAATCGCAGGGTACACGATCAGCGGTTGTTCGGCCTCGCCGGTTGTCACAGCCTATAAGATGCCATTTGCGACGGAAACGGCGGCGACTTAAAGTTCGGCGAATTTACCGATAGGAAAAGATATGCTGCGAAGCGGACTCAATGGAAGTGACCGCGGCTATGTGGCCGGCGGCTATACGGGTTCCTATGTTGCAACTGTGACGAAGTTGGTCTTCGCGACTGACACCATGAGTGCCAACCTGGGCACAAGTCTCTCAGTGGGCCGCGCTTATCCCGCCGGCGTCAGCAATGGAACGTACTGCTATGCAGTTGGAGGCAATACCGGAGCGTTGAGCGGCGTCGCCGATAGCATCACCTTTTCGACCGACACCGTGGCTGTTGATGGCAGCGGGAGTATTAGCGCCGAGATTTACACAAGCCTGTCTTATCCCGCCGACAATGGCTATCTGGCGGTGAGAAACAGCACGAATACATATTCAAAGAAAATCGTGCTCTCCACGGGCGTATCCGCCAACGTGACCAACACGCCGACTGCCCTGGAATATCTCTCCTTCGGCGTTAGTGATGGAAACGGTCTCGGTTGGTTGGCGGGTGACAGCACCAGTCCGTATAGTGAGACTGAAAAGTTTACCAAAGCGACCGAAACTTATGCGGCGGACGCGACGGCGGTAATGGTGGCCGGTAAGTATGAGGGCGCTTATTTCAACAATGGAGCGTATTGATGAACGACCTAATTTTGCAAGCAGCAGAAGATCGGCAAGAAACACTTCGTGAATTATTGCCTGAAATGATGGAATTGGGGCGGATGCGCAGCGATTTCGCGTTAGAACATTTTGTCGTCGGCCAGCACGACCTGCCAGGCAGGCAACGCGCCCAGGCACTTGTAGAATTGCAGGCGATGTACTTTTCTCTCGGTGAAGTTTATGATGATATGCGTCTAACCAAACTTGACCTTGACGAGAATAAGCGCGAGACAGAGCGCGACCGGATCAAAGCCGAGGGGTTGGAACGGAAACTACTTTCGATTTCCATGTCGCTGCGCCAGCGGATCAAGGAAATTGATTATCTGATCGAATTGCTAAAGAAGATGCCAAAGTACACGGCCGACGAGTTGGAGCAGGAAGAACCTAAGTATTGGGCGGCGCGTCTGGCGCGGCAGGCGTTCCTTGCGCCTCGTGACCCTGGTGGTAACCTTGACGCAGTTCTGCAACTCGTTACTGTGCCAGGGGAGGATAAACCGATCCTGCCTGCCGGTCCGCATGAATTCATGCTCGGGATGGGCTTGGAAGTGGGCGCCGTGGCGAAAGGTCTAGAGAAGTTGGGCCTGATCACGGCGGAAGGGCGTAAACTTCTGGAAGACACAAAGCCTGTTGAAGCAAAACCGCCTAAGCGGAAGCATCACTAAGAGAAGATGCCCATTCTTTCATTGGCTTAAAATAGAAATCTTGCCAGCCCTGTTTATAATCGTCAGCTTGACCTTCGGGAATGTTCGAATGGATGATCGCAACCTTTGTGCCGCCTTTAACTGCTTCAAGTAAAATTTCTACACGAGAATCGGGACTGCCTTCTGGGAATTCAGTTGTCCGCCAAGCTTGAACGATACGAGTATGAGGTTTTAATTCTAAAGTTTCGCCAGAAATATATCCCTCCCATGCGGTGAACTTGCCTTTGACGCGCGCCTTGACTTCCGCTGGGCTTCCGGTCATCTCGCTGTGTCCCTTTGTAGAAAGCCAAGCTTTGTAAATCTGTTCGGGAGTTGCGGGGATAACGTCGCTAATCGTAAATTTGTTTGCCATTTCTAAATCATCCTTTGTCGTTGATGGCTAGCCAGAGCTCTTGCAATTTGCGCGGCGAGACGGGCGTTGTTCCGCAACAAAGCCAGATTGGCTCGTAGTGATCTTTCGTTGGTCAACTCGCTGATGCGTTGGAGCAGAAACGGCGTCAATGCTTGGCCGTGAATCTTTTTTTCCGTTGCTTCTTTGGATGCTTGATGAATAATCGGAACCAGCTCTGACTTTGGAATTGCATCCGTTGCCGGAATCGGATTCGTCACTAACACTGCACTCCGCAATCCTAACGACCAATGCGCTTGTGCGAAATCTGCAATCTCTTGCGGCGAATCCAATCGCACGCTGACATCCAGATCACCATCACGCGAGTAAAACTCGGGGAACTTGTCTGTTCGATAACCGACTACTGGCACGCCCATCGTCTCCAAATATTCCAGTGTCGCAGGCAAATCGAGGATTGCTTTGGCTCCGGAGCAGACCACGATCATTGAGGTTTCAGCCAGCGCTCTTAGGTCTGTTGAGATATCGAACGCGCTCTCTTTGTGGACTTCCCCGATTCCTCCTGTAGCAAAAACTTTGATTCCTGCATGATACGCAATGAGCATCGTGCCTGCGACGGTTGTTCCGCCGCTGGCTTTTTTAACGATGGCGGTTGCAATGTCGCGGTGGCTCACTTTCAGCGGAGATTTGGTTTCGGCAAGCCGCGCCAATTCGTCGCCGGTGAGACCGATGCGAACCTTTCCGTTGATCAACGCAATGGTGACAGGCATTGCGCCCTCGAGTTGAATCGCGGCTTCCATGTCGCGCGCGAGTTGAACATTTTTCGGACGTGGAAGTCCATGCGTGATGACCGTTGACTTCAGCGCGACAATGGGAGCGTTTGTTTGAATTGCGTGTGCGATTTCTGGCGATTGGGAAATATGTATATTGGAAGGCATAAGATTACTTTCCGTAGCGCTCAAGCCGTTTGACGATCCGCACAATGGCTTCTTCGCGCGTCAGAGTAGGATAACGTCTTTGCTCATTGGCAATCATGGCTTCGGCAGCTTTGTAATTCCCGTCCAGCTTTGTAAGCAAGATGCGGTATTGTTGATCTTCCGATTTTGAAGAAGGCGCAGGCGGCGTGTCCTCTGCGCGGTGAACTCTGCTTTTCACTTTGCTGAAGCGGCTTCCGCCGGCCATATGCGCTCCGCCGGGATAAATAGGAAGTCTCTCGATCTCTAGGATCGCTTTCTCAAGTTGTTCGACATCTTTGTTGTAGATATTGTTCTCATAATAATCATCGAGCGCTTCGCCTAGTTGTTCCCAAAAGTCCAATAACAACGCCTTGATGACCTTGTCCTTTTGCGGGTATTTCGTTTGATACTTTTGATAGGTGGCAAATGGAACTTCTTGGATCAGACGCAGTTTTTCATTTAGGCAAGCCTCATCCAAAAAGGAATTGAGGACATTATCATCGGAGCGCATTGCATTATCACGGTTAATGCGCCACGCCTCCATATGACGATCATTAATCCAATTGCTGGAAATTTCATTGGGAATTTTCCATGTGCCGACGCCAATCCAGTGAAGGTCCATGCCGCGCTCACCAGCTTGTTTGGAAAAGCCGTCTGTATACTTCATGAAGCGGTCACTCAATTCTGTTCTCGGATGGAATTTTGATTTGACGATATGGTCAGGTGCAGTTTCAGGAGGCTGGCTGGAATATTGCATTGTCTTCCATAGAATTGTATCTTCAAGATAAACCTGCTCATCGATTTCGGATGCGCTAATGCTGGCGAGATATTCCGCCAGCTTATTCTGGTTCATGAATTTGCTGATTTGGCTACGGACCATTGCGCGCATGGTATCTGTCCAAGCGCCAGGTTCTCCCGATGGATTTGATCCTTGTAATACTTGCACGGTTTGTTGATAGATCAGAGTCTGAACGCTTTGCGGATCGTAGAAATAAGGTCTTTCTTTATCCGGTCTTTGCGAATCCGAACCTTTACTATGGTGAACGCTGAAAACCACGCGCACATCACTGGCACTGACCTGAATTCCATCCAAACTGCGGCTGTCAACGGTGATTGCATCGGAAGCCGTGTTGCCGAAATATTGATCGCGTAAATTGATGATCGGTTCGCGCAGCCGCTCAAATCCCTCAAGAACGGCTGGATCATTTTCATCCTTCTTATCTTTGCTTCTTTTCTTTTGCTCTTCATCGGGTTTCTTATCGGAGGGTCCGATCACATGCGGAGTGCCGTCCGGCTTCTCGAAGAGAACCGCCGTATCAAACTCGACCTCGACGCGGCCCGGTCCCCCGATCAGAGCGATGGGCAAATCTTTATCCTCTTCCGCGATTTTTCCATCTCGGATATGAAGCACCTCGCTGGCGCCGCTCAGCGATATTTTGCGGATGAATTTCCAAGCAATACCGGGGTTCTTTTAATTCAAAAATGTCGGTAATATAATTTCCCGCGATCTCGATAGCAATGTAAACCGGTATCAACAAAATTAATATCAGGCGCAGAAAAGTCAGCGCGGCAACAATGGCAAGCGACCGAAGAGGGATCTGTGATCCGAATCGCTCAGCTGAGTAGCTGTATAAAAAAATATCGAACATGAAAACAAAAACAACAAAAGCCGTCCGCAGGACAAATATTCTTAATGAACGATATTTAGGGCCCTGGACAGATAGGTCGAAGAATTTGTTCAGGCAATAATCCAGCCACTGCTCAAACAGTTTCTTGGAACGTTCAACTTCCGTGTTCCATGCCGATGGAGCCTTTTCGGTCCAGTGATCCTTTGTATTCATAGGTCTTTGGACTCCATCCAATTGATAATATTGTCTATAGCTTGAGCTTCATTGGTGGAGCGGCGAAGCAGGCGGTTAATTTGTTTGATCTCCATTTGCATCTGTTGTAATAAAGACTTGACTGCCATAGCAATGTCCGGTGGAGTGTTAATTGCGTTGCTCAGCGTCAGCGCGTGTTCGCGTAATGCCTTCTGGCGTCCATTATTGCTATAGGTAGAAGTTAACCGTTCTATGCGATTGCGATCTGCCAAAGCAGTCTGCAACCAGCTGGTGTTCCATTGTTGAACCACCTCTTCCTCGACCGATTTGTCGAAACGTAAGAAGCTTACACTGACGCTGAAAACTTTTATTCCTCGTTCAGTAAGCGTTGTGAACTCTTGACTGTGCTGAAATCCTTCGAGCTGCCGCCCGCATTCGTCAAGCGCAGGAACGTTGGCTTGTGTCATGCGCGCTTTTATCATCTGATTGATGATTTGGAGCGCAGTCTGCGGTTTGGATTCAGCCATTTCCTTTTTGTCCTCAAGCATTGCGACAGTTTTAATTTTTGGCGCTTCTTCCGGCGCAAGTTCCTTCAACCGCTTTTCGAATGAGTTGTTAAATCTCCTGAGCAGCCTGGATAAAAAGCCGACCCTAATCGGGATGGGATGCAGCGGCGCAAAACCTTGATCTGCTGAGGGTTCCGGCTGCGGGACATCGGACGGCGGTTTCAGGCTTGCCGAAAATAATTCATTCAGTGTGAACTTGTTCAGATACTCCCGCCATAAGTCCGCCGCAATCAAAGCCGGGATTTTATTCCAGGCCACATGCTTAGACTCTTCCTTGCCGGAGCCGGCGTTGATTCCTTCTCCACGGGCGGCTTTTTCCACTGCGTCTTTGTCGAAGCCAAACCTCGACCCTTTTTCTTTTCCCGTGGCAGGTGCCGCATCGATCTTAAATGTCACGCTGATAGTGGGCACAACCTCGATCCCATCGCGGGTCATGGCACTCACTGCCACTTTCCGATCATGAACTTTCTCATAGTCTTCTTCGGGCGCATAATCCTTGGCCGGCTTGAATGGATCGTCATTCTTCTCCGGCCCAAAACTGTGGCTTTGTGTATGCAGGCTGATCACACTGGCGATCTTTTCGTCTTCATCTGTAAAGTGTACGCCGGGTTCCAGAACATTCTTCAAGATTGTGTCAGTGCGCGTCACGACCGCACTGGCAGTATCCAGCCACAGAACACCGGGACCTTTCTTCTTGCTCTCGTCTTTGCTTTCAACTAATCGGCCGTTTTTTACGAAGATGGCTGGGCCATGTGCGCCGATCGGATGAAACCACAATCGGTCGATTACGTTTAGGCGGTCGCCGCGGATATGGATAGGAAGCACAAATTGAGCATAGAAAGCCACCGCAAGTTGAAATATGAAAAAGAGCCAAATAAGATCGAATACGATACCCGGTATGTTCATCATGCCGCCCTGGTAAACATATTCATATCCATAGACCCCAAGTAGCAGAATTCCTAGTACTAGGCTCTTGAACCATGCAAAGATAGCTAGGCCAAGTCCACTCATCGGATGAAGCCACAATCGGTCAATTACGTTTAGGCAGTCGCCGCGCTGATGGGTCGGAAGCACAAATTGAGCGTAGAAAGCTACTGCAAGTTGAAAAATGATAAGCAGCAAAACCAAGTCGAATACGATACTCGGTATGTTCATAATGCTGCCCTGGTAAGCAAATTTATACCAATAAATACCAAGTAGTAAAATTCCCAGTACTAGGCTCTTAAACCATACAGAGATAGCTGGACCATATTCGCCCATTGCATGAAGCCACAATCGGTCAATTACCTTTCGGCGGTCACCGCGCCTATGGATAGGAAGCACAAATTGAGCATAGAAAGCCACCGCAATTTGAATTAGGAAAAAGAGCAAAACAAGATCGAAGCTGATTCCAGGAAGATTGATAACGCCACCCTCATACTTGTATTCAATCCCATAGATGACAAGCAGCAGAATCCCTAGCACAAGGCTATTGAACCCGGGCTTTTGGTAAAAGCGCTTCTCCTCATCCATATGTCCTGATTTTATAACGAAAATATGAATTCGGGGAAATCTCTTTGCAGGTACAATGGTGGATATGTTGTGCGTTGAATTTCACTGTCATACGGCTTTCTCGAAGGATTCGCTAATGTCTCCGCAAAAACTGGTGGACACCTGCAATCGAAAAGGGATTGGCCGCGTCATTGTGACGGATCACAATACGATTGCAGGAGCGCTTGTAGCTCAAAAGATTGATCCTGAACTTGTAATTGTTGGTGAGGAAATCATGACCACGCGCGGAGAAATCCTTGCCGCGTTCGTGACGCAGGAGATTCCAGTCCAGCTTTCGCCGCAGGAAACGATAAAGCGTTTGCGCGACCAAAATGCGTTCATCAGCGTTTCGCACCCGTTCGATGAATGGCGGAGAGGTGGATGGAAGCAGGAAGATTTGTTGGAGATTCTTCCGCTGGTGGACGCCATCGAAGTTTATAACTCGCGTTGTATGCGCCCGGTGTTCAATCGACGTTCCATGGAGTTTGCGAAAAAGTATGATGTCGCTGGAACCGTCGGATCGGACGCACACGCCGCGTTCGAGTTGGGAAGGTCACTGGTTTTGCTAGACTCATTCGAGGGTCCAGAAGAGATGCGGAAAGCCATCCACAGTGCAAAGTATCAAATGCGCTGGTCGCTGCCGTGGGTCCATTTGACGTCGCGTTATGCAACCATTCGTAAGAGAATTAATTTTGCACTTGACACCCCAAAACGTACATGATAATCTTGCTCCCACGTCCCGTGATCTTCTGATGTGAACGGGAAAAATTTTTCAGCAGGAGTAAAGCAAGATGTCCGAACGTTATACTGGCACTGTCAAGTGGTTCAATGCCACCAAAGGTTATGGCTTCATCGGCCGCGAAGGCGGAGAGGATGTGTTCGTCCACTTCACTGCGTTGCAGATGGAAGGCTATCGCAAGCTCGAACCTGAGCAGAAAGTGGAGTTTACCATCGAGGAAGGGCCAAAAGGTTTGCAGGCCGCCAACGTTACCTTGATCTCTTAAGAATCATTGTTTTGCCAACGAACAGGGTTGCTGAGAAGCAACCCTGTTTTTATACCCCTACCCCCACTTCCTCCATTTTCCTTTAGAAAATGGAGGAGGTGCCGCGAAGCGGCGGAGGGGATAAACTATTTTCCCAACTTCTTTTTGAACGCCGCGGTCAAGGCGGGGACAACCTCGAACAAATCCCCGACCACGCCGTAGCGAGCGACTTTGAAGATCGGTGCTTCGGCATCCTTGTTGATGGCGATCACAAGTTTTGCAGATCGAATGCCGACGATGTGTTGGATCGCGCCGGAGATACCCGAGGCGATATACAAATCAGGTGCGACAACTTTACCAGTTTGGCCGACCTGATGAGCATAAGGAATGTACCCGCCATCCACGGCGGCGCGCGACGCACCGACTGCGCCGCCGAGCACGATTGCCAATTCGCCGATCAGTTTGAAGCCTTGTTGTGCGCGCCAGACCTCGGCTTGCTTTTCATCCATGCCTGCGGGTGGAGTCAGCGACGGATTGTTGCTCACGCCGCGTCCGCCTGAGATGATGACGCCCGCGTCGGCGACACTGACAACCGCTTCGGCAACTTCGTACCCCTCTATAGTTGTCAGCGAATCAGTCTTGGCTTCGACTTTTGTCGCGGTGCCGCTCTTCGATTTATCTTGCGCGGGACGCGGGAATGCGCGCGTTCGTAATGTCGCAAGGACAGGCTTGCCGGAGCAGACTACTTTCTCGTTCAACTTGCCTTCATAGATTGGACGCGTCGCAACCAATTTATCGCCTTCAAGTGATAAACCAGTCAAGTCAATCAATCCGCCAGTATTCAAGTCCATCGCCGACATTCCGGCGAGTTCGCGGGTGCGTGCCGTTGTCGGAAACAGAATCAGGTCGGGCTTCTGGGATGAAGCGAGCGCAGATAACGTGGAAGCAAAAGCTTCGACGCGATAATCCACCAAAGCGGGATCATCCGCAACGAGCACTTCGTCCGCGCCAAATTCAAACGCGCTCTTGACCAGTGCGTCTAATCCCGAACCGAAGATCACTGCGCTTGTGCTTCCAAAGCTTTTCGCAACGCCGAGTGCTTCCCATGAAGCAGGCTGAACTTCGCCTTTGAAGTGGTCAATATAAACAAAGGTTTTCATAGCACTTTCTCCGCCAAAATTTTATCGGCAAGTGTTTCAGCAATTTGCGCAGGGCTGTCGCCTTTGATAATCTCGCACACAATTTCGTGACTGGGCGGTGTGATGAGTTCGGTACGCGTTACAAATGTTGAGGGCGCAGAAATGCCGAGTTCGCTCAATGACCAAACCGGGATATTTGCCTTGGATGCTTTGCGGATTCCCATGAACGATGGATAGCGCGGCTCGCCAATGCTCTGGACGATACTCATCACGACCGGCAATTTTGCCTTGACGTTTTGCCGTCCCTCTTCAATGATGCGCGTGACTTGCACGTTTCCGCCATCGACTTTGATATGCCCAACCAATCCGAGCATCGGCCAGCCGAGGACGCGTGCCGTTTGTGCGGCCGTGAGACCCGAGCCATCATCCAGTGTTTGACGGCCAAATGTGACAATGTCCGCGCCGCCGACTTTGTTGATGGCCGCTGCGAGGACGCGTGCTGCGCCTTGTGTATCGAGCGCGTTGAGCGCCGCGTCCGAGACAAGGATGGCTTCATCCGCGCCCATGGCGAGCGCATGTTTGAGTGCTTCTTTGGCGGACTCGGGTCCAATACACAATGCGGTGACCGTTCCGCTGTTCGCTTCCTTCAGTTGAAGCGCGCCTTCGACGGCGTACTCATCAAAAGGATTGATGACCAGCGGCGATTCCCCCCACGACACTTGCCCATTCTCGGCTTTTACTTTCGCTTCCGAGTCCGGGACTTGTTTGATGCAGGCTATGATTTTCAAAACTTCCTCCTAGATTTGTGTGGGATGTAATTTGAAGTTTGAACAAATTGATTTTTCTTATCTTCCTAGAAGAAAATTGTCTACTAGAAAGGATAAAAAATCAAGGTCATAATTGTCATCAGTATTTCGATATTCTTCCCGATTTCCATTCACCCAGGCATCAGTCGCGAGGTATTCATTCCCTTTCTTTCAAGTTTTATCTGATAAATCCATTGTAAAACATCGGTCAAATGCAAGCCGCTTTTTAACTGCCTGCGCTGGAAGTGTTTTCTAAGGAAGCGAGTTGCTTTTGCGTAAATTATTGTTTCGCCAACAATTTACCCTGTTGTCGCTTCCTTTGCCTGCCGCATGATTTCGCTGATTTGTTCAAGATGATCGGACGCATGTTTCAGTCCACCGACGAATCTCGAAAAGGCGGTGTGGGGCAGCGCACCCGGTGCCATGACGTATGTGTTATCCATGTGCGGCGCGTCCGGCCACATGTCTAGCGCAGCAAGGCACATGCGGCGCGACTCTGTCAGACGTGTATGACAGAAAGCAATTGTCTTGACTTCCCGAAACGGTACTTCCCAGCGTGAGCGCCCGTGGAATTCCACACCGCGCGCCAACTCTTGTGAAATCGATGCTGCTTCTTCCATGGATGCCGTCAAATGGACGATCACATGTCCAAGTGTCCACGCTAGTTCGGCTTCGCCTTCTTTAGCGAATGGATCTTTTGCGTTCGGGTCAACAGGCTGAAATACAACGTCGGCATCCGTGGCATTTACAATCCGATGCTCAATATCGTTATACATTTCATTGAGCTCGCGGCGCAAATCTTCTACGGTCAAGCCTTTGACCAAATCCTGTACTGTAACTTTCTTTTCTCGAACTGATTGAAAATCTAACATTTTATTTTCCTTTCTTATCCTTGCCAAAGACCTTCATCATACCCAGGTAATTCGCATCGCAACGGCTTGTCGCTTCGTTCGCCCAACGCGTAACCGGCTTGAATCAGCGTTTGAATCTCGGAACTGCCTTCGTAGATCATCGCGCCTTTGGAATTGCGTAAATAACGCTCCACATCATACTCATCCGAATATCCATACGCACCGTGGATTTGAATCGCTTCATTCGCTGCATTGAAAGATGCTTCAGTGGCGAACTTTTTCGCATATGAAGTTTGCAAAGTGTTGCGCCTGCCCATATTTTGCATCCAACCCGATTGCAAATAAAGCAAGCGTGCAATCCCATAATCCTGCGACATCTTTGCGATCTTCTCCTGAATGAGTTGATACTCGGCAATTGGTTTGCCGAACGTTGTGCGCGTCTTGGTATATTTTACGCTGGCTTCCAAACACGCCCGAATGATTCCTGTTGCGCCGGATGCAACCGTGTAACGTCCGTGATCGAAGGCGGACATTGTGATCTTGAATCCTTCACCTTCTTCGCCGATTCGGTTCGCCACCGGAACTCTCACATCCTGAAAGCTGATCCAGCCTGTCGCACCGGCGCGCACGCCCAGCTTGCCATGAATATCGCCGCGCGTCACACCTTTGGATGCAAGGTCAACGATGAAAGATGAGAGTCTATCCGAAGCCTTGGATACCGACGAATTTGTTTTAACGGTGACCAGCGCCAAGTCCGCTTTGGAAGCGAGAGAAATCCACATCTTCTCACCGTTCAGGATGTAATCATCGCCATCGCGTTTTGCAGAGGTTTTCATCGCAGCTACATCGGAGCCCATACCGGGTTCTGTAAAAACGCCGCATCCAATCTTTTCACCTTTCGCCAAAGGCATGAGAAACTTTTGCTTTTGTTCTTCAGTTCCCCATTGAAAAATTGTCATCGCGCACAAGCCCACGTGCACAGACATGACCACGCGTAGAGATGTGTCTACTGCTTCAAGCTCTTCGCAGGCGAGGCCCAGCGAGAGATAGTCCATGCCTTGGCCACCATAACGGATTGGGAAAGGCAAGCCGAGAATGCCAAGTTCGCCCATGCGTTTCAATAGCCACGGAATTGGCTCTTGCTTCCGATCAAAATCCTTGATGACAGGTGCGACCTCCTTTTGAGCAAAATCGCGCACCGTTTTTTGCGTCATCTGATGCTCAAGGGAAAGAGAAAAATCCACGTTGAGGCTCCAATGAAATCTTCTCCAATTATACTCGCTTACATAAATGCAATGCTGATTCCCAGTGAAAACAAAAACCCGACGCGATTTGGATTCGCGTCGGGTTAGGGAGATTCGGTATCTTCCATCAGGATTTCCTCTCAATACCCATGTTGCTCAACTCGTCCGGGCTCATGTTGTCCACAAGAAAGTTTGCACCGGCCAGAGCCAGTAGAAGCATAAAACAAATGGTGCCTGCAAGGATGATCATAGGTAACTCCTTTCTTTGTTTAATATAACGACTCTCGACGAAAAAAGATACTTTTTCTAACAGGACTGCAATGAAGTTACCCTACAGTCTTGAAAGGGAATTCGCGTGGGGAGAATTTGTCGGTAAATTTGTTCTTTTTAATTATGCTGATTTTATCCCGGCAGGATTGCAATTGGTTGAAAAAGCTATGAGCAAGTGGTGGGTAAGTTGTGAATTCGCGTTCAGGTTGACAAAAGGCTTTTTTCGGATAAAATACGTTTTGCAAGCCGAAGTGGCGGAATTGGCAGACGCGCTAGGTTCAGGGCTTAGTGGCCGCAAGGTCGTGAGGGTTCAAGTCCCTCCTTCGGCATCGAAAGAGACTCGCTGAAAGGCGAGTTTTTTTGTTTTCTAAATCAAGAGTCGAGGTGGTATAATTGCATCTATTCGGAGCATTCGCTTCATCTAATGGACACGAAGTCAAAAACCAGCCTTCGTGTCTTTTTATGCCGCTAAACAGGAATTTTTATGGCCATCGGAAACATTGAACAAGTAGACATTGACACCCAAATGCGCACAGCATACCTCGATTACGCGATGAGCGTGATCGTAGCGCGCGCCCTGCCCGATGCCCGCGACGGACTGAAGCCTGTCCACCGCCGGATTTTATATGCCATGCAGGATATGGGAATCCGCGCCAACTCTTCGTACAAAAAATCGGCTCGTATCGTGGGCGAGGTGCTCGGCAAATATCATCCGCACGGTGACGCGGCGGTCTATGAAAGCATGGCGCGCATGGCGCAGGATTTCTCCATGCGTTATTTGTTGGTGGATGGCCAGGGCAACTTTGGTTCGATTGACGGCGACGCGCCAGCCGCTATGCGCTACACCGAAGCGCGGCTTCACAAACTGGCAGAAGAACTTCTTGCTGATATTGATAAAGATACCGTTGACTTCGGTCCCAACTTCGACGACTCGCTCGAAGAGCCTCTTGTTCTACCTGCTCGCATCCCGAACCTTTTGATGAACGGCGCCTCTGGCATTGCCGTTGGCATGGCAACCAATATCCCGCCACATAATTTGCGTGAATTGACCAATGCCATCATTTTTCTAATTGATAAATACGATGAGATGGACGAGGTTTCGGTCGAAGAATTAATGAAGTACGTCTCCGGCCCGGATTTTCCAACAGGCGGAATCATCGTTGGCCGCGAAGGAATTGAAGCCGCATATGCAACGGGACGCGGCCGCTTGGTTGTGCGCGGTATGGCCCATATCGAAGAAGCCAAAAGTGGCAGACATGAAATTATCATTACTGAGATTCCGTATCAGGTCAATAAGACAACGTTGATTGAGCGCATCGCGGAATTAGTGCGCGAAGATAAGATTGACCAAATCGCCGACTTGCGCGATGAGTTGGATCAGCGCGGCATGAGCATTCTGATCGAACTCAAGCGTGGCGCACAGCCCAAGAAAGTCTTGAATCAGCTTTATAAGTTTACTGCGTTGCAGTCCACGTTTGGTGTGCAGATGCTGGCGCTGGTGGATGGCGAGCCGCGCACTTTGCCGCTCAAAAAGGCTTTGCAGATCTTCATTGAGCATCGACAGACCGTAATTGTTCGGCGTTCCAACTTTGATCTTGCAAAAGCTAGGGCGCGTTTGCATATTCTTGATGGTTACCTGCTCGCGCTTTCCAATCTCGACGCGGTCATCAAAACCATTCGCGAATCACAGGATTCGGATGTTGCCAAAACAAACTTGATGAAGCGCTTCAAACTTAGTGAGCTTCAAGCACAAGCGATTCTCGATATGCAATTGCGTCGTCTCGCTGCGCTCGAACGCTGGAAGATCGAAGAAGAACACAAGCAGGTATCAGAACAGATTGCTGCCTTGGAAGATTTGCTGGCTCATCCAAAGAAGATTCTTGCATTGATCCAAACAGACTTAAAGGAACTTGCCGAGAAATATGGCGATGACCGCCGCACGCGCATAGCTTCGGATGCAAAAGAAGAACTCACAGAAGAGGACCTTGTTCAGGATGAAGCTGTATTGATCAGCCTTACTCAACGCGGATATGTAAAGCGCGTGGCCTCAGCCGCTTTCCGTTTGCAGGGACGCGGCGGGCGCGGCGTGATGGGTCACACGACGAAGGAGGAGGACGAAGTCGTGATGCTCATCCCCGCTCGCAGCCTCAACTCGATGCTGTTCTTTTCCGATAAGGGCAAAGTCTACAGCGAAAAGGTTTATCAAATCCCGGATGCGGACCGCGCCGCGAAAGGGATTCCGCTGGTCAATGTCTTATCGCTTGAGGCAGATGAACGCGTTACTGCCGCGATCGCGGTTTCGGATTTTTCTGCACATGGGTATTGTGTGCTCGCGACGGCACGCGGCAAAGTCAAGCGTGTGAATATGGAAGAATTCGACTCTGTCCGCCCTTCTGGTTTGATCGCGATGAACCTTGAAGATGGCGACACTCTCGGCTGGGCGCGCCCAACCTCCGGCAAAGATGAAGTGATCTTCGTCACAGAGCAAGGACGGGCACTACGTTTTAGCGAAGAGAAGATTCGTTCCATGGGGCGACAAGCCGCTGGTGTGCAAGGCATTCGACTTGCCGAAGGTGATCTGGTTACTAGCTTGGATGTCGTTGATAAGGAAGGTTCCCTTCTGGTCGTGACTAGAGGCGGCTTTGGCAAACAAACCCCGTTGAAGAATTATGTACCGAAGGGGCGCGCCACGCATGGCATTGCGACGATTGATCAAAAAGCCTTCGATGAAGTTGGTAAGATCGCCGCGGCGCGGGTTGTACACATGGACGACGATTTAACAATTATCACTGCAAACGGCGTTGTCTTACGTTTGAAGGTTAAGGATGTTAAGCAATCGGGACGTGCCACCAAAGGCGTTCATCTCATCAAACCACAGGAAGGCGATTATGTCGCCTCAGTGGCGCGCATTGCGTCCGAAGATTTAAAGCGCGTAGGTGCCCAACTCAATGGGGAAGAAGAACCAGCACAGGGACAACCGAATTTGATATAGAAGCTCGGCGATTATTGTTTTTTCTCGAAGGGGCGATTTGCAATTGCCAAGTTCTGTAATAATTCATCTTTTAAACTTGCCAGATTGGATGGATTCTTAGTTATTAAATTTTGCATCTCTTCAATGTCTTCACTCAAATTATAGAGTTCGAAGACATCATCGTATCCGTCATAACCCTTGTAATAGATTAACTTATAATCGCCCTTTATCATTGCAATCGTCGTCTTGGTGAGTGGGGCAAATGCTGAATTAGTCTTTGCTTCAACGGAGAAGATACTGCGTCCATTATCCTCCGTACCGCCAAGATCAGGTAATATTCTCCCGACACCCCCTGCAGGCATTTCTCTGCCAGCAATGTTTACCAGAGTCGGTAAAACGTCAGTGCTACTAGTGTGCGTATATATATCGTGGCGAACATTTTGGCCAGGTGCTGAGATCATGAGAGGGATGTGAATTAGTGGCTCATATAAATATGGGTTAACATGGCCAAATATTCCGCGCTCATGCATTTGACCGTGATCTGAAGTATAAATGATGTAGCTGTTTTCAAATAACCCTGACTGCTCGATGAAGTCCAATAATTTTCCGATCTCATCATCCACATTGGCTATATAACGGTCATAGTATAAACGTTGAGTGTTGATCTCCGAGGTTGATATTCCCGAATTCATCAGCGCGATCGGCTTATCAATGGGTTTATAGGGATCTTTTTTGAAAAGATTCATGAAAGCCTTATTTGGTGTATAAGGCTCGTGAGGAGACCATAAGTGAAAATAAGCGAAGAAGGGCGAATGCTGTTTCCACAAGTCGCCTACCTCAGATTTCAAGCCGTCGTAAACTGTTTCGTTTAAAAAGGCAAGACTGACATCTTTCCGGATGGGGAGTCCTAATGGATAATTTGCATAACCATAGCGATAAGATTCTTCTCTTCTCAGGTGAAAGGCTTTGTAGGCCAGTCCCAGGAGGAGCGAGCCGGGAATCCCTGGATCGTTTTTCATATCAAACAGGAAATCGTCGTATGCGTTAAGTGCAATCGCAGTATCCTTGAATCTATCGCCCATTAATGTATCGGGTCTTACACTGAAGGATGTGGTAGGGAGGTGCTGGTTGATATCGCGATAGAACTGCCCTAAGAGAACATCTGCCGCCATGTTTTGCGTGAAGGCAAAACGATAATATCCGCCGCCGATCAGATCAAACATATTTTCCCCCACGATTTTCTGATCAACCAACCCCATCTGGTTGATTGCGCGGTGGCTCCATGGATACATGCCTGTCAGCAGCGTGGCCGTGCCTGCCGTTGTAAAGCTTCCTCCGGAATAGTGGGAATGATAAACCGTTGCCCGTCCTGCAAGTTTTTCCAGAGTTGGTGTTGTTTGACGAGGATATCCATATACGGACAGGTTTGTGGCAGAAGTTGTGTCCGTAACAATAAAGATGATATTGGGCCTACTATTCGAATTGGAAAAAGATGCAGGCAGAAAACGGGCCGTTGTCCACGATGCGGCAGCCCCTGCCGAAAAAAAGGCTAGCATCTTTAGAAGTTCACGTCTACTGATCGGTGATGACATCTTTGCCTCAGCCCAGATTTCTCATGATAACATCCAGCACACAAATTAATGATAGTGGAATAAATATATATAGGAAAATGATCATCCGATCGGAAATATTAATGATCGCCGACTTTAAGAACCTGATCTTTGCCGTTAGAAAAACAAACAGCAGAATTACAAAAACAGTTGCAATAAACCAAGGCCGGATCTCGTTTGCAAAATCGTAACGCACCGCTCTAAATTGATATTGATATAACATCACTGAGCCGAGTGCGATAATTGTTATTGTCGATCCGCGATCAACGAAGGTATCTCGCAGATAGCGAGAGGGAAGAAGGGCACAAAGGCCAAGCAGCCCGCTTATGACAATCAGGCTCTCAATCAGGTTCGTAAGGATGCCATAAGAGAAAGCCCCAAAAACTTGTGAGAGAGTCATGAAATGCACCCAGGATGGAAGTTTCCAGAAAAATAGGACAAAGGTCCATCCATAAATCATGCATGAGATTACAGCATAAACCGGAACTACTTCTTGAATTCTTGGAAAGCGCTTCTTCATATCTTGGAAACAATCTATATATGGCTGAATTATATACCCTTAGCTATTGAGCTAATAGGCAAAATCCCAAAGCCATCCTAAATAAAACTCCGTCCCTAAAGCTGCACAAATGCGCAATCACAACATCTTATAATCACTTTCAAAACAATCCAATTTTTCCTGTTACCAACAAGAACATAGCGCCTATCATGCAGACCATCATCATCAAGATCACGGCAATGATAAAGCGTTGCATAGGAGACATGCCTAGAAACCGATTTGAAATGTGGAGCGGATTCGGATTGGGCTGCTCTACAGATTGAAATTGAGCCTGATCTTCGTAAAACGGAGTCGAGTTTGCCTGGTCGCGCAGATTGTCAAACATAATAATCTCTCTTAATTCTGATTCTATCACATAGATGAGCGCAAGTGAATCTCGCCTATCTGTACTGTAAGGATTTTGTCATTTACCCTCATTTGTAAACTTCCATCAGACTGCAGTCCGAGCAATTCGCCTTTGACGGGCTGCTGATTTTCGTTGACAAGCCGGATTTGTTCTCCGCGAAAAGCCAATGCCGCTTCCCATGCATTGATAAATTCATTGGTTCCAAGTTTTAAGCGCCATGCGATCAGTGATGACAAAGCATCGTACAGAAATTCAATGCGATCAACCGGTCGGCCCAATTCGGCTTCGATGCTAGTTACTGGAAATAAAACCTGATCTGCAGACGGCACAGATGCTCTCAGAACATTGATTCCTAACCCCAGTACGAAAGCGTTGGCCTGGGCGCCTATCCAAGTTGATTCAACTAAAATACCCGCCGTTTTTTTGCCATTGATCAAAATGTCGTTCGGCCATTTAATTTGAGGGTGCAATCCAAGTTTTGAAATGGCATCTGTCAACGCTAACGCGCCCAAACCAGTAACACGCGCAGGATATTTTATTTCAGCAGGAGTGGGGCGCAGAATCAAGCTAAAAGCGAGAGCCGTTTGAGGGGGCGTAAACCATTTTCGACCGAGTCGTCCACGCCCGTTGGTTTGTTCATCTGCAAGCACCAGGGAAAGATCGCTCGCATCCTGTGAAGCCCATTCCAGTGCTTCATCGTTCGTTGAGCCGATGCTTTCAAAAAAACGGAAGCCGCCCAACAGGAGATCCCGAAGAGCGGCCTGAAGCACTTGTGCATTCATTTAGTGGACGAAATCCCACGGGTCCTGATTGCCGCCGCCGTATCTCACCTCAAAGTGCAGGTGCGGACCGGTTGCGTTACCGGTTGCACCTGAGGCGCCGATGGCCTGTCCCGCAAAAACAGGTTGACATACTTTGACACCAATCGCGCTAAGGTGGGCATAGACAGTTGCATAACCATTTCCATGATCGATTTCAATGAAATTACCATAGCCATAGTTATCGGCGTCTATTGAGCCCATGGGAGCGGCAATGACCACTACACCACTACCGGCAGCTACCACTGTGTCTCCTGTATGGGCAAGGATATCTATGCCCAGGTGGGTTGGGACAATGTAATCATTGCCACCCGGGGAAAGAACATGTGGTTCACCTTGAATGGGCCAAACTGATACAGGTCCAGAAGGACCCGCACCGCATTGAGCCGTACCAACATTCGATGTGCCTGTGCCTGCGCCAGTTGAGCCACGCGAAATCGTTGGAATGTACTGAGTCCAATCAATTAACGGGCGCTGTCCGCCGGGAACCATGATCACCGTGCCGGGCGCGATCTGCGGATTCGTTAAATCCAAATTATTGCCCGGCCAATTCAGGATGTCATCCACTTTAGCCTTGAATTCAACCGCCACTTTTTGAAGTGTATCGCCTTCTTGCCATGTATAAAGAATGCCATCCACTGGGGGGATGGTTAACGTCATTCCTGGTTTGAGATTTTCAGGATTGTCGTTAAGACTGGCCTTGTTGCTGTATAAGATGGTTTCGGGCTTGATGTTATATTGCTTTGCGATAGCGAACAGTGAATCGCCCATCGTGACTTGGTATTGTGTGATGCTGGTGTTTGCCTGATCGGTTATGTTTGTTTTTAATTCCAGCTGACGCCCAATGGAAAGACTAGGAACCGAACTGTTCGCTGTGGAAGTTGGCAATTCAGTTAATGGCTGGCTGGTAGTCGGTGCATCGGTCGGTCTGGGAATTGAGGCGGGCACAGCAGAACCAAACTGGTTCCACCAGAATCCAAATCCTGTCAGCGCTGCTACGACGAGCGCGGTCACGCTCCAGGAGATTACATTGAAACGGTTGTTTTTCAGAAATTCAGTGAATTTTCTAGGAGTATTTTTCTTTTCCATTTTTTGAAGTTGCTATGCGTCCTCGGTCAAAGTCTCCAAGAATTGTTGATTGTTCTTCGAGCGTTCGAGGCGCTGTAGGATCGCTTCGGTCGCGACGGTTTGATCCATGCCTGCGCCACCCGGAGGTGCTGAGACCATTTGTGCGTACATACGGCGCATGAGCCAAACGCGTTGCATAATATCGGGGCCAAGCAGCAAATCTTCACGGCGCGTGGATGAGCGTTCGATGTCCACTGATGGGAAAATGCGGCGCTCCTGCAATTTGCGGGTCAACAGCAACTCCATGTTGCCGGTGCCTTTGAATTCTTCGTACACCACGTCATCCAAGCGTGAGCCGGTTTCCACTAGACAGGTGGCGATGATGGTCAACGAGCCGCCTTCTTCGATGTTACGCGCCGCGCCAAAGAATCGTTTCGGAGGATACAATGCGGATGGATCCATGCCGCCCGAAAGCGTGCGCCCCGATGGATTGACCACAAGATTGTAGGCACGAGCCAAGCGCGTAATCGAGTCCATTAAGATTACCACATGGCGACCAATCTCCACCATTCTCTTAGCTCGGTCTAAGGCAATCTCTGCAGTGCGGACATGCGATGTGACTGGTTCGTCAAACGTGGAGGCCACCACTTCGGCGTCCACTGAACGATCCATATCTGTGACTTCTTCTGGGCGTTCACCAATCAACGCCACCATCAAATGTACATCGGGATATTTGGTTGAAATGGAATTTGCGATTTGCTTCAGGATGGTTGTTTTCCCTGCTTTGGGTGGCGAGACGATCAATCCGCGTTGTCCGCGTCCGATGGGCGTAACGAGATTGATCAAGCGTGTTGCCAAAGTATCGTGATCAATTTCCAGGTCGAATTGTTTATCGGGAAAGATCGGGGTGAGATTCTCAAAGACGGGGCGGCGTGTAGCCTCTTCCGGGTCAATGCCATTGACCGTTTCGACCTTCAATAACCCAAAATGTCTTTCAGATTCACGCGGGGGACGAACCTGCCCGATCACCAAATCCCCCGAACGAAGATCATAACGACGAAGCTGGGCCTGCGAAACGTACACATCCTGATCGGTGATGCGATAGTTGGCGGCCCGCAAAAAGCCAATTCCCTCGCTCATGATTTCAAGGATTCCGCCGCGTAGTTCGATGCCTTCCTTTTGCGCCTCCACCTGGCGGATCTGGAGGATAAGCGCTTCCTTTTTCAGCCGGTTGATATTCGGCACGTTCATTTCTTTGGCAATCTTCCGCAGTTTTGCCAGTGGTTCGTTTTCAAGCTCTAGAATTTTCATGGTTCAATACCTTTTGGAATGATATATGTCAAGACGAAGCCTGCGCCCCCGTAGGTGCGGGCTGAATTCAACATGGATTTTGGAGAGAGGGGAATTTGCTCAAGATGAAATTACAAAATGGTGGACGGATCGATTGCCGTGACGTTCGGAGTTGAATTGTCAATCATCGGGGAAAGTTAATTACATTATAGCACGTTCGTTCGGGTGATGCAAGGATTTTTATGAACTTCCTTTAACCGGACGATAGTTGGGATTCGGTATTTCAATGTTTGCCGCGGCATCAGGCTTATAATTACTTGATGCCAACGTTAAAAAATCAATTTCTCTTAAATTCAGAAATCCATTTTCTAAATCACGGTTCGTTTGGTGCGACCCCAAAACCTGTCTTTCAGGAGTATCAGCGTTGGCAGCGCGAACTGGAACAGCAACCCGTTGAATTTCTGGGGCGACGCGCAACAAGCTTAATGGCCCTTTCCCGCACCGCGCTTGGAAAATATCTGGGCACGCATGCGGACAATTTGGTTTACACCCAAAACGTTACGATCGCGCTCAACATCGTGGCACGTTCGCTGGAACTGGGTCCTGACGATGAAGTCTTAACCAGCGATCATGAATACGGCGCACTCGACCGAACCTGGAGATTTTTATCCAAGGAGCGCGGATTTAAATATGTCAATCAAAGAATCTCCTGGCCGCTCTCGACCCCCCAACGATTTGTTGATGATCTTTGGCAGGGAGTAACACCTAGAACGCGCGTAATCTTCCTCAGCCATGTGACATCACCGACTGCTATTTTGTTTCCGATTGCCGAATTAATTCGCCGTGCCCGCGCGCAGGACATTCTCACCGTCATTGATGGCGCACATACGCCGGGGCAAATTCATCTTGATCTCGATTCGCTCGGTGCGGATTTTTATGGCGGCAATCTGCATAAGTGGTTGTGCGCGCCGAAAGGCGCTGGTTTTCTGTATGCGCGGCCTGAAGTTCAGCATTTGCTCAAGCCATTGGTGGTTTCGTGGGGATATGAAAGTGAGACTCCTAGTGGTTCGACACTGGTTGATTATCATGAGTGGATGGGAACGCGCGATCTCGCCGCGTTTTTGTCGGTTCCAGCCGCGATTGAATTTCAAGAGAAACATGATTGGGATCGCGTTCGCGCCGATTGTCATGGATTGGCGCGTGAAGTGTTGAATCAGATCGAAACCCTGACCGGGATTCCATCTTATTATCCGAGTGATAGTTGGTATGTTCAAATGTTTGCCGCGCAGTTACCCAAGTCGATCAATGGCTCTCAATTCCAGACGCAGTTATATGATAAATATCAAATCGAAGCGCCCGTTCATGAATGGAATGAAAAGAAATTGATGCGGATTTCGATTCAAGGATATAACACACAAGAAGATGTTAAGGCTTTGATTAATGCGTTGAAGCGTTTGCTTGTAGAACACATATAATTTATGGGTAAGGTTTTCATGACGTACAGTATCAGGATGATGGTATGGATATTTCACTGGCATTAGGTGCAGGCGGCGCGAAGGGCGTTTCACATATCGGAGTTTTGCGTCAGCTTGAAAGGCACGGATATCGCATCCGCGCCATCGCGGGGACCAGCTTTGGTGGCGTGGTCGGCGCGTTCTATGCAGCGGGTTATTCCGTGGATGAGATGGAAGAGATTTTTGCGCGTGTGGATCAGCGGCATTTATATGGATACCGTCTGCAGGATACCGCTTCGTTATATGGCTTGGCAGGAATTGAACAATGGCTGACTGAAACAATCGGAGATCGAACTTTTGCGGATCTTAAAATCCCATTTGCAGTCGTGGCCGTTGATTTGAATAGCGCGCGCGAGGTGATTTTGTGCGAGGGTCGCGTGCGCGATGCCATTCTATCAACGATCGCACTACCTTCGATCTTTACGCCTTTTCGTGCAGATGGTATGGAATTGGTCGATGGCGGTATTTTCGATCCAGTGCCTGTTTCAATTGCTCGTTCTCTTGTGTCTCACTTGCTGGTTGTCGCTGTGGTTCTGGCCGATCCTATCGGTGAACCGGCGCGCGTGCCTTCTTTTCATTTACCAATCCCTGAACCTATCGTGCGACAATTGACTCGTTTACGCATCACACAAGCATTTGGCGTATTCATGCGGTCACTGGATGTCTCGGACCGTTTACTCACCGACTTGCGTTTGAAAATTGATAAACCGGATGTGATCGTCCGCCCCGATGTCACCGATATTGGTTTATTGGATTTAGTGGATATCCATGAAGTAGCCAAGCGCGGCGAAACCGCGTTAGAAGCGGTTCTGCCCGAACTCAAACGTGCCGCGGCCTGGCCAAATCGTCTGAGCCGCCGATTGATTGGAGATTGAACGTGAAACGAGATTTGCGTGTCTATGCCAGGCGAACGAATGTCCAGCTTGCTGTTGGTGCGTTCATTCTGCTTTTCATCATTGGGCTGGGATTGATCTGGCTCCTCTATGGCAAAGGCGCGGCACTCATAGGCTTCTTATGTTTGCTCGGCGCGCTTGTGCCGATTGTCCTTATTTTGCTGGCATTATTCGGCATGGATTGGATTGTAAAACATGCGAATTCCAAATGATGCCGAATTGATTACGTTACATGATTGGACGTTGCGCGTGCATCCAGCGTCGAGGCACCCTATGCGCTTGCTGCTTCTCCTGCATGGCTGGACGGGTGATGAGAACTCGATGTGGGTTTTTGTGCGAAAGTTTTCTTTGGATTATTGGATCATTGCTCCGCGTGCACCGTACGCGACCGAACCAAGCGGATATTCCTGGCGAGCGACTGGATCCAATGCTCGCAGCTGGCCCAGCCTTGAAGATTTTCATTCGTCCGCTGATGCATTGATCGCGCTTGTTGATGATTATGCCGTGCAAAATCAAATTGATGCAAGACAATTCGATGTGATTGGCTTCAGTCAGGGTGCCGCTTTGACGAATGCAATCTCTTTACTTTATCCCGAGCGCGTCCGGCGCGCAGGTGTGTTATCGGGCTTTCTTCCAGAGGGAACAGAATCTTTGATGGAGAAACGCCCGTTAAACGGCAAGCCGTTTTTCGTCGCGCATGGGACACTGGATGAAATGGTCAAGATCGAATATGCGCGTCAATCGGTCGAGCTGCTGGAACGCGCCGGCGCATCCGTAACGTTCCATGAAGATGAAATTGGGCATAAGCTTGCCGCGAATGGCCTGCATGCATTGGAAGAATATTTTTCTTAACACATTCTAAGTCCCACGTTGACGCATCTTCTCTTTACGAGTATCCTTGTCCAATCTTATTGCGGAGTGCTGCGGAGTTTTCTCAAGCAGCGCATTGTCTTTTATGCTTAGACCCGATAAAATCATTATGAAGATTATTGCAAAAGCAGTAAAGGTGAATGAATATGAAATTTAATTCTTTGTCGCGCCGCGACTTTCTTAGGCTGGCTGGATTCGGAGCAGGTGCACTTGCGTTGAACCCGTTTTGGGGTGAGCGTGATTTCAGCGTGCCTGCTCTTGCACAATTTCCGACAGGAGATCGTCTAGGTAGGGTCGCAGTAACTCCTGATTTCTATTCTACGGTGCTCAGATCGAGTCCGGACCAAAACGCCACCGCGATTCGAAATGTTGGGCAGGATGAAGTCGTTGTCTGGTTGCGCGAGGTGGTGGGCACTACAAACGTTGGGGGCATAAGCCGGCAATGGGTCGAAACGCCGGATGGTTTTTTGTATTCGCCGCATGTCCAGCCTGTTCGCAATTTGCCGAACACTCCACTACGTGCGGTTCCGGCAGGCAAATCAGGGTTTTGGGCTGAGGTGACGGTTCCTTATGTCGATCTGGTGGATCAAAATCCGCCGATTGCCCCGGCAATCAAATATTTGGATCAAACCAATCAACCAGTGCGGCTGTACTATAGTCAGGTGGTCTGGCTGGATCAAGTCGGCACTGATTCGACTGGAAAAATTGTGTATCGGTTTAATGAGTCACCGGGCCATGGCTATGGATATGGCGATGTTTTTCTCGCTGATGCAGCCGCCTTCCGTCCGCTGACGTCTGAGGATGTTTCACCAATCAACCCGAATGTTGATCCGGCAACCAAGAAGATTACTGTGGATTCAACTTTGGAACATCAAACGCTTTCATGCTTTGAAGGCAAGAACGAAGTTTATTTTTGCAGAATTTCGAGCGGCAATGACCAGGCTCAATTTTCAACGCCGGTCGGTGATCAGGCAGTGGCGTGGAAGATATTTTCAATTCACATGTCTGCCAATTTGGGCAAAGCCGCGAGCAGTGGATATGACACGATGGCGGTTTCGTGGCCGACTTTTTTCAATATCACGGTTGGCGCGGCGATCCACGGCGTCTTCTGGCATAATGATTTTGGCAATCAGAAATCTCATGGTTGCGTCAACGTGACTCCCGAGGATGCCAAATGGATTTTCCGCTGGACCTCGCCGTCTATTTCTTTGGATCAAAATGAAATCAAAATGCAATGGCCGAACGTTGGTACAAAGGTTTCGGTCACTGACTTATATACAACCAAGACCGGATAAACATCTCGATGGATATTTCGGAAGTTACGATTGGCCTGGCATTTCTTGCAGGACTCGCTTCATTTCTTTCCCCCTGTGTTTTTTCGCTGGTCCCGGCTTATGTCGGCTATTTAAGCGGACGCGCGGCTGGCGGAGAAAATACCGTCTCGAATCGTTGGATCACATTCTCACACGGTCTGGCTTTTGTGTTGGGCTTCAGCGTAGTCTTTGTTATTTTGGGTGTGGCCGCTTCGGCGGCGGGCGGATTGCTTTTCGGCGTTCGGAATTGGCTGGCGAAGATCGGTGGAGTAGTAATCATTATTTTTGGCCTGCATATGATCGGCGTCTTTCGCATTCCGTTTTTGGAGTACGACGCGCGTGTCCATGAATTGCCCGATCCAAAATTGGGATATTTCTCATCAGCGTTGATGGGCGTGTTTTTCTCAGCCGGATGGTCGCCGTGTGTCGGCCCGGTGTTGGGCACAATCCTGACCTTTGCCATGAACGGCGGTTCGGTTGCGCTTGGCGTCAAATTGCTTTCATTCTATTCTGCAGGGCTTGCCATTCCCTTTCTTGCCGCGGCGTTGGGCATTGGCTGGGTGACCACGATTTTGCGAAGATATAATCAGATTATGCATTATGTGGAAATTGCAATGGGCGTGATTATGGTAATCGTCGGCGTGATGCTTTTGACGGGCGTGTTCGAGTTGATTGCTCAACGTGCTCAATTCTTCTATTTCAACTTTGGGATTTGATTGAGGCAGAATGCTTAACGTAACTCTTTATACACGCGATCATTGTGAACTTTGCGATCAAGTAAAAAAGGATTTGAAGGATTTGGAAGGTAAGTTTCCGCATCACCTGGCGGAAGTAAATATTGATTCTGATCCGACACTGAAAGAAAAATACGGTGATCAAATTCCGGTGGTGGAGGTTGGACCATACAAGCTCAAAGCGCCGATCACGCGTCAGGCTTTGGAGATGACACTTGGAGCGGCGAATGATCGCCGCGGTCAGTTGGAAAAAGTTGGTGGTGAAAAATATCAAGAACGGGTCCGCAAAGGGGAAATGATTTCAAGAAGCGACCGCGTTTATTTTTGGATTGCCCAGCATTATCTGGCGGTCATCAACTGGATTGTTTTTATTTATGTAGGTCTGCCTTTCCTTGCTCCAACCTTGATGAAAATCGGTGCCGATACTCCCGCGAAAATTATTTATACGATATACAGCCCGCTCTGCCATCAATTTGCATTTCGTTCTTTCTTCCTGTTTGGCCAACAGCCATATTATCCACTGAAGGAAGCGGGTATGGTCGGAGTCAGGACGCTTGAGCAAGTTACTGGATTTCAGAATCTAGCGGACCCGTTCAATGTTTCGCGCTTGTATGCGCGCCAGTTCATCGGCAACGCAATGCTTGGATATAAGGTCGCTGTCTGCGAACGATGCGTCGCGATCTATGCCGCCATACTTCTCTTTGGTCTGATCTATGGACCTCTCAAACGGCGGATCCCCTCCCTGCATTGGATCTTATGGTTTGTACTTGGCATCGTCCCGATTGGTATTGACGGCTTCTGGCAGCTGCTCAGCCAGTTCAATTGGTCCTGGTTGGTGACGTATATGCCATATTATGAAAGCACACCGTTTATGCGCGTGCTGACCGGCGGCTTGTTCGGTTTTATGACCGCCTGGTTTGCTTTCCCCTCTATTGAAGAATTGATGAAGGATACGCGCGAGGTGCTGATTAGAAAGTTCGCGGCAGCGAAATAAAATATGTCCTTGCGGGCGAAGCAATGACTTTTGGCGATCGAAATGCCTTTCGATTATAACAACGGAATTCGTTATTACACCTTTGATCTTTTTCCGCACACAGTGACGCAGGCGGTCTTTACGCGGCAGGGAGGCGTCAGCCCGGAGCCGTGGGCGTCGCTCAATGTCGGTGGAACGGTGGGCGATGACGCCACACGCGTGTGCGAGAATCGTTATCGTTCCTTTGCTGCGCTTGGTCGGAGAATCGATTCGCTCTTCGATGTCTGGCAGGTTCATTCCGCCGAGGCAGTCATCGCCGATGCGCCGCGTGATCCGAAATCAGAATTGGTTCAAGCCGACGCGATCTTCACCGACAAATCCGAGGTCACATTATACATGCGCTTTGCAGATTGCGTCCCGATTCTGTTTTATGATTTAAAGCAAGGGGTTGTCGGACTGGCTCATGCTGGCTGGCTTGGAACCGTGCGCGGCATGACAACTGCTGCCGTGAAGAAGATGCGTGAACATTATGGCTCGAAACCTGAAAATATTTACGCGGCCATCGGTCCATCGATTGGTGTAGATCATTACGAAGTTGGTCCCGATGTGATTGCAAAGGTTCAAGAATTGTTTAATTCTGATTCGGAACGTTTGATTGAATCTCGAAAGGGCAAAACCTATCTTGATTTATGGTCTGCGAATTTTATTCAACTACAAAAGTCTGGCGTGGAAAAGATCGAAGTGGCTGGGTTATGCACCGCCTGTCATCTCGACGATTGGTATTCGCACCGCGCCGAGAAAGGCAAGACTGGACGATTTGGAACGTTGATTGGATTAAGTATCTAAAAGAATATGAAAAGCAATTCTAAAACAGAATTTTATGTTTCCGTCTTACGATTATCAATTTGGATAATCATTATTGTAGGAGTAATCATTCCCACAGTTTATATGGTTGAGCGATGGACTGATTCCGCATTTAGAGATAGTGCAATGGGGAATCTCTTTGCGACGATGATTGGGGCAGTAGTTGGCATTCTAACTGCTCTGGAGATAAATAGAGTCCAACAAAAGACGCTAAAATCTAGAGAAAATAAAATTCGAGAACAAAATGAGCAAGATCACAAAGTGAAGATTCTTAACTTAGTCAAAAAAGAAATAGAATTCAACCGCGAATCCTTAACAAGGAGACAACCTCCCGTGAAGGGAAAACTACAAGAAGAGTCCTGTTGTACAATTTAAAATACGAATTGTGGAATGCGATTTCGGATAGTGGAGAATTGCAGTGGATTAAAGATTTGGAATTATTAAATCGTTTATCTTACGCCTATTTTTTATTAAGAGGATAAAAATTTTAGAATAACAATATTTTCAGGTGGCACATTTTCCTGGGCTTATGGTTCAACAGGACGTAACTCCGCAAAATAGAATTCTCGGATATTTAACGCAGATTGACCCTATGGCTGATGAAAATATTGGGTTGGCATTAGATGAAATTGAAAAAAGCCTAGATGCTATAATAAATAAATCTGGAATTAAATTATAAAGCCTTCCTAAATGATTTTACATTAAACTCTATGTTCAACCTTGTCTCCACAATCCGCGAAAATTATCAAAAGACACTTGATGCCATTGCCGTATCAGCACGCAAAGTTGGCCGCGATCCGGATTCTGTGCGGCTGGTGGTGGTGACCAAATTGCAACCCATCGAGGTTGTCGAAGCGGCCATCGAGGCCGGTGCAAAAATTTTAGGGGAGAATTATCCTGAAGAAGCTGTCGAGAAAATAACGAAATTGAAATCCCAAAGTGGAGTAGAATGGCATATCATTGGTCATGTGCAAAGCCGCAAGGCACGCCTCGTGGCTGAGCACTTCGCCCTTTTCCAATCGCTCGATAGCCTCAAGCTGGCCGAACGTATCGACCATTTTGCCGCCGAATTCAATCGTGTGCTTCCCGTTTTGCTGGAGTTTAACGTCGGCGATGAAGAAAGCAAATCGGGTTGGCTCGCCTCGGATGAAATGCGCTGGATGGATTTGCTGAACGATGTAAATGTGGTCGCATCGCTAGCGCATTTGCAAGTGCGCGGCTTGATGACGATGCCGCCTCTTTTCACGGACCCTGAAGCGGCGCGGCCCTACTTTCAGCGTCTGCGGCGTCTGCAAGATTTTCTTGCGAAGCACATACCGCAAATCGAGTGGCACGAACTCTCGATGGGCACCAGCGCTGATTACGCCGTCGCGGTGGAAGCGGGCGCAACTTTGGTTCGAGTCGGGCAAGCCATTTTAGGTCAGAGGCCTCGACACGGAGATTGAATGTTTTTTGTTGCTGTATTTATTCATGTGGTCGCGCAAATATTGATCCTGCTGGTGATCGTCTCAGCCGTCCTTTCGTGGTTTATGTCGCCGTTCCATCCTGTGCGTCAGGCGATTGACCGAATCGTTGAGCCGATGCTGTGCGCCCATTCGGCGCGTTGTGCCCTCAGCAGGTGGTTTTGATTTCAGCCCGCTGATCTTAATCGTCTTGATCGGATTGATTGATCAAGTTTTGACAAATATCTTCTTGCGTTTATAACGAGGTCAGTATGCCAAAAAGAGAGTTTCATTTGCACGACGGGAAACGGGGTTCGGCAATTGCGATTCGCGTGACGCCGCGCGCCAGCGATAACAAAATTACCGAAGTGCTTGACGATGGAACCGTGAAAATCCATTTATCCGCGCCGCCCGTGGACAATGAAGCCAATGAGCAGTTGATTAATTTTCTTTCAGATGTATTAAGCGTTGCCAAGTCGCGCATTGAAATCGTGGCAGGTGCAACCGGACGCGATAAATTGGTGTCCATCCTCGATATAGATCTTGAAACAGTTCAACAGCGATTGTTAGCTCACATGGATTGAGTAGGGGCGGATCGTCTCATCCGCCCTTACTTTATTTAGGGTGTGGTGGGACTATATAATTTGCGATAGATGGCGTAAATCTCATAAATGCTTTGAATGTATTGGCGCGACTCGCTGTAGCGAATTGTTTCAAGAAATAAGTCAGGGTCGTTGCCTGAGAGTTTTGACCATTGATAGGCGTTGCCCGGGCCGCCATCGTAGGCGGCGAGCGCCATGTATATGTCGCCATTGAACAAATGCTCATTGGTTGCAAGATAGCGTGCGCCAAACTTCAGACTAATTTCGGGCAGATAGAGTTGATCAGAGCCATATTCCGTTTGCATTCCAAGCGAGGCGGCAATACTGGCGCCTGTGCTGGGAACAATCTGCATCAAACCGATGGCGCCTGCCGTTGACCCGGCAAAGCTCTCGAAGAGACTTTCCTGCCGGACCACGCTGAACAGCAACAACGGGTCAATGCCATTGGCTTGCGCGGTGGGAACAATCAAATCCTCGTAATAAAGCCCATAACGAACGTGATTGAAATAGGCTGGAGCTTCAAGGGAGGATTGATTATCGTTTTTTCCGGCGAGCGTCAATACCTGGCGCGCCGCGAAAACGCCTGAACGATATAACCCAAGATCAAGCAAATAATTTGCCAAACGGTAAGTCAAAACCGGATCGTTGCTGACGGAGTTGCGCAAATCCTCGAACTCGAGACGGGCATCTTCCAATTGGCCCAACTCCCACAACTCGGTGCCACGCACAAAGCGTGGATCGAGGGCGAGCGAGCCTGGACCAGTCAGATCAGTTCCTGCGGGAAGGTTGAAAGTCAAGCGCATCCACGAATTGGCGTCTTTGCGTTCTGTGTTTAAATCATAACTAAAATTCGTCTGAGATGATGGTGCGAATGGATCCTGTCCCAATAATATATCGCGGGCGCGCAGGCTGTAATAACCACCGGGGTCAATGCCTTGCGCTTGTTGCCATGCCGATTGCGCGTCACTGGCTTGACTGAGTTGCTGTTCGGTCTTGCCGATCCACAAATCTGCACGCGCCTGATCATCTGCTTGGGTTGACACCGCAAGACTGTGTTGGAAGTCCTTGAGTGCATCACTATATTTGGATTCTCGGTAGCGTATGACACCGGCTTCAAATACGGCGGTCGGAGCTTGATCGTTGCCGGCATATTCGTTCGGGACACGTTCCCAAGTCTGTGCAGCTTCCTCAAGCTTGTTATCCTGCTCGAAAATACTCGCCGCGCTCATGAGCGCATTCGGCGCCTGATCCGAGGCGGGTGCCGCTTTCACAAAAGCGAGCAACGTATCTGTGGCCGCTTTAGAATCGTTAAGGTTATTCCATTGCATATCCGCTTCTTGAGTCCATCCATCCACCCAATGCGGATTAGTTGAATAATGCTGGATGAAGTAGGTAAATTCTTTGACTGCGCTAGTGTAGTTTTGCATGCCCCTTAACGTCAGCGCCCGATAGTAATGCGCCGTTCCATCATTGCCAGGGTTGGCCGTGATATAACGCTCCAACGCACTCAGCGCTGGAGCATATTGACCAGCAAAGTAATCTGTAAGCCCGCGATCTTGATCGTTCACAATAACGTTTGCATTGACCAATTCCACCAGGGAAAGATAGGAATAATACGAGACCGGATAATTTGCGATTGCATCACGGAAATATCCGTACGCTACATCGGTTTTGTTCAACGTGAGATTCGCTTCTCCTAATAAATAATCCATTTGTGATTTGGTGTAATCGTTGTTGGTGCTCGACATGACCGAGGTGTAAATTGAAATCGCGGTGGCGTAATCGCCAATCTGCGTTCGCATTTGCGCGATCTTTATTTGCAGGGCAAATGCATCGTCGAGGTGCGAAGCGGACTGCGCGGCTTCATAGGCAGTGAGCGCGTTGGAATAATCGTTGACTGCTCTGAATGCATCGCCGCGCAATTCTTGAACATAGGAATCGAGCACACCTGGCCGCAAAGTCAGGTAGCTTTGATAAGCCTGCGCGGCGTTGTGATAGTCCTTCATCTGCAAGTAGGTCTGCCCTTGCAAAAAATAAGATGGACCTTTTGCAAACGGCGAGTCGGGATAACTTGAATTCAATTGTTGGAGCGTAGCCAGCACGTCCGCATTGCGGCCATCGGTATATTGAGCGCGCGCGATACCCCACAGCGCCGCGGCTTTGATCGTTGGATCACTTGAATCAGCATACGCCGCGCGATAACCTGCCGTAGCGCCTTCGATATCTCCATCAAAGAAAGCTTTATCAGCGTTTTCGATTTGGACACTGGGAATGGGTGTGTATGTTGGAGCTGGAGTAGATGTTGAGACAGGAGTTGGTGTAACGCTGGGTGTGGAAGTGGCTATGCTGGGCAGAATCGACGGAATGTTGGAAGATAATGTACAGCTCAGCATGATCACTGTCAATGCAAGTCCTAGGACGATACGCGCAATTCGTTTCATGTTGCTCCTTATACTGGCAAAGCAAAAGCATGTCAAGCTTATTGTATAATTGTAGATTAATGAAGACGCAGATCATCACTCTTGAAACACATGACGATTTGATCTCGGTGCGTGACCGCATGTCGTGGGCCAAGTCGCCGCGCATTTTGCTGGTGTGGCCGAAATTTGAACGCGTCACGCTTCGGCCGGTGGACTTGCGCGTGCTTCAGAGTCATGCGCGTACCCTCGGTGCCGAACTGGGACTCGTGACCCGCATTCCAAATGTCAAACGCAACGCCCAAGGCTTTGGTATTCCAGTCTTTGCGACCACCAGGGATGCTCAGAGTGAGGCTTGGCCTGCGCGGCAAGGCTTGATCAGGTCCTCGGCACTTCGCAGAGCCAAGCCCAATTTACACCGGATGAAACAACAAAGTAAGGTCAAAGAAGCAAAGTGGAGATCCAATTTCATTGTGCGCGTGGGATTCTTTGCGGTGGGAGTGCTGGCTGTTTTAACGGTGGCCGTTTTATTTCTGCCGCAGGCGACGATTAAGTTGACACCTATCTCTCAACAACAATCCATCACGATTCCGGTTTCTGCCAATCCGAACACCGAGTCTGTTTTTATTTCAGGCAATGTGCCCGCGCATCAAACCAGCGTGCTTGTCACTGCTACGCAGGCGATGGAGATTACATCGCAGGGCCCAGTGCCAGGTGATAAGGCGGAAGGCATCGCGCGCTTCACAAATCTGACCCAAACCGATTTAACGATTCCTAAGGGAACGATGATTTACACAATCGGTTCTCCATCCATTAAGTTTCAAACAGCGATCATCACTCATTTGCCGGGTGGCTCGAAAAATTTTGTAGAAGTTCCGATTTTTGCAGTGGAAGCTGGATCATCCAGCAATGTCGCGGCGGGCACAATCCAAGCTGTTGATGGAAGCCTTGCCCTTTCGGCTTCGGTCACCAATCCCAATCCCACCGCGGGCGGCACGGACCTGACTACAACGGAAGCGGTGGATGCGGACCGTCAACATTTACATGATATGGTAATGTCCGCTTTGGATCAACAAGCCAGGCAAGAAATCAATTCTTCGATTGGTGCGCACGATTTGTTTTTATTGAATACGCTAAAGGCTGACGCACCCTCGCAGGAAATCTATGATCCGCCCGCTGGGCAGCCGGGCGATACATTGAAGTTAACCATGAGTGTTCAATACAACGCACAATACGTGAAGGCGGAGGATTTGATGCAACTGGCTCAGACTCTGCTGGATGCGTCAATGCCCGCGGGATTTGTTTCCGAGCCGGATACATTGCAATTCAATTCAACGAATGTTTTTACCTCGGATCAAGCTGGCTCAACGCATTTCAACCTGCTTGCGCAGCGCGCTTTGATTCTCGAGATTCAATCTCCGCAAGTGATCTTCTTGGTGCGCGGACTTTCGCCGGCAAAGGCTCAGCAGGTTTTGTTGTCCAAACTCCCTCTTGCCGAACCGCCTGAAATTCGAACGAGTCCAGCGTGGTGGCCGTGGGTGCCGTTGATCCCATTTCGTATCACGGTTCAATAATAAAATGCGAATACTTGCTGTAGATCATGGTGAAAAGCGAATTGGATTAGCCATTTCGGATTTGACTGGCACGATCGCGAATCCATTGAGAATAATAGAGCATGTTTCTCGTTTGATTGATGCTGCACAAGTTGCTGATATTGTTGTGCAAAATCAAATAGAGGCGATTGTGATTGGTCAATCCTTTGATGAAGATGGCAAACCGAATTTGGCAGGTCGGCGTGCGGCACGGTTTGCCGGAGTGCTCAAAACCCAAACACAAATCCCGATTGTCATGTGGGACGAATCTTTTAGTACACAATCTGCACGTGCAGCGCGTATTGAAATGGGAGCCTCGCGAAAAAAACGCGCCGGTCATCTCGATGAATTAGCGGCGACGGTTATCTTGCAGTCCTATCTTGATCATCAAAATAACAAAACGCAAACCTAAAATTCCATCATGCGCCGTCTCTTTCCATATTTTGCTATTGCTTTCATACTACTTTGCATTGTCCTTGTTCTTTTTGTTTTTCCTTCACAGGTTGTGCAAATGTATGGGCCGCCTTCGGAAGGGCTTTCATTTCTTCAAGTCATTCAATATTCCGCGAAACTTGCTTGGGATGATGGCATGTTGACCAAACCACTTGATCCGAATGCATCTCCGCAATCGTTTACAGTGCAACAAGGCGAGTCGGTGGCATCCATTGCGGATCGTCTTCAAAAAAGTGGTTTCATCGGCGATGCAGGCATGTTTCGTGATTATCTCATTTACACAGGCCTGGATACATCCATTCAAGCAGGCGAATACGATGATCTTAGCCCGGCGATGTCCATCGTGGATATCGCGCACAAGCTCCAGAATGCGACACCAACCCAAGTGACCTTTGTTATTTTGCCCGGCTGGCGGATGGAAGAGATTGCCGCCTCGCTCCCGACTTCGGGTTTGAATATTACGCCTGATGCATTTCTTACCGCCGCGAAAAAATCGCGTCTTGGTTTTGATTATTTATCAGGTGCAGCTTCAACTGAAGGCTTCTTATATCCAGACACTTACGTCCTGCCGCGTGTGACAACCTCCGACGAATTGGTCGAAGTATTTGTCAGAAATTTTGATTTGCATCTCACGAGCGATCTGCGCGATGGATTCAGCCGTCAGGGTTTGAGCATCTATCAAGCGGTGACACTCGCCTCAATTGTCCAGCGCGAAGCGGTACATGATGATGAATTTCCCATTATTGCGTCGGTTTATTTGAATCGCATCAAGATCAACATGAAACTCGAAGCCGATCCAACCGTGCAGTATGCTTTAGGCTACAATACGACTCAACAAGCCTGGTGGACGAATCCATTGAGCGGGGATGATTTGAAAATCGAATCACCTTACAATACTTATGTAACTGACGGCCTGCCGCCGACGCCGATTTCCAATCCCGGTTTGAGTGCCTTGCGTGCAGTCGCATTTCCCGCTGAGGCATCATATTATTATTTCAGCGCGCGCTGTGACAACTCTGGCTATCACAATTTCGCACAAACCTTTCAACAGCAATTGCAAAATTTGTGTCCTTAACCATGGGCGCGCTATCTCTGAATTTGTGTCTCGGCTTCTGATCGTTTGATACTCCGATCTTTTTCTACTCGTGAAATGATGGTGGCGAGGATCAGGAGCAATAGGCCAATCCCGGCCAGGGTCAATGCTTGCCAACCCGCCGGTTGGATTATTTCCTTAAGCACTTCATCCATCACTGCACGTACAGCATCCACAAGTTCTGGTGGTATGGTCAATTGTGTATGAGTTGAAATGTAATTTTCAAGAGCTTGTCGGAACAAAGGTGCGCCGCTGAAGCCGGAGATCGCCCCAATCAGACCTACGGCGAGAAATGGCCAACCCCACCAAGTTAGCCAACCTTTGAAGGTTCGCACCGCGAAGATGGTGACAGCAAATAAAAGTGCCAGCGGAAGCAGTGGACTGAGCTGCATGACCAATCGAACAACTCTAAGATTTCTTACTCTCGTCGGTTGAGCGTTTGCTCCTACCATTGATATTTGGTCGGGAATATTTGCTGCGATCAAATTCAATTGCGTCTGTAGAATCGGCTTCGCCAGATTGAGCATATTTTGCGGCGGATTGCAGAGAAATTGTCCGAACGAGGAAATCAATTGCGCCACCTGTTCGGCAGTGCAATTGGGTTGTGCATGGATCAGACTAATGGCCGCATTCAAACCTGCAGGACCGGCGAGCCTCTGCTTGAGCGGCAAAAGTGAAATGTGCGGATTGCTGGTCTCATTATTGAGGTATGCAAAGATTTGTGTTATGGCTTCCTCGGTCATGGACTGCAATTGTTCGGGCGGTAATAATGTCTGAATCATCGTTGTCCAATTTTCACTGGTCAACTGTTTTACAAAAGGCGTGTTGCTTGTACTAGAGTCTCTTGCCAATACTTGACCCAGCAAGGATGGCAGGCTTTGATAGAAGTTCTCATTGACCAACGCCTCTTTGTATGTATTTGGGTTGAATGCACGCTGTTCCAAGTTGTAAAGAAACAGCGCGGTCAGTGCTGTTACAATAAAAAGAATAACGCATACGACCGCGATGATCCTGGTGAGGATGTTCAAGAGATGCTTCATTCCGATTTCATAACCTCAATATAATCGCTTGTCATTATCTCCGCATTCGAAACCCCCAGCGTCGTTAACAATTCATTCGCTAGCCCTGCTTTGTGTTCGGCATCCCTGCGGCTCCAAGTTCGTGATTTAATTTCGATGAAATGTCCGATAGCGGGTTCAAGCATGGTATCCACGTTGACGAAAAATTCCGTGTCTTTGAATTTAATAAGCCAGCGTTCGCGGTCTTTTGTAATTGAAGTCTCTTCCTTTGGCTTGAAGTATTCACGATAAAAACGTAGGCTTTGTGCGGCGGGTGCCAGGAAGCGACTGCGCGATAATAACACATTCTGTGCGAGAGCACCTTCGCGTTTTTGACCCAACAGCGTCAAGCGTGCGCGTGTCATTGTGGCATTACCTTGTTCGTTGAGAAAATCATCTTCACGGTAGCGTAATCTACCTTGTGACGGATCATCGAATGAGAAGTAAGCATCATGTTCTTTGTAATGACGGTAACGCACAACCTCGATTTCATCCCGCTTCAATATTTCGACGATAGGTTGGCTGCCCTTGATCTTGACCTTGACCTGCACCTCAAACGATTCCTCTTCCATTGAACCGCCCAGCGCAATCAGCTTTGACAGGACAGATTGCTCGCGCTCGATCAGGAACGCATCAATCTTCTTCGCAATGTCGGCAGCTTGTGCGATTAATTCTTCTTCCTGCACTGTAAGGAGTTTGTGATTTCTCATCAGCCATTTACCATTTACCATGACATCGCTCACGTCCGTGGATTTGCTGGCATACACTATTTGAGCGTACGCAGTATCGTGTATGCGCCGGAAGGATGGTGAATTATGAAGGGGCGAGAGGTCAATTAAGATTAGGTCGGCGCGGCGGCCCGGAGTTAGCGAGCCGGTCAAGTGTCCGATATGAAGCGCCTGCGCGCCGAGACGAGTTGCCATCGTCAGCGCGGTTGAAGCGGGCAAGGAGGTTGGATCATTGGTCACGGCTTTGGCAACAAAAGCGGCGAGGCGCACTTCTTCGAACATATCGAGATCGTTGTTCGATGCAGCTCCATCCGTGCCGATGCCCACGTTAAGTCCGGTCTCGAGCATTTTGGTCACCGGTGCAAAACCGGATGCCAGTTTAAGATTCGAAGAAGGGTTGTGTGACACGCCTGCGCCGGCGTGAAGAAGCGTGCGCATCTCGCCAGTATCAATGTGGACGCAGTGAGCCGCGATGACTTTGGCTTCCAATAAACCCTGCTTCTTGATGTAAGGCACCACTGGCATACCATTGTCACGGCGCATGTTCTCGACTTCAAAAGCTGTCTCGGCAATGTGAATGTGAAGTGGCACATCGAATTCCTGGGCAAGTTCTGCGGCCTCATGCAGGATTTCAGGTGTGGTCGTGAAGGGTGCATGGGGCGCGATCGATGGAACGATGAGTGGATGATCTTTCCAGCGTTGGACATAATCGCGGGCCATTTCCATCGAGTCTTCATACGAGGCTGCATCGGGCGTCGAAAACTTTAAGCACTGTTTGCCCGCAGACGGCACGCATTCCCGCTTGAGCCGTTGCCTTGGCAACATCTTCTTCGAAATAAT
The DNA here is from genome assembly GCA_963783295.1 of uncultured Chloroflexia bacterium. GTDB lineage: Bacteria > Chloroflexota > Anaerolineae > Anaerolineales > Villigracilaceae > Fen-1038. Next base: position 116,012 of record CAWAMX010000017.1, on the reverse strand, counting down.
ACATGTCGTTAAATGTGGTTACACCACTCCGAATCAATTCGGCACAGGCGATGGATGTTCCAAGCCGGACGAATTCCGGCGATACAAATTGGCGTTCGACCGGCATCATGTAACCCATCAGCCAAACATCCAGTCGCAAGTCGTCAGCCAGGCCGCGCAGAAGGGTCATTGGCACGTGCGTATGCGCGTTGATCAGCCCAGGCATCAAAATTTTACGTCCACAATCGATGGTCTCGTTGCCGGAATATTCCTCACTGATTTCAAACTCAGGTCCCACTGCAACGATGCTGTCGCCCTTCACGGCCACCGCGCCGGGGTTGTATTGATTCAACTTTTCGTCCATCGTCAGGACGTGGGCGTTGGTGAATAGAAAATCAATAATCTTTGTCATTCTTTCTCCAAGTTTTCTATGAATTCAACAGCACTTTATTTCGTAAACTTCAATAGCACATTCAAAACGCGCAAATTCATCGAGAGGTCAGTATCTTGATGATTCGTCAATTCCATATCGACTGCGGCCGCGCCCTCTGAAACGGCATAATCGGGAAGCGTACCCGAGTATATACAGCCGGTGTTGATGGGTGGAAATGGATAAGTTGTTACCGAAGCTAATGCCTGAGCAAGCTGGAGCGAGGCTGCATCCCAAGGCGTGCCGCCTGGGAAGATTCCCAATCCGGCGGAATGATAATCAATCACTGCATTGAGTTTATGCGTAGCAATAAAATTCATAACCAATCGCGTTTCTGGTTCAGAGCCGGGGCCTCTGCCGCTGGTTGTTAATGTCAGATCATAACAGCCACTACGATCCCAGGTTGGTGCCCAGCCGATTGGAAAATTCCGATTCAAGTCCACACCATTTGCGTTTACTCGTCCCCATTCATCATGGCTGCGTGCATCACCATCTGGATTCATGTCAGGCAAGATATAAAGTTTCACATCGGCGGGGATCACGTCTGGGTTATCATTAACGTACTTGATCAACTGATCCGATAGGGCAATCGTATTCCATTCATACCCGCCGTGGATGCCGCCTATGATCATATCTTGGATTTCGCCCTGGCCAATAGTGTAAACTTCCAGCGGCCGGCCTTCGACGGAAAAACCAATTACAACTGGTTCGTTACCATTGGGCAATACAAAAGGCGTCGCGGTTGTAGCGAGCACCATGGTTGAAAGCGGGTTGGGTGTCACAGATGGTAGATAATAGCGCGTCGGTACCATGGTTAATGTGGGGTAGGGCGTATCTTGAGGATAGACTAAATTATTCGGGGATGCTTTTGCCGGTTGCTGCGACCAATAAACAATCAATACCGCGAGCAGACTTAATCCACCGATAATATTTATTGCCCAGATTGCGATCTTCCATGCTGAATCTCTTCTTCGACTTGGAGCGGGCATTTCAATCGGATTCCTGCGCGACCGTCCGAAGCCAGTTCAATGCCAGGTTCATAGCCCAACGCGGCAAGCTGCGCGGCGGCCCGCCATAAGTAATGCGATGAGTTTTTTCGCCCCGTGGGGTGATGAGGGCCATATCTGCAGAATGATCTTCTGTATGAGCCGTGACGCCAAGGGCAACGTCGGCTTTGGAGTCAGCTTGGGCAGCACGCAAGGCCTCCATAAGGGAAGCCGCCGTCAGCCCAGAGAATGATGCGACGTGGGGAAGTTTCCGTGCCAGCAATCCGTCTAAACCGGATTCAACTGCAACTAAAGTCCACCCGCGTTTGGTTACGAGATTCAAGACCACATCTTCGAGTCTATCTTCATCTGCGCCGAAGACTGCATTGCCGATCCGTTCATGGATTTGTTCTTCAATCTCAGCGATCATCGCGTTGGCGTCTACTTCGCTGTCTGCTTTTGCTGCAATACGAATGTCCACGACACCGGTGTGCGCAGCAAGTCCCACTGTTGGGTTGGTCAGGGTTTCCAGGTCGCCGATCTTTTCATCCACTGTGCCTTCGCCGAGACCCGAAGTGTGAAGCACGCGCACTTTGATGACTTCATGCAGGTCGAATCTTTTTTGAAGATAGGGAACGACCGACTCGTGTAGGATGTGTTCCATCTCATTGGGGACGCCAGGTAACGAGATGATCACAGTTCGTTCGGCCTCCACGATAAACGACGGGGCAGTGCCAACGGGATTGAGTACGCCAAGCGCACCTTTTGGAACAACCGCCTGACGCTTCTGATTTTCTGCCGGTTTGCGTCCATATTTGGAAATCGCTGAAGTAACCTGTTGCCAGAGTTCTTCCCGAAATTCAGTTTCCACTCCCACGGCTTTCGCGACCGCTTCACGTGTCGGATCGTCTACTGTTGGACCCAGCCCGCCGGTGGTGATGATGATCTCGGCATGTTCCATTGAATCGCGGATGGCTGAGGCGATGCGCTCCACGTTATCGCCGATGGTGATCGTGCGATATAAGTCCACGCCCAGATCGCGCAAGGTCAACGCGATGTGACGCGTATTGGTGTCTACAATTTCACCGAGCAGGATCTCGGTTCCAATGGTGATGATTTCTGCGGATGGCATCCTTCACTATCACTTTTCTGGAACGGATTGTCAGAGATTAAGCCACATTGTACTCTGAATCAATTTCCCCTTGTGGAAACGAGCTGAGTTAAGCAATGAAACATCTCTGGATGTGGAGCTACAAAATTTCTCTACTTTTTCCTCGCTCTCCATAATACTGTCAAATACAGCACAATGCCGAAGTTGAAAAAGTTTGTGCCGCGAATATTAGGCACCATTCCGATATAAACGCCTTGCGGCCAAAGCAATGCCAGCCATGCGAAGAACTGTGGAACGAAGATCTTGTCGTAAAAATAAACCAAGGCTGTTCCCAGCACGGCTCCACCTACACTTCCTGCGCCTCCAAGGATGACCATCGCCAGAATCAGCGAGGAGACATCAAAGGCTGCGATGCTTGGATCAATGTAGGTGAATGTGCTGGCGTACAGGGCACCGGCAATTCCTGCTAGCGCAGAACTAAGCACGAACGCCAACAAGCGATAGCGCGCCGCATCCACGCCAAATGATACTGCCGCGGTTTCGTCTTCGGAAGAAGCAATCCAGGCGCGGCCTGTGCGAGACGAGATGAGCCTCAGGCTCAAGAACGCGGCGAGGATGACAAACACAAGGACAAGATAGTATTCTGCAGACGGCGCGGCCAGCGTAAGTCCAAACAGATGCGGAGGTGGTAGGCTGCTGAATCCGTTAGGTCCGCCGGTCACATCCAAGTTTGTTATTACTTCTTGAACCATCAAGCCCAATGCCAATGTGCCCACTGCCAGATAGTCGCCGCGCATGCGTGCCGCAAGTCCTCCCTTAAGTAAGCCAGACAATGTGCCTGCAGCCGCGCTCGCCAACAGCACCAATGTAAAATCGAACGCGCCGAAACGATTGGTCAAGATAGCCGCGGTGTATGCGCCAACCGCATAGCTCATGGCATAACCAAAATCGAGCACGCCAGCCAATCCGAGCAATATATTTAATCCTAGCGCAAGCAGGATGAAGATACCTGCGCCGCGCAGGATGATTTCATCGCCCCAGTTGAACTTGTCAGAAGGGATTGGGAGGATTGCCGCCGCGACGAAAAGCACGATCAACCATCGCTTCGCGCGCGGGTTTTCAGTGGCCGCCGTTAAAACAACAGAATCGCGAACTGTGCTTTCTTCCACTTCTTCGGTGCGGGTCAATCCACCGCGTCTCCAGAGCAATACTAAGGTCAGCAATCCGAGCACCAACACGGGAGTCCATTGTGCGCTGAGGAAATAATCGCTGAATGAACCTGCCACGCTCAGCAGAAGTCCGCTGAACATTGCCCCGACTGGACTGCCGATGCCTCCGAGCAATGCAGCAGCAAAAGCCATGAGGCCGCTTTCTTGGCCTGCCTGCCCGAACGGACGCGAGTAATAGAGCGCAAAAACAAATCCAGCCGCGCCTGCCAATGCGCCGCCTAGAACAAATGCGCGCCGAATGGCACCGTCGCGATTCACGCCCACAACCTGCGCCAGCTCTTCGTTTTGAGCAATTGCACGAATGGAAAGTCCAAGTTTGGTGCGAACTAAGATATAAGTGACTAACACAACAAATAAAATTGCCGCAACGAAGACAAACAGGTCGCCGAATTGCAGTACTACTTTGCCCGGAAGCAGATTTCCCGCGGGCAGGAAATTCGGAATGCCATCGGTCGGAACTTCGTTAAGGCCGGGCACACTGCGATGTTCGCCTCGCACAAATGATTCCTGATATGCACGCCAGACGAGCGAGCCTTGATAAAGAATAAATGAAATGCCAAGCGAAGCAATCACAGGAGCCAGTCGTGAGCGTCCTCGGAAGGGACGAAACGCCGCTTCCTCCACGCCGAGGCTGAGCAATGCGCCAAACAGAATCGCAGCCACCAGGATACCGGCCAATATCAATAAACGCGTCCCTGTCTGCCAATTCGGGTTGAGGCCGATTAGGTTGATGGTAGAAGTGATCAGAACGGTGGTTAGTGCAAACACATCGCCATGTGCCAGATTGATCGTACGGACCGTGCTATAAATCACCGTCACGCCGATTGCGTTCAGGGCCAAGATTGCGCCGTTGACCAGGCCAAAGATTAGCAGCTGGAGCAGCAGGTTCCTGCAATTGACATTCTTTCCGCACCACGCAGTTGTTACCGGTGCGAGGGTTGTTGCCGATTCTTGTTCCTTTGTGGCAGACCACGAAGCATTGACGTTCGCCACGCAATTATAGGCTCTCGCTCCATTCGCTTCTGCAAATGAAATGTTTCCTGATGCATTCGTAGTCGAATCGAACCTACCGCTGATCGAGGTTGTATCCGTCGAGTTTGCAGAGGTCACCTTGACGATAAACCCGTTACCTGAAATAGTAGGAAGAGATTCAGGGGGAATAAGAGCTGTACAGGTTTGATCCGCCTGGCCTGAGTATGTGTATGTCATCCAGCGAAGGACAGAATCACTGACCCTAAAGAACAGGTTTATCTCCAGCCCATTTGTGGTAACGATGTGAGCTTGCCAGCTACCGTCATATTTGCCGGGTGAAGGTGTGGGGCCGACTGATGTAGCTTTCCCCGCGATCGAACATGCCGCAAGAAGCGCGGCAAAAATTGTAACAATCAAGAGCATCCTTTGGCGAGGCATACACTAAATATGGCAGGAATTTTTTAGATAAGCACTATTCTAATTTGTAAAGAGACCCGTGGCATGCCACGGGTCTCAGAACGGATTGCCTTTACTCCAGTTTATTCGATGCCTAAATAAGATTTGCGCACCATCTCGTTCTGCTTAAGGTTGACTGCAGTATCTGTGAGCAAGATCTCGCCGGTTTGGATGACGTAGCCTCGGTTGGCAATTGAGAGAGCCATCAATGCATTTTGTTCCACCAACAATACAGTAGTGCCTTCCTTGTTGATAGTTACGATGGTATCGAAGATCAATTCGACCAGGATGGGGGAAAGTCCCATTGATGGCTCATCCAGCAAAAGAATACGCGGCCTTGCCATGAGAGCGCGTCCCATTGCCAGCATCTGCTGTTCGCCGCCGGAAAGCGTTCCGCCTTTTTGGGCGATGCGTTCCTTTAAGCGCGGAAACAAGGTGAAAACGCGCTCGAGATCGTCAGTGAATCCTGTTTTATCTTTGCGCGCATATGCACCCATTTCCAAATTCTCCAGCACGGTCATTCGTGGAAAAATGAGTCGGCCTTCGGGACTTTGAGCCACGCCTCGCATGGCGATTTCATGCGGTGGGAGTGTTTCCAGTGCGGTGCCGTCGAGCAAGATGGTGCCAGAGCGCGGGCGATTGATGCCTTGAATGGTACGGAGCGTAGTGCTTTTGCCTGCTCCATTCGACCCGATTAGGGTTACGATCTCGCCATCTTCTACTTTTAGCGAGATACCTTTCAAGGCGTGGATATTGCCATAGTAAGTGTGAACTTCTCTTAGTTCAAGCATAATGATTCCTTGCCTTTACTTGGTAGATGTGCCTTTACCGAGGTACGCTTCGATCACACGCTGATTCTTCTGGACTTCAACCGGACTGCCTTCGGCAATTTTTTCTCCGTAATCCAAAACGGAGACGCGATCCGAGATTCCCATAACCACGCGCATGTGATGTTCGATCAACAGAATAGTCAGGCTTAATTCCTTGCGCAGGCGTTGAATGAAATTTGTCAGATCGATTGTTTCGTTGGGGTTCATGCCTGCCGTCGGCTCATCCAACAAAAGAAGCTTTGGATCCGTTCCCAGCGCGCGGGCGATCTCAAGACGGCGTTGGAGACCATAAGGTAAATTCTTGGCGGTCACGTCTGCATCGGAACGTTTAAGTCCGACAAAATCCAACAAGTCCAATGCCTTAGCGCGGGCGTTTGCTTCTTCTTTCATGGTGCCTGGGTCACGGATTATCTGCCCGATTAAATTTGAGTGCAGGCGCACATGTTCCCCAACCAGCACGTTTTCGATGGCGGTCATGTTGGCAAACAAACGGATGTTCTGGAAGGTACGGGCTATACCAAGCGCGGTGATTTGAAAGGGCTTGAGTTTCGTAATATCGCGACCATCAAAAGTCATTTCACCGCTGGTGATCTGATAGATACCGGTCATGCCATTAAAGAAGGTTGTCTTTCCGGCGCCGTTTGGACCGATCAGTCCTGCAATCATACCTTTCTCGATTACGAAATCTACGTTGTTGACGGCGGTCAGGCCGCCGAACGACTTAGTAACTTTTTTTGCTTCAAAGAGGTTCACGGCTGGTCTCCTAATTCTTCTTTGATGCGGCTTCGTTGGGCGCATCCTCCGCCTCATGTAGCTCCATTCGTCTCTGAGAACTTGGCATTAGGCCCTCAGGTCGTACAGCCATCATGATCACGAGCGTTGCGCCAAACAAAAGGTAACGATATAAGATTGGGTTCGCATTCTGGGCAACAATATCATGCAATGTGCGGTTTGACGCCAGGGCCGGCAATACGGTTTGATTCATCAAACCGGATAAGAAGTCCTTAAGCGCTGGCAGGAACAGACGATCCGCCAATTCTATAACCAAGCCACCGACGATCACGCCGTAAACATTGCCGATGCCGCCCAGGATGACAGCGCAAAGGATGATGATGGAAGTGCTGAATTGAAATGCGCTTGGAAAGATTCCTGCGATATACGCGGCGAAGAAAGCCCCAGCGAAACCGGAGAAAGTGGCACCCATCGAGAAAGCCAGCAGTTTAGTGCGGACAGGATCAATACCCATTTGGGAAGCGGCCAACTCATCTTCGCGGATCGCCATCCAGGCGCGACCGAGGCGGCTTTCGCGTAAACGATTGATCAGGAAGATCGAGAACAGGATGATCACCATAATCAGGAAATACCATGGGATGGTATTATTTGAAGTGAACTCGCCAATAAAAGGCAAGGCTGGCCGCCCAATAGGGTTGATGCCCAAATCACCATTTGTCACGTTTACATTATTGGCTAGGATAATGCAGGCGTTCATAGGTGTCGCACCGAATAATCGTTGTAAACCCGGAATGATCCAGCAGGTAAGGGGTTCTTTGATCGTTACTGAGGTCAGATTGTTGAATGTGACCGGGATAATCTCTCCGAATCCGAGGGTTACGATGGCAAGGTAATCACCGCGCAGGCGTAAGGTGGGTGTGCCAAGGATGATGCCAGCGACAGCTGCCACCGCGGCGGCGATCCAAATGACCAGCCAAAAGTTTAGTGTGATGTTGTCTTGTGCCGACGAAAGAATGCCGGTTGTGTAGGCGCCAATTGCGAAGAAAGCAGCGTAGCCTAGGTCGAGCAATCCAGCGTAACCTACCACAATGTTCAGCCCCATTGCCAGGATCACGTAGATTAGCGCAAAGATGATCAGGGATGTCCAGCCTAACCCAGTAAAGTTATCTGAAAAGGGAAATGCAATTACTATCACGGCCAGTAGGACCAACCTGCCGATACGTTCCTGGGCTTCCGATAATCCATGCAGAGCAATTACGACCAGTGCCAACACGATGCCGCCTAATACGCCGATCAGGTTGGCAGGAATAGCTACATTTAGAGAGTCAGGTGAATTGCCAATGGCACCCTCGATAAAAAGGATATCAAGAGTGCTGATGATAAGAAGCATCACGCCGGCAGCAATCACCGCTGGCAGGGCCTCAATCACCAACTTGGATGGTTCTTTCCGTGCGAGTCGTCCACTGAGTGATAGCCCAAGGCCGAGACCCATCGCAATCCCCATAACCGCCACCCCCCAGCCCCCGAAGGTAATGGTAAATAAGCCGCCGATGATTCCGAAGATCAAGCCCAATCTTATATATTTCATGTAATCGCCTCTCTAGGCTTTCCTTAAGCCTTGTCTCCGACTTGCTCACCAAGCAAGCCGCTGGGTCGGAACATCAGAATGAGTACAAGAATCGTAAAAACCCAGGCTTCTGTCCAGCGTGCATCCAGAATTCCATCGCTGAAGGAGGCTACAATACCAATGATAAACCCTCCGAGCATGGCGCCGGTGATGTTCCCGATGCCGCCCAGCACAGCCGCGGTAAATGCAAATAAACCGGCGCGGAAGCCCATAAACCACCAGGCTGTGTTGTTGTAAATCCCCGTCATGACGCCAGCTGCTCCCGCCAAACCACCGCCAATAAGAAACGTGGCACTGATGACATTATCAATATTGATGCCCAGCATTTTGGCTGCATCCCGGTTTTGAGCGGTGGCGCGCATGGCCTTCCCTAGAGTTGTGCTTTGAATAAAGAACCGGAGGCCAAGCATGAGGATGGCTGCAAGGACAATGACTACGAGTCCTGTAATCGTGAGGCGCAGATGAATTCCGGTGAATGCCAGTATGTTCGGGTTCAGCCCTAGGTTGGTGTACATGGCAACCAGCAGATCAGGGAAGTTTTTTTGCGAAGCGCCACCGGTTGTACCAAAGGATGGCACCAACCAACTCTGTCCGGCCCACATCAAACCGAAATTTTCAATGATAAATGACATGCCGATGGCGGAGATAAGAGGTGCTAGTCGTGGAGCATTGCGAAGTCGCCTATAGGCCAGCCGTTCAACAGCCGCATTCAGAACTGCGCAGACCACGATAGCTAAAACTAAAGCCAATATAAGTCCAAGAATAATGTGAACTGGATCCTTGGTGTCGAGCGTACCTGTCAGCGACAATATTGTTAGGGAAGTGAAGGTGCCTACCATGACAACATCGCCATGAGCGAAGTTGATCAATTCAATGATGCCATACACCAGAGTATATCCGAGGGCAATAATTGCCATAATCGCGCCATTTGCGATTCCAATGATCAGAAACTGGATTAATTGCAAGGGATTCTTGGCAGCAGCGGTTGCAATAGATGGAATATCCAAAGATGCCACCGGCCCGATCAGCAGAACCAGATAAATCACTAAAATGATTATGAGGGGACGAAAGATTCGCTGTAATTTCTCGTTCATTCTCGACTGTCTCCGTTACTCTTTTTGTTTATAGAACCAAGGATCATATTCTGCGACGGCCAAAAGTCAATAAGAGAAGAAAGAGGGCAACCCTTAAGGCTGCCCCCTACTGTGAAACTATGTCTCTTACTTCTTGAGTGAGAATGTGCCAATGCCGACGAACGTGCCGTTTTGTACCTGACCAATCAGAAAGTATGGCAGTGAAATATCACCGTTCTGATCAATCGACCAGGTTCCAAGCGCACCTTGGAAGTCTTTGAGGGCAAAGACAGCCTTGGTCACGGTCGGTCGGTCGGTCGGGTCACCGCCTGCAGCACAGACGTTCTCAATTGCAGCAAGCAGACCGTTCATCAGATCATAACCATAGACTGCGTAGGGTTCATTGGTCGGGCCATACTTTGCAGCGTAATCTGCATAGAACTTTTGGCCAATCGCATTCAGGTCTTTCTTGGCCACACCAGGCGTGCTGGCGTAAGCGCCCGCAGCCACTGAAGCACCGGAACCGTCGATGAAGGCCTGAGTATAGAGGCCGTCCGGGCCCATAAATTTGACTTTGGTGTTGTCGCCCATGATGGAGACTTTGTCTTTCATAACCTGTGCAGTATTGCTATCTACAACTGCGCCGAGGAAGATCGCATCCGGCGGGTTACCGTTGTTGCTGGTGGAAATCTTGGTCATCAGGGCCTGATAGTTGGATGCCTTTGGATCATAACCTTCGTTGGCAATCACGTTGATGCCTGCGGCTTTTGCAGCCTGAGCGACTGAAGTAGCTATACCTAGGCCGTATGCTTGCGTGTCGTTCAGGACATACAATGACTTGATGCCCAGAGAAACCAAGAAGTTCACATCGACGGGGCCTTGCAAATCATCGGTGGCCGCGACGCGCGCATAGTTGCGTTGACCGGTTGGATAGTAAACATTCGGTTCATTGGGGGCGGTAATGCCTGCAGCCGCGTGTGTCAAACCAGGATAGGTATTGGCAGGCGAGAACATTAGCAGATCGTCGGCCTGATTGGTGATCGGGATTGATAGCTTGGCAGCGCCAGAGTTGAAGGTTCCGAGGTAAGCAATCACACTTTTATCGGCTGCGGCTTTGGTGGCGTTCTGGGTTTCAGTTGCGCCATCCCATGCACCAGTAGCGGCCGTGGCATCATCATCTATTTCATAGGCCAGCGTATATTTGCCACCGCAGGCTTGATAATTGGCCTGGGTCAGACGGAGCTGTTCAGCGTTGACGATGGTTTGAGTCTGGGTGAGAGATGCACCCGTCATCGGTTCGTCAGAGACAATCTTTAGTGTCTTACCACCGCCACCGGCGGCACCACCGCAGGCTGCCAATAACATACTGGCAGCAATCAGCACAGAAATCAAAACAAACAAGCGTTTAGACATTTCTTACTCCTCCGAAAATTACTTTATGAAAGTGCCACCCGCAGTGCGGGTGCGACAACCAAGTTGACAAAACTTTTTCGTGTCAACCTCACCTCCTCTCTCGTTAAGGTTTACTAAAAATCCCTATATAACAGAAAGCCGGAGAAATTTTCCATATTTTACGAAATGGATTTTCTCGCGGCTACCAGAAAAACAGGATAAAAGTTGAAACACTTTTCCTTTTTGTAATTAACTTCCAATACTAAATTAGATTTGAATTGTGGTCAAGAGCTTATTTCTAGACATTTGCTCTCTCTGATTTGTATCAAGAAATTACTTCCGCACGCGCAAACCAGTGCTAAAGATTTTCATTGCCAATTCAGCAGTCAATATGCATCAAGCGATAGTTGAACCGGTAATAACTCTCGCATAACATGGATCAACTGATCACAACGAATAGTGACTAAACCGGTGTCCTGATGCGCGATTCGCTGTTGACGCCGGATGGGAGTTTTTCGTCTACCAGCGCAACCTCACTTATCTCTTTTAAGGAAAGGTGCTGGTTAACCAGTCAAGCGGATTTACCTGTATACCATTAACCCACATTTCGAAGTGAAGATGCGGTCCTGTCACATGTCCGGTCGCACCAATCTGACCAATCAATTGCCCAGCCTGAACTTGCTGACCAACGGTAGCTTCAATTTCGCTTTGATGAGCATAAAGTGTATAGACTCCCCAGCCATTATCAATCATAGTGACGTTGCCGCGCGGTGCAGTGTCATTTGCTGGTACAGGAAACATGCCTGTGAAGACCACTTTGCCGGCTGCCGCGGCATAGATATCAAGAGCGTGCGGGGAATTGCATGCCGAAAAATCTACTCCAGAATGGAAATAATTATTAGTGCTTCCATTAAAGAAAAGATACGGGGTGTTCCAAACCAATCAGTTTCGCAGTTACGGAGTTGTACATCGGAAGTCAAATAAATTGGCACGCTGAACTTTCCTTGCCATAATTTGATCGGCGTGCTTGTGGATGCAATTGATGCGACTTGTTTGTCTTCCGATGCCATTGCAGCAGGGTCATCAGGAGGAACAGTTTCTGTGACTTTTGGTTCATCCCCAATACTGACTAATACCATTTGCTCGAACGATTGCTTTGTCCCATCTGCTAATGCGGCATCCAATTCCAACGGGTACACCCCTGGATTCAATTCGACATATACGCCTTGCAATGCCACCATTCGCCCATCGCCCATGGGGAAGAAGTGAAGCGGCTGGTCCACAAGGATGCCGCTTAGAGTTACGCCATTGGCGGGCTTGACAATGATCTCGGCGGTTCCGCCTTGTTTGAAAGGCAGAACGGGGATCTGAACGCCGGAGAATGCAGACGGCAATCCGCTGGTGATTTGCCCGGAAGTGGGTGTAGTGGTGGAGCTGGAACCGGGCGCGTACAACACATCTCCCGGTAAAGTATCCCAAGTACCAGCCAATCCATTGATTCCAACCAGCGTCCATGGATCTGTATTTTGCTTGACAGCCATTTCAAGCAGAGATTCTCCAGCTTGAGGCGTTGAGCGATTCGTTAAGGTGGAAGCGTTGTCTTGTTGGGGTACGATCATGTTCGCACCGACATAGAACTCGCTGGGACTGATGATATGATTTAGTTTTTCAAGCAACGCAGCTGAAATTTGTGTCTGGCGGATAAGGCTGTGTAAGGAATCTCCAAAGTTGACTACCTCAGTGCCAAGCGTGCCTGTCACGCCCTGCAAGCCGGGAATGATTAGTTGCTGGCCCGCCTGAATCGTATTTGGATCTGTAATATTATTTACCGACATCAAGTCGTTCAATGAGACATTGAAGCGATCTGCAATGGATGAGAGTGTGTCGCCGGATTGAATGATATACATTGGCCCGGATACTGGAGTGGAGGTTTGTGCGAAAGCCGGCCGCGCTGCGTATAAGATGGAAATCAAAAGAATTAAAATCAAAAAGCGTTTATGCATTTTTGAACTGTACTTTATCGCCGACCTCGTAATCATTATACCGGCTTGGATGAACTTCCAATGTATAACGCGCAGCTTTGGCCGGAACATAGGCAGGCCGCCATGTTTTGGCAATTACTCTGTCTACCACGGTCATTTCAGAATTAATCCAAAACACTGCTATATCGAATGACATGAACAGCATATGAATAGAAGAGTCGGTGCGTGAATCCTTTCCGATAACAAGCAGCACGCCCTCGTCTCGTGCCAGAACCGAACGGAACATGAGTCCGCGTAGACGGCAAAAAAACGAATCGCAGAATTTGACGCGGACCGGAGGGTCAACAGGTTTGTTTTGGTTTTGTATGAAAATATCGGATGACATCGTCTAAAGAAAACGGAACGTTCCTTTGATAATAAGGAACATGCGCCGTCAAGTTCGGGAGGTGTCCGCTTAAGAGACGGCTTTTTTCTGATTGATTATTTTTTCCACGCTGTTCAATAATTCCTGCGGGCTGAATGGTTTAGAAATGTAATCATCCACTTTGGCTATGTGTAGGCCAAGAACTTTATCAATGCTTTGGGCCTTAGCAGTCACAACAATGACTGGAATGTTGCGTGTGGATTCATTTGCTTTCATTTGTTGGTATACTTCCCAGCCATCCATGTCAGGCATCATCAAGTCGAGCAATACGAGATCAGGCAATTGCTCGCGCACAGCCTTAATGCCGGCATGACCGCCGGCGGCACCTATTACTTCAAAACCTCGGCGTCCAAGGATGAGTCGAATTAAGTCAATCATCTCCGGCTCATCTTCTATACAAAGGATTCGTTTTGCTGCTTTTTCTTCCATTTGGCTCTTGATAAGTTTACCATAATGCCGGATTCGGTGATAGATGAAAATCATTACTTGGAATGTAAATGGCATTCGTGCCGCGTTGAAAAAAGATGCTTTGAACTGGGCCTTTGCCCAAACTCCAGATTGGTTTTGCTTGCAGGAAGTCAAAGCACGCCCGGAACAATTGGATGAGGAACAATGCCAGGCCTTGAAATACCCATTCGTTTGGAATCCGGCGGACCGTCCAGGTTATAGCGGTGTAGCGACGTTTTATCGTGAGCCACCGGATGAAATCCAGTTTGGATTGGATGATCCGACCTTCGATACGGAGGGCCGCGTCATACGAACCCGCCTGCGGGATTTCACTTTATATAATATTTACTTTCCGAATGGTCAGCGCGGTAAAGAGCGTGTGGAATATAAATTGAAATTCTATGCCCGCCTGCTTAAGCTTTGCGATGAATTGCATCAAAAAGGAGAAAAAATCATTATCACTGGCGATTTCAATACCGCACATATGCCGATTGATTTGAAAAATCCCAAAGAAAACGAATCAACTTCGGGTTTCCTGCCTGAAGAGCGTGAATGGGTTCAGAACTTCCTCGATCATCATTTTGTGGATGCCTATCGTTATTTGTATCCTGACAGAGTTCAATATACATGGTGGACCTATCGTTTTGCGGCACGATCGCGTGGCATTGGCTGGCGGCTGGATTATTTCCTTGTCTCTGACGCACTTATGCCAAATGTCAAAGATGTGATAATTCATGAAAATGTAATGGGATCGGACCATTGTCCGGTTGAAATTGTGATCGAATAGATAGATGCAACGTAAGAAAGCTGTTGATAACATGAACAATATATTAGAAAATCATATAAATAATCACTTGGGGCTATTCGCTGGGCGGGTAGGTTGGTATAATTTCTTCTCTAAGGTTCGGAGGAATCTGTGAATTCTCGTACTCAATCGTTTATCATCTATTTCCTATTGATTGTTGCTATCGGTGCGATGCTTTATGTCGGCTTCAGGCAGGATAGCAATGCACCACAACCGCTGACGATCAATCAGGTGGCGCAGTCCATTCAAAATGGCGACGTGGCTCGAGTCATCATTCAAAGCGATACTCAGATCCATATTGTTTATAAGTCTGGTAAGGAAGCGGACTCGAACAAAGAATCAAGCGCTACATTGGTGGATCAATTAGTCAGCCTGGGTGTCACGTCGGCACAACTCTCACCTAATAACGTGATTATCGAAGTTCAACCGCCGTCACCTTGGGCAGGTATCTTAAGCAGTCTGCTTTATATCCTACCAGTGATATTCATGGCGGGCGTACTGTGGTTTATTTTCCGTCAAGCGCAGGGATCGAACAATGCAGCTATGGCGTTTGGTAAATCGCGTGCGCGCATGTTCAGTGGTGAACATCCGACGGTGACTTTCCAGGACGTTGCCGGCATCGAAGAATCCAAGCAGGAACTGGCGGAAGTTGTCGAGTTTTTGAAAGAGCCGCAGAAGTTCATTCAACTCGGCGCACGCATTCCTAAGGGCGTTTTGTTGGTCGGGCCTCCAGGAACGGGTAAGACCTTGCTTGCGAAAGCTGTTTCCGGTGAAGCGGGAGTGCCGTTTTTCTCCATTTCGGGTTCTGAATTTGTTGAGATGTTTGTCGGTGTCGGTGCGAGTTGCGTGCCGCGACCTCTTCGATCAAGCCAAGCGCCATTCGCCGTGCATTATTTTCGTGGATGAAATTGATGCAGTTGGACGACAACGCGGTGCGGGTCTCGGCGGTTCCCACGATGAACGCGAGCAAACACTTAATCAGATGCTGGTTGAGATGGACGGTTTCGACACCGATACCAACGTGATTATCATTGCTGCGACCAACCGTCCCGATATTTTGGATCCCGCCTTGTTGCGCCCAGGTCGTTTTGATCGCCGTGTGACATTGGATCGTCCGGATGTCAAGGGACGCGAGGCAATTCTCAAAGTTCATGCAAAGGGCAAACCGCTGGAACCGAATGTTGATCTCGCGTCATTGGCGCGCGGCACACCAGGTTTTGTCGGGGCGGATTTGGAGAATATGATTAATGAAAGCGCAATTCTTGCTGCTCGTCGCAACAAGAAATCTATTGGCCAGCCGGAGCTTGAAGAGGCGATTGAACGCGTCGTAATGGGACCCGAACGAAAGTCCCGATTGATCTCGGACGAAGAGAAACGTATCATTGCCTATCATGAAGCGGGTCACGCGGTCGTGGCGAACGCCATCCCAGAAGCGGATCCGGTTCAAAAGATTACGATTGTGGGACGCGGCCAATCGGGCGGCGCGACCTGGTATCGCCCTGATGATGATCGCTTGTTGTTCTCACGCAAGAAAATGATCGCGACTTTGGCGGGTGCGCTCGGCGGGCGCGTGGCCGAGGAACTGGTCTTCGATGATATTACATCCGGAGCCTCCAACGATATCGAGCAGGTGACACGCATGGCGCGCGCTATGGTTACTCGACTCGGCATGAGCGAAGGATTGGGGCCGATGGTGTACGGTCAAAAGGAAGAATTAATCTTCCTTGGACGCGAGATTTCCGAACAACGCGATTATTCCGAGGCAATTGCTCAGCAAATTGACCAAGAAGTCCGCAACTTGGTGGATGAAGCTTACAAGCTTGCCAAGAAACTTTTGACAAGTTACCGTGCCCAATTGGATGCGGTCGCAAAAAAGTTGTTGGAAGCCGAAACAATCACGCGCGAGGAGTTCGAATCAATCTTCCCGCCACCGTTCCCGAAAAAAAGTGGAACTCCGCAACCCGCTTAGGAACACGCAAAGAATAAAACGAAAATCCCTTCACCATATTCGTGAAGGGATTTTTTATTGCATTTTTTGTTTTATTTTCTATTAAGCTTTCATGCCATCTGTTTCTTTGTGTTGTTTCACCAACTCGCGCCGCAAAATTTTTCCAACGGTTGTCTTGGGTAATTCAGTTCTAAATTCATAGTGCGTTGGGACTTTATACGCGGCCAATCTCTCCTTGCAGAAAGCTTTGATCTCATCAACGGTAGCAGACTGACCCGGCTTGAGCACAATCCACGCCTTGACCGTCTCGCCACGATATGGATCGGGAATACCTGCAACACCGACTTCCAAAACTTTCGGATGCGCGGCGATGGCTTCCTCCACTTCGCGCGGCCACACTTGGAATCCGCCCGGCTTGATGAGTTCCTTCTTGCGGTCCACGATATAGAAATAACCTTCTTCATCCATGCGGGCGATGTCACCAGTGAACAACCATGTTTTTCCATCTTTCAATTTACGTAATGAGTTCGCTGTTTCGGTTGGCATGTTGTGATAGCCTTTCATCACCTGCGGCCCGTTAATGACGAGTTCGCCAATCTCGCCCAATGCCATTTCGGTTTCCCCGTCATCGAGGCTGATGATCTTGCAATCTACGTCCGACATCGGCAACCCGATGGAACCAGTTTTGTTGATTCCCATTAATGGATTGCAATGCGTGGCGGTCGGCGCTTCGGACAAGCCGTAACCTTCGAAGACTTTTCCTCCGCTCAATTCTTCGAACTTTTCTTTGGTCTCGCGCATTAATGGAGCGGAGCCAGAAATGCAAGCCTTGATGGAACGCAGGTTGACTTTGCCGGATTTTACTTCGGGACGATTGTTGATGGCATTGTAAAGCGTTGGCACGCCGGGGAAAATGGTCGGGTGATATTTGTTGATGTTTTCCAACACATCGGGAATGTCGCGCGCGTTCGGGATCATCACCAGGCTCGCACCTGAAACCAAGGCGAAATTCATCCCAGCCACCATGCCATACACGTGGAACAACGGGATCGCCATCAGCACGGTTTCCTTGCCTTCTTCCGCGGTAGTGATCCATTCCTTCATTTGCAGCGTGTTCGCCACCACATTGCGATGCAAAGCCACCGCGCCTTTCGAGACTCCTGTTGTCCCGCCGGAGTATTGGAACAGGGCGGTATCATCCGGCCCAATGTCCAACTTGGGGCGTTGCGAAGACTGATATTTGGCGAGCAAATCTTTTATCCACACATCGCCATCCGCCAACCCGCCCTCGATTCTGAATCCACCTTTTTTCTCGCGCGCCAGGGTGAATAAAAGACTTGTGACTGGAGGCAGGGCCTCCTTAATATTTGTGACGATCAGCTTTTTGATTTTTGTATTGGGTTGTGTCGACTTTATTATTTTATAGAAGTTGGTCATGACGAACATGACTTCGATTCCCGCATCGCTTGCCTGCTCGGCGATCTCCGGCGGCGTATAAAGTGGATTGATCGCTACAACAACGCCGCCCGCTTTGAGAATCCCAAAGTACGCCGCGACGAATTGCGGTGTATTCGGCATGAAAATTCCAACGCGATCGCCTTTCTTCACACCCAAATCTGCAAGCGCCGCCGCAATGCGGTCGGTGTTCTCGTTCATCTCTTTGTATGAAATGACCGCGCCTTTAAAAATCGTGCAGGCGCGGTTAGGATATTTGCGGGCGGACTCTTCTAGCAGATGAAAGAGTGGCTCCTTTGGATAATTAATGGATGTGGGTACACCCTTGTCGTAATGTGCAATCCACGGACGATCGTTCACGGCGTTCCTCCTTTGCGAGTTGGACAAAGTATAAAACAAAACGAAATTAAAAGTCAAATCACGATTTGGGAATTGTTTTGCCTATGATGGCGATGATTTTATCAAGGACGTTTTCTTCACCTGCATAAAGCCAGTGGATATTCGGATCGGACTCTTTGAACCAGTTGCTTTGTCTTCGGACAAAGATTCTTGTCGCGCGTCGCATCTCGACTTTAGCTTGCTCAACGGTTAATTTGCCTTCGATCACACTGATACATTCGCGGTAACCAATTGCCGACATCGTTGGTAAATCAGATGAATATCCTTTGGCTAACAAACCTTTGACTTCATCTAGCAACCCATTTGCAAACATTGATTCAATGCGTGAGTCAATGCGTGCATATAGCTCCGGCCGCGGACGCGTCAATCCAGTCGTGATGAGCTGATAGGGCGATTCGCTATGTCCGCGTTGCTCGGAGAATTTTTTACCGGTTGTTAGAATCACTTCCAACGCTCGAATGGTTCGACGCACATTGCGTGCATCAATCTTTTCGGCGGCTTCGGCATCGAGTGATCTCAATTTCTCGTAAAGAAAATCTTTTCCTTTTTCATCTTTCTCTTTTTCTAATTTGCTTCTCAATCTTTCGTCCGGCTTTACTCCCGGCGGACTCCAGCCTTCCGTCACTGCGCGGATATATTGTCCTGTTCCGCCGACGAGCAACGGAAGTTTGCCGCGTGCGTGAATATCAGCAATCGCTTTGTGCGCTTTTTGTTGAAAGACCGCAAGACTGAGAATCTCGTTAGGATTCGCAATGTCTATCAGATGATGAGGAACATGTACTTGTTCTTCACGAGTAGGTTTGGCCGTGCCGATGTCCATACCACGATAGAAGAGCCGCGAATCCGCTGAGACGATCTCACCGTTGATTCGTTCGGTGAGTTGAATGGCAATTTCGGTCTTGCCAACAGCTGTTGGACCGACAATGAGGATAAGGTGTGGTTTGTTAGACTGCATTCTCAAAATGGAAAATCTCTGGTTTGCCATTTACTTCTTCCACCGCGATGACATCAATCTGCCAATGGTCAATCTCGTTTTGCTGGGCGTATTGCTCAGGACAAGAAAGCATATGCTGTTGTTTTCTTGGTGTGATGGCGATCTCCGGCGTTCCAGGCGAACTCGATGTTCACGCTTTGACCTCCACAAAAATCGTAAAGCCATCTTTTCGCGCGATCAAATCAATTTCACCATAGGGCGTGCGGACATTGCGCGCCTTGATTTCATATCCTTTAGCGGATAAATAATTCGCAGCGGCTTGTTCGCCCCATTGACCAACTTTTTGGTTGCGGCTCATTGCAAAAACTTCTCCAGCAGTCCGCGCAAACGCACCTCCCAATTTTCCCGGCGTGGACGCGAACCATAAACGAGTCGTTCATATTGTTCCAGCATCGTCTTGGTTGTCCGCTCGATAGCATAACGGGTTGAGGCTTGGCGAGCCGCGTCGCCCATTTGCTTACGCAGGCTTGCGTCAAGGCAAAGACGCGTAAGTTTCGCAGTGAAGGATGCCAAGTCTTGCGTGGTAAGAAATCCCGTCTTGCCATTTTCGATTGTATCTCCGATGCCCGGCGAATCAATTCCGATCACCGGGAGTCCAGATGCCATGCCTTCGATGACTGAAAGCGGATGGACTTCTGTAATCGATGCGGTCACGAAGGCGTCGCACATGGCGAGATAAGACGGGACCTCTTCGTATGGAATAAAACCAGTAAAACGGACGCGCTGATTGAGATTGAGTTTCGCTGCAAGCTGCTTCGTCTCTTCCTCGATTTGTTTTTGGCCACCTCCGAGAATTATAAGATATACATGATTGAATGCCTGTGCCACACCCGCGAACGATTGAAGCAGGAAGGAGAGGTTTTTTTCGGTTGCGATGCGTCCTGCATAAACGAGCAGGACATCGTTCTCTTTGAATCCGAAATCGACGCGCGATACCGGTTCGGCTTGATAAAAACTTTGGAGTTCTACACCGTTGGGGATAATCGAAATCGGGCTGGTCACGCCCATGCCACGTAAAATTTTTTCCATGCCCGCCGACGGCGAGATCACCAAACTCATTGCTTCGCAAAAGGGAGGCATGTAGGCCTGGAGCAATCCATCGCTGATCTCTTCAGGCACCATAGGGAGGTAAGTTTGCGCGTATAAATCATAGCGTGTGTGATTGGTGAACACTGTGGGAATGTTGAGAGGCTCACAGTAGCGCAGGGCGAGGCGTCCACTGATGAATGGATGATGAACGTGAACGATATCCATGGTTTGCAATAATTTTTTCGCGGCCGCGGTATGGCGAAAGGAAAGATAATAGCCAGTATCCACGAGCGGTAGGCCCGGCGAGCGGATGATGCGCGGCTCATCGTCGTGATAATCCTGATCGCCGAACGTGAACACAAAGACTTCATGTCCCACTTTTTCAAGATAGCGCTTGTTCAAATCAATGTAATTTGTGATGCCGCTTACGTGCGGCTTGTAAACGTCAACCATCATTGCGATGCGCATGGGTACATAGTACAGGCAAGAAGGTACAGTGTCAAGATGATTAAGAAGAAGGTCTGAAGAGAGAAAAATGTATATGATAAAATCCATGTATCAAGGAACATATGACGGTAAAGTTGATTTTGCGCGACAAAGAATTTGAGGTCAAACCCGGTATGACGTTGTTATCGTCTTTGCAAAAGATAAATGTCCTGCCTGAGTCTGTCATTGCAACGCGGGAGTCCGAGATGATTCTCGACGACGAAATTTTGAAAGATGGCGATATTGTCAAGTTGATCGCGGTGATTTCCGGTGGTTAATTAAACACAAAGGACTCGAAGTAAAAACCTTCGTGCTCTTTGCACCTTCGTGTTTAGAAATATAGGTATCTTATGAAATGTCGTAAATGTGGTGAGAAAGCTTCAGTCAATATGCGCCAGCATAAACTGGCATTGTGCAAGGAGCATTATCTCGAATGGGTTCCGGAACAAACGGATCGCTTCATCGAAAAATATAAAATGTTTAGCCACGATGATAAGATTCTTGTTGCGGTATCGGGTGGAAAAGATTCGCTGTCGCTGTGGGATATCCTCGTTCGCCTTGGCTATCAAGCGGACGGGCTTTATATCGGCCTTGGTATTGACGCGGGAATAAATTATTCAGGCGAGTCGCATCGTCTCGCCGATAAATTTGCGAACGAACATAATCTCAAACTGCATGTTGTCGACATCGAAAAAGAATATGGCCAGCCCATTCCGGTTCTTTCTGAAATTTCTCATCGCGGATATGGCAGGCCGTGTGCGGTCTGCGGATTGACCAAAAGGTATGTGATGAATCGCATTGCGCGTGATCTTGGTTATGATGTTCTCGCAACCGGTCATAATCTCGATGATGAGGCCGCGGTTCTTTTTGGGAATACGTTATCATGGTCCAGTGATTATTTACTTCGACAAGGCCCCGTTCTTCCCTCGACCGCTGGTTTGGCGCGTAAAGTCAAGCCGCTATGCCGCTTCTACGAACGCGAGATGACTGCATACGCGCTGTTGCGCGGCATTGAATATATTTATGAAGAATGTCCGTTCGCCGAAGGCTCGACTTCGATTTATTATAAGGAAGTGCTTAACCAATTAGAGAATGATCGTCCCGGCGCAAAGCTGACATTTTATCTGCGTTTCCTCCAAGCGCATCAAAGCGGATTGTTCGCTGAACGAGACGACTCGGCTCTCAATTTGCATCCATGTACCAATTGTGGGCAACCAACTTCCGCACCTGGCTTGTGTTCGTTTTGCCGGATGATGGAAAAAAGTAAAAGCCCTGTTTGAAACTTCATGAACTCACCTATATCAACTTTCAATGCTGAACATTACTTGTGGGGCGATGCCTGCGATGGCTGGCATTTGCTCAAACGCGATGATGTTAATGTGATTCAGGAACGCGTGCCATCCAATTGCGCGGAGGTGATGCACTACCATCAAATCGCGCGGCAATTCTTTTTCATCCTTGAAGGCGAAGGGGTGATGATTTTTGAAGATCATGAAGTTAAATTGCAAAAGGGAAATGGATTGGAAATTCCGCCGGGAGTTCGCCACCAGTTTTGCAACCAGTCAAAGGGCGATGTCCATTTCTTGGTTGTTTCTATGCCAACCACGCGTGGTGACCGAATCAATCTATAAAGGAGATTTATTTTATGCCCACCAAATCAACCGATTTGAAGGACTTAACACTGTTAGGCCACAAATCTCAACCAAGTAAAAAACTGGAAGCATTTCCGAATCACAACCCGGATCGTTATTATCTGGTCACACTCGAGACGGATGAATTCACCTGCGTGTGTCCGGCAACAGGTCAGCCCGATTTCGCCACGATCAAAGTGGAATATGTGCCTGATAAAAAAATCGTTGAGTCAAAATCGTTCAAATTATATTTGTGGTCGTATCGCAATGAAGGCGTGTTTCACGAGCATGTGGTTAATACGATTCTGGATGAT
This sequence comes from uncultured Chloroflexia bacterium, assembly GCA_963783295.1. Classification (GTDB taxonomy): domain Bacteria; phylum Chloroflexota; class Anaerolineae; order Anaerolineales; family Villigracilaceae; genus Fen-1038. Next base: position 93,281 of record CAWAMX010000017.1, on the reverse strand, counting down.
CTCGTCGAGACTTTGAATCCACATTACTGCAAAGTGACTGGCGTCTTTAGTGTGCGCGGCGGAATCGGAATTACTGTTGAGTTGGAAAAAGTAAAAACTCGCTCTGCAAAAATTGCTGTGCGATGAGTCCGATCACGATTTCAAAACAAACCGAGCGTAGATTTGTTTTAGGCAAACAAGGCTTGTGGCCCGGACGGCGCTGGAAAGGCAAGCGGGGAACCTTTGACGCGCTGCGCACTTGCGAGGCAGTGCAACTAGATCCATTAAATGTAGTGGGTCGCAGTCAGGATATTGTTTTGCACAGCCGCGTGTTGGATTACAAGCCCGATTATCTTCAACAAGCTTTGTATAAAGATCGCGAGTTCTTTGATTACGGTGGATGGCTGGCGGTATATCCGATGTCTGAGTTGCCGTATTGGCGCGTACAAATGGAAGGGCGTAGGCACCAAAAGCGCGTGGAAGATTTTGTGTTATCGAACTTGGAATTGTTCGAGCACGTGCGCGCGGCATTGAGAGAACGCGGCCCGTTGGGGAATCGTGATTTCGCTGGAAAATCTTTGGATAGCTGGAATTATCGCGGGCGCAAAGAGACATCTTTGGTCCTGTACGATATGTGGTTGTACGGCGAGTTGATGATGCATCATCGCAATGGCTTTGATCGCGTGTATGATTTCCGCGAGAATATTGCACCGAAAGAATATGATTACATCGCGACCAAAAAAGAAGCCGAGGAGTTTTTCGTGCGGAAGTCGATTGCGTTTATGGGATTGAAGCGGGAGTCGACGATGCGCAGCCCCGAATTAAATAATTATATGCGCCGCGATTATTCTCCAGCGGAAGTGAGGAAAATCATGGAGGAGAAAAAAGCCTCCGGCGTGTTTGCTCAGGTTCAAGTCGAGGGCGGACGCGAAACGTATCTCGTTTTGAAGGAAGATGTTCCGGCGTTGGAAGCGCTTGAAAAAGGAAAAGTTCCCAAAGGCTGGAATCCAAAAGAAACAACCACGCTGGAGGAAGTCACGTTTCTTTCGCCGCTGGATATTGTCAGCGTGCGCGGACGGGCGCAGAAGTTGTTTGATTTCGATTACAAGTGGGAAGTGTATGTGCCCGCGCCTAAACGCCGCTGGGGATATTATGTGCTGCCGATATTGTACGGCGACGATTTGGTGGCGCGGCTTGACCCGAAACTGGATCGCGCAACGATGACGCTTGAGATCAGAGGTTTTTGGTATGAAGATGACGCGCCGGTGAAAGATGTTGAATTTGCAAATGCCTTAGCGCATGGCTTGATTCGTTTCGCAATTTTTATGGAAGCGGAACGCATCAATCTTTATTCCATTCGCCCGCTGAGGTTGCGAAATCAAGTGCAGGCTATAGTAGGTGCGTGGATGGAAGTTGGTGAACGAATATAAACCGCGCACTGATATTGAAGCGCTGGCAAATGGGGAACCTATAATTAATAAAAGAAAAGGTAGACAGTAATTCATGAGTGCCAACCTTCCCTAGGATTATTTTCTGGTCCGGAAAGATGTCGTGGGTTGTTATTAAAGTCGATCATAATTAGAGACAAAAGAATCATTTACATAACGAAGAATAGTAGAGTGCCTGCCATTTCTTTCCGATAATGAATAAGCCTTGCTGGCTACCAGGCTTTACATGCTTTAAATATCAAACCTTGAATGACAGCGATTTGAAATGTGATTAATAAAGATAGTGCCTTCTTATTGTTTTGAGCTATCCGTTTTTTGTCCTCACCCTTAATAGGATGTCCTCGCTTTTTGGACATATTCTTGTGCTCCCAACTTTTTCCCATTTCAAGTTCTATGTCCATTATCTTTTTATAGATTATACGCTTGCAATGTTCTATAAGCAACTCATTACGACAAAATCTCCTCTTTTCAATTTGCGGAGAATTTGTTTGTTAGAACCCACCATCCTTCGGATACCTTCGCAAAGCTTACTCGAAGAGTACTCCCAAATCCATTGGATTTGGGGGATGAAAGTTGGGGCGGAAGGAACGCGGCAACTCAGAAACAAGGATTTCTTATAGCCAAAATGGAACCGATTAGGAGGTAATAAGAACGCATTACTAAAGAACGGGAATTCGTTGGAGACGAACGAGAACTTGTTACTCGATAACAAAAACCCATTACTAAGGAAAAAGTTCTTGTTGGAAATGAACACGTGCTTCTTTGTCTCGAACGAGAATCAAATTGGAAATGAAAAAATATCAATTTTGGGGAGGGCAAAGCGCCCTCCGCAGTTTTCTAAGTCAGGATCGCTTGGCGAAATTTGGTGAGTGCAGGGGAGGGTTACGCGGATTCCAAAATATTTGCCTCTATCAAAACCTATCAGTTCTTTCGAGAAGCATCCTTGTTTTCAGTAAGGCGATTAAAATAAACTCATGTCGAACATCAATCATCTCAAATTCAATGATCATGCTCCTGATTTGGAACTGCTGGAGGCCGATGGAAATGCCATCAAGCTTTCTTTTTTATGGAAGAAGCAAGCCATTGTGCTGGCTTTTGCGCGTCACTTCGGATGTCCGCAGTGCAAGGAAATGGTCACGACCCTATCACACGCGGCAAAAGATATGAAAGCCAATGGTCTGCGTGCGGTGGTAGTGACACAAGGAACGCCGAAGGAAGCCGAGGCTTTTTGTAGGAAGTATGCGCGCGGGATTTCGTGCCTTTCTGATCCCGAACGACGTGCGTATCGCGCTTATGGATTGGGCCGCGCGAATCTATTGCAAACATTTCTTTCGCCGCATGTTTGGGCATCCAATGCGCGCTTGGGGCGTGAAAAAGGCTGGAGAACTGAGTACCCGCCCAAAGGTCAGGATGCGATGCAAATGGCAGGCATGTTTGTGATCGGCACGGATGGTCTCATTCGCTTGCCCTATTATTACGATGACATTGCCGATCATCCGCCTGTGGATTTGCTTTTACACGGCGTGATGGGCGTCAATTGGAAGAAGCCATTGGAGAAACCCGTGGTTCCGGTGCGTGCACACCCAAAGTCAGGATCAAGGAAATGAGAGCATTATCCATTGCAAGTTATCTTGCATTCAAAGAAGTTTGGCGCAACCGCGGAAGATTTTTGTTGGTCAGTATGGTGATTGCGTTGATCACGTTATTGGTGTTATTCATTGCCGCGCTGGGCGAAGGTTTGGCAACTGCAAATCGTCAATATGTATCCGGCATCGACGCGCAGTTGATCGTGTTCCTGCAAAAATCGGATTACATTATTGCATCCAGCCAATTGCAAGTGGATACTGTGAATCAGGTTCGACGCGTCGACGGGGTGGCAGCTGCCGGTCCAATTTATACTGCATCTACGGAAATCGAATCCGATAAAGGCCCGCTGAAAGTTTCTCTGCTTGCAGCTCAACCCGGTCAACCCGGAATGCCAGCTTTGCGATTAGGTCGTGATTTTCACACCGGTGACTCGCGCGAAGTGGTGATTGACCAGAACACAGCGCTCCAAACCGACATTCAGATTGGCGATGAAATCACGATCCGCTCCACCCAAGGCGGCACGGATGAATTCTTTTATTTGCGCGTGGTCGGGTTGACTTCCAATCAATCCTATTTTTTTCAACCTACTATTTTTACTTCGCCTGAAACGTGGGAGAACATCAAGCCACAATCCGCAGCGGAGTTGAAGGATGACACTCCTTATCCAAATGTGATTGCTGTTCGGTTGTCCAATCCGACACAAATTGATTCAATGAAAACACAATTGATGGCGAATGTGCAGAATGTCGAAGTCGCCGATATTCCGACGACGATCAATAACATTCCCGGTTATACCGCGCAACAAGGCACGGTTCAAACCCAAGGTGTTTTCACATTGTTGATTGGCATATTGGTCATTGGCGGATTCTTCCAGATTCAAATCCTTCAAAAGGTTCCGCAGATTGGCGTGCTGAAAGCGATCGGTTCATCGAATGCAACTGTAGGAGCCTCAGCGGTGATTCAAATCATCATTGTCACGGCCATGGGTGTCGCAATTGGCGGCGGAATGACCTATTTCTTCTCGCTTAGTTTCCCGCCGACGATTCCATTGGTTTTCAACGGAACAAGTTCACTCTTTGCTATCATTGCCTTGTTGCTGATTGGCCCCATTGGCGGTTTGGTTTCTGTGATTTATGCAGTACGTATCGAACCGCTTAAAGCGTTGCGGTTACAGTGAGGAGCGAGATGAAAGAAGTTGTGTTGGAAGTACGCGATTTGGTCAAGACGTTTATATTGGATGGCTCGGCGCTTAATGCCGTGGATCACGTTTCGTTTCAAGTTCATTCCGGCGAATTTGTAGCGTTGGTCGGGCCAAGCGGTTCCGGAAAAACTACATTGCTTTCGATTCTGGCGGCGTTGTTGACTCAGTCAAGCGGTGAGGTTTTCATTGACGGTCATCAACTTTCGGCGATGAACGAAGCGGAACGAGTCAAACTGCGCCGGTCACGGATCGGTTTTACTTTTCAATCCAACAATTTGATTCCGTATCTGACGGCGCAGGAAAATGTTGAATTCATGCTACGATTAAACGGCACGTTGGGGAAAGTCAATCGTTTGCGTGCTGAAGAGTTGTTGGCGCGGTTGGGTTTGGAAGATCGCTTGCGCAGCTTGCCTGCACAAATGTCCGGCGGGCAGCAGCAGCGTGTGGCGATTGCGCGTGCGCTGATTCATAACCCGGCCGTTGTGCTGGCGGATGAACCGACTGCCAGCCTCGATACCGAACGCGCTATGCAGGTCGTGCAAACCTTCGCGGCATTGATCCACGAGAATCAACGTGCAGGAATCATGGTTACGCATGATTTGAGGATGTGCAAGTATGTGGATCGAGTATTACAAATGCGGGATGGAAAACTGATTAAGGAAAATAAAACCCGCGCTGAAATTGAAGCGCTTGCAAAAGGGGAGCACTAATGAATCGGAGACACAGCCTCGCTGTGTCTCCGATTCATTTTTCATTATGCTGTTTCCAAATATCGTTCGATCTCGTAATCGCTGACGCTCAGGCGATAAGCATCCCACTCTTTCCACTTGGCATTGACAAAGGCTTCATAAGTCTCCGTGCCGAGGGCGGCTTTGACGACTTCATCTTTCTCGAGTTCACCGAGCGCTTCGGCAAGTGAACCGGGTAATTCCTTCACGCCCAACTTCTTGCGTTCCTTCGCATCGAGATGATACAGATTGATGTTATTGAGCGGCTTGGGCGCTTCCGATTTCTTGTCAATGCCATCCAATGCCGCGGCGAGCATGACGGTGAATGCCAAATATGGATTGGAAGACGGATCGGGGAAGCGCAATTCGGCGCGCACGGCTTTGTCGCGTCCCTCTGTGTAACGCGGAATGCGAATCAATGCCGAGCGATTCTTTTGCGCCCAACCGATGTAAACCGGCGCTTCAAATCCCGGGACGAGTTGTTTGTACGAATTAACTGTCGGCGCGACGACGGCGGCTAGGGCGCGGGCGTGTGCAAGTTGTCCGGCGATGAACGAATACGCGGTCTTGGAAAGATGCGCTTCATCGTTTGGATCAAAGAATAGATTCGCTCCGCTCTTTTTATCAAACAGCGACTGGTGGCAATGCATGCCCGATCCATTGATTCCGAAAACGGGCTTGGGCATGAACGAAGCGATCAATCCATATTGCGCGGCAATCGCCTTCACTGTGGATTTCAAAGTGAAAACGTTATCAGCGGTCTTGAGCGCATTCGCAAAACGGAAATCAATTTCGTGCTGGCCCGGTGCGACTTCGTGGTGGCCAACTTCCACTTCGAGTCCCATCGAATTGAGCGCGTCCATCAAAGCTGTGCGAACAGTTGTAGCTTCTTCAAAAGATGAGAAATGAAAGTAATCGCCGCTATCGTGCATCATAGGATGCACACTGCCTTCGCGTCGGCCGCTAAATAAAAAGAACTCCGGCTCGGGACCAACGTTGTAGACCCAGCCACGCTCATCTAATTTGGCGAGCAAACGTTTCAAAGTTCCTCGCGGATCGCCTTCAAAGGGTTTTTCGTCCGCGCCGAGAATATCAGTGAACACACGCGCGCGGCGCAGTTCAACCGGTGTCCATGGCAACACCGCATAAGAATCTGGATCGAGCCGCATGAGCATATCGCTACCTTCAATATTCGCGAAGCCCTCCACCGACGATCCATCGAACCATACGCCATCTTCAAGCGCACCTTCTAAATTTTCCACCGGCATGTCCACACTCTTGATGGCGCCCATTACATCGGAGAACTGTAACGAGATAAACTTGACTTTATCTTCTTTCACACGCGCAAGTAATTCTTTTGAGTCCATTTCTATTTTTCCTTTCGATTTATATTAAATGATAACCGAAATGAAGGATGGTTATTGCGCTCTGATCGCTTCCTCTGCCTCCTTCTTCGTCACTATTATTGAATTTGATTTATGGCCGCTATTAATAAATACGACCGATCCAATGATAATGACTGCCGCCAAAAGAATGCGCGGCGTCAATGGCTCGCTTGCAAACCAACTTCCGAGAAAGACCGCTACCACCGGATTGACATATGCGTAAGTTGACACCAACGAGATAGGAGCGTGCTGCAGCAGCCAGCCATAGGATACGAATCCAACCAACGAACCGATGAAGATTAAAAAGGTGAGACCCAGCCATGAGCGCATCGAAACGGCTGTAAAGTGGAATCCGTTTAATTCGCCGCTCCCCGCGCTGACAATGAATAAAGCCACTGCGCCGGTCAGCATTTCAGCACCGGTGCCCATTAACGATGACTTTGGCATGTCTCCATGTTTACTGTAGATCGAGCCGAACGCCCAAATAAATGCGGCGCAAAGCAAAGCAATGGTTCCAAGCAGGTCGAATTGCGTTGCGGATTTGCCACTCAATTCGGATGGACCAATTAAAAGGAATACACCGCCGAATCCAATCAATAGACCGATGATCCCGCGCCAACTGGGTTTCATGCCGCCAGGTCTCAACGCCTCGAATATTACCAGCCACAATGGGATGGTGCTGACCATCAATGCTGCAATGCCGGACGGCACCCGCTGTTCTGCCCAGGAAACCAAGCCGTTGCCGCCAAGCAATAACGCTGTACCAACTATTGCAGTCGAGATCCATTGTTGTTTGGTTGGTAGGGCATCGCCAGCCGCGCGGCGCCATACGAATAGGATTATTCCTGAGGCTAGGAAGCGTAGTCCGGCTGACATAAATGGCGGGATCGTTTCCACCGCGAATCGAATCGCCAGGTAGGTTGAACCCCAAACAAGATATAACGCTATCAATGCTGTCCAAGTTTTTGTTTTCATTTTTCTCCAATGCAATTCACTCTACGCTCGCGTTGCTTCCCAACCGAGCAATGCCATTTTGAGCGGCACGCCGTAGCGATAATTGCCGAATCCGCCAGCCTTGAGTATTACTCGATGGCATGGGATTAACACTGCGATTGGATTATGTCCGACCGCGGTGCCGACTGCTCTGGTCGCTTTTGGCTTGCCAACATCGGATGCAATATGTTCGTAGGTAGTCACCGCACCAATTGGAATATTAAGCAATGCTTCCCAAACTTTGAGCTGAAAGTTGGTTCCGCTCAAATGCAGGTGCAATACTGTCTTCTCGCGCCGATTCAAATCGAAGATGGGTGCAATCAGTGGAGCAGTGCTGCGATGGTCCTCAATCATCTTAGCTTCCTTCCAATCTGCAACAAACGCATCAATTGCATCACCTTCGCTGGCTTGCACAAAACTCAGATGGCAGATGCCGCGCTCGGTCACACCGATGAGACATTTTCCAAATGGCGTGGGATGGATTCCATAATGGATAGTCAAGCCCGCGCCGCGCGATTTATATTCGCCGGGCGTAATTGCTTCAGTGGTGACGAAAAGATCGTGAAGGCGTCCCAGACTCTGAAAGCCCGATTTGATACGTAGTATCCAAAAGATTTTCGGATTGATTGAGCAATTCTTTCGCGCCTTCCTTCGTTAGATACTGTAAAAACTTTTTCGGGCTGACACCTGCCCAACGCGTGAAAATCCGTTGAAAATGATATTCACTGAGCCCGATGCTGGCTGCCACTTCATCCAAATTTGGCTGATCTTTATAATGATTTTCAAGGTACTGGATTGCCTGCTCGACGCGCAGGTAATCTTCTGAAAGCTGTTTGTAATCCATGAGAGAGTTGTCCATGATTGCTCCTTTTGATTGTTTCTCAATTGTAGGAACCTCTCTCAGTTTAGCATACCCGATTCTTGCTAAAAAAAAACAGGTATGCGTGGGCATACCCGTTTAATGGAACCGACATTAAAAAGAAAGCCCTTCCATAACTAACCAAGCATCGAAAAAATGCCTGTTCACCGCGCCAATCTTATCTCACACATAATGTGTGATTTTCGACGACGAGCAATCGAGTTTTCTTAAACTCAACTCTACTTGCGCTTTTCCGGAAGGGAGAAGGGAGTCCATGACAGGCCCCAGAGGCATCCGCTGATCTATCCGATTTTTGAACCTTTTTCAAAGAAAAAGTCTTTAGCGTGTCCCTCGCGGGACGGAACCTCCACCTCGTGATCTCATTTTCATGAGACCCAGCCGCTAGTTCTCCGTTATTTAATTTTTAACTTGGGCGTCATTTTACTCGCCCCGTGAGGAAACCGTCAAGGTATAAAAAGTACCCCGCAGATGCCGTGTATTGCGAAGTTTTGAACCTGCTTTCGCAGGTGGGCTCCGACTCAGAAACGCCGCCTTGGCTCAGGCCTATCGCGTTATTTCTGTGAGACAGATGCCCTATAAAATTGGTGTTGGCTCAAAACCGAGAGTGCAATATCACGAACACAGCAGGGCAAGATTCTTATACCATAATCAGATAAGCGCGGGGAGAGAAAAATTAACTTTACGAGCATTGCAATTGTCTTAAATATATGCTAAGCTTAATCCGTTATCGTGTTGTCATCTTTGCAAGAAAACACATTCCATGTCATCGTGTTGATAATTTCAAAGAGGTAAACAATGGCATCTGTATTTGGAGTCGATGTTTCTGGATGGGTTGCAAGCCCGGATTGGGGTGCAGTCAGCAATCAGGGCGTGAAGTTTGTTTTTGTGAAGGCCTCAGAAAATGCCTTGGCCGATTCGAAGTTTTCACAACATTGGCAAGGTTCCAAAAGTGTTGGGATGTTGAGAGGAGCATATCATTTCTTTCATCCGGAAGCGAATAATTCAGCCCAACAAGCCAACACATTCATCCAAGCGGTAGGAACTGATAAAGGCGAGCTGCCTCCTATTTTGGATCTCGAACAGGTTTATGTGAATGGGAACCCAATTTCACTGCCAGTTGGCAGTGAAATACTTGCACTTATAAAACAATGGCTTGATCCTGTAGAGAATGCTTTTGGCCGCAAGCCTATGATTTATGCGAGCGCGTTTTTCTTAAATCAGCAGGGCGTCAATGCCTCGTGGCTGATCAACTATCCGTTGTGGGTGGCTCAATATCCTTATATGCCTGGTACAAATGCCGAATACAACAATTTACAAACGATGCCAACGCCGACTTCGGGGATGCCGCAACAACCTGCCGGCTTTCAACCCTGGACTTTTTGGCAATATTCCTCGAAGGGTCAATTGGCCGGTTTTGCCCCGTCTCAACTCGTGGATTTCAATTACTTCAATGGCTCTCTTAATGATTTGACAACATTCGCATCGAAAGCCGCGTCGGTAGCATCTCAACCTGCGCCGCAAACTCCTGCACCTCAACCTGTTGCTCCGACACAGGCAACGACCTATACGGTTCAATCCGGCGATACACTATACGCAATTGCTGTCAAGTATGGAACGACGGTACAGGCGATTTCCGCTGCGAACAACATTGCGAACCCCAACTTGATCCGGGTGGGACAGGTATTGAAGATATCTTAACGTAAACAAAACAAGAAGGTTAATATGGCATATGTACTTGGGATCGATGTCTCAGCCTATAATGTGGCAAGCAATTGGAACGCAGTCCTCAATCAGGGCGTACGATTCGTTTTTGTCAAAGCCTCGGAGAATACTACAGCCGATAGCCGGTTCGCTCAAAACTGGCAGGGACCTAAAGGCGCAGGACTAGATCGCGGCGCCTATCATTATTTTCATTCAGAAATTGATAATGCCGCGCAGCAGGCGGAGACGTTTATCCAAACGGTTGGAACGGATAAAGGCGAATTGCCGCCGGTCTTGGACTTGGAAGAAGTATATAATGCCAAAAAACAAGATATTTCCTCAACCGGAAGTGTCTTGTTGACCCGCATGCAGACCTGGCTGAATGCGGTGGAGGCCGCCTTTGGTCGCAAGCCAATGATTTACACTAGATTTGCGTACGTTCAATCCCATGGTATGAGCGCATCATGGTTGGCAAATTATCCTTTGTGGCTGGCGCAGTTTCCCTATATGCCGGGAACAACCAATCAATATTCCAGTCCGACGACTATCCCGTCGCCTGGTGCAAATATGCCACAGCAGCCGAGCGGTTTTCAGCCGTGGACTTTCTGGCAATATTCAAGCATCGGCGTTTTGAGCGCATTTCCAACTAGCGTTGATTTGGACTATTTTAATGGCTCGTTGAGTGACCTGGCTAATTTTGCGGGAACTTCTGGGAGTCAACCGGCGGCAACACAATATATTATGAAAGCAGGGGATACGCTAGCGGGTATAGCTGCAAAGTATAATGTCAGTCTGGGTGATCTTGTGAATCTCAACAATGCGGTTTTGATTCAGCCCGGCAAAGCATTGACCATACCTACTTCAACACCTCCAACAACAACGTACACCGTCAAATCTGGCGATACGCTAACTGCGATTGCACTTAAGTATGGGACAACCGTCGCGGCCATCGTCGCGGCAAATAACATCGCCAATCCCAACTTGATTCAAGTGGGACAAGTACTCATAATACCGTGAAGCAAATCTCCGAGGCCAACAAGACCTCGGAGATTTTGGTTATGGATATACTCTCTTGATTGTTCTTGGAAATGCGATTGCCTCGCGAATGTGTTCGATGCCGCAAATCCATGAAGTAACGCGTTCCACGCCCATGCCAAAACCCGAATGAGAAACCGATCCGTACTTCCTTAGTTCGAGATACCACTTGAAGGCGTCTTCGGGAAGTTTTTGTTCGTGGATGCGTTTCAATAGCAAGTCATGATCGCTGATGCGCTCCGAGCCTCCGCAAATTTCTCCATAACCTTCAGGTGCAAGCAAATCCACAGACTTGCAGACTTCAGGTCTTCCTGGCCACGGCTCCATATAAAATGCTTTTACAGCGGTTGGATAACCATAGCAAAACACCGGCTTATCAAATTGATTCGTGATCGCGGTTTCATGCGGCGCGCCGAAGTCAATGCCCCAATCGAATTTGAGCAGTTCTTTTTTTTCGGGGTCAGTCTCTTTTTCTCGAAGTTCTGCCAGCATTTTACCGGCCTCGTCATAGGAAATCCGCGGAAATGGTGCTTTGATATTTTCGAGCTTGGACAGATCGCGTCCTAGTGAAAGCAATTCCGGTTTACGATCTCTCAGGACGCGTTGGACGATATGCGTAACCATCTGCTCTTCGACTTCCATCAACCCATCCAGGTCGCAGAATGCTATTTCCGGTTCGAGCATCCAGAATTCGGTCAGATGGCGACGCGTCTTTGATTTTTCCGCGCGGAAGGTTGGCCCAAAGCAATAAACTTTTCCGAACGCAAAGATATTCGCTTCGTTATAGAGTTGACCGGTCTGCGCGAGATATGCTTTGCCTTCATCGAAATATTCGGTCTCAAAAAGTGTCGTTGTGCCTTCCGCCGCGGCCGGAGTCAGAATCGGTGTATCCATCGCGATAAAGCCGTTGGTATCGAGCCATTCACGTGTCGCTGCCATCACCGTTGAGCGGACGCGCAAGATCGCCCATTGACTCGGCATGCGAATCCACAAGTGACGATTGTCGAGCGCGAAGTCCACGCCGTGATCTTTGAGCGACATCGGATAATCTGCATCAGCAGTTTGAACAATCTCGATTTTCTTCACGCCGATTTCGTATCCACCGGGGACACCGGGTGCGCGCTTATCGGCGCGGACGGGTCCGCTGATGACAACTGCTGACTCTTGCGGCAGGCGCATCACTTGATCAAAGAGTTTTTCATCAAGATCGCCTTTAAAAGCCACGCATTGAACAAAACCGGTTCCGTCGCGCACTAGCAAGAAGACCAGCTTGCCTTTGTCAGTGCGGTTATATACCCAGCCTTGAACGGTCACTTCCTGTCCATCATATTTTGAGATTTCATCCACACGAATGATTTCTGCCATACTATTCTCCTGCGGAATTTGTATTATGTTGTTCATTTAGTGAATTCAGATGAAAGGATTTTTCCTGACGAAATATCGAGAATGACTCCGAACCACAACCAACGGTTAGCAATAAATTCTTGATTCTTCATTTCAGCGTGTGTAAACGTCACCAGATTTTTCGGGCAATTCTGCTTGCCAAACAAGAGAGCTATCTGAGCGACATTGGAATAGATTTGGAAACGTCTTTATATGTTTTAGCAAAACAATTTCAGCCTGGCTGTTTGAAACAGGCAGCCTCAATTTGATTTCATATGTTGGGACGATTATCTCGAGATACACCCGTAGTTTTTCACTAAATTCAAGATCTTTTGGATCTAGAGGCTTATCAGGTAAGCAAACAACACCTGCTGAGAATTTTTTTTCGACCAGCCATTTTTGAAGTCCATATGCAATAATCACGATTATTCCAATCGCAATAGCAACGCCGAGAATAATAATGATTAAATTGCTAATCACAATTAAGTTTACTCCACAATTTTAATATGCAGCTCTTTGAGCTGCTTGGGCTCAACTGCTGATGGGGCATCCGCCATCACATCGCGCGCGCTGGAGTTCTTCGGGAATGCAATGACCTCGCGAATATTTTGTTCGTCCGCCAACAGCATCACGAGTTGGTCGATGCCCGGAGCCACGCCGCCATGCGGCGGCGCGCCGTATTCAAACGCTTCGAGCATATGACCAAATTTCAATTGAATTTCTTCATCTTTCAAGCCAAGCAATTGGAAAATTTTCGTTTGAATATCGCGGCGATGGATACGGATCGATCCAGACGCCATTTCGTAACCATTGCATACCATATCATATGCGTCCGAAAAAATTTCGGCAGGGTTCGTCTCGAACTTTGGCAGATCTTCCAGCTTCGGCATCGTGAATGGATGATGTGCAGCGTCCCATTTCTTTTCTTCCTCGTTCCATTCGAACATCGGGAAATCAACGACCCACCCGAACGCCATCAAATCTTTATCGGCCAGTTTAAGTTTATCGCGAAATACCAATCGCAAACCGCCCAGGACTTTATTGACTAGCGCGCGTTGATCTGCGGCAAATAGAATCAAGTCGCCAAGCTTCGCACCGACTTTGGATTTGACCGCTTCGATTTCTTCAGCCTTAACGAATTTCGCAGCGGTTCCTTTCGAACCTTCAGCGGTCACCGCTAAAGTGACCAAGCCTTTCGCTCCGAATGATTTCGCGGCCTCGGTCAACTCGTCCACTTCTTTGCGGGACATATTCGCGCTATCAGGTGCGACGATACACTTGATCACACCACCTGCTTCGAGGGCGGATTGAAAGACGCGGAAGTCGCTCTTCGCAAAGATGTCGCTTACATCCCTTAATTGCATTCCAAAGCGCAAGTCAGGTTTGTCTGATCCATATTTCTCAACAGCTTCAGTATAAGAAAGCATCGGCCACGGCGACGAAAGAATTCGCTTGTGTGGCGTGACTGCGGGAATCATCTCTGTGAAAAGTCCTTCGACCATTGCTAATACATCTTCGCGTTGGACAAACGACATTTCGAGATCTAGTTGCGTGAACTCGGGCTGACGATCGCCGCGTTGATCTTCGTCTCGGAAGCAACGCGCAATCTGAAAATAGCGGTCCATTCCGGCAACCATCAATAATTGTTTCAATTGTTGGGGCGATTGGGGTAGGGCATAGAATTGACCGGGATAAACGCGCGACGGGACAAGATAATCGCGTGCGCCTTCGGGTGTGGCCTTGAAGAGAATCGGAGTTTCAATCTCGATGAAGCCTTGCTTGTCGAGATAGTCGCGCATGAACTTGACGACGCGATGACGAAGGATAATATTATTTTGCATCCGTTCGCGGCGCAGATCGAGATAGCGATATTTGAGGCGCGTGGCTTCATCAGCTTCGTTGGTGTCGCCATTGTTGACCATGAACGGCAAAGTCTTCGCAGGGTTGAGCACAGTGATCTCGCTAGCAATCACTTCGATTTCGCCCGTTGCCATGTTTGGATTTTCCATGCCGTGTGGACGCTTTTGAACCATGCCTGTGATTTGCAATACCCACTCGAAACGAATGTCGGCTACGACGTTCAGCGTTTCTTTCGATAAAATGGGATTGATGGTAATTTGGATAAGTCCATAGCGGTCGCGTAAATCCAGAAAGACCACGCCACCGTGATCGCGGCGACGATGCACCCAGCCAGCCAGAGTCACTTTCTGACCGATCTGAGATGTTCGCAGTTCCCCGCAAGAATGAGTTTTGTACATAATGCTCCTCCGTATTAGTGTCGTTGCTTCACCGAACAAACCGATATGGATTGCTTGAGATTGCCACGCCGTTTGCTCCGGTCACTGCTCGCAACGACATTGCTTCACACAAAATAAATCGCCCTTCGCATTTGCGTCGGGCGATTGGTTTGACTTGAGTGGTGGTTCAACCTGCAGAGCTTCGCCCAACGATACAAGAATTGTCATCGTTGTTATTATTGTTCTCAGCGAAGTTGAGATTGCTGTTCATGCTGGCAGTATTATAGCATAAAGAATCTGAAATGGAGAAAATTTGCTTGGTTTCATGGGAGGATTTTATTGCTCGCTTCGTCCAGTTTGGCAACTTCTTCCTCTGTCAATTTCCATCCGAGCGCTCCGGCATTTTGTAATGCTTGCGATGCGTTCTTCGCACCAGGGATGGGCAACGCGCCCTTGCATATGACCCAATTCAATGCCACTTGTGAATTGGATTTCCCGCCATGTTCCTGGCCGATCTCGTTCATCAGCTTGAGCAGTGTTTCGATTTTGTTCAATAGATTTGCATAGCGTGCGCCACGGTTGCCGGGTGGAGGATTTTTGGCGGTGTATTTGCCGGTCAGCAAACCCATTTCAAGCGGACTATAAGCGATTAGACGCACGCCGAGCTCTTTGCAACGCGCCAGTAGTCCGTTCTTCTCCACATCGCGGTGAAGCAAACTATAGTGAACCTGATTTGACGCAAGGGAAACGCTGTTCCGCTCAAGAGTTGAATATGCGCGGATCATCTGTGATTGGTTAAAATTGGACACGCCAACTGTTCGCGTCCAACCCTGATTAACACATTCAATCATACCCTCCATCATGGTTTCAACGCTCAGGAGCGGAGTTGGAAAGTGGATTTGGTAAAGGTCCACGGTCTCGAGTTGGAGGCGGCCCAGACTTGCTTTTAGCGCGGCACGGATAGAATTTCTGGTCAACCGCCACGGCAAAGGGAAAAACTTGGTTGCGACCAAGATAGGCTGTTCTGTTTCCTTGAGAAATTTTCCAGTCATTCGTTCTGAGCGTCCTGAACCGTACACTTCGGCGGTATCAATGAAGCGGATGCCCTCAGCAATCGAAGTTAAAAACGCTTGATGAATATCATCATCGTTATAGCCTTGTCCGTACTGCCAGACAAAGCGGTCTCCCCATTGCCACGCTCCCAGTCCCATTTCGATGGCGTGTAAAAACCGAGTTTCGCTGCTGACCATGTTTTCCAATGTGCCCTCCGAAATATGCCCATTATTGTATCTTAAAATATTTCTCTATTGTGGTCAGTCTTTATGAATCAGGTTACAATCCAAGGCGCAAACTGTAGCGAACTGATGGGCCGCGAGGCCCTTCCCGTGAGTGGGTAGGGCTTGGCGCTCCCTGAGTTCAGAGAGGAAACTGTGACCCCGAATTCGGATGGATTATCCGAGTCGTCGGTGGAACTTGCCGTGCGATTAGGATTGACCTTTACAAACATGTCTTTGTTGACTCGGGCATTAACGCATCGATCTTACCTCAACGAGAATTCGGATGCGCTGGAAGATAATGAAAGGCTGGAATTTCTCGGCGATGCGGTGTTGGGATTTTTGGTGGGTGCGTGGGTCTATCACCATTGCCCGGAAATGCACGAAGGTGATTTAACCAAAGTGCGTTCTGCGTTAGTTCGCAATGAACAGCTTGCCGAATTCGCTCGTCACCTTGACTTGGGGCGGGCCATGCGAATGGGGCGCGGCGAGGCAGCCTCGGGTGGCCGCAATCGCGATAACTTGCTGGGCTCGACCTTTGAAGCAGTGGTCGGTGCGTTGTATCTCGATCAAGGCGTGCTTGCCGTTGAGAAGTTCATAGAACCGTTGCTGGATATCGTTAAAGAACGCGTCATTCAACGGTCGGAAATTTATGATCCGAAAAGCCGCTTGCAGGAATGGGCACAGGCTGAAAAACTGGGAACGCCGCAGTACATCACCGTTTCTTCAACCGGACCCGACCACGCCAAGGTCTTTGAAATTGAAGTCCGCATCAAGGGCGCGGCGTATGGGCGGGGCAAGGGACCGAGCAAACAAGTCGCCGAACAAATTGCGGCGCAGACCGCACTTGAATCCCTAGGACTTTCGGATAAGTAGCAACAATTTACATTTTGATGTTTCAATAATAAATACAAGAATCCAATAACAGATGCCATTACGTCTCAAGTCCCTCGAATTGCACGGATATAAAACTTTTGCCTCTCGCACAGTCTTTGAGTTTGCGGGTGGCATCACCGCAATTGTCGGGCCGAACGGCTCTGGCAAATCGAACATCGCTGATTCACTACGCTGGGTACTGGGCGAGCAATCGTATTTATTGTTGCGCGGCAAGAAGACTGAAGACATGATCTTTTCCGGTTCGGAACATCGTCCGCGCGCGGGGATGGCTTCCGCAGAAATCATCTTTGATAACAGCGCCAACTGGTTGCCGGTGGATTTTGCCGAAGTTAGCATGGCGCGCCGCGCCTATCGCGATGGTCATAACGATTATTTGTTGAATGGTCAGCAAGTGCGTTTGCGCGACATGAATGAATTGCTGGCCGCATCGGGGTTATCCGAACGAACATATACAATTCTGGGTCAAGGGCTAGTGGACGCCTCACTGGCATTGAAAGCGGATGAGCGCCGCCGTCTATTTGAAGAAGCCGCGGGTGTTGGACTCTATCGCGTCCGGCGCGAAGACGCGCTCAAGCGTCTGGAAAACACGCAGCGCAATCTTGAACGTGTCCAAGATATCATGGCGGAGTTGGAACCGCGTCTCAAGAGTCTGGAACGACAAGCGAAGCGCGCCATTGAATATGCGCGTGTGCAGAATGATTTGCGCGTCCTGCTTTTGGATTGGTATGGGTATCATTGGCATCGCGCTCAAATTGAATTGAACGAGACCCGTGATCGCGTGCGTGAGCAGGAAATCCATGTGAATGAAGCGCGTGAAGTTTATGCTAAAGTTCAAGCTGAGTATGTAACTTTCCGTGAACGGCTGAGCGGATTGCGCGCTCAATTGAATATCTGGCATCGTGAATCATCGGAATTGCACAGCCAGCGCGAATCGGTCAGCCGCGACTTGGCGGTTCTCGATGAACGCCGCCGCGCGTTGGTCGCTTCCCAGTCTTCGCTTCAATCGGAGCTTGAACGCTCGATCAATGAAGAGAAACTTGGCGCATGAACGTTTTTCTGAAATAGATCAGGAAGCCGCAAGCCTGCAAACTGAATTCGATGAAGCCAAGAATCAACTGGGGCACGCACAGGAAGCTTTGCAAGCGCGTCAAACGGAAAGAATTTCAGCGGATGAAAAACTGCAGGCCGCGCGCGGAGACGATTGCTTCCATACACACTCAACATGCTGAAACTCAAGCCCGCCTTGATGAACTTGCGGTGCGCGCTGAATCGCAAAAGCAAAAACTGGATGCTATTCAACAGACCATTCGATCTGCGGAAGCGGATGTAAGAAAAGCCGAACAAATTCATGAAACTTTAAGAGCGCGACGCGTCCAGGCCGGTGAAGTGGTTCAACGAGCTATTGTTGATGCAGAAAGTAAAAGAAACGAAGTTGAGAAATTGGAGAATGAACGCCGCGCAAAATTGGAAGAACGTGTTGACGCGGCAAGCCGGATATTCTCGTGCGCAGGCTCAACTCGACATTCTGAATCAAGCCGAACAGTCCTTGGCGGGTTATGCGGAAGGTGCGCGCTTTTTACTAGATGCCGCGCGGCAATCACGCATCAATGCGCGCGGCGCGCTCAGTGCGGCACTCGATGTCCCTGCTGAATTAGAAATCGCCATTGCCGCGGCGCTGGGTGATACGCTCGATGCTGTTTTGCTTAAGGCCGATCAAATTGAAGAAGCACTTCGCTTGCTTGAATCGGATGATGCCGGGCGCGCGGCTTTATTGCCATTGGATGGAAATGTAAATCATTCTCTCAATCAACCGAACGATGCGGATTGTCTCGGTGTTGCTTCAGCGCTGATCAATGCACCGGATGATTTTCGACCGGCGGTTCATCTCTTGCTTGGAAACACGCTCATCGTCCGCGACCGAAACGCGGCGCGGCGATTGATTGGCGAGATTCCGACTCACGCACGGATCGTGACGCTGCGCGGTGAAGTTTTTCGCGGCGATGGACTTATCGTCGCGGGTAAATCCGCAACCGCCTCGACCTTGAGTCGCCCACGTCAAAAACGCGAGTTGACCGAATCCCTGGCTGATCTAACGGGCCGCCTCGATACCTTGAACAATGAGATTACAAAACTTTCCGACGAGTTGACATCGGCTCAACGCCAGCAGGCTGCAAGTGAAGAAGAATTGCGAAAAGCACGCGCACGAATTCGATGCAGCTCAATCCACAGAACAGAAAGCCGCGATTGACCTTGAGACCGCGCGTCGTCAATGGGATTGGCAACAATCTCAGCACGATGAATTGCAGCAAGATGTTTTAGCCGCAGAAGCGGATCGGGAACGGCTCGCCGCTTTGGCATCTGAGAATGAAGCGAAGGCAATCGAAGCACAAGAGTTGATTCGAATCTTAGCGAATCAATTGAATGAATTGAATCTCGATGAAGCGCAACAACAAGTCGCATATTGGAATACGCGTCTTGCAGTGATTCGAGCAATCGGTCACTGGCCTTCAATCGAGAAAATCGGAAAGACAACAATCGGTGGATCGTTTTGTTTCTCAGCAACAGGATGTGCAAGCGAAGTTGGGCGAGACCGAGAATTTGTTGAAAGAATTGGATGAAGAGAAATCCATTTTGCGCGAACGTGAAAGCGTGATGCATCATCAAATCGAAGAACTGCGAGTTCAAATCGAACCCGCCGAAAAAGATCTGGAAACTGCCGAACAGGCAGAGACGCGCTTGCAGGAAGTGGAAGCGAACGCGCAAAGAAATCTTGCCTCGACCGAACGCATGGTGGGACAGATCCAATTGGATTTGGTGAGACGCGAAGAAGGCTTGGATAATTTGCGCCAAAAAATTGTGGATGATTTTGGACTCGTCTCATTTGAATATGCCGCAAACATCGAGGGACCTGTGCCATTGCCATTTGAAGGATTGGTGGAACAACTGCCGGTCGTGATGCAGCTACCGCCTGACCTTGAAGAGCATATGACGCAACAGCGCGCACAATTACGTCGAATGGGCGCTATCAATCCGGACGCCAAGAAAGAATATGATTTCGGAATCAGAGCGTTATTCATTTATGTCAACGCAAGTTCAAGATTTGAATCATGCCGAAGCCGATTTGCGTCAAGTGATCAGTGAGTTGGATGAATTGACTCGCCAGGAATTCGCGCGCACGTATGAAGCCGTGGATAAACAATTCCGAGCTATCTTCACACGCTTATTCGGCGGCGGATCGGCACATCTTTCATTGACCGATCCCGATAACTTGGTCGAGACCGGAATCGAAATCGAAGCGCGCTTACCGGGACGACGCGAACAAGGTTTGTCATTGCTCTCTGGCGGCGAGCGCAGTTTGACTGCGATTGCGCTGGTCTTTGCGTTGCTCAAAGTTTCGCCGACGCCGGTCTGTGTGATGGACGAAGTGGACGCAATGCTCGATGAAGCCAATGTAGGTCGCTTCCGCGACCTGCTGAGGGACTTAAGCAAGGATACGCAGTTCATTGTCATCACGCATAACCGCAACACCGTCCAAGCCGCGGATGTGATCTATGGCGTGACGATGGGACGCGACTCGGCGAGTCAGATTATCAGTTTGAAATTGGATGAAGTCAGCGAAGAGATGCTGGGCACTGGCAGAGGATAAGACTTTTTTCAAAATGTTGGATGCGGCGCAATGTAGGTGCATCCTTCGTGTGTGACACCTATTCTATAGCAATGTGAGTACAAGTTTTATTGTGGAGTGTAAATATGGAATTGAATGTTCTTCCGTTTTCGCGACGCAAATTGGACTGGGCGTTTGTTGCATTCTTTCTGATCAATTTGTATTTCGTCACTTACATTGTTGATATCGAACAACTTATCATCCCTGATCCGTATCATTATCAACCACCACCTTGGCCGCCCGCTGCAATGGTCAAACTGATTCACGGCTATGGGCAGACGTTTGATCCGCTGGTGATGGCGCGCCCGCAGTGGTGGAAGATGACCATCTGGCTCGATGTTTTGTTCTACGGGCCATTTTACATTTTCGCGATCTATGCATTCATCAAGGGCCGGGATTGGATTCGCGTTCCTGCTATTTTTTACAGCGGCATGATGTTTGCGGACGTATTCATTATCCTCGGCGAAGAAGCCGCAGGTTCGCACGCTGCGCCGAATTTGCCTTTGGTTTTTCTATTGAATCTTCCCTGGTTGCTTTTGCCGATCTTCCTGACCATACGATTGCAGAAACAGCATCCATTCGAATCTTCAGTTTAATGGTAAGGACATGAAAAACAAATCTGCCTTTCGCACCGATTATGGCGAGTGGGCAATCGTCGCCGGCGCGTCCGAGGGGCTTGGAGCAGAGTATGCCAAACAACTGGCTTCGTGCGGCTTGAACCTGATCCTGATCGCGCGGCGCGCTGAATTGCTTCAATCTCTCACCACGAAATTATCCGATCAATATCACGTAGAAATAAGAACCGTTGCACTGGATTTATCGCTGCCGGATACGGCAAGTCAAATTCTTGAAATTGCGGATGGTCTAGAGATTGGCTTGCTGGTCTATAATGCCGCGTCTTCCGCTGTTGGTCCATTCCTCCAAAAATCGCTGGACGATCATTTGAAAGAGATAGATACAAACGTCCGCGCGCCATTGAAATTAGTTTATCTTTTTGGGGAACGCATGGCGCGGCGTGGGCGAGGCGGAATCATTTTGATGGCTTCGCTCAGTGCATTTCAAGGTTCGGCTTATATATCTACTTATGCAGCGACGAAGGCTTTCAACATTGTGCTGGCTGAAGGATTGTGGGATGAATGGCAAAGCCGCGGTGTGGATGTCTTGGTCTGCGTGGCGGGTGCGATCAGAACACCGAATTACATTGCAAGCCAACCCAAGCAAACTGGGCGTTTTCCGGATTCAACCATGCAGCCTGAACAAGTTGTTCACGAAGCATTGGTGGCTTTGGGCAAACGACCTTACATCATACCGGGTCGTATGAATCGGTTCTCAAGTTTTATCATGCGGTATTTGATGCCGCGTAAAACGGCCGTGCGGCTAATGGGAAAGATTTTGCGCGATATGTATGTTCATTAGACCACCTCGTTCTCTCCATCAATTGGATGGGGTGGTTATTTCATTCTTTTCTATTTCCAAACGACTCTTTCAAATCCGTAAACATCGTCTCCGAGGCATAGGCGCGGTTCGTGACGCATTGCAGGCGCTTTGCCATCTGTGGAGTGATCAACGGGATGGATTTGCGTCCATAGAAATGTTTATCATATAACTGATTGGCTCCGTCTTCATCCCAGCCCCAATTCAGGTAATTGTAACGCGAAGCGTCCAAGGGGCGAGTGTAGCCGCGCAAGACTTTTTTCTGGTGGATGCTGACGTAATGTTCGAAGTACGTCATCACCAATTCGCGAAGAGTCTTGTGAACGGCTTCGCGGAATCCAAGATTGATGTAATTGGTTTTTGCCACGGCACCCCAGCGTCCATCAATTCGATAAAGCGCCAGCACATGATCGTCATCCATGCCGGGATCAGGCACGATATCAATCACCAGGGGTTTGAAGCCCAATTTCCACAACAAGAGCACGCCCAAAAACCCACCATCGAGACAGTGACATTGCTTATCCAGGATCACATTCAACGGCGAGCGATTGCGTACTTCCGCTTTATAGGTCATGTTTTGCAGAAACTCCTGCACATCGTACGGCGATTTTAATTGCCCAATGTCGCGCCGCGCTGGTAGCTGGAAGACGGGATTCAAATTGTGTTAATGCATTCATGGGTTAGGATTGCCTGCGCAGTACAGGCAATAATCTCCTTGCATAGAGTATAAAATCATCATAAGCACATGATAGGCACTTGGTAAGCAATATTATATAAGATAAGCAGAAAGTCCGTTATCCTGAATTCATGGCTATTCGGAGGGGATAGGCCTGTAGATGTTGCGGGTAGCCATTGTCGGTCGTCCCGCGCTTATCATTTGATATCAACAACACGGCGCGTATTGATGAAAAGAGTTTGCGGTGTAATTGCTTCCCCGTATAGCCTGATAATAGAATTGCAATTATTGAAGTTTTCAGTGGGTGTTAATTTGGTGTCCTTGCCAACGTGACCACGAGCGGCCATCCCGCACAATCATTGCATCGGCCTCAGCTGGACCCCACGAGCCCGATTCATAAACTGCGAGAGGCTTTTTTTGCGAATCCCATGATTCAAGAATCGGATCGATCAGACTCCAGGCGGTCTCCGCCTCATCGGCGCGGGTGAATAGAGATGCCTCGCCTGCCAAAGCGTCCAGCAGAAGGCGTTCGTAAGATTCAGGAATCGAAGTCTTTCCAAATGAATCGGCGTAATGGAATTCCATATCAACCGAGCGCGTGTCTGCAGCGGTATCTGGAACCTTTGCTTCGAATTGCCAGTGAATGCCTTCATCGGGCTGAAGATATAGAACAAGTACATTGGGCGTTATTCCGCTGCGTGCGCTGCTGGGGAAAAGCAGATGTGGCGGCTCCTTGAACTCGATCACGATCTGTGAGACTTTTTCTGCGAGCCGTTTTCCGGATCGCAAATAAAACGGCACGCCCTTCCAGCGCCAGTTGTCAATCTGCAGACGAAACGCGGCGTATGTTGGAGTGGTTGAATTTGGATTGACGCCTTCCTCTTGAAGATAGCCTTTGTATTGTCCTAACACAGTGTTGGTTGTAACAGCTTCTCCACGGATGGGCTGGATCGAACTCAGTACTTTTACTTTTTCGTTACGTAACGCATTGGCTTCAAACGAAGCGGGCGGTTCCATCGCGACCAGGGACATTAGCTGAAGCAAATGATTCTGAAACATGTCCCGTACCACACCGACGGTATCATAGTAACCCGCACGGTGTTCCACGCCGACCTGTTCCGAGACGGTGATCTCAACGTGATCAATATAATTTCGATTCCAAAGCGGTTCGAAGATTGTGTTTGCAAAGCGGGTCACCAATATGTTTTGAACGGTCTCTTTGCCCAGATAGTGGTCAATGCGATAAATTTGATTCTCGTTCAATGCCTTGTGGATCTGGAGATTCAAACTTCGCGCCGAAGCCAGGTCAGTGCCGAACGGTTTTTCGATCACTACGCGTCGCCAGCCGCCATTTTCCGTAAGCTGGCCTGTCAGGCCGAGCAGATCAATAATGCTGGGAAATATGTCCGGCGGCGTCGCCATATAATAAAGACGATTGCTGGAACCGTTTTCCCATTTGCTGATGAAATCATTCAATCTTTTAAAATCAATCAAATCGGTATAGCGGCCCGGTTGATATGCAAAATCAGCCGCAAATGCGTTCCATTCTTCTTCACTGTATTTGAATTGCGCGAATTGTTTCATTCCGTCGCTGAGGTGCGCACGGAATTGCTCATCTGTGAAAGGCGTGTTTCCGTATCCAACGATACGGAATTTTTTGGGCATGCGCTGTTTGAGGAATGAATCGAACAGCGACGGAACCAGCTTGCGCTGGGTCAGATCGCCCGACGCGCCGAAAATAATAATGGAAGTGGGAAGATCGTTACTCATAAAAGCCTTATTCTACAGAATCCACGAAAAATCTTAAATCGTGGGTCTGTGATTTTATTGCTAAATTAATTTTCTTTCTTCATGGCATGTCCGCCAAATTGATTTCGCATGGCGGCCAGTAATCTCGCCGAATAATTTTCATCGTCGCGGCTGACGAAGCGCATTTGCAAAGCCAGCGTGATGATCGGCGCCGGAACATCGTGGTCAATGGCCTCGGCCACCGTCCAGCGGCCTTCACCGGAGTCTGCAACCCAGGGCGCGATGTCAGAAAGAGTTGGGTCATCTTTTAAGGCAATGGCAGTCAGATCCAATAGCCATGAACGCACCACGCTTCCGTATCTCCAAATTTCCGCGATCTCATCCAGATTTAAGTCCAAATCTTTCTTCGCCTTCATGATGTTGAATCCCTCGGCGAGAGCCTGCATCATGCCATACTCGATTCCGTTGTGAATCATTTTGACGAAATGTCCCGCGCCGTGAGGTCCGACGCGGCCCCAGCCCTGATCCTTGCCGGGCGCGAGCGTTTCAAAGATGGGACGCATCTTCTCCACAACTTCGGGTTTGCCGCCGATCATCAAGCTATATCCTTCGCTGATGCCCCAAACGCCGCCACTCGTGCCGCAGTCGAGGAATTCGATTCCCTTTGATTCCAATAAAGCCGCGTGGCGGATCGAATCCTTATAGTTTGAGTTGCCACCGTCAATGACGATATCGCCTTTGGATAATAAATTCGACAACTCCTGAATTGTATCGTCCGTAGTTTGACCGGCAGGAACCATTGTCCAAGCCACGCGTGGTGCTTTGAGCTTGCTTACCGCTTCTTCGAGCGAGTGTGCCCCTTCTGCACCGTTATCAATGGCCGTCTGTACCGTCGCTGCCGTACGAGCAAATCCAATCACGCGATGCCCGCCGCGCACCAAACGCGTGGTCATGTTCAAGCCCATTTTGCCTAACCCTATGATTGCAAGTTCCATTTTTGCTCCTATGAAATAATTCTAGAATTGCTTGCCGCCATTTGATCCACCATCCAGGTTAATTCTCCATCCGCAGGGCGGATACGTTGTGCAGGAAGTTTTTCCGGTTGATATTCGCCATACAAGACGTCTGCAAGAGTTTGTGCCTTACTTTCTCCACTGACCAGAAAGATAATTCGGTGCGCCGCATTGAAAACCAAAGGCGTCAACGTCACGCGATTGGCAGGACGACCTTGATAATGAGCAGTCACTGCCAATGTTGGCGAAGGGACATTCACTTCTGAACCTGGGAAGAGCGAAGCCGTATGTCCATCATCACCCATTCCAAGCAGAACCAAATCGAAGCGCGGCCAATCAAGTGGGGGGGATGCGAAACCTTTTAGGACGCGTGCGTAATCTTCGGCGGCTGCGTCCGGCTCAAGGTCGGAATGGATACGGTGGATATTTTCAGCTGAAATTGGCACCCGCCCCAACAACACTTCCTGTGCCTGCCGATAGTTGTTTTCCAAATCCTCCATTGGCACGCAACGTTCATCGCCCCAAAAAGCATGAATGAGCGTCCAATCAATCTGTTCGCAATACGGGGGCTGCGCCAGTAATTTATATAATTCCTTTGGCGTGTTGCCGCCGCTCAGTGCCACAAGAAACTGTCCACGCTGGAGAATGGCTAGAGTTGCAGTTTCAATAAATAATTCGGCTGCGCCGCGGCTAAGCGATTCGAGATTATCAAAGATTCGAATATTGGATTTTGTATTCATCATCCTCGGAATTATACGTCGGTTTGCAGATTTGACTCGCATGAGCTACAATCTCGGCGTGACTATGATTGACTTAAAACGACTGGCTGCGCATCGTGCGCGGACCTTTCATCTGCTGCCCGCCAAACCGCTTTCTTCTCAATCCCAGGCTTTGCGATTCGTCAATGAGCGCGGCTTTATCTATTTCTGGCCGATCAAGGGAATTGACTTGCCCAGTCTGTGGACGGCTGTTGCTGGGGACCGTCCGGTTCCCGATGCGCATGATGATCCGGGTCACGTTACTTGGGGCTGGAAGGATGATGCACTTCCCAAACGCATTTGGTATTATGCGAAAGTCCTGCACCGCAAAGCGACGATGATTTCATTGGATATTATTCCATATTTTTATGCACTCTCCCAGAATTATGGCTCTCCGGAAGAAGATCATCTCGTGGCATATGAAGAAGGCCATTTGACTTTGGCCGCAAAAAATGTCTATGAGGCCTTGTTAAGAGAAGGTGCATTGGATTCCATCTCGCTTCGCAAGGCAGCGCGCCTGTCCAGCGCGAAAGAGTCGGAATGGAATCGCGCCCTTGAGGATTTGCAAAAGGATTTCAAGATTTTGCCGGTTGGGGTTGCTGAAGCAGGCACTTGGAAATATGCTTTCATTTATCAGATCACTGCGTGGCATTATCCTGATTTGCCTGTGAGCGCGCGCGTAATCAGCGAGTCGCAGGCGCGGACGAAGCTACTAGAACTCTATTTCGAGTCAGTGGGCGCAGCACAAGCGCGGGACGCGAATAAATTATTTGGCTGGGGAACCGAATTGATGTCGCGGGCATTGATGCGCTTGGTCGAAAGCGGAAAACTGAAAATTACCGCGCATCCCAAACAAAAAGGCGAATGGCTAGCACTTACGCAGTTGTGCAAAGATTAAATATCTGATTTGCAACGTACGCTAATGAAATGCGTATATCACTGCGGACTTGGAGAAGGTCCGAGAAGGTCCCAATTGGTTATATGCTGAATTTATAAATCTCATGAGGAGAAGAGTATGAGCAGACAAAATCGTACCCAACTTGCACTTGGCATACTGTTGGTGCTGATCGGCGTGTGGTTCATTGCCGTGCGACAACTACCCATCCTAAAACCGTTTTCTAATTTGAATTTGGATTGGCCCTTTTACGTGATTGCAGCGGGAGCGATCCTGCTTCTGATCGGATTGGTGACCGATGCGCCCCGCATGGCTATCCCCGCTGCAATCGTGGCTGGGATTGGCGGCATTTTGTATTATCAAAACGCGAGACAGGATTGGGAGTCTTGGAATTTTATGTGGACGCTGATTCCCGGCTTCGTCGGCGTTGGCAATATCTTGGCGGGCCTCCTGGGGGATGATCTCCGTCATAGCTTTGGGCGCGGTATGAATCTAATCATCATCAGTGCGGTGTTGTTTCTGATCTTTGCCGCGATCTTCAACCGGATCAATATCCTTGGAAATTACGGAGTGGCAGGGCTGCTCATCCTGCTGGGTCTCTACGTAATTGGCCGCGGGCTGATGCAATCGCGTCGTGGAGGCTAATATGCGTCGCGGAGAAATCTTCTGGGGAAGTTTGCTTGTCCTGCTCGGTGTGTTGTTTTTTCTTCACGCTGACGGATATCTATCAGGCGATGTGTTTGGCTGGTTCTGGCCGTTCGTGGTCATCGCAATCGGTGTGTGGATTTTGATGGGCAGCTCCATGGGGCGCGCTAATTTTAATAGCGCCGAAAAATTTACAATTCCACTGCAAGGCGCAAGAGAAGCACGGCTCGAAATCAATCATGGAGCGGGACAGATTGATTTGTCGGCGGGCGCGAATGAAGGAGACTTTTTGACCGGCATGGCCGGAGTCGGGATAAATCAATCATCACATCTGGATGGAGATAAACTCGAGGTCGAGATTGACGCGGGTCCGAGCTTTATGCCGTTTATCGGACCGGAAGGAGGTGTCTGGCAATTTCGCCTCAATTCGGATCTGCCCACGTCTCTTGATATCGATGCCGGAGCCAGCCGCCTGAACCTTGATCTACGCGATTTGCAAATCAAATATCTTTCATTTGACGGCGGAGCCAGCTATATCATTTTGACTTTGCCCGCTCGCGTAGAAAATATGGTCGCTGATTTGGAAGCAGGCGCGGCCAGCATTGATTTGAATGTTCCGCAAGGTGTGGGATTGCGCCTGCGTTTGAAAAGCGTTGGCACACTGAAAATTGATGAGAGTCGTTTCGTGCCGCGTGAAGGCAGAACTTATCAATCTGCTGATTATGATACGGCGATGTATCGCGCCGAGGTAACCATCGAAGGCGGCGCTACTTCGATCAGAGTTAGTTCGGAGAAAGAATGAATCGAATCAACTTTCGCGTCCTGATTGGTGGCGCTCTGATTCTGCTGGGCGTGTTGATGCTGTTGCAGCGCTTCAATATTTTTAGCGGCGCCGTGGATATTTTTTGGGGTGCAATATTTCTTGTAGGTGGCGCTTACTTTTTATATCGTTTTGCGTTGGATATGAGAAGTGAATGGTGGGCTCTCATCCCTGGCTTTGCCTTAATTGGTGTGGGAACTTCCATTGTTCTGCCCGGACAATGGTCAGGTTTTTCCTTTCTAGGCTTTCTCGGTATCAGCTTTCTGGCAATTTACCTAAGCAATCGTCAACGCTGGTGGGCAATTATCCCCGGGGGAGTGTTGATCACTTTAGGAATTGTCGCTGCTTTGGCGGATATCTATGGCACTCGCGAAACGGGCGGAATCTTCTTCCTCGGGCTTGGCTTGACTTTTCTTCTGGTGGCGGTACTCGCTTCCATGCAATGGGCATACATACCGGGTGCCGTTTTATTATTGATGGGCGCGGTGCTGGGGTATACGCCTTTTGAGGGTGCGCTTAATTACGTCTGGCCCGCGGCGTTGATCTTGATAGGCCTTTTGCTCATCTTTCAATTTGCCCGACCTAAATAAATGTAAAGTCCCTGCAATGCAGGGACTTGATTGACATGAGATGCCAGCGTTGTTATGATTTTTAACTTGCCGCCTTATTCAAATTCCTATTTAAGATGTCCTGTACCTGTTTGCGGGAATCCTTCCAGCGGCCTGAAACTGCCTCGGCAAGTCGATCAAGGATGATGCTGCCAGAACGAGGATTATCGCGGCACAACTTTCGTAAATCACTGCCGCGTATTCGTACGGCTTCGACTTCTGTCTCGCTAAATGTTCCGGAAGTGTATATCTTGTCTCCCACAACCGCTGACCAGCCAACCGCGTCTCCTGCATGAAGGTGAGTGAGAATCATGCGTGAACCATCGTACGGCTTATAGTGGAGGACTACCGTTCCATTGATGAGAAGATATAAATACGTTGCCTGTTCATTCTGATCAAAGATGGGGTGGTTCGCTGGGCAAGTGAACACTTCAAACAAAGGCGCGAGCAACGCTAACTGTTCGTCACTTAGGTCATGCAAAAGTGGAATTCGTTTTAGTACATCCAGCATTTATAAGCATCTTATCTCGAAGTCGAAGCAGTTTTATAGTATCAAACTTCCTGAATGCATAGACATTCGTCCTTTTCTGGTATGACAGGCTTATGGATGAGTTATACTGCGGGTAATGAAATTCAGGGACAATCCGTCTCAAAACCTTGAGTCGTAAAAATGTCACAGCGTAATTATCGTATGGCCGGTTTAATCGTGATTGGCATCGGCTTGATTTTGACTGGTTTCGCTGTATCCACGCTGATTTTGACTACTCAAAATAATATCAACGCTGAGTCGCCAATAGATTTTTCAGTAATCCCGGCTAAGGTCCAGATTAAAGCGCCGGCTTTGACTCTCAATGATATTCAAGGAGTTCATCGTTCTCTTTCCGATTATCGCGGACAGGTTGTGCTGGTGAACTTATGGGCAACATGGTGTCCGCCTTGTCAGGCCGAGATGCCTGTGCTTGAGGATTTTTACAAAAATCATCATACCGAAGGGTTTACTGTCGTTGCGGTCGAAGACGGCGACCCGCCTACCGCTGTGAAATCATTTGTTCGGAAATATGATTTGGATTTTTTGGTATGGCTTGACCCGACCTACCAATCGACTGACCAGGCTTTCAAGGCTACGAACCTGCCAAGTTCATATGTCATTGGTCGCGATGAAATGATCCGATTGGAGTGGGTCGGCGCAATCAGCGAACAAAATCTTGAGAAATATGTTGCACCTCTCATCAAGGAGTGATGATATGAAGGCAAAAGTAACCTGGCAAAAAGAATTGCAATTTATGGGAATGGCCGATAGTGGATTCCCGATAAAACTGGATAGCCATTCAGGCCCCGAGACCGGTGTGGGACCACTGGAAATGGTTACTATCGCGCTGGCGGGCTGTACGGCAATGGACGTGATTTCGATCCTGGTCAAAAAGAAAGTCGATGTTACGGGCTTTGAAGTTAAAGTCAATGCCGACCGTGCCGCCGATCCCCCGAAGCGTATTACAAAAGCTGTTCTTGAGTATGTGGTGCGCGGACATGGTGTGGATGAGGCTTCGGTTCGCCGAGCGATTGAACTATCGGTGACCAAATATTGTTCGGTTCACGCCACGCTTAAAGATTCATTTCCGATTGTTTTGACTTATTCAATTTATGAAGGTGATAAGCTCATCAAGGAAGGAACGTACCAGGATTGATTGAAAAGTTTAAAGCGCATTTGCTGCAGGTGCGCTATGATTTTTATGGACTTGTTCCTGATTTGATCTGGCTGTAGTAGTCGGAACATTGGCAGGCGGTCACTGTGACGCCATTCCGGGTCAATGTGCCTTGATAAGCAATGGCACCTGCGTGAGTGATCCAACCCTCAAGGTTGAATGCAAGCGGGCCGTCAGCGAGAATCCATTCGCCATTATATTTTCGTGCGATATGAACATGCGTGCCAGTCACTTCACCACCCTGACACGAGGGATAGCCGATCATGTCTCCGGCATGTAATTGTTTTCCCAGCAGCGCCCGCGTCGCGCTTGCCAAATGTAAATAGAAGATGACCCAGCCAGTGCGTTCATCGCCATCGCCATCTAAATCGAGAGCCAATCCATCTATGGTTGAGCGGACCACTAATCCATCTGCCGCGGCAACGGCATAGTTCTGAGATTCAACGGTGAAACAGCCATGAAACTCAGACGGAGGGGCAAAATCAATCGCGGCAAACGGTTCACCCGATCCCCAACCGGTGTGCGGACCGCCGGTATAGGTCCAGGTTTCGTTGCGCGCAAATGGCAAGAGCATAGGTGGTTGTTTGAGGCTTCCTGGAATCAGGACCAGATCGTTCGCCCATGGATCTCCAAATAGCTGCTTAAATGTTTTTGCCAGGCCATTCGGACCAACCGCACGATCATAATCTGACCCGGCGACGAGTTGCGCAAAGTAATATTGGATTCCAACTGAGCCCGCATTCAGCCAGGGATCTGGGCGGACAATTGTTTTATCGGGCCGCTCGAACTCGATCAGATTCCCTGCGCGCCACCCGTAATATCCGTTGTTGAGAGTCTGGGCAGCAATGATCAGTTGATAATAAACTGTTTCCGAATAGAGTATATTGAATCCAAGGATGTACTCGCTTTTCGGTTCCTGTGGCAGACTTAGCGCGCCTGCTTGAAATTCCAGAAGCGCAAGCAATAATCGCGGACTAACACTGTAGTTTGTAGCGACATAATCCACAATTTCCGCACCGGTGCGATACTCGCCTCCTGCATATCCAACATAATCCTTGAGCCAACCTGAATGGGATGCAACAAAAGCGGAGGTGTCGAATCCAATCAAAGTTGGGCCATCGACAAAAGCATTGTCGGGAATGGTTTTATAGGAAGTTCCCCATAATTCACGATAATAAATTGGGATCTTCATCGGCAGGCCGGGTGGCATGGTGGTCGCATCCGGTGGAATGATGGGATTGGCTGCCATAATTTCTGCAATCGTCGTGTTGAAACGAGATGCCAGGGCGGGAATTGTATCACCGGTTTGAGCAATGTAATCAACCAATTCGCCGGGTTCGTAGAAAGGACGTGTCGGGATGACGGTGGGATTATTTTGAATGGGAGCCGAACTGGTTCCAGAAAGTTGCGGTGTCGGTAATATCGGATTGGATGAACTGCATGCGGTTAATGTTAAGAGAATCCCCAAGACGAGAATGTTCGTAATGGATTTAATCATTCGGATTGCGGAAGATGATGGATTGAGATTCTCCAAACGAATTCGCGGTAATCGTTTGTCCATTTTGCGTCATTGTGCCGGGGCAGAAACCGTCATTGCATGGCTTGCTTCCAATGTGGATTGTCCATCCGCTCAGCACCATTGGAATGGGCCCACCAGCCGGAATCCATTCGCCGTTGTATTTACGGACGAAATGCAAATGAGTGCCGGTTTCGTATCCGCCGATGCAGGCTGGATGCCCGATGTGATCGTTCCGATTAACCCATTTTCCAACCGGGACGCTATTGGCAGCGGCAATGTGCAAATAAACCAAATCCCAACCGGTTTGTTCGAATCCGTCTCCATCCAAATCTTCGACGACTACTCCATTTTCAGAGCGGACGATGAGACCGGAAGCTGCAGCTTCGACCCATGCCGGAGATGCGGCACAACCTCCATGATCGCTGGTTGGCGCAAAATCAATGGCGGCCATTGCCCCAAAGGGCAACCAAGCTCCATGAGGCCCATTTGTAAGACTCCATTCAAAATGGGGTTCGAACGGAAGAGTCAACACGGGTTGCGTGAGACCGGGCGGCAAGATTGGATTTACAAGCTCGCCTCGTGACCACGGATCGCCGAACATGCCATTGTAAAGGACTGAGAAGCCCTGATTGGAATTAATGATCTGAGCCCATTCCGATTGGCTGTGAAGCTGCGCAAAAAGATATTGAATTGCAACGGTTCCCGCATTGAGTCGCGGATCAATGCGCAGGCTCGTACCATCTGAAAATGTGAGAGTGGTCAGCGTGCCTGCGCGCCAGCCATAATATCCGATGGACAATTGATCAACAGCCCATTCTAATTGTAAGAACAAGCCTTTATCCAATTGGTTTTCGTAGCCCATCGGATAATCGGTATGCAAGGAATCCAGGGGCTTACCGCGCACCCAGTGACTTTCATATTCGAGGACTGCAAGCAAAAGCCGCGGGTTGATAGAATTTTCATACGCGGCGCGTTTGATTTCATCCGCGCCGCTCATCCAGCCGGTTGAGCCGAGATATTCACGATAATTGTTTAAGGTGCCGCCTGCCTGGCTAACATAGCTTGAAATGTCAAAATTCACAGCGGTGGCCGAAAAGACCATTTCGCTATCGGGAATGATTTGGATATTCGGTGTGGTTGAACCGGTGATCCGTTTTGGAATGATGAGCAAAGTGCCAGGATTAATCAATGTGGTTTGTGGAAGATCTGTATTGGAACGGACATCAGAAAGGCTTACGTTAAATCGGGAGGCTACTGCTGGAAGTGTGTCTCCGCTTTGCGAGTAATATAGCAAAGTGGGAACATCGAAAGTCGGGAGCAGAGCCGTTGCCTCTGCGTTAGGATTGTTTTGACTTGGTAATGGCGTGGATGTATCGATCGGTATGGATGTTGGCGTGAGGGTGAAAGTAGAAGTATCCTGCGGCGTCAAAGTTGGAGTAGCGGAAGCCGGCAAAGTGTTGGTGGGAAGAAGTGAAGGAATGGATGTGGCGCTTTCAACGGTTGGAGTCGAGTAAGTTCCCCACAACGCGGGCGCTTGCCCGCAAGCAGTTAATAATATGAATGTGATGAACAGAATGGGTAGAAGGCGTTTCACAGTGAATCCGTCTGGCAGATTATACCCGCCTTGATCAAATTGAAATGTGTAAAAAGTATGCCAATGTCATTGCTTACTATTGCCGGCTCGCAAGGACATTTAGTCATCTTGAAATTTGGTTTTTAGCGCTGCTGCCTTCATCGGCTTCGAGCGTGACTGAGCCGCGCTTGAGATACCCATCATATTCCGTTCCGGTTCCACTTGAGGTCCAGCCGTCCATTATAAATGGAAGGTTGCCATCTGCCGCGATCCATTCGCCGTTATATTTGCGGACGAGATGAAGATGACTGGCGTTGGCGATCCCACCTTCGCACGAGGGATGTCCGATGCGGTCGCCGGCATAAACATAAGTTCCGGCATTGACGCGGTCTTGTGCGGCCACGTGCATATAAAGAATATCCCAACCGGTTTGTTCGTATCCATCATTATCGAGGTCTTCCATCACGGCGCCATTCGAAGCGCGAACAATCCAGCCATCTGCAACCGCGGTTTCCCATTCACTGGCAGTTGCGCAGCCTTGAATATCCGTCGGTGCAAAATCAAGCGCACCCCAATTCGTACCGGTATCCCAGCTCTCGTGCGGACCCGCAGTGAATGCCCAGATCACACCGGGTTCGAACGGCAATTGCAAAATTGGCTGAGTCAAACCCGGCGGGAGCAATGGCTCGATGGCGAAATCGAACGGACTGCCGAACAGGAATGAATACGTTTCAAACAAACCAAATGCGTTGACATCCGTATTCCACGTTGTGACGTCATCGAGTTTGGAGAAAAAATTTTGAACGCCTGCGGTTCCAGCATTAATGGTCGGGACAATCGGCACAATGCTTCCGTCACCGGCCATCACCCAATTGGCAATTGCATTTTCATTCCAAAGATAGAAGCCGCGGTTGAGTTCGTTCGCAGTCCATGCCAGTTGATGATAGAGGCCAACGTGATTCGGCTCGCTATAGCCCAAGGGATAATCGAGCGTGGCTGGGTCGGGGTTGGTGCGTGTGACCCAATGGCTTCGATATTCGATTAGTGCCAGCAGAAGCCGCGGATTGACCGAATAATCCTGCGCCACTTCAACGACGATCTGTGCCGCGGTCAATGTTTTCCCGTTGATGTCGGGCGAAGTCGGGTCGCTGACGGCTTCCGAATAACTCGAAAGATATCCGCCCTGATTTTGGATGAATGCTGCGACGTCGAACTGCGCGCTGGCCGGGCCATAAACCAATTCGGAATCGGGAATGATCTTGAACGACGATCCCACCTGACCCGGAGCGGGTTGCGGGACATTGAGCGTTTGTCCAACGGCAAGCAAATTCGGATCGCTAATCCCATTGGCTTGTTCCAGTGTCTCGACACTGATGCCATATTTCTGCGCGATATCGCCGAGTGTATCTCCATTTTGGACGGTGTATTGTTCCGCGTTCTGACGCAGGGTGGGCAGGGCATGAGGCGCGTCGGCAGTGGGCGTGGTCATCGGCAAATTTGGATCGCGCGTCGGAGGCAATGTGACCGATAACGCGGCGCGCGTTGGAGTTGGCCCTGGTGTGCGCGTGGGAGATGGAGTTGCTGTTTCATTCGCATTTGGCGTAGCGCTTAACGGCACGAATGGATTGTAGGTTGGATATGGATTGCTTGATTTTGAAGTGGTTGAGCAAGCTGATAAAATCGCAAACAGAATTGCCAATAAGCTCAATCGTCGAAGAGACATGCTAGAGATTCTACCAAAGCTTTGAGAAGATAGTGTGCTAAATATTGAATAATGATATGAAAATCGAAGGGAGAATGTCACCGATTCGCGTAAAGCCGTAGCGTTCACCTATAAGTTTATTTGATCGGCAAAGCTGTTTTATGCGCTGACTTGCGATGTGCGGCATAAAATCTTTTGGGGTCGGATTGAAACGCGCCGAGACAGGATTCGGTGCAAAAGAAAATCGTCCGCCCGCGATATTCAGCGCGCGGAAAATACTGCGGATCGGTATTGTGAAAAATTCGTCCGCAAAGAGTCGCAAAATGCGGCAGGCAAATCTCAACCAGTTTTGATTTATTCATAATATCTTTGTAGGCGATAAATGCGTATGCTACTTTCGTCATTTTCTAGTTGGGCGGCGAAAATATCGTGTATGTTGATCTAGCGATTATAACGAAAAATCGCCTGTGCGCGGCAGGAGATTTGAAAAGCCTGACATTTGATTAGCTGACAAAGGCTCTTGTGATCTAAGTCAGATTAAAACTGTTATCAGATTTTTTATTTACTATTTTTCCTTTCTAAAATATGTGCCAAGCAGTCTTTTCTCATGATAAAGTTATACCCATCTTGGGACATTTTTCTGCTATTGACTTGATTCAGGTAATAAATATTCATGAACCCCGGCCCTGCTAATCCAAAAAGCAAATGGCATTGTGAACAGCCATTTTCCCCAGAAAAGTTCTAAAAAGCTTTAATGCCAACTTGCTTACATTTGTTCCTGTCAACTTTTTTACCTTGATACATATTGCAGAACATTCATTCAACGGATTCATTTTGAATTCAATTCCCGCATCTTTGACAATAAAAAAGAGCGTTTCAATTTTTAAGCAAGTCTGAATTTGGTGAAGATCGTTCTTTAACTCCACTCTAGCCAGCCATTCTGTTTCAGAATATTTTGTATAACTTACCTTAAAGTTCCTTTCACTTAATTTAGGTCATTAATCATTTTGGCTTCTCTGTACTCTTGTGTTTATTTTTGCCCAACTGGGTAATTGCCATTTCAATCCATTGCAGTTCAGCTTTGTAATATACTTCATGGTGCAGGAATATTAATTTGGATATCTCTGCCTGGCGATTCGATAATTTTGCCTCAACTTCTTTTTTATGATTTTCAAGTGTCTCCAACCTTTTTAGATTTTTTTCTTTATGCTGAAGCAATCTAATATTAATATTTCTTCTGTTTTCAAGGTTTGAAAAGTAGAACACTCCATCAATGGGAAAATCAAAATCGATCTCATCATTTAGACAAAGACCGTAATATTCAATAAATTTCTTTTCTACGAGATTCGTTATTTTATAGATTTCCGTCTCGGGATGCGTAGTGTCTTGGTCTTGGCTGAATTCTATTTATTTTTGCATATTACACCTAAGTGATAATATGAGTTGGACATTTTTATTTTTGCAAAATCACTCGCGTGTTCCCCCATATATTTTTTTTGAGCTGATCACCGCGCACCTACCCAAGCCGTTGGAGAAAGCCGAAGATGTAGAATGGGACGATGTATGACTCCTTCATAAACTCAGTTCTGTGTATAGCCTTCTTTCATTTTGCAATCAAGATCCAATAAATCTTAGTAGCCCGCGTCTCAGCCGCTGCAGGCATTGACTTTTCATGGCGACGATGTGATTAGGAATGGACGTAGAACGATTATAATTGACGGCATCAATCAGCAATCGAAGAATCTCATCGCAAATCTAAAATCTTATGTCACTTATCGAATGTATTCCCAACTTTTCCGAAGCTCGACGATCTGAAGTAATTGATCAGATCGTCGCGGCAATCACATCGGTCGAGCGCGCGCGCCTGCTCGATCGTTCATCTGACCTCGATCACAACCGCACCGTATTAAGTTATGCCGGTCCACCCGAAGCCGTGGAAGAAGCCGCATTCCGTGCTATCAAAACCGCCGCCGAATTAATTGATCTCAATAAACATACTGGCGAACATCCGCGCATCGGTGCGACCGATGTTGTCCCGTTTGTTCCGCTTTCAGGTGCGACGATGGAAGATTGTGTCGCGATGGCAAAACGGTTAGGTCAACGCGTCGGTGATGAGCTCAACATCCCGGTCTATTTATATGAAGCGGCGGCGACGCGTCCCGAACGAACCAATCTAGAAAATATTCGCAGAGGACAATACGAAGGACTCAGGTCTGAGATCGAATCGAATCCAGATCGCAAACCTGATTACGGTCCGACGAAACTTGGAGCTGCGGGGGCGACCGTGATTGGTGCGCGTAATCCGTTGATTGCATTCAATGTTTATTTGACGACATCCGAAGTTGACATTGCCAAGAAAATTGCTAAAGCCGTTCGACAATCATCCGGCGGACTGCGATATGTAAAAGCGCTTGGACTCTTGGTGGATGGCCGCGCCCAAGTTTCGATGAACCTGACGAATTTCCGCGAAACTCCTGTTAGCCGCGTGGTCGAAATGATTCGTCGCGAAGCACAGCGCTATGGTGTCTTTATTCATCACAGTGAGTTGGTCGGACTGATTCCGCAAGAAGCGTTGACCGATGCGGCGGTTTGGTATACGCAGCTCGATCAATTCAGCACAGAACAGATTCTCGAGTTCGCGACTTTATCAAGCGGACGATTCTCAATCGAAGGAATCAAACGCGTCGTTCCTTGACGATCTGGCGGCTGCGACTGCCGCGCCTGGCGGCGGCTCCGCCGCAGCTTATGCCGGTGCAATGGGCGCCGCGCTGGTTGCCATGGTCGCGGGTTTAACGATTGGCAAGAAAAAATACACCGCGGTCGAAGCCGCAATGCAAGCCATCCGCGTGCAAGCCGAAGGGTTGCGGAAGGAGTTGACCGACGCGGTTGAAGATGATTCAGCCGCGTTCGAAGCGGTGATGGGCGCATTCAAGCTTCCAATGGAAAATGAAGAACAGCGAAAGGCGCGCGCGGCTGCGATCCATATCGCGACGGTCAACGCCGCGTATGTTCCATTACAAACTGTCAAGAATGCGGTCAAGGTGATGGAGTTGGCCGCACGTTGTGCAAAGGATGGAAATCTGAATGCGATCAGCGATGCGATGTCTGGCGCGGCGCTGGCGCACGCCGCATTGACCGCCGCCGGATATAATGTCCGCGTCAACTTGAATTCGCTGGAAGATAAATCGGCCAGGGAGAAGATGCTAAATGAATTGGCTGATCTGGAGAAGCAGGCCGATCAGATCGAGAAGGAAATCCGCAAGACGATGGAAAAACGCGGCGGAGTTGCCTAATTCGAAAATCGTAAAACGTAAATTGGAGAATCGCATGGGACTTAAACCTGATCACTGGATTCGCAAGATGGCTCTGAAATACAAGATGATCGAACCATTCATCGAACACCAAGTTCGCGACCGCGTCATTTCGTATGGTGTTTCGTCGTACGGCTACGATGTGCGCGTGGCAGATGAATTCAAAATCTTCACCAACGTTTTCGGCGCGACGGTTGACCCGAAACAGTTCGACCCAAAATCAATGGTGGATTTTGTCGGCGAGGTCTGTGTCATCCCGCCGAACTCCTTTGCGCTGGCACGCACCGTCGAGTATTTCCGCATCCCGCGCAACGTGCTGACGCTTTGCATCGGCAAATCAACGTATGCGCGTTGCGGCATCATTGTCAACGTCACCCCGTTCGAGCCAGAGTGGGAAGGCTTTGTTACGCTCGAAATATCAAACACAACACCACTACCAGCCAGGATCTACGCCAATGAAGGTCTCGCACAAGTCCTTTTCTTTGAAGCAGACGAGGAATGCGAAACTTCTTATGCCGATAAAAAGGGCAAGTATCAAAAACAACAATCTATTGTTTTGCCAAAACTTTAACACCTGAAATTTGACCATCCTTCCGCTTCATGTTAGACTTCAATGTTCAAAATCTCAAGTCAAGGAGGTTGTCATGCGCAATCGTCAGGGATGTTTGGCGGGTCTGCTTGAACTTTTCTTTCTGGATCGGGCATTTGGTTGGCTCGAGAGGCGATTTGGTTTTGGCCGCGGTTGTTCGTGCGGTGGCTGCGGATGTGGCTTTATCATATTGATCCTGTTCATCTTCATCGCTCTCTCTATATTTACTCATACTAATTGGCTTCGTCCATTCTGATGCGCGGATGGTTATTTGCCGTATTCGTTGGGTTGGCGATCATTCCCTCTGTGGTGATCGCCCAGGGGGCGATTTCGCCGGTCATCACCGCGCCGACTGCGGGTCAGATTTTGCAGGGACAAGTTTCCATCACCGGTACAACGGATATAGTGAACTTTGCCTCCGCTGAATTGGATTTCGCTTACGCATCCGACTCGACCGGAACGTGGTTCTTGATCCAAACTCTTGCCCAACCTGTTGCGAATTCAGCTCTCGCGGCCTGGGATACGACTTCGATTGGCGACGGAGATTATATTCTGCGCCTGCGCGTGACGTCGCAGGATGGTTCATCTCAGGATGCGACGGTAA
The DNA here is from genome assembly GCA_963783295.1 of uncultured Chloroflexia bacterium. GTDB lineage: Bacteria > Chloroflexota > Anaerolineae > Anaerolineales > Villigracilaceae > Fen-1038. The sequence goes on along the minus strand of CAWAMX010000017.1, from coordinate 53,290 downwards.
AGGTCAAAGTGCAAAACCAAGCACCGCTTCCTACAAGTACCTCGCCGATTCCTCTGGTGGTTACCTTCACGCCAGCCTTCATGCCTCCACCTTCAACACCAGTCATTGCAGTTCTGTCTCCTACTCCTACTTCACCGCCAATATTTTCCACGCCGACTGCGTTGCCGTCCAATCCTGTTGAAGTACAGATAAATGAAATCTATGCTGGTATTCAACGCGGCGCGTTGGTCATCGTTGGTCTCTCCATTGTCTTCGGCGTTTTGATTTGTTTGCGGCGTTCTTGATACATGACACATGACAGTTGATACCTTCCTCATTATCGGCCTCGGTAATCCAGGTCGCGAATTTAGAGATAATCGTCATAACTCTGGCTTCATGCTTATAGACTGGCTGATTGTCCGGCTCAATGCGCGCGGCATGAAGCTGCAATCCAAAGCCATCGTCACGGATGCCGTTTATAGTGAACATAAGCTCATCCTTGCCAAGCCGCAGACGTACATGAATCTATCCGGTCAATCTGCGCAGGGGCTGATCCATTTTTATAAGATGGAGTTATCCAACGTGCTCATTGCTCACGACGATCTCGATCTTCCATTCGGTACAATCCGTATGCGGCCCGGGGGCGGACCTGGCGGACAAAAAGGTCTCGCTTCCACGCTTGAACATCTTGGCACCGAGGACATTCCGCGCTTGCGTCTAGGCATTGGCCGTCCGCCCGGACGAATGGACGCGGCGGATTACGTCTTGCAGAATTTTTCCAAAGATGAAATGAAAGAATTATCCTCCATCCTTGATCGCGCCGCAGATGCTGTATTGACTTTTGTAACCGATGGATTGGATAAGGCAATGAATAAATATAATGGTGGTGAAATTCGGAAATCGTAATTCGGGAATCGTTATTATCGAACACCGTTTTTGAATAACGAAAATTGAATGCAACTTCTCCTCGATAAGATCCGCGCACTTCCACAATATCAGCAATTGCTGAAACAAATACAAGCTAGCGAAGAATTTCCCGGCTTGGGCTTGCTGCGTGCCGCGCGCTTGCCAATCCTTGCTGCGTTGCATCAGGATTTGAATCAACCGACTCTGCTCATCACTGACCGGGCCGACCACGCCTTATCTTTATTCGATGAATTGGGGTTTTGGGTCAAGTCGCCGCGCTATTTATTCGCCGAACCCAATCCGCTTTTCTATGAACAGGCCGCCTGGAGCGCGACCACGCGCCGCGAACGCCTGCAGGCTCTGACTGCTTTGGCCGCGTATCAGTTGCCATTTGCAGAGATACCTGAAACGCCGCCGATCATCATTGTTTCTGCGCGTTCGCTTATGACGCGCACAGTGCCGCGCCGCGATTATCTCAAGGCTTGCAAAAAACTTTCGATCAATCAATCTATTCATTCCGATTCGCTTCTGCGAGGTTGGGCGGAGATTGGATATCAGCGCGTCAATACCGTGTTGGAGCCAGGACAATTTTCAACGCGCGGTGGGATTCTCGATGTGTGGACGCCAGCGGAGAAACTTCCGATCCGTTTGGATTTCTTCGGCGATGAGATCGAAACGATCCGGCAATTTGATCCGGCCTCGCAACGGACGGTTGAGAAATTAAATTCGGTTTTAATCACGCCTGCGCGTGAATTTATCATGGTAGGGGCGGATGGCCGCCTGCCCGAAACTGAGCTTTCCGAATTTCAAATTCCAATATTACATCCACTATCTGCAAGCCTTCTGGATTATCTTCCATCGAAAGCGTTGGTGTTGATCGATGATTTGTCGGTTGTTGAAAGCATGGTGGCAGAAGTTGAAGAACAGGCCGTCAAGCTCAGACAGGAAAGCATAGACGAGGGTTTGCTCTCATCGGACTTTCCGATTCCTTATCTAACCTGGCCTGAATTGCTGGATGATTTCCACGATCATACAATGCTTGAGCTGGGTCGTTCAACGGCATTTGAAGGAAGTGGGGAAGAGACCCTTTCATCTGCATTCGTTATCGGACAGAGATTCGGCGGAAGGTTGAAACTATTCGTTGAGCATGCCTCCGATTTGGTGTCCAAGAACGAAACGGTGATCATCATCTCGCGGCAAAGCGAACGTTTGCAAGACTTATTGAAAGAATCTAATTCGCAATCCGATGATAATCCGCAATTTGTCGAAGCGTCATTGTCCGAAGGGTTTATTGTAGGAGATATTCATCTAATCACTGACTCCGAAATCTTTGGATGGGAGCGGCCTCAGCCGCGCACCAAACAACGTGAGGTTGCTGAGACACCTGAGACGGTTTACTCCGATTTAAAAGTGGGCGACTACGTCGTTCACATTGATCATGGCGTTGGACGATTTGTCGGGTTGGTGCAACGCGAATTGGATTCGCATAATCGCGAATTTCTTGCTGTGGAATATGATGGCGGTGGACAATTGTATGTGCCTGTCCATCAAGCGGACCGCTTGACGCGCTATGTCGGTGCGGAGGGCGTTGAACCTGCTTTGGATCGCTTGGGCGGCCAGGAGTGGCACGAGAAAAAAGTCCGCGTGAAGGAAGCGGTGCTCGAAGTCGCGCAAGATATGCTCGACTTGTATGCGCGGCGTAACGTGGTGCAGGGGTATTCGTTCAAGCCGGATACGCAATGGCAAAAGGAATTGGAAGATTTGTTTCCATACGTCGAGACCGATGATCAGAAACGCGCAATTGCCGATATCAAGCACGATATGGAATCGCCGCGCCCGATGGATCGGCTGTTGTGCGGCGATGTAGGTTATGGGAAAACCGAAGTGGCCTTGCGCGCTGCATTCAAAGCTGTGATGGATGGCAAGCAAGTTGCGATGCTCGTGCCGACGACCGTGTTGGCACAACAACACTACGAAACTTTTTTACATCGCCTGGCAGCATTCCCAATAAAAGTGGAAATGCTTTCGCGCTTCCGTTCGCCCCGTGAGCAGGATGAAATTTTGCTTGCGCTTGCCATTGGCGAGATTGACATCATCATTGGCACGCATCGTTTGATTTCAGCCGATGTTCAATTCAAGGAACTCGGCCTTGTCATCATTGACGAAGAACAACGCTTCGGTGTGACGCACAAAGAGCATCTAAAAAAACTTCGCACCGAAGTGGACGTGTTGACGCTCACTGCCACACCGATTCCGCGCACGTTGTACATGGCGCTCACCGGTGTGCGCGATATTTCCAATCTTAACACACCGCCCGAGGAACGTTTGCCTATCGTCACGCACGTTGGGCCGTATTCGCCGAAGCTGGTTCGTCAGGCCATTTTGCGCGAGCTCGAACGCGGCGGACAAATCTTCTTTGTGCATAACCGCGTCAACACGATCAATGCAATGAAGGCGCATCTCAACCAGCTCGTGCCTGAAGCGCACGTGGATGTGGGTCACGGCCAGATGCCAGAGCACGAATTGGCAGACGTGATGCACCGCTTCAATTCGGGCGATGTGGATATTCTTCTTTCGACGACCATTGTTGAATCAGGATTGGATATTCCGAATGCAAACACATTGATCGTTGATCGCGCCGACACATTTGGACTCGCTCAACTCTATCAATTACGCGGCCGGGTCGGACGAGGCGCGGCGCGTGCTTATGCCTACTTTTTCCGCCACCGAAAACTTTCCCCGACGCTCGAGGGTCAACAACAACTCGAAGTCATTGCCGAGAACACGCAACTCGGCGCGGGTTATTCGATTGCGATGCGTGACTTGGAAATCCGCGGTGCAGGCGAACTGCTTGGCACGCGTCAGCATGGGCATATTCAAGCAGTCGGCTTTCATCTTTATACACGGTTGCTTGCCGATGCGGTGAGGCGAATACGGATTGCGGCAGGCGACAAACTCAAATTACGTGATAACCTTGCAACTCAATTGAAAAGTTTCAATCAACCGATTTCGATGCCGGTTAATGTGGATTTGCCATTGGCGGTTGGTATTCCCGCCGATTACATCGCTGACCAGGATTTGCGCTTGCGTTTATATCGCCGCATCGCTGACTTGCGCGATGAGTCCGAGATCGAAGCGCTGGCCAACGAATTCAGTGATCGCTTTGGTGAACTGCCGGAGATGGTTCAAAATCTGTTTTATCAAATGCGAGTCAAATTGCGCGCCGAGAAGGCCGGACTAGCAGCGATTGGAATGGAAACAGGTCAAATCGTTTTGCGCTATCCACCTTCGGCGGCAAATGGCAATGAGGAGAAACGCCTGCATGATCTTGGGCCCGATATTCGTGGTGGCAAAGGCGCATATTGGTGTATGTTTGTGAAAGATAACGATTGGATGGAGAGATTGTTGGAAACGTTGGAATTGGTGACAAAATGAAATAGAAATTAGATTGATTTCACTTATTCTTTATAATCCTCATCCTTTATACTGAATCCTCGAAACTTATGATTGCTTGTTTAATTATTGCATCAATCTCCATCATAGTTTCATTATCTAAAATTCTTTCTTTTTTCAGGAACATCTAGCTCTCGATTAATGACTTTCTTGAATTAAATGATTTTTCGTCCGGAGTTTTTTCTTTAAGAACAACTCCCAATTTCCCTCCATTTTTTCATCGCCATTGCAAATATTGCGTGAAAGAACAAAATTGTGAATATCTTGTTCCCGTTATCAGCAAGTGAAATAATGTGATCTTGATGCCCCTTATCTTTCTTCTCTTTTTAGCTCAATTCCGCAATACGCACACTGGCTATTGAAAAAAATCCAAAGTAGATCGACTTCTTTTTTGTCGGGTACGGATCAATAATCGCGAGAAAACGTCTTTTGATTATTTTTTGTCATTGAAGGTAAATCTTTTGCATCTTAAATGCCTAAATGGAATGCGGTGGAGAATATAGAAGGTATTTGGAAGAGGCTGGGTAGGGGCGGGCGTAAATAAGGGTCCCCCGAGGTTTTCAAAGCCTTTGATTTTATTCGTGTGACTAGCCAGTCAAGTCAACGACTATTAATAATAATTCCCAATCTATCCAAATCCACATGATTATCCTTCCAGTTGGTTCAGCATCTCCTTAAACAATTCAAAAAGAGGTTTGAGTCGTTCTACATCCCTAACCACACCTCGTGTTTCAAGGCGCAGTTCATTCTTTCTGATTGCGAGTGTTATAGATTTTTGCGCCTGAATCATCTGGCGAATCTTCAGGTTCGAAAACAAAGATTGTACCCTTGATTCATTGTTGGATCGAATAGTAAAGGCTTGGTCAAACTCCGAGTCGCCAACATCAATCTTCTGAACACCTAAAGCTTTATCCAATTTGGCAACCAGACCTGTCTGAAAGATAGTGAACCAAAACCCATCCTTATCCTGAATGGAAGACTTCATTCTTGTGTATGTCTCGTTTGAGTCTCCTGACGATACCGAATAGGTATCAAGAGTAACTGTCCACTGCTTGACGCGGGCTTGAACTTTGCTGGTGCGGAAGAATCCGCCCTCAACAAACTCGGCTCCGATTTCGCTGGCGAATTGTTTCCAGGCAGTAACCCACTGTGCCCGGCGTATCCGCGATCCAACGATCCAAAGAATGAAAAGGATGATTACGACACCAACAGAAGCTAAAATTGCATTCATCTTATTTTCCTGCCAGCAAAAATCCAAAAAATTTTCCATAGTCGCGCAGGCGGGGCCAGAAGGCCGGGACACGTTTGCGATAATCCAAATAGAATTGCCCAAAGCGTTCGATCAATTCTTTTTCCTCGACGAGCCGTATCCAGCCGAACAATCCGAGCGGGGCGAAGGGGATGAACGCAATCGAATTACCGTTTCCATTGAGCAGGGCCAGAGCGATGATCACACGCAACGCGCCGGCGTAAACGGGATGTCGCAGGATGCTGTAAATATTCGAGTCAACGATCTTGCCTTCTTCCGGAAAATAAACGTAGAGCAGGGCAAGGTTGTCGAAGCCAAAAGCGACTATGCCGCGTATCCATAACGTCGCACCGACGATTAGCCACCAGAGACCTAACCCGATAAAGACCGTCGTCCACCAACCGCGCAGCACGAACGGGCCATTCATGTATCCGGCGTGCGCCACCGCCGCCATGATGATCGCCAACCCCGGAATGCCGTAATGAACGCAGGCGTTGCGATAGGCCAGTTCTTTGTATTTTTCCTGATAGGCTTTTTTGCGGGTAAAGAAAAGGCGTAATACAATAAATCCCAGTGCGATGACAACGATCTCACTGTCAATGCTCCAGGTGGGGATGTGGTCTGAAATCGCGAAGTACAAAGTGACCAATATAAACCAACCCAAGAGGTATAACCCAATCCGCACTTTCCCGCGCGGAGTGTTCAAATCAGGTACATGCTTGCGAAGTTGCTCCATGCTATTATCCTATTCGTCCATCCGTGTCCTGTGACTTTTGCCAATCAGTGTCGTCAATAATACTACTTCTTAGTTCCTCCAAAACGAAACCGCTTTTTCTTTTCCTTAGTAGTATTTGTCAATTCCTCTAAATCCAAACTGCTTGTTTTTCTCTGTCCTCATGATAAAGTAATTCAATCGCTTCTGGAATTCTTTAGGCCGGTGCCGTGCGCTAGCAATGAATGCGATTCTGATTCGCGTATCAGTTTCCAAGAACTTTTGGAAATTCTGCCAGGCTTCGTGGTCCGCCTTGATCGTCGCGAGAATATCTTTTGGAATTTCAAATTGTTCCAAAGAAATATCGTTGAGCGTAGCGAGGACCTCTTTCATTACCCTGCCCTCCGTGATTTGCTTTACCAGCCTTTCCTTGTTTGATTGCGAATATGCGGTCTTTGGATTGCGTCGCGAGAATTTCTGAGCAAACCGCTCCTCGTCGAGTTTTCTGGCCGTGTTGTCGATCCAGCCAAAACATAATGCGTCTTCCACTGCGTCGTCATATTCGAGCCTCGGCTTTCCGGTCGCCTTCTAGTAATACCCCAGCCAGATTTCTTTTTTGGTTTTGTAATTCTTTTTCAGCCACTTGCGCCATTCAGTGCGTGTGGAGGCATAGAAAGTTTGCGCGATGTCCATTGAATTATCCTGCATTCTTTTTAAATTCGAGGGCTTGCGCGGTTTTGTTGCTCCCGCCAACTAGAGAAATCTTTTGCGCACGACAGTCATCATAGGCTGTAAGAGGCTGTTGATATCACTATCCGTTAGTTACACTCCATCGCCATATATACTCATTGGCAACCTTGCCCATGTATTCGATTTCTTTGTTGTCCGCAAAAGTCGTCTTGAGTGGAAAAGGTCTGAACCCTTTGTATACCTGATCATCAAGGACTATCCACCCTGAATTTTGTTGCTTAATAATTGAAGAGAAATATTCTTCGTAATTACTGTCTTTTATGTAATCCCAAGCATAAATTGCATCAAACGAAGAGTTTCCCTCAAAGGTAACATAATTAGCATAGTCGGTTGAAATCAGTGCCTGGCCCGGTATTACCTTGTCGAGCAGATATGATTGAGTTAATTTGACATCATCATGATTTTCTTCCGTAATGGGCATCCACCCATAATTATCATAATATGTTGGAAGCAAAATTTGGGATAAATTTATTGATGACGCCAAGAGTATCAACCAGATTAATGACGCTAGAATTTTCTTGTTGGAAAAGATCGCTTGCAAAAAAGCCAATATACACCAAAAACCGATCGCGATGAGCGGGATGAACCAAAACTCCACGTTAAATATATAGCGGGCTTGGATATATCGAGAAACCAAGTACAAGTAAAAGAGAAGAGAGATGGAAAAAAGAGCAACAAAGAAGAAAGGAATAAAATTGAGTTTACGAACATGTACACTGAGCAAAATTGCACAAACAAGTCCAATCATGGGAACTAGGGCCGGCCTATCAAAATACCACTGTTGTTGAGGATTGGGGAAGAAGTAGCGGAGCCAGTAATTTTGCATAGGATGGAATGAGATATTTCCGCTTTTAGTATCGAAAAAATACAAGGCGCCTAACATCAGAATAGCCAGGACTGCCGAAAGTTCTATTACGACCGTGGTCCTCAATGTCAATTTCGGTAATATGAATAAAATAAAAACCCCATATGCAATGGCTATTAATTTGAAACTCTCATCCGGTGTTGCGATAAACACCGCGTAGATAACAGGCAGGAAAAGCGCTCCTGCCAGCAGGATAATATCGGATCTGAAAATTTTTTTCCAGCCATCCACGAGAAAATTATCCGGAAAGAGTTCAAGAAAAACGATCATTCCATAAATGATCCAGTAAAAGTAAAAAGGATAATATCCATATTCTCGCCCATATCTGGACATGGCAATCGCCCATGGATTGGTTGCGTACAGAATACAAGCCAATAACGCGACTTGCCGGTTGATCCTTATAGTGATTAAGTATAATGGGACAATTGCTAAGACGCTGATGATCACCCCTGGCAGCCGAGCAGCCCATACCTGGAGTCCAAAGATCCGAAAGAAAAGGGCAACGGGTAACGTGACAACAAATAGGCTTCGAGGGTACACGGAGTTCAATGGTGCGCCACTCGCGATAGCTTTTCCTGCTAGGAGATGGATATACTCATCTGTAAACGGAGGCAGCGCGTTTAGATTGAAAACGCGCAAAAGGACGGCTAGGGCAATGGTTCCGAGAACCATTGCCCAATCTAAAGTTGTAGTTTTTGTTCTTAAATCCTTTTCACTGCTTTTCTCACCAACGCCTTTTCTTTGGATCGCTAACATTAGGATAGATTGCTGAAAATTACGCTCTATCACTTTTCTTTTTTCAAAAATGAATAACCCTATCACAAAACAAATAGCACTGAAATCGAGAGCGCCCAACAATATCACGATTGTTCGCGAGGCGTAAAAAGGAACAGGAAAACGATGGGTATAAAAATATTCCTGCTCTACTTCTGAGGAGAAATTTATTGTCTCTTCGCTTCCATCGGTTGAAATTTGGGCTATTCCCGCACGTGTGGGATTGTGAAAAACGATGGATATTTGCCCCCCCGCTTTTCCCGTCCACTCAAGGGAATTATTTTTTATATTGGAAAGGATTAAATAAGCTACCCTTTCGTTGCCAACCTTGATAGTGGATCGAATTAAAAGATATGTCTCCCAAGGAAGTTGATAACAATTGAATCGCAACATCCGCATTGGGTTGGTTCCGGGAAGCGGGCACGGAGATTTCGAGTTTTTCGTTAGGTAATAAAAATGTTAAAAACCTTTCAGGTGATTTCCAAGCGGTGGTTCCTGCCAATAATAAAAATACGCCGGTTGGGATACTCAACCCTAACAAAATCCACCTTTGGAGATTTGTAAGGATAGCCAAACGAGGATGGACCCATAATTCAAGCAGGAAGAAAGAACCTGTCGCTGCAATAAGACTTGCTAAAACAGTAAGCAAAAACGTCCACTTGCTGGTTGGAGGCAATACATCGACCAACCAGTAAGAATAAAATGATAGGCCAAATGCGATCCCCAAAAATAGGGCTAAGTAAACTCGAGGATTTTTTGTATTTAGAGCCTGTAATGCAGGAAACATATGAAATTCCCAAATGTAGAAGGTTATTGATTAAATGCTAGAGCCTGTATGCAAAATCAGAAAAGTTGAAAATCGAAGCGATGGTGATCATAACAGAGAATTCAGCGGCACGTTTTTCATAGCGAGGTGCGATACGACGAAACTGATTAAGGCGATAATCAGAGCTTCAATGATGTTACGCTTACGATAAAGTTGCTTGTTGAAAATACCTGTGTGATGTTCGTTCCTGCGATGCGGAATGGTGCAACGAATATTTTTGCGATGTTGATAATTTCGAAACGCTGCGCTGGTGTAACCTTTGTCAGCTACAAAGCGTTTCGGGCGCAAGCCTAATTGCCCAGTTGATCTACGAACAGCATCTATTTCCATCAATTGCGCCGCAATATGGATGTCGCTTTCCTGACTTGGCGTGAGCAAAAAAGTGATCATTTGCCAGTACTTTCACAACGAATGTGTATTTTGAGGGTGAATGCACTTCGGCTACGGCCTAAAGCCTCTCGTTCTGGGCTGCTTATTTTGCGCCGGCCGCAGGCTGGTGAACACGCACGGTGGGGGAATCAATGAGTTGAACTTCCTAATCCACATCGCTCTCCACATCCAAGGCGGTCCACAATTCGGCAAACATCCGGTCCCACACACCTGTCTTGCGCCAGCATTGAAAGCGGCTGTAGATCGTTTTCCAATTGACATTTCGTTCCAGCATATCTCGCCAAGCTGCACCAGTTCGTATTACCCAAAGCATGCCATTCATATCGATGATCTTGCGATGGGTCGTCCAGGTTATGTTTTGCTTGCGGGAGCAACGCTTCTATTCGCTCGCATGGTTCATTGGTTACGGCGCCACTGTTTCGCGTACCAACCAGTTACCGCTATTTCGAATTTTGCATGCAGGCCCTAGAAAAGTTGTATAGTGCGATTATACCGATAAAGGTTGGCAGTTGAAGTATACACTTTCACTATTATCTTTATTGGAAATATTCTCCATTCCTGCAGATTTAGCCCGCGTCCTTTTTGGATCTACGGACTGGCTCGGATACAGGAATCTTTCGATTTCGATATCCGTCGTAGTCGGGGACTAGGCGGTCGTATTCGCTATCCATGAGCGGGGAGGATATCATGAAATCCGCAGAAGCACGGTTGCACGCAATCGGGATATTCCAGACCGCTGCCATCCGCAGAAGCGCTCTGACATCCGGATCGTGTGGCATCGGCTCCAGAGGGTCCCAGAAAAAGATCAAGAAATCGATCTCGTTATTGGCGATCATCGCGCCGACCTGTTGATCGCCGCCCAAGGGGCCGCTTTGCAGTTTTGTGATTTTGAATCCAAGCTCGCGCTCCAACATCTCCCCGGTAGTGCCCGTCGCAAACACTTCATGATGCGCCAATAGGTCGCGGTTGAACTTAGACCATTCCACCAGGTCTTGTTTCTTGTTGTCGTGGGCGACAAGCGCAATTTTTTTATCAGGTTTCATTGTCATCTTATTGTATGCCATGGCTTTACCTTGCCTTTCTCTGAAATAGTATATCATTGCTATGGGGACTGAATACCGATGGACGCGTATCCACCGCGTAGGTATCATACCGGCTCCAACACATGCTAAAGCGGATGATGAATTTAATCCGGAATGCCCACTCCGATTTCAGATCGGGCTATTTATGGTTTCTTAATCTTAAACTAAATAAAAACTTAATTTTGGAAAGTAAGAATAATGATAATTGTGTACTCTAAAAATCATTGTATTCTTAAAGTGACGGATTTTGCTATAAGTTCGTCATATTAAAGGATTATAATCTATAAGCAAGTTTTATAAGTTTGAATTGAATTACGAGAGAGCAGGTATCTATGCCTCAACCTTTAGCGTTAATTATTGAAGATGATCGTGACATCGTAACACTATTCGGTCATGTTGCGAATCAGGCAGGTTATCAGACGGAAATTGCCCTTCACGGTAAAGTTGCCATAGAGCGGCTAACTATTATTGACCCCGTCCCTGATATTATCTTACTCGATTTAGGATTGCCCGGCGTTTCCGGTTCGGAAATCCTTCACTTCATTCGTTCAAGCGAAAAGCTGAAGAGTGTTCCGGTAGTAGTCATCACTGGTTATCCTTATGTAGCAAGAAACCTTGATGATCAACCCGAGCTGGTACTACTGAAACCGGTAAACATTGAGCAATTAACAAATTTATTGCATCGGTTCCGCCCGGTTGAAAAGTTTAGTGAGGAATCTCCAGTTGATGAAAGTACCGGTTTTCTAAATCGTCGATTCTTTGTCAGTTTAATGGACTATGCCTTAGCTCGTTCGAAGCAGATTGCCTTAAATCATTTTTCGGTTCTTTTACTGGACTTATCGAGTATAAAGAAGATCGAAAGCCAATTAGGTGGGGATTTTAACCGCCATATGGCGAACTTACTTAGGAAAGTTCTGCGCCCGACAGATACGATTGCCAGATTCGAAGATGCCCAATTCGCCATCCTAATTGAAGATGTTACAAATTGGGATATTCCGATCTTTATTGCCAATCGAGTCCTTGACCGAATGCAAAAATATGCAACGGAACAAATGGTTGAATGCCAGAGTCATATCGGGATTATTCTTTGTGATGCTGGCTATTTTGGTGTTAATGAAATCATCAAGGATTTGAAGGTAGCATTATCTCTCGCGAGAGTTGAAGGGCACACTGGCTATAAATTCTATGCGCACGATGAATTTAACAATGCCTACGATATTGATTTGATCTCTTCCTTCCAGGCTAACACTGTTATGGGACAAACTCCTAAATGGAAGAGGGGACTTGTCATAAAGAATATTCAATCTCCAAATTTGAGTATTTCAACTGGAAGCGGGTAAGCCCGGCGCGTTTACGATTCTTCATAAATAATATTTGCATAAGATCATACTGCTGGCAAAGTTCGGGATGGATTTTAATTGGCCCTGAAAGCTAGTAGTTTCTTTTATTTGTCGGTGATATAATAGAACGCACGTTCTTGTCCAATAAGAAAACTATGACTTTTAAACTTCAAGCTCCATTTATACCAACCGGCGATCAGCCCGAAGCGATTGCCCAACTTGTGGATGGTGTCCGCAAAGGGATGCGAAATCAGGTTTTGCTCGGTGCGACCGGCACGGGCAAGACGTTCACAGTTGCATCCCTTATCGAGCAATTGCAAATGCCCGCATTGATTATGGCGCATAATAAGACTCTTGCCGCACAACTCTACGCAGAATTCAAGGAGTTCTTCCCTGAAAACGCGGTGGAGTATTTTGTTTCTTATTATGATTATTATCAACCCGAAGCCTATGTTCCCCGACATGATTTATACATTGAAAAGGAAACAGAAATCAATGAAGAGATCGAGCGGTTGCGGCTGGCTGCGACGATGTCACTTGTATCGCGACGCGATGTAATCATTGTTGCTTCCGTTTCGTGTATCTATGGTTTGGGTAGTCCGGAAGAATTTGGAAAAGGCACAGTCGTCTTGCAGATAGGCCAGTTGTATCGCCGCAACGCACTGATTCGGCAACTGGTCGAATCACAATATCAGCGCAACGATATGGAATTGCGGCCAGGCACTTTCCGCGTGCGCGGCGACACGTTGGAGATCATTCCCGCTTACGAGGATAAGCGTGGTTTCCGTATCACTTTCTTTGGCGACGAAGTCGAACGTTTAACACAATTCAACCCGCTCACCGGCGAAATTTTCGATGAGCCAAAGGAAATCTCCATTTATCCTGCTAAGCAATATCTTACCGATGCGGAACGCATGAAAGACGCGATTGCCGATATTGAAAAAGAATTGGAAGAACGTGTTGCGCTGTTCAATACTGAAGGGAAGTTGATCGAGGCGCAGCGTATTGAACAGCGCACCCGCTATGATTTGGAAATGTTAAAGGAAGTTGGTTATTGTTCCGGCGTTGAAAACTATTCGCGTCACCTTGACCGCCGCGCGGCGGGCACCCATCCGTGGACATTGATTGACTTTTTGCCGAGCGACTATTTGCTGATCATTGACGAAAGCCATATGTCCGTGCCACAAATCCGGGGCATGTATAATGGCGACCGAGCGCGCAAAGAAACACTGGTTGAATACGGATTTCGTTTGCCCAGTGCGTTGGATAATCGTCCGCTGAAGTTCAATGAATTTGAGAAATCGATGGGCTACACCATTTATACATCGGCCACGCCGGGGCCGTATGAGATGGGATGCGCGGAACAGGTCGCTGAACAAATCATTCGTCCAACCGGACTCGTTGATCCAGAAATAGAGATTAGACCGACCAAAGGCCAAGTGGATGATTTGGTCGGTGAAATCCATCAGCGGGTCGAACGCGGCGAGCGGGTGCTGGTCACAACATTAACAAAACGCATGGCTGAAGATTTATCCGATTATTTGATGGAACTCGGAATTAAAGTCCATTATTTGCATTCGGAAGTGGAAACGCTTGAGCGCGTCGGCATCTTGCGCGATCTGCGGCTGGGTGTATTCGATGTTGTGGTTGGCATCAATCTTCTGCGCGAAGGACTTGACCTTCCGGAAGTTTCCTTGGTTGCGATTTTGGATGCAGACAAGGAAGGTTTCCTGCGCTCTCAAACAGCTCTGATCCAGACGATTGGGCGGGCCGCTCGTCATGTGAATGGACGTGTCATCATGTACGCTGACCGCATGACCGATTTGATGAACGCCGCGATCAGCGAAACGAGTTGCCGCCGTGCCAAGCAAGTCAAGTTTAATGAAGAAAATGGAATTACACCTGTCAGTATTCACAAGGCGATCCGCGATATTACCGACCAATTATCCGGCGAGGCGAAAGACAAAGCGTTGGGCGTCGTCGAATCAAAAGCGGATTATCGAGCGAAACATGATAAAACCTCGCGCAGCGAATTGCAAAAAATTATTTCTGAAATGGAAAAGCAGATGAAAGAAGCTGCGAAGAATTTGGATTTTGAAAAAGCCGCCGCCCTGCGCGATGAGATGTATGAACTGAAAGCAATTCTGGCAGATGATATGGATTTGAAACCGTGGGAACGGATCAAATTACTGACAGGGGAGGAATAAAAACTAAGGTTTGGCTGGAACGTACAGAGCGATCACATTGGATGATTGCCAAGTGCGTTTATAAATCTGGTTATCTATGCTAAAGGCGTCCTCCGAGATGATTGGAGAAAGGGTTACTACTACAACATCAGGTGAAAAGGATCGAAAGGTGGTGGAGTTAGCTAACGTGCTGGTCTCGTTATTAATATCAACGTGTTCGATGCGGGGAAGAGGCTTGTGTGATTGGCTAAGAAAAACCCATAGCGGATATTCGTAATGGCTCGGTCCGATTACGAGACCAATGTTGGACACTTGCATTTGTTCGATTTGTTTAGCGGCAAGTTGGTATGGAAGATATGCATTTGGCCTCTCAGCAAAGTATTGTTCGTTTCGGCTTACATCAAAAATGTTGATATTACCGATTAAGGAACGGGGTTGTCCGGCCACCAACCAGGGGATGGCGGAGGCAAAGCAGAGATACACTATCGCATTAGAAATATATCTCGGCCTTATTTTTGCAACCGTCATGCCTGATATTGCACATGCCAATATAAACAATGGAACTTGAAGACGGCGATTCCAATCCTGCCACTTCAAGAAAATACAGAAAAGCAGGAAACCGCTGACTACTGCTAAGATATAGTAAAGAGTAACTCGGGGAGTTTTCTTTAGGAAGGCCACGCAATAAGTAAATGTGCCTATTATCAATATCAATTGAAACGGGTTTTCGACCAGACCTTCCTGAAATTGGATAGGGGGGATGGAAAAATTAAGACTGCCACTCCAGGTTGTTCTCGGATCGTTTTCCGAGATTCCAATTGCATCATGGATTTTGTGAACGATTTTATAAAGATAGTTATTTACCCTGCTTGAGGGTGTCGAGACTTGTAAGGCGATATTACGAATAATGTTAGATGTAATCGAGGCGGGCGTAATTATCTCGTTGTTATATCCGTATTCTCGCGAGGCAACTAAAGGCCCCAGAGGATTTTTATATAATGAATAATCTCTAATATACTCCCCGCTATTAATAACTAGAACAATCATAGCCGTTACGACCCAAACCCAAATCCTACTCCTCTCTTGGGAAAAGCAGACCCACAGTATGATGAGAATCACGAACGGCGCAGCAAAGAAATAGGCAGTTGATTTGGATAAAATGGCCAGGCCAAGGCTAAGACCTATGGCGATAATATCCATGGGACTCGAATGGTGAAATGTGTGAAGAGAAAAGTAGACAAAACAGACCAGCCAGAAGGTAGTGCTCAAATGATTTTCGGTGTTGGATGCTTGAAGGATCGCTATTGGAATGGTTGCGCAGAATGCGGCTGAAAAAAATTGCCCGCTAGAATCAGCTCCCAGCTCTCTGGCAATCAGGGAAACTCCGATGATCGACCCAATAAAGCTTAACCACTGAATCAGGTTCGCTAAGCTGTCACCGCCGCTCAATAACAGAAATTGCAAAATGTCATATTCGGTGCCGGGCGTCAAATTGACCTGCTTGGTGATGTTGGTTGGAAACGGGGCAACATTTTGATCCTGAATCCAGTGCATGATGCGGCTCATGTGATAGTTCATCGAATCAAAGCTATTGGGCGGGGAAACCAATGCAATCAGGCCTGTGGTCAATATGATGATTAGGATACCTGCGATGATAATGTATTCAAAACGCTGAAGCTGGGGGAATTGCGGTTTGATTGGCTTGAAGCCAGTTTTGATAGCTTTGTTTAATAAGATTGATCCAGCGATGATGTCAAAGGCCAGCCACGAGATGGTCAGGCCAGCATAGCTAAGCTGATTGAAGATGCTTAACCCCTCAGTAATTAATACGACAGCCGTGCCCCAGGCACTAGAGGATAATAAAAACGCCTCTCTCCATTCGAGGCTTTGTAAAAAGAAGATGAATAGCAGGAAAGCAAATAAGATTGGCAAAGTAGCCACAAAGTAATTGCCATATTGGAGTGTCATCCTAGTGTTCTTTCTCGATTAGTTTCGGCAGAGCCATATCAACAATAGCATTTTTGTCTTTTTTGCCAGTCAACTTGGAACAAGCTTATGCTAGCTCCATGGTTTAAGCCTGCAACGATCCGGGGCCAGCCAACTCCACGATCAGATCGCCAAGATTTCCAAGGGCACGCTCAATCGGATATGACCAGGCGGCGGCATTTAACCGGATGAAATTGGAAAACTGATTTGTAGGAGAAAAAAGATACCCTGGCGTCAATGTGATCCCGCCTTGCAATGCAAGGGTGTATAACTCAAGAGAATCCACGTTCCTTGGCAATTGGACCCAGAGCACAAACCCTCCGGATGGACGTGTAACGCGCGTACCCGCCGGGAAAGCGCGCGCGATGGCGTCGTAAAGCCGCGCCACGTTGCTGGCATATTCGCGGCGCAAGCGCCTGAGGTGATGATCGTAACCGCCGCTTTCTAGAAACTCGGTGATAGCCATCTGTGGAAGAGTAGCCGTCGCCGCGCTCAACGTAAACTTCAGCCATTCCACCGCGCTGAAGTATCGCCCGGGTGCAACCCATCCGACCCTTAAAGATGGACTTATATCCTTCGAAAAAGAGGAGCACAACATCACCAATCCCTTCCGGTCAAAGGCTTTCGTGACCAGTGGGCGTTTTTCTGTGAAATAGATTTCGCCTGACACGTCGTTGTCGATTAAAGGAATATCATAGCGCTCAAGCAATTCCACCAAATTCTTTTTCTTCTCATCAGGGATGTAACTGCCCAAAGGGTTATTGAAGTTTGAAATGGTCAGAACCGCCTTGATTGGATTGTGTTCGATCGCGAATTGTAAGGCCTCCAGACTGATGCCATAACGTGGATCAGTCGGGATTTCCAATGCCCTAAGTCCGTGAACTTCAATAAGTTGTAACGTCCCGAAATACATTGGCGACTCGATGGCAACAATGTCTCCAGATTTACATACTGCATGCAGGCATAGGTCGATCGCCTCTGTGCCACCGGAGGTTATGATAATATCGGCAGGGGCCAACTGGCAGCCACTATTCACGGCTCGCTGAGCAATCTGCACACGCAGATTTTCCAGCCCCGGTGGAAATTTATATTGATGGGTCCCTTGGTTGGATTGGCGCGCAAGAGTGGATAAAATATGGTTCATGCGTTCCGTGGGCAGTAGCTCGAGGTTGGGCATGGCAGCCCCAAGCTGAATCAGATGCGGGTTTGACGAATCCTTCATGATCCTCATGACCAGATCGTGGAGGTTGACATGATTAGGATCCAGGCTGGGAGTAGAGATTTCTGGCTCAGGAAATTTAATTTCAGCACTGGCGCGAACGTAATATCCGGATTGAGGCCGCGCCTCGATTAATCCCCGGTCTTCGAGCGTGAGATAAGCATGCAACACAGAACTGATGCTGATGCACTGCTGTTGACTCATTTGCCTCACGGAAGGGATACGTTCTCCAGGACGATAGGTACCTTGTCGGATCAACTGCGTGATTTGTTGTATCAGCTTTTCGTAGCGGTACGGATCTTTGTTGCCTAGCTTTTTTTCTTCAGATTTCATAGTACTTATCTAACAATACAGTTTGATCGAAATCATGGCAGCACAGTTCATTATAGCGCAAACTGTTATGAATACATTTGGTATTCTTTGCATCTGTACCGCGCTTTCCTTTGGTGTGAAAATACAACCGAGAAGATGTTATAAGGTCAAGTAAGGAGCTTATATGATTAGACATTCGAATCAAAACAAAAACGTTTCACTCAATCTTCAGCCGCATCAAGTTCGTAAACTGGTCGGCGTGATACCCGGCACGATCGTTTCTTGTGATAATGGAATAATTTGGCTAACGGAATCTGATAATCCTCAAGACTATGCGCTCAGACCTGGACATCGTGTGGTGATCCGTAAAAAAGGTGACGTGCTGATCGAAGCAGTAAACGAATTGGACTTGCACATCAGCTATCCGAACTAGCAGCCTGCTTAAAAAAATAATGATTTGGAGTAAAGAGCGTTAGTCTACTCTTCCGAATGCAATGGACGCCTCGGGGGCAAGCGCGTCCATTGCGCATTTAAGCGAGAAGAGTAGTTGTGGGTTTGAATGCCTGCCGCGAATGGTTTTGCAATATTGGACTGGGTTATCTTCGTAGGTCTTCGGCGAGGCCTTGCCAAACGGTATCATCTTACTATCGGACCGAAAGTCAGGCCCAATCCGTACGTGATGAGCGCTTCTCCCAACCCAATGATGGTCATTTCTGCGCCGCTCTTCCACGGACTTAAACCGGTCACGATGGTTTTGGATGCGCCGATGATGAAATGGGCAAGCGTACTGATTGCAAATGAAGCGATGATAGCTTTATCACCGCTGGCGAAGAAAAATGGAACAATCGGAATGAATGCTCCGATGGCTGTTGAGAGCGAAGCAGACAATGCCTCTAGGAATGGATTCGGAAATGACTGCTCAGATAGTCCCAGCTCTTCGCTTCCCAGTGTCTTGAGAGCGGTTTCGGGTTGGGCGATCAAACGCGATGCGAGAAGTTCTTGGCTTCATCTTCCGGCACACCTTTGAGTTGATAGAACAGCGCCAGTTCTTCTTCTTCTTCTTCAGGATGAGTTAGCAGCTCTCGATGCTCGCGCCGCAATTCAGCTTCTTGGACTTCGCGCTCGGTCTTGGTCGCAAGATAAGCGCCGGAGCCCATGGATAATGCAGACGCCAGCATCCCCGCAAGCCCTGCGATCAAAACGGCGGGACCGCCTGCGGTTGCTCCCGCAACTCCGGTAACGATTCCAAAGACCGAACCCAAACCATCATTCGCGCCGTAAATCGCCTGGCCGATCCAACCGCCACCGCGCTTATGCCAACTCTCGCGGTGCAGGATAATATCTAGCATTGCTTGCGGACCAACCGGTGCATTAGGAGATTGACTCGTTCTTTGAAATGCTCCACTATGTGTTTCTTCATCATGTAATACTTCATTGACTGAAACCCGGTCGGCATCCGTGGGAGCTGATTCTGCCAAAGTTGCATACATCACAGTGTCATCATCTTCATTGCTTTCAAGGTGTTTGAGCGCATTATCTGTTCCGCTTTGAATTAGCACCCAACGCCAAATTCGTTCACTCAGGGATTCGTGATCGGGAGGGACTTCCGCGCCAAGTTCTTTCAAACGCGTTATCCATCGTTCGGTGTGACCTGCTTCCGTTTCGGATAAACCGATCAACGCCTTCCGCCGTGCCTCATTGGATTCGTTTTTGGCAAGAGCTAAATAAGTCCTATGGGCTGTCCGTTCTTTTTGGAGAGCGATTTGCAAGCCTTTAATGAATTTTAGTTTATCCTCGTTGCTCACAGCATTTTCCTCATTGCTTCATATTAATTTATCCAGATCGAACTTCTTCAACAGCTTCACATGTTTCATGCGCGAGCCAAACGAGAAACAAGAGCGCGGCGAGAAATTCAACCGCGTCGCCCGCTAATGCCTCGCTATGGATGTAAACTGAAATGCTTCGTTTAACACTCGCAAGATAAGGCATAATCAACACTGCTGCAGTAGATATTTCAATCCCACAGAGAGTGCTTTCTGGTTTTGAATGAACGATCAAACCATAAATAGCAGAGATGAACTCGTAAATACATAAAATGCCAAGCGCGACCGAGACGATTCATTCGCCCTGTGTTCAGCTTGCTCGACTTGAGCTCCATCTCTACCTTGGCTTTCTACTCTCAGCCTCCATAGCAGAATCCCGCCGCTGACTAATTCGATCAAACGATCAATCCCGAATGCGGTCAAAAGAATACTGCTGGCCGCGATCCCTACGCCGAAGGAAACCGCCATTTCTATAATCATCCATATTATAGAAATAACCTTAATTTGAATACCGAAGCGAATCTGCGTTGCTCGCGACCACTCCATAAATGGAGCTTATTATTCATTTTGAGAAAGCGGAATGAGCAACAGCGGTAATTTTGTTTTTTGCGCAACCTTCGGAGCCACGCTGCGCGCCCAAAACGCGCCCATCCCTTTTCTTCGGTGTGTAGACAAAACAATCAAGTCCATATTCGCATGCTCGGCGGTTTTGATAATTACCGATGCCGGGTCGCCCCGTGCAATTTCAACCGAAGCGATTAGACCTTTTTTCTGCAAGATGTCTGCATGTTCCTGTAGATCCTGCCGCGCATTCTCTTCTTTCATATCGAGAAAGGCTTGTGTTGTAACTGGCATCAGGCTGCCCGCCGCGGCTTGCTCTCCAGCAAGTGTCCCGTATGTCGGAATCACGCTGAGTAAATGAAGCTCGGCCTTGAAAGCTTGCGACAGGGATTCTGCAAACGGAAAACTGTAATCGTGAGCTGAATCCGGATCAAGCGGCATGAGAATCTTTTCGAGTTTAAAACGTGGCGACACTGGCTTAACTATCAGGAGCGGCGTCTTTCCCTGCGCGGCAATCTGCTGGGCGATGTTCCCGAAAAGTGCATCACGGATTCCGCTTTTGCCATGCGTGCAGATAACGATCAGATCCGTTTGGAATTCTGTCGTTATGTGTTCGACGATACTGCGGGTCACATCCGATACCGGCGCAGTGTGAACATGAGTCATAACCTTGACTTTTGGCTGGAAGGCTCGTTTGGCAATATCTTCAAGATATGCCAGCGCTTCATTGGGTTCAGTTAAATGGCGGTCGGCGTGGACTTCGCTGGGAGCATCCTGCTCGATCACATGCAACAGGGTCACTGGCGCCTTGAATTTCTCAGCCAGAACTGCCGCTGGTGTCAATGAGGCTTCGGATAGGTTTGAGCCATCGAGAGGAACAAGAATATGCTTGAACATAGTCTCATCTACTAAAAATAAGCTGATAGAGTAGGAACACGTTTAACGCAATGATGAGGGTAGCAACTACGCTCGCTAGAATGGTTGTGATTTTCATGTTGACCAACTCTCCCATAATATCACGTCTGCTGGTAAATGTCACAAGAGGAATGATTGCGAATGGCAAACCAAATGAAAGCACCACCTGACTCAGTACAAGAACTCGCGTTGGGTCAAGTCCAATAAAGATGACAATCAGAGACGGAAGCATGGTGACCACAC
This sequence comes from uncultured Chloroflexia bacterium, assembly GCA_963783295.1. Taxonomy (GTDB): domain Bacteria; phylum Chloroflexota; class Anaerolineae; order Anaerolineales; family Villigracilaceae; genus Fen-1038. The sequence goes on along the minus strand of CAWAMX010000017.1, from coordinate 31,719 downwards.
GCCGCACCCACGGTGGAATGTGACGATGCAGAAAGCCTTGCATAATCACTTGTCCTGCCATGGTGCCCACGGATGATGATGAAAGCCCCGAGGCCAGCAGTGAGATGGCGAACACCCACGAGGCTGCGGAACCCAGCAAGGGCACTAGGGTGAGATGCGCTTCTTCAATCGTGCCGACGTTGGTCAAGCCATGATTGAAAAATGTGCTTGCGGCCATGATGAGCATCGCCGCATTGATGGTACTGGCGATGCCCATGGCGATAAAAACATCCACCAATTCAAAGTGGAAGAGGCGTCGTTGCTGGTGTGGATTGTCAGTCATAATTCGGCCTTGTGTCAACGCGGAGTGTAAATAGAGTGCGTGAGGCATTACGGTCGCGCCGAGAATGCCGGTTGCAAGCAACACGCTTTCCATGCCCGAGAAATGCGGAACAAAGGTGTAATATAGAACCGTCGGCACATCGGGTCGGGCAAGGATGGTTTCGGCGAGATAACAAACTGCAATCACAGCAATAAAAGCGGTAATGACTGCTTCGAGAGGACGGAAGCCGTATCGTTCAAGTCCGAGAATAAGAAAGGTTACCACAGCCGTAAGCAAACCTGCGACCCAAAGCGGAATCCCGAAAAGCAAATTGAAGCCCAATGCAGCACCCAGAAATTCCGCGAGGTCGGTAGCAATTGCCACTAGTTCGCCAATAACCCACATGCCGATTACAACTCGGCGTGAATATTGGTTTCGACAATGTTCCGCCAAATTCTGTCCGGTGGCGATACCGAGCTTGGCCGAAAGCGATTGCAATAACATCGCCATCAAGTTGCTGCCGAGGATAACCCATAATAATTCATAACCAAACTGCGCTCCGCCCTGAATGTTGGTGGCAAAGTTGCCGGGGTCCATGTAGGCGATGCTAGCGATGAAGGCGGGTCCAAGGAATGGCAGCAGCCGCGCAAACCAGCCCTTTTTGCTTTTCCCCGAAAGCACCTCATTGGCAGTTGTGAGTGTGGATTTATCGTTTGTAATGGATGCAGATCGTTTCATGAATCACCAATTATTTTGATATCTCTACAAAAATTCGATTTGTAATTGCCGGGCCAAGTGATATCGCTTCTTTCCGACCTCGAAGCTGGATACGCATCACCTGATCGTAACGCGACACTTCAAGCACTTTTACACTTGCGCTGATAATCAGACCCAGTTCCTCAAGATGTTTCAGGAAGTCTGCATCTTGTGCATGTACCCGTAGAATATACGCTTCCTGATTCGATTTTAGTTTTGTCAATGCAATGCCTTGATCTTTCGGCATGACCAAATCAGCAGAGGGGATAAGTTCACCGTGTGGATCGCGAACAGGATATCCCATCGCGGAAGCAATCCGTTCTTCGAACTCTTCCGAGATAACGTGCTCCAACTTCTCTGCCTCGTCATGAACTTCATCCCATGAATAACCAAGGGTTTGTACCAACCAAGCCTCGATCAGGCGATGATGACGAATCACTTCGAGCGCTGCACGCTTTCCTGCAGCGGTTAACATCACACCTTGATGTTTATGATATTTTACAAGCGGAGGATTGGTGGATGCCAGTCTTTGCATCATACCGGTCGCGGAGGCTGGCTTGACATGGAGCCGCTCGGCCAGTGCGTTCGTACTGGCGAGCTGGCCGTCCACGGTCAGCTCATAAATGGATTTGAGATAATCCTGGGTTGAATCAGTGAGAAGTTCCATCATAAGAATATGCTAGGTTAGACGAATCCATTTTCTCTCTCGAGGAGCTTTTTTCTTACCAAACATATGGAATGAGACGATATTTCACCTGCGCCTTGTAGTCCGCATATCCAGAAAGCTCTTTCAATAACATTTGCTTTTCCAAGTCTGCTTGCCGCGCAAGTATCGCCATACAAATAAACACAAAGCCCAATCCGTACCTCGAACCAAGGAATAGGGATGTTCCTATGATGAAGACGAGGATCGCCATATACATAGGATGCCGTATGCGGTGATAGGTGCCCGTAGAGACCACGGTATGTCCACGCTCTTCCTGACCGCATATGACCGGCGATAGATAGGAGTTTTCATAAAAAAAAGAAACAAGAAGTAAAGAGAGCATAATAGAATCAATACTCCAATCAATTGCAGCCATAATGGCACATAAGACCAGTGAAAACGAACCGCGTCCACCGATATGAAGATTAACCATATAATTAAAAAGATTTCCATTATAGGAAAGAGGATCTTATCCCAGGCTTGTTGATCGGATGCGTCCAACCGCATGCGTTCCTGCTTCAAACCGGGATTGCGCCTATATATCCATAAAGTAACCGTCTGATAGAAGCCAAAGAACAGTACGATAAAAATCCAACCAGCGCTCCAAGCGAGAGTGCCAGCCGAAAGAAACAAAGCAAGGGCGAACACCACAAAAAGCCTATGATCTCCAGCGCCTGCTGCTTCATATTAATCTTTTAAGAAACTACACCATTGAAATTTTATTTTTAGACTAATAAATAATTTAGCTTAACCTAAATTATTTTATATTAAAAAGAGAGTTGAGTCAAGGACTCAACTCTGTGAATTTTATCGAGCTTAGGCTTGTTGATCTCAACCAATTTTGCCGAATCGCTAGTGGGGTGGGATGGGTTGTTTTACTGTGCGTGCGGCGCAACGTACACTGCGATGGCAATGAAATGTGCCAGCGCGGCGAGAATGACAAATATATGCCAGAGCTCGTGGAAGCCGAATTTGCCCGGGAATAAGTCGAGCTTTTTGGTGGCGTAGACGATTGCGCCCAAAGTGTAAATTACCCCACCTGCTAACAGCCATACCAATGCGCCGACAGGAAGGACTTTTAGCATTTCGCCAATGGCAGCAATAACAATCCATCCCATCATGATGTATACGCTTACTCTCAGCCAGCGCGGAGCTTTAATGAGAATTACTTCACTGGTGACCCCAATCACGGCCAGGGACCAGATGAGTACCAGCAAGCCCCACTTCCAAAAGCCTTGGAACATTAAGACGCAAAATGGCGTATAGGTTCCAGCGATAAGCACGTAGATGGCCGAATGATCGAGTTTCCGTAGTCTCTCGATAACCTTGGGCTTGGCCTTGACCATGTGATAGATCGCACTGGCGGAAAACAAAAGAATAAGGCTGACGCCATAGATGCTTAATGATATTTCCTTGCCCACACTCTTCCAGCCGATAATAATCAGTGCAATCAGGCCGATCACGGCGACGATGGCGGCAAAGAAGTGCGTCAGTCCATTAACAGGTTCGCGAAGCTTCTTTATCATTGGGCGTAATTTTATCACGAGCCGAATCTATCAGGATGATTTGCTGGCGATCAAAATTAGCACGATGCTTGATCTGATTTCAACTTGTTTGCATTCCACATTAAATCCCGCTTGTTCCAGCGGTCGGACGAATCTTTCTACGACGATCTCGAGGATATTCTTTGGCGCCTCGCCGGTAATTTGAAATAGCCGCGCTGCAACTCTGTCCAGAATTGCGCGTCCTACAATCCAGGCGGCGGGTAGGACGATGAAGTGACCGTCGTCTCGAAGAACGCGATCGATCTCCAGGAGTGTATTGGAGTCAGAGATATATTCGGAAGGGAAAGTCGAGATAACGGAATCAAATTTGGCATTGGGGAAGGGAAGTGCTTGGGCGAGTCCCCGTGAAAGATTGATTGTTTTGTAGTTTGCTTTTTCGAGGCGGTGTTTGGCGAGACGAATCATTTGGGCAAACTCATCTACTCCAACGGTAAACAACCCATTATCAAGCAGGAGGCGTTGAAGGTGTCCAGGGCCAGGACCGATTTCCAATATTTTCGTTCCTTGAACGAACGGAGTAATTGTTCGTGTCCAGTCATTCCAACGTCCAATGGATACAACCGCCGCGACCAAATCATAGGTCCAGGCAAAGGAATGATAAAAGTGGTGGAAGAAAAACCGCATAAAGCGCGAAATGAGGCGCATGAGATTCAAACAAAACAAGGGTTTGACATTTGTCAAACCCTTGTGGACAATTACCTTTAATTAGGATGCGCTGGGCGAGTCGGTTGATTTTTTGCTCGCAGGTTTGCGCAGAGATTCGACTGCGCTCTCGCCACGAGCCCGAACTTCCTTGGCGAATTCATCAGTTCGAGTGCGGGCTTCTTTCGCCACTTCTTCTGCGCGGGCGCGGGCGATCTTGGTCAACTCCTCGGCGCGGGCACGCGCCTCAGCGGCTGCAGCTTCCGCACTCGCCAACGCTTCTTCAGCACTTTCCGAGGCCCGGTCGCGCAGTTCGATGCTTTTTTCGCGTATCAAGGCACGAGTCTCTTCGCCGCTTTGGGGTGCGAAGAGTAAAGATACAACCGCGCCTGCCAGTCCGCCGACGATGAAGCCAACCAGGAATGCACCAAATTCATCACTATCAGATGCCATAAGAGTCTCCTTTGCTTATTTACGTTTTAGTCCCATCAATTCTAACACACGTTGAATGCTTGCCAGATAACTATTGAGCTTGATGACCGGTTCCACCACATTCTCGCCGAGGAATTCTGCGGTGCCGCGTAAAGTATTGACGGTTTCGTTCGTGGCCTGCAAAATTGGGCGGACTTCGTTTTGCAGGAGGTTGATCAAGCTTGCAAGCTGGATCAGCAAAATCACAAGCGCGACGCCGATGATCAATGTTTCCAATCCGACAACGATGATGAAAACATCGCGAATCCGTCCGACTTCATCCGCCGGCGTTTCCGGGCGAAGCAGAAAATAGATTGCCGTAATCAATAAAGCCAAAACCACAACAGCGATGGCTGAAACAGTGATAATAACTGTTCTCGTTTGCTGTTCTTGAACTTTGCGCGCCGCGACCTGTTCAGGCGTTAAAGGCGGTGGTGTGTTGGGTTGTGGAGGAAGCGAAGTTGTCATGAATTCATTATAGCATTTTATGACTGCCAAGTCTAACTGGGTTAGTCAAAGATTTCATTTCGTCTGATCTTTTTGATCCCTGAAAGATGTTTCTTTGCCGTCAGTCTTTTTTCTCTAGAGGCTTTTGTTGGTTTGGTTTTCTTGCGTGGCCTTAATTCTTCTGATGCTTTGCGGAGGAGTACAACGAATCTTTTTGTTGCGTCCTGACGATTTTGTTCCTGCGAGCGAAATCTTTTGGCCTCGATGATTAGAATACCTTCATTCGATATACGTTTGGCCGCGACTTTTGCCAAGTGGGCTTTGATGATTTCCGGCAAAGACGAATCGCAAATCTTGAAGCGCAGTTGTACGGCGGTCGCAACTTTGTTGATGTTTTGCCCACCGGGACCGGAGGCACGAATATATTCAAAATGAAGCTCGCGTTCATCAAGCTGTAGCGATGGTGTGATTTGAATCATTGTGTCAAGTACAAAGCCCTCTCCAATTTTGGAGAGGGCCTTGTCAGCAGGTTTAGAACATCAAAGCGTTGACCGTGTCTATCATATCGGGAGCCGGCCGGAGATCCGCTTCGGTGAGGCGGTTGAGCGGAGTATCGGTCAGGTTATAAGTTTCTATCAGCGATGGTTTGCTGGTGTCCACATACAAAAGTCCGGTAATGAGCCAGTTGTTACGCTGCGCTTCTTCCAACTCGCGCAAAGCCTGGAAGCGATTGGTTGGGTCGTAGCCCTTTTCAAGGTTTTTCAAGATCACGACAGAGCCGTCGTGCATGTTCACTTCGCGGACTTCGCCTTCTTCCATCTCACGTTCCAGCACGATCTCGTTGCGCGGTGCGATGTATGTGATGTCGTGAAGCGGCTCTTCGTGGTCCTTGCCCCATGCATACGAATGATAGGCATTATCCTGGTTGTTGAAAGTGACGCATGGACTAATGATGTCGAGCACAGCGATGCCGTCGTGGGCCAGCGCGGCTTTGAGCAATTCCTTGACTTGTTTCGCGTTGCCCGCGAATGAGCGCGCCACAAACGTGGCATTCGATGCCAGCGCCTCCATGCAAATATCCACCGGCATGTATTGATTGGCGCCTTGCTTTTTTAATTCGAGACCCCTTTCAGCAGTAGCTGAGAACTGACCTTTGGTCAATCCATATACGCCGTTGTTTTCCACAATGTAAACCATGTTTACGTTGCGGCGCATCACATGTTTGAATTGTCCCATGCCGATGCTGGCTGTATCGCCATCGCCGGAAATGCCGATGCCTTTTAGACGATAATCAGCGAACAGCGCGCCAGTCGCTACGGAGGGCATGCGACCATGCAAACCATTGAAGCCGAACGAGCGGTTTAAGAAGTAAGTAGGCGATTTGCTGGAACAGCCAATGCCGCTGAACTTGACGATACCCTCTGGCACAACGTTCATTTCGTACAATGCGGTAATGAGCTGGCTTGCAATGGAGTTATGTCCACAGCCTTGGCAGAGTGTACTTGGGTTGCCACGGTAATCGTTCTTAGAAAGTCCGGCCAGATTGTTTTGCGCGGATGCACCGGCCATTGGAAGTGTTTGAGTCATTTCTTATCTCCTTTTGGCGGAAGTATTTTTCTTTCGGGTTTTTGTGATCTTCGGTTTTGCGGCTTTTATTTTTGTCTTCATCGGCTTTTTTACGTTTTCATATTTGGCAAGGATGCCTTCCCGAACCCATTTTGCAGATGCGGGCAAACCGTCTCCAAAAGCGACCGATTTGAACTTCAGCCCAAATTCCGGATATTCGATTTTTAGCAATTCGTTCATTTGTCCATCTCGATTCATTTCAACGACAAATACTTGATCATATTTCTTGAGGAACGAAGTCACATCATTTGTGAATGGCACCGCGCGCACACGCATAAAATCGACTTGGATTCCATGCTGCATATTGAGTTGATGTTGAGCCTCTAGGATAGCTGCTTCGGTTGATCCAAAGCCGATGACGCCCACAGTCGCGCCTTTGACTTTGTGCGTGATTGGCGCCGGTACATATTTTTTCGCGGTCTCATATTTTTTCTTCAAGCGCTCCATATTGTGATACCACATGGGGGCTTCTTCGCTGTACCTAGCATATTCATCGTGACCTGTGCCGCGTAGGAAATACGAACTCATCGGATGCTTGTTTCCGGGGAAAGTACGATAAGTAATGCCATCTCCATCTTTATCCAGATAGCGAGCCCAATTTCCTTTAAGTTCTTCCAAATCCTTTTCCCATAAAACCTTTCCGCGATACATGGGCGTATCAGGATATTTGAATGGTTGGCTCATCCATTGGTTCATGCCCATGTCGAGGTCGCTCAGGACGAATACAGGCGTTTGGATTTGTTCGGCAATATCAAACGCCCGCCAGCCGAACTCAAAACATTCATCCACGCCCCCTGGCAAAAGGATGATCTGTTGCGTATCTCCATGGCCCATGAAGTTTGTAAAAGCCAAATCGCCTTGCGATGTGCGAGTGGGAAGGCCTGTGGATGGTCCAATTCTTTGCACATCCCAGACCACAATCGGAACTTCCGTGTAATACGCTAGGCCGGCAAATTCAGTCATCAGGCTCAATCCCGGGCCAGACGTAGATGTCATGGAGCGCAATCCGCTCCAACCTGCGCCGATCGTCATGCCGATGGCCGCCAACTCATCTTCTGCTTGAACAACGGCATAAGTATGCTTGCCGTCGTTGCGCTTGCGGAGTTGCGGCAGATAATCATTAAGCGCTTCCGCCAATGAGGAGGCTGGCGTAATAGGATACCACGCTGCGAATTGTAAGCCTCCAAAAATTGATCCAATGGCGGCCGCAGTGTTTCCATCAGCCATGATTAGTCCATCAGTTTTATGCATGGGTTCGACATGGAACGGGTCTTTCTTTTCGAGATTCGCCTTCGCCCATTCCGCCGCGGCTTTCACAGTATTGAAATTCATATCAATAGGCTTTTGTTTGCCCTTGAAGTGAAAGTTCAAAGCCGCATAAATCTTTTCAATGTCAATGTCAAGCATGGTCGAGAGCACGCCCACATAAACCATATTGCTGACCAGATCGCGGAAATCCGAAGGAATGTTTGGATCACTGCGCACGATCTGTTTGACAGGCATCGCATAAGTTGAAATATCGCTGCGGGTGATTGGCTGTTTAATATCGTCAGCGTAGAAAAAAGCGCCACCCGGCAAAACCGTTGCGAGGTCGCGTACGAACGAACTCGGATTGATGGATACCATCACCTCGGTCTCGTCGCGACGAGCAACAAATCCATCTTTGTTAACGCGAATGGTGTACCACGTTGGCAAACCCTGAATATTGGAGGGGAACAGGTTTTTGCCCGACACTGGAATTCCCATCTTGAATAGGGCGCGCAAGATCGTCGTGTTAGCGGTCTGACTGCCCGAGCCATTCACGGTTCCAACCGTGATCGAGAAATCATTGACTATTTTGTTCATTTGTCTCCTTTGGATGAGGACGGGCGTTGAGCCAGCAGATCTGTATGTGCGATGAGCGCCTCACGCCCAGCCGAATAGTTGCCACTACAAATACTTTCGACCATCTGACCGTGATACTCCCACACTTTATGCAGATAATTTATACTGCCCGCATACATATTGAGTCCTATCGATTCATACGCGTCCCAATAAGCTTCGAGAATGCCGGTAACAAACGGATTGTCCAAGCGGCTGTAAATCAACAAGTGCAAAGCGCGGTGCGCTTCATGCGGCACCTGTACCGGCGGGCCAAGCAGTTTTTCCTGTGCGTGAGCAATCAATGCCTTAAGTTCTTTTTTGTCTTCCCTGGTTAATTTCTTAACGGCCTCGTCCCAGTACGCGGCTTCCAGATGATTCCGCAATTCAGAGAATTTATGAAAGTGATCATCGTCGAGCATTAAGGCATAACTCAAACTTTGCCTGACGGTGGAAGCAAAGGTATAGGGTTTTCGCCTCATCCCGGTGCGCGGCTTGACTTCCACCAAACCCAGCGCGCGCGCCACTTCAAGTTGTTCTCGTAAAGTCGCCACGCTGATTCCGAGTTCGCGGCTGAGATCGGCCAAGGCGGGCAAACCGCCCTCGGCTTCTTTGTGCGAAGCAAGGTAGAGCAGAAACTCGGAAACGTCAATCGAGGGGCGTTTATTAGGCATTATCTGATTAATCTGATTATTCTTAGGAATGTAGTATAATCCCGTTAAATAGATAGGTCAAGGATAACGCAAGGCAAAGTATTGCGCTTTGTACGCTGATTGAACGATGTCCGCAACGACTTAAAACCAAAGATAATTTTTCAAGGTAGTGTATAATTAGTAGGGCAAGTTCTGCATTCTACGCAACAAGGATTCTATGGCAAGCACATTTTCATTACCAGCAGACTACTGGAAGAAACTCGAAATCACCAAGCACAGATATTGAAACTCTGCATACTCATTTATTCGAGATTGAAACTCCTTTGACGGCACATGATTTAGCGCCAATTTTGATTGAGAGTCGTATCAAGTGGGAGATGGATGCCGAGCGCAAGGAACGCGAATCTGGCGGGAAGATATATTTGCCGAGTGCTCATTACCTCGTTGGTGATGACGTTGTTTTTCCAGCTTTAGGTTGGACAAAAGGAAAAGTAACCGCAACCCGCCTTGGGCGGAATCCGGAAGCGGGTGAGTTTGATGTCGTCACAGTGGAAATGCAGGATGGTGTTCAGCGCCTTTTTGCTTCGGCTTTAGCGAATCATGTTTTGAACAACGCATTGGATGCTGCCTCTAAAACATCGGATTTAGATACGGATGCTATCATTCGAGAAAGCGGCGAGGAACTTGAGAAGAAGGTCGAGATAGCATTTTCAAATAATGATGAACTCGTGAAAATCGCGGGCCGCTGGTTTCCGCGCGGATTATTGATAGATATAAATGAAGGTCATCTTAATTTGGCTGAAGCCGTGTTGGATATGGCGCAGGGAGAGCCACAACCAGCATCGGCATTGTTGAAAGATATTGGATTACCCTCTGGTGTAAATCCTAAGTTGGCTGAATTTTCATTGAATTATGCATTGCAGTCCGATCCACGATTTGATGAGGTGGGTGCAGCGGGTGAAGTTTTGTGGTGTCTGCGCCGATTGGAACCGGACGGCGTGCGCGAACTTCCGTCGTTCTTGCGTTATGAGAAAATTGAATATGATCGGTCTGTGTTAGACGAATCCATGTTGAAGCTTGAGACTCAACTCGATGATGAGTTGGGCGAAGAGAATGTACTTGGTCATAAAGATATTCGGGAAGTTACTATTAGCCTTATTTACCCACATCTGCGTGCAGGTACTTTGCCTCTTTCGGTACGAACGCGTTCATTGTTCCCAACTGCTTACGAATCGCCGCGAGTTCGTTTTACCTTGGTGGACGCCCGGTCAGGCATCAAGATGCCGGGGTGGGTTGTGCGTGAACACGGATACGTTTTTGGACTTCGAGAATGGTATAAGTCTCATCAGTTGATGCCTGGGAGTCTGGTTGCTGTACGACACGGACAAAAGCCGGGCGAAGTGATTGTTGAGGCTAAGACACAGAGGGCGGCCAAAGATTGGGTACGTACGCTGATTGTCGGCGCTGATGGGGGGCTGGTGTTTGCGATGTTGAAGCAGCCGATTACGGCGGAGTTTAACGATCGAATGGCGATTTATGTTTCCGATTTTAAAGTGCTCGATCCGCTTTGGGAAAAGAATCGCTCATTTGAAGACTTGGTTGTAATTGTGATGCGCGAGTTGACCAAGCTTAACCCTCAAGGACATGTTCACGCGCAAGAGCTATATGCAGCTCTAAATCTTGTTCGAAGGATTCCGCCCGCGCCCTTGTTCGCATTGCTGGCGAGTTGGCCGCGCTTTGTTCATGTTGGCGACTTGCATTTCCGTCTCGAGGAGCAGCAATGAGTTTGTTGAAGCCCGGTATCCAAACGCCCTTCCACATTGACTTTGATTGGTGGAAACAAAGCGAAAGCGATTGGCATGTGTTTTTGCGTTCCCTTTTGTGCCCGGCGCATCAACAGTCATTAGCGGATGTTGAAGAGGGTGAGAGGATCGATTGGATCGATCCACAAACGGCAGAGGTCAAACCCGTGGATGGAATCCAGCACGCGCTGATGAGTCATTGTGCGCTTCAGCCTGATTTTGTCAGCGAGCATACTGCGATGGTTGAAGCAGTCTTTCGGATGTTCTTGGCGAACGGCAATCAGCCTATGAGCGCTGAAGATTTATCTGGCAAATTGAATCGCCCCGCGGCAACCATTCTCAGAACATTAAGTGGGCCGCGTATTTATCGAGGCTTGCGGCCGCTTGGCCTGACAAAGTCGGAAGAAAATACAGTGGACGAGGCGTCTACATTAGAGGCAAGAGAAGCAAGGCCCCTGTAGCTCAATGGATAGAGCACCTGCCTTCTAAGCAGATGGTTCCGAGTTCGAATCTCGGCAGGGGCGCTTGTGGGTTTAATTGTTAATAATGATAAGGAGATAATTTATGGCTACGGAAAGATTTGGTTTAATAAAAGTTGGCGGCAAGGATGTCACTGTGATCGGTGACGATGTCAAAGTAGGACAAGCCGCACCGGATTTTACGGTTCATGCGTTAGACTGGTCCGTGAAACGCGGCTTGGCGGACACTGCCGGGAAAGTACGTATCATTGCGGCGGTTCCATCACTCGACACGGATGTGTGTGACCGCGAGACAAGACGGTTTAATCAGGAAGCTGCCGCGCTGAGTAAAGATATTGTCATCGAAGTTATCAGCACTGATTTGCCCTTTACCCAAAAACGCTGGTGTGGCGCGGCTGGAGTGGATCAAGTTATGGTTCTATCTGATCACATGGCTGCAGATTTTAGTGAGAAATACGGAGTGCTCCTCAAAGAACGCCGTATTTGTCGCCGGGCAGTCTTTGTGATTGGACGCAATGACAAGGTTGCTTATGCAGCCTACATGCCCGTCCTTGGTGACGAACCAAACTACGCTGATGTAATCGAGGCTGCCAAGAAGGCATTGGGTTAACGGTATTAAGCAAGGAGCAAGCTTATGCCTACGGTGATTTGTAGATCTGAAACAATCACATTGACTGAGAAACGCCGTGAGATTCTCCACGCGGTAGGTTGGCAGGTAACGCAAAACATTTGGAGTTCGTCGACCGACGTGTACGAAACGGAGAAAGAATATATTGTGCGCGTCGAGATCGCTGGAATGCGTGAAGAGGATTTCGAGATCATCTTTGAGAATGGATATCTGTTCATTAGTGGAGTTCGTCCTGATGTTTCGGAACGACGCGCTTATCATCAAATGGAAATCCGCTTTGGAAAATTTTCAACCACTATCGTGGTCCCAGGACCTGTCGATTTGGATCGCTCCGAAGCGCAATACAAAGATGGTTTCATGACCGTTTTATTATCGAAAGCAAGACCCAGGGAAGTTAAGATCGAGGAATAATGCCCGCCTCTCGATGGCAAACTAGTATGGCCGAGCTATTCGAATGGATAGGGCAGGCCGACGATGAGCTGAAGATGCTTGTGCCGTCGGTCTTTTCTCGATTCACAAAGAAGGAAGATTTACCTGAAAAGGATGACGCGCAAAAGAACGACGTGCCGAAATATCCTGATGTACTTCCGATTCTACCGTTGCGCGGCGTAGTGGTTTATCCGCAAACGGCGGTTCCATTGACGGTTGGACAACCGCGTTCGATTCGTCTCGTGGATGATGTAGTGGCTTCCGATAAATTGGTTGGTCTTGTAGCGGCAATCAATCCCGAGCTTGAATCGCCGGGCCCAAATGATTTATATAAAGTTGGAGTTGTGGCTACGGTGCATCGACTCTTGCGCGCGCCGGATGGCACAGTCCGCTTGCTGGTGCAGGGGATGGATCGTTTTCGGCTCGGGGAGTTTGTCAACGAAGAGCCATATCTTAAAGCTCACATTCATCTAGCGCCTGAAGTGGTGGAGCAAGGTTTGGAGCTTGACGCGCTGGCGCGTAATGCACGCGATCAATTTCAGCAAATCACACAAATGATCCCTTCGTTCCCTGAGGAACTGGTCAATTCTATTACCACACTGGAAGACCCTTTGCAAATCGTTTACACGATCGCCAACTTCCAACGAATTGATTTGAAGGACGCGCAGGAAATCCTCGATATCAATTCGGTGAGCGAAAAACTTCGCAAGCTGATCGGCTTGTTGGTGCGCGAGGCTGAGGTTTTGACTCTCGGACAAAAGATCCAAAACGAAGCGCGCGGTGAGATCGAAAAAGTTCAACGCGAATATTATCTGCGCGAGCAGATGAAGGCCATTCAAAAAGAGCTTGGGGAGAAAGATGAACAAGCTGCCGAGCTGGATGAATTCCGCAAAAAAATTGATGAAGCCAAGATGCCGGAAGAGGCGAATAAACAAGCGCGCCTTGAATTGGATCGTCTCTCGCGCTTACCAACTGCCGCCGCTGAATACGGAGTGATTCGCACCTATCTTGATTGGCTGGTGACATTACCGTGGTCGAAATCTACCGAGGATAATCTCGATATCACTCACGCCCGCGAAATATTGAATGCTGATCATTATGGTTTGGAAGATGTAAAGGATCGCATCCTTGAATTTCTTGCAGTTCGAAAGTTGCGACTGGATCGCAAAAATGAAGTTCAGGAGCCATCCAAAGATCAAATTCGACGCGAGCGTGAAGGTGTAATCTTGTGCTTTATTGGCCCGCCGGGAGTTGGTAAAACCTCTTTAGGACAATCCATTGCGCGAGCCATGGAAAGAAAGTTTATCCGCGCCTCACTTGGCGGAACGCGTGATGAAGCCGAAATCCGCGGGCATCGCCGTACTTATATCGGCGCGTTACCGGGGCGCATTTTGCAATCGCTTCGGCGCGCGGAAACCAGGAATCCTGTCTTTATGCTGGATGAGGTAGATAAACTCACCTTTGATTTTCATGGGGATCCTGCGTCGGCGCTCCTGGAAGTCTTGGACCCGGAACAGAACTCGGAATTTCGAGATAATTATCTGGAAGTTTCTTTCGATTTATCGCAAGTCTTTTTCATTACCACTGCGAATACAGCCGAAACCATTCCCGGTCCATTGCTCGACCGCATGGAGATTATTTGGCTTTCAGGTTATACCGATAATGAGAAGGTTGCTATTGCCAAAGGATATTTAATCCCGCGTCAGATTCGCGAGAATGGTTTGCGCCCCGAAGAAATTAGTTTCAGCGATGAAGCTTTGCAAAAGATCATTCGCGACTACACCCGTGAGTTAGGCGTTCGCAATTTGGAGCGAAAAATCGGTGCAGTCACGCGCAAAGTCGGAACTCGCATTGCGGAAGGCAATGGCGATAAGTTCAATATCACCCCCGATCAGATCGAAGAGTTTCTTGACCATCCAATTTATTTTGGCTCGGAAGAATTAAATGAACGTACGTCGGTGCCTGGCATTGTGCCGGGATTGGCGTATACACCATTCGGTGGTGACATATTATTTATCGAAGCGACGCGTATGCCCGGCGGACATGGATTTCAGGTTACTGGTTCGGTTGGGAATGTGATGCAGGAATTGGCCCGAGCGGCGTTATCGTATGTCCGATCGCGAGCTGAAGCGATGAATTTGTCGAATGAGTTCTTTGAAAAGAACGATATTCATATGCATATCCCCGCGGGCGCAACGCCAAAAGATGGACCCTCGGCAGGCGTGACGATGGCAACCGCATTGGTGTCCCTAATTTCAGGACGCAAGGTCAAACCGCATCTGGGAATGACAGGTGAGATCACACTTCGAGGCCAAGTTCTGCCGATTGGCGGCGTCAAAGAAAAAGTCCTAGCCGCACATCGAAATGGTTTGCAGACGGTGATCATGCCGAAGCGTAATAAATTTGATCTTGACGATGTGCCTGATGAAATCAAGAAGGCGATGGAATTCATATTTGTTGAAACAGTTGATGATGTTTTGAATGCCGCCTTGGAATCGGCGCCGAATTCGGTTCACAAGAAAGAAATGAAGAAACTACCCAAAAAGGGAAAGGCGAATGGCAAAGCTAAGAGTCTTGTTAGCAGAAGATGACCTTACGATGGTCAACCTGTTGAAAACGTTATTAAAGATGGAAGGCTTCAATGTCCTCGCACTCGATGCGGATGAAAATGTTGCTAAAGCTTTTAGCGATCATTGTCCCGATGTTTTGTTGATGGATGTTCATCTTGCACATCAAAACGGCTTGGAGATTTTGGATTCGATTCGGGCGTCGGCAGGCGGATGTAAGGCGCGCATCATCATGACATCGGGGCTCGATGTCAAAGATGATTGTATGAGGCGAGGCGCGGACGGCTTTATTCTCAAGCCATTCATGCCTGATGATCTGATCAATATGTTGAGAGGAAAATAGATTATGGCGGCATCCTCGCCTGTTGCTCTCCGCGAATTTCTTTTTCCGGACGACTATGATGCGGTGATGCGATTTTGGGAAGACATGGAAAAGGGGATTCGTGTTGGGGCTTCGGATGCGCCTGCTGAAATTCAAAAAAAGATTCAACGCGATCCGGATCTGTTTTTGATTGCCGAGTTTGATCACAAAATTGTGGGTACAGTGATCGGCGGGTTCGATGGGCGCCGCGGCATGATCTATCATTTGGCGGTTGCCGCTTCATCTCGCGGACACGGAATTGGCGCTCGTTTAATGAATGAAGTCGAAGCTCGGTTGCGCGCAAAAGGTTGTCTAAAGAGTTATTTGCTGGTCCTGGGGGATAACGTGGAAGCGACGGTATTTTATGAACACCTCGGCTGGGAAATAATGGACGGACATTTGATTTACGGAAAAGAATTCAAATGAGTTTTCGCTTTGCCGTTCTTACAGTTTCTGACCGCTCCGCGCGGGGCGAACGCCCCGATGCATCCGGCCCGGCGTTAGTTGAAGTGCTCAAACGTCAGGGCTGGGAAGTGATCCGTCAAAACATTCTCCCCGATGACCTAACTATGTTGCGTGAGCTGCTGGAAAGTTGGTCCGACCGTGGCGATGTAGATGTTATTTTGACAACAGGCGGAACAGGCTTTTCTCCGCGCGATGTTACACCGGAGGCGACACGCGCGGTCATTGAGCGCGACGCACCAGGACTGGCGGAAGCGATGCGGGCGGCGAGCGCCGCCAAATCGCCGCATGCCATGCTCTCGCGTGCAGTGACCGGTATCCGCGGCAAAGTACTGATTATCAATTTGCCGGGTAGTCCAAAAGCGGCAGCTGAAAATTTTCAAGTTGTCATTCCAGCATTGGACCACGCGGTGAAGTTGTTGCGAGAAGACCCGGACTCAGAAAAAGGGCATTAGAAAGTTGTAGTATAATCCCGCCGCTTGAAACCTTTCGCTTCATCGAATCATTTCAATCACCGGTGAAGGGATAAAATAAACGATGACAAGGAAAGATGTATGATTGATGTAAACGATCTTCGCAAAGGGGTAACTTTTGAATTGGATGATGCACTTTTCAAAGTCCTAGAATACAGCCATAACAAATCCGGACGCGGCAACGCATCCATTCGTGTCAAAGCGCGAAATATGTTGACTGGTTCCAACATTGAAAAAACTTTTCAGTCTGGGGACCGCGTGCAGGACGTGCGTCTTGATTTTCATACTGTTTCATATTTATATGGAGACGGCGAGTTATATTATTTCATGGATAGCGAAACTTTTGAACAGTCTGCCATTCGTAAAGATGTTCTCGGCGACGATGCTTTGTATCTTAAAGAGGCCATGGAAGTTAAATTGACTTTCTATAAGAACGAACCTTTGGATATCGAGTTACCGACCTCGGTGGATCTAAAAGTCCTCGAGGCGGAAGTTGCCGTGCGTGGCGATACAGCCACCGGTGTTACGAAAAAGGTCAAGACCGAGACGGGACTCGAAGTCCAATGCCCGCAATTTGTCAAGACGGGTGACGTGATCCGTGTGGACACGCGCACTGGCGAATACGTAACGCGGGTCTGATATTCATCATCACATCTGATTACAGAAAACGGATAATTAAAAGACGCTCACGTCCACGGTTATCTGTCTTTTTTCTTATGAAAACTCCTGCTGGCAAAGACTGCAAATATTTTTATGGAGATTACTATCGAGGCCGCGACCTCGAAGAGTGTAATCTTCTTAAGGTCTCGAATCAAACCTGGTCTGCGGATCTTTGCCGCACTTGCCCCGTGCCGGGAATTTTGCAAGCCAATGCCTGTGAGTTTTTGCAGTTGCGCGGCACTGCGAGTCGTCCACTGACTGCTGGATTTCAGCGGCGCGTTCAAGTCACTGCCTATTGCGAAAAGACTCATAGAAGCGTAAATGAGCCGCATATTGGTTGCGGGGAATGTCATCCGCTTCCGCCTGTATTTGAAATAAAATCAAAATAAAGATTCCAAAACACTTTTCATACGTCTCGAAGAAAAACCCAACATGACACTCACGCTTCTCCTTGACCTTGACGACACCTTGCTGGAAACCAACATGGGTGCTTTCATCCCCGCTTATTTTCAGGCGCTCTCTCAAAGCCTTGCAGAATATGTGCAATCCGAAAAGATGCTGCCCGCGTTGATGAAGGGCACCGAACTGATGCTTGCCAGCGAAGACCCAACACATACGTTGCAAGAGGTCTTTGAAACTTATTTCTATCCCCAATTGGGCGTTCCTAAAGAGCAAGTCAATCATGTAATCGAACAATTTTATGATGAAGTATTTCCATCCATTGGGCACGTCACCAGAAAACGCGAAGGCGCGGTTGAGTTAGTGGATTGGGCATTTTTCAAGGGCTTTCGCGTTGCGATTGCCACCGATCCGATATTTCCGCGCAAAGCCGTCTATCATCGCATCCGTTGGGCCGGCCTCGACCCTGAACGTTTCGAACTAGTTTCATCTTTTGAAACATTCCATTTCACCAAATCGCATTCTGCTTATTTTGCAGAAGTGCTGGGTCGAACTCGGTTGGCCCAATGAGCCGGTTTTGATGGTGGGCAATGACGTCGAACGTGATCTTAAACCCGCGCAAAATTTGGGGTTGAAAACATATCACGTGAACGATGAATTCGCCTCAGGGTCGGGACTTGAAGCGGCTGGCAGTGGCAAATTATCCGATCTACGCTCGTGGTTGGAGTCCGCCGATTTTACATCCCTTGAGCTGTCCATTCAAAATTCGGCGGCGATTCTTTCAGTGATGGCATCTACTCCAGCTGTCTTGCAGAGTCTTGTTGCTTTCATCCCTGATAAGGCCTGGCCGCGCAAGCCCATCGCTGATGAGTGGGCTTTGGTGGAAGTCATATGTCATTTGCGCGATACTGAACGCGAGATTCATCAGATGCAGATAAACACTCTACTTGAGGAGAATGAGCCGTTTATTCCGCGCCCCGATAGCACAGTGTGGGCAAAGAAACGGAACTATTTGAAGGAAGATGGTCGGAAGGCGTTGCAAGATTTCATCTTTGCACGGATGGAGACGCTGGCTAAGCTGAAAGGGCTGGACGACGTGGTCTGGAAACAAAAAGCGCGTCATGCAATTTTTGGCCCGACACATTTTCAGGAAGTCATTGGTTTTATGGCAGATCACGACCGTATGCACATTCAGCAAGCTTGGAATATATTAAAGACTTTTTGAGGCCGCATCGCTTTATCCATTCGAGTGTTATTACTATATAAGTCAATAGGACAAGATTTGCTTGTCCTATTTTTTTAGGAGAGTGTTATGACGAAACGAGTTGTTGTGACCGGGCTGGGATGCGTGAGCCCATTGGGAAATAATGTCCCAGATACCTGGTCTTCATTATTAGCTGGAAAATCCGGCGCGGGTCCCATCACGCGGTTTGATGCGACCAAAAATAAAACGAGATTTGCGGCTGAAGTAAAGGGCTTTGACCCTGTGGCTTTGCTGGGAGCGCGCGATGCGCATAAGTTTGATCGCTATGCACAACTGGCAATTGCCGCTGCGCAGGAAGCGTTGGCTCAATCCGATTTGACGATTGATGAATCGAATCGTGACCGGGTTGGAATTTTGATTGGCACCGGCATTGGCGGGATCGCTACCTTCATGGAAAACATGGATGTATTGCGCCAGCGCGGCCCGGAACGCGTTAGTCCATTTCTGGTCCCGATGATGATCGCAGATAGCGCAGCCGGTCTGCTGGCCATTCGTACCGGAGCGCGCGGCCCGAACATGGCGATTACATCGGCTTGTGCAACCGGGACGAATGTCGTTGGTGAGGCGTCAGAAATGATTCGGCGCGGCACGGCGGATGTCATGTTCGCAGGCAGTTCGGAGGCAGCCATCGTCGAGCTGACCATTGCAGGGTTGAACGTAATGACTGCTCTCTCCACACGTAACGACTCGCCGGAAACAGCTTCGCGACCCTTCGATAAGAATCGAGATGGATTCCTGATGGGTGAAGGCGCAGGCATGGTCGTGCTTGAGTTGCTTGAACATGCGCAGAAGCGCGGTGCAAAGGTGTTATGCGAATTAAAGGGCTATGGAACTTCTGACGATGCCTATCACATCTCTGCGCCGGATGTACATGGGGCAGGCGCGGCTCTTTCCATGAAGCGGGCGCTTGAAGAGGCATACCTCGAGAGCACGGATATTGATTACATCAACGCGCACGGCACTTCAACTGTCCTGAACGATAAGAGTGAAACCGCCGCGATCAAAACCGTCTTTGGCGAACATGCCTATAAAATTCCCATCTCATCCACCAAATCGATGACCGGGCATTTGCTCGGCGCATCCGGTTCACTGGAGGCGGTGATTTGCGCCAAGGTATTACAGGAAAATATTTTGCCTCCCACCATCAATTACGAAACGCCTGACCCGGATTGTGATTTGGATTATGTTCCGAATACTGCCCGTCCGGCCAAGCCGAAACATGTGATGTCAAATTCGTTTGGCTTCGGCGGTCATAATGCAACGCTGATCATGAGCCGCATTGAGTCTTAATTTGAACATTGCGATAAAGCTTAATCCATTTATGCCGGTCGTTTGAAAAGGAATCTTATGCCATATGCACATATCACGGGGTGGGGAATGTCCGTTCCTGAAACCGTCTTAACTAACGATGATCTATCCAAAATGATCGAGACCAACGATGCATGGATTCGCGATCACACTGGGATTCGGGAACGGCATATTGCGCGCGAAAATCAATTCCCGTCCACGCTAGGCGTTGAGGCTTCCCTTAAAGCGCTTGAAGTTGCAAATATACGACCTATGGATATTGATTTGATCATCTGCTCAACGTCTTCGCCTGAATATATCTTTCCAGCGACAGCCTGTTTGATTCAGGATCAGCTGGGTGCGTCCAAGGCGGGCGCATTCGATCTCCTGGCGGCATGCAGCGGATTTATCTATGCGGTGAACATGGCCGCCCAATCCATTCGTTCTGGGTCGATCAAAACCGCGTTGGTCATTGGCTCGGAAACACTTTCGCGTTTTGTGGATTGGAAGGATCGCAACACATGCATTCTATTCGGTGATGGGGCGGGGGCGTTTGTTTTGCAAGCCAGCGATCAGCCCGGCGGAGTTTTGTCGGCAGTGATGCACTCGGATGGTTCAGGCGGCGATTCGCTTTCCCTGCCTGCTGGTGGAAGCCATCATCCGGCAACCGAAGAAACTGTACGCGAAAGAAGGCATTACATCCAGATGGACGGCAATAAAGTCTTCCGATTTGCGACGCGTGTCATGGGCCGTGCCGCCATAGAAGCGTTGGAATTGGCTGGATTGACGACCAATGATGTTCAATGGATCATTCCTCATCAGGCTAATTATAGAATCATTGAGACGGCTGCGAAGTATTTGAAGATGCCTTTGGATAAGTTCATTATCAATGTGGATCGGTATGGCAACACCTCCACCGCGTCTATTCCGATTGCCACAGTGGAAGCGATTGAAAAAGGATTGGTCAAGCCGGGTGATAAGATTGTCCTGGTCGGTTTTGGCGCGGGGCTGACGTGGGGCGCGCTGGTCGCTGAATGGACCGGACCTCTACCTGTCGAACATAAAGTTCATCCTGAGCGTTATCGAGTCTGGGCGCGGGTTCGCTCCATATTCAATCGCCTGATTCGTATTGTTGAGGGATTGATCTGGGGTCGAGATTCCTAAGTCTAAGGAATCAAATTAATGTAATCTCAACAAAAAATCGAAACCAAAGAATCTCGATTTTTTGTTGACAACTTGCCATGTAGGAAGCTATCCTACTTTGGAAGAATGTGAATGATCTGCAAAATGTGCTTAAAAAACGATTTGATATTTTGGATCATGCCCGGACCGGGAGTTGGATTCAATACCAGCGGCGGACGCGGCGCCTGATTGAAATCGAAATCCTGGGTGAGGTCGCCAAGAATGGGTGCGTTTTCGCGGACATCTGGACGAGGATCAGGACGGTTATCTGTTTGGGGGTTAATGCGCTGGCTCGTGAGGAAGTCATCCTCGATAAACTTCACATACGCATCAAAGCTGAGAGTTTGGTGGTCAATGTAACCTTTCTTCGCGTAAGGACTGATTACAAGTGATGGGACGCGGAAACCGTAACCATTTTGATCCACGGTAGGCGGAACCACATGATCGTAAAAGCCACCCCAATCATCCCATGCCAAAAATATCGCAGTGCTCGACCAATCCGGTCCCTGCATGATGGCGTTGATCAAGCCGGTCACGTATGTCTGTCCAACTGTGATGGATGATGGCGGGTGCTCGCTGGTTTTATCATTTGGAATGACCCAGGATACACTGGCAAGGGTGCCGTTTTGCGCGGCCGTGTAGAACTTGTCCAGTTGTTGAATGTTGCCCAACTGCTGATCCTGGTGAACTGTATCAAAATATGGAAGCGGATTCCAAATCTCCGGGGTTGTTGCTTTCTGGGGCTTGGGACTGCAAGCTACAGCGTCATCGTCATCGCAGTCGGGCTGGGTCCCCGGAGCCACATAGTAAGCCCACGAAACATTGTTTTTATAAAGTAGATAGGTCAAATCCGTCCAGGCATATATGGGCGCTTTGTAAGGAGTCACGCCCAGGATGACGCTGTCTGGTTTATCAATTTCACTCGTGCAACTCATCGGATTGTGGCTGGTGCATTTTGCGGACCATTCTGAAACCATGAAGAGATGTGCCGGGAGACTCCAGGATGAGGTCGGTTCAAACATGTGATCTTGAAGCACGAAGTTCTGCGCATATGTCCAGTAGTTTGGAATCTCGCGTGCATCATGGTAACCCATCACATCAGGCTGGCTTCCCATCATTCCCTGGACACAGTTAGGATCATCGTTGTGCTGACAGTAGGTTTGAACTGCGGCTCGTTGAACTTCGACAAACCCATCCATTTTGCCGCCATCTAGATCCGTAAGGTATGCTCCCACGCCATGGCCGCCTCCGGTATTGGTGACACTTGGCTCATGATACGGTTTGACGCATTGTTTGGTATTTGGGTCCGGCGAGCAGACCGTTGGAACGCCGTTCTTCATCGGAATTCCATCTGCGCCTGGATAAGTGCCGAAGTAAGAATTGAATGAACGATTCTCTTGCATAATGATGACGATATGCTGGATTTTGTGAATGCCTTGCAAATCGCTTGAAGCGTTATTCGACTGGGGCTTGGGTGCTGCGCATCCTGCAGCGATAAATAAGATCATCATCGCCGAAACGATCTGATGCTTTCTATTCATTTCTCTCCATATTCGGGCTGATTGAAATTTGACAGCGTTATATTACATCTGAATGCTTAGCCCAAAATGAGAAGTCTTGAAATTCTAAAAGTTTTGGTGTTGTTTCAGAGTAATCTGTCCAGCTCTTGAATGGAATTCACTGGCTGCTTGCAAATAAAATGTTCACAAATATAAATCGTCGGTTTGTTTTCTTTCAGCGGACGATCCATTAATAATGTAGGTGCACTTTTCAGCGGAGGATAAGTGGAGGCGGCGATGATGGTATTGGGTCTATATTCCATTTGGATGAATTGAATTATTTCTTGCGCGTCTTTGTTCATTGCATCAAATACGACTGCAATTTGCTTGCCGTTATCTAAAGCAAAGTCCGCGGCTGAGAGCCAGCACGCAAATCCCATCGGATAGCGCAGCGCCAAATCGGTTACCAATCGAAGCCCTTTCTCTGCCGCATCGCGATATTGGCTTTTGTCCGCAAATGCCGATAATTTTAACAAGGCTTCACAAGCTAGCGCATTGCCGGAGGGTGTTGCATTGTCTTGCAGGTCCTTTGGTCTTACCAATAAAGTTTCTGCGCTATTGGGCGCATCAAAAAACCCTCCGCTTGAATCTTCAAAGCTCATAAGCATATCATCCGCTAATTTCACTGCCGCGATGAACCAGCGATTATCAAAGTCGGTTTGATACAGCTCAAGCAAGCCAATGATCAGCGATGCATAATCTTCGAGAAAAACTTCATCGGTCATTTTTCCATCGCGCCATGAACGATGTAATTTTCCGCTTATGTATGAATTGGATAATATGAAATTCGCGCTGCGGGTAGCCAACGATAACATATTCAGAGCATTTCTTCTTATCGTCAAGAACATGTGCAGCTTCTGCAAAGGTGCGAAGCATCAGACCGTTCCACGCGGTCAAGATTTTATCGTCGGTGTTGGGGCGGATGCGTTGAGCGCGTGCGGCGAGAAGCTTGGAATGGCAATCCGCCAGTTTAGTAACAACTGCTTCTTCGTCCATTTTGAAGCGGGCAACCAGGGATCCATCGTCCAGTGTGCGTTGTAAAACAGTTTTGCCTTCCCAATTGCCTTTTTCTGTAATTCCATAAGCCGCGCTGAAAAATTCGAAATCCGAATCGTTTGCAATCGCTTCTTGAATTTCCGGTTTTGTCCAGGCATAGAACTTGCCTTCTTCGCCTTCCGAGTCCGCATCCAGTGATGAATAGAATCCGCCATCAGGATGAGTTCATCTCACGCGCCACGAAGTCAAGCGTTTCGACAACGATGCGCTTGAAAAAGGGATCGCGCGTGATTTGCCAGGCATGAAGATAAACCAGTGCAAGCTGGGCATTATCGTAAAGCATCTTCTCGAAGTGCGGGATGCGCCAGAAATTGTCGGTGGAGTAGCGAGCAAAGCCACCACCAACTGCATCGTACATGCCGCCGCGTGCCATGGCTCGGAGCGAATGAAGTGCTGTCTTCAATATTGTTTCTTTGTGTGTTGATTTTGAAAAGTATCGGCGAAACAAGTATTCAATTGTCATCGGCTGAGGAAATTTCGGCGCCGTGCCCCAGCCGCCATAACCCCAATCATAATTATTCAGGATGGCCGCCGTGATTTGATCCAAGTTTTCCTGCGAAATGCCAGCCACTGGAGATTGCTCCAATAAAGCTTGCTGCAAGTGTTGAACGAGTTGATTGCCGACGCGATCGACTTCTTCATGTTCATTTTGCCATGCATTGATAATACCGACCAATACATCATGG
Source organism: uncultured Chloroflexia bacterium (assembly GCA_963783295.1). Taxonomy (GTDB): domain Bacteria; phylum Chloroflexota; class Anaerolineae; order Anaerolineales; family Villigracilaceae; genus Fen-1038. Next base: position 7,398 of record CAWAMX010000017.1, on the reverse strand, counting down.
AAGGATGGCATGTTGTAACGGGGTGCGGACGGAAAATACGTTCCTGCATAAAATGGATGCAGATCAGGCGTGAGAAATACCGACATCGGCCAGCCGCCGGAGCCGGTCATTGCCTGTGTGGCTTGCATATAAATGCTATCGAGGTCGGGACGTTCTTCGCGATCCACTTTGATATTGATAAAGTGTTCGTTCATGATGGCAGCGATGGTCGGGTTCTCAAATGATTCGTGCGCCATCACATGACACCAGTGACAAGCCGCGTATCCTATGCTAAGGAAAATCGGTTTGTTTTCAGCGCGTGCTTTTGCCAAAGCCTCTTTGCCCCAGGGATGCCAGTCAACGGGGTTATTTGCGTGTTGGAGCAGGTAGGGTGAGGTGGAATCTTTGAGATGATTCATGAAGGAGCTGTTATTTTACGTACACTACGAGCGTATAGTCCACTTCCATACCGGCGGCAGGGACAATATCAATAATATAGTCCTGGGTTGTAGGCAATTTCATGCTGAAGGTTGTCGCACCGCTGACGGAGCGAATATAAGGTTGTCCATCGCCGAAGCCATAAACTGTTAATGCTGCATTTTTGCCAACGCCGTTCAGGTACACATCCATGTATTGATCCTTTTGGGCAAAGAGGGCATAGGAAATAACAAGCCCTCCGGTGGTTTTGCCACTCAATGTGGCTTTGTTTTTACCAGGCGCAAAACTGATTTGCGCGGGGGTCTCGATGGTCAGTGTAAAGTTTTCGGTGGATGTAGCGCCTTGAATTGTAAAGTAATAATCCTCAGTAACCGGCAGGGTTGTATTCAAAGTTTGCCCGGCATTGAGCAGGGATGTGCCGCCCGCTGTTTTGATCGTCATTGTGACATCGTGATTAAAGGAATCAACCTCGGTGATCATCGGTTGTCCCTGTGCGGCGTTGAGAACATAATATAGACTCTGGCTGGCCTGAATGGTTCCAGTTACAACGCCGGAAGTTGCGTCAGCGAGGAAGTTGATGCGGGTCGCGGCGGGCAGGACCGGCGTCGGAGCAAGTAACGAAATGGTTGGCGAGGCAGTCAGAGACGGTGACGCGGTTGGTGGCATCACAGTCGGTGTAGCTTGTGCTTGAATTGCTGCCATGGTCGCGGCTACGACAGTTGCAACGTCGTTAGGCGAAGTCGTTGGTATTGCGGAATTCGATCCGGTACATGCAACAATGGCAACCAAGGTCGCAAGTAAAGCCAAGAATGGTTTCCAAAGATTGATATATGATTTCACGACAAATCTCCTTATTGAAAAGTATATCGTATTAACCAAAGCAATAGACGATTCATGATGACGATTTGTTCCATGCTGAATCAAAAAATCTCGGAAGCTTTGCGGCCTCCGAGATTTATGCTTCAGGATTAATTTTTCGCGAATACAGGGTCCTTCATTTGCATGATGAGAATAAGACTGAGAATGACCATCCCGACTCCCAGCCACAGTGATGAAGTAAACGCGCCATTTGAGCTTTTCATGGCCACCATGATGTAAACGTATATCACGGAGACTTGGCCAATGAGTTGAATCATCCCGTTTGAAGTTCCTTCGGGCGTGGGGATGGTAATCTCGGCTGCATATTGAAAAAGAATCGGGCCTGTACCGATGAGAAAGAAACCAGACCAAAAACCGGAGAACATCAAAAGCCAAAAGTTTGTGGCGTATGTGATGCCGATCAAGCCGGGGATGGCAAGCAGAAAACCGATCAGCAGGTAACGGATTCGCTTTTGCTGTTTATCCGACAAAGGCGGCAGAACCACCGCGCCAATAATACCGCCGATCACCATCAACGCACCAAACGTGCCAGCATCAGTTGGAGTAAAACCGCGTGGGCGGATGATATCTTCCACCCAGGTTTCGATCCCGTTGAATATTCCCAGCCCGGCGAATGCCACGAATAAGAGCAGCCAGAAATCCTTCACGGCGAGCGCATTTTTCAAACCATCGAGCATCAATGCACGAGCCTCATGTCCGGGCGGGCAGGGAGGCGTGGCAGGTTTCTCGCGGGCCAGGATCAAAAAGAGCAGGGATGAAAACGCAGTGATACTGCCGAAGATCAATTGCTGGGTCTGAATGGATGTGCCGCCTTGAAGAAGAATCGGCGGGAGTGCTTCGCCGATTGCGGTGCCAACCAGATTAGCAAGCGTGATCAATCCGACTGCAGTGGCGCGTTCTTCCAATCCAAACCATTGAGCCGGGACTTTGGTCCATGCGTTGAGTAGGAAAGGCTGGGCAAGTCCGAGACCGACCGTGCACCATAAGACCAGCGAATAGCTTCCGGCAAAACCGCGTAGGATTCCGAAGACCGCCATCAGGATTGCACCCAAGCCGACGGCGCGATAAAAACCGAATGTGTCAATCGCCCAGGAAACGGGAAACGAGAGCGGAATGAAGGCGATGAACCAGATTTCTGATAAGAACCCAATCTGCGAATCGGATACATGGTAGAAGCTCGCGGCAGGTGTGGTGATCGGCGCGTAACAAATCCACAAGATTTCAATAGTAACGTTGATGAGCATGAAAACCGCTAGCACTACCCAGCGGTATCCGTATAGATGATAACTTTTGTCAGTCAATGTTTGCTCCAGTTTAATCGACGCTATTTTAGCATATATTATAGAAACTCTAATGCTCTGAATTGACCGCCTGTATTGCCTATGAAAAGATTTGCTTTCTAGAAAAAACTCGGAAGCATCCAAGCTTCCGAGTTTTTGTTCGTTATTAAACTTTCTACAAACACCGGGTCTTTCATCTGTGTGATCACCAGCAGGCTGATCAATAACAATCCAACAGCCAGCAAAAGCGATGGCGTAAATGAACCGTTGGAACTTTTCATCGCCACCATAAGATAGAAGAAGCCAATAGACGTCTGACCGAATAGTTGAATCAGTCCATTGGAAGTTCCTTCAGGGGTGGGGTGGACAATCTCGGCTCCGTATTGAAAACCAACCGGGGCGAGTCCAACCAAGAAAAAGCCCAGCCAAAACCCTGAGATCATCAACAACCAATAATTCGTTGCATAGGCAAGGCCAAGCATACCGGGAATGGCAAGCAGGATTCCGAGAAATAAAAACCGCTGACGCTTCCGCTGTCTATCAGAAAAGTAGGATAGAACTACCGCGCCAAGAATGCTGCCAACGACAATCAAAGCGCCAAGCGTGCCGGCATCCGTTGACGTGAACCCTCGTGGAAGGATAATGTCTTCGACCAGGGATGAAACCCCGTTAAAGATGGCAAGCCCAACGAATACAATAAATATCAAGAGCCAAAAATCCTTGACCGTGATTGCGTGTTTCAACCCGTCAAACATTACTGAACGGGAGTCTTGGCCGGGAGGACAGGGTGGTGTGGGCGGCTTGTCGCGCGCCAACAATAAGAAGAGCAGGGATGAAAATGCGGTTATTCCTCCAAAGATCAATTGCTGGGTCTGGATGCGCATGCCGCCCTGTAAGAGAATCGGAGGCACGGCTTCGCCAATGGCGATGCCAAGGAGGTTGGAAAGTGTGACTACTCCAACCATGGTGGCGCGATCTTCAACTCCGTACCAGTGCGCCGCGAATTTTGTCCATGAGTTGAGCAGGAACGGCTGAGCAATGGCAATCCCTGCTGTCAGCCAAAAGACCTGTGTGTAATTCACTGCAAAACCGCGTAGGACACCAAAGACAGCCATCAGGATCGCGCCTAAACCAACAGTAATGTAGATGCCGTATGTGTCAATAGCCCATGAGGCGGGAATGGATAAAACCAAATAGGCAATCAACCATGAAGTTACTGCCAGTGCGGCAATTTGAGTGTCAGAAACACCATAAAATTTCGCAGCTTGTGTGACGATGGGCGCGTAGGATATCCATAGAATTTGAAGGGTGAGGTTGACGAACATGGTAACCGCCAGCACCACCCAGCGATATCCGTATAGACGATAACCTTTGTCTGCCATGTTTGCTCCGGTCTTGATTTAATGGACGGTATTTTAGCATAAAGTAATAAACCCCGATGCCTTGAATTGGTTACAATTGTATTGATTAATTATTCGCCAGATTTATATAAGGATCTTGAAATTCATCTGAATCCCTTGATCGTCTTTATCAACCGGTTATAGATTTCGCGGATCACGGGAGCCTTGCCTTTAAAGTGGCTTGCGATGGTAAATTCGTTTATTATGTTCCTATGACACAAATCAATCGAGTTCTATATATTTCCTTAAGAAACGAATCGAATCGCTTGAATTATCTTGAATTTTAACATACCACTTTTCCCTAACGGAATCTATTTCCGCATCTTCCAATTTAAAGGCATCCCCTGATAACGGAGAGTATTTCATAAGATTTTCTTTACCTGGGATGTTATTAATTGAGGTAAGTTCCGAATTTCTAATCTCTGCATATTCTTCTCGTGATAGCTAAAACCCAAAAAATAGATATGTTCTGCTTTTGATAATAAACCAAAAGCAGTTTGAAACTCCTCGGATGTTGATTGATCGTCCGCGATTACTTTAATTTGATTTGATGCGCTGTTGGCGGCGGCATTCGCAATGCTCGATTTTGCCGAGTCAGATTTTATATTCGCTCCTAGGAAATTCCTGCCTCAGCTTGCCATGGAAGCCGACCCAATGACCCGTGCACATGAATTATTGATTTTTTACCAAAACAAAAGCGCACTCCTTGTCGCTTTTGTTGTAAGTGTTTTGTAGAGCGGTGAAAAAGAAATGCTCAAGTGAGCGATCATAATTGAATGTAATGAAAGAAAAGCGATTTTCCGTTCGCGATTCCCAATTTGTACCTAATTTTGAAAATAAATGACGATAGCAGCCAGCATCCTGATTTTCGAAACTAAATAAGTTTGCATGTATTTCTTTTCGAAGAATAAATAATGCAATTGCAAATTTGCCTATTTGAACATAATCGGGTCTTTTCTCAAGAAATGCAACTATAGAATATTATTGAACTAAGCGCTGCGCGCAGCGACTTCTCACGATAACGACTTGCAATTGAATAAAAGGGAAGGGGGTAATCAGGCTATATTCTCCGTGTTGAATTCCATTCTAAAAAGGAGAATATCAGCCATGACTCAACTTCGAGAAAAGATGCAGGAAGATTTGAAATTGCACGGAATGTCGATCAAGACTCAAGAAACGTATCTTCGTGCGGTGAAGCTACTCGCGGAGCATTATCGAAAATCCCCGGACCAGATCACTGAGGAAGAACTTCGTCAATATTTTTTGTATCTCACGAACGTCAAGCATTATGCACCCAGCACCTTCACGATTGCATTATGCGCGATCCGGTTCTTCTATGAACACACACTGCGCAAAGAGTGGCGCCTATTGGAATTGCTGCGTGCGCCATCGTCTCACAAGCTTCCAGAGATACTTACCCTTGATGAAGTGCATCGCATATTGGAATGTGTTCATGTGCAAGGCGTTCGAGTTTGCTTGATCACGATCTATGCCTGCGGTTTGCGGGTTCAGGAAGGTGTCCATCTACAAGTCCAGGATATCGATTCATCCCACGGCACGATCCATATTCGAAACGGAAAAGGTGGAAAAGATCGCTATATCCCCTTGCCACCGAAAGTCCTTGAAATGTTGCGCCAGTATTGGAAGACGCATCGGAACCCCACTTGGCTTTTCCCCTCACGCCACGAAAATCCTTATCGCATCGATCAAGCATCCCAGCCGATGGGCGCCGAAACAGTTCAACGAGCATTTCAAGCAGCCTTATTAGAGAGCGGTGTATCCAAGGCCGCGACCGTCCATACACTTCGTCATTCGTACGCGACCCATCTTTTGGAAGCCGGTGTGAACTTACGCGTGATTCAAGCTTATTTAGGACACGCATCGCCTTCCACCACTTCCCTCTATGCTCATCTCACACCCAAGACGAGCGTAGAAGCTCTTCAAGCTCTCAACCAGATCTTGCAAGACTTATGACGCTCGAACTGGCTGAGATTTTCCGTCGCTACGGAGAATCGTATCGCCAAAAATATTCTTCGCGCATGCCCTCAACACATCTGAAGGCGATGCGTGCCATTGAACAATGCCGGACGGAAGCATTGGGGGGACAGGTGTATCGCTGCCCGGATTGTGGACATGAGCAGTATGCCTATCACTCCTGCCGCAATCGCCATTGTCCCAAATGCCAGAATGAAAATGCACAGCGTTGGCTCGAGAACCAACAGGCTCTGTTATTGCCTGTGCCGTATTTCATGTTGACATTCACCGTACCTGTGGGATTCAATGAAGTCGCTCGCAGCCATCAAAGTGAAATCTATGATCTGCTTTTCAAAACATCCGCTGTCGCAACACAGCAGCTCGCGCAAGATCCGCGCTTTATCGGCGGACAGATCGGGATGGTGGGCGTATTACAAACGTGGGGACGAAACCTGGCCTATCATCCTCACATCCACTATTTGGTTCCAGCAGGTGGCTTGGCAAAAGACAGCCAGACTTGGCTCGCAGGTCGACAGGATTTTCTTGTGCCGGTGCGAGCACTTTCGAGAATCTTTCGCGGCAAGATGAAAGCGGCTTTACGCGATACTGCCTTCTACAAACTTTTGCCTGCGAAAGTGTGGAAGCAGGAATGGGTGGTGCACTGCGAAGCGGTGGGATCGGGGTTGGGTGCATTGAAATATTTGGCTCCCTATATTTTCCGAGTAGCGCTCAGTAACAATCGTCTCTTGAAATTGGAAAATGATCGTGTTACATTTCGCTATCGCGATACGGATACTGGTCATGAGCGCCTCTGTACATTGCAGGCAGAAGATTTCATTCATCGCTTCCTGCAACATGTTCTACCCAAAGGATTTGTGAAGGTTCGGTATTATGGGATCTTCAGCTCGGGCTTACGGAAACTGCTTTCGGCTCTCCGGCAACAATTACAAGAAAGCTACCCGATTGGTCCAAAAGCACAGACTGCAAAAAGCGATGACGCATCCACATCTTTTCAATTGGATCTTCATGGTTCAGCAATAGAGAACCATCATCGTTGTCCGAACTGCGGCGGGTCGATGCAACCGACTTCCACGATCCTTCCTCCCGCTCGTGGGTTATCTCCGCCACAAAGGATTTGGACAACAACTTGTTGACCTGAGCGCAAGCGAATGCGGCGCTCTGCTTTGCATTTTGTCTGAAGATGAAAAATATCCCAATTCACTCCGACTGTTTCTTGAACGATGATGGTTCGCTTTCTTTTACAATTTCTTGGATTGAATTATGTGTGGACGAAACCAGAAACCACTCTCGTTTGCCGAATGAAGTTTTACTTAAATTCCAAATAGATCAAGACTTCTGACGCTCGGCTTAGTTCAATTGTGATTATGTGGCGGCTTCGGGGTTCCACAACTCGTCCTCCTGCGCAACACGCGCCACATCAATCCTAA
>CAWAMX010000016.1:0-121210 GCA_963783295.1 uncultured Chloroflexia bacterium | reverse complement strand
AAATTTACCCATGGAGTGGTGTTTGCAATCTTAAAATTAAGGCGCTTGACCTGTAACCGACCAACTCCTATAAATTGACCCTGCTTGGTTTACCAAACGATTCGCAAGATGCTAAGCGGCGGTAATACAATGGACTGACTTGGATTGAGCGTGGTGATTTGCGCGGGCCGATGTGCTGTTACCGAGAAATCATTGGGAATGATCATTTGCACTTGCGAAGGCGCGGGCTTTTGTCCACCCTCGGTTGCATCATACCAATAAGTCTGCGATGAGGAATTTTGTAGAATCAAAGTTGTATTGCTTGCAGACTTGAACAATCCACCTTCGATGGGCAGATAGCTTTCCGAGAATGGGCCCAACCCGGTGATTGGCGTGCCGTCCGCATCCACCACGCGCTGGAATGAACTGCCGCTATTCGCGGCTTGATCAAACCATTGAAGCACCACAGCAAATGATGTTGGTTGATATTGCCCGTTAACCAAAATATATGTTTGGAACACGCTGTTGTTTCCGGAGTAAAGTTCGAAGTATAAGGCTTTGGTCAACTCTGGGTGTCGCAGCATGGCCAGCATGGTACGTGCAATCAGGTGGGCCTGCATGTCCGGCGTGACAAGATCCTTTTCCGGTTGATTTAAATTAGTAGGCGAGCCTCCGCGCGGACTCCATTCCGTCACCCAAATTTCTTTTCCGGGTAACTGCTTGGCGATGTTATCCAGCACGCGGTCAATGCCTTGATCCGACCGTCCCATCAGCAACGTGAACAATTGATCCTGTGATGGATTGCCCGCTTCAGCCGCGATCCGATTCGGGTCTGGATAAAGATGAACGGTCACCGCTTGGAACCAATCAGCGGGTGCAAGCGCCTCATCCCATTTGATCATTCGTTGAATGAATGGATGCGGATCGTTCGGTTGGTAATTATATGAAGCACCGCTGGCTTGTACGGCAAACTTGGCGTCCGTGCCGACAATGGGCGCCAAGGCTTGCTCGTATTGGTGCATTACGTTGATGGAGGTTGGTTCGTCAGGCCAAATCTTCATAACATTTGGATCGCCCCCCATCGCAACCCAGAATTCGTTTCCAAGCTCGATATTCTTGGGCGTCATGCCTTCGGAAGCTAACGTTTGGAACCAGGCTGTCTGTTCGGAAATCGATGATGTTTCCAGATTGGGCACGATCAGAATATCTGCATTGCCGACTTGCTGGGCGAATGAAACATATGGTTCGTAGCGCACGCCGCTCGGATGCGCCCGTGCGATCATCACGGCAAGGTTGACCCAAAATCTGTAATAACTTGAACTGTTCGGTTGCGGATTTAAATGCAGCTGACCATCGCGCCAATTGTAATAATTGGCTAACGAGCCGCCGGGGAATCGCAAGATGGCCGGTGCGGTCTGTGCGACTGCCTGGATCCTGCGTGGATCGTTTGTTAGTTGCTCAATGAATGGATCGGCGTTCGCGCCAAAGATTTTTTCCGAAAGGGGACGCGGATCACCGACTAACTTGAGATGCAGCTCCGTCGCATTTGCCGGAACAGTGGGCCGCGCGGCAGATGCGGAGGTAGGCGGGTTCCCATTCTCTAGCCCGGGGGAGGTAGGTGTGATTTCCTGCGAAGTATTTCCATTCCCTGAAATGGCCGTCGCGATAGCCTGTGAAGCAAACCTGCAAGCGAAAGTTGCCAGTATTACGATTACAAGTCCAATAAATTGCAAAGGCCGCGCTGAATACCGGTTATGTTTTGACACGACGTATTTCCTTGTTAGTCTTGGCGAATCAAGGAGAGAATGAAGTTTGCCGCATCGGGTCGCTCTTCCCAGCCTTGTTTTGAATAGAATTGGCGCTTATATGATTTCACGTTTGCGCATGTTGAGCAGCATTAGGCGGGAACATCCACGATTTTGTGCTTCTGTTTTGATTGTCTCAAGTAATTGACTGCCGATGCCTTGTCCGCGAAATTCGTCCTTGATAAACAACTCAGACACATATCCTTCAGGGCCGGCCAGAATAAGATAGGGAAGCCAATGGACTGCACAATAGCCAGCAATTTCACCGCTCGGAACTTGGGCAATGAGAACCAGATGGCTATCATCTGCGGTGCATAAGGCAAGATGTTTGAGTGCGCGCGCTTGAGTTGTCTGGGGCGCTTCGGCGTTGATTAGATCAAAGATACCTAAGGACCTCAATAAATCCGAAACGGCGGGTACGTCCGTGGCTTCCGCCTTTCGAATTCGAATATTCATTCCGGTTTCCTTATCTCAAAACAAAATCAAACGAGAAAATATCTGCCGAGTAATTTAAGGGAGCACGAATCTCATAATGCGATTGTTGCCTGCATCGCTAATCCAGATATTACCCTGCGAGTCAATTGCGATCCCGGCTGCTAAACCAAATGTGGAGGTCGTTGATCCATAGTCGCCCCATGTTTGAACCAATTGTCCATCCGTTGTATATTCGATCACACGGAAGCCTTCAGGATCGGTGATGAACACATGGCCTTTATTGTCCACTGCGATGAACGGTTTATTATCAAGCGATTGGCCGTACCATCCCGCAACATCCCATTGCTTTAATGGCGTGAACGTCAAACCGTCCGGCGATTGAGTGAATGTTTGGATTCGTTGATTCCACGTATCGGTAACATAAACGTTTCCATTTGCATCAACGGCGACGCCAACCGGCTCATCGAATTGGCCGGGATCAAGACCAGCTGAACCGAATTGAGCCAAATAATTACCATTTGCATCAAACACGACAATGCGCTTGTTGCCAGTATCTGCAAGGTAGAGATGACCTTTCGCATCTACCGCGAGGCCGCGCGGGCCATAGAAAGCATCTGTTTGTGATGCTGCGGTGCTCCACGCTTTTATGAATTGGCCCGAAGCTGTAAATTTTTGAATACGGTTGTTCCAGGTATCCGTTACATAGACTGAACCGTCCAATCCAACCGCCACACCCCAGGGTTCATTGAAGGTGGATGATGGTGCAGCGGGATTCGGGTGACTCGGATCATTTCCACTGGACGTGCCCCATTGGTTGATCAGAGTCCCGCTTGGGTCGAAGTGAAGGATGCGGTTATTTCGCGAGTCGGCAACATAAACGCTTCCGTCAGACGCCACTGCTAAGGCGCGTGGTGCATTCATAGGCGTGGATAATTTTGTCGAGTTTATGACTTCATTTGCGTTTAAGGTAACGGTTTTGCCTTGATACGGATCAACTTGTGCCGCCTGCTGGACTGGCGTGACCCCATATTTCCAAGTTTGTTCCGCCACATCTTTGCGGATGTACAAGCGCATTAGGGCAGAGGGTTGCCAGGTGGCAAGCGTCATGTTCTGATTGTTCGTCGCCGCGGCGTATTCGGTGTAATCACGATTGAGCCAGATATCAATGATGCCTGCGCGGATTTGAGGATTGGTAAGGGCGGTGCAAATGCGCGAGAAATCTTGCGATTTGAAAAGCTTAAAGAATCCAAGCAAGCCATTACAAGAATAATCTGGAGCAAAAGGAATCGACGCATCTCGACTAGAAACCAAATCAAAGTAATCTTGGTTGGGCCACCACATGCGGATGTAATCAACGCGGTAATAGCCCGGCCCCAAAGCGGCTTCGATTTTATCGAAATTCTTTTGATCGACGATGACAATTGCCGAATCGCGCAACGAACGTGTCGGCTGATCAAACGAATGTTGGTTTGTAAAATCGCGCAAATACCACGCAAACGGCCACGAGACTCCAGTATCGGGCGCGCTGGCATCATAGGCAAGGTTGATACCCATGCCGCCAGTGGTACGCTCGGAAATCTCTGTGGCTTGGCTGATGATATCTTTTACGCCAGTTGCCGCGTGAGCATAAACGAGATATTCTGTGGCATCATCATAGTCAATGTATGCGGCGCGGAATGAGGCGCGTATGGTCAGGACAGCCAGTAAAGCGAAGAAGACTAGGGCGAAGGTGCGTGTGACTTGCCTGCTGTCCCAGTCGCGCAGGAGATAAATCAAGCCTGCCAAGCTGACGAGAGCCACAATCGCTGGGAGCAGAAAAGCCGTTGTGTTTTGTAGTTGATCGAGACCTTTACCCTGGAAAGGTGGAGTATCACCAACCAAGGATACAAGGCCAGCCGCGAAGCTGGTGAAAAATACAAAGGCGAGGCCAAGAACCAGCGGAGCTTTGCGTTGCAACAAGCCTCTCCAATCGGTTGTGTCAATAAGATAGCCGAGTCCCCAGCCGCTGAAGAGAATCATCGGCCAGGCCAGATGAATCGTCAGCCAGGGCATCTTTTCGCCTGCGTAACTGAAAGCAATGATACCGACGACAATCCACCAGACCAATAATGCAAACATGTTGGTGAAATTATCAGGCTGTTGATGCGACGCAATTGTCTCGACCGGCTGATGTCCATCAAGCGAGCTGTCTTTACTAATTTGTAATGGTCTATGGCGCAAGCCGATAATCAATGCGAGGGCGGAACCTAAAAATGGCAAGAACTCATAGATTGGAATTTGAATCAGAATGTAGTAATACCATGGCTGACTGCCGCGCTGAACTGCTTGCTGCGCAATCCAATAACCAAGTGAGCCGACGGTACCTGTGAAGAATCCGTCGCTATTAGTGAATATCGAGGTATAAAAAATCGTAAAAGGAACCCAAAATGCAAGCGCAAATTTCCACCAATCTTTATTCCAGAATAATCCAATGGCGATGGAAATAATAAAGAAGAAGAGTAGGAAGATACCAATAACGATTACATCATGCGGAGTCAATGCCTGGACTTCGGGCGCTGTGGTTGGTATCGTAACATGTAACCAATTTTGCAGGAAAGCGATGGGGAAGGCTGTGAGCATGGGTAAAACAAACGTCCCCACCATGATTAACATATCAAATGAGCGCTCGGACTTCACGCCTTGCCATGTATAACCCCGGATTAGGAAATATCCCGCGGCGATCAAAGCTATGATTCCGGCAAGCAATAAAAATGTGGCAGGAGAGGCCGCTCCAGACGTGGATTGAAGCGGCGAGGTCGAAGTTGGAATCGCAGGTGAAGCTACTTCTGTCGCGCCAAGTGTCCCCAAGCTTCGTCCAGCAATTCCAATTCCAATGCCAACGCCAAATAACAAAAGTCCGGCCGCAAGCGCAATGATAAACCCACGATAAGAAGAAATATCATGCCAGGCGTTGCGCGTTACACGGGCAATGAAATAAACCGCAAGGAATAACAATAGCATTGCCGAGTACATGAAGGAAGTTTCTTTATCTATAAAATGTATCATCAATGCAATTGCCAATATATAAAGATACTTCCGTGCTCCGGTTTCAAAATAACGGAGGATGACATACAACATCAGCACGCCGGAGAAAACTGCATAGGAATCTTCGCGGACATATCTGCTATAGAACAGCATCAATGGAGAGATAACCATCAAGAAACCAGCGACAAGCCCGCCCGTTTTGCCTAGATAGCGACGCCAATACCAGGCCATCGAAATGGTGGCAATGCCAAAAAGTGCGGCTGGGATGCGTGCCGTGAAATCGCTGGCTCCGAAAAGAAAATACGAAAGCGCGATCAAATGAAATTGAAGCGGTCCGTGCATCATCGGGTTGTGCTGGTATCCCTGGCCCTTATAAAAGAGCCACGAAAAATAAGTATGCAAACTTTCATCGTGACTCATCACGCGCACACCGAGGTTGTAGAAGCGCGTTACAAATGCCATCAATATGATGGCGGCAAATATTGCTACTTCATTTGTGATTGCAGGCAAAGCTGGATGAATCGGGCGTTCAAGCCAGGGACGCGGATTGTTTTCGTTGGAAGTTTCGTTGGTCATGGTCAGTTGGAGAATCACTACTTTTCTAATCGAATGGATTTTCGTCATTATAATGCATCTTGGAAACGCAAGGCATTCAAGACTAGGCCTGATAGATTAGTATTTATTAAGGATGAAGGTAGAAGAATAAAAGAACGCTTTTCGCCTTAAAATGGCTTATAGCCATTCATTTATTTAAACAAAGAAATTTAGAGTGATTGAAAAATATTCATAGCAGGGAAAAACCAGAATTCCATCCGATAGGATGACAATCATGGCGCGCTGTAAGCTTCCCGACAGAGGCGTACTTTCTGCCTTCTTAGTTGAGTGGGGATTCATCAGCGCTGAGTTTTACACTACTTTCCATATTGGTGGACAGTCAAGAACACAAGGCTTCTCTCGAACAGCCAGCATGATGTTTTCCTTCCATGCTATACTCAGAATATATTTCCCCAGTGTGCGGAAGGAAGGTAGTCTGATGAATAAGAACATCGTTTTGACATTGACCGGCCACGACCGAATTGGGATCGTTGACGAGATTACCAATATGTTTGTCAAACACGGAGGGAACGTGGAGTCCAGCCGCATGGCCCGACTTGGCGGTGAATTCGCAATGTTGATGCTGGTCGCATTGGCTGATGAGGAACTCGCTGCTCTCGAAAAGGAATTGCAGAGACTGCGCGATCAAGGCTTTCAGATCACTCTTCTGCAAACGGAAGATGACCACGCAAAGAAATACGCCGGCTGGCTGCCGTATGTGGTCGAAGTCCTTGGCGCAGACCATGAAGGAATCATCTACGAGATCGCAAGTAACCTCGCAAAACAGGGTGTCAACATCGAAAACATGGAAACAATAACTATGCACGCGCCGATGAGCGGCACACCTTTATTTTCGATGAAAGCGACCATTGTGGTGCCACCCAATCTTTCTTTCCATACTTGGAACGATGCATTAGAGGAGATCGGCGACAGACTAAATGTTGACGTCAAAGTAGTAATGGCAAAATAGGAAAAGCAGAAACATTCCCAGAATAGGTTTTCAACCTTGTTAGACAGGACTGTGTACTCTTTATTGAAAAAATAAGAAGACCCGCCTAATTAGGCGGATCTTCTTTGTCGGACTGCCGAAATAGTAATACGTATAGCCAATACAACACAAATTGTCTGTTATTTGGTTTTATTCCACTGATTTAACTAGTTGAACTTGTTGTCGATTCTCTTTACCGCGTACAAGCGAAAAGCCTGCGGCGACTAGGCAAAGCGCTGCTGAAACTATGAAAGCGTTCTGGATGCCAACTATAAACGCTTGCATCATTTGCGAACCAAGTGCGACGTTCGTGCCAACGAAGAGGTCCATGACCACATTGTTTGGCAGACTTCCTGCCGCAACCGCCAGTGCCAATGCAAAACTGGTTACCATGCCTGTCTGGCGCAAAGTGGCAAGTGTTGCCGAAGCAATGCCAAGCCGTGACAGTGGCGCGCCGTTCATCGCGGCGCTTGTGTTCGGTGACCAGAACAAGCCTCCACCAAGGCCCATTAACGCCAAGCCCACAGCGAGTTCCCAGTAAGGTGTCACGGGCGAAAGCCGCGTGATGAACCAAACCAACGCTGCAGCTTGCAACAACACCCCAAGCGTTGCAGGAATCCTTGCGCCGATGTGGTCGGCAAGCAGTCCGCTCAATGGGCCTACCACGGCGCTCACAAGGGGGAGGGGGATGAGCAACAAGGCGGCGGTCAAAGGACTGTAGCCGCGAACGCCTTGCAGGTAAAACACGATTAAAAAGTCAACGGCAAACATTGCCAGCGATTGGAGCATCGCTGCCAGCACCGAGAAATTATAAACACGGTTTTGAAAGAGCGAGAGATCGAGCACGGGATTCGCTGGGTGTCGCTCCCAAATGAAGAACACGATAAACATGATCACGAAGAGTGCGAATAGTGACAGAATCGGCAGTGAAGTCCAGCTATATTGGATGCCGAGCGTCAGCGCGATCAGCAGGGCAACCAAGCCAATACTAAACGTGATCGCACCGATTGGGTCAAAGTGCTCGCCCTGCTTTGGTTTGGACATTTCGTGCAAAGCGCGATAACCCCAGACGGTACCGATAATTCCGATTGGCACATTGATATAGAATATCCAGCGCCAACTGGCAGCAGCGAGAATCGCACCTCCTAGAAGTGGACCAGCAATGCCCCCGAGCGCCCATGTAATGCCGTTGATGCCAAGCGCCCGCCCTCGCTCGTTCGCCGGAAAGACTTCGGTTATAATCGCCGGGCTATTCACCATCATCAGTGCCGCGCCTGAACCTTGAACAAGGCGGAATAGAATCAACTGTGTTGCATTCTGTGAGATTCCACATAAAGCCGAACCTATTGTGAAGACCACAAAACCAAGGTTATACATCCGCACGCGTCCGAACATATCTGCGACACGCCCGAAGGTCAGCAAAAAGACTGTGCTAATCAGGATGTACGCCATGATGACCCAAACCATTTCGATCAGGTCGGCGTGTAGCTTCACCATCATGTCTGGCAGAGCCAAAATAACAATCGTGCTGTCAATTGCCGCCATCAGTGCGCCGATTGTTGTCACGCTCAACGCGATCCATTTATATTCGATGCGCGGATGCGATTCATGTGAAGCTTGTACAATGTTGTTTTGTTTTTCCGTAGGATACCTCTCCAAGCTAAGATGAACTTTAATTTATTATACCTTTAGCAATCCCAGGTTCATGGTTGGCATTCTTTCCTATTGTCGCCAACTGACCGCAACCGGCCTGAATATCAATGCCGCGCCTCATCCGGATCGTGCATGGAATTCCAACCTGTTCCAGCGTCTCTTTGAATTTGGTCGCACGCTCGCTCGTGGTTGCTTGACCCTTGTATCCGTAGGTAGGATTGAGGGGAATGGCGTTGACGTGACACAATAATCCTTTGAGCCGCGCCGCGAGTTTACGCGCTTCTTCCGGCGTATCGTTGACACCGTTGATCAATGCCCACTCAAACGTGATGCGTCGTCCGGTTTGATTTATATAATAGCGACAAGCATCCAGCACTTCCTCAATGTTATATTTTTTGTTGATCGGCATCATGCTTAGACGCAAGTCATCTTGCGCGGCGTGAAGCGAGATGGCGAGATTGACCTGTCGCTTTTCGTCGGCAAAGCGTTTGATCTGCGGCACCAGCCCAACGGTCGAGATGGTGAAGCGACGCGCTCCAAAATTATATCCACTCGCATCGTTGAGTTGATCAATGGCTGCCATTGTGTTATCGTAATTATGGAAGGGTTCGCCCATACCCATCAACACAATATTGGTGACTGCCGATCCTTCCTCATGCAACTGGCGAGCATAATACATGACCTGTGCGACGATCTCTCCGCTAGAGAGATGACGCTTGAAACCCATCTGGCCTGTGGCACAGAAGACACAGCTCATGGCGCAACCGGCTTGAGTAGAGATGCAAAGCGTGCGGCGTTGCTTCAGCTCACCCCTTTGCCCTTCTTCCTCGGGGAGAGGGGGATGGGCAGGGAGTGAGGGTTCTCCATATCTCATCAGCACGGCTTCGATGAAATGTCCGTCATGCAATTTGAAGAGCGTCTTGCGGGTTTGCTTATCAGATGAATTGAGATAACGCACAGGCTCGATGGCCATGAAATCAAATTCGTCCGCTAGCTTCTGGCGCAGAGGTTTAGGGATATTGGGAAATTGGGAAGGGGAGCCGTAGAAATGCTGGTACAGCCCCTGCCAGATTTGCTTGGCGCGGAAGGCGGGCTCGCCCCATGAAGTCATCAGGTCGGTGATGGAATTCAATTCAAGATCGTAGATGGATTGCTTTGGCATGTGGGCAAAATTCTATCATATTGGGCTTCATAATATTTGTTTATACAGATTTAATATTTGTGAGTAATAACTTTGTTGTTGGGGGATGGCCGAGGATCAAGACTTTCCCCATAATCATCATTTCATGTAGGAGGATGTATGATCGTCAAATTCAATGTAGTTTCGCGCGGCAAGCCGGGTGACAAGGTGACTTCCAAAAAGGTCTATCTGTCCATTGTCGCAACGGGCAAGGTGGATCAACAGCAGGTGGCGAAGATGGCCGCGGATGTGTCCACCGTAAGCTCGGCAGACGCGGCGGCAGTGATCGAGAATTTCCTGAGCGGCAACTTCGGATCGTTCTGGCTCAGGATCGAGACGGATGTCCTGCCGCGCTTTTTCGCCGTGGAAACGCCGAAGTCGTTATTATTCCCCATTAAATGCGTATAGCCACTTAGCACATCCAAAGAAAATCAAAATAACTATACACAAAGTTTTATCAAGTTTTGCGTTCAAATCCTTACTTAGCACGGCTTGCATAGCAGTGTTGATCACGACCTGGATTATTCCGGCAGAACATCAAGTCCTTGTCCTTTGACCTGCTCCAAGCAGGAGTATTGGGGTGGCTTATTCTCGGGTAAAAAAAAATTCAAAAGGCTTGTGTTGGGAAATTCTTTACGCCATATTACTCGCTATTGCCACTCAGTGATTTCGAGCCTTGCTCTAACTCAAGTCATCAGAAGTGACAACTAGGATATCGCAATAATCTCAATTTACAACAACAAAGTATTGTAGAAAAAAACTCGAAAAGATCAGGAACACTTGAAAACCCTGTTGGAACTCTTATAAAAAATGTTAGAGAAATTACTTGCTGCGGCTGATACATCTATTAGGGTATGCGATTCACCAGAAAGAAAAATAAATAAATGAATGTTCTGCCGCACTTATATGCATTTATACGTGGAAAAGCTGGTACACGTTGGCACAATTCGTGGCCATATGTAACGCGGGAAGACAATCTAATAGGCGCGATCGAAATAGCAACACATTGCGTACTCGATCCAACAAGTACTAACGGGGGAATGCAGTTTTTCGAAAAGCCGATATGATAAGGCCATCTTACATCATTTTGAAGGAGAGAATAGAGAATGCAAATGAACAGTTCAAATATGCAAGCTGGGGCTCCCGCCCCGAAGAAGAATAACACCACGTTAATCATCATTGTCGTCGTGGTGGTCGTGTTATTATGTTGTTGTTTGATTGGAGCAGCAGCTTTTGCCTATTCCCGTTATGCCGCTGGCAAGGCTTTGTCCAATATCAATAGCCAGATGGGCACTGCAATGCCTGGTGGTTCCATTCCCGGTGGTTTACCTTCTGGTTCAGTACCGACAGGTGGGCGTGGCGACGATGTCACTCGAGCAGAAGCGTGGACATCTGCCTTAGCCGCGGTTGTGCCGACCAATCCGACCTGTACACCGGATGCAACCAAGACAACCATTGATGTTACTCAGCAGCCGGACGCTTCTGGTGCATGGCAAGAACGTTGGACGGTTGATTGCGGCGGTGGTACAACCATTCCGGTAGATATCACATTTACACCGGCCGGTAACGGAATATTTACTGTAAAAGCTACGGTCGCTAAATAGCATCACGCATAGACGGTTATTTATCGAAAAGGCCTCCTGCATCACTTTCTCGCAGGATGCCTTTTTCGATTCCCATAATAGCAAAGCCGATTACAACCTAAGTTCTTTCCGTATATCAATTTACGTGCGCTCGGTCGTGGCTGTCTGTGCATTGCGCAAAGTGAACGCCCCTACCACGGTGGCAATCAGGGCAGCGATCCCGCCCAACGCCAAACCCCAGCGCGCTCCGGCAACTTCTGCAAACCAGCCGACAATTGGGCCGCCGATGGTAGTAGATCCCAAGAACGCTATCGACCAAAATGACATCACGCGGCCGCGCATTTGTGGTGAACTTTCCAGTTGTATCATGCTGTTACCAAGTGATGAGAAATTAATCGAACTGATCCCAACAAACACCAAAGCTAACCCTGTGAGTAACAAGCTGGGCATGAAGGCCGCTATTAATACAGCCAATCCGAATAATAGAGACGCGCTTACCACTTTGTAGGGCTGGATACCCTTGCGACTTGCAAAGAAAAGTCCTCCTATGGCTGCTCCGAATCCCATACCAGCAGTTAATAATGCATAACTGCTGGCATCTCCCCTGAATGTGAATTGAGCGATCAGCGGCAAGCTAACCTGGAATTCGTAGGTGAATGTGCCGATGAGTGCCATCATCAACAACGTAGAGCCTATAATGGGTGTGGAGACCACGTATTTGAATCCTTCAGTGATTTGTCCTTTGGCGCGTGGCACTGGTGGGGTAGTGAGCAGTTCATCGGCTCGCATCATGCCGAGCATGATCACCACCGCTACATAGGAAATCCCATTGATAATGAAGCAGGGAGCAAGCCCAAAGATTGCAATTATCAATGCAGCAATGGCGGGACCGATGATGCGAGCCAGATTGACCAAGGTCGAATACAATGTGACGGCGTTCCTGAGGTTATCCGATCCGACCAATTCAATGTAAAAAGTTTGGCGAGTTGGGTTGTCGAACACATTGACCATGCCTAAACAGAAAGCCAGAATATAAATCATCCACACTTGCACAAGATTTCTGGCCACTAAAGTGCCCAGAATTAAAGCCAAGATGCCGGATATGGATTGCGTGAAGTAAAGGATTTTACGTTTGGGTAATCGGTCGGCGATCACACCCCCGTACGGCCCTAAGATCAAGATGGGAACATATTGCAAGGCGCTGGTAATACCCAGAGCAGTGCCGGAGTGGGTAAGCGTGAGTACCAGCCATGCTTGAGCGACCGACTGCATGAAGGTGCCAGAGGTGGAAATAATCTGACCAATGTAATATAGGCGGTAATTGCGAACATAGAGCGAAGAGAAAGTATCGCGGCCTTGTTGTTGAAGATATGTAAAGAATCCTTTCATTGGGTTAAACGATTATACGCCTCAAATATCGTGAGCGCTTCGATTATGTCTGGACTGGGAGATAGATTATTTGCAATTGGGCAGGGGTCAATTATTTATTTCTTGTTGAAAATTTCATCGTAAGCTCTAGTCGTATCATTGCTGGGATGCGGGTTATCAGTGCTATTTAGGGCGGGCGAAAGCTTTTGAATCATAATTGGTTCAACCTCGTGAATTGTTATGTTATGTAAATCTTTCGGCAATTCGTTTCGGAAAAACGTTATGCAGTCTTTCAAAGTCCATAGCTGGATTTTCCACTTCAAAAAATTGGGAAGGTTACTTTCTATTTTTACGCCAATAGGCGATTCGCCATAGTTTACCCTTCCATCCCACATCTAATGGCCGCCCCAATCAAACCAACCTTCCCAAACATCTCTAGTTGAGATTCCGATGTTAAAAAATATCGCCAACGCCGTTCTTAAGCACATAGAGCTCATACCGTTTCTCCGATATTTTTGTTGATGAATTGAATAAATTCCAATTCTATCATTTTGACCTCGACTCGGTATTTTGCTCGAAAACATCATAATAAGCTTTGTCCAGTTCCTCATTTGATAAATGTGTATAACGTTGTGTTACCTGGATATTCTGATGGCGCGCAAGTTCTTGTGCGTACCTCAGATTCCCAGTGCCGCGCAGGACGGCAGTAACAAAATAATGTCGAAACGAATGAGGAGTGATCCTGCCGTGCGCGTCTCCGCCCAACGCCTGGCTGACGCGTTCCTTTACAAGATTTCGCCCTGTTGCTGTCGTGATCGGCTTTATTTTTTTGCCTGCGCCTTTATCATGGCGCGCGAAGAGCGGCAGGGAAGGCAGGGGTTTGCCGGAGTTGCCATCCAGCGCAGCGCGCTTCGCCAAATATTCCTTGAGCGCTTTCATCGAGCGCGAAGTAAAGCGCACAACAGCTTCTTTATTGCCTTTACCTATAATTACAGCATGGCCCTCGTTCCAGTCTATATCGCCGCGGCGAAGCTTGCAGGCTTCGTGGACGCGCAATCCGGTATCTGCCAAAGTCAGCAAAAAGGCTCGGTCACGTAATGCGCGTAGATGTTCTGTTTCATCATTGCTGATCGCTGATGATGAATCGTTGAAGAAGTTCAAGACTCGGTCAATATCATCTGCTGGAAATTGCGGCAGGCGAATGCCGGGGCGGCGAGCGCGCTGTTCAATGAATAGCTCAAGTCGTGGCAGGTTGATATCCGCCAGCTGCTCGGCAACCAGAAACTTGTAAAATCCTTTGGTAGCCTGCAAATAGATTTGTTCGGTGGCGGGTGAATAATCCTTGAGTGCCGCAAGAAGCCAGGCAAAAGCCTCTTCTTTCAGTGATTCGATAGGGGACGTTTCCGCATCAAGCTTGTGTTTCTTTAGAACGCGTTGAAAAACATTGAGTGCATTGCTGTAAGTACGCGCAGTATGTTGACTGCGCGCCAGTGTAACTGTATCGAGGTAGCTTTTAATGGCTTCGCGGATTGTAGTCATGTTTAGATTATACGAAGGATTTTCTCATTCTCCAATTGTTGATGATAATAATACTTATCATAAGCAAAATTGTCAAGAGAAAAATAAGCATGATAAATAGTGTCCACCTTCCGATCCCCCCCCAATTATGATGACTAGATACAAGTTTATGGACGGGCGAATATTCGATAGTGAAACAATTTGATTCTAATGGAAATTCATGATTTGTCAGGCCCGCCCACCATATCACTAAGGATAAATTCCGAATTCGGAATCTACAAGAAGCTTTAAATACATCGGCACGAGGTGATGATATTATTTTTCTTTCCAATACTTTTGTTCATCATTCAATCCCCACTGCCCTGCTCGTCCAAATCCATCATCCTGTAGCATTCTGATGCACAAGTTTCCGCCAGACCCAACCACTGAATGTGACTAACAAACTAGCCAAGGCACCAGCTAGTAATGCGACTGAAGCTCCGTACAGACTTGCCAACACATCCATTAATAAATATCCCATCGGAAGGCTTCCATCAAAGAAAAGTACATAAACGCTCTTGACCCGTCCACGCAAATGGTCCGGAGCAGTAGCTTGAATTAAAGCAGTTGCCTGTAATGCAAAGGCGGATTCTGCAAAGCCAACGATTATATCTCCTCCCCTACCCTAGCGGAATTGCTTTTATTGTAGAGAGTTTGGTGTGGAAAAGCAAGACCTCCGAGATTTTGAAAATCTCGGAGGTCTTATTGAAGAAGTTTACCTAGTGTTTGGTCTCAAGCGCTGGGCTTGCCGCTTCACCACCGCCGCTTTTGCCGCGGCTTCGGCTTTCTCGCGTTTGTTTAGACTGATAATAATTAGCCAATACGCCGTCAGAAAAACGATCACGATGAACGTAAGTGCATATAACAATTTTGTCATCCACAAAGCCGAGTTGGTCCCAGCAAACAATCCATGCAAGGTCGCACCGAGATAGCCGAGTAAACTCAAAGCATGGATGGAGCGAAAGGCTTGCATCCCAATTGTCTTGCGCATGTAGAATGTCACCGCCACCAATAAAAACAAATAGAAACCGATAATTCCCAGCCCCACCCAGAACGGACGATAGGCATCAATGAACGGGATGATTGCCTGGGGAACGCTGAATGGAAGGAAGCGGTCGAATAGCAAAACAATCACATGTAAAAGAATGAACCCTATCCCCAACAGAGATAGGAATTCATGGAAGTCGTATGTGAATGTTCCTTCGACCGCTGGCGAAAGAATTTTATTGGCGATAGCCAATCCCCACGCCATCGAGAGCCACAACAAAAAATATCCAGTGAGGCCAGCGGCACGCGTCACATACCACCACATCTGCACGCTGTCGAGTGCGAAGAGTGAATTCAAGGCTTGCGAGACGGGTGAACCCGCCGGCGTTTGCAGGATCAACACGAATGCCATCATCAACGCGCTGAAGAATAATAACAACGCAAATAAAAACAACCCCCGAATGATCCTATCCACAAGAGATTCTTCCTGGGATTTATTGGTAGATAAATTCGTGCTCATGGATATACTCCTGACTATTTGGCGAACCATGCAAGTTTCCTTCGCGGTCCACTGCAAGATAAACGATGTTATTATGCACGGTCAACTTCTCGACCTCAGCCGGGCCGCCGATCAATAAAGCTTTGGCATACACCTCAGCAGTGACCGTGTCATCTGCGATGACGGTTGCACACAACCAATCGCATTGAGCGGGTTCACACGTGCGTGGATCAATAAGGTGATGACGAATCTTATCACCTTGCTTCCATATCCGCTTGGCAACCGATGAAGTGGCCACTGCTCCAGCGGTTACAGTTAATCTCGCAATGCATTGCGATGGATCACGCGGGTCTTCCAACTCTACCGGCCAACCCAAACCAATTGGCGAGTGACCGATGAAACACATGTCGCCACCCGCATTGACAGCGCACGCATCGGTATAGCGGCTCAACAACGTCACAGCTTGATCCACGATCCAGCCTTTGGCAATGCCGCCGAAATCCAATTGCAGATCTTTTGGCAAACGGACTCGGCTAGAGGAAAAATCAAGTTCTATTTCGAGGAAGTCCACTTTCAGCCTTCGTTCCGATGCGGCGGATGAAACGATGCTGTTCTCTGCGCGGATTTCGTCCATGCTACGGTCATAGCCAGCACGAATCAAATCCGGCAGAACCGAAGGGTCGAACAAACCTCCTGTTATATCAAAAAACTTTCGCGCATTTTGTAAAACATCCAACATCTCCGGAGATGTATTGAACCATTGCCCCGCCGAACGATTCAATCGTGAAAGTTCGCTCTCCGGCTGAAATCTGCTAAAGCGGCGTTCACTTGCTTGGATATATTCACGCGCGGCTTGGATTCCATCATTAGCCGATGGTCCTTGTGCCGCCACGAGCACATCTGTGTTCATGGCTTGAAACTCAATCCATTCCATGGATTATGAACCGCTCGTTGTGAAGACAGGCATGGTTTGAACTTGCGGCTGTTGCGGTTGTGCAACGATGGTAAATGGGTTCTGTTGTACTGATTGAGTTTGCTGCTGCACATCCGAGCCCGGAAGCGGTGCCAAAGTCGGCAAGGGTGTGGCTGCAATACCCAGCACTATGGCAGAAGACGCTGAAGATGAGGAGCTTGAAATCGGCTTGAGGGAATGTGCCAGCAAGATCCAGCCGCCGAGAAAACTAAACGTGCTTGCCAGCATAATCAAAGTGCGTAGACTAGCTTTGAAGAATCTCATAAGAATGATCCAATCTCATTTAGCGGTTGATGTAAACTTGCCCATCACTGGTAACGGTGATAATCCCGCGTTGTTGCAGAAAACTCACCAATTGTTGATATTGTTGCAATTGCTGTTGAGCCTGTGCCGCCTGCGTATTGGCCTGGTTAAGTTGAGTTTGATACTGCTGCTCGCGCTGCTGGTATTGTTGGTCGCGCTGTTGATATTGTGCCACCAAACTCTGCAATTGCTGAATCTGCTGTTGCTGTTGAATCTGTACCTGGCTGACAACATTGCTTGCATTAACATTAGTCGAAGCACTTGAGCCAGACACATTGGAAGCCTGAACGCCATTCGAATTGGCAAACGCCACTCCGCTGATCGCAAAGATTCCCAATGCAATGCATAACGTAATGAATATGGCGGCGATAAAAGCTGTCATTTGTTTTTTCATAATCATTCTCCTTCGTGTAATTCTCAGGCCAAAGTATAATTAACCAAGATTACAACCAGATGAACACCGAG
Organism: uncultured Chloroflexia bacterium; assembly: GCA_963783295.1. GTDB lineage: Bacteria > Chloroflexota > Anaerolineae > Anaerolineales > Villigracilaceae > Fen-1038. The sequence goes on along the minus strand of CAWAMX010000016.1, from coordinate 103,817 downwards.
TAAATCGAATGTAAAAGCATTGTCATCTTCCAATCATCTTGAGGTGCTAAAATAAGAATATGAGAATCCTATTAATCGAGGATAATCGTCGTTTGAGCGATGCGTTGCGCCGGACTCTCGAGGAGGACGGCTATGTCGTGGATACAGCTTATGATGGAGTGGAAGGCGAAGACCTTGCCTTAATAACCTCCTACAGCCTCATCATCTTGGATGTGATGCTGCCCAAGCGCGACGGAATTGAAGTTTGCCGATCCCTGCGCGATCAACATGTCGCCGCACCGATTTTGATGTTGACCGCGCGCGACTCGCTTGATGACCGTGTAACGGGCTTGGATAGTGGTGCAGACGATTATCTGGTCAAACCGTTTGAAGTCCCGGAATTGCGCGCGCGCCTGCGTGCCCTGCTCCGCCGTGAATCTGACAACAAAAGCGGTTTGCTTCAGGTCGCAGACTTGAAGCTGGATCCTGCAACCCATTTTGCATCGCGGGCTGAAGCGCCTCTCGACCTCACGGCCCGCGAGTATGCCTTGCTCGAATATCTCATGCGGAATCTAAATCGCTTGATCACGCGCGAGATGATCATCCAAAATCTGTGGAGCTATGATAAGACCATTACATCGAATGTGGTGGATGTTTATATCCGCCGTTTGCGTCGCAAGGTGGATGACCCGTATGAAGTCAAATTAATCGAGACCCTTCGCGGTGCCGGTTATCGTTTGCGCGATCCGGAGTCTTAACGCGATGAAGTTCCTTAAGTCCATTTGGAATTGGCTCATCGATTTTCTGCATAGCATCCGCTTCCGATTGACTCTATGGTTTGTTTTTATGTTGACAATCATACTGGCAGGGTTCAGTGGATTTATCTACTTTAGGCAGTCACAAGACTTTGAAGAGGATGCGGTGAAACGTATCCAAGCAGAGTTTGCACGCATTTTGGAATATTTTGGCAGCCCGGAATGGCAAAATTCGAATATTGGTCTTTCCGCTGTCCCTAATGATACTTCTCCCCTTCAAAATGGCGATATGCTGGCTATTGTGGACAGGAGCGGGCAAGTTGTCCAAACGTGGGGAATAAAACCCAGCGACAAACTGATGAGTGATCTCATTTCAACGGCCAGCCAACAACATAATCCCAATGTTTATGAACAGACCATCTCAATCACTGATTCAAATGGCAAGACGTCCGATGCCGATTATCTTTTTATCGTGTCGTTCGTTTTTCGCGGAGATACGCCGGTCGGTGCACTGATCATTGGCAGTCCAACCAATCTCAGCAGTGAGCTTCAGCGATTAAGAGTTTCACTCATCCTTGGTAGTTTGTTGATGTTGCTCATCGCCTTCACCGGTGGATTGTGGCTTGCAGACCGCGCCATGCGCCCGGTCAAAATGATTACGCATGCGGCGCAAGGCATTGAGGAAAGTGATTTGAATTGCCGCATTAACTTGCGCGGCCGCGATGAACTCGCTGAATTGGCAAACACTTTCGATGACATGCTCTCGCGTTTGCAAGTTGCATTTGACCGCCAACGACGTTTTGTCGCGGATGCCAGCCATGAACTTCGGACGCCGCTGACTATTACTAATCTTGAAATCGATCAAGCGCTTTCCAAGAATCGTTCGTCAGCTGATTATCAACGTGCTCTGCGGACCATCAACATCGAGAACGAAAGGATGATGCGGATGGTGAATGATCTTATGACTTTGGCGCGCATGGATTCTGGTCAAGCCCTCTTACAATTTGAAAAACTTGATTTAAGTGACGTGGCTCTGGAAGCCGTCGAGCGAATGACCCCACTCGCGGGACGGCAGCAAATCACGCTTGTGACAACCGAACTTCCTGAATTGATCGTGAAGGGTGACCGGCAATATTTGATTCAAATGATTAGCAATCTCATTGAGAATGCTATCAAGTATTCCGGTTCTGGGCAAACCGTGAGAGTTGAGACTTCATCTGACCAAAAAGGATACGCTGCGCTGCGTATCACGGATACCGGGCCTGGTATTCCCCCTGAGCATCTTCCGCATCTCTTTGATCGCTTTTATCGGGTCGACCAGGCCCGGACGCATGACAACGACTCCTCTGCCCCAACCGGAAGTGGTCTCGGACTTTCCATCGTGGCATGGATCGTCGAAGCACATGGTGGAAAAATCTATGTAGAAAGCCAAGTGAATTCAGGCACCACTTTTGAAGTAATACTACAGCTCGAAATCTTGACAAATAGAATATATGTTCTATAATGGTCTGCATGGATTCATTTGTCCTTTTGCAGATGTTGACCAGCCAGATGGAACTGGAGCCAGCTGAGGAGCACCGGGAGAACGCAGCACGTCCCGTTTGCTTTACGCCGAAACAGCGCGACGCCGTTTTCGTTCATCCAGCACAACTTCCTAATGGTCAAAACATTAAATTATTAAAAACCCTACTCACATCCGCATGTGAGCGTGATTGTTTTTATTGTCCATTCCGCGCAGGCCGCGACTTCCGCCGAGCCACTTTCAAGCCTCAAGAATTTGCAAACGTATTCATCGAATTGAATCGTAAGGGAATTGCAGAAGGAATCTTTCTAAGTTCTGGAATTGCGGGTGGCGCAATGCGAACGCAAGATCAATTGTTGGATACGGCAGACATCCTTCGAAATAAACTTGGCTTTCGAGGGTACATTCATTTGAAGATCATGCCGGGCGCAGAAAAGGCTCAAGTCGAACGTTCCATGAAACTGGCCGATCGCGTTTCCGTCAACCTTGAAGCCCCCAATACGAATTGGCTCGCGAAGCTTGCGCCTCACAAACAATTTTTGAATGAGCTATTGCAGCCGCTCAGATGGGTGGAAGAGATTCGTAAGAGCCAACCGGCTTATAAAGGCTGGAATGGTCACTGGCCTTCAACTACAACCCAATTCGTTGTTGGCGGCGCGGGCGAAAGCGATCTGGAGTTATTAACCACAACCACATGGCTAAACAAGAATGTCCGACTCAAACGCGCTTACTTTTCCGCGTTTAATCCCATCGTGGATACCCCGCTTGAAAATAAAACAGCCACCAATCCATTACGCGAACATCGTTTATATCAAGCATCCTTTTTGCTTCGTGATTATGGTTTTGATTTGGAAGATATGCCTTTCACTGAGAATGGTTTTCTTCCGCTTCATTCCGACCCGAAACTGGCATGGGCGCAATTGAATTTAAAAGAGAAGCCCCTTGAGATCAACCGCGCAGAACGAGGCGATCTGATTCGAATTCCTGGCATCGGACCGAAAGGAGCCGAAGCCATCTTGCACGCAAGAAGAACAAATAAACTTAACGATTTATCGGCCCTGCGAAAACTCGGCATTATAGTTGAAAGAAGTTCACCGTTTATATTGCTCAATGGAAAACGCGCGGCCAATCAATTATCGTTATTTTAAAAACTAAAGTTCAATCAGTTGGAATATGACAGTCATTACATAAGGGAGTGTCATATTTTCATAACCTTAAAGTTTTCAAGATCGCCGCGAAAAACCTTGCTATTCAACGCATATCGTTATATATTATGAACAATTACAAGTCAATGAAAGGAAGTAATTAAAGTTATGGACACACCTGCATCACTCGTTATTCGGACTCAAGACAAATATAAAAGTTTAACCACCAAGCGCGCTTATAAGAAGGGTGAAATCATTTGTCCCATCCCCACCGAATCGCTTTATAACAAACCAAATCGATTTACTGTCCAAGTTGGACGTGAGCGCCATGTGGAAGTCAAAGAACTATCGTCGATGAATCATTCATGTAATCCAAATACATTTTTGGATACAACACGAATGCTGGTTTTTGCGGCCCGCGACGTCGCGGCCGGAGAAGAGCTGACCTTCTTCTATCCTTCCACGGAATGGGAAATGAGCTCGCCTTTCATCTGTCTGTGTGGAGCAACCAATTGCATTCACGTAGTTGCGGGCGCACGCTTCCTGCCGCTATCCACTTTGGAAAATCATTTCTTGAACCGCCATATCCGTGAGCTGATGATCGAACTTCTGAACAATACTGAACTTCATCTCACCAATATTGAGCGCAAGTAAATTTGTAACGAAATCTTACAAGGCAATCCATCCGCCGCGCAAACCCTCGTGTACTGCTTCGGTTCGACTGGTCACATTTAATTTTGTGTAAATGGACGATACATGAAATTTGACCGTGTGCTCGCTGATACTGAGCATAATTGCAATTTGCTTGTTTGCCAATCCCTTTGAAAGCAAATTTAATACTTCCGTTTCGCGGTTGGTCAATGGACTGCTTGAGGGCGTTTCTTCTTCTGCCGGGAATAACAATGATCGTTCGCCAACGATCAGTCCTTGTGATAAAGCATGGACTGCAGCAAGCAATTCATCTGCCGACGTGTCCAGTGGAAGTATGCCCCATGCATATTGAGAGCGTTTCATTTCCCCGACTTTAAGCGGATCATCGCTCAGGATGAGAATTGAAGCTGATGAGGACGCTTCTGCCTCATCTACGAGGAAAGAAGCAGACGAAGCCGACGTGATTATTACGTCGGCTTCATTTATTTCATCTATCGATGTGTTCCACCTATCAACTTCGCCAATGATTTTGATTTTCTCATCGGAGAATAGTAGAGTGCGCAATCCCGCACGCAAAGTCGGTGATGGAGCAACGATCAAAACGCTGATCAATTACTTCCTCTCGCCCACCGTGACCTGCAGGGTTTCAGGCTTGCCGCCGCGGAAGATTTCCACTGCGATGGATTTTCCAACGATATCGCCATTGAGTGCGGCAAAAAGATCGTCAGGATCACCGACAGCCTGACCGCTTATGGCGACAATGATATCGCCGATGAACAAACCACTTGTTGTCGCAGGACCCTTATCTTCAAGCCATAGCACAAGCAGGCCGTGTTCCTGTTCGCGCATAAGTAATTTCCGCGCGGATTCCGGAATATCAACCGCTTGCGTACGCACACCCAGGTAGCCGCGCCGAACGGTTCCATGTTTGGCAAGCGCATCGGCAATCCGCCACGCAAATTTCACCGGAATGGTCAATGCCATGCCTCGTGTAAGGCCGGATGTATTTAATCCCAAAACCTCGCCCGCGGTATTGACCAGAGGCCCGCCCGAAAAACCGGGATAGGATGTGGTTTCAGTTTGTATATATTCTTCCAGTAATCCGCCACGACCCATACGCGTCGGGCCGCCAATTGCGGTGACGATTCCCCAGGAAGCTTGCACACCTTCAAGGCTTGGACGACCGAGTGCAAGAACAAGCTGGCCTACTTTTGACGCGGTTTCTGAAACTTTAGCAGGAGTCAAAACTTTCTCTACAAGGCGAAGAAGTGCCAGGTCGGAGTTGGGATCACGGCCAGCGACAGTTACCGCGTAAGATTTTTTATCAGCAGTTGCGATACGCAGATTCTCATCGCGCGTAATCACGTGATCGGCAGTCAAAACCAAGTCGGCGGCATATGCGATTCCGCTGGCTGGATAACGATGGCGCGCATCTACCAATACCGTTCCCGCGCCACCGCGTTCAACTGCCACGGTAAGATCATTTGAAAAATTATCTAAAGTTGTCATTCGTTCTCCTTTTGCATCTTATCATGAATAGTCATGCAATCGGAGTGTAACGCGGTCCGCGTTAACGAACATCAGATATTGGATTAGTTTTCAGCCTGGTCGTTCGGGGAGGGTAAATAAGAAAAAGGTGTCAATATTTATGTTGATATAATCAGCCCATGAATCCACCAGCTGATTTACTCGAAAAAGTTAGGAATATACAGAGAAAACATAAAACCTTGCTGATTGGAATTGATGGAGTAGGTGGAGCAGGAAAAACTACACTCGCAGAATATTTAAAAGAGAACTTGGCTGATGTATCGATTGTCCAGCTGGATGACTTCTATTCTCCAGAACTAAATAGAGCTGATAGAAATCAAGTTTTAGAACAGGTGCTTTTGCCTTTGGAGAGAAACACCGATGCGAAATATCAAATATTCGATTGGAGATCAAATACTTTAACAGATTGGTACACGATTAAGCCCGGTGGAATAGTAATTGTCGAAGGAGTATCAGCAATACATTCAGACTTTGCGGAAAAATATGATTTCCGGATTTGGATAAGTTGCTCCCCTGAATTAGGTTTCTACCGAGGAATTGAAAGAGATAAAATCAGAGACGGTGTAGATAACACTGATAAATGGCGGACCATCTGGATGCCCCAAGAGAAAGAATATGTTGAATCACAGCAACCGCAATTACGCGCCGACTATATACTAACTACCGATTCAAGGTCAATTGTTTAAACGAACCAACCCACGGTTTGCCCAATCGATGGTTTTCACTGACTTGTACTTTCGCCAATTTCTGAGCAGTCTGCGCCGAGAGCACTGCAACTGTAGCCCAGTCGTCCGATAAAACGGAGATCCGCATCTTCTCCGCGATTTGTCCGGTCCAGGCCCACTCCATGCGGAACTTATCAGCCTTGATCCAATAATCGCGCTTCTCCCAGGCAGTCACGCTCACGTCAATGCCATTGGAGATGATTTGCAAAGCAATCGCGATAAACGCCGCGAGATCGCGGGTTTGATCCGTTACATCTTTTTGTCGCGCAAGTTCTCTCACAGCAAGAACGATAGCCTTGCTTAGCTGAGTTCGTTGCTTTCCTACCGAATCGGGATTGATAACTCTTGACATGGGGCGTGATTATACCAAAAGAAAGCTACGCCGCGATATGTTTGGTTAAGGTCACAGAGTTTCAAGCGTCAATTCCAAATATGGATAAAATAAAAAAGATGTCCTACCACACAGGTACAACATCTTTTATTCTTGCAAAATTCAAAATTACAGAGTCATGCGCCTTAATTCAATCGTATTAAACAATTCCTTTAGGTTTGGATGGAACGTATTTATTTTCGCTGGGTTGACCGCGTCTAGAGGGTTTGAACCGTATTTATTTTCGCCGGGTTGACCGTCTTTAATCAGCCATATTAATAATATAATAGCTCCGACGCCGGTTAAACTTATCAATACCCACCAACCACTTTTCCCAATGTCATGGAGCCTTCTTACTGTGACAGCCAAAGTCGGCAGCAACAAAGCCACCTCATACACAGTGGAAATTATGCCATTTCCAAAACCTGCGTCCGGGCTAGTCGTCCCAAGCACATTATCAAGTATGCCTACCACAATGGTAAAAATCGTATACAACAATATGTACATCCAATATTCTCTTCTTATGGCCCTACCGTTAAACACTGCGTATTTTTTTAAACATGCTAGAAACCAATTCATGACCTGCCTCCTCATGTTTATGATTGTAGTGCAACGAACCAGTGTGACTCTATATGAACGTCGAATTATACAAAAGTCCATCTTGCACATCAACGATTATTTGTGATAGATATCCTTTGTTATTTGTGATAAGTATCCTTTCTCCGGCAACTCCTCCCGGAATATTTAACTTCACCCGCCCATATAAGGCACGTGCAATTGAGAATCCGCTCTTCGTTTCGATTCTTTTGGCTTTCAATCGCAGTATAAGCATAAAGTTAACATCCTGCCCCCTTTATTGACGCACCCCTCCTCGTGCTTTATAATTCAGCGGCATTTCCATATACTACAGTGGACTTCGCCAGCACGGGGACGTGCTGGAATTGGCAGACAGGCATGACTTAGGATCATGTGCCGCAAGGCGTGAGGGTTCAAGTCCCTCCGTCCCCACAACATGGACGAATCATATCGAAAGAAGGAATTGAGTTTTGAAACTCGAAAAAACCATTCAAGAAGACCATCAGGCACAAGTCGTTGTTGAAATTGAACCAGATCAGCTCGAGGCGGCACGCCGTCGCGCGGCACGCAAACTGGCCGAGCGCGGCAAAATTCCCGGCTTCCGTCCGGGTAAAGCGCCATATGAGGTTATCCGCCGATATTACAGCGATGAAGCCATCTACGAACAGGCTGTTGACCTTTTGGTGGATGATGTTTATCCGGCAATGTTAAAAGAAGCGGAATTGAATCCCGCTGCGGCCGGCACGCTTGAAAAGCTTGAGAAAATAGAAGGAAAGGAACTTCCCAAGTTTACCTTCAAAGTTCCACTCATGCCCGAAGTGGATTTGGGCGAATATCAAAAGGTTCGCCTTCCTTATGAATTCACCGCGCCCGGCAAAGAGAAACTGGATCAAGCTCTCGAAGAATTGCAACAAATGTACGGAACAACCGAAACGGTGGAGCGCGAGATACAGGAAGGTGATTATGTCCTGCTTGATTTGAAATCTGAGAAGGAATCTTTGACGTGTACCGGATTTGCGACCATGGTCCGCAAGGAGGACCGCGAGCTTGAATTCCCCTTTGCCGGCTTTGCGCGTGAATTGCTAGGAATGAAGGCAAGCGATTTAAAAACTATCAGCCACGAATTTGCTAAAGATGATGCCGATGAGACCTTGGCGGGTCAAACCGTTGAAATGGAAGTGACCATCAAAACCGTACGCTCAATGACTTTGCCAGAACTGAACGATGACTTTGCCAAAATGGTTGGTCAGTATGAGAAATCTTGACGCTCTCAAAGATGCCTTGACCAAAGACATCGAAGCCCGCGCCCGCGCCGAATACGATGACGGTTATTACGCTCAGGTTGTGGATAAGATCAAAGAAGGCGCAACCATCAAATATGCTGCGCAGACGCTCAACCATGAAGCCGAACATGTGGTGGAGGATTTGCGTCAACGGCTGTCGCAACAAAAGCTGGATCTGGAAACGTATTACAAAATGCGCAATACCGATGTGACAAAATTCTTTGAAGAGGAAGCCAAACCGGTCGCAAAAAAACGTCTTGAACGCTCCTTGATTATGGACGAAATATCCCGTCAGGAAAAAATCGAAGTGGATAACGAAGCCCTCGATCAGGAGTTCAATAACACGCTTGTTGACTTGCAAATGCAGGGCGTCGATGTCAACAAAATTCGCGGCGGCAAGCAGGGACAACAACGCGTGGCTGAAGCGGTTGCCATGGAATCCGCTAATCGGTTGCTGACACGTCGGACGCTGGAGCGCTTGAAAGCCATCGCCACCGGCGAATACAAGCCAGAGCCCAAGCCCGAAGTAGCGGCGGCAGAGATCAAAACGGAACCCAAGCCAGCAAAGAAGGAATCCGCCAAAACATCGGAGACGAAAGAAGCGAAGTCTTCAGCCAAGAGTGCACGTAAGAGTTCAAAGTCTGGCACGTCCAAGAAGACGGGCAGCGCAAAAACAGTAAGCAAATCGCCTGCGAAGAAATCAACTAGTAAAAAGTGAGGACGTTATGAATATTCCAAATATCAATAATGGTATAGTACTTCAAAACCATGATGGTTCGGTACCTCAGAACCAGAGTGTCGTTCCAATGGTGGTAGAAACATCAGGGCGCGGCGAGCGAGCATATGACATTTACTCTTTATTGCTTAAAGAGCGAATCATTTTTCTTGGCACGCCGATTGACGATCAGGTGGCAAACGTGATTGTGGCACAGCTGTTGTTCCTTAATCACGAGGATCCCGAAAAAGAAATTCAGATGTATGTCAACTCGCCCGGCGGACAGGTTTACGCAGGCTTCGCGATTTACGATACGATGAAGATGATCTCGAATCCGATCAGCACCGTTGCCGTGGGCGTTACCGCTTCGTTCGGAACCGTAATATTAACCGCTGGTACGAAAGGCCGACGCTACGCTCTGCCTCATGCAACCATTCACATGCACCAGCCTTTGGGCGGTGCACAGGGACAGGCAACAGATATCGAGATTGCCGCCAAACAAATCTTGAAGCAAAAGGCATTGCTGAATGCCATTCTTGCCAACGCGACGGGTCAGCCGCTGGAAGTGATCGAACGCGACACCGATCGGGATTTTTATCTCGATGCCAAGGGTGCGGTGGATTACGGTTTGGTGGATCAGGTTCTCGAAGCTCCGGAAAAACAAAAAGCAAAAGCTTAATCGGATTGACAATAAGCAACGAGCGGGCTCAAACAAAGACCCGCTCGTTTTACACTTATAATGGGTCTGAATTACTAAAGCTTAATGGTTGGTAGTTCAGGTCTATAATCCAACGAATGTTACATATATCTACTTTTTCAATTGTGGCTTGCGACATCAAAGAACAGGCTTGGGGTATCGCAGTCGCATCCAAGTTTCCAGCTGTCGGCGCGGTTGTACCCTGGGCTCGTATCAAAGCGGGTGCAGTTGCAACTCAATCGTTTGCCAACACCTCCTTCGGTCCGCGTGGATTGGAGATGATGGCAAGCGGAACCTCGGCAGAGGAAACATTATCCAGCTTATTGGCGCACGATCATGAACGCGAACAACGCCAAGTGGGCTTGGTGGACGCAAAAGGCCACTCGGCCACCTTCACCGGAAAATGTTGTGTGGAGTGGGCGGGTGGAGTCAATGGGCCGGGTTATGCCATTCAGGGAAATATTTTGACCGGCGCCGAAGTCATTAATAGCATGGAGCATGCCTTCCTTGAGACTAAAGGCGAATTGCCGGAACGTCTCTTCGCAGCACTGGAGGCGGGTAATCGCGCAGGAGGCGACCGCCGCGGAAAGCAATCTGCTGCATTATATGTTGCCAAGCCGAAAGCAGGCTACGGCGGACATAATGATCGCTGGATGGATTACCGCGTCGATGATCATCTCAATCCAATTCCGCGTCTTGGTGAATTACTGGAATTGCATCATTTGTATTTTGGCAAGAGTTCCGAAATCGGAACGCGTAAAATTGGAGGGAAAGGCGGTCAAGGAATTACAAAGGATCATGAAGGGACTTGGATATTACACACCGACGAATGGGGAATATGATGACGCCACTCGTCAATCATTTGAGGCTTTCATTGGCAACGAGAACTTCGAAGCACGCACAGATCCTAAAGCGGGTTGGATTGATGGTCCGGTGCTGGAATATATCTTGAAGAAATTCAAATGAAGTGTCATTGCGAGTTTAGCAAAGTAATTTCCTATTTCACTAGTCAGATTGCCACGTCGGCTTTGATTTTGATACGCTCTGCGGACTACTCAAAGGTTGACAGATTATGCTCGATAAACTTTCCCCTCCTGTTCGCGGACTGATACTTGACATGGACGGCGTGCTCTGGAAAGACGACACGCCGATTGGCGATTTACACGCCACCTTCGACCGCATTCAAAGACGTGGTCTCAAAGTGACACTTGCTACCAATAATGCCACCAAGACTGTCGACGAATATCTCGAGAAACTGCGCCGTTTCGGCGTGACGCTCGAGTCGTGGCAAATCGTCAATTCGTCGGAGGCGACAGCGCACGCCTTGGCAGGCAAGTTTCCACAAAATGGCGCAGTTTTCGTCCTCGGTGAGAACGGCATAGTTTCCGCACTGCGTGAAAAAGGTTTTACGCCGATCACCGACCCAGATGATGAGACGCGTCCAGTTGCAGTTGTCTCCAGTTGGGATCGCACGCTTACTTTTAATAAACTGCGACGCGCCACATTGCATGTGCGTGCCGGTGCGCCGTTATATGCGACGAATGCCGACCGGTCATTCCCGACACCGGAAGGATTGATCCCCGGTGCGGGTTCTATCCTTGCCGCCCTCGAAACCGCGACGGATGTAAAAGCAATTGTGATCGGTAAGCCATCGCCATTGATGTTAGAACTTGCTGCACAGCGCATGGGGTTGACCAAGGATGAGGTGTTGGTCGTCGGCGATAAACTCGAAACCGATATCACCGGCGGACAGTCGATGAAGGCGCACACAGCGTTGGTACTTTCGGGTGTTGCCACGCGTGAACAATCCGAGGCATGGATGCCCAGGCCTGATTTGATTGCAAAGGATTTGGCAGAGTTAGTGATGTAGAAAGAGACCTCCGAGGCTTTGAAAACCTCAGAGGTCTCTTATTTACGCCCGCCCCTATCCAGCCTCTATATTGCGGAAACACATCAAGGGTAAAAGTATCGACCTGATCTATCTCGACCCGCCGTTCAACAGCGAGCAGGCATATTAAAACCCCAAAAGTACAAAACTTAGAGGTCGAGATAACCGCATTTGAAGGTACCTGGCATTGGAACGAACAAGCCTAGCAGGAATTTTCTGAACTACTGCCCTACTCGATGGGGAAATGTACCTGATAGCATCCTGTTTTATAGCAAATCCCCAACGTTTATTTGGAATCCAGTTTATCTTGAATATAGCGATGAATAATAAGCAAGATTTAGCCATAGCGATCCCGGTGGCGGACTATGGACTCATGATAATTTATTAGCCAAATGACTATCTGGCGAGGGGTGTGAATAAGTATCAATTCCAATGGTCCGCTTGCTCTTTGTTCGAGGCCCAGCCGATAACGTTATTTACTCAATTCGTTTTTTCCTTGACACCTTTTTAATATTCATGATAAACTTCTTTTAGCAGGTTAATCTTTAAGAAAGGAGACGCACTTCATGAGCACACTGTTTTACATTGTTCCTGTTCGTAAAGCTTCGGGCAATTTTGTCGCTCCTCGGAGTGCGCCTATCGACCGCCTACAGGTCTAACTGTTCTCGTTGAGATTAACAGCCACGGTTGCGCTCCGCACCGTGGCTTTTTTGTTGCTATTACAAGGATTGAATTATGACTGCCATTACTCCTTCATCAAAATACTTTGACTTTCGCAATGCGCTCACGAAGAATTGAGTCGCCGGAATATGGCGCATGATGAGCGACTTCCGTTTGCCATATCTCGGCGCGACCGCCGCGTTGGCCGTATCGGCTACAGCAAAAACCTGTACTTATCTTCTGCTTGGTTATTTTGCTGACACGGTTCTGACTCAACAAATTTATATTGCTGGAACGTTAAACAAAACGCTGGCTTTGATCGGCGCAGGGTTTGTTTTCTCCGCGACCATTGAAGGATCGTTTTCGTATCTTTCGGGACGATTGGCGGCTTACACTGCCGAAGGCATCACGCGGCGTCTCAGAGATTTTCTCTTCGATCACATTCAGCGTTTGAGTTTCTCGTATCACAGCCAAACACCGACCGGCGATCTGATCGAGCGCGTCACATCGGATGTGGACGCGTTGCGGCGCTTCTTCTCCGAGCAAGCCATCGGCATGGGACGCATCATTCTGATGTTCGTAATTAACTGGGCCGCGATCTTGTTCGTGAACCGGACGCTTGGGTTGATTTCAGTTGTGGTCATTCCATTCATCCTGCTGGTATCGCTATGGTTCTTCACGAAAGTGAACAAACGCTATGAAAACTATCAGGCGCAGGAAGCCATTCTTTCCACCACCCTGCAGGAGAATCTAACCGGCGTACGTGTGGTCAAGGCTTTTGCGCGGCAGGAATATGAGAAAGGCAAATTTGAAAAAGATAACTGGGCTAAATATCTGAAGGGACGCTTGCTGTTGATCATGCAATCGCTTTTCTGGCCGCTATCAGATGTGGTGCTTGGCTTTCAAATGCTTTTTGGATTTGTTTTCGCCGCTATGATGGTGATTCGCGGTGAGATCACAATTGGCGATTATCTGGTGTATGTTGGATTGGTGGGATGGCTGATCTTTCCGATTCGCAATCTGGGCCGGATGATTGTTCAGGCGTCGACCGGCATGGTTTCATATGGCCGCTTGATGGAGATCGTCAAACAGACGCGCGAACCGCTTAACCGAGGGCCGCGTCAGGCCTGAGGGTCCGGTGCGAGGCGATATTATCTTCGATAATGTTTCGTTCATGTACGAAGATGGGAAGATCGATGCCTTGAAGAATATATCGTTTCACGTCAAGCCCGGACAATCCATTGCCCTGCTTGGTTCGACAGGCTCAGGAAAAACCTCGCTCGTCAATCTTTTGCCGCGCTTCCATGATTACACCGGCGGACATATTCTGTTGGATGATGTTGAGCTGAAAGATTATCCGCGCGAATTTCTTCGCAAGCAGATTGGCATCGTGCAACAGGAGCCGTTTTTGTTCAGCCGCTCGATCCATGAAAATATTATGTATGGCGTTGGACGAAGTGTTTCGAATGCTGAAATCGAACAAGCTGCGAAGGCTGCTGCAATCCATGATGTGATCCTGACTTTTCCGAATGGCTATAACACATTAGTCGGCGAGAAAGGCGTCACGTTAAGCGGCGGGCAGAAACAACGCTTAACCATCGCAAGGACTCTTTTGAAGAATCCACGCATCTTGGTCCTTGACGATTCAACTTCGTCGGTGGATACAGAAACCGAAGCCGCGATCCGCTCCGCTCTATATGACCTGATGGAAGATCGCACAACATTTATCATCGCACATCGAATTCAATCGGTCATGGGTGCAGATCTGATTTTGGTGCTTGATAAAGGTAAGGTTATCCAAATGGGTACACATGAAGAATTGGTAGCTCATGAAGACGGCATCTATCGCCAAATCTATGGCATCCAAACGCGCATTGACGAAGAACTGGAAAGCGCGATTGCTAGTGTCGATTGATTTTGTAGGGACCAAGCTTGGTCCCTACGGAGAATGAAAAATGACGGATGAACTGATCCAACTCGAAGAAGAAGAATACACATCAAACCTAACCGCACCGGTTTTCAAGCGCATCGTTGGCTTGATGAAGCCTCACATGAAGTGGGTGATCGGATTCTTCATCACCATTGCGCTAACTTCGTGCGGCGATGCCTATTTCACTTATTTGAATAAGGAAATGGTTGACACAGGAATTTCGGTCGGCAATCCAGCAGCGGTGATGCATATTGCGATGATCTACGGTTCGCTGATTTTATGTCAGGCTGTGACAGTGTTTAGCTTCGTTTATTTGGCTGGTGTGCTCGGCGAGCGGATTCAATATGATCTGCGCAAGGTGATGTTCAATCATTTGCAGGAACTATCGCTTTCATATTACTCGCAGAATGCAGTGGGACGATTGATCGCGCGTGTCACCTCCGACAGCGGACGCGTGGCCGACTTGATGACATGGGGTGTGGTGGATACCACCTGGGCATTCATGAACATTACCACGTCGCTGATCTTCATGGCGATCATCAACTGGAAACTTGCGTTGATCGTATCAGTCATCATCCCGATCATGATTGTCATCGCCGTGCAATTCCGCAAAAAGATTTTAGTGGAATTCCGCAACAGCCGCCGCGCCAACTCGAAGATCACAGGCGCATATAACGAGAACATTCAAGGCGTGCGCGTGGTCAAAGCCTTACAACGCGAGGACGAAACCTTAAGAGAATTTCAAGTGCTGACTGGAGATATGTATCGCGCGTCCTATCGGGCGGCGTGGCTCTCGGCGCTCTTCCTCCCCACTGTGCAGATCATTGCGGCGGTAGCGCTGGGTGTGATCGTGTGGTATAGCGGCGATCAGATCATGGTCGGTGCAATGACGATTGGCGGCATCAATGCTTTCGTTTCGTATCTGACCTTCATGATGTGGCCCGTGCAGGATTTAGCGCGCGTCTATGCAGAGATGCAACACTCCATCGCGTCAGCGGAGAGAATTTTCAAATTGATCGATACGCCGCCCGAAGTCCACGATAGACTGGGTGCGATTCCTGCAAAAACAATTTTGGGCGAGATCGAATTCGATCACGTGGATTTCTATTACGAAGATCACAATCCGGTGTTGACTGACTTCACGTTGAAAGTGAATCCCGGGGAGACCATTGCCCTGGTCGGACCGACGGGTGGCGGCAAATCCACGATCGTGAACCTGCTCTGTCGCTTTTACGAGCCGTGCTCCGGCGTGATTCGAATCAATGGGCGCGACTACACCGAATACACGATGGAATTGATTCATTCGAGAATCGGAATCGTTTTGCAAACGCCGCATCTGTTCTCGGGAACAGTGCGCGAGAATATCCATTACGGAAGACTCGATGCAAGCAATGCCGAGATTGAAACTGCTGCAAAGATCGCGGGTGCGCATGATTTCATTGTAACGCTCGAGAAAAGTTATGACCAAAATGTTGGCGAAGGCGGCAACCTGCTCTCGGTTGGACAGAAGCAGTTGATCTCGCTGGCGCGTGCGGTCTTGGCCAAGCCTGAACTGTTCATCATGGATGAAGCGACCTCATCCGTAGACACATTGACCGAAGCCTTGATTCAGCGCGGTATGGAGGCCTTAATGAAAGGCCGAACATCCTTTGTCGTCGCTCACCGCTTATCCACCATTCGGCGCGCAAATCGCATCATTTTGATTGAGGAAGGCAAGATTGCCGAACAAGGCACACACGCCGAATTGCTCCGCATGCGCGGTCATTACTATCGCTTATACACTCAGCAATTCCGTCGCGAGTTGGAAGTGAAGTACGGGGTGGTGGAAAAAGAAGAAGAAAGCGAAGAGCAAGCGCTTGCGGTGGATTAACGGACCAGTTCGTTAATCTATGAGTTTTAGTTGTGCAGTAACTATTCCCTGACTCCAAACTTTGACCCGATTGCGCCCTTCATTCTTTGCAAGGTACATAGCGCGGTCAGCATGATCCACCAACGCATCAATAGATTTATAGGTTTCATCTAATTCTGCCACGCCGATACTCACCGTCACACGAAGTGACTCAGATGGAATAATTGCGCCATTTACTGTCTCGAAGAATTGACCGACCCCCTTCAGGTCATTTTCTTTCAGATTGGCCTCCTCAACCTGCCGCCTGATTCTTTCGGCGATCTCTGCCGCGTTTTTGGCACTCGTGGACGGAAAAAGGATAATGAATTCTTCGCCGCCATGCCGCCCGATAATATCCACGTTACGCACATTCTGGGAACAGACTTGTGCGATCATCTTCAGGATCAAATCGCCAACTTTGTGCCCGAACTGATCATTGAAATTCTTGAAGTGATCCACATCCATCATTATGACGGAGAGCGATTGAGGGTAACGTTTGGCACGAGCAAACTCACGCTCTGCCAACTCGTAAAATTTACGACGGTTCAACATCAGGTTTGTGAGCGGGTCCTTGTCGGCAATCTCCTGCATCGCTGAAAACAACCGTGCGTTTTCGAGCGCAATCGCTGCGTGTGCCGCAAGCATTTCAAGCAACTGGATGTCTTCATCCTTATAGGCTTTGGGGTGATGCGACTGGGCCGATATCATTCCATGGACCTTGCCTGAAAGAAGCAAAGGGACAGCCACAATGGATTGAGTATGACCTTGCTCTCCTGTCAAAACAAATTGAATGCCGCTTGCCTCAATTTCTTCTGCACTGTTGAACATGTGCGATTGGCCCGTATGAACAGTCAGACCTGCAAGGCCGTGATCGGCATAATATGGAAGCGGAAAAATCCTTCCGTCAATGCGCTCCAGATCGTACAAGCCGATAATTTCATTCGTTGTTGAGTCGTATCCATCAATAATAAAATCGTCACAGGGCATCACTTGCTTGACGGCATTGTAGATTGCTTCGTACAACTGCTCCCGATCGAGACTTGCAGCAATCGCTTTGGTGGCACTGTAAAGAATTTCGCGCCGCGCAGCTAACTGAACGACTTTTTCCTGGGCCCAGATGCGTTCCAAGGCACCCGCACATTGATCAGCAAGTGCCTTAAGCGTAATCAGCGAATCTTTTGTGTAAACTCCCCATATATAGCTTTGAATGGAAAGAATTGCAATGACACGTTGGCCAGCGCGCACGGGCGCATACATTCCCGACTCGGCTCGGCGGTTCGAATCGCCAAACCTAAATGCCGGATCGTTATATAATGAATCGTCGGCCAACTTGATAAATCCATTTTCGGCGATCGCACGTAACATATTGGGGGAAGGCTGGCTGGGTGCGACACCTATTAATTTGGTACGTTTGCCATCAACAATGTCTATCGCGATCAAAGGACGCGGTTCTCCGCCCTGTTGTGGATCATAAAGAATAACATAACATGCATCCCACCCAAGCAATTCATCAGCGGCATTTGTAATGATTTCTGCGGCAGTCTCAGCATCTGAGGTGGCGCTGAGACGCTGTCCCAACTGGGCAAAGATTTTCCGTTCTCTGTTAAATATCTCTTCGCTATCCATTCGCTCATAATTATAAGACACAATTACTGCCTTTGTCTGACTGCTTCATAAACGATCAACGCAGTAGCGATGGAAACGTTCAGTGAATTGACTTTGCCGGCCATTGGGATTTTGACTTTTAATATCAGATTGCTTTAACCAGAAATTGGTCAAACCTTTATCTTCAGTTCCCACCGCGACTGCCAGCGGATAGCGCAAATCCTGGCGTGTATATTCCGCCTCTGCCTGCGGCGTGGCTGCAACAATTTTTATTCCCCGTTTCCGCAAATATGCCAGCGCCAATTCATTCGTAGCTTCAATGCAAGGCACGGTGAATAATGTGCCGCGTGAGGCGCGCACCACGTTTGGGTTATAAAGATCGATACGCGGATCGCATAATAGCAAAGCGTCCACTCCAGCCGCATCCGCTGTTCGTACGATTGCTCCAAGATTGCCCGGCTTTTCAATAAATTCTGCTACGATCAATAAAGGCGATGAATTTAATTTTAGATCATCCAGTGAAATTTTTGGAATTGGAAATATCCCCAGACAACCATCTGGATTCTCGCGATATGATATTTTCTCGAACACTGCCCGGCTAACGGTAATGGTTTCAGCATCGACATTTTCGATTTGACGCGAAGCCAGTTCGGGTGCAGTTAGAAGAATCTGTGGTTGATGGCCGCCTGCTAGTGCAAGGTTGATTTCATCCCATCCTTCAACTAACATTAACCTATCGTGTTGCCGCTGCCTTTTGTCATCGCGCAGTCCTACAATGTATTTGATGCGCGGGTTTTGTAAGCTGCTGATGTGCATGGTTTTATTGTAATTTGTTTTCTTTCTTTGATTGTGTTATATTGGCTACACGTATTATAAACCAAATCATACGAGGCACAGCATGACTGAATATTTCAACTATGATCAATTGACCTGGCCCGAGGCTGCAGAATTGCAACGTGATACGCCACTGGTTTTGCCGCTTGGCGCTGGTTATGATCTAAAACACCTGACTGAGTGCTTATCCAATCCATCCCGCATTGGACTTCTGCCGCCGTTTCCATTTGGCTGGTGCGGTAGTGGACTGGATATTCCAGAAGCAATCATTGGAACATATATCAGTAATTTAATTTTGAGTCTGCGCGATGATGGCTTTACGCACGTTTACGCATTAACCCCACAAGACACATTGCACTTGCAGAATCCAGAATTTCAAATTTCGCAATTCAATGAAACTCAAAAGCAATCTGCCCTGCCCCTCCCATCTGATAGCGAACGCGGCAAAGCGATCGTGATGCCCATCGGCCATACTGAGCAACACGGATTCCATTTGCCACTTTCAGTGGATACGATCATTATTGATGCAATCGCACAGGGCGCAACGAAAACTATTCCAGATAAAGCCTGCACATTACCGGTTATGCCTTACGGGGTCAGCACACACCGGTCTTCCTTTGCGGGGACCATGAATGCTGGCGGACGCACTTTCGAGGATTTTTGGGTGGCTGTAGTTGATGCGCTTGTTGCGCGCGGCTTTGATCGTTTTTATTTAATGAGCGGACATGGCGGCAATACTTCGTTCCTCAATAACGTTGTCAAATATGCAGGCGAACGTCATCGCAGAATTTTTTGCGCGACCGCATTCTTGCATACTTCCGGATCTATCGGCGCGGCAGCCATCAAAAAACATCGAACATCCATAACCGGCGGGATGGGACACGCGGGCGAGTTGGAAACTTCATTCATGTTGCACCTGCGCCCCGATTTATGTCACATGGAACGCGTGGTCGATGAAACCGATTTCGTCGCCACACCAAATTATTATATGGATTGGATTGATGGTGGTTCGTTGATTGCTAATCCGTCGTGGGCTGATGATACAAAAACCGGTGCATATGGCGCAGGCAGTCAGGGAACCGCGGAAAAAGGCCGCTTGTGGCTCAAAGCCGCCATTGAAGAAAAAATTGCTCACGTGAATGAAATTCACGAACAACAAAGGCGGCGCGAAGAAAGAAGAAAAGCCGGTTATGGATTATGGGGAAAGACTTAAAACCGTTCCCAAACAAGTGTCACGATAGTTTTTTCTTTTGACACACAATCGATTGGATCGGTACTCAATATCAAACGGTCATCCTCAAATTTATAGTAACGCGATTGTATTGTCCCCGTCCAGTTTGGAAACAACCCGCCGAGGACAGTGTGATGAATCACTTGGTTTACTTCATCCACTTTATATGTTGAAAAATAAGCCTCATAGCTTTCATACGCCGCCCTCATCTCGGAAGGCGTAGCGCGGAATTTCGTCTTGTCGACGAAGTTGGTTCGTCCTGACTTCATCATGTGCACAGACATGTTCCCCGCTGCATCATAGTACAACCTGCCGATTGGATTCTTTCCGCAAATTGGAAGCACGCTACCATTCTTGCGAATCGCATCGCAAGAAATCAATTTCCACACACCAATAAATGAATTGTTGTCCATTGCCAAATCTAACCTCCGCTATACCATTCCTATTGTGTTGAATTCTTGACATATTGATCAAAGAATTGAGTGGTTCTGTCCATGAACGTCAACCATGCATCGCCGTTGAAGGAATGATACTGATCTTCATACGCAAAGAGCTGAGCATTCTTGCCCGCGTCCTTGAACGCCTGATACAGCTTCTTCGACCACTCCGGAGGCGCTCCGCCTCCGGCCAGACTATCGTTGGTGCCATAGGAAATTTCAACAGGAGCCGTTACAAGGTCCAGATGATAGATCGGCGAGATTTGATGAAGCAAATCAGGATCGTAAGATGCAGTGCGATAGGCGCTGATCAAATCGGACGGCAAAGACAATGGGACAATATCCGATGAGTTGCAGCCGGAACTTACTTCCCCGGCATGGATATCGCCAATGCAACCGGTTCCCCAGCTCGCGATCAAATCTGCGTCATCCGCGCTGACCGTCGAATAGAACACTGCGGCTTTGGGACGTGGATCGACCGCAATCACTTTGGCTGCAACTCCGCCGCCCATGCTGTGTCCCCAGATACCGATGCGAACTCGGATCGGCTTGCGGAATGGATGAAACTGCCTTCATCAGATTGATGACGTCAATCGCCAGACCGGTATAGAAGAAACTGGCGCCAATATCCGACTTGCCCCAAGTGCGATAATCCGAGGCGAGGGTAATGTATCCATATTTATTGAGGTACTCCGCAGCGCGGTAGGTACCGTCGCCGGGGACATAGCCCTCGCGGTCAAAGTAGCCGTGGTTCATGATGATGACTGGATACGGCGGATGTCCATTGACAGGGATTTGCATCACGCCCGTGATGGTCAAGCTGTCGCTCGGATAGCTGATGAGATAGCGAGTGTACGTATCCGTAGTTTCCACCGTGGAGGTGATTGTAATCTTGCCGCTTTGAAATTGATGATGCTGAAGCCCGTCAATCGTATAGGGAGCTATCAACTCAGCAACGGTGGGAGTTGGCGAGGGCGTAAACGTCGACGCAGGCGTAGGAGTGGTTGTGGCCGATGGCACAGGGAAAGGTGACGATGAAACTGCATCAGCAGGCTGGCAAGCCGCAAGGATCAGCACTATGAGATAAAAGAATTTTCGCATGGGTTCGTTGATAAATCTGCACAGGGATGACGCGGATCGTACAGATTTGCGCGGATGATTACAAAAATCCGCGTTACGCCGCACTGATCCGCGGCCTCCGCGTTCTATTTCCCTGATTGTATCATCCGCAAGATGAATCCTGAATCTTTGCAAGTAGGGAAGAATGACGCGCTTGCATGTTTGTTGGTGTTGACAGGTTTGCGCTCGCACGTTCCGCCTCATGCTGAGCTTCAAGGAACAGGTGATTGCCCAATACGGCAAAGACTCCGATCAATTCCAATCCCTGGGCTTGAAGAAGAAATCCGAATACAAAGCCACGAAGCGCAAAGCGAAGAAGGCGGAGTAAAACCTCCCCCTTTTTCTTCCCCCAAATACCTTTGGTACTTGGGGGAGGTGCCTGCATCGCGGACGAGGGATATGGGAGGATTTCCTATCATCCTACAGTTTTATGCTATAGTTTGCATTATGACAGCGCTCATCGAACAGGATAATAAACCGAAACATTCATCCGACGAAAGAGTACGAACCTTACTGGCCCTACTCCTCCCCGTCTTGGTCTTTATCATCCTGACACGCACGCCTCAAGACGCTGACATGTGGTGGCATTTGCGTGCAGGGCAAGTTATGTGGCAATCAAAGACGATCCTGCTCACCGACATGTTCAGCTATACGCGCTTCGGCGCGCCGTGGGTGAACGCCTTTTGGATCTCCGAGGTCATCTTCTATCTCGTGTATAAATTGGGAGGATTTTTTGCACTCACAATATTGGTCGCATTGACGGGTGTCGCGACATTTTATCTTCTTTACCGGCGCATGCCGGGAAATCAATTTGTCAATGCGTTCGTTGTTATTTTGGCAACGCTGACCGCCGCTCCAATCTGGAGTCCGCGCCCGCAAATCTTTTCCTTCTTCATCCTTGCCTGGCTGGACGGCTGGCTGCTGACGAGAATCCAAAAAGGCGATGCGCGCTCTCTCTGGATTCTGATTCCGATCTTCGCACTATGGGCCAACCTTCACGGCGGATGGATTTGGGGATTCTTTTTGCTATTGGCATATATCGTCGGCACCGCAATGGATAATTTGAGCAAGGAGAATCGCTTCGCTCCCTCCAACTGGAAATTCCTATCCAAGTTAACGGCCTGGTCCATCGCGGCCGTTTTGGCCATCGGCCTGAACCCCAACGGAATCTCAATCTGGCGTCTGCCATTCTACACGGCAAATATCTCGATGCAAATCCAGGAATGGTCTTCGCCGGATTTCCACCAACTGGAATTTCAACCATTACTTTGGATGATCTTCCTGCTCATCATCGCCGCTGTGGTTGCGAAACCCAAAACAAGGTGGGCGTCGCTATTGAGGGTGATCGGTTTTGCGTATCTCACCTTCGTATCGCAACGTGGCATTGCTGTGTTTGCGATCATCGCCGCGCCGACACTGGCAGAATGGGCAAATGGTGCAATCGAAAACATAAAGAAAGATTTCTCGCTTCATACTGATCAAGAGTCCAGGCCGCTCTTTCCAGAAAAAATAAATGTGGTCGTGAATACTCTTCTGGTGGTCATCATCGGCTTGGCATCCGTGAGCCGCGCCTACCTTGTGTCCACGCAGAATGAAGTAAACAAGAATGTACCAGCCGGTGCGGTTGAATGGCTGAAAGAGAATCCAATCAACGGGCATCTCTTTAATTCCTACAACTGGGGCGGATATCTTGCGTGGTCACTCCCGCAAACACCCGTCTTCATCGATGGGCGCGCTGACCTATATGGAAGTGAAATGCTCAATGAATGGTGGAATGTAGTCGATGGCACGCCGCAAGGATTTGTGATACTAGATCAATGGGGAGTCCAAACCATCCTATTGGAGCCAACTTGGCCGATCATCAAACTGCTCCCCTCGTCGGGTTGGAGGGAAGTTTATCAAGATAACATGGCTGTAATATTTGTCAAAGAAAAATAAAAGCAAGATTCTTTTCGTCAGACCGTAATCTACAAGTGGCCATTAGCGCTGTCGATAGATTGCAACCGAGTCGGTTTCAAAAACTGATTGATAATTCGGATCACGACTTAAAGTAACAAGGAAAAAAGAAAAGTTGGGAGGACGTGTCAGTGGCTTACAATCATCAGCCACCAGTTTTTTTGAAACATAAAGATAATCGAATTGGAGTTTATTTTTTGCCAGCCAAGTTCTAAGACAATCATCCGAAAGATATAAACAGCTCTGCAAATCACTTGCCTCGTTCAAAAATGAGTCGAATCTTTTACTCAGCAACCACTCAGTGCCCTGAACAGTCATCAAGCTATGACGAGAGGCCACGGCGGGGAACCACTCTGCCACTGGGTCACAAACAGGGGAGAGGGCCCCTGTCAACACTAGAAAACGCGCACTGGCAGGAGTGTTTCCCCTGACCCAAGCCATAGCGTCACGATTCCCAACAGAGAGCACATTAGAAGCGAGCTGGATCCCAGCCTGTTGAGCCGAAACCAAGCTGTAAACGATCAGGCAAATGATGATAGTGATCTCTTGCGTGGAAATCAGTTCGGCCGGCCATTGGGTCAGCTTTTGGTTTTGACGACGCAAGGCGGGCAAGATTAATTCATCCAATGCCAAAGCTGCTAACAGCGCAAATGGGATCACAGCAACCGTGGTGGCACTCCGACCATCAACAATAAAAGGCAAAACAAGCCAAACCAGCCAGAAATACTCCTTGCGGATGATCTGGATAATTATGCCTAATAAACCTAGGGCTGTCATCAGTGTCGCAAACGGCTCCCCAAGAAAAGTAAGAAATAAAAGGTTAAAAATCGCTAGTTGATTTCCGCCCGTCTGCAAAGCAGATACAAAACCTTGAACACCAGTGGAAAAGAGAACCATCAACCACCAAGGCGCTGTAAGCAAGATGACAGCCAAGCTGACCAGCAGCGAGTCACGAAGACATTTCCAAGAACGGGAAAGGAATAACCAACTGATGAATGAGAGAGAAATCGTAAAAACGATGGCTTCCGGATGACTAAGAACAGTCAAACTACCGAATAGAGCTGCATAGCCAATATTCCGCTTTTGTCCACTCCGGTATAGATCAATCACACTGGCCAACGTCAGAAGCATGAATAGTTGTCCTAAACTACGCGTCAGTCCGCCACCAGATATAAATGTGGCAATCGCGCGTGGCATCAGGGCGAAGAGCATGGCAGCCAATGAGGCTTGAAAACGGGAAAAGGTAAGCCGAGTGGAAAGGCGATAAAAGGCAAGAATCGAACAAGTACTGATCAGAGCCGGGATCCAGCCCAAAATTTGAGTTACATCAGTTTTTGTCAGGTCTGAAACCAGCGCCACCAGATAAAAACCCAAAGGTGGATAAGCATAAGGAATTCCAGAAAAATTATAGGATGTAATTGCCGGAACCTTGTATGCATTAGCACGCAACTCCTGGATCATGACATAGAACATGCCCCCATCATTAATTGGGAATCCAGCCAGAATCGATGGATAAAAGCGTACCCAGCCGCCCAGAATAACGGCTAGAAACAAGAGAAGTTTGGCAAAATCATCTCTTTTGAAATTCCGCATCAAACTCCTCAAAACCTCCCGCGATTTTATCATAGAAAAACCAGCCAGAAAAAGCGGGTGGGATGAAAGGAATTTTATCGAAATAGTATAGCCGGAATAGACAAAGATAAAATGAATATTACTTTCGAGTGAAGATGACCGCGCTGCTATTTTCAAAGATAGGACTGTAATCCCTGCTTTGTCTTAATAAATATAAAAGGGTTCCTGGTATCGGATCTGCAGCTGAAGATTTTTCAATATATAAATAATCGTAATTAAGACGATTCAGGCTTGCCCAATTCTCTACGCAGGAAGGTGAGGAATTGAGGCAAGATTGCAACTGATTCAAGCGAACACGAAAAGCCGTAAAATCCTTCCCCAAAATCCATTCTCTACCTTGAATCGTATTCTGGCTAGTGCGGGCCGAATATGCTGGAAACCATTCTGCTATAGGATCCGCCAGCGGATCAGGCTGGCCCGATAAAACAATAAAGCGACTACCGAAAGGTGTGTTACTTGCAATCCAGTCCATTGCAGCGCGATTTTCCGGCGAGACGACATAGGTCGCTAGACTAAAATCATAGGTTACAGCACCAATTAGTGCATAAAGCAAAATGCAACTGAGAAAGAGTCTTACGATCCAGCTTCCAGAAAAATATTTTTCCCAGTCATGCGCCGCTGCATTCGACCTTGAGTTGAAAGCAGCGATACCGGGAATCACCAAGTCCGAAAGACTGATTCCAGCCAAAGTTGCGATGGGAATCGTCGCAATCGCCATTGCGCTGCGCGGTTCGACCACAAACGGCACCAGCACCCAAAGTGGCAGAAACCAATCTCGCCGCGCACACTGAACTGCAAAACCGATCAATCCAAGCACCATGAGAAACGTAGCAAAACGTTCTTCGGAAAAGTCCAATGTAATCCACGGTATCCAGAAGAACGCATCGTGTCCACCTGTATTGAGCGCCGATTGAAATGGCGCAAAGCCATGTTGAAGCAACACCGTCCCCCACCAGGGAGATGCAAATAAAATGACGCCAAGCGCTATAAGCAAAGCATCGCGCACACCGCGCGAGCTTCGGCCTTTGAAAAGCCAAATCAACGCGCAAGCCGTTGCAGCATGAAGCCCGGTTTCGGGATGACTGAGGATTGCGCCTGCGCCAAATAACGCGGTCCATAAAATATACTTCGGCGCCCGTTGAGTAAATACAACCCAAACAGACGCACAGGTCAATAGAAGAAAGAGCAAGCCCAACGATCGGCTGAGACCGCCGCCCATCACATACCACGAAAACAAGCGCGGCATCAAGGCATAAGCCATCGTTGCGAGCGAGGCCTTAGAGCGTGAAACCAACATCAAACTTGCCATCCAATAAAAAGCAAAGATAGATAGAGTTGAAATCAGCGGCGGCAGCCAGCGAAGAATATCGAATGTTGAAATCCCAATCGAGGAAATCAGCCCTGCAATGTAAAACGAAAGCGGTGGATAGGCAAAAGGAATGTTCAAATGATTGTAAGAAGTAAAAGCGGGAAGCAAAAAATGATTGGTGCGAAGATCAGCGATCATTACATAAAACATCCCTCCATCATTGATTGGAGCCTTGGTCTCAAGGGTCGGCAAAAATCGCACCCATGCACCAAATAGAACTGACAACCAAAAAAATAAGGTAGCCCAACCGATTTGATTCTTTCGCATTACTCGCTCCAAGTAATCTTGGTACGGTAGGAATATTATACAACCGCGTCGATCATCAACGCGAGAAATATGAAAGCCAAATACATACTCGACCAACGATACATGGTCCATGCCACTTTATTGCCGGGGATTTTCCACACACGCAACGCTGCATAAATCAGCAAAAGCCCAAGCACAATCGCAGAAACCAGATAGATGATTCCTGTGGCGCGAATGAGGGGCAACAGAAGGGTTGTGACGACCAAAATAAAAGTATAGATCAAAATTTGCAGCCGGGTTTCCTTTTCGCCTTTTACAACAGGCAACATTGGCACTCCTGCGCGTTCATAATCCTTCGCTCGCACAATTGCCAGCGCCCAGAAATGCGGCGGGGTCCACATAAAAATGATCAGAAACAAAATCCATGCCGCGAGGCTAAGATGGCCGGTCGCTGCCGCCCAACCCACCATCGGGGGGATTGCACCTGCTCCGCCGCCAATCACGATATTTTGAACTGTTGCTTTTTTCAACCAGAGGCTGTAAAACAAAACGTAATAAAAAATCCCCGCAAGCGAAAGCAAAGCGGCGGTCAAATTGACGAAGCCAGCTAAAATGTAATAGCTGGCAAGACACAGTGCTAGTCCGAACGAAAGGCCTTCCGCCGCGTTCATGCGTCCGGCCGCAAGCGGACGCCGTGATGTTCGCTGCATGTTCTTATCCAACTCGCGGTCAATATATTGATTCAAAGCTGAAGAGCCACCTGCTGCCAATGCACCGCCGAGCATGGTCCAAAGAGCGAGGGATGGAGATGGCCAAGATTTACCGCCCATCACAAGGCCACCAAAAGTTGTGACCAGCAAAAGCGCCACGATTAATGGTTTACTAAGAACAAAGAAATCATTGATGCGTTGACGAATGTCTACTTTCGGAAATTGTTTCCCATCCTTTGCCGATAAACCAGATATCACAACTAGAGCGATCAAAGAAATCCAAAGCAAAACGGCCGTTAGCGTATGCAGAACCACCAAATGGATTGGAAAATTCCGCACAACTTGAATCGCGCCGACAAAGGCTTGTCCAAAAAACAATACGGTTGTGACAGTGGTCAATGGCAACAACAAATGATCATCGCGTTGTTCGCGCCAAGCTTTTAGAAAAAGCCAGAACACCAATAGCGCGGAGATTCCCGCCAATCCGAGATGGACAAGCTTCAGCCAACCTAATGAACTGGTTGGTAAGCAAAAGGGCGAACCGGAACAAGCCAACGCCGCGCCGGTAAGAAAGACAACGCGTCCAGCGATAGTCAACAACAAGACGAAAAACATTACAGCCCAAACTAAACGAGTAAAAGAAGAAAATTGGTATTTCATGATCTCTTCCTTAACTCCTTTCTCCATAAAAAATAGGCGAATCCAACGATGAACAGCATCGAAAATGAAAACCATTGAATGGCATAATTTAAATTATTCGCGCCAGACGACAAATCCAAAGTTTCCTGTTGAATGGGAATAGGAGGATTTGTGATGGCTGGATTTGGATTCAATTTAATGTACACCGGCAAAATCGAATACGGAATCTGTTGGCGGATGCGATCCATGTTGATATAGATCCAAAAGTCCAGCCGCGTTTGATTCGGTGTTAACGTCGGATCAGTGTCAGACCCGGGAGTGGGTTGCGCTTGCCCAAGACGAATCGTGCCTTTGATTGCTACCTGACCCGGCTGATCGTATTTGCGCCAATCCGCGGATGTTGAATTGTCATTGGAGGGAATCCAGCCGCGATCAACGAGAACCGCTTCCCCGTCGGAAAGTTTAAGGGGCGTAAGTAAATCATATCCGGGTTGAACCCCATTGTATTGATCACGCGTCGCGATTTGATTTTGAAAATCATAAATTCCAGTGGCAGTGACTGCACGATATTCCATCGTTGTTAAATCCACTTGCGTCGGTAAATTCAAGGGCTGCATAGCTTGCACCGCACGAACCTGAGCAGTGAAAGATCGTTCCTGTTTTAGACGATCCAATTGCCAGAAGCCTAATCGAATACATACTACGGATGCAACCAAGATCAAGAGCGTCGCCAACCACCAGCGGCGGCTGAACATCAATTCTAAAATCAGTTTGTAAGTGCTTTTTTGGGCGGCCATATCAGCAGACTGTAGAGAACAAAAAGCATTGCCATTGGAACACCACCGATAAATATGCCCCATAAGCGTGTGTCCCACGTGAGCGCTTCGCTAACATCTAGACCAAAGATTTTGCTCGGAACGAAGGAACATTGAAAGGCATATTTCTGATTCGTGTTGAGCTTCATGCTGGCCGACGTGTCTGCCGGAATCCATAGGGGTCCCAATCGATGCTCCACCGAGTCTTCATTCTTGACTACTAACGTATCGCCAACAACGAAGCTCATATTTTGCGGGATGGAGGAGGTTGTTGTCCCAACGCGACGCGCTTGGCCGTGCCCAACGGAATCACGAGCAGGATTTCTTGCGACGGCCGGGTAACGATATTCATCTGAGGAAAAAACAGAAAGGGAATCTCCGCCAGCAAAGCACCAAAGATCAATCCTAGGACCAGAAATATAAGAGAGCGCTTTACAATCGGATTCCGAAACATCAATATCCTTTTATTAACGTTTGAACATCGTCAGCCACATCCTGCGGATCCATAGAGGGACCATCAAAAGTGACTCGCAGATTTCCCTTGGGATCAATGACATACAAGTAGGTGGTGTGCGTATCACCGCCATCTTCCACCGTGACTCCATAAGCATTATAAGCTTGTTGTAGTTGGTCGGCGGTACCCATCAAGCCAAGGAAGGTTGGATAAAAACCCGTCATCCATTTTTTCATCTGGGCAGCATTGTCGTGGGTAGGATCGGTGGTCACCATAAGTACTTGTACATTTTGGGCGAGGTTGCCCAAGAGTCCCATCGTCAATTTGAGCTTTGCCATTGTCGCGGGACAATCATCGGGACAACTGGTATAACCGAAATATAACAAAACAACTTTACCTCGTTGACTGCTGAGAGCAAAAGGTTGACTATTGCTATCCGTCAAATGGATGTCTGTGGCAGGAGCCGGCGGATTGATCACCGACCCGTGAAATGAAGGTTTACGCGTCGCAACCAGGATGCCAGCCGCAAGAACAAGGACTGCCATTAGCGCACTCCCAATCAAAATAAGATTTCAATTCATGAGTAATCTCCTTTGGACAAAATTTATGGGCAACCCAGCGGCTGCCCATTTATCTTACTTACGTTAGTTTAATTTCAGATTAGTTTGCCGATCAAATACAAAGCCGGGTAAAAGAAAATCCAAACCACATCTATAAAGTGCCAATAAACCGTTGCCGATTCAACCGCCCAATGCTTCTCGGGGGAATATAGCCCGCGCAATCCGTTCCGCAAGACAATGCTGAGGAAGATCACACCAGTCAAAACATGGAAGGCGTGCATGCCCGTCATAATAAAGAAAACGGCACCGGCCGCATTCGAGGACGGAGTCACGCCTGCGCTCACTGCGGATGGCCACTCAATCGTAATCACACCGGCCAAAAAAGCCAAGCCAAGTAGGATAGTCAGCGAAATTCCAATAATAAAGCCTTTGCGGTCACCGTGTTCCATGGATACTTCTGCACGATTCATGAAAAACGACGAAAGCAATAATACAGACGTGATGGCCAGTGCAATATATTGACTATCCGGACTTAATGGCAAAGCTGTCAAGCCCAGCAAGTTGAAGCGGCTGATGAAGAGCCCACCAAAGATAAACGCATCGGAAAGTAGAAATAACCACAATCCCATGCGGCTGGTTGTAAGCTTGTACTCATAGCTATGGCGATCAAGGTTATCATCCTGCACACTCAACCGATAGATATGCATATAGTAGTACATGACCAAACCGACCTTAACAAAGGCGATCATGGCCAGCAAAACTGTCGAACCGATTTGAATTGCAACAAAAAACTCGAGCGCTGTCAAGGCCGCGAGAAAAATAAAGACGATTATGCCCTGACGCAGAATATCCGATTTATTAGTATGTTCCATTGACGGAATCCCTTTTAGTGACTCTTACTTTTCTTATCTTCAAACTTCACATAGACCGAACCCGGCAAGCCATAATCGTAGGGCTCGCCAACGACCTCAAAGGGACGGTCATAGTTATGCACGGGCATCGGCGAAGGAACCAACCATTCCGGTGAACGCGAATTCCAAACGTTGCCGGTTGCTGCCTCGCCGTTTTTTATGCTGACAAAGAGATTATAGAGGAAGATCAAAACCGAGACGGCAATCAAATAACCTGCAATAGTCATGATCAAGTGATAGGTATCAAAGCCCAAGGCCGGATCATAATCGGCAACGCGGCGGCGCATTCCAAGCAGTCCGACGCGCATCATCAGAAGCGTCAGAGTCAGAAACGAGGGCGTCATCATCCAGAAGTGGATTTTGCCGAGCTTCTCGTTCATCTTTCGACCCGTGACTTTAGGGAACCAGTAATAGATGGCCGCAAAGAATGGATAGATATAACCGCCGAACATTGTGTCATGAAAATGTCCAACGATCCAGTAGGTATTTTGTAGATGCAAATCCGTTGCAACGGTAGCATTTGGAGGTCCGGAAAGACCACCCAAAAGAAAGACAACGATTCCGCCGACCACGAATAGCATCGGCGTCGGCATTTCAATCTTCCCTTTCCAGATGGTTGCAATCCACGAAAAAAACTTGACGCCGGTGGGAACAGCGACCAGGAGCGTACTAAACATAAATGGAATCCGCAAATATGGATTCATGCCTGATACAAACATGTGATGCGCCCATACAAGAAAGCCAACCAATGCAATACCTAATGACGACATCGCCACAAAGCGATAACCGAAGAGCGGCTTCCGAACAAAGACCGGCACAAGCTCCGAAATGATACCCAGCCCGGGCAAAACAAATACATATACAGCCGGATGAGAATAGAACCAGAAAAGGTGCTGGAACAATATCGGGTTCCCGCCTTTATCGGAATCGAAAAATCCCATTCCAAACAGGCGTTGGAACATAACCATCTGGAAAGAAAGTCCAATCAATTGAGTCGCAGTTGAAGATATAAGAGACGTTGCGATCGCGGCCCAAACAAAAATCGGCATTCGGAATGCGGTCATTCCTCTGGCTCGCATTCTCACTACAGTAACAATTAAGTTAATTCCTCCTAAAATAGATGCCCAACCCGCAACCGCTACGCCCAAGAAAAACATCTGCATTCCGAGCGGTGCGCGCTCCGAAAGTGGTGGATAACCGGTCCAGCCTGTATCGAAGCCTCCGAACACAAGAGTGGAAAGCAATAAGATTGCGGCAGGCGGAGCAACCCAATAAGAAAATGCATTCAAGCGCGGGAAAGCCATATCCTGAGCGCCGATCAACATGGGCACGAGATAGTTCATCAAGCCGGCAACCCCCAGAAGAATGCCCACAATCATCACGATGCCGTGCAAACTCATGAAGGTGTTGTATTCTTGAAGCGTGAGGAACTGCAAACCTGAATGAGCCAACTCGGTGCGGAAGATCATGGCGAATAAACCGCCTACACATAACAGGAATAGTGCGGTCACTGTATATTGAACGCCAATGACTTTATGGTCAAGAGAAACGTTGAGATACTTTTCCCAACCCGGTGGATCTTCGCGATGCTCCGGAACCTCCTCGCCCTTTGCCCATTTGAACCAGTCCGTCATTGCACCTGTACTAGCCACATATGACAGAGCGCCCACCAACCCACCAAATACCCAAGCGGGTTCAGTAAAAAAGTATTGGCCTGTGACAAACGCATTCAAGCCCATTAGAACGCGAATGCCAGTCACGAACAACGCACCAACGATCCACCCGGTCAATTGCCAGAGCAGACCGCGCATCAAAGCCGATGTAAAGAATTTTTTCATTCCACTACTCCACACAATTACTTCAACGACTCGATATAAGTAACGATATCGCTGATTTGCGATTGAGATAATGTGGTTCCAAAAGTTTTCGGCATCACGTTATCCTGGAAACCATTTACGATCTTGGCGCTCGGATTGACAATCAACTCAATCAAATACGCCTCATTCGCTGTTACAACAGCCCCAGGCGCTACATTAGTTCCACCCGACATTTTGACTTGCGATTGATAGAGTCCCTTCCATGTGGGAGCGATGCCAGTGGAACTTCCGTCCACAGAATGACAACCAGTGCAACCGTACTTTGCCACCAATTGTTGGCCGCGCCCCAAAGGAGTTTGAGCCGCCACTGCCGCCGCTGCAACTTGGGTTTGAATCCAGGAATCATAATCAGCCTGCGAACTTACAATTACCGGCGCTGTCATATAGGAGTGCTTTAGACCACACAACTGTGCGCACTCCACCTGGTAAGTTCCAATCAGATTCGGCGTGACACGATAAGTTGTGATGCGGCCCGGCAAAATATCCTGCTTCATACGAAATTGAGGCACAAAGAACGAATGAATGACATCCGTGGACTGCATATCTAATACGACTTGACGATTAACAGGTAAGTGCAACTCTGTGGAAGCGAATCCCTCAGAGTAATCAAACTCCCAGGACCACTGGCGAGCAGTCACATTGATTACTAAAGCGTTTGGATCCACTGCCATAACTTCCCCCAAAGTGTAAGTGCCCATATAAGCAAGAACCAGAACAGTAATCAAAGGAATAACTGTCCAGGTTATTTCGAGCGTGGTATTTCCTTCAATATGCTCGCCATCGGAGGTGTCCCCCTTCTTCCTGCGAAACACGATCAAGCTATAAATCAGAGGAACCATAATCAGCGCAAAGAGAAAACAAATAATAGCGATCTCAATATTCCATAACTGATCTATTGGAATAGATTGTGCGCTAGCCTCAATGGGCATTAATTTTATGGCCATCAATCCGGCATAAGTAGCTATCGCTATAACAATCACCAGCACGCCGGTAATTACATAATGTCGCATACGCTCTCTCCTGAGTTTTGGTCTCACGCGCCTTTCCCCTTGTTCAACGGCATAAACCATTGCCGAAAACAAGGGGGGTTGATCTCAAGAATAAGGCTAGTTTCTCAAAGAATAGTCAATACAAATAAGTCCCGCCGCAAGCAGCGAGGTGTTTAATTTACCAAATTTTCCTAAATTTGTCACTATTATTCCGACATTTTATTCCGATTTGAAAAATAGTCAAGCGCTTCGTTTTTGGATTTTTAGTGGGTTTTGGAACTATAGGTTTTTCAAAGCTGCAAGCACTTCCGCGCTATGCTCTGCTGGGCGCACATCCTCAAAAACTCGCGCGATCTTGCCCTGAGAATCAATCAAAAAAGTGGTGCGGAGAACACCTTCATATTCGCGTCCTACAAATTTCTTTAGTCCCCAAACACCATAAGCATTACACACCTGATGATTCTCATCAGCAAGCAACGGAAATGGCAATTGATATTTTTCTTTGAACTTGACGTGCGACTTCACCGAATCGGGGCTGACACCGAGAATAGTCACACCCGATTTTTGATAAGCAGAATAATCGTCACGGAAACTGCAAGCTTCCTTTGTGCAACCCGGCGTATCGTCTGCTGGATAAAAATATAAAATCACAGGTTGACCCTTGAAATCTGATAAACGACGCATTGTGTTCGTATCATCAAGTAATTCAAATTCGGGTGCGGGGTTTCCGAATAAAATAGGCATACTGGCAATCTCCTTTTAATCTTATTTTAGTGTACGGATAAACGCGATAACTTGCCAAATTTGTTGATCGGTTAAAATACCCTTCCAAGCGGGCATCGCCGTGCCATCAACTCCAATACTTATTTTCCAAAACAGAAAATCATCGACAGCTATTTTACTGAGAGCAACTAAATTAGCAGGCCGGGGATCAAGCATCTGGCCCGCCGGTCCATCGCCATGCCCACTTTCTCCATGGCATGTTGAGCAATCGGTCTTGAATATATCTGCGCCAGCACTTACATCCATATTGGGTGGATTTGTTTTTCCTGCATAGTCAGAAGGAATAGTTGGCAAGGGCTGTGAAATCGAAGCCGGAGCTTCAAGAGATTGACTTGAACACCCTAATAAAACAAAAACTGAGACAGCCATAAGGACTGTCAACAAAGTTCTCATTCTTCCTTTTTTATAACCATAACTCTAAAGCAAACGGTTTATTTGAGGATGCCTATCTTTTTCAAATCCTCTTCAAGAGACTCCAGTGTAGCAGGCTTGATGATCATTGCGTTCGCGCCACCCTTCATGACTCGCGCACGTGTTTCGGGTTGATCATCCGAAGTAATCACAATCACCGGAACAGGCATCAGCCGGGGCTCACGGCGCAAATAAGCCAGAATTTCCAAACCATCGACGCCGGGCATATTGATATCGAGCAAAATCAATGCCGGCGTAAAGCCGCTCAACAGCGTTATCGCCGGGCTGGCGCCATAAGCCACGCGCGCAGGTACATCCAGCACAGTTAACATTTGATGCAGTGCATCCGCCGTCGAACGATTATCATCAATGATCAACGCTTCGCTCATTTGTCCTCCAGAATTACCGTGCCCATCACGGACACATCATATCCTTTCAATTTAGATACAGCATCTCGAAACGCGCGGCTACTCAAAAGTCCGAAGAGAGGCGCCAGCAAATGATCATCAGCATATTCCTTCGGAAGGACAAGATCGTACCGCTCCTGAAACAATGGGATAAAGTCCAGATCAAGAGCTTGCGCCGCGGCCGCAATTCCAAGTCCGCAATCCGCGCGCCCGGAAACAACTGCCGCAGCAACCCCGAGATGAGTATACTCCTCTTGATTGTACCCTTAAATCATTTCCGGAGAAATCCCTATTAATTTCAGGTGATAATCCAACAGGACGCGCGTGCCAGCACCACGTTGTCGGTTCACAAAACGAACCGTTGAGCGGCCGAGATCATCCAAACCTTTTATGCCCATCGGGTTCCCGTGCTTCAAAAGCAGACCTTGCTCACGTCGAACCAGCGCAACAACTTTGACTGGAATATCCGGCAAATACTGACGAATATACGAGACGTTGAATTCGCCCGTCTGCGGATCAAACAAATGCGAACCAGCCAAATGCGCTTCCCCGCGACGAAGTGCAACCAGTCCGCCTTGCGAGCCGACATTAGCAGATACAAAGCGACGATCATGTTCAGCAAGAAATTGTGAAAGCAGATCAAGAGTCAAATCATGGGAGCCGATGCAAAAAATCGTGCGCTCAAGTTCGGCTTTGCTTTTATAAAGATGAACCTGGATTTTTTCGCCGGCTTCAACACCTTGAATACTAGGCGGAATAATCACAAGTCCATCCGCCTGAACCAATGAAGTAATAACACCTGCTCCGCGTGAAAGCGGCGCAGCAAGAAGTTTATCACCAACTCGACCCACCACGACACGCACATAATCTTCATCCCCAGCAGGCGAATTAATTTTGCGAGTCAACTGTGCAGTCTCAATCGGAAGCTCGTTTGGTTTTCGTCCCAACCATTTGGCAATCAACGGCTCGACAAAGATTTCAAACGTCAATGCAGAAGAAACGGGATAACCAGGAACGCCGATAATGGGAACAATGTTATTGCGAGCATCCGCAGGACGAGTGGTAAGCCCCTGTTTAGTGGTCACTTGAGATTGCCTTGCTTCGCTCGCAACAACACCAAGTATGACCGGATGTCCCGGTCTTACCGCAACTCCGTGAACGAGCAACGCTCCGAGCTTCTCAACCACATTTGCAGAAAAATCTTCCGCGCCAGCAGATGAACCTGCATTCAACAAAATCAATTCATGGTCTTGCGCGGCTTCCTGTACACGCCGACAGATCAAATCGAAATCATCATTCGTGATCGGAAATCTCGTCGGTTCGCCACCCATAGATTTGACCTGCGCTGCAAGGACCAACGAATTGTATTCAAGAATATCGCCTGATTTTAGTTTTGATCCGATTGGGACAAGTTCTGTACCCGTCGGAATAATCGCAACGCGTGGTTTACGCGCAACTTTGATTTCATCATAACCTGATGTGGCAATCGCGCCTAAATCCACCGCCCGCAAGATGTGTCCCGCATGCAAGACCAACTGCGTGGCAACAATGTCTTCTCCAAGCGGACGCACTTGACTCCACGGCGCAACCGCCGCGCGAATACGAATCGTTTTTGGTTTACGAATCTCTGTAGTGATTTCGCCACGCTCATCCAGCGATTCGATATTCTCAATGGGAATCACTGCGTCCGCCCACTCAGGCAATGGATCGCCGGTATCCACATATTCGGCATCCAGACCAATCTCGAGATTCAATGGAACCGACGGTAATGCACCGATCGTCATGATGGCTCGCACTGCGAAGCCATCCATTGCTGAGGCGTGATAATTCGGTGATGAAACCTTTGCCCAAATTGGCTCGGATAAGATGCGACCTAAGGCGTTCTCATCCAGCGAAATCGAGTCCGCACCAAGCACGCGCCAAAGCCCTGCTTGTTCCAATGCGGAATGAAAACGGGCTTGTGCTTCAGTAAGAGGAATATCGTGGAGGTAGAGACTCATATCAATATCACTACCGCCATCTCATCCACGCTCATGCCTGTTGCATCCGGCGGGATGCGAAGCAATCCGTCCGCAGCCGCGAGATTGAAGATCAAATTGCTTTTGCCAAAAATAGGTTCAGCATCCCAATTTCCAAATTCCGCTTTCCGATTCACGAGCTTTACAGGAATCCAATCTTCCCGTCCTGCTTGCGATGCAATATTTACCGTCAGGCGCGCCATCACAGAAACACGCGGCTTGTCCAAAGATAAACCTAATAACTTTTCAATCACCGGCACAACAAACAAATATCCGTTCACCAGCGCGCTAACTGGATTGCCCGGCAATCCAATCACAGTCTTGCCATCGCACACACCCAAAATCGTTGGCCTGCCGGGACGCGTGTGGATGCCATGCACCAGCACACCCGGTGTGCCCAGCGAGTCAATCACTGCAGCGGTCATGTCGCGCGTGCTGGCGGACGATCCCGCCGTAATCAACACAACATCACATTCCGATAATGCGCGCGACGCCATCTCTCTCAACGCGGACAAGTTGTCAGGCACAATTCCATAAAGCACCCCTTCCCCGCCCGACTTCATCACCAACGAAAATAATGTATAAGCATTGACATCCCGCACCTGACCACGTCGCGGCTGTTGACTCGGATAAACAATTTCATCACCGGATGAAATAATACCGACGCGAATCTTTCTCATGACATTTAATTGAACGATTCCCAATGCCATCAATCCGCCAATCTCGGCAGGACGCATCATTCTTCCCCTCGGCAGGATGACCGTTCCCTCAGCCACCTCCTCCCCGATACGGATCACATTCTCGCCTTCGGCGACCGCGCGCATGATTTCGATTTCATTTGTTCGCGCCAACTGAACATATTCCAGCATCACAACGGCATCCGCGCCATCCGGCAGCATGCCACCAGTGTGAATCAGTGCGCACTGACTAGGTTGCAAATCAAACGCGGGCGCATCGCCCATTGGCACTTCGCCAATGAGATTCAAATAGACAGGCAATGAGTTTGTTGCGCCGAAAGTATCGTGAGCGCGAACAGCGTATCCATCCATCGTCGAACGCGGAAATTCAGGTAAAGCATGTGGTGCGACGATATCTTCACCAGTCACCCGGCCCTGAGATGAAACAGTGCTAATTGATTCGGTATCCGCTATCATTCCGGGGAGATTCGAAAGCAAAAGCGCACGCGCTTCATCAGGCGGAAGCAGCCGAAGAAATTCGGGCATGATTCACCGTAGCCAAAAAGTCAAAGTTAATAAGTAAGCGGTCAAGCCAAAGATGGCAATTGCATTAGCAGTCAAAAGATTCCAAAGAGGTTTTGAGCCGAGCGAAATATTGCGAAGCCAATAGATTTGCAGGAGCCCGAATGGGAACGTCAAAAATGCAGGCCATAACAAACGCAAAGAAAAACCAAAAATCGGCGCGGCCGCAAAGAAGACATACGCGCTCAGGACTAGGAAGTGATGAAACGGAATCGCGCGCTCCCAGCCGAGACGAGCAAGCAGAGTATTGCGCCCATACTTCACGTCGCCGGAATAGGACGGGAAGTCAAATGCTAGAAACATGGCAAGCATTAGAAGGACAAGTGGCATAGAAATAAAAACAACCAAGTTGTGATATGTTCCGGCTTGTATAAGATAAGCAATAGACGGAGATAAATAAGCGATTTGAATAGATAGAAGCAACTCGCCAAAACCTTTGTCCATCAGGCGCAGGGGTGGAACAGAATAACTAAGCAAAACGAATAAGGAAACGGTAATAAAAAGAAATGCAGACGCGCCCAAGTGGAGATCTTTATACAGAAGAAATGCAATCACAGCCAATGAAGCCAGCGCACCGATCGAGACATATAACGCCGCATCGCGGGTCAACCTACGGTCAGTTATTGTTTCATTAGGAACGATAGATTCATTGGCGGGGCGAAAAACTTCGGCTAGCAAATTCATACTGAGCTGGGCAAATAAGATACCGATCAGCCCAAGCCAAAAAGTTGCGGATGTTTGTGGTTTGCCCAAGTAACGCGCAATGCCCGCGCCCAGAATGTAAGTCAGTGCGGTGAGGAGTAGATTGAGCGGACGAGACAATCGAAGGATCGTGATGAGACGCTGCATAGTTTTTATTTAACCACAAAGACACGAAGCGCACACAGAGAAAAAAGAAGGAAAGATCAAGAACTTGGCACAGCTTGCATTTAAGAGATTTTAACCAAAAAATCTTCCAGTTTTGCAACAGCTTCCGGTAAATTCTTTCGCCCGAGTCCCAAGCGGAAATGGTTGGCATGGTCATCGTACACGGAGCCGGGTAAAAGCAGAACACCGGCTTTGCGAACCAGTTCATCGCAAAACAATTCTACATCACCGCCAAAATAATGCGGGAACGCCATCGAACCTGCGCGCGGACGAATCCATGAAAAGAGATTGGTGTGGCGCTGAAAGAAATTATCCATGACCGAAAGATTGTGCCGAATGATATTTAGATTTCGATCAATCAATTTTTGTCGATTACGCATCGCTACCTCTGCCAAAAACTCACTTGGCGCAGAGTTACAAATCGTTGTGTAGTCCTTGATAGATGCCATGCGTTCGTAGATTCTTCTATTCCTCGTCGCAATCCACCCGATTCGCAATCCAGCGAGGCCGAACGTCTTCGATGTTACGCCAAGCGAAACTGCATAATCGCCAAGGTCGCAGGCAGCGGGCAGACGCATTGTAGGATCGTATTCCGATTCGCGATAGACCTCGTCAGAAAACAGAAGTAGATTATTTTCGCGTGCAAAGCGATGAACGGAATCATAATCAGCGCGAGACATCAAATATCCCGTCGGGTTATGAGGCGTATTGAAGATGATCGCTTTTGTGTTTGGTTGAATCATCCGTCGCAATTCATCGATGTCAAGTGCCCAACGATTATCTTCGTCCGCACTCCATGTACTAACCTCACAACCAATCGAGCGCGCCACATCGGACAATGATTGGTAACATGGCAAATGCACAATGATATGA
Source organism: uncultured Chloroflexia bacterium (assembly GCA_963783295.1). Lineage (GTDB taxonomy): Bacteria > Chloroflexota > Anaerolineae > Anaerolineales > Villigracilaceae > Fen-1038. The sequence continues at coordinate 63,483 of CAWAMX010000016.1, read as the reverse complement.
TCGCCCGCTTCGAGGGCGGCGTGCATAAAAAGAAAGATTGCTTCCTCTGCACCAGCATGAACTAAAACATCTTCAGGCTGCATAGTTTCATACAATCCACAAACAGCTTGGCGTAAGTCCCGATTACCCTGCGATTCCGTATATCCGAGCCAATGGGATTGAAATTTCTCTGCCGCACCCGGTTCGAGCGACAGCAACTCAGCGATCGTCATCGATTCGCAATCCGAACTGCAAAGTAGATATTTTGTATTAAATTCGTATTTCGCAAAGTAACGCTCAAGTTTAAAAGAGGAAGTTGCATAATCCCTTTTCCAAACACAAAGAAAAAACTCGTGTCTCATGGTGTCCTTTATGTTTAATCCTTCAGTACACGCCTCAAATCACGATAATGGGTTTGATTATGGATATATACCATCTTCACCATTTCGCGCAATGTTGTGATTCCAAGAAAAGGGTGCCTACCAGTCCTTTGCAAATCCGAATCGCTGATCCCCGAAACCCATTCAATCATTTGGGCACGCATCGCTTTATATTGATCCAACAACTCGCTCGGAGTTAGCTCTTTGGTCTTTTCCTGCTGGCTGGCGTTATAACGATCAATCACAAAATCATCTGCAACGCCTTCTCCACCCTGACGAATATTCTCGAACAGTTTTACAAACGCACGCTCGGAGGTCACCAAGTGTGCGAGGATATTTCGAATCGTCCACACGGCGTCTTCGGTATAAACTTCCTTCTTCCACTGACCATCCGTTAAGCCACTGAAGAATGCGACAAACTTTTCGCCTTCGGATGTTAGTTTTTCAACAAGCTTGGCAATTGTATCATCAGTCATTGCAGTCACCACCAAGTATCAAGGTTGTATATACTCTGCATAATCCTTTGCAGGAATTTGAAGGGAGTGCCAATAATAATTCATATTTTGAAGCCGTCGTATGATTTCCGCGCTATCGGGAAAATCAGAACGAACATAGTAATAGTGAGTGTCCTGCACGCTATCTCCAAAGACAGCTGCAAGAGTATAACCATGCTTTTCCGCATACTCTTTCAAAACAATAGTCATTCGGAACCACGGATCTGCAAGAGTTTCCTCGGAGATCAAAGGAGGGCTAGCCGGAGAAAAACGTGCATGGAAGACAATAATATCCGGCTTATACTGGGCCAGATATTGTTCTGTTATTCCTCCATTATGCGTGATCCATGAATCGTTCAATCCCCAAGTATCCACAGCCTCCCAGCGAGAATAATAAGGCAACAATCCGGCCTCTGAGGTAGCCAGCACGTAACCCTTATCGGTGTAATTACTAAGCATAATACCAACATCATAAAGTCCTCGCGCTTCGTAGGCAACACGGCAATTCGGCTGGTCTACGTTACTAATCGTGCAATTTTGCAGAGTCGAGTAGTAAATCAGCCCACCTGCCAACGCCACCGCCGCGAGTCGAAAAACAAGTCTCGCTAAGAACAACCGATTTACTCTTGAAAAAAATTCAAACTCAGTTCCAATACTCTTGACAAGCGGATACCATGACATCAGGACTACCGGCAAAACAGGATATTGATAACGCGCCCCAAAATTCATTTCGCTCGAAATGAGCACAAAGGCCAATGTAAAGCCCACAGGAGGAATCAGAAATGCAAACGTCAAACGTGCTGTCCTCCTCGACCGCAGACCAAGAAGAAACGCCACCAGAAAAGGAGCGCAAAAACGGAAAGAACTCGCCAGCGAGAAATATAGGGAATCTCCACCTAGAATCAAAACCTGCTTGCGATAAAATGTATTCGGAAGAGGGTAGCCAAAGTAAAGCCAGTGCCAAAGAAAATACGTTCCTCCAAACAAAATAAATATGCTGACAAAATAAATGATAATCAATCGAGAGGCGCGAATGCCTTTCAGCAAAATAACCGCCACCAACATTAGACTAACAAATATAACACCCTCTGGGCGGATCAAACCTGTTATGAGTCCGGAGACAGCAAAGGCAATAGACATCGCCCGAGATGATTTTTCAGGTCGCATAAGAAGAAGCCCTAACAGCCAAGTCAAGGCCGCACTCAGTGCGAAGAATGACGTTCCAAAGAAGGCAAATGTGTAACCCAAACCAGTGCCCATGGCAAGGTAAAGCGCAGAGAAAAGTGCGGGAAGAATACTGCTTTTCCAGACCAGGCGACTCGTACCGTAGACAAGCAAAGTCAGAATTGCATGCGAGCTAACCCCAATCAGGCGTATAGCGACTGCAGTTGAAAAACCTAATTTGACAAGGCCCGCTACAAAAACCATGAAAAGAAAATCAGTTGCACCATCCACCGGTGCTCCGCCGATATTCCAAACAATTCCATACCCATGAGCTAGGTTATCGGCATAACGCATGAGTATCGCCGCGTCCTCAAATGGCACGCGCCAAAGCCCAATCGTTACAAGTGCATACATAACGATCCCAATACTCAGTGATGAACATATCAATAAGTCAACCGGCGTCAACTTAGAGTCGCTTGAATTAATGCCCACCAACCTATAATCTCCTAACCTGCAGATTAAACTCAAGGAATAGAGTAATTCGCAAAATTAACCGCCTTGATTCCATCATCTGCTGCCCACGAATATCCTCTAAATTTTGAAATCAAACGAACAATGATTTGACTATCCGCGAAGTCGGGACGCACGTAATAATAATGCGTATCATAGGGTGTGACACCAAAGATCGCGGCAAGAATGTAATGGTGGCTTTCTGCATAATTTTTGAGAGTCATCGTCATCGCAAACCAACCCGGATCGAGATAATGATCGGGGGTGGTCGGCGGATCAAGTGGAGAGAAATGTGCATGAAAAATAATCAACTCCGGTTTATAGCGATCCAAATAATCCGCAGTGACGGCGCCATTATGGGCGATCCATTCATCATTCAGGCCCCACGTGTCTATCGCATTCCATTGCGAATACAACGGCAGAAGTCCCGCTTCCGAAGTTGCCATGGTATAGCCGCGGCCCGCATATGGCTCAAGTGCTTGAGCCATGTCATAGCGCCCATCGCGGGAGTAGCCAATGGAAGTGCCTTGATCGTAAGAAGAATACAAAATCAAAATTGCGATCACTGATAAGCCTGCGATGAGAAACCAACGTGGACGCGTCGCGATCTGGTCCAAAGCGGGCGCGCCGATCTCCTGATCGAATCCACGCACCAGCGGGAGCCATGAAAGCAAAACAATCGGTAACAATGCATACTGAAATCGTCCGCCAAAGTTTGTTTCGTTCGAAACCAAAATAAAAGCAGAGGCAAATCCAATGACAGGAACGAGAAAAGCAATTGTTTGTCGACCTGTCTTTGATGAACGAAAGCCGATTAAGTAAGCGAGCAGGAATATGCCGCACAATGAGAAAAGATTTGTAAACGATGCTTGGAGTCCGTCCCAATGCAATAAGCCTCCGCCCTTTTTATAAAACGGATTTGGTAATGGATAACCAAAATAATTCCAGCGCCACACAAAATACGCACCACCCAGAATTAGGAACACGGCCACGAAAATTGCAATCGTCTTTGCAGATGCGTGCCAGCCTTTCATGATAATGATTGCAATCAGCATCAATCCCGCAATGATGACGCCTTCAGGACGAATCAGTCCGGTGATCAAGCCGGAGAGCGCAAAGAGCGCAGAAAGCCAAAGCGGTGGATTCTCTTTTTGAATCAGAAGCAGAGCAAAAGTCCAAGTAAGTGCCGCAAAGAGGGCGAAGAATGGCGTTCCAAAATATGCGGCAACATAAGTCAAGCCTGTACCAACGGCAAGAAACAATGCTGATAGCGCCGCGAATGCGATATGCGATTTCCACAGTCTGCGATTGACCCAATATATCAATAATGTAAGCGTAGCCACAGAAAACAATCCCAGCACGCGCACCGCGCGTCCAAGTGGTAAACCGATCTTCATCAACACGGCTACGCTGACCATAAAAAGAAAATCGGTCGCACCATCCACAGGATGTTCGCCAATATTCCAGACAATGCCATAACCATGCGCCAAGTGATCGGAATAACGCATGAGCATGGCCGCGTCTTCAAATGGTGGTATGTTGAAGTTTACGAAGAACACTGCGAATAGCGCTAGGACAATTAATAAAGCAATAGAAACGACTAAATCGGGATGACGCTTAACCAGAGACATGAATTTATCCAAGCAAAGAATAACCGCCATCAATTACGAGCGTTTGGCCGGTCACATATTCATTCGAAAGCAGAAACTCTATAGCAGCAGCAACCTCTTCCACAGTTGCAGCACGTTTAAGCGGAAGACGCTCAACAAGATGATCCCAATCATCGCTGGACACAAGGTCGGATTGTAATACGAGTCCCGGCGCAATGGCGTTGACTCGAATAGATGGCGCAAACGATCGGGCCAAGATCTTCGTCAATACCTCCAAACCGGCTTTACTTACAGAATAAGATGGATATCGGCTCCATGTCTTATGCGCACCGACGTCAGTCACATTGACAATCAATCCGCCATTCTTCATCCTTTTTGCTGCTTCCTGAGCGCAGAGAAATGGAGCGCGCAAATTCAAATCAAACGCCGCGTCCCAATCTTGAGCAGAAAGTGTGTGCGGATCCCCTACCGGGATAATCGCCGCAGAATTGACGAGCACTTTCAATGGATACTGAATCTTATCCACCATCGCAAATAGTGATGATATTTGTTTTGGATCGGTCAAATCTGCCTGTGAAAGAAAAACAGGCATACCCAATGTGCGAATTTGAGTTGCAGTTTTGGAAGCTTGCAATTCAGAAGACCGATAGTGCAGCAAAATAGCATATCCCCTGCGAGCCAGTGCAAGCACAAATGCTTTACCGAGTTGGTGTGCGGCACCCGTGACGAGAGCTAATGGCTGATCAGGCATGGCTTTGTTTTACCACAAAATAAAAAAGTGGCGCCCCGCCAAAAGTATGGGACGCCACTCAAGGTGAATCAATTTTATCCTCGAAAGAAATTCGAAATAAAGAACCAAATATTTGCCGGACGCTCCGCCAGTCGCCGCATAAAGTATGGATACCAATGAGTCCCAAACGGAACGTAAACCCGAACCGGATATCCTTCTTTGACTAATTGATCCTGCAGGTCGCGGCGGATGCCATACAACATTTGAAATTCAAGCCCCTCTTTCGGAAGCCCGATCTTGGCCGCATATTGCTTTGCAAATTCGATTCGTTTTTCATCGTGCGTGGCAATCGCTGGGATGGGCGGAAAGAGTCCATCATCAGAGACTTTTGGAGAACCCGCCGCGAGGGCGGCATCCATCATGATCTTGGTAAGCAAATCGTAGTTTGCATCGACATCGGCTTTCTTGGGAAATGCTTTGTCTGCCGGCTCCTGATAAGCGCCCTTGACCAATCGAATTTGCGAGTGATCTTCGAGCAACTTGCGGGCATCTGCTTCGGTTCGATAAAGATAGGATTGTAAAACGATCCCAACGCCCTGGTAACTTTTCTTCCGCATTTGAGAAAAAAGGCTGAGGGTCTTGTCTGTATACGGCGTATCTTCCATATCAGTGCGAACAAAGTTACCGTGGGCCTGGGCGCGGGACAGGATCCGCTCCAAGTTTTCGGCGCACAACTTTTCGTCAAGACCGAGACCGATCTGGGTCAGCTTGATCGAAACGTTGGCGCGTACGCCATCTTTCTTAATCTCATCAAGTGTATTTAGGATTTCAGATGTAGCGTCTGAAGCTTCTTCGGGTGTGCTGGTATTCTCACCCAGATGATCGAGCGTGACGTTGATGTTCTTTGCGTTCAACTCACGGATGGCCCGGATGGCATCTTCGATCTTTGTTCCCGCCACAAAGCGGGACGCAGTACGCCAGGCAAAATTCCATTTTGTGACCATGTTCTGTGCCCAGGCGGCTTTAGAAAGATAAATCAGAAATGAGCGAAGCATAGATTTCCTTTCTTAACAAAGGTTAAACTATTCTAGCACAAGTATCCCTAATGCTTGTGTTATACTTTTTCATGATGAATGTCACGTTTTTGGAGGCATCGTGAGAAATCGCAATTCAAACATCATATTGCGAGGGACGGCCATTCTTTTGTTGAGCATTGCACTGGTCCTCGCAATTATTTCATTGATCGGATATAGCCGTCAGCGGGATTATTATCCATCCGGGATGACCATTGCTGGCGTGCCGGTAGGCGGTCTGGACCCCCAAGCGGCTTCACAACGCGTGCTGCAAGTCTACAATTCCCCCATTGAGATTCAATACAATGGCGGCATTGTTCAAGTGGATCCAACAATAATTGGCTTTCAAATGGATATGGATTCGATGCTTGCCGCCGCGGACCTAGCCCGCACCGGCGGTTCTTTTTGGGGCGGATTTTGGGATTACCTGTGGAATTGATCTCCACAGCCGATCCCGGTTCCATTACGAGCGACCATTGCCGAGGATCGTCTGCGAGCGTATTTGCAGACCGAAATCGCTCCTCGCTATGATCAATCGTCAACCGCAGCCGAGCCTATCCCGGGCACACCGAACTATACACCGGGCACACCGAGTCAAACACTGGACATTGACCGAGCCGTTCCGGTGATTGATGGCGCACTGCAATCACCAACAAGCAGGGTTGTTGTATTGTCATTTACGCGCGTGGCGGTAGCACGACCGACCATTCAGGACTTGGAGCTGCAATTAAAACAGATTATTTCAACCTCGGGTTTTGGTGGTGTCATTGGCTTGGATGCGGTTGATTTGCAAAACGGACAGGAAATTCATTTTGCGCTTAATCAGGGACAACCAATTTCCATTCAACCCGATTTAGCTTTTGCCGCACAAAGTACGATGAAAATACCGATACTGGTTTCGTACTTCATCAAACACGGTCCAGCTCCCGTTGACACCGATACGGATTCAAAAATATTGGCAATGATCCATGCATCGGACAACCCATCCTCGGATGATATGATGCGTTTGTTAGACCCAACAATTGGCCCACTGGTTGTCACGCAATACATGCAAAAATTGGGTCTCGTTAACACATTCATCATTGCTTTCTATTGCAGTCCTGAGAGCCCGTGCGCGCCGTTGCAATCATACAATTCGCCTGCCAATCAGCGATCAGACAGTAATATAACGAACCCCGATACTTACAATGAGACAACTGCGTCGGATATGGGAATGCTATTGGAAGATGTTTATCAGTGTGCACAAACCAACGGCGGCCCATTGGTCGCTGCTTTCCCGGATAAAATGACGAAGGATGTCTGCAATAAAATTATCAATTACTTGGAACAGGACAAGATCGGTCAGCTCATTGAAGCCGGTGTACCAGACGGTACAGTAGTTGCGATGAAGCACGGCTGGATTTCTCGATGTGTCGGATGTGGCCTGACAGATATTAGTGCAGCCGGAATTGTCTTCTCGCCGGGAGGAAACTTTGTTCTTTCTGTTTATACCTATGAAGCACCCCAAAACGATTTTGATCCAACCAACTTATTGATTGCCAATTTAACTAAAGCAATTTATAACTATTACAATCTGCCAAGCCAATAATTTATCAATGATTCTTCTACAACGGGCGGGAAAAGATGTCCCGACATATTATCCAATGACGCTATCCCACAGTTGGGGGATGGCACTTTCAGTTATTTCAAATTAAACTTTGGACATAAACTTTGAAGAGAGGAAAAATGCAATGGACATAATAAGTACCATCATGAATTCTATCGGCACAATATTGGGAATCGGTTTTACATTATGCATTTCCGTTGTTGTAATTGGCGTTGTCGGCTTTGTTTTTTACCGAATATATCAAGGCCGGGCACAGGCCAACGCCCTGCTTCAAAACGGAATTCCCGCTCCAGCCACGATCGTCAGCATACAAGATACGGGTTGGAGAATCAACGATCAGCCTCAAGCGCTCGTCACACTGCAAGTTACGCCTACAGATCGCCCACCGTTCCAAGCGCAAGTAAAAGATACTTTCAGTCCGTTTGATTTAGGCTCACTGACTCCCGGAGCCCCAGCACAAGTCCGGTTTGATCCAAACAATCCAAGCAAAGTCGCCATTGAATCATTAGGAGCAGGCATGACGGCGTCTATCAACAATATGATGGCATCCACCGCGGCACAAAACATGATGGCGCCGGGTATGATGGTTCCCAACAATATGATGCCAGGTGCCATGCCGGTTGTACCGGGTCAGTTTACGCCAAAATTTGCAGCACCACCTCCCATGCCGGCAGGAGCGCCCGCCATGACAACTGCGGATGGCCAACCCTTGAATCCGCAATTGCAAGCCGCCATGGTGACGCAAGATCAATATTATATGCAACTGCAGCAAACAGGCATAGAAGCAAAGGCTGTTGTCCTTGCTTCCACCAATATGAATATTCGTAATTACACTACAGCCTGGGTATATGACATCACCTTGGATGTAACATCGCCGACCGGCGAACATTTCCAATCCAAGACTCAAGCAGCAGTTGTGGATACATCAGCACATAAATATGCGGTAGGCAAAATGGTGATCGTTCAATTCGATCCGAATAACAAGGCCCAATGCACTTTGGTGCGTGCGGTGGAAAGTTCATAAACCCTCTGATCCAAGAAAATAAAACGCGGACACAAGCACATGTCCGCTTTTTATTTAATCGATTTTATTTTAAGCAAGCCCGGCAAAATAATCCGTCCGGACTTGATGGCTGGCTACTCCGAGCTTATGCAAAGTATCAGTCAAGGAATCTACCAAACTGCGTGAGCCTGAAATATAGAATAAGCAATTCCGATAATCCGGCACAGCTGAGCAAATCATCTCGGCGCTAACGCGTCCGACTTTTCCTGTCCATGAAGAAGGTAGGTTACTAGGATCCGTCACTGAATATATCGTTTTGATACCCAATTCAAACTGAGCCCGATCAAATACATCCTTGTAAACAAAATCATTGACCGTGGGGGCGGTGTAAAACAGTGTAATCAGTCTGCGCTGACGGCTATCGAGTAAAGATCTGATCATGCTTCTAAACGGTGTAACACCGATACCGCCAGCGATGAGAACCACCTTCTGTTGCGGATCATCCGGCAAAACAAAATCACCCGCCAGTTGAGACGCGACAATTTCAGTATCCTTGTCTATTGCAAGCAATGCTTTTTTGAAAGTACTGGATCCTTGGTTGAACTTCACTCCCAATCGCAGATTGCGTTCGCTGGGTGAAGATGCTAGTGTGAAATACCGGCGGTTGCCGCGATCATCAGTATCTGGATGAGCGAGCGTCCATTCCATATATTGGCCGGGGGCAAATTTAAATCTGGAAGGCGCAGGAAAAATAAATTCATAGGTATCGGGCGCGATGCGAACCTTTTCCTTAAGCTTCAGAACAAGTTTGGCCTTGGAACTGACGATATAGGAAAATACATTGCCAATCAGAATCGCGACCTCCGGCGTTAAATAAAATCCGTCAAAATGAAATTGCGGTGTAAACAGGAAGCCGACCAAAACTCCATATACAATCCGTAACCGGCGAGTAGGCGGAGTGGTAAGCGGCTCTGTTAAGATAATAAATGCAAAGAACAACAATGGTGAATAAAGGATTTGCTTTTGCGCCGAGGCAATAAAATCGGCGCCAGTGAACAAACTCGATACAAAGATTGTCGCCACCGCTGCAATCAAAAAGCTGAGCACCATATCAAATCGACCAAGCTTGCGGACCACCAGCAAGCCGCCAAGAATCACGAACGCCAGCATTGCCCCGGAACCCACCCACCAACTGGCGGATTGATTGATCGTGAAGTACGTCAGCGCGACGGCAAAGGCCGAGGGGTTAAACAAATGTTTCCCCTTGATCGCTACAATATACTTCGAGGCATTTGCTATAATCGCGGCCCAGGCGAGAAACCACAGATCATGGAGCGACGTAAGCGGTGTGATGATCAGCGCCAGGATCAGTGCTGTGATATAAACCAACTCCACATTGGTCGGCACTTTAAAAATATTAGAGAAGAGGCGGTTTGTAACGGCGGAAATAGCCAGCAAAAACGCGACAGTCAACGCCAGTGCAAAAGGATCAGAAGACGGGTTGGCAATACTGATGAAGAATGCAATTACAAGTAGGGCAATTAAATAATAGAGCACCAACCGGTACATGGTGATGCGGTTCAGTTGATTATCAATGAATTGAATCATTTAATACATACCTCATGAAGCCAGTTGTGTAAGTGGCTTGTTTATCTTTATCAATCATGTATCCTTCAAAGTCTGGCAGATACTCGATGAAATCAATTCCGGATCGTCCCATTGCAAACGCGGCCGTCGCAAAGCGATCCGCTTCGTAAACATCGGGCCCGATCACGGTCAGACTCAAAATATCAGTCAAGGTATCTTCGCTATCCTTCGGATTATAAATATGCTGTCCGCGCACATAGGTACCGGATGTCGCCACACCGCCTTCAGAAACCGACAATACCTTGACGATTTCATTCATATTGAACGGATTGCGAATGCCGACACGCCACTTCTCGCCTTGACTATTTTTTCCACAGGCTTGTATATCGCCGCCTGCATCCACATAGAAATTTCCAAAGCCCGTTTTATGAAGAATTTCGGCGGCATTGTAAATCGCCCAGCCTTTGACAATACCGGACGGATCGAGGACGCCGTTGCGATGAATATCGAAATAACCGTTTGAACTCTCGGCGCGTTTGTTCAGCCAACTCCAAGATGAGTCTCATTTCCTCGCTAGCCTCAGCAAACTTCAAGTCGCCGCGATTGAGGTGTGAGATTTCACTCGAATCTTTATAGGTGCTGAACTTATCGTCAACGTATTGGAAGTAATCGAACACGTCATCGAGAGCCGCATCGCTTGCCGCGGCGTCAACAACTTCTACGGTAATCGGCATGCCCATCAGAATGCGCGTCTGCTTCACGAGATCAATGAGCATTGGCAAGCGCCGATTGTAATGACATCTGGAAGCCTTCACTGGTCAGCGTGGCGCCCGAAACAATATCCACGTTCGCAGACTGCGCCTGGATAGCTTCCTGTTGAAGATACGGCATCGCAATGGCATTGATTTGCTGTGACGTACGTCGGTCGTTCGGAAATTGTAGGAACTGAACGCCTGCGATCTTGCCGTTTCGAACGGTTGCCTGAACTTCGACTAATCCGTAGTTGACATCAACCGTCTGGCCGGTATAAGTTCCATCCTTGTAACCACTTGGGCTGGATGGCCCCGAAGTCGGCGCAGGAACCTGAGTTGATGTATTGGCAACGGAACTACTCAACGATGGCTCGGTGGTCGGAGCGGCCTCAGACGAATTAGATGGGTCCTGACTCGCGCCGGCAGTCGGCGCGGCTGAAGCGGTGCTTGGTCCACCGTTGGAATTGGCCAGGCGTTCATGAATGGCATAAGCAATGAACGCGAATACCACAAATGCGGACACAAAAAACTTTTGGATAGCCCGGTTGAAAGTAGAAGTGGAATTGGATCGGTTTTTTGACATAAAATTCCTTCGAAAGAATTCAATGTTTGCAAAATGGTAGCATAGCCAGATGACAGCCAGATGAATAGATGATAGATTTCTGCTGCAATTAGGAAAGCGGCACATGGAGTGAAATTGTATAACGTGCCAACAAAATACTGACCAACGAGGGCTACAATGAGAATGAAGTTTTTCGCACAACCCTTAAAACAAAATTCGTTGTAGAATTAGAAAGTCATTGGAGACCGAATAGCGAAACAGGGGAACACGCTAGGCTCGCTACCCAAAATTTGACGCATACTCAAATTACAGGAGACCAAATGACTCACCCTTACCCACCCGAACCATTCCGTATCAAAGCTATTGAACCAATTCGCCTCGTTCCGCCCGAAGAGCGCGAAGCGAAACTCAAAGAGGCAGGCTACAACCTGTTCTCGATGAAAGCCGAAGACATCTTCATTGACCTGCTCACCGACTCAGGCACTGGCGCGATGAGTTAGGATCAATGGGCAGCGATCATGCGCGGCGATGAGTCGTATGCCGGTGCGCGCTCGTTCTATCGTCTCAAAGCTGCGGTCGAAGATATTTTCGGTTTCAAATATTTCGTCCCGGCGCATCAGGGACGAGCTGCCGAAAATATTTTGTCGGCATGTTTGGTCAAGCCCGGACAATATGTCCCAAGCAATATGCACTTCGACACCACCGACGCCAACATCCGCGCCCGCGGCGGACGCCCAACCAATCTCGTCATTGATGAAGCCTTCGATCCCGCCAATCCGCATCCGTTCAAAGGCAACATGGACATCGCGAAATTAAAAGGGTTCATCGAAAAAACTGGCGTCGACAAAATTCCATTCGGCATGGTGACCGTTACCAACAACGCCGGAGGCGGTCAGCCCGTTTCGATGGAAAACATCAAGGCAATTGCGGATGTCTATCATTCCTATAAGATTCCATTCTTCATCGACGCCGCGCGCTACGCCGAAAACTGCTTCTTCATCAAACAGCGTGAACGCGGCTATGAGTCAAAATCCGTTAAAGAGATCGCCCGCGAAATGTTTTCCCTCGCCGATGGCATGACTATGTCCGCCAAGAAAGATGCCATCGTCAACATCGGCGGATTGCTGTGCATGAACGATGAGTCACTTTTTCAAAACGTCAAGAATGAATTGATCCTGCGCGAAGGCTTTCCGACTTATGGTGGACTCGCCGGACGCGATCTCGATGCGATGGCGGTTGGTTTATACGAGGGAATTGACGAAGCGTATCTTTCATATCGTCTCGCACAAACCGCCTATCTCGTGGCACGCATCAATGAAGCGGGCATTCCGTCCATCCAGCCCGCGGGCGGACACGCCGTTTATCTCGATGCTCACGCGGTTCTTCCGCATATCCCACAGAACGAATTCCCCGGTCAAGCACTGGCTGTTGAACTTTATCGCGAAGGCGCGATCCGCGGCGTGGAAATTGGCTCGGTCATGTTTGCGTATTTGGATCCTGATTCCGGAACAATGATTTATCCGAAGCTTGAACTGTTGCGATTGGCAATTCCCCGCAGAACATACACGCAAACTCATATGGACTATGTGGCGGATACGCTTGCGGAAATCAAATCGCGCGCCTCATCCATTCGCGGTTACAAATTTACATACGCGCCCGAATTATTGCGTCACTTCACGGCAAGGTTTGAGCCGCTGTAATTTTTTATAAGGGTGCAGCAATGCTGCACCCTTACACGAGGAACTTATGATTCCCAACCAATGGTACATTATTCTAGAATCGAAGGAGGTTAATCAACGGAAACCAGTCGGCTTCACGCGCATGGGTGAGAAAATCGTCGCATGGCGCAATGACACAGGTCAGCCATCTGTGATGAGCGACCTGTGTCCGCATCGAGGCGTGGCGCTCAGCTCGGGTAAATTGAAAGGCGATTGCATTCAATGTCCGTTTCATGGCTTCAAATACGATACCAGCGGGAACTGCAAATTGGTTCCGGCGAATGGACGCAAGGCCGAGCCGCCTAAAGCCCTGCAGGTCAAAACTTATCCGACGCGCGAAGCCCACGGCTTTATTTATATCTGGTGGGGCGATCCGCAAAAAGAATATCCACCCCAGCCGTGGTTTGAATCAATCAGCGATGATATGGTTTACACGACCATCCAAGATCATTGGAAATGTCATTACTCGCGCGCCATTGAAAATCAATTAGACGTTGTACATTTGCCTTTCGTTCACCACAATACGATCGGTCGCGGAAATCGCACTCTGGTCCATGGACCGGTGACAAAGGAGGAAAGCAAAGGCAAGGGAGATCACCTGCTTAATTTATGGGTCTACAATGAATCGGATAACGGTCAAAAACCAAAGCGACCCTCCGAAATGCCTGATCCAAACCACCGACCCTCTCTGCAATTTCACTTCCCCAATCTTTGGCAGAACTGGATCGCTGACGCCATCCGCGTAATGATCGCTTTCGTTCCAATTGATAACGGAAACACAATGATGTATATCCGTTATTATCACACCATGCGAGCGCCGATTCTCCGTGAACTAACAGGATGGATTGGTAGTATGGCAAACCTAGTGATCGAACGACAAGATCGCCGCGTGGTCATCACCCAACGTCCCACTCGTTCTGATTTAGACATCGGTGAAATTCTAATACCGGGCGATCATCCCATTGTGGTTTATCGCAAGCGCAGACGGGCATTAATTGAGGAAGCAGAGTCTACATAATAAATGGATATTCGCGCATACAACCGCAAAGCCTGGGACAGCGAAGTTGAACACGACAACCCATGGACGACACCGGTTAACCATGATGTCATTGAAGCCGCGCGCCGCGGCGAATGGTCCGTGGGATTAACAGAACAAAAACGTGTGCCGCGCGAATGGTTTCCTCCGATGCAAGGATTGGATCTATTGGCGCTTGCCTGCGGCGGCGGTCAGCAAGCGCCAATCTTTGCCGCGGCTGGAGCGAATGTGACCGTGCTGGATAATTCACCGCGTCAACTCGACCGCGATCGTGAAGTCGCAGAGCGCGAAGGTTTGCGAATTAATCTCATCGATGGCGATATGCGCGACTTATCGGCATTCACTGATGAATCGTTTGACTTAATTTTTCATCCTGTCTCGAATGTGTTTGTACCCGAAGTTCGCCCGGTATGGAATGAGGCATATCGAGTCCTCCGTCATGGTGGAATCATGCTTGCCGGATTCATGAATCCAATTTTCTATATTTTCGATATTGAAAAGGCGGACCAAGGAATTATCAAAGTGGCCAATAAACTCCCTTATGCCGATTCAGAACATCCCGAGATCATGAAGAAGATGATGGAGAAGAATCTGCCGCTAGAACACAGTCATTCGCTCGACGACCAGCTTGGAGGTCAAATGGATGCGGGGTTTCATCTCATTGGCCTGTATGAAAGTCATCAAAATGGCATCATCATCAGCGAGTACATGCCAACCTCTATTGCCACTCGCGCTCTAAAACCATAAGGAACATTCGAAGCCTATAGACTACCGACGTTCTGAAACACGTACCACCAGCTTTAATCCCGACCATACCTCACTCACCGCGCATACTTTTACATCTACGAAGCCAAGCGGCAAAGCGATTTCACGAATCACATGATCGGTGATATTGGTCGGCACCTTTGAAGATTTCTTCGGCCACGAAACCCATATGAAACCATCTTGTTTTAACTCATTTCGCAGTTTGGAAAGTATCGCGTTCAAAAACGCGCTCTCCGTTGTAAAAAGATGAACCGCCTCAACAGGCTGATGCGCCTTCGTAACCAGTAACGCACCTTCAGGCAATTCACCCAGCCACGCTTTGTATTCTTTCGGCGCATTAATTGTAAGTAGTCTCAACGACTGTGTGATGCCCAGTTTCTTTGAGAGCGGGGTACCCGAATAACCAATATTGGCCATCAGCAAATTATACAATCAAACTTGACACACAACCTTTGGCATATGATACTTGGCTTTATGACACGCTGGCTTGACCCTCATCCGGCAGAAATCCCCGCGTCGTTCGCGGACCTCAATTTGCCTCCGCTCATCGCCCAGACTCTCGTCCGACGTGGCATTAGCGACCTCGAGTTTGCGCGCGATTTTCTTTATCCTGATTTAATTTTATCTACACCTTTTCCTGGAATTGAAAAAGCAGCTGAATATATAATATTGGCTATGCGCTCCAATAAACCAATCTGCGTATGGGGCGACTTCGATGTGGACGGACAAACATCAACCACATTACTTGTGCAAACACTCCAGGCACTTGGTGCAAATGTCACTTATTACATTCCCGTTCGCGGGAAAGAGAGTCATGGCGTTTATATCGGGAGTCTCAAGCCAATCATTGATAAAGGTGCAAAACTCATCATCACTTGCGATACAGGCATTACCGCAAACGAAGCAATTGATTATGCAAATTCTCGCGAGGTAGATGTTATCATTACTGACCATCATGATTTGGGAGAGACACATCCAAACGCGAAAGCGATCATCAATCCAAAGCTATTAACCAAAAGTCATCCGCTCGCGAATCTCGCGGGAGTTGGAGTTGCATTTAAATTAGCAGAGACTTTACTCGGAAATCGGAAGCCATTTACCGAGTTCTCAAGTCCTGACTCCTGATTCCCTTTTGGATTTAGTCGCGCTCGGATTGATCGCGGACGTCGCTCTACTCAAAGACGAAACGCGTTCGCTCGCGCAAAAAGGAATTCAAGCACTACGCAATACAAAACGCCTCGGTTTGAAAGTAATGGCAGAATTCTCGGGAACAAATCTCGAAACGCTGAACGAAGAAACCATCGGATTCACATTTGCGCCACGCCTCAACGCGCTCGGACGATTAGGCGATGCAAATCCCGCTGTTGAATTATTGCTAACGCAAGATCCGGTGAGAGCAAGAATCCTTGCCGCTGGCATCGAGGGGCTGAACACACAGCGAAGATTGCTCACGAGCCAAGTTTACGCCGCGGCCGAAGCACAACTCCGTGAGAATCCAGCTTTGCTTACCGGGCCAGCGATCATTTTGTCGCACCGCGATTGGCCGGGCGGCGTGGTGGGAATTGTCGCAAACAAACTTGTCGAGCGATATCACAAGCCTGCCATTTTATTGACCGAATCAGATGATGGGATTCTGCGCGGCTCGGCGCGATCCATTGAAGGATTGCATATCACCGAAGCCATCGCGGCAAATAAAGATTTATTGATAAACTTCGGCGGTCATCCAATGGCGGCAGGCTTATCAATGCAAGTAGATAAGCTTAACGCTTTCAAAAAAGGCCTCGGCAAAGCAATGGAGAAGCAACTTGGTAAGATTGCTGCTGAAGAGCCAAGTTTGCAAATAGATGCGTGGCTAAAACTTAATGAAGTCAACTTTGGGTTTGCAAACGCATTAGAGTCCCTTGCACCATTCGGTGCCGGAAACCCGGCATTGATTTTGGCAACACGCAATCTGACCTTGAAATCTGTCAAAGAAATTGGAAAGACAATGGAACATCGTCGAATAGTTGTCGCAGATGAAAGTGGTACTAAAAAAGATTTGCTTTGGTGGAACAGCGCAGATGAAGAAATCCCTGATGCTGAATCCAAGATTGACGTGGCTTATTCACTGCGCGCCGGCACGTATCGCGGGCAAAAACAACTTATGCTTCAATTCCAAGAACTTCGTATAATTAATGAGCAGCCAGTCGAAATTCGAAAACCGAAAATTCAACTTCGAGATTTGCGTCTTCAACCTTCAACATTCAACTCTCATGCTTCGACTTTAATTTGGGCGGAAGGAAACGATAAGGCAAAAGGGAAATCGAGGTTTGATTTATATCCAGCAGATGAACTTACAATTTTCACAACTCCCCCATCGACATTAGAATTACGTGTCGCGCTTGAAGTTGTCAAACCAAAAATCATTTATCTCTTCGGCATTTCGCCAGCCGCTGAGAAGACAGATGAATTTTTATCGCGCCTAGCCGGAATGGCAAAGTTTGCAATCAATCAGCGAAGCGGGGTAGTCAAAATTTCAGAATTAGCAACGGTGACAGCGCAACGCGAGGCGACGATTCGCATAGGGTTAGAATGGCTGGGAGCGGGCGGTCATCTCAAAGTCAAGGAAGAGAACGGCGAATTGAATCTTGCAATTGGAGATGGCATTTCTAATCCATATCTGCAACGCGAGTTATACATCGCCATCAAAGGTCTGCTCGAAGAGGCAGCGGCATATCGCAATCATTTTACCCGTGCTGATGCGGAATCACTTTTCAAGTTCTAACTTCAAAACGATTACAATCGAATAATGACGAAACGAAAACTTCCCGAACATGGCTGGTGTTTTGTGTGTGGCTCCGAAAATCCGCACAGCATTGGACTGACATTGTGGGTGGATGATAATGGCACTCTCACATCCGAGTTTACCCTGGACGATGCACAACAAGGTCCGCCCAGTTACGCACACGGCGGTGCCTCAGCAGCAATTCTCGATGAAGCCATGGGACTCGTGGTCTGGGCAGCAGGGCTAAAAGTCGCGGCGGTTAATTTGGAAATCAATTATCAAAAGCCCCTGCCCCTCCATCAGCCGTTGAGAGTTGAAGCACGGATCACGCTAAAAGATCAACGCAAGATTTTCAGCACGGGCGAAATCAAACTTGCGGATGGAATAACTGCCGTACGCGGACGCGGCATTTATGTGGTGGCGCCGCAGTTATTCAAAAATGTTGAATAAAAGAAAAAGATGGACTAGCTATATTATTCCCAATTACATGTTCGTATCGACTCTGCTGACTTTTCCAAAACGCGCATTCGTCAACTTCACTAAATCAGCGACCGATAATTTAATATTCAATCCGCGTTGTCCACCCGAAACATGAATCTCATTAAAGTTCTGTGCCGAAGAATCAATCACTACTTGAAAACCTTTGTTTATTAAGGCCAGCGGCGAAATGCCGCCCGCTTGCAAACCGGTCAAGTCTTCCGCTTCACGTTCCGTTGGAAGATAAACCTTCTTTTCGTTCAATGCAGCGGCAAGCAGTTTCAAATCGACGGTTGAATTTCCGGGAACAACAGCCAACAAAGGCCTCTTTTGGTTGTCGCGAGTAACAACGATGGTTTTGAAAACAACAGCTGGATCAACATTCAGAAGATGTGCTGTTTCAAGCGCGCCGAGTTTTTCAACGGGCAATTCATAGGCCGTGTATTTGATCTTGTGCAAGTCCAGCAATCGCGTTACGTTATTGATGATGGTCATTTGATTCACTTTCACCTATTTTACTCCGCATGGTAAACTTCCAGTCCATGAATCTATTTCTTCGCTCGCAAAATGGCGCATTAGTTTCCACAACTTCCAACGGATTCCGTTTAACGATTCCGGCTTCATCTCAATACGAATACCGCCTCGCGCAAATAGATGATTATGCCCACTTGCCACGTCGCAATTTCCCGGCGCGTCCTCATCTGACATTTAGTCTGTGCGCACGCGCTTCATCCGAATCGCTTCCCGGAACATGGGGTTTCGGTTTATGGAACGATCCATTCGCTTTGTCACTTGGATTTGGTGGGAATCCATTCCGTCTGCCCATTTTGCCAAATGCGACCTGGTTCTTCCATGCGTCACCGCGGAACTATCTATCTTTTCAAAACGACAAGCCCGCACAAGGTTTTCTCGCGCAAACATTCAGCAGTCCGTCCTTTCATCCAATGCAATTCTACATTGGACTCATAATGCCTTTTTCAAAGACAAAGGCGCGCCGATTACTTAGTCGCATCGTTGAGGAGGATTCGGTCGGTATTAGTGCTGATGTAACTCAATGGCACAATTACCGGCTCGAGTGGAGTCTGAACCAGTCTACGTTTTGGGTGGACGAAACTTTGGTATTAGAGACAACCGTGAGTCCGCGCCCGCCATTGGGATTGGTCATCTGGATAGACAATCAATATGCTGCTTTTACGCCGCAGGGAAAAATAAAATGGGGAGTGGAAAATAATCCAACCAAAGCGTTGCTGGAAGTTGAAAAGATTGAAATAAAAACATCAGCGTAAGTCTCCTACGCTGATGTTTATCTCATTAATAGCCAATCATTAAAACTTTTAGGTCACTACCTTTGCGCTGGCATCAATTGATCGGTGTGTATGAGCAACGCTGAATCAGAAGACTATTAACAGTAGACTTGAGTCCGGCCGGCCTCCTGCTGCTGAATATTCGTTGCGACGAGTTGATATTGCACCCAGGCGGTATTGAAATCCTGATAATACTTAAGCACCTTCGTCGAAAGATCATATGTGAAAGTCCCAAATCCGTCATCGTGCATGCTCAGCCCTTTGTTCCATGCAGTCGTCGCATTTCCGTTTTGGCTCTGGAGACGAGTGAAAAGCACTACTGAAGTAACGTTAAACCCGCTTACAACTTGGGCAGTAACAGTAATAGAGTTGGTATCACAGGTATCACCCCAGTTAATTTGAGTACCAGAAGTCGTCACGCTTTCAAATACCGGCCCTTGCGGCGTCGGCTGGATTAGGGATGTAGAGGTCGCGGGGACAACTATCACAGGAACCATTGTTCCGGTCGAAGTGGAAACCACAGTAGAAGTTGGCGTACTGCTGACTGTCGGAGTGGGCTGAGTTGGGGTCATCGAGGGCGCTGGCGTGGAAGTAATTGCGAGCGTTTCGGTGGGCAGTGATGTTGGGACCGAAAGCATTTCTGTCGGCGCTGAAGTGGGAATAAGCAACGTGGGGGTCGCGGGAATCAATGATGTGGTAGAGCATGCTACAACAAGCAAGCCCAGGATAGAAAGAATGAGACAACTTTTTTTCACAGGATACCTCCTCAATTTGCAAAAAGCTAACTATAGTCTTATTGTATTATTAACGGGTTTAAACGCATATGGTTCGTAAACTCACAGAATCACTGATTAAGATACTTCTAGCCGTTGACATGAACAGCTCATGCCATTATAATATCGTCCGCTTCTGCCCTGGCAGTTGGATGTGCCGGGGCGGTTGCTTGATAAACCAGCTTCCCCAACGGAAGGCGAAGGATGCAAATTTTCCCGCAGTCTGTATGGCGAAGTGAATGACTGGAGAAAAAAAATGAGATATGCAATTGTAGAAAGCGGCGGCAAACAATATAAAGCCGTCGAAGGGCAGACGATTGAAGTGGATCGTCTGGCTTACAAAGAGGGCGCTCAACTTGATTTGATGACGCTTTTGATGGCCGATGGCGATGACATACTGGTCGGGACACCGACCGTGGGCGGCATCCAAGTCAAAGCTACAGTGGTGGATCACTTCCGTGGCGAAAAAGTCTTCCGTTTCAAATACGCACCCAAGAAGCGCATCCGTGTGCGCGGTGGTCATCGCCAGCAATATACGCGGCTGATGGTGGACTTCATCGGCAAGCCTGGCGAGACTCGCAAAGTTGAAAAAGCGGAACCGAAGCCTGTTGTCGAAAAGAAAGCCGCACAGAAAGTTGAAAAGACTGAGGCAGAACCGAAAGTCAAAGCCGAGAAGCCGGCTGTAAGTTCGGCGAAGGAAGCGCCTGCTAATAAAACGGAGAAATCCGAAAAGGCGCCAACTAAAAAATCCACAGAAAAGAAACCCTCGACTCCCAAGAAGTCGAGCAAGTGAAGTGAGAGGTAGAAATGGCTCATAAAAAAGGTGGCGCTTCCAGCCGCAACGGGCGTGACTCCAATGGTCAACGATTAGGCGTCAAGCGTTATGGTGGTCAATTCGTTTTGGCCGGCAACATTTTGATTCGCCAACGCGGAACCAAAATCAAACCCGGTTTGAATGTAGATGCCGGCAAGGACGATACTCTATTTGCCACAATGGATGGCGTGGTAATGTTCGACGTGGTGCGCGGCCGCAAGCGCATCAATGTGATGCCGGTGGCAAAGGAGTAACATGAAAGCAGAAATTCATCCGAAATTTTATACCGACGCCAAAGTGGTTTGTGCTTCATGCGGCAACACATGGACAACGGGTTCCACCAAAAAGGAAATGCGCGTCGACATTTGCTCGAACTGCCATCCGTTCTTCAGCGGCGAGGCCCAGCGCATCATTGACATCGAAGGACAGGTAGATCGCTTCTATAAGAAGTTGACTGCTCGCCAAACCTACGTGGATACCAAAAAGGCACGCGATGCCGCGAAAAAATCTCCCGAGCGTCCCATCACTGAACTTGGACTCACGGCGCGCGCAACGGAAGCGCTGGCGAAAGCCGGCATCACCGAAGTCAATCAATTCTTAAATAAACTTTCTGAAGGCGAGGCAAATGTGCTTGCCATCGAAGGGTTTGGTCAAAAATCATTGATTGACGCAAAGAAGAAACTGCGCGGGTTGGGCTATGAATTACCCGAGTCGTCCACTGCGGATGCGTCCGCTTAGGATTTGCAGAGGAAGTTTAATCTAGTAAACTTGACAGGCAGATACGAAAGTGTCTGCCTGTTTTGCTGATAAGGAGAATGCATGCGCCATACTCACGGCTCAATCGAAGTGATTTGCGGCTCGATGTTCAGTGGCAAGACGGATGAGTTGATTCGGCGGCTGATACGCGCAAGAATTGCCAAACAAAAAGTGCAGGTCTTCAAGCCTGCCATTGATGTGCGTTATGCGGTCGAGAAAGTCACATCGCACATGGGCACGAATTTTGAAGCCATTCCTGTTGAGACGGCCGCGGAGATTTGCAGCAAAGTTGAAACAGATACAACGGTGGTCGGCATTGACGAGGCGCAATTCATGGATGCAGAGGTTGCCAATGTCGCACAGGAATTGGCAGAGCGCGGCGTCCGAGTCCTTGTGGCGGGACTCGATATGGATTTTCGCGGCGAGCCATTCGGCCCGATGCCGATGCTCATGTCGAAAGCCGAGCGCGTGGATAAGCTTCACGCCATCTGTATGGTCTGCGGCGATGAAGCCTCTCGCACACAAAGACTTGTCAATGGAAAGCCAGCGCGCTATGATGATCCGGTGGTGATTGTCGGCGCGTCCGAGTTATATGAAGCACGTTGCCGCATTCATCATGAGGTGCCGCGTTAGCGGTGCGAAGTCCCACGCTATTTTGCAGGAAGAAACAGATGCAAGATTACAAAGAATTGTTAGCCGAAGTTTTGATTGACGAAAAAACTCTGCAGAATCGAATCGCAGAACTTGGTGCAGAGATCAGTAGGGATTATGAAGGCTGCAACCTGATCCTTATCTGCATCCTGCGCGGCGGAATGATTTTTCTTGTGGACCTCATGCGCCACATTACCGTTCCACACATGATGGATTTCATGGCGGTCTCTTCGTATGGCGCTGGCGTGCGCGAAATCAAGCGGCAGCGTACGCGTGACCTATGATCTTCAAACCGATATCCGCGGCAAGGATGTATTGTTGATCGAGGATATTGTCGATAGCGGCAACACGATTGCTTCGGTGCTCGAATTCTTGCAAACGCGCCAGCCGCGTTCGCTAAAAGTCTGCACGCTGCTTGATAAGGAAGAACGGCGCGAAGCGGCTGTGCCGGTTCATTACCGCGGCTTTCGCATCCCGAACAAATTTGTTTTCGGCTATGGCCTCGACCTCGATGAGTATTATCGCAACCTTCCTTTTGTCGGCGTAGTGGATTTAAAAAAATATAAACCACCTGAGTAAATAAACATGGAAGATCAGGACTCTTATGCAGGACGCTAGCTCGCAAAAGTGGGCGTCAAAATCTTCGCACAGGGTGGAACCCCAGAGCAAGCTCTGCACACGGCGCAAATGAGTCACTACAAAGAAAAGCCTGAAATTATTTAGATGCCTATTCCATTCGTTTTTTCGCCGTTATTGGATTCCATTCGCAAGGCGTTTCCCGAGGCAGAACTTTATCTCGTCGGCGGCGCCGTGCGCGACGCGTTGCTTGATCGCGTTTCCCACGATCTGGACTTTGCGATTCCAAAAGATGCAATTCAAA
The DNA here is from genome assembly GCA_963783295.1 of uncultured Chloroflexia bacterium. Lineage (GTDB taxonomy): Bacteria > Chloroflexota > Anaerolineae > Anaerolineales > Villigracilaceae > Fen-1038. The sequence continues at coordinate 40,095 of CAWAMX010000016.1, read as the reverse complement.
TCGCTCGACGCGTAGCAAATGTGTTACATGCCGACTTTTATATTTTAGACGAATCGTTCGATACAGCACGCGTCATTCTCTCCGCTGATAACGGCACGCGCGATATCTTAGATTTCGCGGCATTTCGCGGCTCTAATCTCGATTCCGACTTACGCGGCCGCGACTTCACCATCAATGCCATCGCATATGATCTTCGCAATCAAGCCATTCTCGATCCCATTGGCGGCGCGTCGGATTTGCGCGCGAAATTAATTCGCGCTTGCTCCGAATCGTCTCTCAAAGATGATCCAATTCGAATCTTGCGCGCGGTGCGTCAAGCCACGGCATTTGATTTCAAGATCGAAGCCGAGACTCGTAACGCGATGAAAAAAGCCGCACCCCTACTTCCAAATATTTCTCCCGAGCGTCAACGCGATGAGCTATTCAAAATTCTCGAAGGTCCGCGTCCTGATTCTTCTCTGCGAGCGTTGGAAATGCTTGGAGTGTTTCCATATCTGCTACCTGAACTGACAGCGATGAAAGGCGTTGAACAGTCTACACCGCATGTGCATGACGTGTGGGAGCATACGCTTAGTGTGATGCAAAATTTGGAGGGAATCCTTGCATCATTAGCAATCGGTCCTGAGGCCGAGAAAACTAATGATTTATTTACCAGCCTGCTCACTTTGCGCCTTGGACGCTACCGCGAACAATTTGCCGCGCACTTCAATCAAACTCTCAATACAGATCGTTCCCTGCGCGCCTTGTTATTTTTCGCGGCGCTGTATCACGATGTATCGAAACCCACTACCAGGTCGGCGGAGGAGACAGGACGGATTCGATTCTTTGGCCATGATGAATCCGGTGCGAAGGTCGCGGTTGAACGAGCGCATGCATTAAATCTCAGTAATGATGAAATCGAACGCTTGAAAATCATCATCGAGAATCACATGCGCTTTCATTTCTTCACCAGCCGCATGGAAGGCGAGAAAAAAGAACCATCGCGCAAAGCCATTTATCGTTTCTTCCGCGACGCTGGCGAAGGCGGCGTGGATTTGGTTTTGCTGGGTCTCGCGGATTTGCGCGGCACGCGTGCTCATACGTTGACGCAAGAAAATTGGACGGCCGCACTGGAGGTTGCGAACTGTCTGCTTGAAAATTATTGGGAGAAGCCGCAAGAAACGGTCGCACCTCCGCGTCTCATCAATGGACTCGATGTGATGAATGAACATCAACTCGAAGCGGGTCCGCTCATTGGTCAATTACTCGAAGCAATTCGCGAAGCGCAAGCCACCGGCAAAGTCTCAACGCGTGAAGAAGCACTTGCGTTTGGTCGTGGATGGTTGAAGGAAAATCAAAAATGAATTTTGTCTTCTTCGATTTGGAAACACAGAAACTTTTTCAAAATGTTGGCGGACGCGATGCAAGTAAATTGCGTTTGGCTTGCGGTGTGACCTATTCATCGGACAATAATGAGTTCAAAGTTTATTGGGAACGCGACGCACAAGCACTGGTCGATGAATTGAAGGCCGCGGATAAAGTAGTGGGTTTCAACATTAAAGTATTTGATTACGAAGTTTTGCGGCCTTATGCGCCTACATTTAATTTCGCCTCGCTGCGGACTTTGGATCTACTGCTTGATCTCAGCCGGACACTTGGCTTTCGCATTCCGCTGGATTCGCTTGCAAAGGCTTGTTTAAATACAGAAAAGACTGCTGATGGAATTCAATCCGTAGAATGGTTTCGCAACGGCGAGTTGGATAAAGTTGCTGAATACTGCAAAGCCGATGTGGACATTACGCGCCGCGTCTATGAATTCGGGCGCGACAATGGGTTTGTTTACTATTATTCAAAGTTGGGAAGCAAATTGAAGGTGAATGTGAATTGGAGATAAAATGGAAAAAGCTAAAATCAATGGTATCAACATCGCTTACGAGCGCCGCGGACGCGGTGAACCACTGGTATTGATTCATGGTTTTCCACTAGATCACACAACATGGAATGAAGTTACGTCGTTGCTTGAAAATGATTTCGGTTTAATCATTCCTGATTTGCGCGGTATGGGTCAATCGGATGCAGTGGACAATACATATACCGTCGCTAACCTTGCATCTGATATTGCTGAGTTGCTCGATGACCTCAAAGTCCAAAAAGCAATTATCGCCGGTCACTCCATGGGTGGATATGTTGCATTGGCATTCGCCCGCGTTTATCCAAATCGCGTGCATGGACTTGGGATGATCTCTTCTCAGGTTTTGGCTGATCCGCCAGAGAGAAAAGAAGGGCGCTATAAAACGGCGGCAGAGGTTGCAGAAAAAGGAATTGGCGTGGTGGTGGATTCAATGACGACAAAACTTTCTGCTGATGCGCGCATTCAATCTTTCGTGCGCGAATTGATTCAACGGCAAAAACCCGCAGGCATCATCGGTTCACTCAAAGCCATGGCAGAGCGAGACAATTCGAATGATCTATTGAAAACGTTCAAGTTCCCGGTAGTGGTCGTGCATGGTGATGCAGACGCGTTGATTCCCGTCGAGCGCGGACGCGAGATGAAAGCCACCCTGCCCCAGGCGCATTATGTGGAATTACCTAAATCCGGTCATATGCCGATGATGGAGAATCCGCAAGCAGTGGCGGAAGCACTTCGATCTTTCCTAAAATAAAGTCCAAGGGTAATAATCTTTTGGCTACATGCAGTAAACGGGGAAATTCAACGCTTTGCCACCCATAACCGATTGTACGAGGCGCTCTTAGGATGAGCTATTGAAGTGCGGAGGATGAGCGCATTTTGCATATAGCTTGGATACAGCTAGGATATAGATACAATATAGATATAATGAATGGAGTCCGAATGAGATGCGAATGACGTACTTATCAGGCAATCATGCAGTAGCCCTCCCAAAGGGATTCTCATCTGATTTTTTGTCTGACAAGTTCATCAGGTGGGCGTACCGCAAATACCCCCAAATCTCTCAAGGGCGATGGACATCAGCTTATTTGGACGGCGGCTTTCCCGCACTGAATCTTTACGAGCATTGATGGCTGCACAGGTGAATAGCGGAACATGATTGATCCCAAGGCTGAATAACCAAAAGCCGACCAGAATCACCCAAATCGGTTGAGACGCGCCGACGAATACGGGACGAAAATTGATAAACGTCAACAGGAGCGGCAATACTATTCCAAGTGCGAACACTGCCAGGATAAAGCGCATGCTATGCAATAGTAGACCGGGTGCAACAAGTTCTCGGATGTTAATCGTGGTTGAGATTTATCTATAATCCTCAAGCGGCGGCAGAAGTGATGCGGTTTTTCATAAAATAAAGTGCAGTTCTAATCTTTTACAGAACAAGCACATACGTTAAACATAAACCGCGACGCCGACCCGTGTTGTGATCATGTAAAGCGAATATGCTGTTCGCATAAAGAGTTTGTAATTCTTGAAGCGCTACGCCTGCGGCACAAGCTTATTGGCACGCAGAACGACAAACATGCCGAACAAAAACGTGACGATCCCGATGCACGCATGAACCGTTGCGATCCATATTGGAGGCCCGACAAAGTGACTTGAAATTTTTGGAAGTGTGAATGCCAAGAACGAGCCGACCATGACCACCAGCACCACCGAGGCGTTGATGATCGCTGCCGAGGTCTGCACCTAGCGATGAATATCGTAACGCTTGTGGACAGCCAATTGCCATCCAATCGTGAACAGCGTTGACGAAATCAATATAATGACGAGTGCTAAATCGGGACCAAATGTTGCCCTTGTTCCTAAAAAACCTAGCCACAGATAAAAATCAGAAGACATCTGCAACTCCTCGCAGGATTGATTTGGCCTATTGTACTAATAAAATGATATGCATCCAATGGTTCGGCGAACGATTTCTATTTCTTCGCCTTACTAACCCAGCCAGTGACTGAAATTTCCCTCTGACCAAGAATCAAATTCAATTGTGCGGCGTGTTCTTGAACATGGCGCATGTTGTATAAGAGTAACTCTGCAAAGCTGAATTCTCTCCGTCCGAATTTACAAAGTTGGGAAGCTTTCTCATCGGTGAGCGACTCAATCGTGGTCTGACATTTTTTGCGGCAATACGCAAGATAGGTTTGAAGTTCATCCTTGGAATAAATTTTATCGGGCAGTGCACCTGCCGGATCGAATTCCGAAAGTGTGAAAGGCGCGGGTGGCGCGTAACCGTCCACTGAACCCGATAAATAAAAATCGAGCCAGAAAAGCGCATGATAAGCGAGATACCAAAATTCCGAAAAACCTGCTGGCTCGTTTAAGTGATTCCATAAGCGCTCGCGCCATAATGAATCGGGACACTCCTGAGTAGCATTGCCAAGCATGTCAATTGCAGCGCCAAATTGTTGCCAGACAATAGTTTTCCAAGTAATTTCCATATCTAAACCTATGCTTCCCTTTTCCTCAACTTCGATTAGTGAACTGGGTGCTCGGCAAAAATACGGTCGCGCCGCCTTCAACCATTAGTGTAGTGCCGTTCACAAAACCAGACTCATCCGATGCTAAGAAAAGGACGGCATTTGCCACATCAATCGGCTCTCAGAGTCTTGGCATCGGATAAATCTTGTATGATGCATCCTTCTGCTCTGCTGTCATGTCCTTCACCGCGGGTGTGAGAACTAAACCGGGCGCAACCGCGTTGCATCGGATTCCTTTTGCTCCATACTGTGCTGCCACGGCTTTAGTCAACAATACGACACCAGCCTTAGACGCGCCATAGGCAGCGCGTACACCGCGTCCAACGAATGCCTATATTGACGCCGTATTGACAATTGAGCCGCCTCCTCGCGTCAGCATGTGCGGAATGGCGTGCTTGCAACCCATGATTACGCCTTTGAGATTGACAGCGACGATCCGATCAAAAATTTCCATATCGAGGGCAACGATGTCGGTGTCGATGCCGTTGGTCTTTGAGTTGGTCGCGTTGTTGTGCAAGATATCAAGCCCGCCGAACGACTTGACCGCCGTCTCCACCATGCGAATGATGTGCGACTCATTCGAGACATCAACCTCGACGGCAACTGCGCTATTAATATCATCGGCGACCCGTTTGGCAGCGGCCCCATTAATATCAGCGACAACCACTGATGCACCCTCGCGCGCCATCAATCGCACCGTAGCCTCACCAATTCCGCTACCAGCGCCCGTTACGATCGCAACTTTACCCTTGAGACGTTCCACAAGTGAATGCTTCCTTTCAGCAATTGCATGGGTTATAGAATACCAGCAAAAATAACAAATTCCAATTCTTTGTATTCATTTTGTAGTTTCACACTGAAAGCCACCCACTAGGGATTTTACTGCGACCGTATAACTACATATAAACGGCTGCCACCTAATATGTCAATTTAGAATGTTCGGCGCAACTTATTCTTTCATCTTCACCAAAAACAACGTTGAGCTATCCAACTCTTGTGCCTTCATCTCGAATTGATCTTTCAAACTTTTAATCAGCCGCGAGAGTTGACGCTGCCCGTACGTGCGCGGGTCGAAGCCCGGGTCAAGTTGATAGAGCGCGTTGCCCATCAAGTCGAGCCGCGCCCAGCCGTCCTCTTGAACCGCCATATCGAAGGCTTGCTCCAGCAAAGGCATCGGGTCGGCTTCGCTTTTGGGTTTCGCTTTGGAGGTTGATTTTCGGTGTGATGAGCGCGCTTCTGCGGCTTTTGTCCCAGCCACCAAATTTTCGGTATAAACGAACACATCACAGGCGTTCACGAAAGGCTTGGGCGTTTTCTTCTCCCCAATGCCCATCACAAAAATTCCGGTCTCGCGGATGCGTGTGGCGAGCCGCGTGTAATCGCTATCGGACGAGACCAAACAAAACGCGTCCACCACACCCGAATGCAAAATATCCATCGCATCGATGATCATGGCGCTGTCGGTGGCGTTCTTGCCGATGGTGTAACGGAACTGCTGGATGGGCTGGAAGGCGTGGAAGTTCAACGTCTCTTTCCACGAATTCATATTGGCTGTCGTCCAATCGCCGTAGATTCGTCTGACGGTAACCTGCCCATAACGAGCCCCTTCCACCAGCATTTGCGGAAGCAAGGATGGTTGGGCGTTGTCGCCGTCTATCAACATCGCGATTTTTTGTCGCGGCAGATTTGTAAGCTGTTCATCAGTCATAGTTTGATTATACCTGAATGACTCTCAAGGAGTTGGGATTGGCGTGACCGTGCCCAAATTGCTGACCTTCGGAGGAATCAGATCAATGTTGGTGCAGGAATTTTGAGCAACACGTTGAAGCAGAATGTTTCCCATCGTAACGTCCACTTGAACCGGCGAGGCTTTTCCGAACGTTGAATCTACGGTAAGTTTTTCACTCACCTGATAACCCGCCGGAAGCGAAGCGACACATTTCGTTTTGTCGGGATGCGGACGGCCTTCATCCAGCGCGTTGAGCGTCGCGCAAACATTCATCAGATTTACCTCGCTAATGTTGCTGATCGTGACATAAGCGTTGGTTACTTCGCCCATGCCGTGAGTAATATCAATTGAAGTGTTGCAGCCGAGGATTTCCGCATCGACCACAGCTGATGGCGTTGAAGTGATCGTGGGCGGCAAAGTTAAAAGAACAGAAATTATGGGTGTCGTGGTTATTACTTCGGTCACAACGGGCGTAGCTGTGTCAGTCGACGTGGGCGACTCAGGCACTGGCGTATTGGTCAGTGTAGTCGGCGTCACATCAGCCGTTGCAGTAATCGGTAAAGGAAGAATGATGGGAGTTGCGCTTAAGATGATTGGGGTTGCAGAAGGAAAGGGAGTCGAAGAAATATCAGGAAGCGGCTCCACGGTCCAGCCACTGCATCCTGAGAACAGGAGCGCAAACAAAGCACAGGCAAAAACAAGCCGTTTCATCCTCAACTCCTTCGTTGCTTCAATTGTATCCCGTCCCCAACCTGCGTCAATCACCTTCCAGATGTCAAGTTTATATTTAGCTCAAGAGCCAAGAGATTTCAGGTAATCGCGAATCGCCAGCGCGGCCGATGCACCCTCACCGGCGGCTGAGGCGGCCTGCTTGGTTGATCCGGCCCGCAGATCTCCCCCCACAAAGACTCCCGGCATGCTGGACATCATGTGCGGCGCATCGACAAAACCGCGTTCATCCAGTTCGGCTTTATCTTTTAGTAACTCATTATTTGGAGTCAAGCCTATAAAGACAAAAATCCCATCATAAAAAGTTTCTTGGGTTTCACCAGTTGCGAGGTCCTGCAAAACGACTGCTTCCAGTTTGTTTTTTCCGCGCAATTCTTTAACGGCATGATTCAGAATCACATGCATATCCGATCTTTCAGCAACTTTATCTTGAAGGATTTTGCTCGCTTTCGGTTCTGACGAATTAACAACGATATCCACTTGCTTTGCAAATTTAGTTAAGAACAAGCCTTCTTCAAATCCGCTGTTGCCGCCGCCAACCACCAAAACTTTTTTGCCTTTATAGAATGCTCCGTCGCAGGTGGCGCAGAAGTGAACATTAATGCCAAGCAAATCGTCCTCGCCAGGAATCTCCATGCGCCGATACCGAGCCCCAGTCGCAAGCAAAAGCGCCTGCGTATGATAATGAATCTCGGAACCGAGCTCTGCTTTCAGGTATTGGCCTTCGCGATCAATCTCGATAACTTCCTGCGCCTGCAAAATTTCCACACCAAATTTTTTTGCCTGCCTTCCAAGCCGTGCCGCGAACTCCGCACCAGAGATACCCTCGTCGAAACCGGGAAAATTATCAAGGGTTTGCGTGATGCCTGATTGCCCGCCCAATCCGGCTTTTTCAATCACAAGCACATCGCAACCTTCGCGCGCCAGATACAGCGCAGCCGTCAATCCCGAAGGTCCGCCTCCGACCACAATCACATCGTAATACGACCGTTGGGCTTCCGTTTTCAATCCGAGCTTTTGAGCAAGTTGAGCATTGGAAGGTTCAACCAGAACTTTCCCGTCGGGAAAGATAATCGTTGGAATAATGCGCTTCCCTTCATTGATTTTTTCGATGAACGCCACACTGGACGGATCATCATCAATATCCACATTGAAATATTGAATGCGCTGGTCGCCAAAGAATTGTTTGGCGCGTTTGCAATCCGGACACCAGACCGCGCCGTAAACCATAATCATCGAGGGATTTAAGTTATAAAGATCGGAAAAACGCTTTATACGAGTCGAAGTAGTCTTTTTCCGCGCCATAATTTCTCCTTAGAGGCCTAGATATTGGGAATCCTCAACTTCTTACATTTAGATTTATCTAGCTCTTTCTCGCGCAGCTTGTTCCAAAATTTGAAATCCTCTATCCATCAAGCGCTTCAGCGCGGACTCGTCAACGGCTTGCCCGGCTTCGATCTTTTCTAGTGCCCTTAACATTCCCCCACGTACGCCGCTGGCGCGATGCGCCCAATACGAGTCAACGGAGACGCGCTCTAAGCGCGCAAGCAACAATCTTATAAGGTGAATTTGGTTGGACGGCTGCATTGTCTACGATGGTAAAGATTCTTGTTTGTGGTAATTCATGGGCAAACGCGCAGGGCAGATTCTAAATCAGCCAAGATATCTTGCGCTGATTCAATTCCAACCGATAAGCGCACCAGTCCATCCGATATTCCTACACGCATACGTTCTTCAGCAGTCAAGGTGCGATGAGACGATGTCGCAGGATGCAAGGCGAGGGAATAAATATCGCCGAGCGTGGTCGCAGGCAAACAAATTGTCAATGCTTCCATGAAGCGATAGATTTCAGTTTTACCTGCTCCATCGATCTCAAAGGAAAGCACGCCTCCATATCCCCTCCCCTCGAATAAACGCTCTGCCAATGCATGCTGAGGATGCTTCGCAAGACCTGGGTAGTTAACCTTTTTCACACGCTCCTGTGAGTAGAGCCATGTAGCAACTTGAAGAGCGCTATCACATTGCTGTTTCATCCGCAGAGGCAAGGTCTTAAGCCCACGCAAAGCCAGCCATGCCTCGAACGGACCCAGCACGGAACCGATAAGTTTATTCATCTCAAACAATTTACTCTTGTTCTCTTGAGATGTGACAATGATGCCAGCCAGCGCATCTCCATGTCCGGAAAGATATTTCGTAGCGCTATGAATCACGAAGTCTGCGCCGAGGGTTAATGGGTTGATTAGATACGGGGAAGCAAAGGTGCTATCCACCAGCAATAAGGCACCAAGACGATGTGAAAGCTTTGCGAGTGCCGGAATATCGGCCACCTTCAGAAGCGGATTGGAAATCGACTCAACGAATAGAGCGACTGCATTCGTTTCTTTAATCGCCGCTTCGACTTCTACGTGATCGCTGACATCGACCATGCGGACATTAACCCCGAGGCTGGTAAATAGGCTATTCAACAAAGTGAAAGTGGCGCCATAAACATCGAGCGCGGCCACAACCGAGGTCCCGGCCTTGACACCTGCGGCTAACAGTGCGGCGTGGATCGCGGCCATGCCCGAGCCATATGCTTGCGCGGCTTCGGCTCTCTCGAGGTTTGCAACTGCTGATTTAAAAGCTTCGACCGTCGGATTCGAATATCGCAAATAGACTTGTCCCGGCTTGGTATGTTCAAAGACCGAGTCCAGATCATCCATGCTTTCATACAAATAACCGACTGTCGGCCAAATGGGAGTCGACACCGGCCTGTAATCTGCAGGCGGGACGCGCTCGCCGGCATGGACTGCACGTGTTTGAAACGATTTTCCAATGAGATTGTTCACGATATTAACACCTTTCTACTCAGACGAGTCACATCATCTTAACGGGCCACATTCGGAAATATACTACCGCTAAATCTTTTTTCATCTGAATTGATTTGAGAAGTTAGAGATGATTGCATATCCGCGGCCACGCTCCTTGCATTCATTTTATCAACACATATCTCATGAAAAATATTACGCTAATTGTATCTCATAACCAACCTTCAAAGTGTTCATAACATACATCTAGCTCTTTGTGGCCCGATACTAATTTCTCATCTCCCCCCACTTGACATCTATACCGACACAGGGCATACTGGTTTAGACGAATATCAAAATCCAATTCTGTTCCCTCGAAACGGTGGACTCCCATGAAAAAGAATCTACACTGGATCCTATTAGCTGGCATCGTCCTACTCTTCGTGATCGTCTTTTCTGTTACAAAAACATCAGGCAACCAAGCACCTGAAAATCTGTCGGTGCAGGCAACACTGATTCAAATTGGGCCGCAGGTCATCGCGGAAAATCCGGTGGCGGGACAAAGGCTGGATTTATCACCCCAGATTCAAATTACCTTCGACCGCGATATGGATCAGGGGAAAACGAGCGACGCCTTTTCGCTTCTTGGTCCCGACAATAAGTCGGTCGCCGGTCAACCTGCATGGAGTGACTCTCGAACTTTTGAATTCACGCCATCCACCAAGCTTGAACCTGCTTCAAATTACACCGGGGTCTTTTCCACCGCAGCCACTGCGCTTGATGGCACTTCTCCAAAAGAGAACATCCTATTGAGTTTCACCACCGTTGAAGGATTAAAGGTGGGTCAGGTCTTTCCAATTGCCGATGCAGAAGATGTCGATTCCACAACTAACATCACTGTGATCTTCAATCATCCTGTTGTACCACTTACAATTCAAGAAGAGCAAAGCAATTTGCCGCAGCCGATTGAACTTTCACCGCAAGTTAAAGGAACAGGTCAATGGGTTAACTCCTCGGTGTATGTGTTTCAGCCGGACCCGGCTTTATTAAGCGGAATCCGTTACACGATCCGCGTGGGAGCCGGATTGAAAGATACAAATGGGAACGTGTTGGATCAATCCTTTGTTTCGCAATTCACCACACGCGCTCCATCAGTTGCTAGTTTTGCCTTGAAGAATGGTGAACAGAATCCTCAATTGGATAATGTTCAAAATGTTTTGCTCGATCAGGTTTTCATCATTACGTTCCTGCAACCGATGAACTCGGATAGCGTGGCCCAAGCGACAACGGTTAAGAATACTCAAACGGGAAAATCTATTCCACTTGGATTTAGTTGGAATAAAGATTTCACCGAGTTGACGCTCCAACCCGACGGAAGATATCAGATTGCCAGTGATTATCAATTGCAAATCGCAAATACTGCCCAAGCTGCCGATGGTGGAACGTTAAAGGATGGCTTCTCGGTAAGCTTTAGCACTGTTCCTCTGCCGAGCATTGTCAAGGTGACGCCAGAAGCGAATTCGGTGGCAACGAGTTTTGACTCTTCAATTTCCATTCAATTTGCTTCGCCGATGCGCTTGGACAGCTTGAAGGGAAAAATAATTGTCACTCCCGCGCCCAAGACAGAATTGCAGTGGTATTACAACGATTATGATGACACCTATAACACCTATGGCTTAGACGCAGGTACAAATTATTCTGTGCATATTTTGTCTGGCACGGCAGATATTTATGGCAATACCATCAATAGCGAAGATTCATTTACCTTCAAAACCGCGGACGAAGATCCTTACGCACAACTGGCTGTACCATGGACGCCGCTAGTGTACCGCGCCAAGGGCCCACAAGATGTTTTCTTTGGGTACACAAACTTAAATTCGGCTACGGTTTCTTTGTATTCTTTAACGTTCGATGATTTCAGCAAGCTGTCGGTGAATGGAAATGGTGATAACAAAGGCGGGGTCTCCGTAACTGCCTTTTCTCCGAAAACGCCGCCCACCCGCGAATGGAATCTACTAGATGTGAGTGGATCGCGCAATCAAACGAATTATATGGATCTAAAATTGGAAGATCAATCTGGTAATCCACTTGCGCCGGGATATTATTTCATCGGCGTCAAAGGCTCGCCGCTGGATTACACAACCAATTTCTATCAGGCGTCTGTATTCATCGTCGCGACAGATAACATCACGCTCAAAGCAACATCGACTGAAGGCTTGGCGTGGGTCACTGATCTCGAAAGCGGGGCGCCACAGGCCAATGTGCAGGTGATGTTTTACGATAAAAATTTCAATCAAGTTGGGACGACAACCTTAACAAACCAAAATGGTTTAGTTTATCTAAAAGGGATCAACGCGCCAGTGTATGCGCGCGATGAAGGGACAAATCATTTAGCCTTTGTTGGCATCGATTGGGGTAGCGGCGTGTGGACCGGGGATTTGGGCATCGCCGAAAATTATTACAGCAACACCAACTCGCCGTTCGCTTATCTCTACACGGATCGAGCCATTTATCGTCCCGGACAGGATGTCTACTTCAAAGGTCTGGTACGGCAGAACGATGATCTTCATTACAGCTTGCTCAATGATGCACAAGTCTATGTAACAATTGACGACCCGTCCAGCCAACAGGTTTATGCAAAGTATTTGCCACTCTCACAACTGGGAAGCATCAACGATGATTTTAAACTGGGAAGCGATGCCGCGTTAGGAACGTACACAATTTCGGTTAGTATGTCACCTCCAGAGCAAGCTAATTTGGACAGCAGCAATAATTCAATTGATGTTTTACCCACGACGGCAATTGAGCCTTCACCTTCGAGTACACCTGCAAACGATACGTTTGGAACTTTGAGTTTTCGCGTGGCGGATTATCAGAAGCCGCAATTTCAGGTCAATATTTCCTCGGATAAAGCAAACGTATTAAACGGCGATAAGGTCAACTTCGGTTTGGATGCAACCTATTATTCCGGCGGGAATGTGGGCAAAGCCAACGTGGATTGGTTCACACAAGCTGTGCCGTACACCTTTACTCCCGACCCGAAATATTCCCAATTCAACTTTACAGATTGGGATCAGGACCAATATTATTTAGCTCCTCAACCGGCAGGCCAGGGTGGAACACTTGAACAAGGAAGTGATACAACGGATACGAATGGCCACCTTGATCTTTCGCGCGCCTTGAGTCTCGGGGAAACTGCAAGCGATCAGCAAGTGACACTGAACGCCAATGTCACAGATGTAACGGGCGATGTGGTCAGCGGGCAAACGAGCGTGATCGTTCATCAAAGCCAACTCTACGGCGGCATCCGTTCGGTGAGTTATGTCGGGAAACAGGGTCAGCCTCAACAGTTTGAAGCGGTGGTATTGGATTGGGATTCGAAGCCGGTTGCAGGGCAGAATGTCACGGTCAAATTCGTGGAACGACAATGGCTCAGTGTCCAGAAGCAGGATGAGCAGGGACAACTAAGCTGGGTCACATCCGTCAAGGATATTCCGGTAGATCAAAAGAGTCTCACAACCGATCAAGATGGGAAAGCAGAAGTTTCGTTCATCCCGTCCGAAGGCGGAGTATACAAAGCAGTTGTGATCATTACCGATTTAAAAGGCAATCAGCAACAAGCCTCGGCGTATACCTGGGTTTCGAGCGATCAATATATTTCCTGGCGCGAGACGAATGACCGCACGTTCAATCTGGTCGCCGATAAAAACATGTATTCACCCGGCGATACCGCCCAGCTTTTGATCGCACAGCCGTTCCAAGGCAGTGTTTATGCGCTGGTCACAACCGAACGCGGACACATTTACAAGCAGGATGTTGTTTTGTTAACCGGCAACAGCACGGTTTACAACCTTCCGATCACAAGCGATATGGCTCCGATGACTTATGTATCGGTGGTTGTGGTGAGTGGCGCAAACAATACAAAAACACCGGACTTCAAGATTGGTCTGACGCGTATCAACGTGGATATCGGCCAGCAGACGCTCAACGTCAAAGTCACAACAGATAAACAAACCGCCGGACCGGGTGATAAGGTCACGTATTCCATTGCGACCAAGGATCAAAGCGGCAAGCCGGTCTCAGCGGATGTGTCGCTGGCGGTCGTGGACAAAGCTGTGTTGGCTTTGGCGCCGTCGAATTCAGATCCCATCGTGAAAGGCTTCTACCCCGATACGGGGCTTGGCGTGCAGACCGCGCTGGGATTGGTTTCAAGCGCCGATGATTTCAACGCCCAATATCGTAGTAGTACTCCGACAGGCGGTGGCGCAGGCGGCGGAGGCGGAAACGACAACAGCCTCGGAATTATCACCGTGCGACAGGATTTCAAAGACACCGCATTTTTCCAAGCGCAGGTCACAACCGATTCGAATGGCCAGGCACAGGTGACGGTTACACTTCCGCAGAATTTAACGACATGGGTCGCCGACGTGCGCGCCGCGACAATTGATGGACGGGTTGGTCAAGCGACAAATGAAATTGTCAGCAACAAGCCGCTCTTTGTCGAATTGCAAACGCCGCGCTTCTTTGTTGCCGGAGATCAAGCACGGGTTGGGGTTGCGATTCACAACAATAGTGCTGGGCCGCTCCAGGTCAATGTTTCGATTAATGCACAAGGAGTTGATTTGATTACACCGGCTGCACAAAGCGTGAATGTAGCTGGAAAGGACCAAGCCTATGTCACGTGGGATTTGAATGTCAAAACGGATGTTCAGCGCGTTGACATGACTGCCAGCGCTGTGAGCGGTCCGTACACCGATTCGACCAAGCCGGAGCTTGGTACACTATCGGGTCAGGGCATCCCAGTTTACACCTATACTGCGACCGAACCGGTCGGCACATCGGGTATTATCACCTCGGCAGATTCAGTCACCGAATCGATTCTCTTGCCGTCTGCTCATGATTACACCGACGCGAACGTCTCGGTGCAAGTCTCCCCTTCGCTGGCGGCATCCATGCGGGATAGCCTGACGTATCTCCAGGATTATCCGTATTATTGCATGGAGCAGACCATTTCAAGTTTCCTGCCGAACGTGGTGACAAACCGCGCCTTGAAGCTTGCAGGCATTACCAATCTGGCACTGCAAGGGAATCTCGATACTCAGGTGAATTCTGCCTTGCAGAGAATCTACTCCAAGCAGTTATCGGATGGCGGCTGGAATTGGTGGGATGGCCTAGCCAGCGATCCGCAGACCAGCGTGTACGTTGTCTTGGGTCTGCTCGAAGCCAAGGATTCTGGTTATCCAGTTTCGCAAGATGTATTGGATAAAGGTATCCAGTATTTAAATCAGAATCTTCCGGATCTTTATCACAACGCCGCCACATGGCAATACAATCGTTATGCATTCATGCTTTACGTGCTGGCGCGCGGAAATAACCTACAAGCCGAACAAACCAATTTCATCTACCAGAATCGAACCTCGTTGAGTTTGTATGGTGAAGCCTATCTAGCGCAGGCGATGGTCTTGCTGGACCCGAAGGACACGCGCATCAATTCGCTCATGTCGGACCTCGCAGCGGCTACCGTGATGTCAGCTGCGGGCGCGCACTGGCAGGAGAAAGGTCCCGCCGATTATTG
Source organism: uncultured Chloroflexia bacterium (assembly GCA_963783295.1). GTDB lineage: Bacteria > Chloroflexota > Anaerolineae > Anaerolineales > Villigracilaceae > Fen-1038. The sequence continues at coordinate 24,851 of CAWAMX010000016.1, read as the reverse complement.
GAATTGGAATACCGACACGCGCACAACCGCCATCGTGTTGAATGCTTTTGTTCAGATTGATCCGAACAATCCCATCACCGCGGATGCGGTGCGCTGGCTGGTGTCAGCGCGGAGTGGCAAAAGCTGGTATTCGACGCAGGAAACGAGCTGGGCGCTGATCGCGCTGACGAACTGGCTGACCGCCTCGAAGGAATTTCAAACCAATTATCCTTACGCGGTTGGACTCAACGGCAATTCCATCGAACAAGGCGTCGCGAACAAAGATAATCTGACCCAATCCGTGAGTTTACAAATTCAATTGAACGACTTGCTGAAGGATACCGCCAATTATTTGGTGTTCACGCGTGGAAACGGAATTGGCAATTTATATTACACGGCGTATCTCAGCACGAATCTCGCGGTGGCATCGCTCCCGCCGCTCGACCAAGGTGTGAGTCTCTCACGACAATATTTCACATTGACCGATTCAAGGCATCCAATCACGCAAGCCCAGCGCGGTGACTTGGTCAAGGTGCGGCTCACCCTGGTCGTGCCGGACGACCTGCATTACGTCGTCATCAACGATTCATTGCCCGCTGGTCTCGAAGCGATTGACACCTCCATTACCACCGATACCGCCGTGCCGACTAAATATACCGTGCAGGATTACAACGAGCGCGGTTATGGTTGGTGGTACTTCGACCACACCGAATTGCGTGATGAGAAAGTTGTGCTATCCGCAGATTACCTGCCCACTGGCACGTACGTTTACACTTACTTGGCACGCGCAAGCACCGCCGGGACGTTCAACGTCATCCCAACGACTGCATCTGAGTTTTATTTACCCGATGTCGGTGGACGAGGAGCAGGAAGTCAATTTGTGGTGAAACCATGAAGACGGAGAGAGAACACTGAAAACCATTTCCATGCGATCGATAATCGCTTTTGTTGTGGCAGTAGCTTTGTGCCTGTCCTGTTTGTATTTGTAAGCAAGAGTCCATACATCTTTGCTTTGGGTCCTGCAATCGGAGCGTTTCTAGCTAAACTAACCACCTTCAAGAGCGGCCTTCTCTTTGGGCTTATCATGGCGATTCCCCTAAGTCTCGATCTTGTTTTGAGTAATTCCATAGCAGGAATATACAACAACCTGTTATCAGAATCTCTGAATATCATTCTGCTTGTTGGCTTCGGAGGAATATACACTGGCATTATCGTTTGGCTGATAAACAGGCTGAAACAAGGCAAGGTGTTTTTCACTTAATATCTATGGCTGGCCTTGATCAAGCTGAAAATTCATTCTTAGGCATACCCATGGGCCGACTCGAGACGTCGATGGACAAGGCGCTGGAAGTCAGTTTGTGGTGAAACCGTAATTTAACGTGCGATTGAGTGACGCACAATAAGAACACGGAGACCTGGTGGTGATCTTCGCCATCAGGTTTCCGCATTAGGTAGGGATGAATCGTTTATTTAGGAGAAAGAATGCTTAGAAAAAAACATCTGCATCTCTCAACCATTATGTTAATCGTTTCGATTCTATTAGGGGCATGCGGCAGTGTAAAGGAATCCAACCCGCCAATCGAAACTATTGCGACCACAATGACAAACCCTGTATCGACAGAAACTCCGCCGCCCGCCAATACTCAAATCCCTCCAACAATTACCCCAGTCCCAACAGGAGGCAATGTCCTGCAATCTGTGACTGTCAGTGGTATTCGGGTTGACCTAATTGGTGTAACGGATAGTGAGCAGGGCATCAATATTAAATACTGTATTACTTTACCTGATGCGACGAACTGGTTTCCAAGCGGCATATCGATAACCGCAAATGGTCAAACTACAAGCGAATTAGGATTTGCCTTGGCCGGTTCAAAACATGACCCGGGGACGTATGCCGCTTATCGCTGTTACATATCTACATCCGAAGACTCTATATCACAAGGGGAAAGTTTCTCATTTTCCATTGGTGTCATAGGTAAAGATGGAACTCTTGATGGAGATTGTCCCCGCGCCCAACAAGCCTTGGCAAGTAAATATCCCGACTTGAAATTCGTATGCGGCGGAGTTACTGAAGGAGTGGGAGGAGGCGGAGGGTCTTTTTATAATCTAGTCCAACGCCCTGAGGGTTGGAGCGATCAAAAGGTGGATCAGGTTATTATGGATGCCATGCAGCAAAATATCTATGGTCCATGGACGTTTACTATCACGAGGTAACATTTCTGCGCGTTTGATTCCAGGATTATGCAAAAATGGTCAATGGTTCACTGGTTCTGCACTAGCCCAGACTTTCACGCGGTTGCGTCCAGCACGTTTTGCCTGATACATGGCTTGATCCGCATGATCAATTAACATCTCGACATTTTCACAGGATGAGTTGAGCAAGGCTACGCCGAGGCTAATTGTTACTCTCTGGGTTGCAGCGGTCTTAAGGGAGGCTGTATCCATTTGCCTAAAGTAAGTGCGCCCCACTCCATTATGAGCCTGTTCTACCTCAACGCGCAAACGTTCAGCAACCTGCACAGCCCCCTGTAGACTTGTACTGGGCAGAATCAGGGTAAACTCCTCGCCCCCATACCGTCCAAAAATGTCCACGTTGCGGATTTGACGACGACACGATTCGACTATGATCTTTAAAATCCAATCCCCCGCCTTGTGTCCGTGACGATTATTGAATTCCCTGAAGTGATCCACGTCAATCATGACTGCCGTGAGGGGGTAGCAATAACGCTGGGCTCGCGCAAATTCCAGATCGGCCAACTCAAAGAGCCGGCGCCTGTTCAAAATGCCCGTTAATGGATCAGCATCGGCAAGCCGCTTTACCTGTTGGAATAAGTTTGCATTTTCCAAGGCAATGGCCGCATGAGAAGCCAGCATTTCCAGCAATTCCTGATCATCAACTGTGTATGCGTTCTCTGCATGAGATTGGACCGATAACATGCCGGTCACTTTTCCACGCAACTGCATGGGCACTGCTACAAGAGATTGGGAGACCCGCTGGCTTCCGTACACCTCAAATCGGATGCCGCTAGCAGCCATTGCCTCGGAGTTGCCTAGCAGGATAGGCTTCCCGACCCGAACGATGGTACCTGCCAAACCATGGTCTGCAAAATAACGCGGCGGATAGGCCCGCAGGCACGGCGGTTCAATCAGGTAAAGCGGCACAATCTCATTAGTTGCTTCGTCGTAGCCGTCAATGATGAAATCTTCACAGGGCATGACCTTTTCCACCACATTGTGAATAGCTGCGTACAATTCTTCGAGGTCAAGACTTGCACTCATTTCCTGGCTAGCGCGGTATAAGCTTTCCCAACGATTATCCTTATTAGCGACCATTTTTGCCATGGGAGATATTTTACCATTCATGGCAATACGACAATGTTCACAGCGTCGCTAGTTACCGTGGCCTTATTGGCATTGATCCCCTCCACCCAAAACTGATGATTGCCCGTCGATAACGTCCACCAGGTTTGATAAGGTGTTGACGAAAATGTTTGTAATGGATTGCCATCCGCGTAAATAGTTACTTTAGAAAAACTTTGACTGGCAACTGCTTCAACCGAAAGTTGCTGGGCGGATAAATCCAATTTCGGTGTGATGCGATAGGTTGTGTTTGGCGAAGGAGAAACCAATACCAATCCATTTGCATCTTGCGAAAAGGCGTTTCGTTGAAAGTCAACTAATAATGGCAATCCTTGCGCACGCGCCCAGGGTTGTGTCTCGGCAGGCAAATTCAAAGCAATGATGGACTTGCGCCTGTCAGCAGGAGTTAAATCGGTTGCAAGCGAATTCGTCAGTGCATCGATCCAAATCTGTTGATAGTATGTATCGTTTTGTGTCGGCCCGGTGCCATTGATAAACCATTCCATGTGCGTAAACGGACAAGCTGGGGTCGGAAGCAGACCGGAAAGATCGCAGACCTCGACTTGCTTCATCCCATCCGGTCGAACGAACGGTTCGTCCGGTTTGCCTGCCAACAAGGCGCGCATGGTTTCATTCCAAATCGGCGCGGCGCCGGTCACGCCTGTGACATCGTGCATGGCTTCGTAATTGCTATTGCCAACCCAAACGCCGACCAGCAGATCGGGAGTGTAACCAATCGTCCAGTTGTCGTGGAAGTTCGTGGTTGTTCCGGTTTTGACCGCCGCGGTGCGATCGATCTTCAAGGTGCTGTTGAGTCCGAAGCCGATTTCGCGGGCGCGGTCGTCGCTGAGAATATCGCTGATGAGCCAGACCACGCGCGGGTCAAAGACTTGAAGTGGTGGAGTCTTATCCTGAGTGTAAAGCAGGTCACCGTCCACATCGCGGATATCGAGGATCGAATAATTGCCGGTGTAATATCCGCCATTCGCCAAACTTGCATAGGCTGTTGAAAGCTGGAGCAGACTAATTTCGCCGCCGCCCAAGCACAAGCGATAAATCATAATTCTGCGGATCGCCGAGCGAAGTGATGCCGAGATGATTCCGCAAGATTGATCGTGTTTTCGATGCCCACTTTCTGTAATGTTCGTACCGCGGGAATATTCAACGATGAAGCTAACGCTTCACGCACAGAGACCGGACCGTGTTCGCGGCCGTCATAATCGACCGGCGTATAGGGTTGTCCATCGTGCGTGATGAAAGTCGTAGTCACATCTAATAACGAAGTAGCCGCCGTCCACGGGTCGGCTTGATTTGGATTCAAGGCCAACGCGTAAATGAATGGCTTGAATGCTGATCCGGTTTGGCGCGGCGAAGTGGCCATATCCAGCGCGCCGTCGATGGATGAATTGAAGTAGTCCGCGCTGCCGACCAGCGCAAGGATTTCTCCGTTATGTGGATCAAGAATCACAAGCGCGGCATTATTGACGTTGTGATTGATTTCGTTAGGTTTGGGCTGGAACGCTTCGATGTACCGTGCCACGATCTGTTCGGCCAATTGCTGATCGTTTAAATCGAGTGTGGTTCGCACAACGAGACTTTGATTCGGATTCAATTTTCCAGATGAGAATAACTCGTCAAGTTGATCCTTAATGATCCAAACGAAATGCGGCGCCTCAATCGGATAAGGAGCTGGGTTGTAACTCAATGGCGCGGCCTCGGCGGTGACGAATTGTTGGTGTGTGATGTAGCTTTGTGTTTCCATCAATCCCAGTACAACTTGCTGGCGCTGTCTTGCCAAATCAGGATTTGTAAATGGATCGTACAATCCCGGCGCTTGCGGCAAACCGGCAAGCAAGGCGCATTCGGGCAGGATCAAATCACTGGCCGATTTATCAAAATAAGTTTGTGCAGCCGCTTCGACGCCGTATGCCATGCCGCCGTAATTAACTTGATTCAAATACAAAGCGAGGATATCGTCCTTGGAGTATTTCTGAGTCAGCTCCCAAGCCAATATTGTTTCACGCAATTTGCGGCGCAAAGTTCGTTCATAACGCTCATTCTGACTCAACAATAAATTGCGCGCCACTTGTTGAGTGATGGTGCTGCCTCCAGCAATCGTTTCGCCGCCGCGCACGTCAATCCATAAGGCGCGGAGAATGCCTTCAAGGTCGATGCCGGGATTGCTGTAAAAATTTTTATCTTCGACGGCAATGGTCGCATCCTTCATGCATTGCGGAATATTATCGAAGGATAACACGGCATGACGTCCGCCCTGCTCTGGCAAAATATCGTAAAGCAATCGTCCGTTACGGTCAGTGATGCGAATGCTGGGCGTTTCAAGATTTGATGGAAGCGAATCTACAGATGGCAAATCCCATAATAAGTAAACCAACAAACCGACGAAGGCTATAAGTCCTGCAAGCAGGAATAGCCACAATTTGCTCTTTAGGAAAATTGCACGATCAATTGACGGTCGCATCGGATTATTGTAGCGCGTATCGGCAGGAAATTTTATAGCTGATCTGCAGGCAGATGTCAATAAAAAATGGAGTAAACTTGATCGCTGGCAAGGATGTAAAGTAATCGCTATAGCTTGAGCCAATATACATCACAATCGTTCGGACCACAAATTAAATTCTTTGAAAAGAGATTAATCTTTGTAATGTTTACCACTCCTCATCGTCGCTTCAACCCCCTGACAGGTGACTGGGTGCTTGTCTCCCCTCACCGGGCTAGGCGTCCATGGCTGGGGCAGGTTGAAAAAGCGCCTGAAGAAAATCTGCCACAACATGACCCCACGTGCTATCTTTGTCCAGGAAATGAGCGTGTCGGCGGAATCAAAAATCCAGATTACGCTGAAACGTTTGTTTTTGATAATGATTTTCCAGCATTATTGCCCGACATACCTGAAGGGACATACGCTTCCGATCATCCACTGCTGGTCTACGCGCCAGAGAGCGGACTCTGCCGCGTAGTGTGTTTCTCTCCTCGCCACGATCTGACTTTGCCGGAGCTTGATCCTACTGTCATCCAAAAAGTCATTGGCACTTGGACAAAGCAAACTGAAGAAATGAGCAGGAAAGATTTCATTACGAATGTGCAGGTTTTCGAGAACAAGGGCGCCGTGATGGGATGTTCCAACCCCCACCCTCACAGCCAGATTTGGGCACAGTCACGATTGCCTAACGAGATCAGCAAGGAGTTGGCTCACCAAACTGAGTATTTCAGAGAGCATCATCGTCCTTTACTATTGGACTATCTGGAAGAGGAGCGTAAGCGCGGAGAGAGAATCGTGTTCAAAAACTCACACTTTACTGCGCTCGTGCCATTTTGGGCCGTCTGGCCCTTTGAAATATTGGTGATAGCCCATCGGCCAACAACTCATTTGGTAGAGTTGACCGTAGATGAGGTCGCGTCTCTGGCGGAATCTTTGAAGCAAGTGACAAGTCGTTTTGATAATTTATTCAATATCTCCTTTCCCTACTCCATGGGATTTCATCAGGCGCCTTTCGACCGCCAGCCACATCCCGAATGGATATTACACGCGCATTTCTATCCACCGCTGTTGCGTTCAGCGATTGTCCGTAAGTTTATGGTGGGCTATGAGATGCTCGCCATGCCACAGCGCGATATCACGCCTGAAAGTTCTGCAGAAAGAATGAGAGGGGTTTCCTCCATACATTACAAACAAAACAATAAATCTAGGTAGCTCTTGAGTTGTAATCCCCATTTTCTCTTTCTTTTAATTTTGCCCTTTTCAACGCCAGTACGTGTTACCAAGGATACTCACTATTATTTTTTGATATGGCTAAGAATAGACTAGACTTGTCTTTTTTCATTCAGGATTCGTACCCAAATCTTTCTTCTTCATTGATACTCTATTACAAAAAAAAGGGGGGGGGGGTTCAGTATCAATAGAAACGCGAAAGATCCTACTTGATAATTACGAAGATGGACATGATCACAAGTTGTGCCAGCGGATAGTAACTCGCGTTATCAAACAATGTTGCTGCACGACATCCTTCCTGAAGTTGATATAGTTGATAACCAGGTTTCAGGAGCAGCACGAATCCCACAACCGGCGCTTGCCAACAGATAAGGCCAGCCCAAATGCAGAGGAGAAACCGTTGGCAGGAGCATGCCGATAATTACTGTAAGCCCCAACGCGGTAATGACAATAAGGCCGGCTCTTTTGGTACCAAAGTGGATGGGGATCGTTTTGGCATTGACGCGCCTGTCTTCGACGGTATCGTTCCAGTCTGCCGGGACATTTTGCCCTCCTATTTCCCAAAAGAATACCCAGGCAAATATTAATATCAGGAGATATAGCGAAGGGTGACGGTCTACAACAAAAACGGCAGCTATAGGTCCACAGGACTTGACCAGTCCGCTTACCAGTGTCCGCAAGTATGTGATTTTCAGAAGCAAACAATAAACAACCTCCAGAATCGCGGCGACAATCAAAATAATGACAATTGCCGGGTTGAGTAGGTAGGAACCGATGAGTGCCAAAGCAAACCAACCGGCAAACCAGAGCAATCCATCCCGGTAACTAAGCACATTCTGAGCCAGCGGATAGCGCATATCAGATGCTTCGACGGAATAACCAGCGTTGATGCCGCCGGCAAACTTTTCTCGATCCACAGCAATGCCAACAAGATCGTTTAAGGCATATATTGCTGTATAAGCGGCGAAAGGCTGTGAAGAGCGATAGTAGAATGATCTGCCACTGAGGAAAACTGCCCAAACGCAGCAAAGCGCAAAAACCAGGGGTGGCAATATCCAAAACCCCGTGTGTGGTCCTTGAAAGCGCAAAAAATCGTTTCATACACCATCCTTCCTTACAGGAATTAATTCTTCTTGATGAAATGCGCCATGTAATTTACATCTTCTTTCCCTGCGGCCACCTTGAATTTGCGCGTGAACGGGTTATACATCAGGCTGGAAAGCCTTGAAAATTCCAAGCTGTTTTCTTCAGCCCAGTTTTTCAATTCTCTGGGACGAATTAATTTTCGGTACGTATGAGTTCCTCTGGGAAGAAGGCGTAATATATATTCACCACCTATGATCGCGAACAGAAAGGCTTTCGGTGTGCGATTGATCGTCGAAAAAAAAGCATGACCGCCCGGTTTCAGCGCCTGCGCACAAGCCGCCACAATTTTGCCTGGCTCCGGCACATGCTCCAGCATTTCCATGCACGTTACGACATCGAAGCTTCCCGCATGATCTTCGCACAACCTCTTCGACACTTTCATACCGGTAATCTATTTTCAGTCCCTGTTTTTGGGCGTGTTGCTCGGCAACCTCAATGGCTGCCCGGGATAAATCAATGCCCGTTACCTGTGCGCCGGTTTTGGCAAGCGCTTCTGATAAGATACCGCCTCCGCAACCTACATCCAATATTTTCGGGTTGTGCACAGTCAGCCTTTCCATGATGAAGCTTATACGCAGAGGGTTGATGGTTTGGAGGGTCCCCATTTCTCCCTCGGGATCCCACCAGATTTGAGATACCCTGTCGAACTTTTCAATTTCTTTGTCGTCAACATTTTCAAATGATGTCATGTTTTACGGCGGTCCAATCTTCCAATAATTTGACAGCGGATTCGATTTCGTACACATTTACATCGTTCACAAAAACACATTTTCCTATGCCATGCGGCAATGGAACCCTTTGCAATCCATTGCGATGAAATGCGCGCTCTTCCAAAGATTGCCAGAGCAAGCAAGGATCAAGGATGGTCGTGTCCAATATAATTCCCAACTCGGCAATTAGATGGAATATCCTGCCAGTCTCCTCATCGGATAACAAGTTCCGCATCCTGGCAATTAGAGTGGATATGGCAATATCGAGCAAAACCGCCTCACCATGGAATAAATGGGTTTCGTGACGGATTTCCAGCCCGTAACTAAACGTATGCCCAAAGTCCACCTTGCGCGCCAGATCTTCTTCAAACAAATTCGGCTGCAATTCCTCCATCATCCCGCAAATTGCGCGGTCAAGAATCGTATCGCCCTCCTCATTCTGGAATTGGGCATCGATGCTTTTCGCTCCATATGTTTCCAGCAGGCAGAACAGCCCTGCGTCTTTGATGATGGCTAATTTGATAATCTCGCATATCCCGTTCAGGATATGACGTTTGGGCAGGGTTTTCAGGAAGGATTTATCCAGCAGAACCTTTTGCGGGGCAGCAAAAGCCCCAAGACGATTCTTGTTGCCGTTGAAGTTGACGCCGGTCTTGATGCCTATCGAAGCATCCACATATCCAATCAGCGTGGTCGGAACTTTGATGTGCGGCACGCCCCGTCGATAACTGCCAGCTACAAAGCCAACCACGTCAGTTAGAACGCCACCGCCAATGGCGATAATTGGCTCGTCCCTGCGATGGATGGGAAAAGAATCCAGTTCCCGCACAATGGAAAGATAATTTTCCATGGTTTTATTTTCCTCGCCGCCGGGGAATGTGATGATCTTTGCCTCAACCCTGTGATGCGAAAAATAATTCCGTATTTCGGCGGAGTAATTCCTTTCAACATTACTATCTACGACAACAAACCTGCGGCCATTTTCAATTCTTCCCACAGACAGCAGAGCCTCGTTCTGCGGGTGAAAAAGATTGGGGGCGTTGACAACCTCATATTCAATTGTGTGTTGATAGGTGACACGCCGCATGCACGTTCTATCGGTCATACAACCTGCCGCCAGTTAGACTTGGCATCCAACACTCTCCTGGCAACACCCTGAGCGAGTTCCAGGCTATGATTTTTATAATTGCCGCATTGCTGAATATTGGCATAGGGCACTTCACTGGCATTCAAAATATCGTTCAAAATACGTTCGTACACACTGCAAATTTTTTCTGCATTGCCTTCGTTGTATAAAACAAGGTAGAAGCCAGTCTGGCAACCCATTAGTCCCACGGAGAGAAAATTCCCTGGCATGTATTTTTGAAACCCCGCCAGCAAAAAATGCTCAAAGGAATGCATTTCCGTTGTAGACAAAAAGTTTGTATTGGGCTGGTTGATACGCAGGTCAACGCAATAAACCACATCACCATTCGGACCTTCCGTAAGGGAGCGCAGTTTCACATGTGGGGCTTTCAATAATCTGTGGTCTAGTTCCCCAACAGTACCAGCATCCCAGCCTAGTTGTTTAACGTCCATCATAAATCTCTCCTGTTATTGAATGGATGATCTGCTCACATGATTACCCGTTGAACCATGTCCTGCAAAATGGCATTATCCTTAATGGAATGTATTTACACAAATTGTGACAAATGCCTGAAGCTGTCGTTCAACGCCTTTTCCCACGACTGAACATGATGATACAGCTCAACCGACGCATATCCGGAAAATCCATGATCCGTTAAAGCCTTGAAACTGGCTGGCAAAATCAAGCGTTCCTTCGCCCGGAATTTCATGAAAGTGAACAATGCCCGTCAGGGTATTTGCAACCATCTTATCCACCAGCAATTTGCCGTCTGGGTCTTTTGTGCTTCGCAAATAAATAAGGATTGGTCATTGCCCTTTCCAGCACGTCAAAGCTCAAACCCGGCACTGAAATTAAATAGGTGAAGATTTCGTCGTCGAATGGAGTTGAACCTGCGGGCAGTCTGTTGTAATTCACATAGACTAGCGTCTGCGAAATGTTGACGGAGTTCAGGATGGAATCAATGCACTTTTCCTGTTCCCGGCCGGGTTGTTCATCATAAAAAAAGATGGGATGGTTTCTGTCCACCAGCAAATAATCCGCAGATTCTGGGAAGTAAATCAAGTAGCTCGCGAAGTCGAGGTCAAGAGTCAGATTCTCTGCCAGCTTCACAATTTTCAGGTTATAGCCTGCTTGGGCATCGGAAACGTGCAGATAGCGCGCATATGAAGCAGCCTGCGCCAATGCAGACACATAATCCTTTTCCGAGCAATACATGTGGCATAGATCCAAATGTAATTGAAACTTAGGCGAATTGACTTCCTCGATGAGCCTCAAGCCCTGTTCCACTGTTTCAATGAACATCCCCGGCTCCGGCTCGATCAGAAGGGTAATATCTTCGTCATCCCTGATCGCCCGCAAACATTGATGGATGCTATCGACCAGTAGTTCGCGCGGGTCAACCATTGGATTGGTCACATGTTCATCCCGGATGAAGCCGCTTCCAAACGTGACGAGGGAAACACCCAATTTCCGGGCGACATCAATCCCCCGTCTGACCAGGTTGATGCGGCGCTTTCTCCCTGCCAAATCGGGACTCATCAGGGAAGGCTCATGCGGCCTGGATGGAGTGAAAAAATGTGAGGCAGTTGCTACACAGGCGGGTTTTACCTCAAGGGTCTCAAATCGTTTTTTGATCGCTGTCAGGTATTCATCCGTAATTTCAAATGGATTGAACTGGTCTCGATGAAATGAAAGTTCAATTCCAGGATAACCTGCTTTATCGACCACGCCAATTGAATCCAAAAAATCCAGGTTGGTCAAACCAAAAGTGCAGTAACTTAGTTTTATCATTTTTCCGCTCCCAAAAACTTGACCTGGCTTCGCTGCTATCATCGGCGAATCAGATCGTTGCATCGAAACTAAATCTGTTCCTACGTTGGCAAAACAAAAGTGTAGTTGTCCGATGAAGTGATTATACTGCGATGGGCTGCTGGGTGAGGTGTAACTCGTTCCAAAAAATCACCCAGCTCGTTGACGAGTTGGGTGATTGATTTACTTATGCCTTGGCAGGATATGTGCGGCGGGTCAGTTTATGCTCGCACTTCTTCGTCAAGCCGAGCCACCACACTTGATCGGAACGTCTCTGTACTGTTTTCGTAAAGGATATTCTGCAATAAAGTTGATTGCAGCTGATTGAAAATTGAAGCTATGCTGCCTGGTGGATTTGCGCGCGCAGACGTTCCCACGCTCCTGTGATCAGGAAGCTTTCATCCATATTTGCGACCATTTGCTCGAAGCGTTTCATCGGGATGGTGAAGGTCAGGACAGTCGCCGGGACTTGCGTTCGTGCAGTCACATCGAACATTCCCAATACACAGCGCTGATTATCCGACTGTGCCTCCCAATATGGATAATTCACAATGGTCGAACAACCGGAGCCATTCGGCGAGAATACGCCGTTGGCGTCGGAGCGATCGTAGTTCGCCCGATCGAACAGGCCGGAGAGCACGTCCGCAGCCGCGAAAAAGATCACCGCAAACGGAAAATCATTCTCTGCAAGTTTGTCCCAACGCTTGAATACCAAAAAGCGACCCGGCGCTTGAAACGGCGGATGAGTTTTCAGATACGCGTCAACAAGATCCGGCGATTTCTTGTATCGCTCGCCTTCGATCTCGCCCGGAATGCCGCAGGAAAGGAAGTACTCAAATTGGGGCCGCAAGGTTTGAGAAAAGCCGGTATAACGCCTCCAACCTTTGCATCCCGGGCTATCCGGGCCATAAACAAAAGTATGGCCTTGCCGGACACGCTGAAAACTGGCAATCACACAGTGTTCTTGATCCTGACTGTCAGCGCTATCCTGTGCAGTGACTTCATCCGCATAAAAATAAGCCATGGGCAATTCGACGCCGGGAAAGTACTTTTCCCATTTCGACTCAAATTCTTTCTGAAATTGTGTGTTCATCTGGCTGCCTCGGATATGGATTGTAAATTAAAAAGTTTACCGCTGACTCGCTCTTGAGGTTGCGCTCCTTGTGCTCCGCCACCATCCGAGCCAGAATAATCCCAGCCCAAGCATTAAGAGAAAAGTGCCAACAACAAGGACGATCACTGCTCCATCATAATCCAAACTCACTGATTTGGAGATTTGCACGGTATGGGCTGGATCGCGAAGATCATAATATACAGGCACCTGCTGACCGACCTGGTAATCCGGCGGCATATCAAGATCGGTACAAGTCACATCTGTTGAATCATCTTCATTAAACGAAATACTCCTGCCATCTTTGGTTTGAAATTGGAAGTCCGAGCAATAATAATGTTGTATGCCGTAATCATTGGATTCCTGTGTATAGCGTTCATTTCCTGTGACTATGGCAGTGGCTTGCTGGGCGCTGAGCAGAAAGAGTTTTTCCTTGACGAAAAGATATCCTCCCACTCCCAACAGCACAACCCCAATGATGCTAACGATGATCCCAGCGATTTTCATGAATATTCCTCTTCATTCATCTCAAAACTTATGAAACTCTTCCAGCACCGCTAATTATGCTTTACTGCCATAGGATTCTATATCGAGTGACATTACATCCAATGAAACTCCAAGCTCGGTGAGGCTTTGAAATGTCTTGAAGCCTCGTTTTAGATATAAATCTTGAGCATAGGTCGTCTCCAAGACAATTTTCCTACAACCTTCTTTGTGGGCGATCTCCATCAGCTTATCAGGGACTGGTAATCCATAGCCTCTCCCCTGATATTTCATTATGACAGCCATCGCCGTGATAAAAAATATTCTACCATTAGACAGTGCAAGCAGATTGATTAGATCCAGAGGATACCAACACCTCCAGCTTCGAAAAACGTCGCCGGAGGTGTTCCTCCGGCCGGCAAAAGCCAGAGCAATACTACTTACAACCTTGACGTATTATTAAACTTATACTATTATTAAATTATTAGTACAAGGAATTGGTTATTACTCACAAGGAGCAAGGATGGCCGAATTATCCACACACACCAAAAAATTCCAGAAGGAACTCAATGCAGGAACTTCGTCGCTCATCTTGTTGAGCGTATTAAGTCGAAGCAAGGCACCGATGTACGGTTACCGGATCGCAAAGATGCTGGAAGAAAGCGGGACCGACATTCCAATGATGAAACAGGGAACGCTATATCCAGTGCTTCGCTCGTTGGAGCAGAACGGCTTGCTGGAGAGCATTGTCGAGCCTTCCGTCTCGGGTCCGCCGCGCCGCTATTACACCATCACTGGCGATGGGCGTGCGGCGCTTATCGAATGGCTGGATATCTGGAAGCAGACCAAAAAATTTGTGGACGCAAACCTGAAAGGATGATGACATGTTCGATACAATTGAAGAATATCTGGATGCCTTAAAAAAAGAGATGAAGGGTAGCGATCCCGCCCTCATCAAGGATGCACTGTCAGATGCGTGCGAGCACCTGTCGCTGGCGCTGGAAGCAGCTCGGGAGAAATCGCCCGAAACAGCCGATCCCGCTGCATTGAAAGTCATCATCGACCAGTATGGCACGCCCATGGAAACCGCCTCCGCATACCGGGAGATCGAGCGGCGCACGCCGCCATCCCTGAGTCGGCCCCCAAAGCCGGAGACCATCTGGAATCGCATCTTCGGTGTTTACATCGATCCGCGTACATGGGGTGCCCTCCTGTTTACGTTTATCACGTTCGTCACAGGGATCATCTATTTCGTCTGGGTGGTGGCTGGGGTCTCCATTTCCCTTTCACTATTGGTCCTAGTCATCGGCGTGCCTGTCACCATTCTTTTCCTGCTCTCAGTGCAGGGGTTCGCATTGCTCGAAGGCCGTCTGGTGGAGGCCTTGTTGGGCGAGCGTATGCCGCGCCGCCCTGCATTCGCGCAGCCGGGATTGAAGTGGCCCGAACGTTTGGGCGCCCTGGTGACGGACAAGCATACCTGGCTCTCCATGTTATATATGCTGCTGCAACTGATACTGGGTATTGTGTATTTTACGCTAAATGTTACCTTGATCTCTCTGGCTGTTGGATTTATGGCCGCACCGTTTGTTCAGATCATTTGGAACGTCCCCGTGGTTAACATGGGTAGGGATACGCATGTCTTTCTACCCTTCTGGGGCATGATCTTGATGGTCCTCGGCGGTTTCATCCTGCTGACCTTAACCCTGCACCTGGCGCGTATGATCGGCGGGCTGCACGGGCGCTACGCAAAGTGGATGCTGGTCAGCTAGCCTCCAAAACCGGGCATCCCGCCTAGGCTGCAACTCTCTCGGCGAGGCCATCCCTAAATCTGAAGGATTTGGTGAGGGTGCCACGAAGTAACATGTGGCGCAGATTTTCGCATGTTCATGCTTTACTGCCATAGGATTCTATCTCGAGCGACATCACATCAAGCGAAACTCCACGCTCAGTGCGACTTTGAACTGTCTTGAAGCCTCGTTGTAAATATAGATCTTGAGCATGGGCTGTCTCTAGGACAATTTTCCTACAACCTTCTTTGTGGGCAATCTCCATCAGCTTATCAAGTACAAGTAAACCATAGCCTCTATCCTGAAATTTCGCTTTGACAGCCATCGCGGTGATACAAAATACTCTACCGTCAGCTTGGTGGGTTGTCATGGGATTCTCGTCTAAGGCTGGCTCACGATCGGTCAGCCATTTTTCGGAACAACCATAGGCAGCAATTTCGTTATCTGCTACCAGAATAATGAAACCGTGTGGGAATGCCGTCAGCCGGAGCTGAAAAGTTTCCTGTTTTTCAGCGGTTCCGTAAGCAGAGAAAGCTTCAGCATCGATTTCTACAACTGCCGGAATATCTTGATCTCTGGCATTTCTAACGAGTATCTTCGTGTCATCGGGCATGGATTAATTCCTCTCAGTGTTCCTTTATTTTCATTATTACCATTACAATAAATTCCCCTGGCTCGATTTTACCTTGATAATAGTTCAAATACCGGATGTTTGGGTGCTTCTGCGGTATAAGCTTCTTCCGGAGAGTCGACTCCGACATCGAAATACGGTCTTGTGATTGCAACATTGACTACATACTTTCTTAGAACCGGTGCGGCTTGTTCTGCGGAACATTCCCGAATCACAACCATTTCGGATTTCCCGTTGCGTGTCAATAATACATTCCCTGCCGCCTTGGCATTAGACACCCAGCTTACATTTCCGAATGGAGAGACCAGCCAACGGCGATTCCCTTCCTCGATCACAATCACTGGATTTGATCTCGGTTTTCCACTCTTGCGTCCAATGGTCGTCAATAAGTAATAACCTTTTGGGGCAAGATGCAGGGAAATGAACACTTTTGAAATTGCATCTGCCACGTGACGTGAAGTATCCACTTTAAATCTTAGAGCCATTTTATTTTCCTTCCACAATCTTTATTTCTCCTTCACTCAATCCATACTGACCATCGCTTAATGCGAATGACGCGTAGTGCGCTTGAAGAACACGCTCAGCATAATCCCTGCAAGTATCAGGGTTATCCAGTTGATGGTAATGATGGTCACTTCAAATCTATATTCCAAGTTTTGACCATAGATCAGAGCAAGAACGACGAATGCACCGATTGAAACTAGAGAGCTTAAGATAAATACCCATCGGATTCTACGCTCAAGCTTTTCATCTTTGGCAAAGCTTGCACCGGCAAAGAGAAATGTCACGCTCATCATCAAGTATCCTAAGTCTTCAAGGGCGATGAAGATGCCGTGAGGGTTATATTGCGAGAAAAGCGCCAGACCCTCTGTTTCTCCCTTTATCAGGCTGGGTTGTATAACGGCAAGTTGAATGAAGTAATCAGTAGTTATCGCAGCGGCGGAGATGACCGCAAAGCATAACCCGATCTGACTAAAAATCTTGTTTTCATCGTCCGCATGGTAGTGAATGCATGTCATGACGATAACGAACAGCGGTGTTAAGAGAATTCCCGGATACATCCAAATATAATCATGCGGAACGAATGAGGCTACGTCGGTATACGGATATGTAACGCATCCGCTCCGGCAAAATGGACCGGATATCGGTGGTGTCGCAACTGCGCTTGTAAAAGCGGTCACCCCGGAAACGACCATTAAGATAGCAACCCAAAATCCAAGTCTGCCCGTTATCTTGCGGGTTATATCTTGAGTTTCATTGGTTTTATCGGACATAGACTAATTCCTCTCGGTGTTCTTTATTTTCACCATTGCATCTACAACAAATTCTCCTTTTCCAAAAAAAACTAAGTGCGAATTTGGGTAAGGCTGGAAAGGGGCCAGTTTATTCTAATAGCGTCTTCTCAAACTTCCTTTTTTGAATTCTCGCGCTTGAAAAAGTGTGCTTATTACGCGTTTTCAAAAAGCCGAGATTGTGTTCCACTATCGTAGATAAGATGATATTTTACTGTCACAGTCTGTTATCCGCCATGCGTGGTGTGCAAAGTGATATTGACGCTTCACTTTGCGTCGGCGTCTGTATGCTCGTAAAAGTCGATGCTATTTAAATCTACGCTACAAATCGAATTCCAAAAATCTACATACGCCTTATATCCACCAGGCGTGTTCTTGTTTCTAAATCCATCAGTCATGAGGGTCCGAGCGTATTGATAGTTTCTATACAAACTGTTCAGGGCCAGAAGGTGAGGAATAATTATTGCTTGAGGCTTGCGAACCTGTTTGTAGTGGACCCCAAATTTTTGGGTCCACTACACCCCTATTCCCGCCTCTACTAATTTTGTGTCAATGAGAGAAATCCCTTAATCGCTCAATCCCACCATAAGCTCGCCTGACTTCTAGCGCCAAACCAGAGCTTCCGCTAGGTGGACATTAGATGCTCCTCCACCGTCTACTTGCACATCCCCAGCGAAGGGGTATGAATTAGGTATAGCTATACCAGCCAAGCCAATTCTTGCAGCTTGTGTAAACTACGAACCATATCAACAAATAAAAACTTCCGACGACATGATCTCGGAAGTTTTTTTATCCTTCATTCTTTATCTGATGAAATGGCTTCAATGCGCTATAGACTACGGCTTTATTTGAGACATCAATGCCAATTTCATTGTATCCTGTCTTCCCCCTCCTCACTCTTCCGGCAGGGCCTCCGCAAGAAAATCCATAGGCAATGGATGGAGTGGCGGCCGGATGGAGTACATTCCAACGGAATCAGAGGTGGCCCCTGTTGCCAAACAGGCTTGTATGATTGCCCCCGCAACGGATCGTTCGCACATCCGGCCTTGGCAATCACCCATCCCCGCCCGGGTGACCATCTTGACCTCACCCAACGTGCGCGCCCCATCCGCCACAGCAGCTTTGACCTCTGCCAGGTTGACCTCTTCACAGCGGCAGAGCAGAGTTTCATCGCCCGCCAGCGAAATCCAGCCTGGATTAGGAGCGAAGAGCTCCCCCAACAAACGACCAAAGCGGCGTTGCCGGGCAAGCTCAGGGCTAACTCGTTCAATTATTTTTCCAGCTTCCTGATTGCTCAAGTGCCCTGTGAGGAGTGCAACCGCTGTTCCCGCAAGCCTTCCTTCCCAGCGCGCATTCTCCGCCCCGCAAATTCCAGCCCCGTCCCCTGCCATATAAACACCAGGCTGGCTGGTTTGCAACATGGAATCACGCAGGGGTACCCAACCACCCATTTTTGGTTGGTATTCCATCTTACACCCTATCATGCGTGCCAATCCCGTGTTTGGAGTAAGCCCAAAACCACACACAACCGTATCTACACGTTCAGTCCGGTGGCTGCCTGAGAGAGGGATGCCTTTCGAATCCAACTTGGCGATTACTGCTTCCTCCACATGCTCCTTGCCGTGCACCTCGAGAATCGACCAACCGGTCCGGTAAGGCACCTTCTTGCGGAGGAGAAGGCTCATATATTGCATACCCTCCTGCAGGCGGCGCGACTGGCCTAACATGGTCGGGGCATAGAGGATCCCTTTGGGAAAAAGCCGCGCGTTTTCACACACACCGGCTACCTCCACGCCGGCCTCGATCAAGTGGGCGGCCGACGAAAGCAGCAGCGGACCGCTTCCAGTCACCAAAGCCCGTTGACCGGGCGCCACACCTTGGGATTTAACCAAGATCAAGGCCGCCCCACTCGTAATCACACCCGGCAAAGTCCAACCTGGAAACGCCACAGGCGTGTCGTAAGCTCCGTTTGCCAGGACCAAAGTACGGGCATGCACCCATTTGGGAGCATCCGGCCCGTAGAGACCTACCAACCACCCTTCACCTTTTTCTTCTTTAAAGCTGCCCCATGTCAAGGCATTAAAAATTTTTACTGCCTGCGTTCCAGAAAGACGCTCAGCTAAAAGGTCTCCTTCTTTTTCCACGACCGTCTTTCGGGAGGATGTGAAAGCTGGTGAGGGCTTTCGGTAATATTGACCGCCTTCTCGAGGCAGGCCATCGATGATGACGGTCTTAACCCCAGCTTCTGATGCTGCGATGGCGGCTTCCATTCCCGCCGGACCCGCTCCGATCACGGCCAGTTCATAGGTTTCGCTCATAATTCCCATTCCCGGCGAGTCTCAACCCGCATTCCTTCCGCCACCTGCGTCAGGCAAGCCTGGACGGCATGCGTCCCATTGACTGTTACCAGACATTCATAACAGATACCCATCCCGCAAAAGAGGCCGCGCGGTTCTTTATTTTTTCGGCTCAAACGGAAGGTATGGATTCCCGAAGCTAGCAAAGCTGCAGCAACCGTCTCCCCTTCAAACGCCTCGATCGTTTTTCCATCCACCTGAATTTGGATTGATCGGCCGCGCTGCCATTCAGGCAGAGTAGAACCGAATGATTTAATGCGCATAATCTAAATTCCTTTCCGGCAGGAAATTATCAATGTTTAAATCACATTTGCCGACTGTTACCAGCTTCGTCACCAGCTCGCCGATCAACGGCGTGACGACTACTGTAGAGCGGAATGCCGTGGCTAAAAACAACCCTTCTATTCCTGGGACCGGACCCAACCACGGACACCAATCCGGAGAATAAGCCACTGGTGCCGACCAACTCCGCCGGACGCGCACTCTGCAGAATGAGGGAAAGCAGCGTAAAACATATGCAGCTATAGCCTGTAGTGATTGGCTTGGCATCCGACTCTGGAGGGTATCGGCAACCATCATCGCCTCGCCCAACAGTAGGTGCCCATGGATGGACTGGCTGATCGCAAGTCCCACTTTGACCGTCCCTTCTTGGTCCGCGGGTGTCTGTTCAAAAAAGGAGGCGGATGAAATGTGGTTGTGCAGGACCGGCTCGGTGGGATCTGTCACCATCGCCTGCCCGAGGATATACTGGATGTCCCATTCTCTTCCCAGCAATCGGCCCAACTGACGGGTATATGCCCCAGTACATAAGACTACCCTCCTAGTACTAAAATATTCGTGGGGTGTGATGATCCCCACCAGTCGGCCGTTTTTAACATCGAAGCCGGTCACTTCAGTGAAATAAAATTCCTGCAGCCCCAAGCGTCGGGCCGGCACCAGATATCCCCAGATCAGCTGGAACGGGTTGACCTGCCCTTCGTCATCGTGATAAAGCCCACCCAGAAGCGTTGAGGTATGGAGGCGAGGTTCCACTTCCCGCAAGTGCGCGGCTGGCACCAACTCGGAGTGGATACCCTGCGAGTGCAAAGCCTTGAGTTCTGGCTTCCATCATTTGCCATTGGTTTTCGTTCTCAATGAGTAAAAGTCCGCCGATGCGCCTCTTCCCCACTTTCTGCTCCAGATTTTCCTCCAGCGCCGCAAGGCGCGTACGGGCCAACCTAATCAGCTCTACACTCTTACTCAATTCCAGATCCTGGATTTGAATACTGCCGTAACTGGCGCGCGAGGCCCCCGCTGCCATTGAGCCTTGGTCAAAAAGAGCTGTTCTCAAACCTGCTACACATAGGTGATAAGCCACCGAACTACCGATGTAACCAGCTCCAATCACAATGACATCAAAAACGTTGCTCATCCAACGAAACCTGTCCTTTTCAAGCAACACTTGGAGCAACTGCCCAAGTTGTGGCTTGATTGTGTTGAGAGCCGCGACTCCTTATTGCTGTCCGGATAAATTGAATCCAGAGAAAGATCCCTATCCCTTGATTGCGCCTTCGACCATCGCCTGAAAGAAACTGCGACGGAAAAATAGGAAGAGAACGATGATCGGCAAGGAAACCAATATACAAGCTGCGCCGATGACTTGCAAATTGATGATATTCTGACCGAGGAAATTATAGAGGCCGAACATGACCGGCTTATATTGATTCTCACTCACCAGCAAATAACCGGCCAAGAACTCATTCCATACGTTAACAAATGTAAGCAGAAAAATCGCCAACAAACCTGGAAGAGCCAGCGGCATAACCACCCGAAAGAGAGCACCAAGATGGCTGCAACCGTCTATCAGCGCAGCTTCATCCAAATCACGCGGGATAGCATCGAAAAAACCCTTAGCGATCCATACACTCATTGGTAGGAACAGGCCGACATACACGATGATTAGATATGCCCGGTCATCAAATGGAATCCCAGACTTACGAAGTGTAACGCCCATCTGGTACAGACCCAGCAAAATAGTGAGCAATGGCACGCCAGTAAATGCAATTAAAGCAGTCATTAAGGCTCTCTTGCCGCGAAAATTATAGCGAGAAAACGCGTAACCAGAAGCCGCTGCTAGGAAAACCACCAGAAGCGAGGAAGTGGTTGCATACAGCAATGTATTTGCAAGATAAACACTGATGATGGTGCCGGTAATGTCAAAACCCAAGAGCGATTTTGGATCGGGCTTGATATCCAACACACGGTTATAACCTTCCGTGGACCACCGACAGGCGGCCAGGTTGAAGGTTTGGGTGCTCGTATCACACGGGAATAGTATAGGAGGATTACGCTGAATGTCTTGTTGAAGCTTGAATGATTCAATGATGGCGATGAGGATGGGGAACATCATCACCAAACAGATAACAATAAGGCAAAAATGAATCAACCAATGATTGTTGTGGTGCGCGCGTTTAAATTTGTCAGCCATTCTCCTCCAACCTGGTCACACGTAGCGTGCCAATAATTAATATTAGATTGATAATTCCGATGAACAGAGCCAATGCCGCTGCCCAGTTGAAATTAACCTGGAGCCAGCCAATGGAGTAGAGTAGCCACGGCAGAATTTCTGTCTCCGTTCCAGGTCCCCCACGAGTCAAACTGAAGATCATCCCCACGCCGTTCATTCCATTGAGAGTGAGGCTGAAGATCACAACCACCAAAGTGGGGCGCATGATGGGAAGCATAATATGCCAAATGATTTGCAAAACATTCGCTCCATCGATGCGAGCACTTTCGATGATTTCCAGAGGGATCATCTGGATGGAAGCCAGCAGCAAGAGAGAGACAAAAGGTAGGGCGCGCCACGTTGTGGCGAGAATGAGCAAGATAAGCGCGGGCGCGGGCGGAAATGGGAAATTCCCAATCCACGGATTGGGAGGTGCGGCAGTCAACACGGACAATCCATTGGGAGGAAAAACTTGCGGATTTTGCAAGATAGCAGACAAGACGCCATAAGCCGGCAATACCAGCAAACGGAATACCTCTCCACCAATGATATCGGAAAGAACCCACGGAATGAAAATCAATGTAGTATATAAGGCTGTAAAGCTTATGTTTCGGCTCAACAAATAAGCAATGACGAAACCACCCACCATGGTGAGAATCACAAAAATAACGAGAAAAACAACCGTCAAACCAATACTTTGTTGAAATAAACTGGTTGCAAAAAGTTGCGTAAAGTTCTTAAGGCCAACAAATAGCCACCCCTTCGGCTGGCGCTGTTCCACGCTGAGCCAGATCGTATATAGGAAAGGATAAATTTGGATTGCAAATAGTACAACCAGAGTAGGCAAAATCAACCAAAACGGCAAGGAATTCTCTAACCACTTAAGAGATTTCTTTTGGAAGGATGGTGTTTTTACCTGTTCCATAAGTTACATATCCTATTCGTATAAATTTATAATACTACAATCTACAGGGTGGCAAGGAAATTACCTTGCCACCCTGCCAATAAACTTACACTTGCTTATTCAAAAGGTGCAAGAAAAGCCGCCTAGTGATTTGAATTATATTGAGCTGCAGCCGCATCCAGCGCGGCGGGGATAGCAGCATTCGGAGTCTGTTTGACCAGCTGATAGAAAACAGCCGCGACCAACGGCTCAGCAGCTGACTGATCTGTCAACGTGCCATACCACGGTTTGCAAGATTCTTGCGTCGTAACCTTGGCAAGCTCCTGGAAGTAGGGGATCTGGAACACTGCGTTGGCTTGGCCGGTTTTGAGAGCGGACACGCCGCCAATACCGAACGCGAACTGAGCGTTCTCCTGAGTACCCATCATCCAGTTGATGAATGCTTTCGCTCCATCAACATTCTTTGCCCCAACCGGGATGGACAAGGCTGTTGAAAAGATATCGCAACCAGGTTTCTGTCCAGGGACATTGGAGAAGAATGGCGAGAGGTAAATGTCACCAGCCGCCACCGCATCCAAGAAGTCTTGTTGATTGCCTTTTGTATATTTCTTTCCACTGGGCGCGGTAAGCGGGGTCAAGTAATTATATCCATCTGCCCCGGTCGGGAAAGCGCCAGCCGAAGAATCACTAAACGCCGACTCTTCCTGGAAACCGCCTGCGAAAGCGATGTCTGGCACATATCCCTTAGCAACAATAGTGCGGATGAATTGAATCGCCGCGATGTCCTGAGGGGTATCAAGCAGCATCTTACCATGGCCATCATCAACGGCCCCGCCATACGACTGAAGGATATCATCATAGGCGCGCGTAGTCGCTTCACCATTTTCGTCGGTTGAACCGAAGAAGGTGAGGGCGTAATGCCCCTTGGTTTTCAGTGCCGCAGCTTGGGTCATAAAGTCAGCCTCAGATGTGGGGAAGCCGTTCGGGTAAAGATCCTTCCAGACATAAACGACCTGAGGCCGTTCGGTCACAGGAATACAGTAGAGCTTGCCATCCGGGCCTGTGCAGACAGGGAGCACATTCGGGTCAATATCGCTATACCAAGGCTGGGCCTTAGCCCAATCCGTAAGATCCTGTAGCGATCCATGTTGGTAGAACGAGTTTATACCTAGGGTGGCTTCAAAGACGTCAGGGACCTGGCCCCCCGCCTGGACGGCGGCAATCAATTGAGCATCCTTCTGGTCAAAAGCCACTGGGTTATTCGCCCAATTCCATTGCCCTGCAAATTGTTGATTAAACTGCGGGATCGCTTGGCGTATTGCAGCATTCCCAACGGCTTCATCGGCTTTTGGGTCTGTATTATTTTGGTCAAACTCAAACCATGTGACTACATCTTGTGCCTTACCCATGGTTGCGGTTGCAGAAACTGCGGCTGGCGCAGTCGTTGCAGCAGCTGCTGGGGCGGTAGTCGGTGCAGGCGCAGCGGTAGGCGCGGCTGTAGAAGCCGGCGCGCAGGCGGCCAATAGTGCCACGAGCGCGATTACAGCAAACACCTTACCGAACATATTCGTGATTTTCATTTCGTCCTCCATGACTCTTTCTTTTTATTGGATTACCAAGTGGTCGTTGCTAGAACGAACTAGATCGTTTCATGAATTGGTTTCATCAGTGATTTTGAATTTAAGCGCACACCTCCTCAGAGAATAGATTTACTTCCGCGATGGCATTCTGATTAAATCTGTATTCGGGGTAAATAAAACCATGGTTGCCAAGGTATGAGCGGAAAGTGCAAGTCAACAATTAAATTTCCCGCCGAGAGTGTGAGGAACAAAATCAGGCCTTTATCAAGCCATCGAGTTTGGGCTGCCTGATCAATCCAAGCAATTGCCCCCCCATTCTTATGGAAAAGCGTATCAAAGCGAATTTTAGCGTTCTTCATTCATT
>CAWAMX010000015.1:0-13856 GCA_963783295.1 uncultured Chloroflexia bacterium | reverse complement strand
TCAACTATATTGACCCATCTTACCAAATCTCACTCTCTTCGCGAAGGGTGTGAGTAGATTACGATATCCCTACTATATAGAGAGATACGCAGATCTGCATCCGAAAACCCGGTAAATTTATGAATAAGCTGCAGGTAACTCAGGATGCCTTTGGAAATAATATTTTGATTATCTGTAAAGTTTAGGGCCAGGTTTCGAATCACATTTGATGCCAATTCAGCAAGGCTGTGGATTTGACTTGCCATTTGAAAGTTTATACCTGTGCCTAAAGGATTAGAAAATATAAGCATATTTCTAATCACGAATCCAGAATTGATCAAGAGAATTAACCCTGCGATCATCAGCCCCTTTGTTATATTCTTTGGATTCCGTTGGATAAGAATAACACCAAACCAAATACAAAAAGGCAGGGCAAGAATATAGGCAATTGCTTGGGTCAGGCAAGCCAACCCCAAGGACAACCCCATTCCAATCACCCATAGGGAATTTTCAGGTTCATTAATCAAGCTCACTCCCATTGAAATAAAGCAGGCTAACCATAGTGATACGACCAGATCGTTTTGAGTGCCAGTAGCTTGCAAAATAGCCGTAGGAATGGATATGCTGATCATCCCCGCAAGAATTTGTTGATCCGGGCTGCCCCTCAGTTTCTTCGTGATGTTGGTGACACAAATGAAGCATGCGAAAAAAGCGAGATACTGAACAAAATTATCATAGCGATCATTTCCCACCAGCATTTGGAGATTTGCAATGCTGTATTCAGCAAAAGGCGGAGATTGAACCTGTCGTAAAATATTCGTTGCATAGATTGCCACGCTTTGATTTTGCTGCCAATGCATAACCCTGGAAAGATGATAGGTCATGGAATCCCAATTATTTGGAGCGTATACATACGCAACCATCGCTAGCGTAATAAATTGGAACCCGATCAGAAAATAACATATTATGGTTGTTCGATTAAATTTAGGAGCGGGCAGATCCCAATCAACCAGATTGAACACGCGACGATTAATTCCTGTCCGCAAAACTCGCAGAAAGGCGAAAAGGAAAAAAGTAATGATTAATACGAGGCTCCATGCGACGAGTAAATTCAGTTTTTGGAATCTATGAAAGGCACTTAAACCTTCGGTAAGAAATACGATAATAGTAGCCTGGGTAATTGAAGCGAATAGGAATGAGTTCTCGATTTCCCCATCGAGCCTTGGTAAATTGCAAAGAAGCCTCTTTAAAGACGGCCAATAATGCAAAAAAACACAAAATTAATAAGAGGATCATTTTAGATAGCATGGTGACCTGTTGAAATTGGAGATTTTAGATAAAATAGTAAGTGGTGAGTATGACAGAAATTAGCAGAAGTTTTCAACGACCAACAATCGCTGTTTTAAAATGAACATTTTTTAATTGCGGATATTACCCTTTTGGTTCGCTCATTTTTTAAGCCAATAATCATGATTACAAGCGCAATGGCACATGCAATCTATTCGTATTAGTTGCACCCAAACGAGGAGAGCGGAATGTGATGGTCCGGCGAATTCTAAACTCAAGATCCTTATTAAGTCAAGCGTTATAACGATAGCCTGACGCTTTGGTAATGCTCTCAATGATTGCCAATGCGCTGCGGGCATCCTGCAGGCCGGCTGAAGGCGTACGCTGCAAACGGATGTCTTCCAGAAATTCTGCAAATTCCAGCGCCCAGGAGTTGTCGCCGCGCGGATATTCCCAAACGGTGGTATCGGGCGGGCCCATTTCAGGCAGCATCTTGTAGAAGGAAAGTTTTTCCAGGCCGTAACTGCCGCCCAACCCTTCAATATGAAGCTTGGCCTTGCGTCCATAGATCTCAAGCGAAAAAAGATTTTTCCATTCGGTGCAACTCACATGCAAGAAAGCGGTTTGGTTTTTAGCAGTTCTCAAGATCATAAATCCATTATCGTCCACGGGCATATCCCAAAAATAGGTATGTGCATATCCCTGAATTTCCCTGAAATTGCCCAGGAACCAACGCGAAAGATCAATCATGTGTACGCCTTGATCGATCAGCTCGCCGCCACCGGAAAGCCCTGGATTGGCACGCCATTCGCGGTCATAGCCAATGCGGCCGCCGTGACCATAACGCCCGCGAACGAACATCAGTTCACCGAGTTCGCCTGCGTTGACTAACTCTTTTGCCTTCAGTAATGCTGGATGATAACGATGGTTAAAACCCACGCGCACTTGTACATTATTTTTTGATGAGGCTTCAATCAATCGATCCAATTCGGCCACATTACGAGCAGCAGGCTTTTCTACAAGGACGTGCTTTCTCGCCTGCACAGCCGCGAGACTTGTTTTCACAAGCGCATCGTTTGTGGTTGCGACAATGACAATATCGACATCAGGACGCTCGATGGCGAAATGCCAATCTCCAGTTGCTTCGCAACCGGGAAATCCGTCCGCTAGAAACTTTGCGCGCTTTTCGTCCACGTCCGCGCAGACGACGAGCTTCGCCCCTGCCAGTGTCTTGGAGCGTTTTTGACCAATCAGACCACAGCCGAGAATGGCCACTCCAGGTAGATGATTCATATTTCACCCCACGATTGGCCGCGATCTTTTGGAGTGATGCGGCGCAGTGTATATATATCAGTTTTCTGTAAATCATCCCAATGTTCAGGAAAATGCTCCCATGGATCCCAGATAGCACTAATGAGTTTGCCCGTCAACCCATCACTGGCGGCAGAAGCCAAAAAGATCGCCAACTCCGCACCTCTTTCAAGCGGCGTGCCGCCTGCGGTCTTCTGCTTCAAGGCTCGTTCATAAAAAGCCTTGCCCACTTTATCCGGACCAGCTTCCAGCACTTCGTCGAGCAGGCGTGTATTGAGCGCACCAGGAGCAATGGAATTTACGTCAATGCCTGCATTCTTTACCTCATCAGCTAAAGTCTCCATAAAACGCACAATTCCGGCTTTTGATGCAGCGTATGCGCTGATAAATGGCAGTGGTGAGGTTGCTCCTCCGCCGGAGAGTTGGATAATTTTTCCATAGTGGCGGGCGCGAAAGTGTGGCAGAAGTGCCTTGGCGGTCAAAATCGAACCCAAAAGATTTATTTCAATTGCCTGCACCCACTCATTCCAGTCCAAATTTTCTATCCTGCCTTTAGGACCATAAATACCGGCATTATTGACTAAGATCTGGATTTGAGAGAACTTTGACAAAGCGGAGGAAATGAGTCGATCTACATCATCCGGCTTCGAGACATCAGCTCGCATCCCTTCGACCCGTTGGCTTTTTGTGCAAAGACTCTGTAATTTGCTCTGTACCTCAGCCAATTTAGCCTCATCGCGAGCACACAGCATCACGTTAGCGCCGGCCTGCACAAAAGCTCGGGCAATGGTTTCGCCTAGACCTTGATTGGCACCAGTAATAATGGCAACCCGGCCCTCCAACATAAGGCTCATGATTTAACAACCCTTCCAACGGCTACATACGTCACATTGGGCAAAACCTCTAGTGATGCGGCTAGGAAACGATTTGCATCCAGAACAATTGTAGAATGCATGGCTTTTAGTGTTTCTGTCATCGATACAGTACGGTAATCAGGCCATTCAGTAGCAACGACCAATGCATCTGCACCCCGAGCGGCATCCAACGGCGAGGCATACAAGCGGATGGCGGCAAATTGTTCCGGCAGGCTTTTCACAGCCGGGTCGTGCGCTTGCACATGGGCGCCTTGCCCCAGCAGCCACTGACACAGTTCAATGGCGCTGGAACGCCGCAATGTGTTAGTACCAGCTTTATAGGTTAACCCCCACACGACTATCGTCTTGCCGTTCAATGTGCCAAGCAACTGCGTTAGCCGTCGGCGTGGCCAGTTTTTATGAGCATCGTTGCTGGCGCGCACGGCAGGGACAAGATAAATGGGTAAGTCGTTCTGCTGACCAAGTTGAGTCAAAAAGGCAATATCGCGTGCCAGTGTGCCGCCTGCAAAAGCTCCGCCAGGGCCCAGATAGGCTTTTGGTCCAATGCGAGACTCTGATTTTAATCCACGTTCCACTTCTTTGGCGTCGGCCCCGACTTGTTCGCAAATAGATGCGATTTCGTTGATAAATGTCACTGAGGTTGCCAGAAAAGCATTTAGCGCATGTTTTGTCATCTCTGCCGATTCGACAGACATCCATTCAATATGATCCGTGAAAGGAGAAAGCAACTCCGAAAATATTTTACCACTGTTCTCAGAACGAGTGCCAATAACTACCCGATCAGGCTGGGTGAAGGCAGAGATGGCTTTTCCCAAGCGCAGATTTTCTGGGGAATACGAAAACGAAACCTGCAGATTGGGTCGCGCTTTTGTAAATAACTTTTCCAGATGCGCGCTTGTGCCAACTGGTAATTGGGATGAGATCAATACTTCCTGTCCTGATTTCAAATGAGGAAAAAGTTGTCTCACGTGCTCAATAACATAATTTACATCTGCGTTGTCATCATCATCTACAGGCGTATCGTAAGCCACCCAAATGACTTTTGCTTCACTCACTGCCTGAGCCGGGTCGGCTGAAAAATCAAGAGTGCCTGATTGAATGCCTTTTTTGACCAAATCTTCCAGTCCCGGTTCGAAAAGAGGCGGCTGGCCCTTTTTCAAGTTGGTAACCACGGTTTCGTCAAAGTCCAGCCCGGTGACATGATGCCCCCCAGATGCAAGGCAGGCGGCTGTCACTGTGCCGAGATGCCATAGACCCAGAACACAAACTTTCATTATCTTTGCTCCAGAAGCCACTGATTGGCTTGTAAATATTCCAGTGTGCGGATAATGCCCTGCTGAATAGTCAGCTTTGGCCTCCACCCAAGTATGTGGATTTTGGCAGTATCAAGGAATATAAAAGGATTGTCACCGATCCAGCCGCGCTCGCCTCCAGAATATACCTTGTGCGGGTTTACTCCCAGATACTCACAAATCCATCCAATGGAGTCATTAACTTCACAATATTCTTCCGTACCCAAATTATAAATGTTTACTTTTTCCTGTGCTTTTTCCATCGCTAGGAAGACGGCATCAATGCAATCCTGCACATAAAGATAGGATTTGCGCTGATGACCGTTGCCCAGGACCTGTAATTCACCTGGTTGCTTTAGAAGCTGCTTGTAAAAATCGAACACGTGCCCATGCGAATACCGTTCGCCCAGAATGGAAACAAACCGAAAGATATACCCTTGAAAGCCATAACCCTCACAATACGCTTGGATCAGACCCTCGGCTGCCAACTTGGATGCGCCGTAAAGAGATGTTTGTATAGGAAAAGGTGCATCTTCGGGAGTGGGGAAGACCTGTGCTTCACCGTAAACAGAACCAGTGGAGGAAACGCAATCCGCTTGATGCCATTGGCGCGCATGGCTTCCAGAACATTATAAGTAGCAATGGTGTTCTGCTCCAAATCTTTGTGTGGATGTTCGGTGCCAAAACGCACATCCGCATTCGCGGCCAGATGAAAGACAAAATCAGTCCCGCGCATTGCTTCTGTCAACGTCGTCAGATTCAGTGCATCACCACGCACAAGCGTGAAATTAGGAGATTGAAGCGCAGGGGCAATAAACTTATCCTGCCCGGTGGAAAAATTGTCGTGGCCAATAACGCTATGACCGTCTGCCAGCAGACGGTCGACAAGGTTACTACCAATGAATCCGGCACAGCCCGTGACAAAATACTGCATAACAATTCCCTTTCTAATAAACATTTGCAGGTGGGATCAAGCGGGGTTTCAACGTCAGGCCAATGACCAGATTTATAGTTTGCACTGGGAGGAAAGGCAGAGGAAATAATGTACGATGTGCAACTTCAAAATATGGTTGTAGTTCTTCCAAAATTTCATTAGCAAGATTAATATGTTCATGCTCAATAAACCATTTATAGTTCTCCAGAAAAGTTTTTTCCATAAAAATTCCTAAGAAGAGAATTATGGTTTAGTGACTAAATGGCTTTTGCACGGTTAGCAAACACCGGATACCAAATGTGTAAGAAATGATTTTTCCCAATGCCAACTCCATGCGCATCAGTGCATGGAAAAAGAGATTATCACCTGTCTGATTAATATTCTGACTCACGAGGGCAGGGATTTCTTCTTCGGGAATATCGGCACGTTTTTTACGGCGTAATTGTTTTACCACAAAAAAACCAGGATATAAGAAAAAACCAAGATGTGATTGCCAGACAATCGAAAAACCGGCATCTAAAAATAAATACCGCAGTCCCGGCAACTTATAACGACGATAGTGCATGAGCAGTTCATCATAAATATCAAATAATTCTGGCCCAGCGGGGACTTCGATGATGGCAATGCCTCCAGGTTTCAATATGCGGAATAATTGCCGGACGGCCAAGGCATCGTCTTCAATATGCTCCAATACGTTTAGCAAAATCGCAACATCTACAGAGTTATCGGGTAATGGACAGCGCGTCAGATCAAAGTGAAGCAGGGGAATTTCCGGTAAGGTTTCAGCAAGATTAAGTAGGGGGCCAAGAATGACATCAGCACCCATCACATAAGCTTGAGGAAAAGATGCCTTTAAATCTGCTAATAGAAATCCGGATGAACAGCCTATATCCAAAATGATCGGTGATGTTTCTGAAGCATAATGGGCTACTTGTGAAATGGCATGACGACGAGATGCCAAGTCGATAAAATGCGACCCTCCTGCCGTATTCTCGTGGAAAGTTGTTAGATCGTCAGTCCAACCGGATGAGCCAGGATCGTAGGAAAGGATCGGTAAAATGCGATCTCCTATTTGGAATCCGCGGCCGGTCCAATGCGGCGTATCTGCCATGTTAGGTAGAGGTGGAAATATTCTTGGCCATTGGTGTTGGATCATATTGAATATACTCTTGCTTGAAAAAATATCTATTGTACATTCTTACTACGTCGCCTCATCAACCCTGAAAATTAGATAAAACTACTCATCAAAATTAATCTTCCGATCTACAATATTTTGGGGCCGATGTTTGACTTCATCATAAATCCGTCCGATGTACTCTCCCATCAGTCCCAAGCCCAGGAGCTGTATGCCTGAGAAAAACGTGATGGCAAGCACTGTGGTGGATAAGCCGGGAGTCAGGTTAAAGCCCAAAAGTTTTTGAACTAGATACCATGCGCCTAGCAGAAAACTGAACCCGGCAAAGCCCATTCCCACCAGCGACATCAGCTGAAGTGGGCGGCTACTGAAACCGATCAAACCATTCAGTCCGATCTTCAAGGAGCCTGTCAGCCGATTGTATTTGCCCTGGTCAGCAAAGCGCTGGTCGCGATCATACTCTATAGATGTTTGCTTAAAGCCCACGTAAGCCACCAGCCCGCGCAGGAAGCCGTGCGTTTCACTCAGTCGGCGGAGTTCTTCAATGACGCGGCGGGTCATGATGCGAAAATCACCGGTATCGCGTGGGATAGCCACATCGCTCAGTTTATTGATTACGAAATACCCAAAAGAGGATACGATCCGCTTGACCAATGTTTCACCTTTTCTTGAACGGCGCTTGGCATACACAACCTCATACCCCTCCTTCAATTTTGCATACATCAGCTCGATCAGTTCCGGCTGATCCTGGAGATCAACATCAATGGTAACACAGGTATCGCCTTTTGCCCAAAGTATGCCGGCCATGGTGGCCGCGGGTTGGCCGAAACGTCTAGAGAATACCAATAACTTGATGACCGGGTTGCGGTTTATTTCCTCAAGAATAATCTCTTCCGTTCGATCAGGAGAAGGGTCGAGGGGAAAAAATTACTTCATAGGATACACCCATCTTATTCATCACCGATTCCAATCGCAAAAGAAATGGACGGATACCGCGTTCCTCTTTATATACAGGAACAACGATTGAGATGATCGGATATGCCAAAGTATTTTTCTTATTGCCTTTGTTCATGTATTGACCTTTCGCATCGGATATGGTTATCTTTTATTATATATAGGACTTATGCAAAATCGCTGTATTTCCTGTTTTTCAATTAGTGGCGATTTTTTTCCCTGGCCATAAGGGGATTTCGGATCCACGTCTTTGGCCTCTGGTCGAAAGAAGAAAGTATTGTAAGGATAACCATAGTTTAGATAATTTCCGAAAATAAAATTGCACAAAAGCGATGGGGCAAATCCTCCCAACAAAACCCATAATACAATTTGAATGTGCACCGGTTTCGGTGTCTGCGTGGGCATAATATTAAGTCCAATTTTAAGATTTTCGATTGTTCGAGTAATTGCTTTTAAGAGCCTGAAGGAGGCACTTAAGCCCAGCTCGTTTTTTGCGCGTTGAATATCTGGAATATATCGTTCGGGAGCTTTCTGTGGATTTGCTGCGGCAGCTTTCTTTATCCGGATTGTTTCAGGAAACTGTTCGGCCACCGCTTTAGCTATTTTCGCAATCGAATACGACTTATCGCTTCCTACATTGTAGGGACGACAAGATTGCCCCTTGAACAAAATTGTCCATAACCAAATGGCAAGATCCGCCGCATAAAGATAGGAACG
Source organism: uncultured Chloroflexia bacterium (assembly GCA_963783295.1). Classification (GTDB taxonomy): domain Bacteria; phylum Chloroflexota; class Anaerolineae; order Anaerolineales; family Villigracilaceae; genus Fen-1038. The sequence goes on along the minus strand of CAWAMX010000015.1, from coordinate 5,372 downwards.
ACAAGGTGTGCCATCTCCTTTAACAATGATTGGCCCGCCGTTTAGCGCGTCGCGGATGAAATTCCCAATAGCAAAATGACCATCCAGCGGCAGGTAGGGCCCGACAAAGGCAAAGCAACGGGCTATTTTCATTTCAATATTTGTCTCTCGCGCGTATAGCGCGCATAGGTGCTCGGCGATTTTCTTCCCATGGCCATAAGCGAACTTCGGATCCATTGGATCGGGCGCGCCTGTATAATCTTCCGGGATATGAGTTAATCCAGATGGCTGTTTTCCATAGACCGAGCCCGAGCTGGTTAGCAGGAATTTTCTCGCGCCGCAAGTTTTGGCAAAATCTAACACATGACGCGTGCCTTCTATGATGGTATCCAGCATCAATAATGGATTTTCGCCATTAAGCTTGGCACTGGATTCAGTGGCGGCATGGATGATGTGCGAGAACAAGTCTTTTGGAAAATCAAAGGTGCGAACGTCGCCGCTTAGAAGTGTAACCGCTTCGTTTCCGGCAAGATGCGGAGCTTTGACTTGAAAAGCGTCCGGCGAACGAGTTAATACAACAGCATGTGCATGTAGATCTAATTTTTCATTAGCCCAAATAAAACTTTCCAACAGCCAACAGCCAAAGAAGCCTGTTCCGCCGGTGATGAAGATTTGCTGTCCGCGGAGTTCATCCCACAGCTCGCGTGTATGATCTAGAATGTGATCGAGATCTTCAGCCAATGGATTGCTCTTCATCGTTATTCCCATGCATCAGTCACAATTTGGGTGTTCGATACATCGCGTTTAATCAACCCTTGTGAGAAGATGCGGATCATTTCCGGCGGACCGGCGATGTAATAGGTGACGGCTAATGGATCGGAGATTAATTTCCATATGATGTCGAGATCAAGTCGCCCGGGCAGGCATTTGGTGCCATCAACGGATTGCTCAGCCATAAAGACGGCATGCAAGTTTGAACAATGTTCAAGTGCGGTTTCTATCAAAGGGCGGTAGATCAATAACTCCGGGCGGCGTGCACCGTAGAAAAGATGCACGTGATGACCATATTCAAAAGGAAGTCCGGCAATGAAGGCGGTGAAGGCGGTGATGCCTGTGCCGCCTGCCAGCAGGCACGCATCGCTTTCAGGGTCAATGGTAAATTCGCCGTAAGGCAGTTTGACCCAGACTTCGCGGCCGGGATGAAGCTCAGATTCCATGCGTGTGGTGAAGAGTCCTTTGACAGCGTAAGTGATACGTAGAAGGTCCCGCTCTGTAGGTGGACTGGCAATGGAGAAGACGCGCGAGCTCCGGCCAAAAGTCACCGGGGTTGTATTGATCTAGTGCAAGATGCAAGAATTGCCCAGCTTGGAAGCGCGGGACTGAAACGGCAGGCTTTAGGAAAACGGAGTAAACCCGTTCACCGTGATCTAGTATTTGCACCACATCACAATGCAATTTTTGCGGCATCAGCTTATCCGTTCGCCTTGCATGAAGCGCGCGAAAACCGAGTTGATATAATCGAGCTGGTCGTTGTCGATGCCGGGATAAACGCCAATGAAGAAAGTGCGCTCCATGATGATGTCCGTATTGGTCAAATCACCGACTACCCGGTGCTCAATGTTCATGAAGGCCGGTTGGCGCAGTAGATTGCCGCTGAATAAGTTGCGCGTTTCGATATGGTTAGCTTCGAGGAAATGGGTCAGATCGTTACGCGTAAAGCCAGCGTCTTCGCGTACGGTAATCACAAAGCCGAACCAGGAGGGATCCGAATGGGGAGTGGCCTGCGGCAGGAGCAGGCGATCCTGATAGTTTTCCAGCATTGCAAGGAATTTCTGAAAGTTGATTTTGCGCCGCTCAATAAAGTTTGCCAGCTTGGCGAATTGTGCCAGACCAACCGCAGCCTGCATATCAGTGGCTTTAAGGTTATAGCCGATATGGGTATAAACGTACTTGTGATCGTAGCCGAAAGGCAGCGTTCCGAACTGCTGGCTGAAGCGCTTGCCACATGTATTGTTTTCACCCCCAGCACAATAACAGTCGCGTCCCCAATCTCTGATCGAACGAGCAATGCGCCCCAATATGTCACTCCCCGTGACGACTGCGCCGCCTTCGCCCATGGTGATGTGATGCGCTGGATAGAAGGAGATGGTGGCAATATTGCCAAAGGTGCCGGTCAGCCGGCCGTGGTAGCGCGAGCCGAGTGCGTCACAGTTATCTTCCACCACCCAAAGTTCATGCTTCTTTGAAAAACTCATCACCGTATCGAGATCGAACGGTACGCCCATGGTGTGCGCCATGACGATGGCACGCGTCTTCGGGCCAACGGCTTCTTCAATTCGGGAAGGGATGGCGGTGTAATCGCCTAAATTGACGTCCACGAAAACCGGTATGAGTTGGTTCTGCACAAGAGGGGCTACAGTGGTCGGGAAGCCGGCCGCGACCGTAACCACTTCGTCGCCTGGTTTCAAACGGCGCTCTCCCAATTTTGGGGATGTCAGCGAAGTGATGGCAACCAAATTCGCAGAGGAACCCGAATTGACAATCAGGGCATTCGATAATTCAAAGAAGTCGGCGAAATCGGCCTCAAATTGATCCGAGTATCGGCTGGCGGTTAGAAAAAAATCCAGGCTTGAGTCAACCAACTTGACCAGTTCGTCTGCGTCGAAAACGCGTCCAGCATAATGTACGGTATCGATGCTAGACTCGAATTTGTGTTTTGCAAAGCGCTCCTGGTAATATTCTTCAACCAGCTTCAAAATTTTAGCGCGCAGCTGCGCATCTCGTTTTATCACTTCGACTCCGTTGCTATAAAATCTTTATACCATTCAATGGCTTTTTTCAAACCTTCATCCAGCGAAAAAAGTGGATGCCAATTGAGAACTCTTCGTGCTTTTTCTGCGCTGAGATATTGATGACGAATCTCATTCTGGACCTGATTGAGAATTTCTGGTTTAAGATTCGAATCCATTAATTTAAGTATTCGTTCCACAATCTCGCATACGGTAACTTGAATCTCGTTTGAAAAGTTGAATGCTTCACCTTTGAGTTCCGGATGTTCTGCAAGTTTCTCGGCCAGCAACATATATGCAGCCGCGCCATCTTCCACATAAAAATAGTCACGGATGTATTTGCCGTCCGAGCGGATGATCGGGTTTTGTCCGCGCAAGATCGAGCGGATCGTTCCGGGAATAATGCGATTCCAATTCAAGTCGCCGCCGCCATAAAAATTTCCGCACCGTGTAATCGCCACCGGCAAATCAAAACTGACGGCATACGTATTCGCAATCAAGTCCGCTGCCGATTTGCTGACATCGTATGGATGCTGACCCTGAAGCGGAGTGCTCTCATTGTACGGCAACGTTTCTTGATCACCGTAAGCTTTATCGGATGACGCAACCACAATTTGTTTCACGCTCGGACTACGTCGGCAGGACTCCAATAGATTCCAAGTGCCTGCAATGTTGGTCTCGAAAGTCGAGAGCGGATTGCGATTTGCAATCGTGACAATGGTCTGTGCCGCGAGATGGATTACAGTGTTGATTTCATATTCACCGAGTACGCGTTCGATTATTTCGCGGTCGCGGATATCACCACGCACAACTTTAACTTGATCAATCAATTTTGCACGAACAAGTTCGCTTTGCGGAACCCAATCGCGAACAAGGCAAACCACATCGGCGCCCGCATCGATCAAGCGGCGCACCAACCAGCTTCCGACCAGTCCGGTTCCCCCCGTGACAAAGGTTGGGCGATCCAACCAGAAGGCACGATTTAGTTCCATAACTTCCACGGCGCGTTGCCTTCCCGCCAGAACTTTTCAAGCACATTAACATCACGGAGCGTGTCCATGCTTTGCCAGAAACCCTCATGTTGATAGGCGGAGAGTTGATTATCTGCCGCGATCTTTTCCAATGATTCGAATTCCCAGGCCGTGTGGTCGCCCTCAATGTAATTAACCACTTCCGGCTGGAGAACAAAAAATCCTCCATTGATCCAGCCTTCGCCGATTTGCGGCTTTTCTTTGAACTCCGTTACTTTGCCATCATCAAGAATCATTTGACCAAAACGAGCCGGAGGACGAACGGCAGTAAGCGTCGCCAGCCTTTTTTGTGTTTGATGAAATTCAATCAGCTTGGGAATATTGATGTTGCTCACGCCGTCACCATAGGTCAGCATGAACGGTTCGTTTCCGATAAACTCTGCCAAGCGTTTCACGCGTCCGCCAGTATTGGTATCCATGCCGGTGTCGAGAAGATGCACGATCCAATCTTCGCCATCGCCTTCGTGTACAGATATGTCCCCGTTTCTTAGTTGAACCGTGAGATTGCGGGAGCGATAATGATAATTTATGAAATAATCCTTTATCAATTCACCGCGATAACCCAGCGCGATCACGAACTCTTTGAAGCCATACGCCGCATAGATGTTCATGATATGCCACAGAATCGGCTTGCCGCCGATCTCAACCATGGGCTTTGGTTTGACGGTAGTCTCTTCAGAAAGGCGCGTGCCAAGTCCGCCAGCAAGAATTGCGACTTTCATTTGCATCTCCATTTTCTTATTTTACGGGAGATGTTCACTTTTAAGCAACGTTGGTACGATTTTGAAATCATGGTTTTTATTTCAAGTATTTCTTCTGCCACTCGAATAATTTATTCAGGGCTTCGATTGGAGAAAGAGAATTTACATCAACCGAACCCAATTCATCGAGTAGGGGACTGGTTTCTGGAAAGAGCGCGGCTTGCTGGGCAACATGCGGATTGATGTTCACAGCGCGCCCCGACGTTTTTTCAAGTTCAAGCATGATCTCATTCGCGCGTTGAATAACCGGCGCAGGCAGGCCCGCAAGCTGGGCCACATGAATGCCGTAGGATTTATCCGCTCCGCCTGCGACAATCTTGTGCAGAAATACCACCTTGCCGTCCGCTTCGGTGACAGCCACGTTGTAATTGCGAACGCCGGGTAACAAATCCGCCAATTGCGTTAGCTCATGATAATGCGTCGCGAAAAGCGTCTTGGAGCGCAGATGCGGATGATTATGAATGTACTCGATGATTCCCCACGCAATCGAAAGACCATCATAGGTGCTTGTCCCACGTCCGATTTCATCGAGGATTAACAATGAACGAGCCGTTGCGTGATGAAGAATGTTTGCCGCCTCGATCATCTCAACCATGAACGTGGATTGCCCGGCGTGGATTTCGTCCTGCGCACCAATACGCGTGAAGATGCGATCTACCAATCCGATCTTTGCGGAAGAGGCGGGCACAAAGGAACCCATCTGTGCCATCAAAACAATCAGTGCAGTTTGCCGCAAATACGTTGACTTGCCCGACATGTTGGGTCCGGTGATGATGCGCACAATCTCACCTTTTTCAAAGATGACATCGTTA
>CAWAMX010000014.1:0-206819 GCA_963783295.1 uncultured Chloroflexia bacterium | reverse complement strand
TTTGCAAAGGAGTGTACAGATGAGCACTGCAACGCTATTTGTTCGAAAAGCAAGCGGGCTGGTACGATCCTGGTCGGTGTTTGACGCATTCATATATGCTACGTTCTCGATCAACCTGATTACCTTGGGTCTATTCATCTTCTCCTATGCCTGGTGGTTTCAGGGCAATCTGGCAACGGGCGTCATAATTGGAGCAATCTTCACCGTCTTCGAAGTGATCGTCTATGCCAGCCTTATCTCCGCTATGCCGCGCGCAGGCGGAGATTATGTTTGGCAAAGCCGCATCCTCAACCGAGGCATCGGCTTTGTCCTGACCGTGACCGGATGGTGGTTCATCCTCTGGCTCTGGACTCCACTTTACGGTCAGATTTTGTCGTATGAGGTGTATACGCCGCTCTTTGGTCTCGCTGGTTTGAGGGATGCGGCGCTGTGGTTCTCCACCCAAAACGGTCAATTCGTTTCCTACATTTCAGTGTGTGTGATCGTGTTCATATACATCGGGGTGGGAATGCGCTGGTATGCCCGGATCCAGAAATTCTGCTTCTGGGGCGGTTTGGTCGGTTTGGTGATCGCGCTCCTGCTCTTATTCTTTGGGAACAACCAAACCTTCATCGCCAACTTCAACGCTTTTGCACCCAAATTTGGCGCAAGCGTAGGCGATACCTACAACGCCACGATCGCGGCTGGCGCGGCCGCCCAGAAAACTGCCGGAAGCGCGGCTGGCAATCTATGGCCCCTGGCAATCCCAGCAAGTCTCGCCCTCGTACCACTATTGACCTTCTTCAATCTCTGGCCCAACTGGGGTTCGACCCTCTACGGTGAAGTACGCGGCGCTTCGGATTACAAACGCAACTTCTGGGGCATGGCAGCTGCCATCATCGTCACGAATGTGGTGGCGCTGATTGTCTTCGCCGCAATTGCCAAAACCATTGGCTGGGATTTCTATAACAAAGCCAACGCCGCGTTCTGGAATTACACCTTTGGTACCACAACCACCGCGCCTCCGCTGCCCATCTGGCCCTATCCGGGACTCTTTGCGGCCTTCATGGTGCCAAGCCCAGCGCTTCAGTTCATCATCGTTCTGCTGCTGAGTCTGTTCTGGTTCGGATGGTCCGGTACATTGTTCCTGAGCTCAACGCGTGTGATCTTCGCGGCAGCCATTGACCGCATGCTGCCCGAATGGGTTTCGAGAATCGAGCCGCGCACCAAGACGCCAATCAACGCCTTGCTCTTGATGGTGATCCCTTCAGTGGTTGTATCGTACTTGTACGCCTATAACATCTTCAAGTTCCAAACCCTGGCGCTTGATGCAACCGTCGTGATCGCGATCACCTTCTTCGGTTCGACAATTGCGGCGACCATCATGCCTTGGCGCTCCAAAGATGTATTTGATGGCTCACCCATTGCCAAATATAAAGTGCCCACATGGCTGGGATGGATCGTTATGCTGCTCTACGCCGTGTTTGCAGTGTACCTGATCGTCATCTCCTTCCAATACGCAGGGGCGATCATGAGCGCACTTGGCGGACTCAATGCAGATCCGCTGACCTGGTTCGTGGTTGTGGTGTTGGCAATATTGACTGTGTTCAATGCCGGGTTGTTGATCTGGATTGCGTATTACGTTGGACGCAAAGTTTTCGCTGGCGGACAGATGCCTTTGATCACGCTGGCGGGCTTGGTCTTCCTCGCCTTCCTCGACTGGCTGTTGGTGTTATGGTTCTGGGATCCAACCACCGTCACCGCCTTGCCCGCGGTTGGAACATACGGCATCGGCTGGTCGAACGTCAGCTCGATGGTGTTCATGTTCTTCATGTACATTCTGGCGCTGGTCATCTACTTTGGCTTCAGCTCCTATCGCCGCAGCCAGGGTATCGATGTGGACAAGATCTACAAAGAGATTCCTGTCGAGTAACTCGCTTTTTTGCAATATGACGGATAAGAAGGAGTTAGGCAACGAGTCTAACTCCTTCTTTTGTTTGATTCAGCCAAATCGGTGGGCCTGCCAACCAACCCGGTAGGCGTACCAACTAAATCTGTGGATTTACCCAAAAAATCGGTGAGCTTCCCGACAAAACCTTAAGCCTTTATGGTTTAACCTTTAAGCCGTTATGACTAAACCTTAAGCCATTCCAGCACCAAAGCAGGTTCTACCTCCCCTGCCCTTCCCTTAAGGATGGATGGGGTGCAAACTTCTTGGCATTCCCATTCCGCAGACGATGAAAGCGGAGACGATTATTTAGCCAACAACGACTCTCATCACATACAGATTGACTGCCCCGAAGCGATATTTGTATTCCTCATCGCCGCGCATGAAATCGAATTCAGCGCGTCCGTGCTCGCAAGCCCATTGTAGTTGATGTCCAAGCAAAACCCAGCCGGGTGAAAGCTCCATGAACTCGCGGCTGACGCCTGAGTTATAACCCCACAATTTATTTTTGTAATCGAAGTTCAGCGCCGCCGCGGCTTTGACTCCATCCACCGTCAAAAACGCCAACCAAAGATAACCATGCTCAAACGCGGTTCGGATGACCGACTTCATTTGCTCGCGCATCGAGGGCGTCAGGAAATTCGCTTTGCCCGAATCGTGTTCCATCAATTGAAAGAACGCGTCGATCTCGGACTCCAAAGCGGCCGCGTCCTCGACGACATAAAACTGCATCGGAATTTCGCTTTCCGAGGCTCGGCGCATCTTGCGCCGAATCTCATGACGCTGTTTCTTTTCAATGTGCGAAAGATAATCGTCAAACGAACCGGTCAGCACAATGCGCGGCGTGGGACGATACACTTCTTCGCGATAGATCAAGCCACGTCGTTCGGATTCCGCCTTGAGGGCCGCGCGAGTCGGAGAGCTATCAGGAATGTTATACCAATCGAAGGGCAGACCGCTATAGGTCGGAGACTGAGCGAGGAAATCCATCAAACCTGAAAGAAAACGTGGCAGGTCAGCGAGTCGGACAATCAAATCAAGATAATCCGAAATCTCGATGCTTCCAAGGAGCAGCAACGCAGAGCGCCCATCATATTCGGCTTTGAAGAGCGGAGCAATGCCAATCAGTTGACCGTTCTCACGCGCAGAGATCAAAACCAATTCGGCATCTTTCCACTCCCCGCCGCCGAGAGTTTGCCACCATTGACAAAGGTATTCGTGCCGCAAAAACGGCACATCGCTGATGCCTTGTTCGACCAATGTATTCCATTCGTTTTCGGAGATGGATGAGAAATCGTTATGAAGAGTGAAATCCATGTTTACCCATTGAATTCAAAGATGTATCGCCTGAGATTTTACCAGTATAATGATAGATAATCTTTCCACATTCTTACCATGCCGATCGATTTAACTCTTACCCCCCTATATCGAACTGAAGGAAAAGAACAAGCCAGCGTGCCGGGGCTCCTGCCTGCCATGCCGCCACGCAAAACCGCGCGCGGCCGCGAGCATGATCGGTTAGTTGTTTATCTTTTACTCACCGGCAACACATCCTATTCAACAGACGAATATGCACAACTCGCCAATCGCGCCGTGGCCACGTTTTTTGAAACCTCCGGCACATTGACCTTCGCCCTGCGCGCCGCGGCGGAGTCGATCAACAAGATGTTGCTTGAACGCAACCTATCCACCAGCGGACGCGGACAATACGCGGTGGGATTGTTATCGTTGGTTGCGTTGCGTGATTCGGAAGCCACGCTTTTGTCAAGCGGCCCGATGCACGCTTATGTTTTGGAAGCCGAGGGTGCGCATCAAATCTTCGATTCACTTTCGGGAAATGGATTGGGGCTGGGCGCCAATGCGCCTCACCACTTCTCGCGTATATCTCTTCAACCCAACGACCGGCTGGTGCTTTATGCAAGGATTCCAGCCGCATGGGAATCCGCATTAAAGGATTCAAGTCCCGCCTCATTGGAAGCCACGCGCCGCCGCTTGATGAATCTCACGAACGATAATGTAAATGCAGTTCTGCTTCAGGCCACAGAGGGAAACGGTGCATTGATCATGATGCAACCGGAATCTGAATCGAGTGCGCCCATAGAACCTGCGTCTGTGCCTCCGAGGGTGGAGGCTTCGGCTCCGCTCAGCACGAGCTTAGAGCGGATTGCCGAACCACAAAGCGGGACCATGCCTAAATCGCATCTCGTGCAACCATCGGCTTATGCGATTCCGCCTCAACCGAAGGAAGAAGAATCGCCAGTGCAGCCTTTCGAACCAGATATTCTGGCCTCCCTGCCGCGCCTTCGGGCTTTGGAGTCGCCGCCAGAACAAATTAACGATCAAGAAGAAACAACTGTTCCTGAGTCGACAAAAGAATCACCTGCGACACCATCGCCGCGCACGCGTCAAGCGGCAAAGACGATTGTGACTGGAATGCGAGCTCTGCGCCGAGGCAACGAACAGGTGAGCAGAGGTCTGCGATCATTTCTGCCGCGTCTTTTACCTGGCTCGGAAGAATCTGCCACTTTTACCATGCCATCGTATATGATGGCATTCATTGCAATTCTTGTGCCGTTGGTGGTGGTGACGATTGCCAGCGTGATTTATTTCCGTTATGGTCGCAGCGTGCAATATGAAGAATATTTGGTGCAAGCACGCAATGCCCGTGCAATTGCCATTGGTCTCACTAATCCCATTGCACAACGCGAGGCGTGGCAACAGGAACTTTCCTATTTGAACAGCGCCGAGTCGAATAGCCAAACCACCGAGACTCAGACGATGCGTCAGGAGGCTCAAGCCAAGCTGGATCAGTTGGAAGGCATTTCCCGCTTGCAATTCCAGCCTGTAGTGAGCGGCCTCAACGCGCAGATCAGCCGCATGGCTGCCGATGAAAATAATTTATATCTGCTCGACGCGGTGCGCGGCGATGTATTGCATGTTACCATCAACAGCACTGGCTTCCAAACAGATGATTCGTTTCACTGTGAACCCGGTACATATGGAAGCTATACAGTCGGCCCGCTTGTGGATATCCTTTCACTGCCTACAGTAAATTCGATGAACGCGTCGGTGATGGGGGTGGATGCAAATGGAAATTTGCTTTATTGCGCCCCGGGTCAATTGCCGCAAGCCATTCCGCTTCCGCCGCCCGATACCAACTGGGGACGCGTCAAAGCGTTTGCGCTGGACGGTGATGATCTTTACGTGATCGATCCGCCGTCGCGTGCGGTATGGGTTTATATCGGCAATAGCGATGCGTTTGTGGACCGGCCCTATTTCTTTTTTGGCGATCAAGTCCCCAATATCGAAAACGCAATTGATCTGGCGGTGAATAGCGGGGAGCTTTATATCCTTCATGCCGATGGGCACCTCTCCACTTGTTCTTATAGCGCTCTGCAAACAGTGCCGACGCGCTGCAATGATCCGGCTACATTTACCAATCCTTTTCCCGCTTACCGCGATACAGATCTTTTCTCTCAAACCCATTTCACACAGATGATGTTCGCGCCCACGCCTGACTCAACGTTGTTAATTTTGGATACGGATAATCAGAGCATTTTCCGTTTTGCGCCGCTTTCACTGCAATTGCAGAGTCAGCTCCAGCCTCCGGCAGGACATGCGAATCCTTTGCCTCCCGTCCCTGCTAGCGCAATGACAGTGAGTCCCAATCATATATTGTTTATGGCTCTCAAAGACGAGGTATACTTCGCTACAGATTCGCCATAGCATTTTATATTCAGATACTTGAATAGGAGCATTATGTTTGATTACCTGAACTCCCTGATTGGTCATGCTGTTCAGCAACCCGCACCGCAACATATTCAAGGGGCATCGGCGGTAGCCAACCTTGTTGCAGATGATCCCAACACGCCTGTCCAACCTGTCACGACCAAAGCTTTGGTCATCACCTATAACCCGACGATGGATCCAGCTAGCGGTAAAAAGCTCACAGATCTGGAAGGCTGGTCATCGCCGGATGCTATGGTCAATAGTTATATCTCCAGCTTGTTGCAGGTCAGCAATGGTCTGGCGCGTCATCAAGTCGTTCAGAATATTGTGCTGGATGAATTTCCGGCCCTCACGGACGGATTTCAGTACACAGCGCAATCTTTTCTACCCGTTCTGAATGGTTCAACGCCCGCACACAACCCGTCAGGGATAGATTACAACGCCATCCTTACGCGCTTCAACATCTTACAAGGTGTTGCCAACAACCAATTTGATGAAGTCTGGATTATGGGATTCCCATACGCAGGGTTATATGAATCTATTATGGCTGGAGCAGGTGCATTTTGGTGTAATGCCCCCGCGCTGGCCAATACGGCTTCTTGCAATCGGCGCTTTGTGATTATGGGCTTCAATTATCAGCGAGCTGTGGGCGAGATGCTGCATTCGTACGCTCATCGTGCTGAAAGCATCATGGCTCAGCTTTTCAATTGTCAAAGTTTTCTGGCATGGGCATATCAAGCCAATCGTTCACCTGCAACGGTCACCGCCGGGCAAACGTTAAATCTCTTCCAGCGTTTCATCCTCTACAATCAAATCGCCCCCGGTCAGGCTGGAGTCGGGCTCGTTCACTTCGCGCCCAACAGTACCAAGGATTACGATTGGGGCAATCAGACGCAAGTCAACAGTACATGCTACGACTGGCTGGCTTTCCCGAATCTCACTGGTAGTACTCGCAGTGTGAACTGCTCCGAATGGGGCAACGGCGACGATGGCGCATTCCAACAATGGTGGTTGAATCATCTGCCGAAGGTGAACGGAATCAAAAACGGGATATACAACAACTGGTGGTATTACATCGCCAATCCAAACAACGTGAATGTTAATGTATAAGATCAATGCCGTCCCTTATTAAGAGACGGCGTTTTTGTTCATTGCGAATCAAAGTTATGGTAAAATCCTTCCGCCTGGAGGGATGGCCGAGCGGCTGAAGGCGCATGTCTTGAAAACATGTTAGGGTCACACCTACGTGGGTTCGAATCCCACTCCCTCCGCCATCAACAGGTTGTGAAACAATTCATTTCTTTCTGGGGAGGTGCCAGAGCGGCTGAATGGGCTCGCCTGCTAAGTGAGTGCCGGGGTAACTCGGTCGCGGGTTCGAATCCCGCCCTCCCCGCCAGATAAAAAACACGCTCATAAATCGAACGTGTTTTTTTGTTACGCCTTATTTCGCGAGCGTATTTCTCATAAACTCCGCTAAGTCCGTCTTCAATTGTTCCAGCGACGGCATATGAATGTACATCATATGTCCCGCTTCGTAATAACCCATGCTGACATGGTCGCGTAATGATTTGTGCAAGCCCAAATGATTGAACGTATATTCCGTTGCGGAATACGGCGTGCCAAGATCGTAATAGCCGTTCGCCACGAAAATTTTGAGATGCGGGTTATAGGTCATGGCCGCGCGCAACGTCTCGCCAACGTTAAGGTATTGATTCTCTGCATTGGCATAGGACCACGGATGAACAAATTCGCTTAGGATTTCATAGGGCAAATCAGACTCGAATTTGAGTTCTGAACGAATATATTCGTAGAACGCGGCGGTATACGGACCGATTGTATTCGTCAGAAGCGGATCGTATTCGGGATGGTCGGTCACGCCGAGGCGGTCGAGGCCGATGAAGCGGCCGTCGAGGCGACCGATGGTTTGTCCGCGCTCGCGCAGAAGTTCCTTAAAGAAATGCTGATCCATGATGCGAAGGTCGGTTCGTTCAATAAACTCCGCCGACAGTCCGGTATAACGCGACATCTTTTCTACGATGAGTTCACGTTCCTGTAGCGTAAGCGAATTGCCTTTCATCAATGCATTTGCATATTCCCCAAATGCAAATTTCTCGACTTCCTTGAGCAGTGTCTGCAATGGCTTGTGGCCTTTGAGTTTGTGGTGATACCACGCCGTCGCCGCATAGGTCGGCAGAAACATAATGAACGGCAAATCATTACCGATGTGAAATTCAATGGTCGAGAAATTCAAAACCGCCGAAATCAGCATGATGCCGTTGAGATACAGTCCATGCCGTTCCTGCAAATAACCGGAAAGTCCCGCGGCGCGCGTTGTACCATACGATTCGCCCGCCAAAAATTTTGGAGACAGCCAGCGATTGTAGCGTGTGGTGTAGAGGCGAATGAAGTCACCGACCGAGGCAATATCTTTTCTAAAGCCATGCCATTCGCTGGGCTTCTCACCTTCAACCGGTCGGCTGTATCCCGTGCTGACCGGGTCAATGAAAACCAAATCGGTTTCATCGAGCAATGAATATTCGTTGTCGGTCAATTGGAACGGCGGCTTCGGCAAATTGCCGTCGAATTCCAGCATAACACGCCTCGGTCCAAGCAAACCCAAATGAAGCCAGACCGATGATGAACCCGGTCCGCCATTGAATGAAAATGTAATCGGACGTTTGGATTTATTTTCAACATCGTCCTTGGTATAAGCGACAAAAAAGATTTGGGCACGCGGCTTTTCACCTTCCGCTTCTTTCTCGCGGTCGGGCGTTTCTTCTTTCATCACGATGGTTCCGGTCGTGACCGTGTACTTGATCTCTTTGTCACCAACCTTGATTGAATGTTTGGTCTCGATCAAATTATCTTTCGGCTTGGGCTTCTCGTCTTTCTTTTCTTCAGCTTTCTTGGCTTCTTCGTTTTCGATCATGGAATCTTCTCCTTATCCTCATTTGTAGCCAAACGATAGATATCGCGTTTCTTCCAACCGGATTGTTCCGCGAGCTCTGATGAAATATCTTTGGAAGATTTTCCACTCTCAATTTCCTTTTTGATTTTAGCAAGCAATTTCTCTTTCGGCCATTCGTTACTGAAATCGGACTGCTGACCACTGACCACCAAAACAAATTCCCCTCTCGGTTCCTTAAAGTATCCCTGAGCCTGACTCAACATCCCGCGCCAAATCTCCTCGTGGAGCTTGGTCAACTCACGCGCAACTGCAATGGGGCGATCTCCGAGAGTTGCTTGTAAATCTTCTAATGAATTGAGCAGACGGTGCGGCGTTTCTAGAAAGATCAAAGTATATGGCAAATCAGCAACTCGCCCGAGGAATTTTTTCCGCTCCGAGCTTTTGCGCGGCAAATAGCCGAGATATAAAAATGAATCGGTGGGTAATCCAGATGCAACCAGTGCGGCAATCGGCGAGGCCGGGCCCGGCACGGGGCTGACGCGATGTCCAGCAGCTAATGCAGCATGCACAAGCTCATAACCCGGATCATTCAATCCCGGCGTACCTGCATCCGAGACAAGGGCCACATCGCCAGATTCAAGGACCGCAAGAATAGAATCTAATTTGGTTAACTTGTTATGTTCAAAATAACTGGTGAGAGTTGTATGGATATCGAAGTGATGAAAAAGATTTCGAGTGACACGAGTATCTTCGGCGGCGACCAGCTTCACGTCACGCAGGAGCCGCAGGGCACGTGCGCCGATATCTTCGAGATTCCCAATCGGCGTCGCAATGAGATACAAGGTTCCCATATCCTGATTGTATCCCAAAAGAAAACCCTCTCCCGTTGGGGAGAGGGTGCGCACAATCGTTGAAGTATGTATGCTATTGCGTTACAGTGACTGTGCCTGTCCAACCCGAATCACTGGTGGAATGATAGGTGAACGTGCCAGCTTGACTAAAGGTGAACTTGAATGTTGCACCTTGAGCAATCGGGCCGCTATCAAACAATCCGGCTGTATCAGAGGTGACCGTGTGGGCGGCAGTGTCGTGATTTGACCACGTCACGATATCGCCGACTTTGACTGTCAATGTGCCCGGTTGAAAGCCAGAGCTGGTGATGGTCACCAAATTGCTGGCTTTGGGGGAAGGCGGTGTGTGCGTGCCCTTGATGTGCTTAGTAGACACCGCTTTTGTAGTAGATGATTTGCCGCCTAACAAACTACCTAAACCAGTGTGAAACTGACAGGATGATAGCAGTAGAGCGACGATCACGAGTATCGAACCAAAAGTTATTTTTTTCATTATTTTACCTCCAGGTAACCGACCAATCTTACACGCGATTCATTAAAAGAAGATGTGATTCTTTTTTTGATTTGGCCTCTGCAAATTATTTGCGAGCCTATATTCTGACCATTTTTGTGGAAATAATAATTCACGCGTCATATTCCTTGGCGCGTGAATTATTCCTATAAACTAAACGTGCGACAACGATTTATTAGTAGCCGCTGGAGACAGCCTTATCACCGCTTGGTGTAATCAAATACCAGACACTGCCTACACCATCGCCAGTGGTATCACCGGGCTGTTGATCTTTGGCATAATAATACAGGGGCCAGCCATTATAGGTCACTTGTGTGGTGCCATCCGCGCGTTTGAACATGCCGAACTTGGATGCATTCACACCTTGACCTGCAACTGGTGTACCGTTAGTCAGAAGCGGAGGCCAGGCCGTCGCGCAACTTCCGTTACAAGTGGATGTGCCGGGAGAATCTTTTGTAAATATATAAAGCGTCATTCCCTTTCCATCGACAAGGAAAGCACTATATTTGCTGTTTTTCCCAACGTTGACAGTAACTGCACCGGCCATCGCAGACGCGGAGGTCGAAGTAGCCGCAGGCGCGGAGGTTGAAGTAGCCGCAGGCATGGAAGTGACGCTACTGGCGCCGCTCATAGCGGTCGCCGCCGGAGCTTGCGTTACCGCAGCCATAGCGGTAGGAGGTTGCGTAGTCGGTGTGGCGGCTGGCGCACAGGCGCTAACCAGTAAAGTCAACGCAACGAACGTGGTAACGATAAGGGTTCTGGATTTCATGTTCTCTCCTTTGAAAAAATTATATGGATACGTATTCAAAAAGGAGTACGTTATAAAATATAAGTTTAGATTTGGTTTATCTTAAGGGGAGATTAGAAAAGTTTACTGTTGAAGAATTTCACATCAAAAACCAACCCGAAAGAGGCGCCGACCTGTCGGATGGCTACTGCCACCGGAAGGTTCTACGGTTACACCGATGCCGACAAAATTGGCTATGTTGTTCGATGAAATAATTGAGAATGAAGTGAAAGGCAGGCTTGGATCAGGACGAAAGACCCCAAGGCTGACGCGCTCTTCCTCCGAATCAATCAGCCAGGCTTGATAGGTCTGATTAGCCGGGAGCTGGGGCAGGTTCCATGCAAACAAAGCAACGGCATTGCGATCATCGTCAAGTAATAAGGTGCCAGTAATTCCATTTGCATTGATGGGAATAGTTTTTATGCCTGGGTACGAAAGCAAAGCCAGCGCCGTTTGTTCCGATTGGAGTTGCTGCGATAACTGAGCTTGCTGCAGTTGGAATGAACGCATTTGAAGAAGCGATACGACATTGAGCAACAGCAGGACTCCCAAAGCAAATGCCAATGCCGGTTGACCCAATGACCAACCTACATGGTGCGACGAATGTCGATGAGAACTTGGAAGTTTTGACTGCAGTAGACGGCGCGTAGAAGCAGGTGGGGTCTTTAGCGGAATCGCCATCAGCAAGCCCTCGCTCAAAGCGCGGTAAGCCGCCAATTCGCCGCGACAGGAAGCGCAAGTTTCCGAGGTGGGATTCGAGCGCGGCAACTTGCCCGGCATCCAATGCGCCAAGTGCATAAGCCGGAACATTTTCAAGGAAGGGAGCGTGCTTGTTAGAAGGCATGTACTTTTTATCTAATATGGAATACGATATTTAATCGGGATTTGGATTTACCGCTTCCATTCACGACGTAACTGTTCCATGGCGGCTCGCAAACGCGTCTTGACCGTTCCGAGCGGCCAACCCAGAGTCTCTGCGATCTCGCTTTGGCTCAAGCCTTGATAGTATGCTAATTCGATCACCTGTCGATGTTCGACTGAAAGGGATTGAACCGCAAAATATAGACTGCGCCAGCGATTTTCCTCCGATTGAGTGTTCTCATCCGGAATATTTGGCCAGGCGTTTGTAGGATCATTTGCATCAGACAGCGACGGGCGGCGAGCCTCAAGTCGTAAGCGGTCCAACGCTACACGACGTGCGATCGTCAATAACCAAACAAGCAGGGAACCCCGTTCGGATGAAAATAAATGAGCGCGGCTCCAGAGTTTAAGAAAGGTGTCCTGCGTTGCCTCCTCAGCCAGCATGGAATCGTTTAAGATACGCAGAGACAATGCATGGACGCGGCTCACGTAACGATCATAGAGCATAAGAAAAGCTTCTTCACTGCCTCGCGCCGCTTGCTCAACCAGTTCGGCGTCTTCAAGATCGGACATGTTTCCATTGTACTAGAATTGGGTTGTTTTGTCGTTCGAGAGAATTTGTGCTACTTGCTACCAGCTCAAGTTTTCAACAAACACATACCTAAATGAAATTAAAAGACATCTTTCAAATTGGCATTCTTACGCTGATCTTGATGGTTTACGGTTAGTATGTCAGAGGATTGTATCAATCGGGATACGACGTTGCGGGGATATTATTGTTCATCACCGGCGTGGCTGAGTTGGTATGGGTATTTACCCTCCCTATTTCACATGTAAATTTGCGCGGCACGACAAATGGTTTATGAATATCTTAACTGGAGTTGTAAATTGCAGAATCATCTTTGCTCTGATCCTTTTGTTGGCGAGGCTGCACGGGTGGAGCCATTCTCAGGATCTTGGCAACTTGCTAAAGTGCTATAATTATCCTAAGCTACCATTCAAATGAAATTTGATTTTGCTTGGATCTTCAATAAACAAGATCGGGTTAAGAATCAAGATGGCAACTTCGTCGAACAAAAAATCAAACCATACGCCAGAAATCATTGTCATAACTGGTTACTTCGTTTTGATTTGCTTGGTAGCGACCTTATTCGGGGGATTTTATTATGTAGCGGATAAAGCTACTGCTCCACCAACGCCAACTCAAGATCCATTCCTCGCCACCCTTTCTGCACCGACTCCTACCCCACATATTCCAACAAATTTTCAAGCTGGCACTAATAGCATTTTCAAAGATAATTTCATTGATAATGAAAATAGTTGGGTCAATAACGAGGAACCAACCGATATCACAATAAAGGACGGAAAGTTGATATTTGGTTCATTGAGCCAAGGAGATTACGCAACGGTATCATGCGCTCGTGCACAGTATTTTGACCAGCCTTATTACATCCAGGCTGATCTATCTCTGGACCAAATGACCGACAAGAATATTGGATTTATATTCAGAGCAAATTTTGTCAATACTGATTTTTACTCGTTTGAGATCAATCCCGAGTCAAAACAGTATTATTTATATCATCATCTTGGGGATTCTTGGTTAATGCGCATGGCAGGCAACACAGATTTAATTCAATCGTATCCAACTGCCAACACACTCGGCCTTTATATAAATAAAAGTTACCTAGAATTTTATATCAACCGCCAAAGAGTAGATACTTACCAAGATTTGGGTATATCATTTCAGACGGGAAAAACAGGTTTTTATGTAGACGATTCCGGCTTTCACTTGGTCGTGACAAATTTTTCTATTAATAAAGTAGGAGGGCAATAATCATGGAAGAGCAAAACAACATCGATGTACCAAAGCACAGCTGGTTAACTATCTTCGCTGGTGGATATCTTGTCTACTTGTTTATCTTGTTTGGCATCTTCGCGGCATTCATGATACCGGTATTCCGAAGTATTGCAAACAAGCCGTCAACTCCAAGTATCACAACTGTCCCTACACCACAAATTCTGGTCCACGTTCCAGCCGACAAGAATTCAATTCGATTCGAGGATTTTTTATCTAACCAGCGAGATTGGAGTTTAGAATATGCGAGCGGAAAGATCGAAACAATCAACGGCAAACTAATCCTGCAAACATATTCATCAGGCTGGCCGGCTATTGGTCAAAATCAGTTATTTATTCCCAATGGTTCCATCTATTACGTTCAAGCCGATTTCATGACAGATATAGATGCAAATCAACCTTATGGTTTAGTCTTTGGCCGGAACGATACACTAGACACTTTTTATTTGTTTGAGATATTACCGCACTCTAACCAGTTTAGTCTTTATAAATATGCGCCTGGAAAATGGGATGCACTCGTTCCTTTTTCAAATACTGAAATAAATCCATATCCGGAAGTAAATACTCTCAGCGCGTATTTCAACAAGGGTCAAATTGAATTGTATATCAATGGCAATCTGGTCACCTCTTGTTCCGACCAACAGCCATATACATCTGTTGGTGTTGGAGTCCTTGCAGACAATTCTTCTTATCGTCTTATCGTCGATAATTTCTTTGCTTACAGCGAGAAATAACACGCATGATGAAAGCGCCTAAACCCTTTCCCTCTTGAATTGTGTCTCATACAACTGAGCATATAACCCATTTTGCATCAACAACTCATCGTGGGTTCCGCGCTCGACAATCTGTCCGCGATCCATCACCAAGATCATATCCGCGGCAAGGATCGTTGATAAACGGTGGGCAATGACAATGGATGTTCTTCCTGCCATCACGCGCTTCAGCGCATCCTGAATCAACGATTCCGATTCACTGTCGAGCGAACTGGTGGCTTCATCCAAAACCAAGATGCGCGGGTCTTTCAATATCACGCGTGCCAAAGCAATCCGTTGTTTCTCTCCGCCACTCAGACGATAGCCGCGCTCACCGACAATCGTGTTGTAATGCTCTGGCAAGTCCATGATGAATTGATGAATGTTTGCGGCTTTCGCTGCGGCTTCGATTTCGGCTTGTGTCGCATCCATCTTCGCATATGTCAGGTTCGTACGGATCGTATCGTGGAAAAGATACGACTCTTGCGTCACCATTCCAATCGCAGACGAAAGCGAATCGAGCGTCAGATCCTTCAAATCATGCGTATCAATGCGGATGACGCCGCTGGTTGGATCGTAGAGGCGCGGGATGAGATATGTTAACGTGGTTTTGCCCGCGCCTGAAGGTCCGACCAGAGCGACGAGTTGACCCGGTTTGGCGCAGAATGAAATATTTTCCAGTGCTACGTCGCGCGCTTGAGACTTCATATCCGCTTCATCTCCGTCGCCGTTTGAACCACCATCCTTGCCATCCCCGCTTGCAGTCAAAGAAAGAACCGCGTTGACATTGTCCATGCTCCCATAGCGTTTGACCTCGCCGAGCAGTCCCTCTTCGCTGGTATCATCATAGTTGAAATTCACATTCTCAAAAAACAATTCGCCTTGAACATCTTTCAATGGGATGGCATCTTTTTTCTCAGCAATCTCCTGCGGCAGATCGAGCACTTCGAATACGCGTTCGAAGCTGACCACCGACGTGGAGAATGTCACTGGCGCGTTTGATAGAGTTTGCAAAGTGCTATACAGATTGCCGAGATAGGAACCAAAAGCAACGATGGTTCCGATGGTAAAACTCTTTTGAATGACAAAGTAACCGCCAAAACCGTACACCAGAGCTGTGCCGACCGCGGTCACCAACCCGATGATGGCAAAGAACAACACGCCGATGACCGAACGCTGCACGTCCATTTCGCGCACAGCCCAGGCGCGCTCGCTGAAACGTTTGTCTTCTTCTTTTGCGCGTCCAAATAACTTGACTAGCAACGCGCCGCCGATGTTGAGCGTCTCGTTCATGTGCGCGTTCATCTCTGCATTCATTTCCAACTGTTGACGCGTGATCTCACGCAGACGCTCACCGAGTCGGCGCGCGGCGATGATGAATAACGGCAAGATAGCCACGCTGATGAGGGTCAAGCGCCATTCGAGACTAAACATTACCACCAAAACTGCCACGGCTTCAATGATGTTGGTTATGATGGTCACGATGGTATTGCTGATGGCATCCTGCGCACCGACCACATCGTTGTTGAGACGGCTCATCAACTCACCGATTTTGGTGTTCGTGAAGAATCGCAGACTCATGCGTTGCAGGCGCGAGAACAAAGCCACGCGCAGATCAAAGATCACGCCCTCGCCAACAATGGCGTTCCACTGTCGTTGAAAGACTCCGATCACCCCATTCAACACCGGAATGATTAACAATGCAAGCGCCAACAGAATCAGACGATGCACATCTCCGGCAGGTATGACTTGGTCAATCATATTGCGGAAGATCAATGGCGTCAGCAGAGTCAAGCCGGTGCTGATCAGAATCGCAATTAACATTCCGGTGATCGGCTTCCAGTATGGACGCGCATAAGTAAACACGCGCCTCATCAACTGACTTGTCACTTGCGGATGTTCATCGCCACTGCGAACATATGCGAACCAACTCCTATGACTCGAGTTCCCCACTCCCAAGCCTCTTCCACCACCTCCGCCACCACCACCGTAATTCATAAGTTAATCTCCTAAGAATATGCGATCCGCCCTGAGGATGTTTTCATCCGGGGAATAGAAATCGCGATAATAAAATTTTAGAGCTTTGCAGAGTTTATTGTGCTACCAATTGGATAATCTGGCAATTCTTTTTCATTGCCTTCTAATCATATCCCCATAAACTGATTAAGCCCCTCCCTACCCTCCCCAAACCTAAAGGATTTGGGGAGGGTGACCAACACTTGCACCTGACGCAAGTGCAGGTGAGGTCAGGTGGGGTTCAAACCTTCTCCCTCTTGAATTGCGTTTCATACAACTGACTATATAATCCTCTGGTCGCCAGCAACTCCTCGTGAGTGCCATGCTCGACAATTTGTCCGCGATCCATCACCAAGATCATATCCGCTGCAAGAATGGTGGATAAGCGGTGGGCTATAACAATGCTTGTGCGTCCAGCCATCACACGCTTCAACGCATCTTGAATCAACGATTCCGATTCACTATCCAGTGAACTCGTAGCTTCATCCAATACCAAGATGCGCGGATCTTTGAGAATGACACGAGCTAATGCAATGCGTTGTTTCTCTCCGCCGCTGAGACGATAGCCACGCTCACCCACAATCGTGTTGTACCGATCAGGCAAGTCTATGATAAATTGATGGATGTTGGCAGCTTTCGCGGCGGCTTCGATCTCGGATTGCGTGGCGTCTATCTTGGCATATGTCAGATTGGTTCGAATCGTATCGTGGAAAAGATAGGTCTCCTGTGTCACCATGCCAATCGCGGATGAAAGAGAGTCGAGTGTGACATCTTTCAAGTCATATCCATCAATGCGGATGACTCCACTCGTAGGGTCGTAAAGCCGCGGGATGAGATACGTTAAAGTGGTTTTGCCCGCGCCCGAAGGTCCAACCAGAGCGATAAGTTGACCCGGTTTGGCACGGAATGAGATGCCTTCCAATGCAACGTCGCGCGCTTGCGACTTCGTCTCCAACTCAGCAGTATCACCGTTATCATGTCCATTCTTTCCATCGCCGCGTCCCGCCAAAGACAGCACCGCGCCGACATCTTCCATCCGCCCATAACGCTTAACATCTTTCAATAATTTGCTCTCATCCACATCATAGTTGAACGTGACATTTTCAAACGCCAGATCGCCACTAACATTTTTCAGTTCCATCGCATCCGGCTTCTCGATAATGTCGTGAGGCAGATCGAGCACTTCGAAGACACGCTCGAAGCTGACCATCGAAGTGGAGAAGTCCACCGGTGCAGAGGCAAGTCCCTGCAGCGTGCCGTAAAGCTGACCGAGATACGCACCGAAGGCGACAATGGTTCCAACAGTAAACGAACCTTGAATGACGTAGTAACCGCCCAAGCCGTAGACAAGCGCCGTGCCCACCGCGCTGACAAGGCCAAGGATCATGAAGAAGACCGAGCCGATCACTGCGCGGCGCACGCCGATGTCGCGCACATTTCCGGCGCGTTCGCGGAAGCGGTTGCCCTCCTCATTGGCGCGCCCAAACAATTTGACCAGCAACGCGCCGCCGATGTTGAGCGTCTCGTTCATGTGGGCATTCATCTCGGCGTTTAGTTCCATGGCACGACGAGCCGCATCGCGCAAGACATTGCCCAGGCGTCGCGCGGCAATGATGAACAACGGCAGAATCAAAACACTGACAATCGTCAGCCGCCATTCAAGCGACAGCATGACCGCCAGCAAGGCAATCGTCTCAATGATGTTGGTGATGATGTTGACAATGGTGTTGCTGATGGCATCTTGCGCGCCGACCACATCGTTGTTGAGACGGCTCATCAACTCGCCGACTTTGGTGTTGGTGAAGAAGCGCAGCGACATACGTTGCAAGCGCGAGAACAGCGCCACGCGCAGATCGAAGGTCACGCCTTCGCCGACCGAGGCGTTCAATTGTCTTTGGACGACTCCGATTCCGCCGCTGAGAATCGGCAGGATCAACAGCGCCAGCGCAAGCAACAGCAGTTCATGCAAGTTTTTCTGCGGAAGCACCTGATCAATCATCGTGCGGAAGATGAGCGGTGAGATCAAGCTGATGCCTGTGGTGATCAGGATCATCACCAACATTCCGGTGATTCCCTTCCAGTACGGGCGCGCGTAGGCAAGCACACGTCCCAATAATTCGCGCGTCAGCTTGGGCTTTTGGTCGCCCGCACGCATATAACTCCAACCGCCATGCCACATAGTTTTTAAGTCTCCTGGTCCAAATAGTCAAACAAGTCTAACAGTTCCAAGCACCGAACTCTTTCAACCGCAAAGGGACAGATCATCTTCGACTCCGCTTCAAGTCAGGCCGAAAGCAGTTCCCGCTTCCCGAACGGCTCTGCATCCTAGAAATAAAGCTCTCAACCGCTCTCCCCCCGCAGTCCATGTTCGATGTATGCCTTTCCATCAAACATCCTCCGCGAGTTATGTCTGGTGGAAGGCTTTCCAACTCAATTCCCCACGGTCCAAGTTAGTTGAAAGGCTTTCCAACTAACTTCCCCATGCTCCTGATTAGTTGGAAGGCATTCCATTCTTGTTCCCCCACGGGTCTTCTTCGTCGAAAGCCATTCCAACCTTAATTGCGGGCGGGTCTGGCAGGGAATTACGTGGATTTAGCCTATCGGGCATTGAATCGACTGTGCTGCCAACACCCATTTTGCCCCTGCTTGCCTATTTCCGCAACTGGACAAGCGGGGAGGTTAATGAAAGTCTGATGCTATAATTGTCCGACGATAATACTTATCTGGAATCTATTGACCTTACGGGTAGCGCATAATGGTATCGCTGGAGTCTTTGAAACGAGGTGCATGAGGACTATGCCAAGCGATCCTTGTTTCAGCGACATGATTATTCTATGAACCTTCTTGATGCGAGAACGGTCATTCTCAGCTATATTTTGAGCAATGGCATTTGCGCGTTTGTAGTTGGCTCTCTGTGGATTCAGGATCGCAGACGGTTTGCAGGTCTCGGTTTTTGGCTGGCAGATTTCGTGCTGCAATTTTCAGCTCTGTTGTTAATTGCTTTGCGCGGTATCATACCGGATTTTATATCTGCGACGGTCAGTAATGCATTTATAATCGGCGGAACAATTTTGCTTTATATCGGTTTGGAACAATTTATCGGGAAGCCCAGCAAGCAAATCCACAATATCATCCTATTGGCAGTTTTCATCTTCGCTCATGCCTATTTCATTTTAGTTTTTCCAAGCCTAGATGTGCGCACCATAATTCTTTCAGTGGGACTTCTGGTCATATGCTTCCAATGTGTGTGGCTGATGCTATACAGGGTGGATACAGAAATGCGTTCCATCACGCGTACCGTTGGCATTGTATTTATCATATTCTGTCTGATCAGCCTCGTCCGCATCTTGGTGGATTTGGTTGTGCCTTTAGGCAACGATTTTTTTCATTCAGATTTGTTTGATACATCGCTGGTGATGGCCTACCAGATGTTGTTTATTATTCTCAGCCTTGTTCTATTCCTGATGGTTAATCGTCGCTTGCTCGTGGAACAGGAACATGATATTGTCGAGCGTCAACGAGCAGTTGAGCTGCTCAGCCTGAGCGAGGAAAAATTCTTTAGGGCCTTCCATGCCAGTCCCGATGCAATTACCATCTCCCGGATGAGTGATGGAACCTATGTGGAGGTCAACGACAGTTTTACAAAGATGAGCGAATATTCCCGAGAGGAGGCTTTGGGCAGTTCATCAACCAGCTTGGGAATTTGGGCCGAAACGCAAACTCGGGATGAATTCATAAGTATTTTGCAGACAAAAAAACAAGTCCAGGATTTTGAATGTGATCTTCGCACAAAATCTGGCGCAATATTGAGGTTTCTCATATCTGGAGAAATCGTCTATCTTAACCAAGAAGCTCACATTCTTTCTGTCAGTCGAAATATCACCGCCCAAAGGCTGGCAGAACAGAGATTGTACGAGCTATCACGTGCCGTTGAGCAAAGCCCTTCATCCATATTGATCACAAATACAAATGGAACAATTGAATATGTTAACTCGCGGTTCACGCAATTAACGGGCTATAGCGCGGAAGAGGTGCTGGGTCAAAACCCGCGCATTTTACAAAGCGGAAAAACTCCAGCTGAAACATATCACCAATTGTGGGATGCGCTTACACTTGGAAAAGAATTTCGCGGCGAGTTTCTAAACAAAAAGCGGAATGGAGATTTGTATTACCAGCTTGGGATCATTTCGCCGATCACGGATTCGCGCGGCATCATCACACATTATTTAGCTGTCAGCGAGGATATCACGTCGCAAAAGATGGCGGAGGCAGAGATCCAGCATTTGCACACCCAGCTACGTGAACAAGCCGTCCGTGATCCGCTGACGGGATTGTACAATCGCCGCTATCTAGACGAAATCCTGGAGCGCGAACTGGCCCGCGCCCAACGTGGAGCCTTGCCGATCAGTTTTGCAATGATAGATATCGATCACTTTAAAAAAATAAACGATGCTTTTAGTCATGTTGCCGGGGACGCGGGGTTGCAAAAACTGGCGCATCAGATTCTGGGCCAGGTCCGCACCAGCGATATCATCTGTCGCTATGGAGGCGATGAATTTCTGGTAATCCTGCCAAACATCACGGCTGAGATCTCCCTTCAGATTGCTGAACGGTGGAGAAGATCGTTCATGGGATCAACATTGCCGTTGGAATATGGCAGTATCAGGTGCACGATATCCTGCGGAATATCAGAATATCCTGTGCATGGAAAAACCAGTGAGGAACTTATCTTTGCCGCTGATAAAGCCTTATATCAAGCCAAATCGGAGGGCCGCAACTGTACCAAAATCTATATAATGGAATAACGATTGTCAATCCGGTATGTAGGCAAGATTAGGAATATGGGATGACCTGTTCACGGAGCAGTGTGATACGAGATTTAGCTTTTTGTGGCAAAATAGAGACATGCAACTACTTAGCGTAAATATTGGACAAAAGCGAACCCAACAAAAGGGAAATGAAATGGAAACCACGGGAATTTATAAACTTCCTGTGCAAGAACCAGTTGAGATCAAATCACTTGGAATATCAACGGATGCCATCTGCGATACGAAGAATCACGGCGGGCCGGATCAAGCCATTTATGTATATGGAATGCCTGATTATGAATGGTGGTCAAAAGAATTAGGAAAAGAACTTACGCCAGGAACTTTTGGTGACAATCTGACGGTCAGTGAATTGGAAAGCGCGGGCTTCAACATCGGTGATCGTCTGCAAGTTGGCTCAGTGATCCTCGAAGTCAGTGCGCCGCGCATTCCATGTGGTACGCTTGCCCGGCGAATGAGCGATCCGCAATTCGTTAAGAAATATCGTCATGCCGAGCGACCGGGTTTATATTGCCGCGTGATTAAAGACGGAACGGTTCGAGTTGATGATGAAGTGAAGGTCGAGCCTTATCAAGGCGAGACCATATCAGTCCTTCAAATGTTCCGCGATTATTATGATAACAACAAAAGTGAAGAAACCTTGCGGCTTCATCTGCGTGCGCCAATTGCCATCCGCGCCCGAAATGAAACTGAAGAAGATTTGCAAAAGCTGTTGTCGAAAAGATAATTACACCACCACCGGCACCATGTGATCCACACGGTCAAAAAATTGCCATTGAAGAATGATGGAAAAGAAATACAAGACTGCCGTGGCAACGAAGAGCGGAGCGAAGCCGTAATTCTGTTGCACCACGCCGGAAACAAACGGTCCCACCGCCCAACCGATATTCCACGATAAATTCAAAACGCTGTTGACAAAGCCCTGTTGATGTTCGGGCGTGTGTTCCATGCAAAACGCCGTATACAAAGGGGCAGCCATATTCATCAAGGCGGTGCGCATCAAATAGCCGATCGCCGAAAGCCAAAGCGTGGGTGCAAAGCCCATCAATAATAGAAATATCAGACTGCTAGCCTGAGTTGCCACCATGGCGCGGACTTTGCCTCCCAGCCGCGTCGCAAGGCGTGGACCGACGAGCGTCCCAACGCCGATCATCGCGGACGAAACGGCAAAGAGAATCCCAAGCAATGAATCACTGATGTTGAAATTGTATTTAAAGAAGACATTCATATACGGGATCAGAATCGCCGCACCGAAACCGAGCAACACCTGAGGCGCGAACATCTTAAGCGTCAGCGCCGTCAGGCCGGGAGCAGATCGCTTCGATGGCAAACCGCTTGAAGCGTCCTTCTGAACCGTCATGTTGACCGGCACAGGCTGAGATGAGGACGGCTCCTTCATGATCCATCCCGGAATCAGCGCGGTCATTCCCAATAAAATACTTACAACCAACACCGCTTGATATGCCGTGGCACTATCCGCATTAACATGCAGGATGGTTCCGAAGAGAGCTGGCAATTGCCCGGCGAACAAACTACCTACCGCACCCGCAATGGTCTGCAAACCATAGTTCAAACTGAAAAGCATCGTGCGATTGTGTTCGTCCGAGAGCTTGACCATCAACGGTGCCTGGCTGATGATAAAAAGCATATTGAAGATGCCGGACAGGAATGCAGATACAGAGATGAGGGTTGACTGGCGGAATGTGATTTCCATCAGCAAAGTGATGCTATAAAACAAAAACCCGATGATCAACGCAGCTTTGCGCCCGATGCGATCCGAAAGACGGCCAAGTGGAATCCCGAAGATCAAGCCTGCGGCAAAAGGCAGAGAATTGACCAGACCCAGGAAGTCGCGGCTGAATCCATTTTGCAAAATGTAAAAGTTAAAGAATAATTGCCAGCCGCTATAAATGATGCCGTAAATGAGCATCATCAACAGGAAGAGGCGTGCAGCGCGGTTGAAACTGCGGATGGGATTTATATAATGAGTGCGTACGGATGCAAGCATGTTTGATTGGTTGAGACAAAAAAGCCTGACAGAAATCTGCCAGGCCCTCTTCATCGAGTCGGTGGCGATTACCGATGATTGAGCAGGGCTTTCAGGTTTTCCTTGATTTGCGCGGGGTCGCGAAATACGATACCGTGCATGCCGAGCACGTTGGCGGCTTCGATGTTCTTTGGCATATCGTCAACAAAAGCCGCTTCATTCGCCTCGACCTGGGCCTGCTTCAGCGCCCATTGATAAATCTCCGGCTGAGGCTTCATCATCCCAATCTCCGCCGAGAGGATGAGGGTATCGAAGGCATCATCGAATTGATTCTTGACAATGTAATCGCGCGAGTCGCCCCACGCATTGGAAATGACACCGGTCTTGTAGCGCGGCCGCAGCGAACGAATAAAAGTAAGCAAATCGCGGTCGATCACATCGCCCGCAAAAAATTCTGCACGGATGGATTCTGCCTCAGAGGCCGGGAGCCGCAATTTACGCGCCACAGCCAGCCAATGTTCCTCCACGCTCACTTCACCGATGGACGCTTTGCGCGCAGTCTCGGATTCGAAGACAATCTTGCTGATGTCTTCGTAAGTCATATTGAGGCGCTCCGCAAGTCGTTCACGGGGCGCCTGATATTCGGTTCGAACGATGACTCCGCCGATGTCAAAGAAGACGGCGTGCAGAGTCATTTGCGCTTGGTCTTTTTCGCCGCAGGCTTCTTGGCCGCCTTCTTGGGCTTGGCCTTTATGTCTTTCTTCACTGGCTTTTTAGCCGCAGGCTTTGCCGGTTTCTTGGCCGTCGGCTTTACATGCCGCGTAGTCGTTCGCTTTGCTGGAACTTTTGGAGCTGTCACTGGCACAGAGGCTGGCGCTGCCGGTTCAGGCACTCCTGGTTGAGATACTGTCGGTTCTGCAGAAGAAGTAGGAGCGGATTCAGGAGCCGTTTCTTTAATCGCCTCCTGCCAGCCAGGCGTGAACATCTCGAGACGTTCGCGTGAGACGGCATTTGCCCGGCCACAACGCGGACAGTGTGCATCATAATGATGCAAGTCCTCAGCATGCATTCTCTGCAGGGCCGTCACTTTTTCCGCCATGCCTAACGTGAAGGGTGTTTGACAATACGAACAAGTCAGGTTCATAGGGCCTCCTTAGCTATATCACTAGTATAGCCGATTTTCGAATCAACATCATAGGTGTGCGTTTCAAAAAACGTAGACAGTTTACTGGCCCACACCAGTCGCGATTTGACCTGCCGTCAACTCATCCAACGTCTGTTGCACGAGGCGTTGACGGCCAACACTGAGGTTGGCTGGATTAACATCCCAAATGCCGAGCGGAGCGGGAACACTTTCGCCTCCTTTACCGGCGATCAGATCCGGCCACGCGTTCTGAATCGCTTTGATTTCATCCTGGCGAATCGTCATCACCCATCCACCCGGTACAGGGTTGGGCGCGGACAGGCCAATGAGGTCGACGCCCGTTGTACCAAGGTAATCCATCAGCGACTTGACCGCTACGTCCGGATACACATAAATCGTGTTCACACTGTAAGTGTTGATCAAAGAATTTGCATAACCACCATAACGGCTCGGGTCTTCACTGGAGGGAATCTCAACGGCCTGAGGATAACAGTAAATCAAACTATTGGTAATGCAGAAGTTTTGGTAATAAAAGGGTCGGCATAGGCCGCAATAAAATATCATGCCATTCTTAAAAGCCGCCAATGCTTTTTGTGCATCGGGATTATCTTTGGGAAGAATCATCCCGATTTGGTAATCGTCAGTGATCATGGCGGCAGTATAGCCAGCGAGAAAAGCCGGAACATCCACTGAATTATTGGTCGCCAAAACGCTGATATTGCCTCCTGCCTTGATATTGGGAATATCAATGGCGAGAAATTGTGCGTGCGGCGCGGCCGCCGCCAGTGCCGCAATGCCCGGATCGGGCGACACAGCAATCACAACTTTGACGCCCGGAGGCATATCTTTGGGCAAAAGTGTATTCAACACTTGAAAGTGCATTCCCGATTGTTGCGTCAGATCATAGACAGTCTTCTGATACAAGTCCGAAGTTGTTTTATCCATGTTGGCTGGGATGATCAGAATCGCAAGCGGCACAACCGGAGTCGGCGACTGTACAGGAGGAGGCGTGGAAGTTGAAGTTGGTGCCGGCGTGGAAGTGCCAGCCGAGGCGCCTGATCCACAAGCAGTCAACAAAGTTGCGATCAATACAAGGAGAATGATAAATTTTGCGCGCACAAGTTTGCTCCACAAAAAAGATTATCCTGATTATACCTTGCGCCGTTTTCCATTTAATGCAAACACCCCGCCGATTGGGCGGGATGTTCATTCTCAACGCAACTCAATTATTTGGATGCGATCTTGATCTTCTTTGGCTTGGCAGATTCAGCCTTAGGCAGGCGTAATGTCAGAATGCCATCGGCGATCTTTGCTTCAACTTTTTCAGAATCCAATGCCGAGGGCAGGCGAAGTTCGCGCCGAAAAGAACCGTTGGGCAATTCCTGCAAGAGGTATTCATTCTCATCCACAGGGAATTCACCTTCGATACGCAGAACATCCTCCAACACTTGAATATTCAAATCATCGGCTTTCAAACCCGGAACGAGCGCGGTTAGGACAAACGCATCTTCCTCGTCATGGATGTTGACTGCCAGGAAGCGCGCACTTTGCCCATTGTCACCGGCAGCCATCCAGCGGCGAGCCATGCGATGAGGAAAGGGATAAGCATAGAAAGTCATTTTGGTTTCTCCTTGATACAGTTAATTTTGTCTATCTTATATGGCGAACATCAGAAAGCAAATAACGAAAGATCAATTTTTTATAAGAACAATTCATCGAAGATTTATCCATATTTCCTATAGTGTTATAATTTTAACTGTGTCTCGTAGATTATTTTGGTCCGGTATAACGGTTGTAGTAGCGTTCGGTATTGCAGCAGGATTGCTATATTTTTATTGGGAGAATCGCCCAACGGCTATACGCGCTACACAAGTTTTTACTTGGCTTAAAAACCCCGCATCTCATCCAGAATGGAAGATACAAGCAGGTGTTCATTGCAATCATGCACCCTTTGCTTTTCCAACAACAGGCATTGTAGGTTTCCTATGGGGAGACACAATTCAGCTTGGAGCACGACATCAAGGGATTGATATTTTTTCAGGTACTGATATTGGCATCACCCGTGTGACCGCTGTTTATGACGGCTATCTTACACGTCTATCCGATTGGAAGTCGTCCGTGATTGAACGAGTGCCAAACGATCCACTCCATCCTGAACGCCAGATTTGGATTTATTACACGCATATGGCTAATGCAAATGGAAATTCGTTTATATCATCCGAGTTTCCAGCCGGCACATCTGAAAAACAAATCACCATGGGAACTTTTCTTGGTTACATGGGTGACTATTCCGGTGATCCGAATAATCCAGTTGGAGTTCATTTGCATATCTCCATCGACAAGGATGATAATGGGCATTTTATGAACGAACTAAATATCGGCAACACATATGATCCTTCTCCATATTTTGGAATGGAATTGAATGCAGATGTGAACAAAGTTCAAATTCCAACCTGCGCTAATTAATTAAGATATCACTTGCACATATAATTTTTTTTCTTGAAACATGATTGAAGACACGATATCGTGGCTTGACCCGCCCTCGATTTTGAATTAAAATCCTTGTTTGCCTATGCTCCTGTAGCTCAGTGGATCAGAGCGTTTGGTTGCGGACCAAAAGGTCGCGCGTTCGAATCGCGCCAGGAGCGCCACTTTATCGAAGCGGGACACCCCGCTTCTTTTTTTGCGTGAATTATGAAACAACCTCAAATTCTATTGACCAACGATGACGGCATCCGCTCACCCGGATTATGGGCTGCTGCGCGTGCGCTCGCTGCACTTGGATATGTAACGGTCGCGGCGCCGAGGGAACAATCCTCCGGCGCAGGTCGGAGTTTGCCAAGCACATCCAGCGGTATCATCCATGAAGAGAAATTGGAAATCAACGGCCAGGAGTGGACCGTTTATGCAATAGGCGGAACACCCGCACAAGCCGTGCTTCACGCCGTGTTGGAAATCATGCCGGAGAAACCGGACCTGATTGTATCTGGAATTAATTATGGTGAAAACATGGGGTTGGGCATTACAGTTTCCGGCACGGTTGGCGCGGCCATGGAAGGCGCTTCGCTAGGTATTCCATCGATTGCGGTTTCGCTCCAAGCGGATCAACAGTATCATCTTTCCTATTCAGAAGAAATGGATTTCTCTTCGGCAGCATATTTCACTGCACACTTTGCAAATATTTTGCTTCAACAGAAAACATCTGATGATATTCATTTGTTAAATGTAAATGTTCCATCGGATGCCACATCGAAAACAGGATGGCAAATCACACGGTTGGCTCGTCAAAGATACTATAATCCGACAGCGCCCAATCGAAGTTCATGGAACGAGCCGGGAACTGTATCCTATGTGGAAGCGGCGATTTTAGATGGCGAGGCCGAAGATAGCGATGTATATGTCCTGCGCAAAAAGCACTTGGTTTCCGTCACGCCGGTTAGTCTGGATATGACATCGAGAGTGGAGTTAGGGAAGCTGGAAAAGCAGTTGCGAGAATCAATTCATTGAACGGAATCAAAAACGGGTCAGGCCTGACCCGTTTTTGATTCTAGAGGTGCGGATTAAGTTTGGTCAGCAGTTTTTCTTTTGGCTGGTATCCTGTCACGCGCTCTTTGACCTGTCCACCTTTGAAAAGCATGAGCGTGGGAATACCCAGCACACCAAACTGCATCAGGATGTTCGGGTTCTCGTCAGCATCCAGTTTGACAACTTTGACTTTACCATCCCAATCCTGCGCCAATTGCTTCACAACAGGATCGATCATTTTACAGGGCTGGCACCATCCCGCGGTAAAGTCAACCAGAACCGGTTGATCCGCATTCAAGACTTCGCTTTGGAAATTATCTTCCTTTACATAATTTACTTCAATCATTTTGCCTCCGCATGTCTTTGACGCGATGAGTACCTATTCCATTACGTTGACGATGCGACTTGCCCATGATAGAATGCAATCCGCTTTCTTCTTTATAAGAAGAATACGGGCGCGTAGCTCAATGGTAGAGCAGTGGCCTTTTAAGCCATTGGTTGAGAGTTCGAGCCTCTCCGCGCTCACACTTTAGCCGCTAACAAGCTTAGCGGCTTTTTATTTAAGATAACGAAACAGCCGGTGTTTGGCCCTCGTCCACTATCTTCATAAACTCCTCGACGACATTGGGGTCAAAATATTTCCCGCTTTGTTCACGAATGTAATCCAGTGCTTTTTCCCTTGGCCAAGCAAGACGGTAAGGACGATCCGAAGTAACAGCATCGAAAACATCCACCACTGAGAATAAGCGAGCGGGCAACGGAATTTGCTCTCCTTTAAGTCCATGGGGATACCCAGTCCCGTCCCATTTCTCGTGATGATAAAGGGGAATATCCAAAGCCTGGCGCAGATATGGAATTGGTGAAAGCATATCATATGCATAACGAGGATGTTGCCGTATGATCTCTCTTTCAGAATCAGTCAGGGCAGTGCTCTTAAGGAGAATGCCATCAGGGATGGCCATTTTCCCAATATCGTGGAGGATTGCACCGCGTCGTACATGGACTAATTCCGTTTCGTTAAAATTCATTCGGCGCGCGAGCTGAAGTGTGGCTCCAGCAACCCGCTGAGTGTGCCCTTCAGTTTCCCGATCACGCAGTTCAAGTGCACGCGACCAGCCATCAATGGTGGCGTCATAGGCCCGCGTCAATTCAATATTCGATCGCTGCAACTCGCGAAAAAGCGTGGCGTTTTCAATTGCAATGGCAGCTTGCCCGGCGAGTGTTTCCATAAAACTCAGCCAATCAGGATCGGGGTCAAGCAATGTTCGGTGGAAGATTTCCAACACTCCGCAGACCTGCCCCTTTGCAATAAGGGGAATGCCGAAATACGAAACAAAAGACTCTTTATAAAAAACCGGGGATCGCAAATAATCCGTCTTTTTGTGCAGGAGGTCAGATATATGAATAGTTTTTCTCTGCAATGCAGCAAGGCCAGCGTAGCCCTCTCCAATACGCAAATGGGTATCCTGCAAAGATTCCGTACGAAAACCGATGCCAGTTGTAAATTCGAAGAACCTGCTTTCACGATTGAACAACAATATGGCAGCGGCATCCACATTCAATCTGGCAGTTACGTGACTTAATAGAATTGAAAGTGTTAAATTAAGATCAAAGCTCGATGAAATTAGAGTGTCGATAGCCCGCAACGCAGATAGATGTTTCAATTGCCTTTGAATCTTTTCTTCCGCGTGTTTATATTTTGTCACGTCCCGCACAATGGCAATGATTCTAAATTGAGAAAAAGGAATAAGTCGTGCCTCGAACCAGCGAATACCACCAGGAAAATTAAGCGAGTAATCCAGCGAAGAAGCTTTCTGATAAAGACTGGCTTGTTCAACAGCCTTTTGGAATTCTTTCCCTACTTCAATTGGCAGAATATCCTGAATATGTCGATTGAGAAAACCCTCTGGGGATAAATGCATAAGCGTAAAGTCGCCGGCCTTATAGTCCAAGACCTTTCCCTTGTTGTCCAAATCGAAGAGCAAGTCGGGAAAGGCTTCAAAGATTGCGCCTAACTGGACTGAGGCGTTGGATCGATTCTCTATAAGTAAACTCATTACAATCTCCAAATGCGGACGCGGGGCGCAGTAGTCCCCTCCATACTGCGCCCCCTGCTCCGCCGCGTCGTCCTGACAAACGCCAGCCTGTTGGGGGACGAAGGGCTGACGTCATTTATAAGATCAATATTATTTTCCTGCAACCAAAATAACCTGCCTTGCCAGATCAGCCAGTGAACTAGCGTTTATGGAGAGAATTAGGGAAGTTTCATTCTGGCTTAATGAAAATCCTTTTCCCAAATATCCCTGATCAAGCGCGGCCTCTGGATTTCGGAGGAGTGTTTCGCGAAAATCCTGGTTTACTACGGCTGCCGCAAAGACACTGTTTAATCCATTGTGAGTTTGCTGCGCTAAATCAGATTTATAACCTAAGTTTTCCTTGAACATTGTGGATGTAATCATAGAACAATACCTTCTTCTATATTCAGGGAATTCAGTTTGGCTGTGGGCTTTGCAAGTAACCAAAACGCACCAATGCTTATCAAAATATCGCCCAAACTAAACGCCACCTTATAAGGAAACCACGCTGGAAGGAGAAAGTGATCTGCCAAAAATTCAAAATGTGTATTTTGTGGTAGCAGAAGAATATCTTTTTCTCCAAATCGGCCTCCCAAGTTCATAAACTGCAAAACATCTTTGCCTGCTAGCAGGTTTGCTGTTTGTGGAGTGATGGGCATCCAGCCACCGTTGGCAACGATCACTAAAAAGTTTAGTAGCAAGCCAACCATAAGAATCGGCATACCGGATAGGCCACGATTCAGCCAGGCAAATATCGAGAATAAAATCAGCGAAGCCAATAAGCCCACTGAAGCAAGGCCATTATTGAATAACTGGTGAGTGACTGGCAAATAGGCGATAAACAACTGTGGCAGGAAAGCAACGACCGCCAGCCAAATAGCCTGAAAATTAGGGGCCAGGTACTGTTGTTTATACAAATACGCCAGACTTAAGCCCATCAGGAGCCCAGCGAGAACAGCAAGCAGGAGGATCATCTTCTTTTCTAATGTGGAGTACCACCACCATCAGTAGGGGCACCAATACCCAAAACCAGCATGGCTAGGGCAAGGATGGCAAAAGCGAATTGGATATGTTGTCGGTTTAATTTGCTGGCGAAAAGGGTGAAACGAGCAATTTTATTATTCATGGAATCTTCTCCTTTTGTTTGATGTGTTGAGCATACACCCACCCAGGCTTCAAAACAGGCTTCAAAAGATTAAAAAAACAGCCTTGTCGGCTGTTCATTCATATAGACATATCACCTTGTAATCAAGTAGTTAATTCCTGATAAAGCCTTTGCGTTTCTTCAGAGGGTGGCAAATGATAAATATTCTGCATAACTTGTTCACAGGTTTTATAAGTGTGGATCACCGATCCTCGGTCCCCCAAACGACGATATACCTGCATTTTTAGGCGATAAGTAGCCTCGAATGTCGAGTTGTATTTCAGGGCATCCTCACAAACCTTCAGGGCATCTCGCGTTTGCCCCTCCTTCAAGTAAAGTTCTGCTAAAGCAAGTGCGGTCCAAAGATAAGCCTGGTTTAACCGTTCACGTTCCGGCCAAACCCAAGTAGCATCCATATCTTCTAGATAATGTCCATGGAACAAATCCATGGCTCTCTGATAGAGACTGATGCATTCAAAGCGATCGGAACAAGATTTCCCCTTGGCGACAAAGGCCTCAAAGGCCTCAACATCATATTCATGATCCAAGGCGGGATTGAACTGATAGCGGTTTTCCCTAAAGAGAATCACGTCCTGTCCTATGGCACGCCTCAGACGATAGATCTCATTCTTAAAACGCAAATTCAATTTTGCCGATTCAGTCATCTCTCCCCAAAGCGCTTCCCCAATTTGTTCCCTCGTCATCGGACGTTTTAAAGAAAGAAGATAAAAGAACAATTCCCGGACAGATTGGGTCTGCCAATCTCTCAGGGTGACAGCTCTGCCATTTAATTGAACATCGCCCTGTCCAAAAGCGCGGATGATTAACGTTGGGGATGGAACTTCTACAGCTCGTGCCAACCGATGCAACTGACGCCGGATCCTAGGCAATTGAATGTCCAAAGAATCCGCCCTCTTAAATAAGTCGCGCAGATTCTGCTTGCTCTGAGGATCAGTACGAAGACCTACCAACCAATCACGCGCTTGATGTATGGCAAGAATGACGCGATGATTAATATGATCAGCTTCCTTAAGAATATTTTTCATTTCCTCCCAAGCGGCGGTTCGTTCTCCGGTTTCATAGCGGGCCGCCGCCATCCACACATGACCCAATATTATTTCTGCTTGTCTGCCATCCCGACTAAAAGATTCCTTCGCCTTCGTTAGTTCCTCCACAGCCTGTTGAGGCTTTGCATCCAAGAGAGATAATCTGGCGCGCAAAAGCTGATAAAGGCCATATTCATAATTTGAATCCTCTGCCTTTATCAAGCCAGCGCATTGCACGGACGCAATACTGGATTCAGCCCGATCCTTTTTCAATAAGGCTAAATTGAACTCGGCGAGAGCCAAGTAATTAACCAAAAAGCGGGCGCCAAGCTGCTGAGCCAATCCTTTAGCATATTTATAGTTTTGTTCTGCGATCTCGAAATCTTCTACTTCAACATAAAGGTCGCCTAACCCTATCAAGATTAACGCCTCCCCACGCTTGTAACCACCCTGTCTGGCACAAAGTAAGCCCTCTTCCAAGGTTTGAGCAGCTTGCTCATAATCTCCCTGGCGATGGTACGTAACACCAAGATTATTTAGCACATCCGCCTGCCACGTCAGATTCCCTGCCCTCCGCCATATTTCAAGCGCCTTTTGATATAAATTGCGCGCCTTTGCAAATTCTCCTGTTTCAGTGTATATCACTCCAGTCTCCATCAACAAAGTTGGTATTACAGGAGTGTCATTCAGTCGAAGGCAAATATCCAGAGCGCGCTCCAGATAATGCGTAGCTTGATAGGTGTATCCTTGACGAAACAGGCTCAGGCCTTTAACGCGCAATGCATCGGCACAGATCCATTGCATTTCGTCTTCTTTTTCAGCAAGTGCCAAGGCTTCGTCAGCGTCGCGCGAAGCATCCATATAATTTCCAAGCAGCCGATAGGTACTTCCACGTCGAGCCAGAGTCAAGGCCAGACCATAGATATTCCCGTCCTGACGAAACTTTTCAACCGCACGATCGAACAACATTATTCCCTCCGATCCATAACCTTTTTGTGTTTCGATAAGGCCACGCAACGACAGCAGGGCGGGGCGTTCTTGAAATATGGAGGGAGGCAAGTCTTTAAGCCAGGAATTTAAGGTCAACATAGCATGCTGATACATGGGGATGCCGGCATGTTCAATCAAATGGACCAACGCATCAAAGTCACTTAATTGCTTGTATAGTTGATAAGCCTTTTCCCAACTGTCGTGAGCCTCATAATATTGTGCCAGGCATTGCAGAATTGCCGAGGCCTCTTCAGGTCGTTCGTTGCGAAAACGCTCCTGCAGGAAATCGCGGAAAAGATGATGGTATCTAAGCCATTGACCATTTGCACCAACTGGCAAGGCAAACAAATTTCTCTGAACGATTAAAGCAATTGACTTTGCCCAATCCTGGCGATCAGAATAAAAGGGGGCAAGCACAGCCTCACAGAGCGCCGCATCGAACTCTTCCAGCAAAGAACTTCTGAGCAGGAAAAGCTGAAGCCATTCAGGCTGACGCTTCAATACCTGCTGGCCCAAATAATCAAAAACATCAATACCCAGCGTAGCCGATGGCGAAATAAAAGTAGCTTCCTTGCCCCGAATAAGACCCAGATCAGTAAACTGCAGGCCAGTCACCCAGCCTTCCGTCGCTTCAACGAGCTTATGGGCATCCTCATCAGAGAGGTGGATTTGTTGATTCTGCGATAAAAGAGCCTGTATCTCCTCTGTGCGAAAAGAAAGATCGGAAAAACTCAGGCCTCCGACTTGCTCACGTGCAACCAATAATGTCAAATCGGATAAATTGGTAAGAGAGCGGGATGAAAGGATAAGATGACAGTTTTCTCCCGCCAATTGTGTAAAGCGATTGATAAAATAGGTAATCGGTTCCACATCGTCAACCAGATGAAAATCGTCCAACACAAACCCAAAGTGTTCATGAATCTCATCATAGATCTCATTGACAAGTGTAACCAAAACAGACTCCATCCCCTCTTCCAAGTTGGTCAATGCGTTGAGAGCGGCACGCGAGCGATTGCCGAAATTCGGAAATCGCTCTGCGATTGCCGAAATGAAATAAGCGATGAATCTCTGCGGTTCCCGATCCAGAGAATCGAGAGCCACCCAGCAAAAAGGCAAATCACTGTGATTTGCCAAGTCAATCAAAAGGGACGTCTTGCCATAACCAGCTGGCGCAGAAACCATGATCAGTTTGCGGTCAAGGATTTCATAAAGCGCGTCTAACAGACGCTGACGCGTGAGCAGTTCCACGCGCCGCCTGGGAACGATGACCTTGGTCTTGCTGATCAGGATCTCAGATGCGCTCATCGGTTACGAAGAGTATAGCTTAAATATTTTACCCACTTAATTACAATTGCACTGTACTTTCCAACACTCTAATCGAAGGTTATCAATCTTAAGCGCCGTGGAGTCCTTCCAATATCTTGTCATGAATACCAGGAGCAGCCGCTATAATGGATTGTGGCTGGAACAGATAATCGTTGCCGCCATCCACGTTCGTCACAACAGCACCTCCTGCCTCAGCGACCAACCCCCCCGCGGCAACATCCCACGGTTTGAGGGATAATTCCCAAAAGCCATCGAATCGGCCCGCCCCCACATAACACGCATCCAGCGCTGCCGAACCGAAGCGGCGTACGCCTTGTGTTAGTTTTCCGAAGCGGGCAAAGTTGTCAAAGTTGTCTTTCGATGTATTCCACGCGTCATACGGAAAGCCAGTCACGAGCAGACTCTTTTGCATTTCGGTCGCGCCGGAGACATGAATCGCTTTTCCGTTAAGCCACGCACCTTTGCCGCGTTCGGCGGAAAACAGTTCGTCGCGCATCGGATCATAAACAACACCCAGCTTCATTGTCCCGGCCTGAGCGTAACCAATGGATACACAAAAAATGGGAATACGATGAGCATAATTGACCGTGCCATCCAGCGGATCAACATACCAGGTATGATCGTCGTCGCCTTTGATGACTCCGCTCTCTTCCGCCATGATATGACTGCCCGGCCAATGTTCATTGATCTCCGCCAGCAAAAAATCCTCAGAGGCGCGATCCACTTCAGTGACAAGATCAATCACGCCCTTATAAACTACTTGATGTTCGCGGTCATAACCAGCGCGCAAGATGGTTCCAGCTTGGCGCGCCAAATTCTCTATTTCGTTGAGGGTGGGAGATTTCATGTGAAGGAAATATTCTTTCCGAGAAACTCTTTAATGCGCTCGAGTTCAGCCTGAATTTCTTCGCGGTCATTGATGGATTGCTGGCGCAATGTCATAAAGCCTGGCTTCTGCTCGGGAGGCAAAGTCTCAAGCAAACGCTCAGCACGGGCGATTTGTGAACTTTTTTGTTGAAGCTTCATTTCCAACCGCTGGCGATATCCCATCAAGAACTCGCGTTCCCTCAGAGGCGGAGGCGGAGGTAATGATCCTTGTGTCAACAATTCGGCAACGGTCAAAAGAAATTCCTCGGTATCAATCGGCTTTTCGATAAACCGCGTTGCGCCGATCGTCATGGCAAACGCCTTATCTTCCGGCGCAATGTACGTGGCAGACAAGAAGACTACTGGAATGTCGCGCGTGGATGGGTCAGTCCGCAGATGATAGAGGAGGGTAAAGCCATCCATTTTAGGCATCAGAATATCCGTGATAATGAGGGCTGGCCGTTTGTTTTGCATCGCATCCAGCGCTTCTTGTCCATTCCGCGCCTTCAGCACTTCATAGCCTTTGAATTTAAGAGTCACTTCAAGGAAGTCGAGAATGTTGGGAACATCTTCAACGACGAGTAACGGATCAACAGTGTTCATGTACTTATTCTATTCCCTTTTCAAAGACGAAGCAAGCAGAGTTAATTTTCATTCCAAATCCGTTTGCCAAGTGCCGATAAAACATATTCCACCGCCAAAGATGCCGTTTGATTCTGGATATCCAAAATGGAATTGACCTCCACAATATCCATGCCGATCAATTTGCCGGTCTCGGCAACCATCTCGCAAGCTAAATGAGCTTCACGCTGTGTTAATCCGGCGGGTACGGGCGTCCCAACACCCGGCGCGTGGCGCGGATCCATAACATCCATATCGAACGACAGGTAAATGGCATCCGTTTCACGCGAGACTTGTTCGATGGCTTTTTCGATCACGGTCATCATACCAAGCCGATCAATTTGTTCCATGCCCATCACCATGACTCCCGCCTCGCTCAGATTAACCTTTTCGCCGGGGTCAAGATCACGCGCTCCGATAATGGCAACCCGCTTCGGGTCCACGACGGGAAGCGGCTCATCCCATATTTGAGTTAAGCGCGCGTCCCCGAGTCCGCACAATGCAGCGAGCGGCATCCCATGAATATTACCGGACGGTGTGGTCCGATCAGTATTGAAATCTGCATGAGCATCAATCCAAACCACGCCAAGCTTTTTGAATTTTGCCGCGCCTCGAATCGAACCGAGTGCAAGGCTGTGATCACCACCCAATACAACCGGAAAATTTCCTGATTGAATAGAGGTTGAGACCGCGCCGGCCGCGCGTCGAGACATCGAAACGATGCAATCAATATATTTAAGTTTTGGTTCTGCAATGAAGCACATCTCTGCAATAGGCACTTCAATATTGCCCTTGTCTTCGACAGTGTATCCAAGAGCCTCCAGTTTCTTTTGAAGATGCGCATATCGAATCGCGCTGGGCCCCATATCCACGCCACGCCGATCCGCGCCAAGGTCTATCGGAATGCCGATAATGTCAATTTTCATTCTTCCTCCGAATAAAACATAGGCGCATATTTTATCAAAGCTGCACAAAAAATCAAAACGGGACAAGCTGACAACTTGTCCCGTTTTATTGGCGCCGACAC
This sequence comes from uncultured Chloroflexia bacterium, assembly GCA_963783295.1. GTDB lineage: Bacteria > Chloroflexota > Anaerolineae > Anaerolineales > Villigracilaceae > Fen-1038. The sequence continues at coordinate 170,044 of CAWAMX010000014.1, read as the reverse complement.
TGCTATAAAAGTTTCAATAAAACATGCAAAACGAAATAAGCTAACACGACAAACACGATGCAGCCGCAACCGCGCGCAAACCAGTGAATAAGGTGTTTGAAAACAAAACTTAGAATGCTGAACACGACGACCACTGCCACAATGATGGCGGCGAAATATATAATGGAATTGAGATCAACGTTTGAGAAAGACATCATGAACTCCTTTGTTATGCAGTCCGATAATAACCAACATCTACCGAATAGACTCGGCCGCGCTTGACGACCTGACGGACAAGATTCGTCCCGAAGCGATAACCAAGATGGCGGTAATCCGGCACGTTGAGGATCAGTAGATCCGCTTGTTTGCCTACTTCGATGGAGCCAATTATATCCGAGCGGCGGATGGCGTGGGCAGAGTTAATCGTGGAAGCCGCGATGGCTTGCGCAGGAGTCAATCCCATGGCACGGCAGGCCAATGCAATCACAAATTGCATCGACTCATTCCAAGCCGTGCCCGGATTGCAATCGGTTGCCAAAGCAAGGATGGCATTGGCTTCAATTAGTTTGCGCGCGGGCGTGTAATTTTTTTCTGCGAGACCGAACGGCGTGCAAGGCAAAGCCACTGCAACGGTATCTGATTCGCCCAAGGCCTTAATATCGGCATCAGAAGTCTTGACCAAGTGATCAGCAGATGCCGCGCCTAGTTCAACCGCAAGCGAGGCGCCGCCGAGATTATCGAACTCGTCAGCGTGGATCTTTAATGGGAATCCGAGTTCCCGCGCTTTGGTCAAGATTTGACGCGCCTGATCGAGATTGAATGCCCTATCCTCGCAGAAAACATCCACAAAAGGCAAAGGATGATTCGGCGCCTGAGTCTGCCACCATTGTTGAACAGTCGGAAGCATCGTGTTGCAAACGAGATCAGTGTAGCCTTGCGGATCATCTTTGTATTCGGGTGCGATGGCGTGCGCACCGAGGAACGTGATAGCAAGGTCGAGCGGACTTTCATCTTCGAGTGCAATCAAGGCTTTGAGCAGTCGCAGTTCAGTTGCGGTTTGCAAACCATAACCTGTCTTGGCTTCAGAGGTAGTTGTGCCGTGTGCAAACATCCGCAGCAAACGCGGACGAGTTTGCACGATGAGCGACTCGATGGAAGCCGTACGCGTCTGTCGGACCGTCGAGATGATCCCACCACCCGCCGCGAGGATATCGAGATACGGCTTGCCCGCCATCTTCATCTCAAATTCGTTGGCGCGGTCGCCCGCCCAAATGACGTGTGTGTGCGGATCGACAAAGCCGGGCATGACCACGCATCCGTTGGCATCGAGAGTGGGCTCATCTTTATACGATGCGCGCAATTCATCCGTTGAACCTACGGCGAGAATCTTTTCGTCGCGGATCAACACCGCACCGTTTGGAATGATGCTAAGCATGCCGAGGTCGCGTCCACGTTGCGGACCGCCTTTGAGAGTCAGAAGCTGATTAGCAGAATGAATGAGCATAGATTATTTACTGAGAAGCACAAATGCAAGTGCAATCACGGCGGGCAAGGCTTGTATCCAGAAAATTCTTCGGCTGACAGTAGCTGCACCGAAGCTGCCCGCGACGATCACGCAAAGCAGAAAGAAAACTTTTACTTCATAACTGTTTGCGCCGAGGAACAAACTCCAAATCAAACCCGCGGCGAGAAAGCCATTATATAATCCCTGATTCGCCGCGAGAGTCTTCGATGCTTCAGCAAACTCAGACGTCAGGTTAAACGTGCGACGACCAAAGGGCTTTGTCCAAAGAAACATTTCCAAGGTCAAGAAACCCAGGTGAAGAATGGCAACGAGTAAGACAAGGATAGTAGATGTGAAGTAAATTAGCATAGTTAGTTCTCATCAGGATTAGAATCAACATTCGATTTACGCTGCCGCAATCTGACAAAGACGAATATTCCAAGAACTACCACCAAAGATAAAACGCAAGCAAAACCTGTTATCGGCGAGTTAAAATTTGCAAAGAAATCATAAAGTTTACCTTCACAGGCATTGCTAAAAGAAGACACACTATCTGGTCGATAATCAGGATTCAACATATAGCTTATTTGCAACTGTATGAAATATGACTGGTTGCTCGTTAACAACAATACCCAAGCAATTTGAGGATCTGGCGCTTTCACATCTGGCGGTCGATTATCAGCAAACACATTTAGACTATCAAGATGCGTTATCTGATAGTCATCAATAGATATGTCATCATAGTAATCAATACCCAATGTAGCTGATTGACCACTGGACAATTCATAATAGCCCTTCATATCTTGGTATGATCCGTTTAGGGCAATTTGGATTAGGACATCAGAAATATTCTTCAACAAGAGTGTATTATCAGCAGGTTTTATTTCAGCCGCCGTCTTGGGAAGATTAGTATTGATCAAGCTAACGCTTGGAATAAACCAAGGTGTTTCAGGTTCAGGCGTGCAGGCATAAACTCTTTGAGCATTCAGTGATATAAATATTGCGGCAATCAACAAAGAGAAAAATATTCTTCGATGACGCATGTGTTTTGACATTTTTCTCTTCATAGCAAGATTATACTTCACGGTTTGATTGAAATAAAAATAAGATATAATATTATTGATGTTAGCCTCCCTTCGTAAGCAGGGAGGCTTCTCTTTGACAACCAAAAAGGAAACTATGCTTTTGATTGGCTATATAGCTGGAAGTTTGTATCTGCTTTGTATGATTGTCATGTCCCTTTACGGGTTAAATGCGATGGTCACGGCAATCCTTTTTATTCGTACGAAACGAAGTCTGAAGCTGGAACAGCCCATGCCCGAACCCAAAGAATGGCCGCGGGTGACCGTCCAGCTTCCGGTTTTCAACGAAAAGTATATGCTGGAGAGGCTATTAGGGGCGGTGACCAAACTTGATTATCCCGTGGACCGCCTTCAAATCCAAGTGCTGGATGATTCAACAGATGATACCGCCCTGCTCTCCGCGCGTCTCGTGGAAGAATATCGCGCACGCGGCTTCAATATCGAATGTATCTTCCGCACAGAACGAGGCGGCTATAAAGCGGGCGCGCTGAAAAAGGGTTTGGAAACTGCGAGCGGTGAACTCATCGCCATCTTTGATGCTGATTTTGTTCCCTCTCCAGACTGGCTCAAAAAAACCGTACCACAATTTCAGGATCCAAAGCTGGGTTGCCTGCAAACCCGTTGGGGGCACACTAATCGTGAATATAATTTGCTGACCCGCGCCCAAGCGCTGGCCATGGATGGGCATTTTGTTGTAGAACAAACTACCCGCTCACGCAATCACCTGTTCATGAATTTCAATGGCTCCGCCGGCCTTTGGCGGCGTTCCTGTATTGAAGATGCAGGCGGATGGCAAACCGATACTTTAACGGAGGATTTCGATTTAAGTTTCCGCGCTCAAATACGCGGCTGGAATATGGGATATCTCCCCGATGTGATCGTACCAGCTGAATTGCCAGCTTCCGTAGAGGCATTCAAAAAACAGCAATCTCGCTGGGCAAAGGGCAGTATCCAGGTAGCACGAAAAATCGTAAAGCGCCTCTTTAGCCAACCGGATATTCCCCCGTACAAACGGATCGCTGCTTTATTGCAATTGACCACTTACATTGTTTATCCATTAATGATTGTGATGCTTTTCCTAACCCTGCCTGTAGGTCTGCTTGCGCCTCGCTTTTTCACCATTTTTCCCATTTCCATTCTTGCCACCTTCGGGCCGCCCATGCTTTACGCCTTGGCTGGAGCGCGGGGAACTCCGTCATTAGCAGGCCGGCTTAAGATTTTACCTGTCATTACGGTCATAGGGTTTGGGATTTCGCTCAACTCTGCGATCGCGATCATTGAAGCGCTGATTGGCAAAGGCGGAACGTTCATCCGGACGCCGAAGTTGAATCTAACCAACAATCCAAATTCCACCGGACAGGTTGACCGCGCCTATCTGCAACCCATCAGCCCGATTGTGTGGGGCGAAATTGGTCTGAGTTTGTATGCCCTGCTGACGATTGCAATTCTCCTGCCGCGTTTGGGATGGTTTGTTGTGCCTTGGATGGGAGTTTACTGGCTCGGATATTTTTATATCGCCAGCCTCAATCTTTATCAACACTGGCAGGCGCAATATTCCGGCCGCTCATTTGCAATCAACGAACAAGTATAAAAACAGAGCCTCGACGAATTCGTCGAGGCTCTTGATTTTTCAAACTGCCGCCGTTTGACCGTAAAGTTGCTGCTTCACATTGATAACCCGCTTACGCAGATCAGCTTTGGTTTCAATTTGACTCGCAATCTTTTGAATGGCATACATCACCGTTGTGTGATCGCGGCCTCCAAGCACTTCACCAATCATTGGCAAAGAAGCATCCGTTTCTTTTCTCATGAGATACATGGCAACCTGTCGCGGCTCGGCTATTTTCTGCGTACGGTCACGCCCGAGCAAAGCCTCCACACTGGTTTGCCATTCGCGTGCAACTAATTCGATAATCTTTTCAGGAAGGATATTCTGGCGCTGAGGCAGGAGGTCAGCGAGCGCCACTTCGACCAGTTGCGGGGTCAAGGAGGAACCGCTTAGATCCGCAAAAGCAATGATCCGATTCAATGCACCTTCCAATTCACGGATGTTTGACTCCACGCGCCGGGCAATGGTCTCCAAAATTTCGTCCGAGATGAAGCGGCCAGTGCGTTCTGCTTTGGCACGCAGAATCGCCAGGCGGGTTTCCAGATCAGGAGGTTGAATGTCAGCGGCAAGCCCCCATTCGAAGCGCGAGCGCAAACGCTCTTCCAAAGTCACAAGCGCTTTTGGCGGACGATCCGAAGAAACGATGATTTGTTTATCCTGACCGTGAAGCGTATTGAATGTATGAAAGAATTCTTCCTGCGTACTTTCCTTGCCTGCAATGAATTGTATGTCGTCAACCAGCAAAACGTCCATCGAGCGGTATTTCTCACGAAAGGCTTGAGTTGTATGGGTACGAATCGCATTGATCATGTCGTTTGTGAATTCTTCCGACGAAACATACAACACGCTCGACCCATTCGCATGGCATGCATTGCCAATGGCGTGAAGCAAATGGGTTTTTCCAAGTCCTACGCCCCCGTAAAGGAAAAGCGGATTGTAAGCACGCGCCGGTTTCTCGGCGACTGCCATGCAAGCCGCATGTGCAAGACGATTGCCTGCACCCACCACAAATGTCTCGAAGGTATAACGTGAATTGAGGGTGGAATTCCGCGCAGGCAATTCATCCGCGTCAACGCTGACGTTTCCAGTGGTTCCCGTTTCGATTGACTCAATCTTATCTTCATTCATCACAACAAAATCCACCGTTGCATTCAAATTGAGGATTCCAACCAACAATCGATCCACCGTGCTGGTTAGGCGATTCTCAAGCCAATCCCGCGCATAGGCATTCCGCACACCGATAGTTAACGTACCGCTTTCATAGGATAACGGCTGGGTATCGCGCACCCAGGTATCGAAAGATGCCTTAGGCATTTCCATCTGTAATTGTCCGAGCACAGACTGCCATGCTTGTTCTGGGTTCATAAATCAATCCTCAAGTTGGAAATTTAGGGTACGATGAACTAACCCGTCGGAAATCCGCGGCTTAGTGGGATAAAAACAAAATACAGTTGTATCAAACTTACTATCAGGGACTCAGATGCGAAATGCCTTGCATCCTCTTGTTCAGCGTGACTATATTCTAGCAGAAAAGTCTTTCATATAACAACACATTTGGCCTACGATTACTTAAAAACATTTCTTTTTTAAGGTTAGCCAACGTTAAAGAATCATTGCGCGAAGAATAAAAAGATCAACTATATTCAGAACAGACGTTTCAGCCAACTGCATACTTGAAACGCCATTTGACCCCCATATATGGGCATTGAAGGCTTTATGAACGTTTTATGCACAATAATGATTAACCATTTGTTAAAAAAACATACCGCAACAAAACTTTGATTCGCAATGAATGAATATCTGGTTTGAGTGATTCAAATGTTAAAGAATCGAGGGTTTCCTAATTCATCGACGCGCGCGGCGCGGAACCCATGCAAGAATGGTCGTACCATCATCAATGACAGATGTAATATCCACTTCACCGCCCACTGAGCGGGCGCGCGTTTGCATATTGGATAATCCATGACCAATCGTCATTGCCATTTTTTCCAAGTCAAAACCTTTTCCGTCATCATGAATCTCCATCATCACGCGGTCCAATGTAGTCCACACCGTGATGTCCACTCGTTTTGCACCAGAATGTTTTGCTGCATTCGCCAAAGTCTCCTGGCAAATGTGAAATAGCGCCAGCGAATTCGTCTGAGGCAGGTGATCCAGCTCGTCCTTTGGGCCAGTCAATGAAACTTCTGCGAATGTATTGGATTTATATTCAGTCACCAAGCGCTTCAAACCGTCCATCAAACCGTCATTTCCCAATTGGCGCGGGCGCAAATCCAAAATATAGGCGCGAATATCGCGGATTGCTTGATTCAAACCGTCTATCGACTCCTTGATTCGCACTTTTGCAAAATCAGGATCCTCATCAAGTGCGTGCAAAGCAGCATCCAGTGAAAGCCCAACGCCATAAATGGACTGAATAATGCCATCATGCAAATCCATGCCAATGCGATCACGCTCCTCCAATACGGCCAGGCGCCGCTCGTTTTCATGCAAGCGTGCATTTTCAATCGCCAATCCGGCCCAATTTGCCACGCCATCCAAAAACTTAAGACTTTCCTCTTCAAGCGATTCATTATTGCGCGTTGCTACGCCCATTACGCCCACCAAGTTCTCAGCTGACTTCAAGGGAAAGTAAGCAATCTGACGAAATCCCGCTTGCACAACGGATGGCCGCAAATAGTGCGATTCTTCCGCCAAATCTGTCACGATCTTTCGCTGACCCGATTGCGCTGCTAAGCCGACGATTCCTTCCCCAATTTTAAATCGATCTCTGGTCCAGAAAGCTTCAGCGGCCTGTCCGCGATGAAGAACCATGCGCAAAGTCTGCTTGTCTTCTTCCAACAAGAAGATTTCACCGGCGTCAACTTTCAGGTATGCCATCACTACTGCTAGGGTTTTGTTTAATATTTCATCGAGTTCCAGTGATGAGGTCAAGGCTGATGCGAATTCGTTGACTAGAGCAAGGTCCTCGCTGCGACGCGTCAGAACCGCATCGTGCTTTTTCATCTGCTCCAACTGCCGCACATTTTGGATGGCCGCCGCGGCATAAGCCGCCAGCATTTGGATGATCTTTTCGTCATCCGTCGTAAATCCCTCGCCGTCGATTTTATCGGTCAGATAAATCTGCCCCAACTGCCGATCACTCGTGCGGATGGGGACGCCAAGAAAGGAAGTCATGGCTGGATGATTGGCCGGAAATCCAACCGAACGTGGATCTTCCGAGATGACCGGCACACGCACAGGTTCATCCGCATTCATTATAGAACCAATCAACCCCAAGCCCATGGGTGGATGTTGGATTCGCCCAATCTGTTCCTTTGTCATTCCAACCGAAATAAACTTATCCAGTTTCCCCTTATCATCCAGCACGCCGAGCGCTGCATATCGTGCTTCCGCTTGTTCGCACGCCAGTGTTGCTATGCGTTCCAGCAGATGGTCAAGGGACACATCCTTGACCAATTCCAAACTGGCGCGATGCAACGCAAATAAACGTTCCTGTAACTGTTCACGCGTTAGGAGCATTCAAAGACACCTCAAAACAATTATCTCACAAAATTTGATAGATTTTGGAAGAAGTGTGCCATAAAATATAGCTTACAAAGGTGAAATATGGCAACGTCCCGCATCTCTGGATTCTACAATTTAACATTAGAAGAACGCCGCGCCAAATTAGCCGACGCATCGCAATTAACGCCCGACAACCTGCTTCCGTTTTCAAACGGACTCTCGGCTGAAGCCGCGGACCACATGATTGAAAATGCGATTGGCACATTTGCCTTGCCATTAGGTATTGGACTGAATTTCATGGTCAACGGTAGGGATGTATTGGTCCCGATGGCAATTGAAGAACCATCGGTGGTTGCAGGCGCATCGTTTATGGCGAAACTGGCTCGATCAGGAGGCGGATTCGTCGCTACAACCACTGAACCATTGATGATTGGACAAATGCAGGTCATCAATATAACCAATCTCGAGGAAGCCAAATTTAAACTCTACGAACACAAAGCAGAACTTCTTGCTGAAGCCGATTCGATTGACCCCGTCTTGAAAAAATTCGGCGGCGGTGCGCGCGATCTCGAAGTTCGCACTATTGAGGATTCCCCCATCGGCGCCTTTCTTGTTGTGCATCTCATTTATGATGTACGCGATGCGATGGGTGCGAACGCGGTCAACACTGCTTGCGAAAGACTCGCTCCAAAAGTTGAATCCATTACCGGTGGGAAAGTTCATCTGCGCATTCTTTCCAACCTAGCAGATCGCCGTATTGCACGGGTACGATGTGTCATCCCATCGAAGGAGTTGGGGTTCGAAGGCTATAGCGGGGACCGCGTCTGTGACGGCGTCATTGCCGCCTATGCTTTTGCGGCGTCCGATCCATATCGCGCCGCAACCCACAATAAAGGCATCATGAACGGAGTGGACGCGGTCGTTATCGCCACCGGCAACGACTGGCGCGCCATCGAAGCGGGCGCACATGCGTATGCGGCGCGTTCGGGAAGATATACTTCATTATCAACATGGAATAAAGATAAAGACGGCAATCTCGTCGGCACGCTCGAAATGCCGATGGCGGTTGGAATCATCGGTGGCGCGACCAAAGTTCATCCCACCGCGCAAGCCGCGGTTAAATTGATGGGTGTGAGGGCTGCATCCGAACTGGCAGAAATAATTGTCTCAGTTGGACTTGCTCAAAACATGGCGGCATTGCGCGCACTAGCCACGGAAGGCATCCAGCGCGGACACATGTCTCTGCACGCCCGGCAGGTCGCCATTGCCGCCGGTGCGAGCGGTGATATGATTGAAAAGGTTGCCGCGCAAATGGTAGCGGAGAAAGTGGTAAGAATTGACCGCGCGGAAGAAATATTAAAATCAATGAAAAGATGAGTAATTATTTTCTATTTAGAATCCATGTATAAAAAAATTGGGATCCTCCCCATAATCCTCAGCTTTATTTTGGCATGCAGCTTTCTGACTACGCCGCCATCAGCATCAACTGTGCTTCCAGTTCCACCATCGCAGACTCCGCAAATGGCAACTGCGATTCCTCCAACCGGAACTCTCGCACCGACTCAACCCGCAGTATTAGGAACCATCGCTCTTGATTTTGTGGCACTGTTGTGTGATGCGCAATGGATGAACGGCGCTCAACATCTCACGGCTTGCCCGCCCGCAAATGCTGATCATTCGGGCGGTTATGCTGTGGTGATCGATCCCACGTCTCAAGGTTTACCCGCGAACACGCCTGTTATCTTGACATACGCTGGTACATATTCCGCTGCCCTCTTCTTAAGATATCCAACTTTCAAAGTGCACGCCGGGGACCGCTTCCGCAGTGCGCTGCGTTGTTCGGGACCACTCAATCCACAATGCAATGTGCAATTTGCCTTGGAATATTACGACGCACAGGGAAAATATCACAGTCCGTTCATGCAGTGGGACTACAACCCAAGCATGCCTGATATCCAAGTAGATGCAGACTTGAGTTCACTCGTCGGTCAAAGCGTGGACTTCGTGCTAGCTTTGCGACCAGAGAACGGTTCTTCAGCACAAGATGATGGCGCGCTATGGATTGCGCCACATATTTATCGTCCAAAGCCATAATGGATCGAGCAAAAGAGGTTTTGAGGGAACAACTAAGATGAATTATCCAGCATTAACTATCAGCGTACTTGCTTTACTTTTCACTATTTTTAGTTTTTGGTGGATGAATTGGTGCGTAAGAAAACTCAATATTAGCGCTCCGCGTAGTTATGCAGCTTTTGGTTCCTTAAAAAGGCAAAATGGTACTAGAGTTTCCTTTTGTCATTTTCAATGATGGACCTATGCCAAAAACTGTTCAAATTTGCGAATTTCAAAGAGAACCTGGTAATTTGACTTTTGAAACCCAAGATTACTTAATGGAACTTCAAGCCAAATTAGGCAATAGTAAAAAGTGGATACAAGTTTGCTGCTTTAATCTTTAAGGTTGCTGAGGATAGTTTGCAGACGATCAACAAACATCTTAGTGTTCACGACAATATGTCCGAAGCATAAGGAAGGTTCATCAATGACAACCCCACAACTTCAACATTCTCCCACCCTCCTCAAACCCGCCAAGCCTGTTGGCATTGTTGGCTATGGCGCGTACGTGCCGCGTTATCGTTTACCTGCCAAAGAAGTCGCGCGCATATGGACCGGCGGCAAAGGCGGACTTCCCATCAAAGAGAAAGCCGTCCCCGGACTCGATGAAGATGTGATCACGATGTCCATCGAAGCCGCGCGCAATGCCATGAAGCGCGCCCAAATTGATCCGACCGAATTGCGCGCGGTATGGGTCGGGTCGGAGTCGCACCCGTATGCGGTGAAACCCACATCCACGTTGGTCGCGGAAGCGATTGGCGCAGTCCCCAACACGCAAGCTGCCGATTGGGAATTCGCGTGCAAAGCTGGCACCGAAGCCTTGGTCGCCGCGATGGGATTGGTCGGCTCGGGCATGGGACATTATGCGATGGCCATTGGCATGGACACCGCGCAAGGCAAACCTGGCGACGCCCTCGAATATACCGCGGGCGCGGGCGGCGGCGCGTACATCGTCGGCCCCGCGGAAGAATCACTGGCGATCATCAACGCCTCGTATTCATATGTCACCGATACGCCTGACTTCTGGCGGCGCGAATATCAAAGGTATCCCGAGCATGGCCTGCGCTTCACAGGTGAACCTGCCTACTTTAAACACATCACCGAAGCCGCCACGCATATGATGGAAGCAAGTGGTACAACTGCAAAGGATTACAAGTGGGCGATCTTTCATCAGCCGAATACGAAGTTCCCGCAACGTGTCGCCTCTCAACTTGGATTTTCGCTGGAACAGATTCAGCCCGGTCTGCTGGTGCCCGTGATTGGAAACACCTATGCCGGCGCGGCGATCATCGGACTCACCGCAACTCTTGATATTGCAAAACCCGGCGATAGAATCCTCATGGTCTCTTTCGGATCGGGAGCGGGCTCTGACGCCTTCGATATTCTCGTCACGGATAAAGTTACCGCGCGCGCCGGACTGGCGATCAAGACTCAAGAATACGTGGCGCGCCGCACTGAGATTGATTACGCTACCTATGTCCGCTATCGCGGCAAGCTGGCAATGAAATAAGCTTCATTTATGTTTAAGGAAACCATCCAGCTTGAAACACTTCGTCAAAAGATCGAAGACGCTGAAATCGAATCAGGCAGCCAATCCGATTATTTGGATCGCGGCCAGCCAAACGCTGGACAAGTTAAACGAGCTCAGGACACGATCAATAAACTCCGCAATCAGATCAATTTTTCAAGAATGGAACTCTCGAAGCTGATTGCCATAGTTCGATTACAATCTCCACAGGCAATCAATGAATGGGTCAATTTTCATACTGACATTTTGCAAAAAATCGTCAACGAAGCTCCGACCGGGAAGAATGCAAAAGTTCGGGAAAACCTGGCAAAAGGCGCGCTTCAAGAATGGGAAAAAGTGCGAAATGGCGAACAGGATTATGTCCGAATTAACTGGTATTTTTTGAATGATTATAGGGAAAGTGCGAAAAGGATCAATGCAAAATCGAGCCAGTTATGGAAATAGATTTGCAACATGGCGATATGCATAAAAACCGTTCCAGCGCAATCGGCTGGATTAATAGAATAGGATAGCGGCATGGCATTTTTCGATCTCCCTCTCGATGAACTCAAATCTTATCGTCCTGCGCGCCAAGAACCCAAAGACTTCGACGCATTCTGGAAATCTACATTGGATGAAGCACGCACATATCCGCTCAATGCGAAATTCGAGCGCGCGGATTACGGTCTCACCGCGCAGGAAACTTTCGATGTCACATTCAACGGCTTCGGCGGGCAACCTGTCAAAGGCTGGCTCATTCTGCCAAGTCAGCGTAAAGGCAAGTTACCTTGCGTCGTTGAATACATCGGCTACGGCGGTGGACGCAGCTTCCCGATTGACTGGCTCTTATGGTCCAGCGCTGGCTATGCACATTTTGTGATGGATACGCGCGGGCAAGGAAGTAGTTGGTCACCAGGAGACACACCAGACCTATACGCTGAAGGCGGCAACGCACATTATCCTGGAAGCATGACGAATGGGATTCTCGATCCCAAACATTACTATTATCGCCGCGTGTTCATCGACGCCGTCCGCTCAATTGAAGCAGCGCGCAGTCATTCCGATGTAGATACTTCAAGAATCGCTGTGACTGGCGGCTCACAAGGCGGAGGCATCACCATCGCCGCGGCCGGACTCGCCCCCCATGTTAGTGCAGCCATGCCCGATGTGCCCTTTCTTTGTCACTATCGCCGCGCGACAGAACTAGTCGATACTTATCCATATAAAGAGATCGCAGACTATTGCCACATCCATCGCGATAAATTGGATATAGTTTTCAACACGTTATCTTATTTTGATGGCGTCAACTTCGCCGCACGTGCGAAAGCAACCGCTTTGTTCTCTACGGCCCTCATGGATCAAGTCTGCCCGCCTTCGACAGTTTATGCCGCATACAATCACTGGGCGGCTGAAAAGGATATCAAGGTGTATCCGTATAACGGCCATGAAGGCGGCGGGAGCTATCAAACCATTGAGAAGTTGAAATTCATCAAGATTATTTGGAAATAAATAATGACAGACGTTGTTATTGCAGGCATTGGACAAACTAAAGTCGGCGAACTTTGGGATATTGGCTTGCGCGATCTGGCCTTTGATGCCATTCAAGATGCAGTCAAAGATTCGGGCGGACTAAAACCGCAGGCGTTATTTATCGGCAACATGCTCGCGCCGAATCTTTCCAATCAGGCACATCTCGGAGCGCTCATCGCGGATTATGCAGGACTTACCGGCATCGAAGCCATAACCGTTGAAGCCGCGGGCGCATCGGGCGGCGCGGCCTTTAGACAAGGCTATCTGGCAATTGCCAGCGGCCTGGTGGACATTGCGCTGGTGGTCGGCGTGGAAAAATTCACTGACAAGATTGGTCCGGACATTGACGCGGCCCTCGCTACAACCAGTGATTCTGATTTTGAAGCAGTGCAGGGAATGACTCCCACCTCGCAAGCCGCGCTCCTCATGCGGCGTTACATGCACGAGTATCAAGTTTCCAGTGATGGCTTCGCCGGATTTGCATTGACTGCGCACGCGAATGGCGCAAACAATAAGTTTGCGATGTTCCAAAAAGCCATTAAGTTTGAGACTTATGCCAAAGCGGAAATGGTCAGCGAACCACTCAACATTTTTGACATTGCACCCAACGCCGACGGCTCAGCCGCCCTCGTTCTGAACTCGCCGCGAACTACTCCCGTTAAAATTTGCGCATCCGCTCGTGAAGATTTCCGGCTCTGCATCTGTATCCGACACGCTGGCTTTGCATGATCGGAAAGATATGCTGTACTTCGATACAGCGCAACTTTCCGCCGGCAAAGCAATGAAACAAGCGGGTATCACGCTCGATCAAATTAATTTCTTTGAATATCACGATATGTTCAGCATTTACGCCGCATTACAACTCGAAGCAGTTGGTTTTGCGATCAAAGGCAAAGGCTGGAAACTCGCAGCGGACGGAGCCATTGGATTGAAAGGGAAAATTCCTTGCGCCACTATGGGCGGACTCAAAGCGCGCGGCTTTCCGGGCGGCGCAACCGGCGTGTATCAAGCTGTCGAAGCGGCGACTCAGTTACGAGGTAAGGCCGGAGCGAACCAGATTGCGGACGCAAAATATGGATTGATCCAATCCCTCGGCGGGCCGGCCTCTACGGCTATTTCTCATGTTTTGGAAAGGTTATAAGCCTGATAGGGTTTGAGAGTCTTGCTGGATAGAATTAGCAACGAAGAAAGGAATTTGAGAATGGAAATCCCAAGACACTGGCGCCTCAAGCAACAACGATATTCCCTCGTCGGCGAGGTATGTCCGCACTGCGGTAATAAAATCTTCCCGCCGCGCGATGTCTGCCCCAATTGCGGCGATGAGGCGAAGGAACTCTATACATTCAGCGGCAAAGGTGAAGTTTATTCGTACACCACAATCTATGAAGCCCCCAGTGGTTATGATGCCAACGCACCGTATACGGTGGCCATTGTCAAACTCGAAGAAGGACCGATGATCACCGCACAACTGACGGACCTCGGTGACCAGCCGGTTCAAATTGGCATGCCCGTCGAGATGGTGACACGCAAGATGCGCAACGACGGCGATGAACGCGGTCTAATCGTTTATGGGTATAAATTTCGTCCTGCGTGGAAAGTAAACTGAAACATTTAGATATATTGCTGTATATATCTCCAAGTTCATAATACAATATTCACCTAATACGATCTCTCCAAGCTTTAGAGTTTGGGGAGATCGTTTTGTTTTCGTAAATTGAATTTCGAATGGTGGCATTTAATGTTTCAATGCCTATTGGGAGGTCAGAAAAGTAATCTTCGACCTGTGACTCCCAATCACCCAACGAGCAAACATCTACACCTTGCTTGATTGACGCGAGAATATAGGGGAGGCTTCACGCGTTGACTGTCAATGGCAAAAATTGAAGAAGACTTATAAGCCCAACTCACTCCAATTGAGACCTTTCTCCTATTTCGTGTTTTGTGGAGACAAAGTACACTGTTCGTTGTTTCAAGATGAAGATTTTGCGAGAGTGTTGATGGAAGGCAATGCCCATACTGTCTACGATTTCGATGGCGATGAAAACGAAACACTCTCGTTCATATGATTTCAAAGGAAAAGTAATTCTACATGGAGGTTAACATGCAAGATCAAAAACTGATGGATTACTTCAAGTTTACGGAAGAAGACCTGCAAGCCAAGATGAGCACTGCGCAGACAAAAGAGTGTCTGTGAAAATCGCTGGAGTTATTTTAGGGATCATCGGTATTATGTTTTTGTGCATGGTTTTGGCGAAGTATTCCGCCTTGCAGAACGATGAACAAGCCACTGCCGTAGTCACAGGGATTGAACATTCTCATTATTATTCTCAACAAGATGATAATGAAGAAGATCGTTATTGCGCGGAGTTCACCTTTAAAACCAAAGAGGGCCAGACTTTTTCGTTCAAACAAGGTTCAATAGACAATGCTTGCACAGGAGATTCGAGTGACTATCAGGTTGGTGAGCATGTGCCTGTATATTACGATCCGAGCGATCCGGCCAATTCGGCGGCATTAACCAAGGGTTTGGCAATTATGGCGATTATTTTCATCCCTCTCGCAATTTTATTCATAGTACTTGGCGTTGGATTATTTGTGACAGGTTTGGGGAAAAGCAGGCGTGACGCAGCCAGTGAATAAAGATTTTTCGATTACTTAAAGGAACAGAAGACAAAGAACTGGAAGAACTAAAAATTACTATCCCAACAGAAATACAATGTCTGATGCGAAAACTTTCAAATGTCCTAGTTGCGGATCTGCACTCGAGCCAGGCGGGGATGAAAAGAAAATCAAGTGTGCGTTCTGCGGCAGCACGGTGATCGTGCCGGAGGAGCTGCGCGATGACGAGACTGATGACGACCTGACGGACGAGGAGGTCGCGGAGTTGGACCGTAATGCTCCCAGCCATCTTCCATGGCTGATACAGCACGGTGGGGACGCTACTGCCAAGATCAATGAGATAAAAGATTGGAGCGAAAATCATAACATGACGGAAGTAGACCTCCATTTCGAAGGGAAAATGGCGGATGGTACAAGATTCTATGGTCTTGCAAGAGCCACGGTTCCCCCGCTCACTGCCATTCCGCGACGCGGGACCATGGTCAAGATCAAGTACAACCCGGCCTATCCCTTCACGGATTTCGCCTTCCAACTTGATGGACAGTTTTATTTCAATTGGCCATAGCCTGACCGCTACTTATCACCAATACTTTTTGAAGGATGATGGATTGTGTATATAAAAGGAGAAATGAAATGGCTGAAGCGAAAACTTTCATATGTCCCGGTTGTGGGGCTTCGCTCATACCCAATGGGAATGCAAAGGAGGTCAAGTGTGCGTACTGCGGCACTATGGCCATCGTGCCGGAGGAGCTGCGCGATGACGAGAGTAATGACGACCTGACGGATGAGGAGGTAGCCGCACCTGTCCAAGATGTTCAGGTAGCTGAGAAACAATTCGAAGCCGACCCGGAGCAAAAACGGATTGATGCTGCCAAGAAAAAGCGGACCAAAGGCGGAAAGGCCTTGCGTGTGATTGGTGGAATCATCGCGGTCGTAGGTATCCTGATTCTATTTATATTCATCTTCGCTCAGCTGGGAGACCCCAGTGATACCTCGGGTTTCCTCGATGCCGTTCTCATCATCCCTACGCCGCTGATCGTTCTGGGAGCAGGATTGTTTGTGTGGGGAGTCTCCATCCAGCGTAAGCTAAAAGAAGTGAGTTAGTAGTGCCGTATATGGCGTCTATACTTCGATAAAATGCCTGCTTTTTTATAAAAGGAGAAATGCAATGACTGATGCGAAAACTTTCAAATGTCCCAGTTGCGGATCTGCACTCGAGCCGGACGGGGATGAAAAGGAAATCAAGTGTGCGTATTGCGGCAGCACGGTAATCGTTCCGGCGGAACTGCGTGATGAGGATGATGAGGACGGGGTGACCGAAGACAATGCTCAGATGGCTGCTGACATGAAAGAGATAGATGCCAGCCTGGATCAGATGGCAGTTGACTCAAAAGGGATTATTACTTCTTTACAACAGATTACATCATTCCTGTTTATGCTTGGCACGAGCACGAAACAGATTGCAATTGACCTTCGATTACGCAAAACCGGCGTAGAGGCTAGGGCAAAGATTTCGCGGTTGAAGATTTGCATAAGAGATTTCTCATGAATTCAGCATCAAGGTACTATGTCACGTTGGACGTTACGGATGCAAAGACCGGTCAACACTTTTCTTCCCAAATTCCTTTCATCATACGCGATACATCCCTGACAAAATATCAGATTGGCAAGGAATTAATCGTCCGCTACGACCCAAAACACAAGAAACTAGTGGAAATCATTGGCTCGGCTGAGAATTGACTTTACTCGCTCGGTATCAGAATGTAAAAACAAAAGGTGAGTATCCCTTGTCATCGAGTAGCGGCTCGGTACCAATGCTTTTTGAAGGATGATGGATCGTGTATATAAAAGGAGAAATGAAATGTCTGATGCGAAAACTTTTAAATGTCCCAGTTGCGGATCTGCACTCGAGCCAGACGGGGATGAAAAGGAAATCAAATGTGCGTATTGCGGCAGCACGGTGATCGTTCCGGAGGAACTGCTTGATCAAGATACAGATCAAGATACGGATGAGGAAGAAATGGCTTCGGGGGAAGATGCCAGCAGTCCTCGACATATACAATGGCTAATACAGCACGGTGCAGACGCGACTGTCAAGGTTGATCGGATAAAAGATGGTTATGACATAAATGTAAGTGGGAAAAAGGCGGACGGTGGAAATTTCAAAGGTCATGCGTGGTTCAAGGTTCCCCCGCTTCCCGCCCTTCCGCAACCCGGGACCAAACTTAAGATCAAGTACCGACCATACGATGATACGGATTTCATCATCCAAGTGGATGGACAGTTCTATGGTCAGTGGTGGATGAAGAATAGCACAATAGCATATGCCGATGATGCCCCGCCCGTGGTACCAGGTAAGTTCACAGCGAAAATCGCACCGACTCCACATTGGCGGGCAGGAGTTCCAACTGAGACGACCGGGGATGGGCAACCTTTAAGTCCGGATTTGCACGTCGCTATGGTGAAGAAAGATCAATATTACATGCAGCTGCGTCAAATAGGCATAGAGGCGAAGGCAGTTGTCATCAGTTCCAGTAATATGAATATTCGTTGCTACAATAAAGCTTGGGTATATGATATGACATTCGATGTAACCGCACCGACCGGCGAGCATTTCCAATCCAAGACGCAACAGGCAATCACGGACACAGGCGCTCACAAATTAGCCGTGGGCAAAATGGCCATCGTTCGATTTGATCCGAAAAACAAAGCTCAATGCGCTTTGGTGCGCGCAGCGGAGAGTTGAATCCAATGCATAAAAGACACCTCAAATCAGCAATGAATACAAGAGCGTTCATTGCTGATTATAAAAATCCTGTGAAGTATCAGATTCCATTCTGACAACTTCTGAGCTATGGCTCTACAAATGAATGTTTGTCTATTATGCAGGCATATCTTGCCCTGGATTTTTTATATTGTAAACCGTAGGTCACGTTTGCAAAGTGACTGTTAGTATTCAGCACCCCTTGCAGAAGGGGTGGCCGGGCGCCATTCAGGCGAAACGTGACCTACAAATTAGAATTGTCCTTCGAGATATGTGCGCGTGCGTTTGTATTTTATAATGTTAGCGCGTAATATAAAAGGAGAATTGCAATGTCTGATGCAAAAACTTTCGAATGTCCAAAATGCGGGTCCGCTCTCACGGCAAGCGGGATAGAAAGGGAAATCAAGTGTGCGTTCTGTGGCAGCACGGTGATCGTGCCGGAGGAGCTGCGTGGTCAGGCACCGGGTCAGGACCAGATGGACCCGGCGGACCTTGAATTGTTGGAAAGTCTGGATCCATATCCGCGCAGCTTGAACCTCCAGCAGCGTCAGCAATGGCTGATCCAGAACGGTAAGGACGTCACTGCCAAGGTCAAATTTGTAGATGATAAAGGCGTCACTAAAAACGGTAATCCGTTCGTTACCCTCGAGTTGGACGTGAGACCGAAGGGCATCAAGCCGTACTTTGCCGCCGTGTCAATCAATGTCCCGCGCACGTCCATTCCTCGGGCCGGGGACAAGGTCCAGATCAAGTACAACCCGAACGACCACTATGATGTCACCATCCAAATTGATGGACAGTTTCATCAAGATTGAACTCTGACAGTAAAACATTGCCCTGACCTCTATGCTTATGGGAAGCGAAGGGTCTCCCCCACGCGAGCGGCGAAAAAGGCGAAGTGAAAGCAAGTTGACAGATATGTGACGGTCACTTTTAAAGTGACCGTCACCTGATTTAGAATTGTCCTTCGAGATATGTCGCGCATTCGTTGATGCTGTGGATTGTTAAAGACTTCACGGGCAAATTTCTGTACTCATTTTTCTGTCTGATTCGGGACGAATGGGAAAGCTGAGCTCGTGGGATGGAAATTCTGTTTTGTCTTGCTTGTTTGGGCGAAAAGCGCATCCGCCAATGATGTCTTATCACGTGCAGGGTCAACTAAAAATATATGGCTTTTTGTCCATACTATGAAGATGTTGCAAAGCCGCCCTGCCCAGGTCTACATAGTCACTACAATTTGAAGGGTGCGGTATAAATCCGATTTACGAGTATAAATTTCGTCCTGCGTGGAAAGTAAACTGAAACATTTAGCTATATTGCTGTATATATCTCCAGGTTCATAATACAATATTCAACTAATACGATCTCTCCAAGCTTTAGAGTTTGGGGAGATCGTTTTGTTTTCGTAAATTGAATTTCGAATGGTGGCATTTAATGTTTCAATGCCTACTGGGAGGTCAGAAAAGTAATCTTCGACCTGTGACTCCCAATCACCCAATGAGCAAACATCTACACCTTAGAGCACCCTGAATGGTGGTATTCGAAATCGCGCCTTCTCGATAGTATTCCTCGCCGCGTTGAAAGCTTTCTGGCATCGCCCCAGCACGGATCATGCTCTCTGTGATTTTAGGTAATGCCATCTTGGTTTACCATTCATCAATCAAAAAATTGTCTGCAAAGGGATTTATGAACCGAATCCCTTCCAAAGTTTGCCCATTTTGAAAGTCCTCCGTAAAGATCACGGGGACTTGATTAAGTCTGGCACATGCCCAAATTTGGGCATCATAATAGGAGAGCTTGTGATCGCGCACACCGCGTGTGGCTTCCAGAACAATTTGGGGTGTTAGATTGAAGGCAGGAAAGGCATTTTGCCAATCGCTGATTTTATCTATGATTTCATCTGCGGAAAGACCTAACCTCGTCAGAGCAGCACTTGCGAATTCGGAGAGGCATTGTGTGCTCAAGCAACCCTTTTCCTCTGCCTCAAGCTTGAGCAAAATGGCAATGACTTTTTCTTGCCGTGCCTCGTCGCGCGGATCGAACGTATAGATCAAAATGTTAGTATCCAGCAAGATCGAGGGCATGATTACCCCCTTTTGGATTTGGACCAGCGATTTTGCCGCTCTTCATACAACTGTTCTCGGTTGAATACATAAGGTTTGCCTTGCAAAAACTCAGGCCGCCTCCGAAGTGAACGCGCATAAGCGATAATATTATTCAACGCCTGCTTGCTGCCCTGGATAGGTGATACAGAGAATTGAGCCTCACGTTCCAATGCTTGGCGAATTACCTCTGCTTCGCTTATGCCTCGCTGCTTTGCCAAGCGTTTAAGCGTCAGATTGTGTCGGCGGGGGAGATATATTTGCTTTCGGATCATATGCTCAGACATATTGCTCTCCTTTATACATTATCATTATACATCACATCTACAAAATTTGCATTCCCCATCAGGCGTGTTTTAGGCTTCACAACTGCACAAATAGCTGCCCCGCGCGGTACATATCTGGTATACGGGTATAAATTCCGTCCTGCGTGGAAGGTAAACTGAAACATTTAGATATATTGCTGTATATATCGCCAAGTTCTTAATACAATATTCAACTAATAAGATCTCTCCAAGCTTTAAAGTTTGGGAAGATCGTTTTGCTTTCGTAAATTAAGTTCCGAAGGCCGGCGTTTATGATTTAATGCCTGTCTGCAAGTCAGCCGAGTAATCTTTGACGCCATGTGATCATGCCTTTCTTTGCCTATCACGGCATTCAAATGATTATGCCAACAAACTCTGAAACAACTCCTTCCCTTGCCGCGCGGACTGACCCGCACGCGCTCGCAGGGACTCGGCCCGCCGAGCAAGCGCTGCAAATTGCTATGGTTCGGGTAGCGGAGAAACGGGAATAGGAATTCGAACAAATTCCATTAATGAAAAGTGATGAAAGGTAACGCGCTTTTTCATGCTTTCTAGAAATTTGCGAACTGGCGAACTATATAAGTAACCAAAAAACTTCGAAAGTCTCACATGTACACCCTCGAAACATTTGGCATACGAGGGTCAATTGCTAATACCAAATACATATTATATCTGGACAAAAATAGAGCCTCCAATAACGGAGGCTCTTACTTTGACAACCACGTTATAACCAGCCGCCTCCTTTTTAGCTGAGGCCGAATTGTGTCTTGGTTACTTTTCCCCAGGCATCAATCAAAATCGTCGTTGGCCAGCAGCGAATGCGATATAGCCGCGCGATTTGCCGGTACTCATCCGGGACAAAGTGCATGGTAAAGCCGTTTTTGCGGAAGAATTCCGCCGCCTGATCCGGTTTCTCACCGTCATTCACCGCCAGGATGATGCCCTCATCCTGGGTGGATTGATCCTGCAGGCGTTGCAGGCGGCGCAGCTGTTCGACGCTGGGGCTAGACCATGTTGTCCAGAAATTCAGCGTGATGCGCTGCCCTTGCAATCGGCGTAAGGCGATGTTCTCGCCCGCGGCAAGGTCGAAAAGAAAATCCGGTGCAAGCGCACCGACTGCCGGGAATGGGCGCAGCGGCGTCCAGGTCAGTCGGCTGCCGCGCACCAGCTGTGCATCCAGGGCGGCAGTCAACTTGGCGGCATTCAAAGTCCCGTCCTGCTGCCAGATGAGCTTGCCGATGGGACTGAGCAGGTGGGTGGAGGGCAGCTTTTCGACGTGCAGCGATTGCGCCCAAGTTCCCTCGTAGTCCTCGGTAAAAGCGAGCGCAACCCGGGACTCCGCCGCAACGGAGCGCAGTTCTGCCAGCTCTTGAATCTGCAGACGTTCCAGACTCCCGCTCGGCAGGATGAGGATCATAGAAAGAGCGCTCTCTTTTTCACGGATTGCAGTGATCGTTCTCGAGAGCGTGTTCAGGCTTTCTGCTACCTGTGCGTCTGAAAAATAGACGAGGGTCGGAACAGCTGCATTGGCCTGCAGATCGGGGGCGGCCTGTGCGTCGAGATGCGCGACCAGCCCAACCGCCGCGGCCGGGTCTTGGGAAGCTGGGTCGGGCAATCCCAACACGCCGACGGCTAATTTGTCCCACCACTTGGGAATGAGAACCGGAATGGAAGGACCGAATGAACCGAAGCTGCAACCCGAGGTGTCGACGTCGACTACATAGGTCCCATTGCCTGAAGAGGCAACCTGCGTTCCCAATATCTCGAGGCAAACCTGACTGGGATCGTGGGGCATGCCACTCGGGAACGGCATCACGAACCGTTGATTATCTACGAGCGTCTTTGTGGTTCCGAATGGATAGACCTTCGTTGGCACGTACCATGACCAAGTATATTGTTGGATCGTCCCGGCGGGGATCCAACTGTTCAAGGCGTCGAAGCTATTGCCATCTAAAGACAATCCGAACTCGACGTCCGCGTCCGGGCGGTCGGGCATAGTCATGGAGCCTTGCAGGATGAGGCCATCGGCAGTGACCTGAAGCGATTGGTATTTTGCCGTAGCCGAAATCTTCAAAGCAGATTTCAGGATGCCAGAGAGGTCGAGGCTTTTCTGGATGGAGTTGTTGATCTGGACCTGCGCCTGACTGAGGGCGGCATCGCGTTGCTGGATGAACAGCGCTTTCAGTTGATCTTGGGCCGTCCCGGTATAAACGGGTAGACCCTTGATGGACACGGTTGGATCGCCGTCAGCAGCGAGAAGGAAGGTCTGTTGGGCAACATTCAAGGTCAACGTGAGGTGCTGCTGAATGCTGATGGACAGGCCATGAGTGCCAAAGAGCCAGCTGCTGAACTGTCCGGTTGCGGTGACCAGGATCGCGATCAGACCGGTATTCTCCAATTGCGCGCTGAACTTGGGCGATGAGATAGTCGCCGAACCGACGCAGGAGGATTGATTTTGAGGCGGTATGTTCTCGATCTGCTGTTTCATTGGCTCAAGCAGTCCCAGAATGAATTCCGAACTGAGGGCGATCGCAAAATCATGGTTGCTCTGCAGAAACGTTTTGGTCACGCCATCCGCCGCGTTGGGGTTGAGAACGGCGCTGGTCAGGCTGAGCAGCAGGGCTGCGGCAGGCGTTCCGCCGGGCATGGTCTTGAAACGCAGGAAGTCGATCCCCTTCGGCAGGCTGGCATTGACCGGTTCAAAGCCGGTTTTAAGAAACGATTTCAGTTCAGCCGTGATGATCGCAAGATCCTGCGCACTGAGTGGCAGCCCAGCGTCTGGGATGAAATTCACTTCAAGGTTGGCGGCTTGAATATCCATAGTCAAGAGGCTGTTATTACCGCCTGTCGCCTGCTGGAGCACTGAAAAAGTTACCTGAAGCTCTCCATGCACAAATTCCGGCACGGTCGAAGCCAGGTCATCTGCAATGTAGTGCGCCATGATTTCATAGTGGGCAGTTACCTGGGTTGAGGAATTGGACACCAACGTGATGGTAGGTGTTGATACTTGTACTTCGATAATCCCCTGAACCGCGGATGGATTGGGGACCGGGATGCCTCCCTTGCCCACCGGAAAGCCGGGGCTGGGATTTTGGGGGATGTGTGTAACAAAGGAATGCAGGAACGTGACCCCATCGTTGACAGCGTTTCCCTTTTGGTGAATGCTCCCCAGGATGCGATTCACGGTTGGAAGGCCGAACTGGGCGACGAGATCGAAATCACCGGTTAATGGATTGGACATGTTTCACCTCTTGGTCCTCAGTTAGAGGACTGCTAGCGTAAATGAGTTCGACGGAATATCGAATTTAAGCTCGAAGGTCACATTGATGTTGTTGCCGGTTATATTGGATTTCTCTGCATTATTGTTGACAACCATTATGTTGACCATGTTAGTATCGATCATTGCGACGTTGCAGATCATGTCAAAGGAAGCCGAGGCCGTCACGCTTCCAGTTGGCCAGTTCTTTGTGACCTGGCCCTGTGGCTGTGCCGGCCAGGGGGGCAGGGCCGCTCCCGATTCAGGGACTTGATTTGGGAAATCGGGTGGGTTATTCTCCTGCAGGGTAAAGTTCACATTTAATGATGTGATATTTTGCAGGGTGAGGTCATTGGGAGAGTATAAGAGAGTGGCCTGCACCTGCGGCACCTGCGGTCCTGGTATACCGCCGGTCTGTAGGGCACAACCCACAAAGGCGAAGAGCAACACGATGGGCAAAAGTACGAGCGGTGTGAGCAGCATAAAGTGGTCGATCATATTAGCCTCCTTGAAGAAAAAAGTAGTTGGCCCTCAGTCCAATTTGACCAAAAGGATGAGAGGGATCAATACTAGAATGAGCGAGATAGCCTGGTGAACCGTTAACCTTCCTATACGGTCCTGCTCCTGGCGGGTCCATTCGAAAGCAAACCGTCCGAGCGAGTAACCAACCAGCACGAACAAAAATATCGCGCCAGGGAAAGGGGAAACATTCCAGAGGAAAATTACAGCAACCAGGAGCAACAGGCCCCAGCCCGCTTCCAGGAGTTGCGTGGGGATACGGCGTTGCCAAACTCCGTTGTGATTGGGCAGATACATTGCAAAAAGGGAGTTCGATGCCCGCCCCGAGCAGCAACCGTTAAGCAAACAGCCGATTCGCGTAAAGATCATTCCCACTAGAATGGAGATGGTTGCCACATCCCAGAAGGAGCCAAACGGAATTCGGAACGCATTGAGCAGCGGCACGGAGGCGATGAGCATGAATGGAACAGCCCCGTACAGTGCGGCGCCTCCTTCTGCCTGCCGCCATATTCGCTCTGGCGCGCGCCGGTATGCCTGCCAGTGTGTTGCGACATGCAGCAGACGTGCTCCTACCAGCGCGGGGATAAGCAGCAGGAGGGTGGCAATAAAGATATTTAGCGTGTCGAGATGGGCGGCTTTTGCGGCGAAGTTCTCTGCAACCATGCCTAAATTCAAGCCCAGATACAGCATGGCCGGGTAACTGTAGATTTTGATTCCGTTTAATTCAAACAGAATACGACGCATCAATTCTCCTTGACTGACAAAGTCAACGTGGATTTACAAGAGCAACAAGCGCGCCAACGCAAATTGCAACATCCGCAAGATTGAAGACGGGCCAAAAGCCAAGGTCAACAAAATCAACGACCCCCCCGTGCCAAAAACGATCAAGCAAATTGCTGGCTGCGCCTCCCAAAGCGCCGCCGAGAGCAATTTGCGCGTAAGGGGTTTGATAGGCGAGGCCGAATTGAATAAGCAGAACTAGACTGAGGGTAATGATAGCGAATAACAAAAGGAGCACAATGGGGTGTGATAGAGGACTCTGTTTTTTCCCCAGGTTGGAAACCAACCGGATTTGCAGGACGGCCCGACGCAAAGGCGGATTGGGGCCAGCACGTGAGGCGGTGACGACCCACTTGCTTAGCTGATCCACAAAGATGATTAGAGTGCCAAACGCCAATACCAACAAGATTGCCTTCCTTGTCATAGCTGGGATGTGGAAGGGCCGCGTCCATTAACAACTATGGCTGAACAAATAAAAAAACCTATTAATAAACGAAACTGTATTTCATACGAGTGCTCTTCTTAAGTTGATGATGCTCCACTACAGCAATGTGGGTATCGATCTTGCCGGACTTCTACACTGATATTACAGTGAACTATTGCCAGTCGCAATAGGAGATTGCTCCTAATCGTGAAATTAATATCAAGCAAAGAATATATATTTAGAAAGTGCAATAGGCAACGTGGCGGATTTACATCTCTAAACTCGAAGGGCATGAAGTGCATTGATTGCTGCGCGAATAGTTCAATGGATCAAGATGCCATCAAAAAACGAAAAAAGTAAGGTGATTAGAATTGTGAAGGGGCACAATATCGGTACTGCGGTATTCGAAATCGCACCTTCTCGATAGTATTCCTCGCCGCGCCGAGAACTTTCCGGGCTTGCCCCAGCGCGGATCATGCTTTCCGTGATTTTGGGTAATGCCATCTTGGTTTACCATTCATCAATCACAAAACTGCCTGCAAAAGGATTTATGAATTGAATCTCTTCCAAAGTCTGCCCATTTTGAAAGTCTTCCGTAAAGATCACAGGGACTTGATTAAGTCTGGCACATGCCCAAATTTGGGCATCATAAAAGGAGAGCCTGTGATCGCGCACACCGCGTGTGACTTCGAGAACAATCTGAGGTGTCACATTGAAAACAGGAAAGGCATTTTGCCAGTCGCTGATTTTATCTATGATTTTATCTGCGGAAAGACCTAACCTCGACAGAGCAGCACCTGTGAATTCGGAAAGGCATTGTGTGCTCAAGCGGCCCTTTTCCTCTGCCTCAAGCTTGAGCAAAATGGCAATTGCCTGTTCTTGCCGTGCCTCGTCGTGTGGATCGAACGTATAGATCAGAATGTTGGTATCGAGCAAGATAGATGGCATGATTAACTGCTTTTAGGTTTCGACCAGCGATTTTGCCGCTCCTCATATAATTGTTCTCGGTTGAATACATAAGGCTTGCCTTGCAAGAGCTCGGGCCGCCTCCGTAGTGAACGCACATAGGCGATGATATTATTCAGCGCCTGCCTGCTGCCCTGAATCGGTGACACAGAGGATTGAGCCTCACGTTCCAACGCCTGGCGAATTACCTCTGCTTCGCTTATGCCTCGCTGCTTCGCCAAGCGTTTAAGCGTCAGATTGTGCCGGCGGGCAGATATATTTGCTTTCGAATCATGTGCTCGGACATATTGCTCTCCTTTATACATTTCCATTTACATCGCCCCTGTGAAATTTGTCCCGCCCCAACGGGTGCGTTTTAGGTTTCATAGCTGTACAAATAGCTGTCCCGCGCGGTATATAATATCTGATATACGGGTATAAATTCCGCCCTGCATGGAAAGTAAACTAACGCATATAAATATTTTGCTATATATATCGCCAAGTCCTTAACACAATATTTGACTAATTCGATCTCCCCAACCTCTAGAAGTTGGGGAGATCGAATTGTTTTCACAAATTAAATTTCGAAGGGCGGCATTTAATTTTTCAATGCCTGTTTGCAGATCAACAAAGTATTCTTCGACCTGTGACTCCCAATCGCCCAATGAGTAAACATCTACCGCCTGCTTGATTGGCACAAATTCACGCTTTAGGTTTAATTCCCGTGATGTAATTATACTTGGTTATCTTGATTTACCGAAAATCGCCGTAAAGCCCCGCCTTTAGGCGTGAGGTGTAGTCAGTTGCGCGAGCAGGACATCCACCAAATCTTCAGGCGGCATCGGCAGAGCATTCTCTTGGAAGTAGAAGATATCCCGTAAAGGCAATTCCATCAAAAAGCCCAAAGTCTCCATGCCAATAGCATTATCTTCGCCCTGGCCTCCGCCGAAGGTCGCCTGCATTTGCGCTATCATTTGCTGAAAAAGCGGTTCCAACACTCGCCTGCCTCGGGAGTCTTCCATCCAATCACGCAAGGTTGATTCGCGATTCAGTAGACTCGGTAGCTCTTGGGTAGATTGCAGGGTAACGGTTTGGGTGCAGCGAATATCGTTCACCGAAGTACCAATCAAAATATCGAATTCGCCATACTCGGTAATCCATTTTTTATAAGCGGGGTGGAAATAGGCGAAAGACCGAAAATCGAGCGCCAGACTCACTGTTTTGGTTTCGCCAGGTTGGAGCTCGACCTTGGCGAAGCCCTTGAGCTCCTTGGGTGGGCGGACTAAACCGGATTTGTGATCATGCACATACACCTGAACCACTTCCTTGCCGGCCATCTTGCCTGTATTTGTCACTTCCACAGAAACAGTCAAACCATCCACATCGTTGAAGGAGGCTGCCGACACTTTTGAGTTCTTGTAAGTGAAGGTGGTGTAGCTCAACCCGTAACCAAAGGGAAACTGAACCGGTACCTTTTTGGCGTCATAATAACGATAGCCGATGAAGATGCCCTCGCCATAATGCACCTCGTCATTTCCTCCAGGGTAGTTGATGTGGGCGGGTGTATCTACAAGCCTAATCGGGAAGGTCTCTGCCAGCCTACCCGAGGGGTTGATCTTTCCATAGAGCACATCGGCAATTGCCCCGCCGCCGGCTTGTCCCATCATCCAGGCCTCAAGGACGGCAGCCGTGGCATCTATCCATTCGTTCATTACGACCGGTGCGCCATTATTCAGGATGACGACGGTCCTAGGCTGGACGGCGGTCACGGACTTGATCAACGCAACCTGCTGTGAAGTCAGGTCAAGATCAGGCCTGTCGTAGCCTTCCGACTCCTTGGAATCTGGCAGGGCAAGATAAAGCAAGGCCACATCGGCAGAGCGGGCATTTTTAACGGCCATGTCAATGAGTGATTGGTCAAAGTCAGTGCCCTGCGGATACCCCTCGGCATAGGTCAATTCGGCATCCCCGGCCAATTTTTGCAATTCTGCAAACGGGTTATCCACCTGCGTCGGGTTTATGTGCGAGCTGCCTCCACCTTGGAAGTGTGCCTCTTGAGCAGCGCGACCGATAACGGCGATTCGACGATGATCCTTCAAAGGAAGAATGCCGTTGTTCTTGAGCAGAACCATGCCTTCTGCAGCAATCCGGCGCGCCAAAACGTGATGCGCGACGGTGTCAAATGAACCGCCTTTAGTTGTCTCGGCAGCTTTGAAGACAATGCCAAGGATCCGGCGTACCGACTCATCCAGAATGGATTCATCCAATAACTTGGAACGGACGGCTTCCACAACCGATTTTACCCGCCGCTCTCGCGGCCCAGGCATTTCCAGATCCAAACCCGCTTTCAAGGAGGTCACCCGTTCGTGTACGGCACCCCAATCAGAGACGACGAAGCCTTCAAAGCCCCATTCGTCTTTAAGAATATCTACCAGCAACCTGTGATTCTCGGAGCCGTATGTGCCGTTGAGCTTGTTGTACGCACACATTACCGTCCAAGGCTTGGCTTTTTTAACAGCGATCTCGAAGGCGGGCAGGTAAATCTCCCGCAGGCTACGTTCATCGACCTCAGCACTGATGGTCATCCGTCGGAACTCCTGGTTATTGGTGGCGTAATGCTTGAGGGAAGTGCCCACGCCTTTGCTTTGCACGCCGGCGATGAAGCTGGCTGCCATTTGCCCGGCGAGGTAAGGGTCTTCGGAGTAATACTCGAAATTGCGTCCACCCAATGGAGTGCGCTTCATGTTTACTCCTGGGCCAAGGACTACATCCACCTCCAGGGCAATGCACTCCTCCGCCAGTGCCTGTCCCATAGCGCGGATCAAATCCGTATCCCAGGTGGATGCCAAGCAAGAGGCGGTCGGAAAGCAGGTGGCGGGCAAACTTCCCGCAATGAAGTCGTTCACGTCTGCCACGCGCCGCACGCCGTGCGGTCCATCCGAAACGGTCATCTCTGGCACGCCCAAGCGTTCGATCGACATCGTCGTCCAAGGACTGGCCCCAGTGCATAGGGCTGCTTTTTCTTCCAGCGTCATCTTCTTAATCAGGTCATTAATATTGTTCATGGTTAACACCTTTCTGGCAGTCTGATTTACCAAACCGCACCGTAAAGCCCTTGCATTTATGCGTAGGGATATAAGATGCGTCACCGCGAAAAGATAGAATTAATGGAACAATTGTGCTTTAATATTGAACGTGATAGAAATATCATTTGCGCTAGGGCTATATCGCATACGTTCTAATCCTTAGAAGCTCCCGGCTTTAGCCGTGGGGAGTAGTCACGGATCTGCCAAGTCACAATTTGACAATTCGAAGTACTTAATCCGCAACGCCGTGTGAATAAGAGTCGAAGACGGAGCGAAGGCAAAATGCTTTTTGCGCCTTGCTTAGAGTCCAATCATCGGGTAGCCGGCAGGAAATCCGGGTTGTGCGACCAGCAGGAAGGTTAAAGTAGTTATCGCTAAAGACAACGTCTGCGCCCGCCAAAGACAGTTCCACCAAGAGCGCAAGAGAACGGGAAGTCAGATCAATGATCAATTGGTCCCGTTCGTTGCGCAATACGGCAGTCAGGGCCGGGTCAGCCAAGATTAAGTGCTTGATCGGGGCGAAGCCAGCCGTTTGCCGGGCTACGAACTGGTCCCCTTGCCATAGTTCGGCAATGAAAACCAGCGTACGAGAGTTGTCATCCGAAACGCGGTCAGAAAAATCCAGTTTGCATACTTGGATCGCAGTTTGCGGAGCGGCCATTACAGGCGCCTGTCCCGAGGTTAGCACCTCGCCAGCGAGTGTCTCCAGCGACCAGCGTACCGTCCCAGCCCAAGGCTCGAGCAAATCATTGGTAACATAAACTTCCTGCTCAGGTGGCTTATCCTCGATGGAAAGCATCAGCGGCGCATAGAAGCGGCGTGCGGTATAGTGCAACGCCTTCCAACGTCCGAAGAAATCCAGGCTGGACCAGGAGGCCACCGGCCAGCAGTCGTTGAGCTGCCAGTACAGAATCCCGGCCACGCGATCAGGATAGCGTCGCCAGTGTTCCACGCCATAACGGATGCCCTCCGCTTGGAGTGCCAAGCTCAGATAAACCAGTGAGGCAAAATCCTTGGGCAACCGGAACGTGTCCAGCATCTGACCGACCATGATGGAGTTTCCACTGGCATTTTTCTGGTGCATCTCCATGATGTAGGAGGTCATGTTCCAGTCGGCTTCGTCGGCGTAGGTACGGATGGTCGCCAGTGGCGGGAGTGCCTGGAAACCGAACTCGCTCATAAAACGCGGGTATTGATTTCGATAAGAAGTGAAAGGTTTCCGTCCGTGCCATACATCCCAATAATGCGCATCTCCTTGACGCTGACCATTCGGATCAACGAATGGAGTATTGGAAGAAGGGGAACTGGGCCAATAAGAATGATCGGGGTCTTCAGCTCGACACCATGCAGGCAGCATATTGTGAAAGAATTTATCATACGCAGATTTCAAATCCTGCAACTCAGGACGATTCCAGTTCCATTCCACCCAGCCCCATTCCATCTCGTTGTTTCCACACCACAACGCCAGACTGGCGCGATGGCGCAGGCGGCGGACGTTCTCAACCACCTCCACGCGAACATTTTCCAGGAAGTCGGGGGCATCCAACGGGTAGATGCTGCAGGAAAAGATAAACTCTTGCCAGACAAGGATTCCATAACGATCACAAAGATCGTAAAAACGCTCATCCTCATAGAATCCACCGCCCCAGACACGCAGCATATTCTGGTGCGTCTCAGCCGCCGAGCGGATGAGTCCTTCAAGGTGTTTGTCCGAAATCCGAGTGGGGAAAGAATCGGCCGGGATCCAGTTCGAGCCTTTGATAAAGATTGGAACGCCGTTGACAACAAAAACAAAGGAGCGTCCCCACTGATCCTCCTGCTGGCGCAATTCAATCGTGCGCAGACCCACTTGGTAGGTGAGCTGATCCAACAGTCTCCCTTTGGGTTCCTCGCTTTGCATGAGAGAAACTTCCACTTGATAGAGAGATTGCTTGCCATACCCATTGGGCCACCAAAGCTCGGGCTTGGAGATTGGCACCTTCACAGAGCCCTCATCGCGAGCAGTAATGACGGTTTCTTTCTCAAGGACCTTGCCATCCGGTGCCGTGATACGGACAAGCGCGGCAAGGCGCGCCTCGCCCCAGTTTTGGGTGGCGATCCGGGCCTCGACTGCAACCTCCCCGCCGGTATGGTCTTGACGCAGATGAACTTCGACGAGCCGCGCCCCGCTGTAACCCTCTAAGCGGACATCCTTCCAGATACCGATCGGTGGGAGCTGCGGGCCCCAATCCCAGCCGAATTGACACGGAGCCTTGCGCAGGTGAGGGCCACCAGGTATCGCTTGGGTGACACCTGGCAGAGGACGAAGAGCTTGTTTTTCCGCGGCGTATTTCACCGGCGAGACGAAGGTGATCGTTAAGTCGTTAGTACCATTTGCACTTAATAATGACTTGATCTCCCATTGATATCGGCGGAACATGTTGTCCGTGTGACCAAGCTCATGATCGTTAAGGACAACGGTCGCCAAGGTGTCCAACCCATCGCAAACCAGGAAAACCTTTTCTTCAGCAAGTAACTCGTCCGTGCAGGAAAAACTCGTCCGGTATACCCAATCGGACTCAGCAACCCACTGGACGCGCTTCTCATTATCGGCTACAAAGGGATCCGGGATGCGTCCAATCGCCATTAAATCAGTGTGGACGCCACCGGGCACTTTAGCTGGCAGCCATTCGGAAGAGTCTGCCTGTCGAAATTGCCAATCGTCATTCAGGGATTGAATGAGCATATCGAATAACCTTTCGCAGTGAGTAGTATGTTCAAAGGCCCGTCTAGTCCAGCATTCAGAGTATGTTATTCGCTTGAATGCAAACTTAAGAGGAATGTGTTATACAGTTGAGAGGTCCCATGCTTCATGGATTTTTGGAACATCATTGATCAAGCGCTGGGTGTAGGGTTGAGTGGGAGTCAGAATCACGGCATCGGCAGATCCGCTTTCAACAAATTTTCCATGCTCCATGATGTATACGCTGTCAGAAACATAGTACGCCAGACCAATATCATGGGTGATGAAAATTGTTGTCATCCCAGTTTCATCGCGTAATTTCATTAGATAATCCAGGATCATCCCGCGTGAACAAGCATCGATCATCGAGGTGGGTTCATCAGCCAGCAGGATCTTGGGTTTCAGCAGAAAAATGCGGGCAATCATTAGACGCTGCATCTGTCCGCCGGAAAGCTCAAAAGGATATTTGTTGGTCAGTTCTGCAAACTTCAGGTTGACAAAGCTGCAAGCTTCGGCCATCATCTCTACTTTTTTATCGCGTGGAAGTCTTCCGCCGCCGCGCATGCGAATGCAGTCCAAAAGAACGGAATCGATTTTGTTAAATATATTATATGAAGAGAACGGATCCTGAAAGATCGCCTGAATGTTTTTCCAGTATTCCTGTTTCTTCTTTTGAGTGCGGATATCGCGTTTCTTTCCCTGAAAGTAAATCTCACCTTCAGTGGTGCTGATCAATCCGAGAAGCATCTTCGCCAAGGTGGTTTTTCCGCTTCCCGATTCACCCACGATCGAGATGATTTCGCCCTCGTAGAAATTAAAATCCACGTGGTCAACGGCGACGGTTTTCTCGCTACCGAATCCAAATACCTTGGTAAGTCCCGAGCCGCTTAGGCATATTTTTTTCTCAATCGGCATTTTTATCAGCCTCCCTTGCATAGGATTCCTTCAGTTCTTTTTCCGATAGGATACAGCGGTAAGCGCGGCCGCCACCTATATCGCGAAGACTTACAGAAGCTGTAGTACATTCTGGCCGGACGAACTTGCAGCGTTCAGCAAACCGGCAGCCAGCAGGTGGGTTTTTAAGATTAGGCGGCACCCCAGGGATGGTTGAAAGTTTGACATTTCGCAGACCTTTTTCCGGCACAATGATCGAGCCCATCAAACCTTTGGCGTAAGGATGAAGTGGATCAAACACAGCTTCTGCTGCGGTAGCCTTCTCCACGATCTGCCCTGCGTACATGACCATGATGTCATCGGTCACGTTTTTCAGGAGGGGGAGCTCATGCGTGATAAAGATCATCGAATCGATTAAGCCATTTTCCATCGCCCGCCGCAACATCTTGATGACCATTTTCTGTGAAGTGACATCGAGCGCGGACGAAGGCTCATCAGCAATCAATACTTTTGGTAAAAGCAAGACAGATGTTGCAATCACCGTGCGCTGTTTCATGCCACCCGAAAGTTCAACGGGGTATTTTTGCAGTACGTCCGCTGGAAGCCCCAAGGTTTCAAACAACTTTCTGGCACGTTCATAAATATCTTTCTTGGTAATATAAAGTTCATGTGCTTTAATAACATCCTCAATAAAATGGATGATCTTCTGGGTAGGGTTGAGCGCGTTCATCGCGGCTTGGGGAATATAGGCAATTTCCGTCCCTAGGATCGATTTACGAACTTCATCAGGATTCATTCCGGAAATATTCAGCCCATTGATGATAATCTCACCACTCACATAGTGCAGTGGAGCGAAGTAATACCCCATCAGGCTGAGGGCGAGCGTCGACTTTCCACAACCAGATTCTCCCGCAATTCCCAGCGATTTCCCTTCTTCCACCTTGAGAGATACGTGATCAACAGCGTAAACATCTTCCTTAAACCGGGTGATATATTTTGTTGTCAGTTCCTTGACCTCTAATATTACTTTTGACATTTCAATCACCTAGTCCCTCAATGCCGGATTGAATACCTGGTCAAGACCTGTATTCATCAAATTCATCGAGAAGGTAATCAGAGCAATGGTGACGAGCACAGGGAAGTACGCCCACCAGTCTCCCAGAATCTCTGCCTCGTAGATCATTGCCCAGTTCATCATCAAACCCAAGGTTGGCACCTCGGTAGTTCTGGGTCCCAACCCAAGGATTGATAACCCCGCCTCCGCCAGGATAGCCGAGGAAATCTGCAGGATAAACGCCATAACAACATAAGAAGCGATGTAAGGCAGAATATCTGCGACGATAATGTGAATGACTGAATGCCCAGATAGTTTAGACAGGTTGACATGATCGCGATTACGCAGAGAAAACACTTGCGACCGCACGGCCCTGGCAGTCCAAACCCAGGAGGTGAACCCGATCACCACGGCGATCGTGACCGCACCGCGTTGTTCCTGCCCAATACTATAAGAAATCAAGATCAACAACACAAAGGTCGGGATTACAGTAAAGAGATTTGTGATGAACATAATAATGTCATCCGCCACGCCGCCGATATACCCCGCCAGTAATCCCAAGGTCAAACCTATCAAGGTCGCAATAGTGCCGGCGACCAAACCAATCTCCAGGGATGTGCGCGTCGCGGATACCAGCTCCGTCAACACGTCCCTACCGAAGTTATCAGTTCCAAGCGGTAACACCCGTACGTTCGCTACCTGACTGATATTCACGTAATCAGATTGGTTGACAGTTCCTGTCTGCTCCAGGGCACCCGTTTGCGGGTCGGGTGCTGCAATGATTGCCCCCCCGGTTGACAGAATTCCTTTGAGAGAGGCATCGAGCCTTTGATAGTATCTTTGCTTGGCAAAGGTCATCCCAGGAAAACTTTTATTGGGGTCATAATTCTTAGCCCATTGATCGACGAGTTGTTTGGTATTGTTGATATCGATCTGATTTTCAGGGATCCCATCTGCCAAAAGCCAAGTCTGCATGTCAAGGCGTTGTTGAGCATCCAACTTGCTTTCAATTCGTTTGGTAGCGGCATTATCCAGCATGAGGGTATATGTGGTAGGGGAATTAATGCTATCAAAAGTACTCACATAGACCCCAGGTGGGAAGAAAGTGCCTTGAGCGATGATCGCCAATGGAGCATCTTTGATGATCAGAGGATAAACAATTACAATCAGCAGCAGTGTCATAAAAATGGAAAAACCAACAATAAATTTACCAGAGTGAAAAACTTGTTGAATTGTATGTTTCATAACAGTATCTATCCTTAATCAGCCTGGGCTGCCCTAATGCGTGGGTCAATGATGCCGTAAAGGATTTCGATGATAAAGTTCGCACTCAGCACCATCACTGTGATGATCAAAGTGGCTGCTGAGATTAGAGGATAATCCTGTCCCACTACCGCGTTCAAGAGCGTGAAACCAAGTCCCGGATAACTAAAGATGATCTCTGCCACCAGCGCGCCGCCGACCATGGTACCAATCGATAATGCCAGACCGGTCACCTGCGGAAGCATCGCATTTCTAAATACATAGCCGACGATCGTTCGGTCCCTGATGCCCATGAATCGGCTGTATTTCACATAATCCGCATTCAGTTCATAGATTGACATCGAGCGCATGCCGATTGCTTGACCGCCGATGGCAATCAACACGATCGACCAAAACGGCAGTTGGTAATGGACAATCACGGACCACATAAAGGTCAAGGTGAAGTTAGGAATGAGGTCAAACCCATATCCGCCCGAGGTTGGAAACCATTTTAGATCGACCCCAAAAATAACCAGCAAAATGACTGCCATGCCAAATGCTGGGAAATTGCTGACAAAAATACTAATGGGCATGATGACTTTATCAAATCCCCCCTTGAGATAAGCAGCTAAAGCGCCGAGTGTATTCCCGATCAGCCAGCCAACGATGATGGCAGGGAACTGCAGACAGATCGTCCACCATATGGAAGATTTGAGAATGTCTGCAACCGGCCTGGGATATTGGCTGAAAGATGCACCAAAATCTCCATGCGCTACATTCTTTATATAGAGGAAAAACTGCACGAGCATGGGTTTGTTGGTCCCAAACTCGTTCGCGTATTGCTGATAGATCTTTTGGATGCCGCTCGTATTGCTCATGCCTTGGGCAAGCTTTGATACGATGCCTGCCACGGGATCTCCCGGCATCAGACGAGGTAGGATGAAATTCAGTAAGAAGGCGAAAAAGAAAGTGACCAGGAACCAAAGCAGCTTGTTAAGGAAATATCTTCCGTATCCTTTCAACGCAGCACCTCCTTGTAAGAATAATGGCATTATACCAATAAGGTGGCAGTCACTTGGTCAGGCCAGATATGGGTCTGAGCTTCAAAGATTCGACGCAATGTGACTGTCACCTGCTTCTTACAATAACAGCCATGCCCCGATTTGCGGAACATGGCTGTTATCACTTGATTACAGTTTACTTAACAAGCGACAGGTTATAGAGTCCTGCAATGCCCCAACCGTCAGTCAGATCAAGCGGCGGGACGGGCGGGTTGGTACCATCACCCTGATGAGGGAAGCCTGTCCAAACAGTTTCGTTCACAGTGTGGAACGACTGAGGACGGTACATCAGCGAGAACGACGGAACATCGGTCAGGTAGATCTTGGTGATTGCCGTGTAGTCCGCCTTAATCTTGGCCGGGTCGGTTTCGCTGGGGATCCCGTTGATCAATGCATCGACGGCCGGATTCTTGTAGCCACCCCAGTCGCCGTTCCAGTTGTTTTTGGTCTGGGCATAGCGAGAGTTCAACAACTTGTTGGTACGTGACCAAGGCTCGGCTGGGCCAGCGCCGTCGTTGTACATCATGAAGATGTCAAAACCAGCGGGGAGAGGCCAATTGGTGACCTCGGTCTGATAAACGGACCATTCGGGGTAGTTGGTAGTGATGTCAATCCCGATCGCTTTTCCAGCGGCAGCAACCTGTTCAATCGCCGCTTGCCAATCAGACCAGCCATTCGGGCAGGTGGCTACATAGGTAAGTTTCTTGCCATTGTAGTAGCGCCAGCCATCGGGGCCGACTTTAATGCCAGCTGCATCAAGCAGTGCTTTGGCACCATCGATATCTTTGCCAGTCCACTGTAGAGCCTTGATGGTAGGATCACTACTATCATAGAGAGCCTGTTCGCCAGCAGTCGGGTTCATGAGAGAGCGTGGGGCCTGTTCGAAGGTAGCGGATTGGTTGGTCATAGCGTTGGCAATGATCGTGTCATAGTCAACAGCCATGGCAATGGCCTTGCGAACTGCAACTTGATCCAAACCATAGGAAGCCATGTTGTAGTAGGCAGTTGGGATGCTGGCACCAATGTCATAAGGAGCATCGGGCAGGTAGGTGGAGATGGGCAGGTTATTCTTGAGCCACAGATCCTGAACATTGGAGTTGAATTGCTGGCTCACATCCACCTCGCCAGCCTGTAAAGCAGTTGTACCGGCAGCATTATCCTTGTAGATTACATGGGCAAGGTACTTTGGAATAGGCAGTTTGCCAAACATGCTGGCATCCTGACCCCAATACTTGTCATCACGAACCATGACAACCTTCGTATCGTCAGCAAAGAAATAGTGATAGGGACCGGAGTAAACGACGTCCATAGCAGGATCAGCCGCCAACTTGGTAGCGTCACTACCGGTGCGAGCTTCCAATGTCTGGGTCCAAGCTTTCTGGATAACATAGTCGGAGTCCAAGTAATCAACCACTTCCAGAGGATTGACCACCTTACCGTTGGTGTCTAATTTAGCCTTAACATCAACCGTCTGGGGATCAACGGCTGTAATAGTATCGATGTAAGCGCCAAAGTTAACGCCGGCACCGTCTTGATACTTAACATGCGTGGCCCAGGTATAAGCAACATCGTCCGCGGTGACCGGGGTGCCATCGCTCCAATGGGCGGCCTTCTTGAGCTTGAAAGTGATATCGGTACCCGCAGCATTCCATGTATAAGGACCATCAGCCAGCAGAGGATAGCTCTTGCCATCCATCATGTCATACAGGTACGGGGTTTCGAACATGGTGACGCGGGAGTTGTCCTGCTCGGCGATAGCCATAGCATTATTGCAGTTGGAAGAGTACGGATTCCAACAGACAACCGAACCCCACTGTTGACCGTTGAAATACAGTGTCTCATTGCGGGGCAGCGCTCCGCCAGGTGTCACTGGCGCCTCGGTCGCAGTCGCGGGGACTGCTGTAGGGGCGGCGGTAGCCGCTGGGGCCTGAGTAGCCGCCGGAGCAGCTGTAGGAGCTGGTGCGGCAGCAGGGGCACATGCGCCAAGCAACATGCTAACCCCAATCAAGATCGATAAAACAGCAATTAAGCGTTTCATCTTCAATCTCCTTTTGTATCATATATAGTATTCTGAGTAAGAAGTCCGCAACCTCGTAAGGAGTGCGGGTTTCTCGTGATGGCATCCAGTCTCCTGGTTGGATTCCGGGTGCTATTTTGGGACGACAAGCAATTTTTTGTTAATTGTTTGTTGGTCACCTCCTGGCAAATGCCAATTTACTAACTTGACACAGAAATAATCCGCATGATCGCTGAACCAATAATTCCATTTTTACCTACGGGAAGCACCACACGATTCGCGAATGACAAGCTCGGTTTCCATGATGATGTGGCGCGGAGGTTCAATGCCGTTCTCAATCAAGTCAGTCAGAATCTCAAATGCTTTAGCCCCAAACTGAACGACGTGCTGACGGACAGTGGTCAATGGCACATCTGAGAGAGCAGCCAAGGGAAGATCGTCGAAACCGACAAGAGCAATGTTGTCGGGTATGCGAAGCCCACTCTCCCGTATAGCGCGCATTGCGCCCATGGCCATCATATCGGAGGCAACAAAGACCGCCTCAGGTTTTGCTGATAGCAGTTTTTTCATTGCGTAATAGCCGCCGCTTTCCGTAAAATCCCCCTCAACGATCAGCGATTCGTCAATGCTGAATCCGCGTTCATTCAGAGCTTTAATGTAACCTGCTTTGCGATCCAAGCTCGCACTGCTTCCTTCAGGACCAGTAACCGTCCCTATGCGCTTATAACCTAACCGAATTAAATGTGTGACAG
Organism: uncultured Chloroflexia bacterium; assembly: GCA_963783295.1. GTDB lineage: Bacteria > Chloroflexota > Anaerolineae > Anaerolineales > Villigracilaceae > Fen-1038. The sequence goes on along the minus strand of CAWAMX010000014.1, from coordinate 130,672 downwards.
CATTAAAGGCTGCATTGATATTATCTATATCTACATAACTGACATTATCCGAACGAAATGGGCGGCCAATTACCACCTGCGGCATGTTCGCGTCGACCAAATGTCCAATGATCTGTTGATCGCCATCGTGACCGGATTGAACCAATACTCCATCCAAAAGGCCTTTGCGTGTGATACTAGTGAAGATCTTTCTTTCATCTTCCTTCGTATCCACCAAGAATAAAGCCAGCGTGTAATTATGCTGATTGCAGGCCTGTGCAATTCCCTTAGTTAAATGAGAGGAATAAGGATCGGTGAAAATGAAGGAGACACTATGAGGAATAACCAAGCCAATTATCCAGGAGCGTTGTGAAGCCAGGGTACGTGCGGCAGCGTGCGGGTGGAAGCCTGTGCTTTCTATTACAATCTGTACGCGTTCCCTGACATCTTTCCGTACATTTGGTTGATCATTCAGGACGCGTGAAACAGTTGAACGAGAAACTCCCGCCTGTTTTGCTATATCTTCTAGGGTCAGATCCGACATCTGTTTTTCCTGAAAATTGGTACCGCTCTCAACAAGAACGCATAGAAAATTAGATATTTTTAGGTTTATTTGTAGTTTTTTGTTTAATTCCAAATAAAACTAGGAGCGCTCCCAAGGATCACAGTCATTATATATACCTTTGTTGCAGGAGTCAACTAATTTATGAGAAACAGCTCGCAATTAGGGAATTTTTGGCAGGCGATCGGGGTAACTTTGCCTGGCAGTATGGAACAGTATGTAACCCTCCCCGAAAAATCTGTCTTCAGTACCGAAGATTTTCCGTTTTGACCAAAGTGCCTTCGTAGAACCTCTATCATGTGTCGTTCATGGGGTCGAACGAGCGCGGCTTAGACTTACTGACCACGTGGCAAGCTTTGGTGCGGGCCCGATAGGAGACCTCGTCCTTCAGGCGATATACAATGTCTGCTGAAAAACTCGAAACAAGTGAATTGGCCTTTGTCATTGAAGCACGAATCGTCAAGGGTGGCCCCATCTTGATTCTCCCCTACAATTTTTGTACAGGTGCAGAAATTAAACAGGCTTCACGGCAAAGATTTCAACGGGAAAACTCTTGCCTTTAAAAAGTACAGGGCCTAATGCCTCAATTCTAATTCTTTCCGATAATTTATCTCTTGTGTTTCTATCAATGAGGATTGGATGCGCGGCGATCTTGGTATGGTCCTCGATACGCGCCGCGAGATTGACCGTATCACCAACGCAAGTGAAGGTCGCGTGATGCTGTGTCCCGGTGTAGCCCGAAATCATGCGTCCGGATGCAATTCCGATTCCAACCTTGATTTGCGGTTTGTTCAACGCGACTTGTTCTTGATTGAAACCATCCAGCAATTCCAACATTTCCAGGGCGGCACGCACAGCCTGCTCGCAGTGGTCCTCATGACGAATCGGTGTTCCGAAAACGGCCATCAATCCGTCGCCTTCGATTTGATTTACGGTTCCGCCATGGCCGCTGATTGCATCGAACATCAATGCAAAATAGTTGTTGAGCAATTCGATGATCTCCGTGGCATCGCGCGTTTCAGAAAGACTTGTAAAGGAACGAATATCTGCAAACATCACGGACGCATTCACGTATTTTCCGCCGAGCGAAAAGCCGTCGCGCAAAAGTTGATCCGCCACCTGATCGGTTGCAAATGTGCGGAATAATTTTCTTTGTTGATCGCGCAACCGTTTCTTTTCCAGGCTGGCGGTCACACGCGCCTGTAACAAAGTCGGGTTGAGTGGCTTGACCAGATAATCTTCCGCGCCCATCTCAACACATTTGATCACGCTATCGAGTTCATCGAGCGATGAGGTCATGATGATCGGCATATCGCGCAAAGATGTTTCCTGCATACAAGCTTCGAGCGTTTGATAGCCGTTCATCTCCGGCATCTCGATGTCCAACAAAACCAAATCGAAATTTCCCAATTGTAATTTCTCCAATGCCTGCTTGCCGTTTTCAGCCGTTTCAATCAAATGACCTTGTTGCTCCAAGCTATGAGTCAGCAGAAGTCGATTGACTTTGTTGTCATCTACGACAAGAATGCGTCCCGGCTCATGCATGGAATTCATAATGCCATTCCCTTTAATTCTTGCGCGGCGACCTGATACGCTTCTTCCAACGCTTTGAGTTTGCCGCCGACTTCATTGAGCTTATTCTCGCGCCCGAGCATTTCCAATTCCTTCGCGAGGCCAGATAAATAATTCGCACCGAAGGAAGCCGCGTTCGATTTCAATGAATGCGCCGCACGCCGAAACGACTCTGCATCATTTGCTGCGAGCGCAGAATACAATTGAACTATTAGCTGCGGCGCATCGTCCAGAAAAGTATCAATAAGTTCGCCAATAAAATCCGCGCCAGCCATCTGTTTCAATGTTTCAAATGCACTCATATCAATCATGGATGTCATAAAATCTCCTCTTGTGTATCATTACGGACGCAAAGCGTAAAGCCATCCTATTTTATTTTTTCACCTTCACCAGCGCGCCGACCAATTCATCAATGCGGATAGGTTTGGTAATGTAATCATTCATGCCTGCCGCGATGCACATTTCACGGTCACCTTGCATCGCATTGGCAGTCAACCCAATAATATGCGGATGATGTGCGGGCCATCTCGTAACGATTTGCCGCGTCGCCTCCAAGCCATCCATTTCCGGCATCTGCACATCCATCAGAATCACATCATATTCCTGGCGCTCAATCGATTCGATTGCCTCGATGCCATTCGATGCAACATCGGCGCGATAGCTCATCTGCTCTAAAATACGAAGCGCAAGTTTTTGATTAACGGCATTGTCTTCTGCGAGAAGAATCTTCAACGGATACCGCGCACCAAGTTCGGGGTCGAGTTTGAGGCGCTCGGGAGCGGAGCGCGCTTCGCGGGTTTCCTGCCCTACAACCTCGGCAAAGAGTCCGGCCAGCGTATCAAACAGCTGCGATTGTTTAATCGGCTTCGTAAGATAGGCCGTGAAAAGATTTACATCTTCTCCCACTTCGCGACGTCCTAATGAACTGAACAAGATCAACTGTACGGATAAATTGAATTTGCGAATCTCCTTTGCCAGTTGCACGCCGTCCATCTCAGGCATGTGCATATCGAGAATGACCACATCGAATGTCTCGCCGCTTTGAAGCCATTGCAAAGCTTCGCGCGGAAATTCAGTATCACGCGAGATCATGCCCCATTTTGCGGTTTGTGTATTCAGAATGCGGCGATTGGTTGCATTATCGTCTACGACGAGAATCCGCTTCTGACTCAATTGAGGTTGAACTCCGTTAAACTCGCGTCGCTTTGGCTCAGGCAATTCAGCAACCGGTACGGCAATCGTAAAGGTGAAGGTGGAACCTTTGCCAAGTCCTTCGCTTTCCGCCCACATCGTTCCGCCCATCATTTCCGCGAGGCGTTTACTGATGGCGAGTCCCAAACCCGTGCCGCCATATTTTCTGGTCGTGGACGAGTTGGCTTGTGAGAAGGATTGGAAAAGTCGACCCATGCCTTCCTTTGAAAGTCCAATGCCAGTATCGCGAACCGAGAATGTCAGTTCAATTTTACCCTTTGAAATTGATTTTGATGTGACCGTGAGAACAACTTCGCCTTTATCCGTGAACTTAACGGCGTTACTCAATAAGTTAAGGATGATTTGGCGCAAACGGGTTTCATCACTTTGAATTGCAGATGGCACATCGCCTTCAAAGATGTAAGCGGTATCGAGTCCTTTTTCGATGGACCGCGCCGTCACGAGGTCCAGGGCCGATTCGACGCAATCGCGCAGATCGAACGGTTGCGATTCGATATCCATGCGTCCCGCTTCAATTTTGCTGAAATCCAAAATATCGTTGATGATGTTGAGAAGCGAATCGCCGGAATTGCGAATCGTCTCGGCATAATCACGCTGTTCATGATTGAGTTGCGTATCAAGCAACAGTCCGCTCATACCGATCACCGCGTTCATCGGCGTGCGAATCTCATGACTCATGGTGGCGAGGAAGGAACTCTTGGCCTCGTTGGCTTGTTCGGCGGCCGTGCGGGATTCCTGTGCATCCTTATATAGTTGAGCATTCTGCAAAGCGGTTCCGACATTCGAGGCGATGATAGTAAGCAGGTGCTCGTCGCTTTCGGTGAAGATGCCTTCCTGGGTTATGCTTTGCACGCTGACAACACCGACAGCTTTGCCACCTACCATAATAGGGACACCGAGGTACGAGAGCGAATCTTTGCCGACGATCGTGGCGCCAATCTGTTTGATCTGATTATCAATATCACTGTTGAGCAATAACGGCTTGCGAGTCTGGATGATCTTGCTCGTAAGTCCTTCCCCATAATGCATGGGCATCAGTTGTTCGCCGTAAGTATAGGGAAACTCAATCGTATTGGTGGTTTCATTCAAGAGGGCAACATATACGATATCCGCTTTGAAGGTAGAGCGAGTCTGTTCGCCCACCAACTGGATCAACGGATCAATATCCAATTCGCTCGCCAGTGCGGAACTGACGGTGTTGATCGTGGCCAGTTCGGTCGCGCGGCGCTGGGTTTCGTCAAATAAGCGCGCATTTTCAAGGGCAACACTCATCGAATTGGCAAGCGTGGTCAGCAGGCGCACATCGGAATCAGAGAAGGCATTTTCGCGATCGACATTTTGCAGTGAGATTAGGCCGCGCACTTGATTATTGATTAAGAGTGGAACGCCAATATAGGATTTCGCCGGACTGCCAGCCGCCACGGCGCCGCCTAGTTCACGCCGCCGTTCGTCAAGTTTTTCATTGACGAGAATCATCTGGCGGGTTTCGATGATATATTTTGAAAATCCAGCAGGAGGCGACGGCTCAACATTCAGGCTCTCCCCTTTTTCAACAGCATAACGCCAATAGCAACGATTTTTCTGTGGATCATAGTCAATCAGCGTCACCACCTGAGCATCAAACGCCTCACGCAATTTTTCGCCCACCAACCGGTACATGGACTGCATTTCGAGGTTGGCAGAGAGATCAGCCTGTACACTATTGATGATTTGAAGTTCGGTGGCGCGTTGTTCGGTCTCAGCGAAGAGGCGGGCGCTTTCCAAAGCCACGCTCATGCTTGAGGCAAGCGTATTTAATAATCGTAAATCCGAATCAGTGAAGGCATGTTCACGTTGAGTGTTTTGAACAGAGATGACACCTTTTGCCTGATTACCGATCAGGAGCGGAACATAAAGGGCAGACTTGGGTTCAGTTCCGCCACCGATGGTATAAGAGCCGACTTCCTCAGATCGCTCCAGCATCTTTTCATTGATCATGACCGGCTGGCGAGTCCGCATCACGAGCGGACCAAAGCCATTATCGTCATGCGGAATCGGTTCCTGCTTTAGCCGAATACCATCCTCTACAATGAAAGGATAATACTCGGTCTCTTTCTCTTTATCATAGAGCATAATAAAGCAAGTTTGCAAACTGAAGATCTCGCAAACCTTGTTGCCAACCAAATCATAGATAGCCTGCATATCCAATTTCGATGCAAGCCCTTCTTGCACGCTATTGATGATGGAAAGCTCTGCCGCGCGTTGCTCAGTCTCTTTCAGCAAACGCTGGGTCTCATCGAAGAGACGGGCATTTTCCAGCGCCACACTCATGCTATTGGCGAGGGTTTGCAGCAGGCGCACATCCGAATCGTCGAAGGCATTCTCACGGTCAACGTTTTGCAGACTGATATAACCTTTCAAAGTATTTCCCACAAGCAATGGAACGAACAGGAGAGATTTGGAAGTTGCTGTGCCGGGAACAATTTGCAGGCCGAGATCATTCATCTTATGTTCAGCATCCTGATTGATTAATATCACTTGCGGAGCGTTTACGAATCTCCTTTCAAACTCAGTATGGAGACCGGGATTATCGACAGCAGAGTTATCATAGAAGCGTTGACCTTTTTCCCAGCCGTAACTAATGAAAGATGTTTGGGAGCTGGTGTCAATGCTTACTAACATGATGGCTTGAGCGTTAAAGATCTCACGGATCTTATCTCCAACAAGATCATAGATGCCTTGAATATCCATCTTCGCAACCAATCCCTCCTGCACACTATTGATAATCGCGAGTTCGGCGTTGCGTTCTTCGGTCTCTTTGAGCAGACGCTGAGTCTCATCGAAGAGACGCGCGTTCTCGAGTGCGGTCCCCAACGAGGCGGCGACGGTGGATAGCAAGCGCAGTTCCGATTCGCCGTAGGCATGTTCGCGCTCGTAATTTTCAAGTTGAACAATGCCAAGCACGCGGTCACTGCTGATAATTGGGATGGAAACACCAGATTTACTCTCATCTGTGCCAGCAATTGCGGGCGAAATCGCATTGCCTTCTTCTGTGGTATTCCAAACGACCGGTTGTCGGTCTTTTAGAATCCTTTCCAATATACCGTTTGACCTCGGAGGATGCGAAGGAATATTGAGGCGTTCGCCGTGTTCATAGTTATAGAGGTAATGAACTAGATTAGCTTTTTCATCATACCAATTGATGCCGAGGTTGGGTGTATTGAACACTTCACGCAGTTTATCACCGACGAGATGCACAATGGCTTGGAAGTCCAACTCGGCAGCGAGCCCCTGCTGGATGCTGTTGATGATCTGTAATTCGTTGACCCGTTCCTGCTCGGCTTTGAAGAGACGTTGAGTCTCATCGAAGAGACGCGCATTCTCCAACGCCGTTCCCAGCGAGGCGGCGATGGTGGTCAGCAAACGCAGTTCGGATTCGCCAAAAGCGTTTTCGTGCTCGAAGTTTTCAATTTCTATCAAACCCAGTACGCGATCACTGCTGATGATCGGTATGGAAGCACCAGATTTACTTTCATCCGTTCCTGGGAGGGCGGACGATAATGCGTTCCCTTCTTCCAGTGTGTTCCAAATCACGGGCTGGTGTGTTTTGGTCATCGTTTCAAATATTCCCCCAGGTCGCGGCGGTATGGATTGTATGTTTAGTCTCTCACCGTGTTCGTATTCATAAAGATAGTGAATCAGATTGGCTTTTTCATCGTACCAGCGAATGCATAGGTCTTTCATTTTGAACACTTCGCGCAATTTGTCGCCAACCAGATCCACAATAGCTTGGAAGTCCAACTCAGAAGCAAGTCCCTGCTGGATGCTATTGATGATCTGTAATTCGTTGACCCGTTCCTGTTCGGCTTTGAAGAGACGCTGGGTTTCATCGAGGAGAAGCGCGTTTTCCAGCGCAACGCTCATAGAGTTGGCAATCGTTGTCAATAAGCGCAGATCCGATTCGCTGAACGCGTTTTCCCTGTCAAGATCAAGCAAATTAATCAAACCTTTGGCCTGATCGCCTAAAACCAGCGGAACATATAACGCTGATTTTTCAGACTCAGTTCCCGGTATTGTATAGCTCCCATACTTTGCCGACTCTTCTTCTGCATTTTCGTTCATCAACAAAGGCTGACGAGTCTTTAATACATGATTTGTAATCCCGGCCTCACTGCGAACAATCGGATCAATTTGAATCCGCTTGCCTCGTTCAACTGCATAAGGAAAATGTATCAGATTCGCATTGGGGTCGTAAATACGAATGCCTACATCGGCTTTTGGAAAAATCCCGCTGATCTTGTCACCGACCGCATTGTAAATTGCTTGAATGTCAAGTTTAGCCGCCAACGCACTCTGTATGCTGTTGATAATGGCAAGTTCCGCATTGCGCTGTTCAGTCTCCTTGAGCAATCGTTGAGTCTCATCGAAGAGCCGCGCGTTCTCCAAAGCAACTCCCATTGATGCCGCGATGGTCTGCATCAGACGAATATTCGATTTGTTGAAGGCGTCCTCGCGCTCGTAATTTTCGACCGAGATTCCGCCGATCACTTTATCCCTTGAAATGATCGGAACATTCGCCAGAGATTTAGATATCTCCGTCCCAGGCACATTAACCAAATCATAGTGATTACTAATTTCCAAGGTTTTTCCAAATACAGGCAAATGGTCTTTCTTCATCTTCCTAAACATCGCGCTAGGCTTCATCGGCGGAATGGTAAGACGGTCGCCATGCTCGAACTCATAGAGATAATGAACAGTGTCGGCCTGCTCATCATAAAGGCGAATTCCGATTTCATCGGTCTTTAGCACTTGGCGCAGTTTGTCACCAACTAGATCAACGATGGCTTGCAGTTCCAACTTGGAAACCAATCCCTGTTGAATGCCGTTAATGATCACAAGCTCAGCGTTATGTTGATTCAATTCTTCTTCAAGGAATGCCAAGCGCGCATTCGCGTCTGAACGAAAAATTCGCTTCCCTGCCAATTTTTCGCCGGCCACTTTTGGAGTCTGAGATGTAGAAATGGTTTTTGTCTGTTTTGTCCACGCCTTCGATTTCCCCTTCGGCGAATCAACGCGATACGCTTTTTTCTCCAGTGATTTCTTATTGGTTTTCTTTTTTGCTGCTACTGTTTTCTTTGCCATATTCCGCGCTCCAATTTAGACAAACCAAGTCTACATTCGGCACAACAATCCGTCAATAGAACTTTGAGTGGAATAATGTCAAAAGACACAAATGCAAAGCTGACCTCCCCAATGTAGAATCTCTTAACCATTCACGTTACTTATTCTGCTTTGTCCGAATTCCAAACACAATTTTGCAACCATTTGGAATAGATTACGCCGACCTTTGGGACGTATAACAGAGGAATGTGAGGTTTTAAAACAAATTCCTTCGTTTGAAAGGCAAACCCGACAAGCCGTCAAAGGTTACCCAGCTCTCTCATGCGATCCGCGACACCTCGTCGTCTTGGGCGAAGAACAAATTCGCAAATGGTCTTTTGACCCTTGTAAGATCAACTGAAACGTGTATAGCTTTTTGTCTCTAACATGAAGATGTTGCAAAGCTTGCCAGGTCTGAGTCTACATAGTCACGACAAGTTGAAGGGTGAGGTATAAATCAGATTTACGGATATAAATTCCGCCATGCGTGGAAAGTAGACTAAAGCATCTATTTTTTTCAGCAAGCACAAGCTCGACAGAAGATAACGCTAAGTTAGTAGAACAATATTTATTCCGAATAATACGACCTCCCAATGCTAAAAATTAGGGAGGTCGTAATGTTCTCGTAAATTGAACTTCGAACGGCAGCGAATTGAGACCAGCATAAATTTCTTTCAAACAAGTTACATAATGGCGGGAATACAATCAGGAAGTTTGTCCATCGCTTATACAAAGTACTGCATAATGATCTAAACCAAAATCTCGTAATGCCCTTATAAACTCTTTTTGGGGCGGTCAGCATTGACAATTTGACCACCTATTAATGACCATAAGGATGGCTCTTCTCTGGTCATAATGAAAATGGGAATATCCACTTTCTTGGGTTTTCATTCCAATTTGAAATTCATATAATCCAACCAGATTCAAAAACAAAAACCTTTCTAGTAGGAGATCAATTGTTACTAGAAAGACATTCTTCATAAGACCTGTCGCGGCAGCCGGCGCTTGAAACCCGACTTACTCTGCGGCAACGGCAACTTGGTTAAGTTGTTCTGGCTTTGACAAGGGCGAAAGAATCCCGGAAGCCGGCGTTTTATTTCCTAACATAGGAGATCGGTCATGAACGGGTCAATTTCACCGAAACATAAAGATCAATCCTTAAGTAGCAAGAAGTTAAGGATGCTTGACATGGAGCAGGTTCATCGAATTGACGAGATGTTGGACTCGCTCGGAGATTACGGCGAGTTGCATCTCATTGTCCAGCACGGCGAGTTGCGATTTATTAACAAAGTCGAAAGTTATAAGGCTCCCCGAAACACAGATCGTCCAGGGCACCCTATATAAAAACCGCTTAGAAGCACAATTTGATTGGCACCCGAGAATACTTTGACGAATCTTGACGGAGCATTGAAGATGGAAATGCAGTGGTATGCATTACACAGCAAGCCTAACAAGGAAGAGAATCTATGGCAGGAGCTTTGTTCCCGCGGGTACGAGGTCTTCTATCCTCAGATTCGGGTCCAGCCGGTCAATCCACGGGCGCGCAAGAGGCGGCCATATTTTCCCGGCTATCTGTTTGTGCGAGTTGACCTATTGACGGTCGGCTTTTCTGCCCTGGCTTGGATGCCTTTTTCGACTGGCCCGGTTTGTTTTGACTTGCAGCCTTCACCGATTCCGGAAGAGTTGATCCATATCCTTCAGCATCGTGTGGAACAGATCAATGCCGCCGGTGGTGAACTTTTTGACAGCCTGAGACATGGCGAGGTCGTTCAGATCGAGGCTGGGCCGTTCGCCGGCTATGAAGCGATCTTCGACGCTCGACTGCCCGGCAGTGAGCGTGTGCGTGTGTTATTGAAGTTATTGAGCAGGCAGCAGGTACCGCTGGTATTGCCCGCCGGGCTGATTCAGCCGAAGAAATCGCAAGTCGGACTCAGTCGGTAGTTCGTCTCGCCTTGCATGTCATATCGCTATTTCCCGTCTGACGATGTCAGAAGGGCGGATGCTCGGAAGTCATCAGGGCCGTTTCACAGTTCAAAAATTCAGCCGGAGAAATATTTAAAAATGGATGCAGCAGTTGAGCAGAAAATCAAGATGATTACCAATGACCGGGATTGGTCAATGATCATTGAGCCTCAGCGAAGCTTGCTTGATTTGCGCCTGAGCGAATTATGGCAGTATCGCGACTTGGTCATGCTCTTTGTACGACGTGACTTTGTAGCGGCCTATAAACAAACCGTCCTCGGCCCGCTCTGGTTTCTGATCCAGCCGCTTTTGACGACTATCATCTTCACGGTCATCTTTGGTAATTTTGCAAAACTTCCAACCGACGGCCTGCCGCAATTCCTCTTTTATATGTCGGGCACCGTCGTCTGGTCCTACTTCGCAGATTGCTTTACCAAGACTTCGGATACTTTTATCAACAATTCTCAATTATTCGGCAAAGTCTACTTCCCGCGCCTCGCTGTGCCCTTCTCCATCCTGATCTCCAGTCTGATTACTTTTCTAATTCAGTTCGCCTTGTTCCTGCTTTTTGTGGTTTACTTCATTCTCCGTGGTTCACCGGTGCATCCCAACTGGAGCTGGATTCTGTTTTCGCCGGTTCTTCTTTTGATGATGGCCGGGTTGGGGCTGGGCTTTGGAATCATTATCTCCTCGCTCACCACCAAGTATCGCGACCTACGTTTCCTGGTTCAGTTTAGTGTGCAATTATTGATGTATGCCACGCCGGTCATTTATCCGATATCATCCGTCCCCGCTCGCTTTCAATGGATCATTCTTGTGAATCCAATGACTTCTATCATCGAAACCTTTCGCTATGCCTTCCTCGGCGTGGGCGATGCAAATGCCGGTAATTTGTTATACAGTTTCGGGTTCATGCTGGTCGTGGTCTTTCTAGGCAGTGTGATCTTCAACCGCGTCGAACAGACTTTCATGGATACGGTATGAGCGCCGTTATTTCTGTTGAACATCTCTCTAAAACCTATCGTCTCGGCCAGATTGGAACCGGCACTCTAAGCCGCGACCTCAACGTCTGGTGGGCCAAAATGCGCGGCAAGCCAAACCCCTTATTACGAATTGGCGAGACCGATCGTGGCAACTGCCATAGTGATGAATTATGGGCTTTGCGGGATATTTCTTTTACCGTCGAACAAGGCGAAGTCTTGGGTATCATTGGCCGCAATGGTGCCGGCAAGAGCACACTTCTCAAGATCCTCTCACGCGTCACTGCGCCAACCTATGGCAGGATCAAAGTCAAAGGCCGCGTTGCCAGCCTGCTTGAGGTGGGCACCGGCTTTCATCCCGAATTAACTGGGCGTGAGAACATCTATCTTAATGGCGCGATCTTGGGCATGAGCCGCCAAGAGATTGATCGCAAGTTCGATGAGATCGTAGATTTTGCCGAAGTGGAGAAGTTCATTGATACGCCCGTCAAGCGTTACTCCAGCGGCATGTACGTACGCCTGGCATTTGCAGTTGCCGCGCACTTGGATCCCGAGATTTTGGTGGTGGATGAAGTGCTAGCTGTAGGTGATGCGGAATTTCAGAAGAAGTGTTTGGGAAAGATGGGGGAAGTGGCGAAGGAAGGCAGGACGGTGTTGTTTGTAAGTCATAATATGGCGGCGATAACTAATTTGTGTTTAAATGGCTTACTGATAAGCAAAGGGGGAATTAGAAAAAGGGGTGATATTGCAGGAGTAGTTTCTAATTACCTGAACTCTGATTCCGAAAAGAACGCTTGGGATTACTTTTTAGAATCTGATGAAATACGTTTATTCAATCTTAATATATATCAACGGGATGAGAATGACCATGCTTACACAACCGACCGACCCTTGACTATAGAATACAAATATGAAATTAAAAATTCAATCCAGACCGGATTAAGAATCGGTTTTGATATTCTATCTCGTGACGGCGTTGTGATTTTTCGATCTTTTGATGATGATTTAATTATTCCACCTCAAAGAGAAAAAGGCTTTTATTGTTCAAGATGTATAATCCCTCCAGATTTTTTTATGGCAACCGATTATTACCTTATACCGAGGATTGGTATTCATAATGTCAAATGGATATCAGATAATGATTTGAGATTCAGAATATCTTTTAACCATATCTCTGGTGTCAACAAGAATTATGCCGATCATAGGCCTGGCCTTATAATGCCTGGATTGGAATGGAGAATTCTTTCAAATGATTAAAAAGTTTGCAAAGAAGCATCCATGGCTGACAGGAAAAATCAAGATGTATCTTTGGGATTTTTTAGAAGGAATTAAAGCAGAATCCTTTTTGTATACTCTTGCTGAAAATAATCAAAAAATAAAATTAGATCCTAGAGATGATAGCGTATCTAAATTTATCTTTTTGGGGAATTTCGAAAAAGAAACCGTCTTATTTATCACTAAATATATAAGTTATGGCGACACCGTAGTAGATGTTGGTGCCAATATTGGATTCTTTACGCTTATTTTTTCTGAATTGGTTGGAAAAAACGGGAAAGTATATTCCTTTGAGCCCAGCCAAAGAGAATTTTTACATTTGTGTGAAAATATAAATATAAATAAATGCAGAAATATATTTTTGAATCAATTAGCGCTTAGCAATAACAACGGTTTTTCCAAAATGAATGTACTAAGTGAAAGCAAATTTGGCGCGTATAATTCTCTTCGCAGGCTATCACATTCCAAGGTTCAAAATGAAAAGATTCAAATCGAAAATGTGAGAACATTAACATTTGATAGTTATTTAGCACTATTTCCTGAGTCGATACCTAGCCTAATAAAAATCGATGTCGAAGGGTTTGAAAAACAAGTTTTGGAAGGAATGCAGTCTTTATTAAGTACTGACAATTCCCCATGTCTCATAATTGAAATTTGTGAAGGTACCCATAAAGATGAGGGGGGAAGTACACAAGAACTAATTACTTATATTGAAAGTTTTGGCTATCAATTATACGGCCTCAGTTCTGTTGGCAATCTGATACCCTTTAGTGTTGGAACATCTCTAAATTGTGTTGCCTTAAAACAATTTCATGTAGAGAATGCAACTAAGTGCGGAGTAGAGGTTGCTACTTAATCAGGCTTTTCCAGTACCGCTGTCCGACAAAACCGGCTGGCCTTGGACGGAAGAATATCCAAAATTACCGGATACGATGCCTAGTGGCTCCCCCTGGCCGCGCATCAGTATTGTGACACCATCGTATAATCAGGGGCAATTTCTTGAAGAGACCATTCGCTCGGTGTTGATGCAAGGCTATCCGAATTTGGAATACATCATTATTGATGGGGGTAGCACGGATAATAGTCTAAAGATTATAAGGAAATATAAGCCGTGGCTATCTTACTGGGTAAGCGAACCGGATCGAGGGCAGAGCCATGCGATTAATAAGGGGTTTGAAAGGTGTACGGGCGAGATTTTTGCTTGGATTAACAGTGATGATGTTTATACCCCCAATACTTTACGAACGTGTGCATTGAGTTTTTGCAAAGATCAAAATATTAAGATAATTTTCGGTGATATTCGGATGATAGATACGTTCGGAAAAGAAATAATGACTTGGTCTCCTCCTGAATATTCCTTTGAATCAACCATTATTAACAATAACATACCCCAACCTACTGTCTTTATGCATCGGAAAGTATTTGAAAGTATGGGTTTATTGGACGAGAGGCTACATTTTGCTCTGGATCGAGATTATTGGTCGCGAATAGCCTGGGCTGGATATCAATTTACCTATATAAATGCGGTATTGGCCAATTTCCGTATTCACAACCTTAGTAAAACTACAACTCAAGTTAAAAATTTTTACGAAGAGCACTTGATTATTTTTGAAAGATTATTCCAAAAACATACGCGGGGTGATGCAGGTACAAAAATACTTAAGAATAAAGCATATAGTACAACATACCTTCTTCTCGCACACTATTACAGAAGCAGTGGGGAAAGGCCATTAATGTTCAAAAATTGGCTATTAGCAATCAGATATCATTCTGGTATTGCATTGAGAAAAGATAATCTTTATTCTTTTTTGCCTTTGCTGATACCTACAGCGGCTTATCCGGTCTTTAGGTCGCTTTGGCGAGGATTGAAAAGATTCAAGGTTTTTGTTTTCGCACTGGCACAACAATAAGGCTATGGATACTTTACTTCAAGAAACAGAACTTCAATTAGCACTTGACCCTCAAAACCCTGTCGCTTGGCATGAATGGCAGACAGCGGTTAAATTTGTCCATGGTTTCGAACTTCCCGACGAAGTTCGATGGATATCGATATCCAGATGCCATTGAATATAAAAAGAAGCTTTGTCAACAAATCGAAGAATTAGGCGTGTCTGCTCATGTCCGTTTTTTGGAACACTCTATTGATCATGCTCGGGTTGCTGAGTTATTCCAAACATCAGATGTAGCCGTGTCAATTCCTGTTGAGGATGGGTTCCCGGCCACAATATTGGAAGCAATGGCGTGCGGAACTCCACTGGTTGTATCAAACTTACGTGACTACGATGGAGTGGTAGACGATTCTCATGCAATGCGAATAGCTCCCTTGGATGAAGCAGGTTTACTAAATGCGATAATATTGTTGCTCACTGAAAGCGAAACTCGTTTGAGGGGCGGTCAGCAGAATTAAGAACTTCTGCGATCAAAGGGAATATGATGGTGGAAGTTGATCGTTTAATGGAATTCTATGAGATTATTTTAAGAACAGGATAACAAAAGCTCAGAATAACGATTGCTCTTTTTATTTGCCGAACAGTAAATGGAATAATTATTGTGGTAAGTGACAACTCTTTTCCTTTTGTTTCAATTATAGTGCCCGTCTACAATGGTGCAAAGACCGTTGTGCAATGTATCGAGTTTTTGCTTGCACAGGATTATCCAAAAGATCGGTTGGAGATAATATTTGTTTATAACAGAGTGTGAGTGAGCTGAAACGGATGAAGGAGTTGGAAGAGGAAAACCGGCGGCTTAAGCAGATGTACGCCGACCTGAGCCTGCAGCACGAAGTGCTGAAAGATATTATCGAAAAAAAACTCCCAAAATAGAAGAGCGGCGCGGATGGACGAGGTATGCGATGGCTGAATACGGAGTGAGTGAGCGCTGGGCTTGCCGGACGGTGAACCTCAATCGCTGCAGCTATCGCCACCCAGCCAGGAAAAGCGATGACCTGGAGATCCAGCAGGAGCTGCGAGGGTTGGCAGAGCAGCATCCACGCTGGGGTTGCCGCAAGATGACGCAGTACTTGAGAAATCAAGGTCAGTCTTGGAACCACAAGCGAATTCGAAGGATCTATTGTCAAATGGCTCTAAATTTGAAGCGAAAAGCCAGGAAGCGACTACCCGCCCGGACTGCCCAAGCCTTGGTGGTGCCCCGGCAGCCCGATCAGACCTGGTCGCTGGATTTCATGAGCGACACGTAATTATATAACAAATCAAAAGATCATACTTTACAAACCTTGCAACCCTATGCAGAGTTCGGGAAAATCTTGTTATTGAGCGAAACAAATGTGTTAAACGATTGTGGTGCGCGTCATACCGGCATACGCGCCGCCAAAGGCGATGTTTTGCCTTTTACCGATGCAGATGGTGAAGCCGAACCGGAATGGCTTTCTGAATTGATTGCATATTTCCGCGTACCACTATAAGTTGGCCAATCAGAAACTGATCTAAGTTAATTGACAATGCTAGCGAATATACCAGTTTTTCATTATAAAGCGCGTAATGACACCACTGCAATTTGTGCGCAGAATTTGTTATCCGCTCATCCAGAATTGGACGCTATAGCAGTTTGGAATCCCGAAATTGATGGACTTTTCCTTAAAGGTTCAGCTCCAGGTATTCCTGTTAACACCCAGGAATTATTAGCTCAACTTTGTTTAGGAAATATTTTTAGACGTTCAGCAATGATAATGAGACAAGACTTTTCGGAAAACCTCGCCGCGGATGAACATCAATTATGGTTTTCCTTATGCCAAAAGAGCCGTCTCGGTTTGATGATAATTCACTCCACACACTGCTTTGGCAATGCGGATGATGAAAGACCTGTCTCTCCCCAACGAATCGAAATTATCCGCCGCTATTGCCTTGAAAATACAGATGCGCTAGAGATCGTAGAGCGTGCTCTAAGTCTAAACCCGGACGATGTGAACCTGAGTAAATTCTATTTTGAATCCTTACAACATCTGGATCATGAAACGCAAATAGGACATCGGGAAGCCTCTCAATATTTGCGCTGTCTGCAAGTGGGACCCGAGAGAGTGACGGCTATTAATGATCTGGGAAAATATTTCCAAAACAACGGGAAGCCTTTTTTGGCTGCCTTAGCGCATCTGTATTCTCTGATGCAGTCGCCTGACCAACCTGAAATCTATAACAAATTTAAAGGAGGCATGGTTCAAAGGACAGTTTGAGCCTAACCATCCTAAATTGAGTCCAACGAACCCTGTATTGGTTTCGGTCCTGCTTTGTACCTATAACCGTCCCGAAAGGCTCAGGCAGGCTTTGCAAAGTGTATTATCGCAAACGTTCAACGATTATGAAGTGCTTGTCATCAATGACGGCGGGGATCGGACGGTTGAATCCGTAGTGGATCAACTCCAGTCGAATAAGGTTAGATATTTTTATCGAGAGCACGGCGGTCACCGCGCGGCTTTGAACCTTGGACTCCAAATGGCTCAGGGAAAATACATTGCATACTTGGATGACGATGATATCTATTATCCCAACCATTTGGATGCTTTGGTACATACCGCCGAAGCCAATTCACTGGATTTTGTCTGTTCAAGAAACAGGTGGGTGCAGGGACATTGGGACGCGGATCAATGGAAGGAAGATTATGAACTGACACAACGCGATAACGGATTTCAAGTTGAACGAATGCGGACCAGCGCCTACGTGCCGGATAACACGATTCTTCACCGCCGATCCGTTGCAGAAAAGATTGGATTATTCTGGGAGGAACCCCAGAGGGGCGGTGAATGGGAGTATTGGGTGCGTTGTTCGCGGTTTAATGAAATTCAACGGATTGAATTTGTCACCTGCGAGTGCCGCGTTCTAACGGCTTCTTTGCCTTTGAACCAGCCTTCTCGGGCACGCTTGTCCTCGGAATTGTGGCGCACTTATTTTGGAAGTGAATTTGGTTATGCAATCCTGGCTCTAGGCGCTTATTATGCTGGAGATCACGATATATGGAACTTGGCTGTGGAAAACTTGATCCGGCAATATGTTTATCTGCGGCCTGATCTTTTTGAACATTTGTGGAAAATTCTAGTTCAACAAGATGCCATTCTTAGTCACAACTTGCTGATTAAAATGGCTCAACAAGACACGGTAGCCTTTTCACAGAACTTGCTCAAATATGACCATTTGATTATGGAGAATTTTTCACATATACCTGTGAAAGTCTTTCTTTGTATTTTGAAATACATGCTTATACATCCGATTTATACCCTACGAAGGCTTTCCCGCTTACCAAATGAGAATAATGTTAATAACTCGCTTTTACCCGCCTGACACCGGCGGCGGCGGGATTGCTACTTATGCTCATTATGCAGCATTGGGCTTAAAAAAAGCGGGGCATAAAGTCAGTGTGATTTCAGCCCAGGTAAATAGATCACTAGCATATCAAAGCGTAGATGAAATTGAAGTTCATCGTATTCCTGCTCAATTATCTTCGTATCGCTGGTCTCGCTTGCCGATCGTGGGATGCCAGATGCGGTTCGTCCGTGACCTGATCTATGCTTGGCGCGTGCGTCAATTGCTTTTGAGCGGAAAACTGGGATTCCAGCCGGATATTGTTGAATATGCAGATATTGATGCAGAAGGTTTTTTTCACGCGAACGCACTTTGTCCGTATGTTCTCAAATTGCATACCCCGCATTCCGTGTTGAAACATTTTTATAGCTCTCGAGAAATGCCTTATGCGCTAGGAGGTGTTGAATGGATGGAAAAGCATACCATTCATTTGGCGGATGGGATTTCCTCTCCGAGTTTGTATTTAGCGGAGCAAGTCTCAAAAGATGTAGGAATTGAGCCAGCCAGAGTCCAGCACCTTCCCAATTTTATTGATACGGATCAATTTACACCAGCGCGTGAAACAGAAAAATCACAAAACCCATTGGTACTTTATGTGGGGCGACTTGAGCTGCTCAAAGGTGCGGTTGTTTTTGCAAACGCTATACCGTTCATCAGCAAGGAATTTTCAAAGGCTCGCTTTGTATTTCTGGGTGTGGATCGTAGTGTCAGAGATGGAACATCCCAAAAAGTGCAATTAGAACGTTTCTTTATTAAGGAAAACGTTATGGATCAGGTTGAATTTCATGGGCATGATACGCCGGATGTTTTCCTTTCCTACTACCGCAAGGCAGCGGTCTTTGTCATGCCATCCTTATTCGAGAATAGCCCCTATACTTTGTTGGAAGCGATGTCTTGCGGCAAGCCTTGTGTAGTGAGCCGCGCCGGTGGCATGGCAGAGATGCTGGTGGATGGCGAATCGGGTTTGTTTTTTGAGTCGGGAAACTCAGCAGATTTGGCGGAAAAAGTGATTACTCTGTTAGGAAATCTTGCCTTGCGAAAATCATTGGGGCAAGCTGCCCGCCAGCGCGTGGAGCGGGTATACAGTTTGAATGTGGGCATCGAAAAGACCGTTGCTTTTTATCAGAATGTATTATCAGGGATCGGATGAAAGATGCGTATCCTGCTGGTCGCCGCGCGTTACTTGCCTCATCGCGGCGGATTGGAAAGTGTGGTTTATCATCTGTCCAAGGAACTCCAGCTTCAGGGGAATAGCGTTTGTATTATTACCAACCGCTATCCGCGCACTCTTCTGGCGCGCGAGATCATTGATCGAATCCCTGTAAGGCGACTGCATTTCATCCAACCTCATTGGAGTTTCCTTCGCAGTTTCCGTTTAGATTTATTTCTGGCGGGTTTATTCTATCGCTTGTGGACGGATTATTCGTTGAAGCGCATCATTCAAGAATTCCAACCGGATGTAATCAATTCCCATTATTTGAGTGAGCCAGCCGAGTTCGTTGAACGTTGTATCCATCGAGAACATATCCCGTGGGTGGCTTCCCTGCATGGCGGCGATGTGGATGGCGAACCTTTCATAGGGAAATCTCAAATGGAACGCTTCCACCGGATCGCGTGTTTTGCGGATCGACTGACCGCCTGTTCGGGATTTCTGGCAAAGCAAGCCGTGGAGTTGGAGCCTACGATTGCCAATAAAATCCAAGTGATTCATAACGGGGTGGATGCGGATTTATTCTCAAAGGCTAAGAGGCTTGAAGGTTCTGCGCCTTATATTTTTGCTTTGGGTCAATTGGTTCAGCATAAGGGCTTCGATGTGCTGATTGATGCCTTTGCTTTGGTCTCCAGGAAATATCGGGAAGTGAATTTGATCATCGCGGGTGAAGGCGAACTTCGTTCGGAGTTGGAAAGGCATATCAAAGAAAATGCATTGGAAGGACGCGTCACGTTGAAGGGCAAAGTAGATTCCGCGAAGGCCGCCAGCCTGATGTCGGGCAGTTTATTTGTCGCTATGCCTTCCCGCCGTGAACCTTTTGGGATTGTAGCTTTGGAAAGCATGGCGGCAGGCAAGTGTGTGCTTGCAACTCCTGTCGGCGGCATCCCCGAATTTCTCCCCTGTCCGCCGAATCGAGTAGTCCCTCTCGATATTAAGAGTTGGGCCGATGCGATGGAACAATGGTTGATCCTTTCACGCAAAAACTCGCTTAGGAGTATGGAAAACCAGACAATTGCCCAAAAATATGATTGGCAGATCGTTGCGCAGAGATACCTTCAAGTTTATGAGCAGGCGGGAGCCTGAGAATCTTTTGAAATATGGAAAAAAGAAGCATGTTTGGTAGCGAGCAAGCGGCTCTGCAAACAAAACTTTTTCTCAGGTCAACATATCGCTGCATGGGCGAATATCGTTTTCCGTTACGGCTTCGTAATTATTACTTGAACAGAAGCCTCCTCCGGTCGTATCAGCCTGCCAATATTTGGGATGCGGGATGCGGGGATGGTCAATCCACATTTTCTCTCGCCAAGAGCTATCCAAGCTCTGAAATCATCGGGACAGATATAAGCACTAATTCGATTGATCGCTGTAAAGCGATTCTGAAGAAAAATCCCATGGACAATGTTTCCTTTGAGGTCTGTGATTTGATTGATACCAATTATGAAAATTATTTTGACCTGATCGTTTGCTTTGAAGTGCTGGAGCATATCGAGGATTATGAGGTGGTTATCCAAAAGTTTAGTAAAGCCTTAAATCCGAATGGATACTTGATCATTCATACCCCGGCAGAAGGAAAATTTCAAGCTTCCGAGTTTGGATTTCGGAAATGGGCGAAGTCATCTAAATCCCCTCTCATTAAAGAGAAGGGTCAATATCACGTTCGAAGCGGTTTTCGGCTTGCGGATCTAGTCTTGTCTTTGGAAAAATATAGACTTACCCCGGAATTAACTCAATATACTTTCGGGCCGTTCGCAATGTTAGCGCACACAATTTACGAGTTAAGCCGTTCCCGATCTCTGTACATGATTGGGACATTTCCTTTTCTTTATGGAATAGGACTCATGGATTGGTATTTGCCTAAAAAGGTTGGAGGTGGTCTGCTTATGCGGGCGAGAAAAGGTGTTGACTCTAATTGAGCAAGAACAAAATTCGTTGGGCTTTTATCCATCCTTTTCAATTGCGCCTGCAGCGCGGCATTGAAGTGTATTTATGGGAACTGGCTTCTGCTCTTGCCCAAAGCGGTGTTGAGGTGGATATTCTCACATGGGCAGGCCCCTTAGATGTTCCTACATATGTTTCCCCACACGTAAAAATAAGACGCGTGCCTGCGGTACGTTATTATCAACATTGGTTCGCGGTTCCATTTTATGTTTGGCAATTGGTAAAGAATCATTATGACCATGTCTTTGTACATTTTGCGGATTACGGCGAAGGACCCGCCTTGAACTTAGCTCAGAGAATAACCGATGTCCCTTTCTCTATTGTTTTTCATTTCCCTTCATCGCTCGTGCCGCATCGTTATCGCGGATTTGAACGTTGGGGATTGGATAAGAATGCGGCGCGCTTGATTGCGGTCAGCCAGGCAACTGCTTGGGAGGTAGACCAATGGGCAGACCGTTCTTGTGCAGTGATCGAACATGGCGTGGATACAGAACGCTTCAAGCCGGATGTGGCTTTGCGCGAACGTACGCGGCGCGAGTTGGGAATTTCACCGGATGCCTCCGTCTTGATCTCGGTCGCCGCTTTAGAAGAACGCAAGGGAATACAGTGGGTCATTCAAGCCATACCAAAAATCCTTGAGAGAAAAACAGACATCCATTATTGGATTCTCGGAGACGGACCCTACCGCGCAACATTGGTCGAACAGGTTCACAATCTTGGTTTACAAAACAAAGTTTCTTTTTGGGGCTTTCAACAGAACGTAGTGCCTCATCTGGCAGCGAGCGATGTAGCGTTATTGTTGTCTTATGGAGAAGCCTCTCCCGTTTCTTTATTGGAATTCGCCGCGGCAGGCTTGCCTGTGATTACCTCCTGCCATGAACCATTTCCCGAATTAGTTCAGCAGGATTGGGGACAGATGGTATCAGAAGAAAATGCTGAGCAAGTGAGTCAAGCCATTTTGGCTTTGCTTTCGGATATTGAGGTGCGAGTAAGCATGGGCTTACGAGCACGTAACTATGCGATCGAACGTCGTCAATGGAATCAGGTTGCAAGGCAATATCGAGAATTGATTGAAATTAAGCAATGAATGGATTTTGGCGCGTCCCTGCCTTATGGCAAAGAATGATACAGGCTCATTACCGCGCTTCCTTCATCGGTCAATGCCAGTCTGCGGGAAAGGACTTGCTAGTCAAGGGGCCCTTTCGCATAAGAAATGCCGGGCAGATTCATATAGGAGATTCTTGTATTATCAATTCATCCAAAGAACGACCGATTCGTTTGGATGTGGGCAATCAGGCGATTCTAAAAATTGGAAATGGGGTGTACTTTAATGAAGGCGTTAATATCGTTTGTAATCTATCCGTGACGATCGGCTCACGCTGTTTGATTGCTTCGGAGGTGGGTATCATGGACGATGACGGTCATCCTGTGAATTGGCAGGAACGTCATAACCACTGGCCTACAAAACCGGAGGATCGGCTGGGTGCGCCAGTAGTGATTGATGATAACGTATGGATTGGAACGCGGGCAATGATTCTAAAGGGCGTTCATATTGGAACCGGGAGCGTAGTTGGCGCGGGAGCAATTGTGACACATTCCGTGCCCGAGCGAACATTGGTCGCTGGAGTTCCCGCCAGGATGATTCGCAAAATTCCCGATGAATAGAATTCGTAATTTCCCTTGGCGGATATTACCAGCGTGGTTATTCAAGAAACGCTTGCGTATTCTGATGTATCACAGCATTGTTGATAATCCGCGCGACCCTCATGCCATTTCACCTGCCGAGTTTCGAATCCATATGCAAGCATTGAGATCAAAACTAGTGGTGAGTCTGAGAGAGGCTCTTGAATATCTACGTGATAACCGTTCGTTGCACAATGTTTATGTGCTGACTTTTGATGATGCCCTGTCTGACTTCTATTCAAATGCCATGCCAGTCTTGCAGGAATTTGGCTACCCAGTGACGATGTTCGTTCCCACTGGCTTGGTTGGTGGCAATGCCGTCTGGGATAGTTATGATAAATCCAAGCCCCTGATGACTTGGAGGCAGATGGAAGAGTGCCAAAAGTATAAAGTTGTCTTTGGAAGTCATACTATGAATCATGTTCGCCTGACTGAATGTACCGCTGATGAAATCATGGATGAATTGTGTATTTCCCTAGGAATGCTTCGAGACCATTTTGAAAATGTGATACCAGCTCTGGCCTATCCGGGCGGCTACCATAATGCACACGTCAGGGATGCCTTGCAAGCGGCTGATTATACCTGCGCCTTGGGTGCCTCCAGCCGTTGGGGGAACGGCTCCGAATCGGATTTATTTCAGCTTCGTCGGGAACGATTTCATTAAAAAACATGACTACACTCTCCGTCTTGATCTGCACCTTTAATCGGCCAGACACTCTGTGTCTCACGCTGGATGCCTTGATCAATCGCACAATTGAAAAACCTGATCAGATTGTGGTGGTTAATGGCGGCGATGAACAGTCTGATCATATAATTCAGGACCTTATGAGCAAAACAGCAATCAAGGTTGAGTTGGTCAAGACAGTGAATAAAAATCTAGCCGCCAGCCGGAATATAGGTCTTGCGCATTGCACAGGTGAAATCGTTGCCATGACAGATGATGATGCTGAAGTTTTTCCCGATTGGGTAACGCAGGTGAAAAAAATCCATGCCGCGCATCCAGAAGTAGGAGGAGTGGGTGGTGCAATAGTAGGTTCAGACAGCAGAAGGAGTTTGTTAAGCCGTATCGCAGATGTAGAGGTATTCCCATCCCCAGCAGAGGCCGGTTATGTGCGCACGATCCCCGGGGTGAATACTTCCTACAAGCGCGTAGTTCTACAGTCGGTTGGCTCTCAGGATGAAATCTTATTTCGCGGTGAGGATGTGGATTTCAATTGGCGTATTAAACGACTTGGCTATGAAATATTCTATGCGCCAGGCATCAAGGTGGTGCATCATCATCGTCTTACGCTCACAGGATTAACCAACCAGTTTTTTATGTATGGACGTGGGTATTATCTGGTGCGTAGAAAATGGCTAGACATGTATTGCGTATACCCCCATGAACTTAGATCGCTTAAAGATATTCTAAAGGCAGTTTATTTTTTAGGTAATATCTGCTACTTGCCATTTGTGTCCGCCTCGCGGATGCCCATGTGGTCTGATAAGATTCTGTCGGTTCCTCTCTTCATGATTATACAAATGGCATGGAAAAGCGGCATCATAGTGCAAAAGCTGGAAACGCAATCTAAAAGATCCGCCTAAACAAATGTTGAAATTCCGCGAAACAATATAGCGCATATGCAACTTATAATTATTGTAGCAGCCGGGCTTATTACGTTTATGCTTTTGCTCTCCGGGGAGGATGGGAAAAGCCGACTTTTTTATTTGGGACTCGCCAGCATTGTTGTGGGTGACCGTAATATACATATTGGCAATGTCACAGGTCTCGTTCCCATGGAAGTTATTGTCTTACTTCTATTTGGTTTTACAATTCTAACTGCAACTCAAACAAAGAAAAATTCTGATATTGAAATACCAACCTTACTTATCTTTGTAGCTGTCTGGAGCGTGATTCGGGGGTATGTATCTTGGGTCGGCGGCTCGAATTGGGATGACATTCTTGCTTGGACATTACCGCTGGTGATGGGCGTGCCAACATTCTGGGTTGTTCGCAGGATAATTGTAAAGGAAGCCCAAATCTCCATAACCATAAAGATACTGCTGCTAGTTTCAGTTCTCATGAGCCTTTTCGCCTTAATCGAGTATTGGTATCCGGGAATTTCAAATATGATACCGGGATTCTTTACCGGGCAATATATACTAACCCAGACCGGATTTGTGAGGGCTTCCTTCAGTTTTTGGGGGTACCCAGCTGGAGCGATTATCGTTACTTGGGGAATGTTTATTGCATACCATGAAATTCTTGATCCGATTAACGAATATCCGCGTTGGATTTGCGTTGGAGTACTATTGCTGGGTGGTTTGGCAGTCTACGTTTCTGGTCAGCGTTCATCATGGATAGGGTTAGCCTTTGGAGTTTTGCTATTAAGTTTTTGGGGAAAATTCAAAGGGTGGCTTGGTATCGTTACATTTTTCATAACGGCTAGCCTTCTCCCTTCAGTCTTCTGGCAAAGATTCAATACGGTTACTGACTATGTGGCCTACGGCATTGTCGCTGATACCAGTATGGAGTCACGATTATCGCGGTGGTCATGGGGTTGGCAATCCATAATTCAAAATCCGGTGGGCGGCGTTGGATATGGACATTGGTTGACGCATAATATCTTTTTGGAGATCGGCAGCACAGTCGGCGTATTACCTGCCATTTTGTTTCTGGGATTTATCGTTCAATTGCTTGTTCGCGTCGCCAAGCTAGCCTTACAGGCCAAAAATCCTGTTGCGAAGCATTTTGCTTGGCTATTTCTTGCGTTTGCAGTTACCTGGGTCATACAACTAAACATCGAGACAATCTTTCAAACTCCAGCACTGGCAGTAGCATTTTGGCCATATATGGCATTGGGATGGTATCTGCCCAACATATTCAACGAAACGCTGGAGGTTAAAAGCAAGCAAATGGTTAGGAGATTATCAAATGATCACCGCATTCATTCCCACCTACAATTGTGAGAAGAGTATTCGGGCTTGTCTAAAATCAGTAAAATGGGCTGATCGAATTTTCATTGTGGATTCATTCAGTACAGACCGAACTCTAAGCATTTGTCGGGAATATACAGACTGGATAGTTCAACATGAATATGTTTATTCTGCCCGGCAAAAAAACTGGTCGATCGAACACATCGAGACTGAGTGGACTCTGCAATTGGATTCTGACGAAGAAGTCGAACCTGCTCTGAGAGATGAGATCCTATTATCAATTACAAAGGACAATTTGCCCGATGGTTTTCGGGTTCGTTTAAAAAATTATGTTTGGGGTAAATGGGTAAAGGGTTGTGGTTTATATCCGTGTGCTCAAGTTCGGTTATTTCGTACTGAAAAAGGTCGTTGGTCCGATCGCGAAGTACATGCTCGTTTGCAGGGCATGGACACTATATTTGATTTGCAGAATCACATTATTCATCATGATATGACAAATCTTAGCGAGGAACTACAACAGTTCTCTCAACAAGTGGTCATATGGGAGTCAAATGAACTGGTCAAAAAGTGCCGTCGCTGGCACTGGCGGGATGTTACTCTTCGTCCCCTAGCCATATTTCTCTTATACTACTTAAAGCGAAAAGGATTTCAGGAGGGGTTTAGAGGTTTTTATCTGTCCGTTTATAGAGCATTTTATAGTTTTATGACATATGCC
This sequence comes from uncultured Chloroflexia bacterium, assembly GCA_963783295.1. Classification (GTDB taxonomy): domain Bacteria; phylum Chloroflexota; class Anaerolineae; order Anaerolineales; family Villigracilaceae; genus Fen-1038. The sequence goes on along the minus strand of CAWAMX010000014.1, from coordinate 104,217 downwards.
CGTTTATATGAAATTGAAAATTATAAATACAGGAATTTATAAATCACCCCCTGCGAGTTGCTTACATTGATCATACCGGTGAAATGGGTGGGGCAGAGCATCTGCTCCTGAGTCTCTTACGTCAATTGCCACCGGGCGAAATCACACCTTTTCTCTTTTGTGGACAAAATGGTCGTCTTGTGGAGGAAGTACGCAAGCTTGGAATTCATGCAGAAATCATAGACCTGCCAAAGTTTTTTTCGACAAGTTGGGTTTGGCGGGGGCGGAAAATCCTGAATCCTTTTGCAGTGATTTGGAATAGCATCAATTTGCTATTGGCTGCATCACGCCTCACTCAGAAAATTCGAAATCTAGAAATTGATATTATCCAAACAAACACGATTCTCTCACACCTATATGGCGGAGCGGCTGCACGTAAATTAAACATACGGTGCATTTGGTATTTTCATGATTTGGTGGAGAAACGTCGATTAGCTGGCATCATCGCCGTGGTTTGGCATATTTTTGCTTGCTTATTGTCCAGTCATATTGTGGCAGATTCCAACGCTGTATTACAAAATCTTTCCCCAAATTCGCCTGGGATAGTTATTTATCCTGGTATTATGGAAACGAAAAGAAAAGGTCATAAGAAAGTAACGCCGTTACATGAACGTCTAGGTTTGCCTGTTCATTCGACTCTGGTTGGGTCGCTTGGGAGAATCACCTTTGTAAAAGGACTTGATATTCTTATTGATGCTGCTCAAATGGTTGTCACTAAGAATCAGAATGTTCACTTTATCATTTTTGGAGGGGCTTTATTTGGCGAAGAAAGATATGAAAAAAAACTGGTGGAAAAGGTGTATCAACTAGGATTATCAAACAATTGGCATTGGATGGGTTATGAAGAATATGTAAGAGAATATCTTGAACAACTGGATTTCGTTGTCTTTCCATCCCGCCGGGAGGCATTTGGTCTGTCGTTGGCTGAAGCAGGATTATCAGGTAAAGCAGTAATTGCTTCTTCGGTTGGTGGTATTCCTGAAGTAGTCGAGGATGGAATTACGGGCATCTTAATTCCGCCGGAAAACTCACAGAAATTGGCCCTTGCGATCGAAGAAATGGTCAATAATCGAGGACTAGCAACTTTTTTAGGCGGAAACGCCAGGATCCGGATAAAAACGATATTCAGCAATTCTAGATATATAGATGAATTCCTGAAATTGTATAAAACTTTTAGCGTGAGTGAGATGGTAAATGCGGAAAAGGTGAAGGCCTGATTATCCCTTATCTATTCCTCGCTAGTGATGCCCATAAAGTTCTATTGGTGAAACTTATGCAAAATAAAATATTTCTTGTTCATAGCGGGTATGAAACTTTTATAAGACTGGATCGCGACATTTTAAGCAGTTTTGCCGAAGTACAGGATTTCTATGCAGTCCGCAAATTTCCGTCTGGGTTCATCAATTATTGGAAAGGGGTTAAGAAATCGCAAATTATCATTTGTTGGTTCGCCAGTTGGAATTCGTTATGGTCGTTAGTCCTCGCCAAACTTTTTCATAAGCCGTCCATACTTGTAATTGGCGGATATGATGTTGCCAATTTGCCTGAGGCTGATTACGGCCATCAAAGGGGAGGGGTTCAGAAATGGGTAAGTTGCCGGGCAATGAATTTAGCAACTGTCTTACTCCCTTTTTCACTCTTTAGCCAAAAAGAAGCGCAGAAAAATGCCGGCATTCCGGCTCAGCGCATGAAAATGACATATATTGGTATCCCCGATCCATTTAAATCCATGCCGCGAAAAGCCAAAGAACGGATGGCGCTGACTGTGGGCAAAGTAGACTGGCCCAATCTCAAACGTAAGGGGCTGGAATCTTTTGTGCGCGCGGCTGCCTATTTGCCGGATGTGCAGTTTGTCTTGATCGGGGAGTGGATGGATAAATCCATTAATCATTTGGAAATGATAGCTTCCTCGAATGTGCTTTTCACAGGGCGAGTGACCGATGAAGAATTACTTGATTATTATCGGAAAGCCTCAGTCTATGTGCAGGCATCCCTCCATGAAGGCTTTGGCATGAGCGTGGCCGAGGCTATGCTGGCAGGCTGCATTCCGGTTGTTGCACGCGCCGGTTCTCTCCCGGAAGTTGTTGGAAATTGCGGCTTATATTGTGAAACAAATGATCCAGATGTAGTGATGCAATGTATTCGGTCTGCATTGGCATCTCCGCATGCCGAGAGAGTGCAAGCACGTGACCGCATTCTGAAAGAATTTTCATTGGCGAAACGTAAAAGGTTCTTAGAACAAGCGATTTGGAATATAAGGGACAATGATACAAAATAATCATGGTCAGGAACGAAGATTTGTAATACGTTAAATATGATAGATCATCCTTTCGTTTCCATTCTGTTGCCCATCCGCAACGAATCTGCCTACATTGAAAGTGGATTGAATGCTGTTCTGAACCAAGATTATCCAGGTGAGATTGAAGTCTTGGTCTCCGATGGTATGTCCACCGATAACACGCGCCAGATCATTTCTCAGATAATAAGCCAGCATCCCCAGGGTGCTATTCGTGTGTTGGATAATCCCGGCCAAATTGTTCCAACCGGAATCAACATTGCCTTAGAACAGGCCAAGGGTGAGATTATCATTCGTGTGGATGGACACACCATCGTCGCGCCTGATTATGTGCGCCAGTGTGTAATTGCTTTACAGAAATCTGGTGCGGATAATGTCGGTGGGTGTATGAATGCCATTGGATCAAATCCTTTTGGCAAAGCGGTCGCCTTGGCAACCAGTACTCCTTTTGGAATTGGAAATGGACATTTTCATTATTCTGATAAGGAAGAATGGGTGGATACGGTCTACATGGGCGCCTGGCCGCGGCGTGTTTTCAATAAGATCGATTTGTTTGATGAAGAACTCGTGCGCGATCAGGATGACGAATTTAATTATCGCTTGCGCTCTGCGGGCGGAAAAATTCTGCTTTGCCCCAAAATTAAATCAGAATACACTGTGCGTGATTCTCCTTCCTCGCTTTGGCGTCAATATTTCCAGTACGGTTATTGGAAAGTCCGTGTTCTTCAAAAACATCCTGGGCAAATGGGTTTTCGGCAATTCATTCCTCCCTTATTTGTTTTGGGATGGTTGGTTGCCTCGGCTGCAGGGTTCCTATTCCCGCCGCAAGGGTATTATCTGCTGGCCATTGTAGGCAGTACTTATGTAGTGTCTAATCTAGCCGCTTCCGTGTGGGCGGCTGCTCGCCGGGATTGGCGGATAGCTTTCCTGCTCCCTTCTGTTTTCGCTATTTTGCATGTGGGATACGGCACGGGTTTTTTGGTTGGGATGTTCAAATTCTGGAATTGTTGGGATGACAAACTTGGCAAGGTGCCTAACTTCTTCCATGAACCTGCCAGATGATCTCACTCGTCTGCGCTATGAGTACGCGAGCCGCGAACGTCGTCTCGCCGGGAGTGACATTTATTCCTGGTTTAACATTGCCAGTCTTTTTGCAATCCAGCAGCGGCAACGTGCAGTCTTATCCGCTTTGAGAGTGGCCGGGATTACCACGCTCGACCATTTGCATATCCTGGAGATGGGGTGCGGTGCCGGGGGGGTGTTGGCCGAATTTCTTGCCTTCGGCGCCGCGCCCCGAAATTTGTGTGGTGTGGACCTGCTCCCCGACCGGTTATTTATTGCCCGCGAACGATTCCCTGGCATTTGCTTTACCAATGCAGATGGAAGGCACCTGCCTTTTCGGGATCATTCCTTCGACCTTGTTCTACAATACACGGCCCTTTCATCTATTCTGGATGCAGACGTCCGGCGCGTTACATGTCTAGATATGTTACGCGTCATGCGTCCGTCTGGCTTGATCCTCTCCTATGATTTCTGGCTTAACCCCACCAACCCGCAAACGCACGGCATTTGTCCTGCGGAAATCAAGCGGCTATTCCCAAATTGCAAATATGAATTCCATCGTATTACTCTCGCGCCACCACTCGCTCGCAAATTGGTGCCCATCTCATGGGGTTTGTCCCTATTTCTCGAAAGCCTGAGGATCTTCAACTCCCATTACCTGGTTGCCATCTATCCTCGCCGCTGATTACGGCTCTTCCCTTCCTTTCTCATTTCCTATAATTATCCCTGATTCGATCCTTCGCAGAGGATAATTTCCGCACAAATTCAGCCCTCGCTGACACCTGTTTACCCTTCCAACCTGAAGCATTAACTTTAAAATGGATTACCCACAAGACAAAGAATTTACAATACCCAATATAAAGCCTTTCCCATTCTGGGCTTGGTGCGGTCATCTCTTAAAGCGCAACTTCGATATAACCGCTTCTGCGCTGGGATTGTTGATTCTTTCTCCCCTATTTCTTTTTATAGCTGGCATGATTAAGAGCGAATCGCCAGGTCCAGTCTTTTATCGCGGTCCGCGTCTTGGTCGAGACGGCAAGCCGTTTCGCATCCTGAAGTTCCGTACCATGTATGAAAAAACCGAGAGTTACGAGGGCCCGAGGGTCACCGCACATGATGATGGTCGTATTACCCCGTTTGGAAAATGGCTTCGCGCCACAAAGCTTAACGAACTGCCTCAACTTTTGAATGTTTTGAAAGGCGAAATGAGCATGGTTGGTCCAAGGCCCGAAGACGTTCAGATTGCCGGAACTTGGCCAGCCGCCATGCGAACTGAGATTCTATCCGTGCGTCCAGGCATCACCAGCCCGGCCTCCATCATCTACCGTGATGAAGAGAAAATGCTCAAATCCGCCAGCGTGATGGATGATTATCTGAAAGACATCCTGCCCGATAAACTTCGGCTTGATCAACTCTACGTACGAAATCGCAACTTTCTATCTGACTTGGATATCATCTTCATGACCTTCCTGGCGCTCCTCCCAATGTTGCGGCAAAGTCCCATCCCGACCGAGACGCTCTACAATGGATTTTTATACCGACTCACACGGCGCTACTTCTCTTGGTTCATCGTTGATATCCTGATCTCATTTACAGCGGTTACGTTGGCTGGTGTCATTTGGCGGATGGGCGAACCGCTCAATCTGGAACTCGAAGACTCCATCGCGGTTGCGGTCGGCATTGCGTTGATCTTCAGTTGTGTTAACGCAATTCTGGGCCTTGGGCGTGTCTGGTGGCGTTATGCTCAACCTGCCTACGCATTTGATTTGGCTCTCTCCAGTGGAATCTCCACGCTTCTCATCGGGACGTTGAATTGGCGCTGGCCGAGGAGCCCTTTTCTTCCGTTAGATTTGTTGCTTGTGACAGGTCTACTGGCTTTCATCGGTTTCGTATCCATCCGCTATCGCGAACGTTTACTCACCGGCCTGGCCATGCGCTGGTTTTCGCACCGCGGGAATAAAGCTGGGATGAGAGAACGCGTATTGATCGTTGGGGCAGGGGAATGTGGTTTGTTGGGAGCCTGGCTGCTTCAAAGAAGTAACTTTTCGTCCGCGTTTTCGATTGTCGGCATGGTGGATGATGACCCGCATAAGGAAGGCTTGACAATTGATGGTCACCGCGTCTTTGGTCTAACTCGTCGCATTCCGGAACTTGTTCAACAACAGGATATTGGCGTGATTCTGTTCGCGATTGAGGAGATCCAGCCCGACGAGCAGGCCCGCATCCTGAACCTTTGCAGGCAAATGAAGACACGGATCGTGTTGGTCCCCGACTTACTTTCCATCTTTCGCGAGCGCTTTTCTCAATCGTCCACAAACACGGCTTGATCATATCTGCATCTAAAGCTCTTTATAACTACTCCGTAAGTACATTGCATTTCTGTCCTGATCACTTCATTTTCCCAGTTTTCTGTTGCCCCCTATTTATGATGGATAATTTCTGGAAAGATCGAAAAGTTCTTGTTACTGGCGCAGGCGGTTTCATCGGCAGCCAGTTAGTCGAATCCTTGCTTGCTCAAGGTGCATACGTAAGAGCCTTCGTGCGTTATAACTCGCGCGGCGACCCAGGCCTGCTGCGCCTGCTTTCGCAGGACTTTATATCTAAGGTCGAATTGATTGCTGGTGATCTGCGCGATATGCAGGCGATTCAGACAGCTGTAAAAGGTTGCGAGTTTGTTTTTCACTTGGGAGCTTCAATCTCTATTCCGTACTCCCACCGTCATCCCGCCGAAGTGGCCGAGACGAACTTCATGGGGACCTTGAATGTCTTGTTGGCTTGCCGGGAATTTGAGGTAAAGAGACTGATCCACACCTCCACCAGCGAAGTGTATGGCACTGCCTTGCATGTACCGATTGATGAAGGACATCCGCTTCAAGGCCAGTCGCCATATTCGGCTAGCAAGATCGGCGCGGATAAACTAGCCGAAAGTTTCTATTGTTCTTATGGTTTACCGGTGACCACTGTTCGCCCATTCAATACATTTGGCCCCCGCCAGTCGGCTCGTGCCGTCATTCCGGCCATTATTACACAAACGCTGACGCTGAGCACGATTCATCTCGGCAATTTGGATGCGCGTCGTGACTTCACTTATGTTGACGATACAATCACCGGTTTCCTAAAGGCGGCACAGGCTGAGGATGTAGAGGGCAAAACGTTCAATTTAGGAACGGGGCGGGAGATTTACATCAGTGATTTGGCGCGGCTCGTGGTTGAGAAAGTTTCTCGTCCGGTCAAGATCGTAGTGGATTCTGAACGTCTGCGGCCGGAAAAATCGGAAGTTCAGCGGTTGCTTTCCGATAACAGCTTAGCGAGAAAGCTATTGGGCTGGCAACCGGCCGTTTCGTTGGAGCAGGGCTTGGAAAAGACCATTGCTTGGGTGAGTTCGCATCTCGATCTATATCGCCCGGGACGGTACGAATTTTAAAGGAAGGATGTTTATGAAAGCTGTTGTTTTAGCGGGTGGCCGTGGAACTCGTTTGGCCCCATACACTCACATTTTACCAAAACCGTTAATGCCCATCGGCGAGATGCCGATTTTAGAAGTGTTATTGAGGCAGATGAAACAAGCCGGGATCGAAGATGTAGTTATAACTATTGGACATCTGGCGGCCTTGTTGCGTTCTTATTTTGGAGATGGTGAGCGCTGGAAATTAAATATTTCGTACAGTTACGAGGATTCGCCGCTGGGCACTGCCGGACCGCTTTCGATAGTCAAAGGGTTAAATCAGACCTTCCTTGTTGCCAATGGGGATGTACTGACTACTTTGGACCTCAAAAAGCTGGTAGCCTTCCACAAACAAAAAGGCGCCGCCGCCACCATCGCAGTCCATCGCCGTCAGGTGAAGATTGATCTGGGGGTTGTTCAATGGAACGGAAACGACTTTTTGGCAGGGTATATCGAGAAACCGACTTATGACTATACCGTTAGCATGGGAATTTATGTTTTCGAGCCGAGTGTCCTTGCTCATATTCCGGTTGGGAGATATTTGGATTTCCCGGATCTGATTCTCAAGCTAATTGCCGCCGGTGAGAAAGTAGCTGGTTATGTTTTTGATGGGTATTGGATGGATCTAGGCCGCCCCGACGATTATCAGCAAGCGAACCAGGATTTTTGTAGCATGATGAAGCAATTTCTTCCGGAGGATTGAATATGGAATGGCGCATACCATTGGCAGATATTGATTTTGGAAAGGAAGAGGAAGCCGCCGTATTGGAGGTCATACACAACCGTTGGTTGAGTATGGGGGAAATCACGCAAAATTTCGAAAAGGAATTTGCAAGCTTCATCGGTGCTAAACATACCCTGGCAGTAACGAACGCTACAGCGGCTTTGCATCTGGCTTGCGCGGCCTCGGGTTTAGGCCGGGGCGATGAAGTAATCGTTCCTTCCCTAACCTTTGTGGCCACTGCCAATGCTGCGCGTTATACCGGTGCCACGCCGGTGTTTGCCGATGTCGAAAGTCTGGATTGGCTGACCATTTCACCTGCATCGATTGAAGCCTGCATAACTGATAAAACGCGCGCCATCCTGGTTATGCACTATGCCGGTTTTGCCTGCGATATGCCCGCCATAATGGAGATCGCCCGCCGCTATAATTTGATCGTTTTGGAAGACTCTGCACATGCTATTGGTTCAGAATTGGAGGGTCGAAAGCTGGGAACGTGGGGCAGCATCGGTTGCTATAGTTTTTTCTCCAACAAGAACATGACCACCGGTGAAGGAGGAATGCTGGCAACGGATGATGATACTCTTGCCGAGCGCCTGCGCGTTTTGCGTTCCCATGGTATGACATCGCTCAGCTGGGATCGACATCAGGGCCATGCCTGGAGCTATGATGTAGTAGATTTGGGCTACAACTATCGTATTGATGAAATGCGATCAGCGCTGGGCAGAGTTCAACTTAATAAAATTCAATTCAACAATCAACGCCGTGCCCGGCTGACTCGCCTCTACCGCGACCTGTTAAATGAACTTGTGCCACAGGTGAAGATGCCATTTGGAGCAGATCGAGGAATATCGTGTTGTCACATCCTGCCAATCTTGCTGCCTTTGGGAATAGATCGCTTCCAGTTTATGGAACAGATGAAAGAGCGCGGGATTCAAACCAGCATCCATTATCCGCCTATTCATAGGTTTCAGATTTATCAAAAAGTGTGGCAACAGCGAGGCGTACCTTTGCCTTTGACCGAAGAGATCACCACACGCGAAGTCACCCTGCCACTCTATCCACGCATGCAAGAGGAACAAGTGAAGTGGGTCGCAGAGGCTGTTCGAGGATCTCTTGAGGAATTGAGATAATGGCTCATCATTACCAAACACAGGAGTAATTAACGGAATTAAGAAATTCTCTTACGCTTTTCCGCCGTTGGGTTTGGCTACTGACCTTGGGGTTAGTGTTAGGTGCAGCATGCGGCTATTTTGGTAGCCGCTACCAGAACTCCGTTATATCAGGCATCCACACGCTTGATGGTGATCCAGGCCTCCCAAAGCCAGAACGGTGACCCCATGGGTGTGAATGGGCAACAGGTAACCCAGTCCTATATTCAGTTGTTGACCACCCAGCCAATTCTGGATGAAGCCTCAACACATCTAGGTTATTCGATTGACGCCAAGCAATTGAAAGTTCAACAGGTGGACACAACGCAGGTCATCCAGTTGACCGCGGAAGATAGCAGCCCGACCCACGCTGCAGCGATTGCCAACACACTGGTCACTTCTTTGATTAGTCAGAATGAAAACCTAGAATCTGGTCGTTATACAACCACGGAGCAAAGTCTGCAGACTCAGATTGAACAGGTGCAGTCACAGATCGCGTCTCTTCAAGCTACAATCAGTGACATTTCGACGGCTACGGTTGCAGATCAGATCAATCAAGTGCAAGCGCAGATTAACTCCCTGCAGACTCAGATCAATGCCCTGACCACCCAATACAAGGCCTTAAAACAGCAATGGCAAACATCAGACACACAGACACAGGAACAAAGCATTCAGGCGCAAATCACCCAACTGCAGGTAGTTCAGACTTCATACCAACAGGTTTATTCCAGCTTGGTTGTGCAAGGTCAGCCGGTTACCAGTGCTGTGAATAACAATTCGACGCGCTTAGCGCAACTGCAGTCCACGCTTAGTCAGTACCAGCAAGTCTATGTGAATGATTTAAACAACCTAGAATCGGTCAAGCTGGCTGGCCTTCAAAATACACCGAATGTAGTTCAGATCGAGGCAGCTGCTGTGCCAAACAACCCGGTGGAGCCGCGCCCTGTTATCGATACCGTGGTGGCGGCCGTCGTTGGGTTGATGCTAGCGGGCGGAATTGGGTTTCTGATCGAGTATCTGGATAATACAATCAAGGCCGTCGAAGATGTGGAGAAGGTTCTCGGTCTGCCAGTGATTGGTTATATCGCCGAGATACAGTATTCCAAGGGCCGTCGTGTAGCGCCATATGTGATATCCGAGCCGCGCTCACCTGTTTCAGAGGCTTTCCGATTGCTGCGAACGAACCTGGAGTTTTCCAGTGTGGACAAACCGTTGCGAAAAATCCTAGTCACCAGTGCTGGTCCAAATGAAGGCAAGAGTACGATTGCTACCAATTTGGCAGTGATTATGGCTCAGGGAGGCAAGCGGGTTCTTCTGATAGATGCCGATATGCGAAAACCTAGCATCCATCGTCTGCTCGGACTCCAGAACAATGTGGGACTGAGTGATCTGTTCCGTGGAAAGTTGGCAGATAACTCGGTCATCCAGAGATGTCCAGGCCAGACAGGTGTATCCGTCATCACCAGCGGGAGACTGGCGCCTAATCCAGCCGAACTTCTGGCGTCGGCTAGGATGCAACAAATCTTGACTAATATGCTTGGGCAGACCGATATCCTCATCATGGATGGCCCTCCATCTTTAGTGGCTGATGTCCAAGTTCTGGCATCTAAGGTTGACGGTGTACTGGTGGTGGTCCAACCCGGACACACCCCAGCCGATGAGGCGCAGGCCCTATTCGAACAGTTGAGCCGCGCAGGTGCCCACATGGTGGGGGTTGTCTTCAATCGTATTCCGCGTAACCGATTCTATTATTACGGTGGATACCGTCATTACTCGCCCTATTACAACCAAGGCTACAATTATTCCTATACGCCCGAGGGTGATCACAACCGCAAAGAACCTTCCACGGCACTCAAACCAGTGCCAGTGCTTCCGCAGTTCGAGGTTAGTGTGAATCTGAATGGTAGGGAGAAGCATAAATAATCAACGATGACTGATCAAATGATCTTGCTACATGCATTGGTGCCTTATGAGTAGTGATGGTTTTTCATTCTTTAAAGAATCAATAAATCAATCATATTGTCCTCATCTCAAATTGAGGAATGATCCAGACACTTCACTCGCCTTCCCTTCAGTTTGGAACTACTGTTTTAGGGCAGTGCCGCCTTACTCGGTGCGGATGAAATACCAGACTGAAGTTTGTCAGACCGAACACTTTATCGAATGCCCTGTTTATCAAAGGTCAACGAGTGCAGCTCTGCCACGGGAACTGCGTAGCAGACAAAGTGCATCGAACGCCAAACTCAGAAGAATATGGTGGCTCTCCCTGTTTATGTTGCTTCTGTTATTGGCCCTGACACTTTTTGGGAGTGAGGAATTTCACTTTTTTCCTAGAATAAACCTCTTACAAACCTTTGGCTCAAAATCAGCTGTATCCAATCTTTACATATTACAAACCTTGACGCCATCTCCGACAGCCAGCTCGTTGTCTGTAACCATTTCGGCGTTAGTTTCTCCAGCTCCAGAACTTCAAAATAGATTGACGCAAACGCCAATTGTTGCGGGTGTTTGGGCTTTCGCACCCAGTACAGGTATGTGCGGTTATCCACGAGATACCCCTATTGGAACGGATCAAAAATTTATTATTCATAGAGTTGCGGGCGAAGAGAGTCTGAATGGTTACGAGATCACCTACCGGACATCTGCTAGGACTATCTTGGCCATCAACCACGGCTTGCAGACTCCGATTCCATCAAATATCGTTATTGTGATTCCATTGGACCAAGCCGACCCCTACGGCCTTCCCGTCTTTGAGACTTACTTGGCCGCGGAGCCCAACAGTTCCATCGAAGCTCTTTCTGCAAAACTGGGCGTGGACTCTCAGGCCTTGGCGCACTACAACAATCTTCCACAGTCTTGCAATGCTTTTTCAGGGTGGTTGCTTGTTCCGCTGCCAACGCCCACTCCATAGTTTAGACACTGATCTTATGCCTTCTATCCTTTTCCTTTGTAAAGCCAACCAATTTCGGTCACCAATTGCTGCGGCTTGTTTTAAACAGGCACTGGTGAAGAACAGCTGTCCCGGTGCATGGAAAGTGCATAGTGCGGGGACGTGGGCTATTTCCGATTTACATGCACCAGCGGAGGCAGTCCGGGCCGCCTCTACAATTGGCGTTGATTTAAGTTCTCATCGCACCAAGAGCATCGTACCTTCGCTTTTAGAAACTTATGATCTAATTCTGGTTATGGAAAGCGGCCAAAGAGAGGCCTTGCTTGTTGAGTTTCCTAATCTGCGAAATCGGGTATACCTCCTCTCTGAAGCCGTTGACGCCATACCCTATGATATTCCTGATATGCAATCACAGCAGCAAAGAGCACAAGAAATCGCCAGGGAGTTGTCCGATTTGATCAACCGAGGCTTTTTAAAGATCTGCCAGTTGGCTTCCTCTCGATCCGGAATTCAACCTCAAAGTCGTACTTTGTGAATTTGGTTTTGAACGGCAAACAATTGGATGCGGCTATCATCTTTCGGCTCCGCGCTGGTTGGGCGATCATCCTTGGAAGAGAAGTCGCTTGGTCGAGGCACGGTCAAAAACTTTGCTGAGCTGGCAGAATAGTAGAAGGATCAGCAATTGATTGCCATGATCATGGAATTCTTAGCACATAGGATGCCCCTTTTTTAACACAATTGATTTATGAAACACCAGGGCCATTTTCCCTGCGTGAAGGATGAAGATGGATTGATTTTGCTATCCAGCTGTTGGTACGCCGAGATTGCATGGCGTGCCCTTTGGAAAAAAATAGATCAATACCTGATGGTTAGGAAAGGGCCGGAGGGGAAGCCCGTAAGCACACTCAGTGATCGGCAACGAAATGAAATTAAAAGGTTTGCCGGATATTATCGTGAAATAGGATGCACACTTCCGGAGGAGTGAATTGGAACTTGCGAATGGAAAACCCGGCGCTGCCCATTCTGTCCAGCGCAAACGTGGAAACGGGGGCAAACGGATTGTAGTTGTAATTTGCTGCCTGCTTCTGGTCTTATCCTGTTTTACAGGATGGAAGGCCTATCGAATTTATGGTCTTCTCCAGAATGTGCGTGGTGATATTTCAGGTATCGAATACAACATACCTTCTACTGCAAGTATGAACGGCTTGGAACAATTAACCCTCTCACTACCCAAGCTGGATCAGGACTTGGCCTCACTGAAAACCGAGGTGCAGCCGTGGTTGTGGTTGGGTCCGTTCCTCCGCTGGGCACCCCGTTATGGCGGCGACATTTCCGAGGCAGGGGATCTGCTAGATTTGGCACAGCATTTGTCAGCTTCCGCGCAGGATACAGGTCAAGCTCTTAGGCCCATATTGGAGGCAACCTCGAACCCTTCTCCTGCTTCTTCCGCATCCGGTCTGTCTGATTTGGTTAATCAGTTGTCCAATGAACAGCCGCTGTTGTTGGAAGCTCAAGCAGAATTTCAGCAGTCGCAAAATGCGCGCGGACAGTTGGATATTAATATACTTTCTCCCTCCCTAAGGAATTTAATCACGCAAAAACTTGATCCAGGCATGATTTCGATGGGAGATGGACTCTCGCTTGCAATTTCTCTTCCGGCAGTTTTGGGAGCAGGGCCGGCCGGTCCCCAGACCTATCTGCTCCTTGTTCAAAATGAAGATGAATTGCGACCTACGGGTGGCTTCATTACCGCAGTAGGGAAACTTGTTTTGAATCACGGTCATCCGGTTGATTTATCCTTTGAAGACTCGGGTAACTTGGACAACTGGTCCATGCCCTATCCTATGGCTCCCTGGCAGCTAAGCCAGTATATGGATAGTCCTGTTTTGATTTTGCGGGATGCCAACTGGTTTCCGGATTTTCCGACTTCAGTTTTATATGTAAAAGAGTTGTACGCCTATATGCACCCGATCGCTGTGAACGGCGTCATCGGCTTTGACCAGCAGTTGTTGATCATGCTTTTGCAAACCATGGGTCCATTAGATATGGCTGGTGTTCCTTACCCAATCACCGCGGACAATGTTGTGGGGTATATGCGGGCTTCCAAATCACCTCAAGTGGGGCAAGAACTCTCTCCAGGAGGGGATTATAAGGATTTTATCCGCACCATTGCATTGGCCATGGTACAAAAGGTCTTAACGGATAACCCCAGCGAGTGGCGGTCCCTATCGCAGACGCTTCTTAAAGCGTTGGATGAGCGTCATCTCGTATTGCAGATGGATAACCCCGACCTGGAATCTGTACTGGTGCGCCGACGTTGGGATGGGGCCTTGCACTCGAGCGGCGGCGATTTCCTTACAGTCATAGATTCGAATGTGGGTTTCAACAAAACCAGCTCTGTGGTCGCGACCAGTCTGATGTATGACGTGGACTTAACCAATCTTTCAGCACCGGTGTCGAATTTGTTGGTAAGTCATACCAACCGTGCTTTGGCGGATATTCCTTGCACTCCAAGAGGAGGCATTGAGATCACCTTGGAGGAGTATTATCCAATCGATCGCTGCTACTGGGATTACATGCGAGTATATACGCTCCAAGGCGCCAGTTTGACTTCCGCTACAGCGCAGAGCATCCCGGCCTCCTGGATGATTCTGGATCAGGCGGTTCCTCCGCAGGTTGATTTGCTGGATGAAGGTGAGCCGGGCTTGCAAGGATTTGGCACGATGCTGGTTGTCCCGGGTGGGCGGAGTATCAATACCACGATGCAATTTGCGCTTCCCGCTTCCCGAATCCTGCTGGAGGACAGTGCCGCCCACACCCTTGAATATGACCTGACGGTTAGAAAACAACCAGGAACCCTCGCCATTCCACTTTCACTGCGCATTCACTTGCCAAACAATGCCATTTTGATTTCGGTGTCGCCGGGCGGAGCCATACAAGACAAAAATCTTCTATTTCAAACGGTTCTGAATACCGACGTCCATGTTGAGGTGGTTTTCAGTTCTCCATAAATGCGGAAAAAATCCTGAGAGTTGTTAATTTAAGAGCATATTACTATGCACAAAAGTATCGTGAAGGAGAAAGTGAATGAGAAAAATAATGGGTTACATCAGCGCGGCAATTCTGTTGCTGGGTATTCTGCTCCTGGCTGGAAATCAGGTGGCCACAGCCGGCAACCTGCCATGGCAGAGCAGCGTAGTGGTTCAAAGCCAGAATGCCTCTGCCATGTTGAACTCTGACCCTCATAAAGGGACTGTTTCTCCTCCGCCGGCTCCCTGGAATCCGATCATTGCCCCGGGCATCTATTCGGCCGGAGGAGTTTGTACTGTGATCGTCCAGCAGCTTAGTCCTGGCGTCTCCCTCTACGTCGTTTTGTTGCCTTTTACTGTTCTGAGCAGCAAACCCACTCCTACCACACAATTGATAGCCGGGGTTTGTTCCCTGACGTATTATTTAAACAAAAAACCCCTCCCAGTTTTGACCAGCACGGAGGGCAGTGTCAATATATGCTTTGCAGAGGTGCCCACTATCCTCGGCCAGACTTACGTTTTCGATGGCCAGACCTGGTCGGCGTTAGTCACCTCACTAAACACTGGAATGGAGTGCGCTCCTGCCTCCGAGACCGGCCATTACGTTCTGGCTTCTCAGCCTTAGATACTCCTCCATCAATGTTTCCTCTACAGGCAGCGGAAGGGATCGATCAATGATTCTCCGCTGCTTGTTTGTTAAGAACTTAACGTCAGTTCGGGTTAGGAAATGAGGGCGGGCAAAGTACCTAAGCCGAGAGAAGATTTCTTGGGTTGACGGCAATAAGCAATCATTCCGCAGATTAGATTGACCAGAAAGTTGATGGGACTGCGGTGGCGCAAATGCTCGATCTGGGGGATATTTTTGAGCTGATCAATGATCGTCTCCACAATCGCACGTTTTCGAAGCAGGAGCTAATCGGTCAAAGGCATCAGCAAATTTTTCTTATTGGAACGGATGCCAGCGACCAATTGAACATTAAAAGTGTGCAGCAGTTCGTCCACCATTTTTTTAGAAATGTAGCCTCGATCGGCCAACAGTTTACGAATAGCTTTCGGACCAGCTTGGGAACCGGTTGGCGGTACTGGAAGAACACAGCACTTTCGTCGACATTGCCAGGGGTAAGCGTCAGATGGAGTAACTCACCCTGGTCATTGAAGTCCAGATGCAGTTTGAAGCCAAAGAACCAACCTGTGGAGGATTTCACGCTCAGCCAGTCCGGCAAAGACCCGGTGGGAGTGGATTCTCGTGTTCTTGCAGACTGTCAAGACCGCAGAATTTATGAAGGAAATTCCCGGGCACGCCTCAAAACAGGAACTCCGTAGGTAAACGCATAATGAAATCAGTGCGGATGGGATAAACTCTACGAAGGAATGTTTACCAACCAAGCCCGGAAACTCACTGCGCAATCGCTCCAGCACATCGTCCGTGTAGTAGGCCTTGAAAACGCGGTAACGCGATTGATGGAAATGGATCAGGATCGTCACACTTGCAGCTTTCGTTGTCCTTGGATCTCATCGTTTGAAAATAACTGTTCTTCTCACTTTGGTAGAAATGCTTGGCAGAAGTCATCGACATCACAAAATAATTCGAGTAGACTATCTATCGAGGGGCTCCTTGGAATGCTTGTTTTCGCAAATCCAAGTTTATCCCATCGAACCCCTTATCCCGAACTCAGGTTAACTTAGAATGAAGACTAACCGGCTATCTTTTGTTCAGGCGGCCCCTGCCCTATTGGGAATCGGGTTGATGGCGGTTTATCTTGCCACACTGGCACCCGGTCTGACGTGGGCTAACGATGGGGCAGATGGCGGAGATTTAATTACAGCGGCTGTGACCGGCGGGATCGCGCATCCGACCGGCTATCCCGTCTACTTGATGTTGGCACGACTCTTCCAGTTGTTGCCCTTTGGATCACTAGCGTACCGCACCAATCTGTTTTCAGCGCTCGCGATGTCCTCGGCATCGGTGCTGGTTTATGGCATTGTTAAACGCCAATTGGTTTCTCAAAAGGCTTCGAATAGCTGGCTGCCTGGGATGGTTGGTGGATTTGCATTCGGTATCGCACCATTGGCCTGGTCTCAAGCCGTCATCACGGAAGTATATGCTCTAAATGCTTTTTTTGTGGCCCTCGTTTTGTACCTGTTAACCATCAACGTACCCGAGTCCCTGCATAAATACCATGATTCGATTCTTGGGTTGGTGCTCGGTTTGGGTCTGGGCGTTCATCTCACGATCATATTATTGATGCCAGCTGTCTTCCTTGTCCGTTGGTTCCCTCCGAAGCCATATTGCCCTCTGGCGATTGGAGGAAAAAAATATATTTGGAAAAATTGGCAGATGGATATAGGATCAGTTTTGCGGATTTTCCTTTCTGCCATCGTGGGGTGGACTCCGTATCTCCTGCTTCCATGGTGGGCCTCAACCCACCCACCGGTGAATTGGGGAGATCCGATCACTTTCCAGCGGGAATGGTGGCTGGTTTCTGGTCAACTTTATCAGACCAATCTATTTCATTTATCCTTCATGGATGTCTGGAGCAGGGTTCAGATTTGGGCAGGACTTTTGATCGGACAATTTGGCTTGGTGGGACTTGGCGTAGGACTGGTCGGATTAACACTTTTTCTTGTTCCATCTCGTCTGTTACTCCTGAGCATTTGGGAGATGCTGATCTATTCAGCATTTGCGATTAATTACAATACAACGGATTGGTACATCTACTTGATTCCAACAATGATACCGGTCGCGATTTGGATCGGTCTGGGAACGCAGGGCCTGATGGACGTTGCTCCCCGCGAGCACCAGTGGATGGGGCGGTTGATCGGTTTTGGGCTGTTGTTCTATCTTCTGCTCCTGTCCCTCGTTCATTGGTCGCAGGTGGATGCGTCACATGATCTGCGAGCAGAAAACTTCGGGCAGGAAGTCTTGGCGAATGCCCCGCCCAATGCATTTGTCTTTGCTCAAGGGGATCAGGCGATTTTTGCGCTATGGTATTTTCGCTTTGCTTTGCATGAACGCCCGGATCTTGTCGTGATTGCCACCGACCTCTTATCCTTCGATTGGTATCAGGATACCATCCGTTCGACCTATCCACAACTTATTCTACCTGAATATTTTCCATGGCCGATCGTGCTGGAAGCAAGCAATCCAGGGAGGCCGTTTTGTTCCGTTCAATATTCCGGCCAGATGGAATTGCAATGTTCAACTTGGAAGAAAAGCGTTCAATAAGGTTAACATCAAACCGTTTGTCATGAGTGAGTAAAATTGGTTAATACTTAAATATAAAAATACACGCTCATGCCGGAAAACGTTATATCGTGTAAAGAACTGGTCGCTGAACGACCAACTCTTGGTAAGGCGCGGATCGATAACTTTCTAGGTGTTAGATGATTTTGAGCGAGCATGATCCTGTGCTAGTGAAAAACAACGTAGCAGTCAGCACGAGTTTAACAAACCGGCAATTGTTCTGATGCCAACATGGTGAAGAATGTGTTCCATTTGACCGGCCGGGCTACCAAAGGATTTATGAGGTCGATCTTTGGCATGTTCGGTGTTCATTTATGTGTGTCAGACCATAACACTTTGCCAAGGCGCGGCAAAACCTTGAAAGTCAAACTTCAAAGAACATCCGCCTCTTAGAACTGACAATTAAAATGGGCACGAAAAGAAAACACCTCCTGTGATACATTCATAACGAAGGTGTTTTTGTGTCAAGAAGAAGAGGAATATTACATTACTGACCTTATCCCGTTTTTTTAGGGCAATCTCAATCATCAGATCCTCGCCGAAGGGTGGCTGGCCCTCCTCTCCCCAACAAACGGGAGAGCATGCGGGGCAGCGCGGGCGGCTCAAACAAACACCTGCCAAAAGCCCACAGGAGTAATTGAGAGATTCTTGCGAGATGAGCCTGGCGTTTATGACTGATTTCAAGGCGCCCTTTGACAACAACTGGGCTGAGCGCGATATCCGCATGACCAAGCTAAAGCAGAAAATCTTCGGTTGCTTTAGTAGTTACCGCGGCTCAAAAACCGTCTGCCAGGTGCGCAGCTAAATTGCCAAAGCCTATGAAAACGAGCATGCCATCCTAGCTGCACTTCATCTGGCCTTGGTTGGTACACCTTCTATCCCACCTTTAATCCCCACTCAGACGTCTGGGTAGTAACAAAATATTTATGGACTGCAAGGTCATGAGTGGAGAAACAAGCGAGTTTCAAAAGCTGATAGTCTGCTGGTGATTTGCGGAAACATTCTGGTCAGGAAATCGAAGCAGCAGTCCCTCAAATTTAGGACAAGCGGCAGGAGGAAGATTAGTCGCGTCATTCCAGATCGTTTGGAGGAGTCCCAGACAGTTTTACCGGAAATTTACAAATCGCTCACACGGAGATAATCTACTGAGATTAAAATTTCTCTCCAGAACAGGAGACCACATCTATGAAAACTCTGGCTAGAACCACTGCAGTGATATTGATTATCGTTGGCATCATCATTATGCTTAGCGGGGTGACCATGGGCGTCATCGGCCTTGTCCGTGCGGGAAGCCGTGCGCTAGACGGGACACCGCTTCAACCAGGACTTACGAGTCACAGGTCTAGGATTATTCGGCGGCTTGGGCGGATTGATCCTCGTGATTTTCATTGTGGTCCAAGGACTGATGATCATTGCGACTGGTGAAGGGTTATATCTATTAGCTAATGTATCGGAAAAAATGATCCCTCCATCAGTATAGTTGGCACCAGATTTTGCTTAGCGCAAATATCTGGTTGTGAAAACAAATTCAAAGGAGTCTCTTAACAGAAACTCATTTTTCATGTTTGCCTAATAATTGGGTAGGATAATCTTCCCCTAATCTATTTCTTATCAAAATTTTAAATGTGTGATGAGGAGAGAAAAAGTATGAAAATTTTTAAAAGTGCAATCTGGATAGTCTCCATTTTCGTCTTACTAGCTTGCAACATAGGAACCAGAGCGGCAAAGCCAACACAAGCAGTATCGCCAATCTTGCCGACGACTACACCGGCGACCCAATCTCCTGTCACAACACAACAGGCCGTTCCAGCTCCGACCACAGCGTCTGCGCCAACCTCATCATCTTCCACATCACTCACGATCGCACGTGACAAAATCAAACATGTGGTGGTTATCATGCAGGAGAATCGTTCGTTCGATGAATACTTCGGTACGTATCCCGGCGCCGACGGCATTCCCATGCAAAACGGCGTGCCAACTGTCTGCGTGCCAGATCCGGAAACAAATACATGTATCAAGCCATACTACAATCCCAAGGACATCAATTCAGGCGGGCCTCACGGAGCAGCCTCAGCGACTGCCGATATTGATGGCGGAAAAATGGATGGCTTCGTAGCTCAATTCCGCAAAGCAGCGAAAGCCTGCAAAAGCCCGGATGCGCCCGGATGTGTGAAAGGGCAAACGCCGGATGTAATGGGTTGGCACGACGCGCGCCAGATTCCCAACTATTGGGCATATGCGCAGAATTTTGTCTTGCAGGACAAGATGTTCGAACCGAACGCTTCCTGGAGTCTGCCATCTCATCTCTTTATGGTGTCGGCTTGGTCTGCCTACTGTAAAACGCCTGGCGACCCAAATAGCTGCGTGAATGCCTTGGATGGTCCGCCTAGCGGATTGAACACATTGCACAACGATTATGCCTGGACTGACTTGACCTATTTGTTATACAAGTCAGGCGTTTCGTGGGGATATTACCTGAGCGCAGGTAGCGAGCCGGATTGCGAAGATGATGCGATGCTCTGTCAGCTTAAGCCTCAAGCTGTGAATGTTCCCGGGATCTGGAATCCATTGCCGGCCTTTGACACGGTTAAACAGGATAATCAAGTGAACCATATTCAAGCCGTGGACAATTTCCTGGCCGCTGCAAAAAACGGGACGCTCCCCGCTATCTCTTGGATCGTGCCTGATCAAACAGTCAGCGAACACCCACCAGCCAGCATTCACGCCGGGCAGGCATATATCACGTCCATTATCAATGCCGTCATGCAATCTCGGGATTGGGATAGCACGGTCATCTTCCTTGCGTGGGATGACTGGGGTGGTTTCTACGATCATGTTGTGCCACCATCTGTCGACGAGAATGGTTACGGTTTGCGCGTTCCCGGTTTGGTTATCAGCCCATACGCGAAAAGGGGTTTCATTGATGATCAGACACTGAGTTTCGACGCTTACCTAAAATTCGAGGAAGATTTGTTCCTCAACGGTCAGCGGATTGACCCCGCTACCGATGGTCGGCCTGATCCTCGTCCGGATGTGCGCGAGGATGTTAAGATACTTGGCAACTTGCTCAATGATTTCGACTTCTCGCAGCCGCCTCTGCAACCATTAATCCTCCCAACGGACCCACCACCGGGCCCAGCTTCCATATCAGGATCGTAAATATACAAAGCTAAAGCTAATATCACGCGGAAAAATATTGAAAGATTTCCGCGTGATATTTTTTTGTAGCACCGCTACTAACTTACAGCTTGATCACGCCTCACTAATTTTCATAAAAAATATAGATCGTTTCAAAAGTTAGCTACTAAAAGATAAGGCAGTACGGTTCAGCTTATGAGGAAAAAAGCAAGAAATATATAAGTGATAACTGGATTCCCCTTCGACTTAATATTTCTGAAATGAGCCACCTTGACTTAAAAAAAGAATTGCATATAATATAGAACATAAGTTCTATATTACCTATGAACAGCACAAACCGTTTTTCCTTGACGCTCCACACCTTGGCGAAGCTGGCTGCAGATCGCAACCAGTTTCATTCAGCCTCTTTACCTTCTTTACCATCCCTGAATTCAGTTTTGACCGAATTTGCTCCCTTACCTCGCAACGCTCTTTTCCTAGGCTTGGCCACTGACGGCTTGCCTATCCTCCTCAATCTTTTGGATCCATTGCCAGGTCCATTAATGATCGTCGGTGATCGAGGATGCGGAAAAACGAATTTTCTTCGAACTATATCAAGCTCCATTAATGAAGCTCATTCATCGAATGAGGTTAGCTTTTCGATAATTACAAGTGATTTATCAGAATGGAATGCTTTTCAACATGCAAGTAATTGCGCAAATCTTTTGTCTCCCGACGAGCCAAACGTCGTGGACGTACTGCACTCCCTGGTGGAGTGGGCACATACAAATAAAGGCGCGCAACATGTCTTGTTGTTGTTGATTGACCACATCGAAACACTTTTGGAGATTCCGGAAACCCAACCAGACTTGAGCTGGCTGCTCTTGCGAGGTCCATCAAGGTGTGTTTGGCCGATCGTGACCATCAGTTCATCCGTTGCTGTTTCAAAGCCCATTCAGCCGTGGCTCGAGGCGTTCCGCACACGATTGTTCGGATACATCAGCGATGACCATGAAGCTCAAACATTGACAGGTATATCCAATATTTCATTCGCAAATCTCATGTCAGGTTTTCAATTTGTCATGCGGGAAGGAAATGATTGGGTTCCATTTTGGATTCCCACTTTGGACTAGGAGATCAATATGCACATTGGCATGTTATGGTTTGATGATAACCCCAAGCTTGAGTCTTGGGAAAAAAATTGAGAAGGCGGTAGTCTATTACCGTCAGAAATATCGCCACGAACCGAATTTGTGTTTGATTAATCCCGCCATGATTGAGAATGTCAAATCCAAGGCTGATCCAACAGACTTGGACAATATAGCAGGTTTGACAATTCGTCCCTACCGACCTGTTCTTCCAGGTCATCTTTGGATTGGGATCGAAGACAAGGACTAGGAATTCTTTTCCTGCCCAATTGCTACCGTGATTGCAACCGCATGTCTTTGACTGTGACTAATGCTTACTGACCATTCGGTCAATCCAAGTTGTTTTGCAGTTTGTTCCGCCACACCGCGCAAAGAAAGCACCGGCGCGTTTTGTTTATCACCCAGAATTTCAATATCTTTCCAAGTCACTTCACCAATACCGGTGCCCAACGCTTTCGCTACCGACTTCTTTCGCGGCGAAACGCCCCGCCAAGGATTCGACATTCTTCCCACATTGTTCGAGTTCCGCGGGAGTATAAATCCGATCAAGGTAATGTTTTCCATGCCGCGCGATCGCATCTGAAACACGGGAAATTTCAATCAGGTCAACACCGGTTCGCAATATCATTTAAACCAAAAAGTTTCAGAGTTATGATCCGGCAGTTGCTATTGCTAACCGGTCAGGATCAATGTATTTTCTTGCCACTTCAAGAACCTCTGAAGACGTGACTGACTTAACCAAATCGGGATATTTGCGATAATAATCCAAGCCAAGCGAATAGCGTTCGATATTGATCAATGCCCCAGCCACGCCGCCGTTTGACTCTAACGAAAGGGGCAGGCGCCCAATAAAATTCGCCTGACTATCGGATAATTCTTCTTTGGTCACGCCGCTTTTGACAAACCGCTTCAATTCCTTGATGATCAAATCGCTTGCCTTCTTGACGTTAGCCGGACTCACGCCCGCACTGGCGGACCAAGAACCAGGTCCGATGCCCGCGCTCAAACTTGAATATGCATAATATGCCAAACCTGCCTTCTCACGAACTACGTTGCCGACGCGTCCGCCCATCCCAAACTGTCCAAGGATTGAATTACCGAGTGCAGCCGCCAAATAATCTTCATCGGTGCGACGCGGACCATTTGTTCCGATGATCAAATCTGCCTGGGATTTTCCATCAATCTTGACATTCCGCCTGACGGTTTCCCCTAAACGCTTCAGTTCTGGCATCACCGGCGGATCTTTTTGATTCGGATTCTCCCAATTACCGAGCACATGTCCGATGTCATCGATCACCTTCTTTGGCTCGACCGCGCCGACTATCGCGATAACCATCCCGCGCGGCCCGAAGCTTTTTTGATGATAATCAACTAAATCTGGACGCGCGATGGCCTGAATGGTTTCCGGAAATCCATCTTCGGGCCGCGCATACGGGTGACCATGAAAGAGAATTTCATCAAAAGCTAAGTCAGCCATATCAGAGGTATCTTGTGCACGAATGGCGAGGGCGGTCAAAAGCTGATGACGAAGTTTCTCCACTTCATCGTCCGGGAAGACGGGCAGGCGCAATGTTTCCGAAAGCAGATCAAGCAAAAGAGTCAAATCTTCAACAAGTGCGCGACCATGAAATCCCGTTGTATGGACTCCCGCATCAAATCCTAAACTTGCGCCAACTGCTTCAAGCTCGTTGTAGAGACTATCGAAACTATGTTTCTCTGTACCGCGCATCAGTGCAGAAGCGGCAAAATCTGCCAGGCCAAGTTTCTCAACGGGATCAAACAAGCTTCCCGCATTGACATATCCATTGATGGAGACAGACGGACTATTGAAATTGGCACGGCACAACACGGTAATGCCGTTTGTAAGAACTTTGCGATGAATATCTTCCGGTCCCGGCAAAGATGAAGTAAGTGCAGAAGAAGATTTACGTTGAGAACACATTATTCACCCTTCCCTGCTGGAATATAAGTTCCCACCACACGGTTTTGCGGACGCAAATATAAACGTGCCACGCGTTGCACATCTTTCGGTTTGACTGCGGCCAGCTTATCAAGATAAGCCAGGAACCAATCATAGTCTGAAAACATTTCACTATAGCCAAGCCAGAATGCTTGATTGGTAATATTTTCCATGCCATACGCAAAATTTGCGCGGGCTTGTTTGATGGCACGTGCGATTTCTTCCTTCGACACCAATTCAACCTGCACACGTTGCAACTCCAAATCCAGCGCGGCAAGCGCCTCATCCGGCTTGCGTTTGGGATGAATGGTCAGTGTGATGTAATAAAGGAAAGGATCAATCGTTGTAGTTGAGCCACCCGAAAGCGATACCGCCAATTCTTTATCCACAAGCGCGCGATAAAGACGCGAGGTCTTATTCGAGATACCACCTCCGCCAAACATATTTAGATTCGATGGGCCGGCAAGCAAACTATCCAACACAGACAGCGCATAGAAATCCGGATGCGACGCAGCGGGGAAATGATATGCCACTTCCAAATAAGCAGTCTCACCTTGACCTTCAATGGACAACCGAACCTCGCCACGTTGTTCCGGTTCGGGCCTCGCCAGCCGAGGCGGAGTCTCCCCCGAGGAAATTTTTCCAAATAATTCCTTGATGCGACTCAATATTTCTTTGGTTTTAAAATCACCGGCTACGCCCATCACTGCATTGGCGGGAACATAATACGTGCGATAATGATGATAAAGATCGTCGCGCGTGATGGATTGGATATCCGCCATATCGCCGATGACTTCGTGATGATAGGGATGCACACGGAACGCGGCTTGTTGGATCGCCTCTCCAAGCTGGAAGAGCGGTTCGTTCTCGTTGCCTTCGCGTTCCGAGGCAACGACCGTCCGCTCGGAAGCAAACTCTTTTTCATCGAAGACACTGTGCCGCATTCGATCCGCTTCGAGGCGCAAGGCAAGATCGATTTTATCGGCAGGCATGGTTTCAAAGAAGGTCGTCCAATCGAGGAAGGTGAAAGCATTCCACATTCCGCCATCGCGCGAAATCGCCTTATCCATTATAGACGCAGGATATTTAGGCGTACCTTTAAATTGCATATGCTCGACGAGATGCGAGATGCCGGTCAACGGCGGCGCTTCGTCGCGCGAACCGACGCGGTACCACATCCAGGATGAGATCAAAGGTGCGCTATGAATTTCTTTTAGAAGAACGGTCAGACCATTGGAGAGAGTAGTTTTTGTAAAGTCAGGCATAGGCCGTGATTATACCTTTCACCGGCAAACCGGTACATCGCTGATCGAAATTGCACCAGGGTTAAGAATGCAATACAACGGCTTGATCGTGCTTTCCAAGCCAGTGATGGCGGGATGCAAGTCAGTCTGGTTGAGCGCAATATCGACTGGCACGCTCAAGGTAACCGGAACAGTCGTTTGCACCGGAACGCTGAAGTTCAGGACCACATTCAAGTTGGTGCCAGCCGGCAGCGTGACATCGGCATTCGAATCAATGTTGAATGTACCAGTCGAAATTTTGACGTGTGCATTCGGGATTTCCACAGCACTGGCTAGCGAGATGTTCGTCGTGGTTTGAACCGGAATGGACATGCTTAATGGAATATTGGATTGCACAGGAATAGTAGTCTTGATATGAGCCGCGTCCATTTTCTCAAAGTTGGAATATAGTCCGCCCACCAAACCAGTCCCCATCTGTCCGAGACCCGAGACATCCAAACCGTGCAGCGCACCGAGGAGTACTGCCAGTAGAACAATGTTTACGCCCAACGAAATGATGCTGGCAATGGTCCAAAAAGCTGGCAGGAGTTGGAAGCCGCGTTTAACCGATTCCGCTTTGGGTGCAGTCTGAAGCGGAGGTTGAACCTGAGCATCTTCAGGCGCCAATCTCTCCTCCATCAATTTGGCCTTCGGCAATCGATTGATTGGGGATTCTTCGTTCTTCATCCCGCCAAGGATGGCGTGCAAACGATCTGCAGGTGTTGGTTTTGGTTTATTGCCGGGCTTCGTCATACGGCCTCCTCTGAAACGATACTCAATCTTAGCATAAATGCCAAACTAATCCTTTATAACAATTCCAACTTATCTTATTCTAACAGAGAGGATGTAACTTCGTTATCCACCCCATGATTTTCGTTAAGCTTGAATTGTATTTGCTTTTCTAATATAATACTTCCATCCAACATAGCCAAGGAGGAAGTGTGTCTGAAACAAGCGCATATTTTGTAGCAGTGATAGGAGCCGGGCCGTCAGGCTTGTTTGCTGCGCGTGAGCTCGCCAATCAAGGCGCGCGCGTGGTCATCTTTAACCGCGATATCAAGCCGGGCGGACTCGCCGAATACGGCGTCTATCCCGATAAACATAAAATGAAGGATGGTTTTCGCAAGCAGTTCAGGCAGGCATTGGCAAACGATAACCTTATCTATTATGGAAATTTGAGAGTCGGTGCGGAAGGCGATCTCACGTTGGCCGAATTGCGCGCACTCGGCTTTCAGTCCATTCTGGTCACAGTCGGTGCGCAGGGCACCAAGTGGGTCGGACTACCTGGCGAAGATCTGGTCGGAGTTTATCACGCCAAGGACTTGGTGTATCACTACAACAAGCTCCCGCCCTTCACACAGGAAAGGTTTCGGCTGGGCAAACGCTGCGCAATCGTTGGCGCCGGCAATGTGATGCTGGACATTGCATATTTCCTGAGCCACGAAGTGAAAGCTGAAGAAATTACCGCGGTCGTGCGGCGCGGCCCAGGCGAGGTGAACTTCACCAAGGAGGAAATGACGCGCACGATCGCGAACCTGGACATGGATGCTTTTGAAACCGAAATGAAGCGAGTCCTGCCGATTTTACAATCGGTCAATCAGGACCCGGAAATTGGTCGGCACAAAGTGCTGGATGCGCTGCCCAAAGCGGAACCCAAAACCAGCGACTCGCGTTTCCGATTTGAATTCCTGACGTCACCCGTTCAAATGATCGGTGAAAATGGCTGGCTGGCCAAACTCGAGGTCGAGGATAATATTCTCGTTGCGAAAGACGATGATCTAAAAGCGCGCGGCACCGGCCACAAACGCGTTTTGGATGTTGAGGCTGTGATCTTTGCCATCGGTGACAAGGTGGACAATTCATTCGGTCTCCCGACGGATTCAAATGCATTTATCGTGAATCCTTCGCCGCGTTTTCCAATCGACGGAATTTCATACGAGGCGTTCGATCCAGATGCCGACGCGCCGATTCAGGATGTATTCGTCGGCGGATGGGCACGCAAAGCCAGCCAGGGCTTGGTTGGATATGCGCGCAAAGATGGAACCAATGCGTCCAAGGCTGTCTGGCAATATTTGCAAACCCTCCAGCCAATTATCCCCAACGTTGAGGAGGTTGCCGAAAAAATGAAAGGCCTTAGCAAGCCAATTGTCACGAAAGAAAACATACAAACTCTCGAGGCCGCTGAGGCGGCCGAGGCGAAAAAGCGCGGCTTGGAAGAATTCAAGTTTGCCACGAATGAAGAAATGTTACAGGCGATGGGCTTGAATGTCTCAGCTTCATTCTTTTAGAAAAACAAATCCGGAGGTGCAAAGATTCAGAAGAAAGCTTCGCGTCTTTGCGTTAACTCTGCGTAAAGTACTGCGGAATAAATTGAATCAATGTCCAAACGCGATTTAATCTTTCGCAAACCGTTGATGAACACGGCGGGAACTTTGGGATTTACACCTGACTTCCGAGTTCTTAAAGAACTCGGAAGTTTATTCGATGATTTCGGCGCGTTCGTCACCAATCCGCTCTCACTGCGACCTCGAGTTGCCGCGTCACAACCGGCTTTGATCGAATATCCCGGCGGATTTCTTCTTCATACCGGCCTGCCCAATCCCGGCCTGAACTCAACCCTCAAGAAATATGCGCGCCGTTGGACCGATTCTCCATTGCCAATCATTGTTCATCTTATGGCTGACCGTCCCGAAGAGACAAAGCAAATGGTGCAAATCCTGGAGAACGTAGATAATGTCATGGCAGTTGAACTTGGCTTTGCACCCTTGCTTGCGAATGATATTTTATCGCTCACTTTGGAAATGTGCATCGGCGAATTGCCCCTGATCTTTTGTTTGCCATCGGAACAAATCTTGTCGCTCGGTCCGCGTCTGATTGATGAAGGTGCGGATGCACTCAGTATTGCTATGCGGCGCGGCGCGCTGACCACTGACGGTAGAGGATTGACCGAAGGAAGGTTATTTGGACCCTCGTTGTTTCCACAATCGCTCGAAATCGTTCATACTGCCGTCAAGCTTGGACTTCCCATCATTGGTGCGGGAGGTGTTTATTCTAAAGAAAACGCCGAGACGATGATCTCGGTCGGCGCATTGGCGGTTCAGATAGATTCCGTGTTGTGGCGTGGGCTCGATAATTAAGATCGCTTTCTGTACAGGTAGCCAACAGGATCAATAGAATTAGCAACACTATCGTTTACAACGATTACAAGCGATAAGCCAAATAATGCACGGGTCATGATACAAATTTCTCCATTATAATAATTCGAAATCCAAATTCTTAAAGAGGTCGTTATGGAAAGGAAATTAGAGATCATGCAAGCAAAAGCTCACAAACCAAGATTGGTCTTAAGCCATCATGTACATCAAACAGTCCATGGCGATAGCGCAATTGGCCGTTTCAACACCTGGGTTGCTGTGAAAGTTACAAAATCTGTTGGATCGATGTGGTGCGCGTATGTGTTCGCATTGATTGCGCTCATCTCACTGCCATCCGCGATTCAGTCGGGCAACTCGATTATCATCATTGGCTGGATTGCACAGACTTTCTTGCAGTTAGTATTGCTGCCCATCATCATCGTAGGCCAAAATGTCCTGGCGGCAGCGAGCGATGCGCGGGCGGAAGCCGATCACGAAACGCTCATCTCCATTCACACTCTGACTTCCGAAGTTCACACAATCGCCGAACAACAAACCAAAATGCTAGAAATCCTTGAAAAAAGAGTCGAGGCTAACGAGTCAAGGCTTAGATAAGTCTGAGCTCCTGTCTACTTGTCGGCGTGCCTCAATTCAATAGCACCAGCACTTTGCAATATCCTTTGCAGTTTTTATCGCAAGAATATTGAAGCTATTATTTTTCCAACCAGATCGTTACCGGCCCATCGTTATAAATTTCCACCTGCATGTGTTCGCCGAATCGTCCGGTCTGGGTCGGGACACCGTGACGGCTCAGTAATTCGACAAAGCGGTCCACCAACGGCGCGGCGACTTCTTGTAATGCCGCGTCGGTGAAAGAGGGTCGGCGTCCTTTGCGCGCATCGGCATAAAGCGTGAATTGAGAAACAACGATTGCTTCGCCTTTTACATCCAACACGGACAAATTGGTCTTGCCTTCTGCATCTTCAAAGATGCGAAGATTGGCAACCTTCTCCACAAGAAATTGCGCCTGCTCTTCGCCATCGCCGTGACCGATGCCCAATAAAATCAGCAGGCCTTTTCCGATTTTGGAAATGACCTGTCCATTTACAGAGACATTAGCGCGACTTACTCTTTGGATTAAAACTCTCATTGCAACACAAATAACATAAAGGACATAAAGTAAAAAATTGTGTCTTTAATGTTTAAATTTTTATGGCAATTGAACCGCGGCGCGGACTTCTTCCATCGTCTTCTGAGCAATGACGCGGGCACGATTGGCTCCGTCGTTCAAAATATCCGTCAACAGGTCCGGCTTGGAGGCGAGTTCAGCGCGTTTGGCGCGGAACGGCTTAAGAGCCTGATTGAGATTCGTCGCATAGAGCAGTTTGCATTCCACGCAGCCGATCCCCGCGCGGCGACATTCCACGTTGATTCGATTAACATCGCTTTGCGGAGAAAAAATTTTGTGCATCGTGAAGACATTGCACACATCGGGATTGCCGGGATCGGTGCGCTTGATACGCGCCGGGTCGGTGACCATCTCCTTCACACGCTTGGTGGTCTCCTCGGGCGTGGCAGCCAGTTCGATATGGTTGTTTAAACTCTTGCTCATTTTTTCTTTGCCATCAATCCCCAATATTTTTGGATAGATGGTGTTTTTCATTTGCGGCTCGATCAACACCTTGGTGTTGTAACGATAATTGAATGAGCGCACGATCTCGCGCGCAAACTCGAGGTGAGGCGCCTGATCAATTCCCACCGGCACGACATCGGTCTTGTAAAGAACGATGTCGGCAGTCATCAAAACAGGATAGCCGAGCAAACCATAATTCACATTATCGGGTTGTTGACGGATTTTTTCCTTGTAGGTTGGAAGATCGGTCAGTTTACCGAGCTGAGTTACCATCGAGAGAATTGTGTGGAGTTCCATCACTTCCGGCACATGTGATTGAATAAACAAGATCGTCTCTTCAGGACGAACACCCGCGGCAAGCAGATCCAGCGCCATTTCATACGTGTTCTGACGAAGGTTCTTTGTATCCTCGACTGTTGTCAGCGCGTGAATATCCACAATGCAGTAGACACATTCATAATCATCCTGCAACGCAACATAATTTTGAATAGCGCCGAGATAATTTCCCAAATGCGCCCGACCCGTGGGCCGGATGCCCGAAAAGACGCGTCCCTTTTTCTTTAACATTGGCTTCATTTATCCTTCAACGATTTTACTGACCAGACCCACAACTTCGCCCGGTTGGGCATAACGTTTGGTCTGGAGTTTGGAATAGATCAACGATCCGTTCACGCTGACCTCGAAGCGGCCTCCGTCCGAGGGAATCAGCGTCACCGATTCGATCATGTGTTCAAACTCCTTGAGCAAATCTTTTTCCAGGCTCACGGCCCGGTCGGTGTAGTGTCAAACCGCACAGTAGACAATTTCTATTTTGAGCATAGGATCTCCAATCGGATGTGATTGCAAGGGCGCTCGCTGCGCCCGCAATCACATAATATCAACGTTAGAAAATTATAACATGCCACGTCTAAGTCTTGGCACTTACGGATAAGGCGCGCTATAATGATATCCTGTTAGGAGAACGTCCATGCCTGTTTATACTTATCGTTGCGAAAATTGCGGAGTGCAATTTGAACGCCAGCAATCTTACACCGACGAACCACTCAAAGTCTGCCCCGAATGCCGCAAGAAGAGCTTGAAGAAAGTCATCTCTCCGGTCCGTATCGTATTTAAAGGATCCGGCTTCTACTCCACCGATCACAAGTCCCCATCCGGCGGTGATCCTTCGAGGAGCACAAAAAAAGAAGAAACCAAAGAAACCAAGTAAGGAAACTAAACCAAAGGAAACCAAATCGCCAGAAAGTAAATCAAGCGATAAGAGCGAATGATTTGCACAAGACGGCGCAGATTGCGCCGTCTTTTTTTCTTTAGAGCCCGCTATTTCTCGGCAATCTTTTGAATAGTTGCTAATCCACGAATGGTTGATGGCTTGCCAAGTGTCTTCTCCAAAACCGCGTTGGAAAAAGTGGATTCGCTTTGTTTCTTCTGACATAGCCAATAGAGTTCGCGTCCGTGGACGTGGAAATCATCAATTGGGGTATGCAGGGACATCACTTTTTGATTCAAGTTATCATCCAACGATTCTTTAAGGAAAGCAACGTTGAAAGCAGTAGCCGCATCGAGTTGGGATTGAGCGAATGCCTTGTAATTCGCAACAGCTTTTAGCTCTGCATCCGTTCGGATAAAAGTCGCCACGTCATAACCAAGTTCTTCGCGCAGCTTGGATTCGATCTTCTTTTCGAGAATGATCAAATCTTTTGAAGCCGTTCCAAATAAAACGTTTCCACTGGCGATAAATGTTTCGACGCTTGAGAATCCCAACGACTTAAACAGTCCGCGTAGAGCATCCATCCTGACGATATGGCCACCGACATTGATCGCCCGCAGGAATGCAATGTATCTTGTCATGTTAAGGCGAGACTCCCCAAATCGCAATCGAGGTTTGGGTCACGATCACGAAGCGGCTTAAATCCGCAGAGTAATCCATAAATAGAAGCGTCCCAAGATCAACCGTCCCTGCAACGGATTTACTGGAAACATCAATCGCATCGAGCTGGCCTTTGCTCGCGTCATAACCGAGAACGGATTGTCCGTCAGCTAAAACGATCATATCTTGAATCACATCAGGAAGAGGCACCTTTCTGAACGCATCGCGATTCGATGAAAGAGTCCAAATCAAAATACGAGGAATCCATATATTATGGTCCTTATCATCCAACTCTCCTTCCGCAATTAGAAAATGGCTGTCAGGCGAAAAGAGAATCTCGCCGGTAGGATGCGGAGCGCTCCCATCATAATATTCGACCGGAGAATTGTTTGCCGACGTAAGGTCATAGACAGCAAATATGTCTGACTCAGCTGCAAGAAATCTGCTATCAGGCGAAAAAACCAGCTTGCCGACGTTATCCTTTAACAGATAGGGCGTCCGCGCCGCTCCGCTGGAGACTTGCCAGACATGAACCATGCTGTCGCTTCCCGCGGCGGCGATCAGGTTCCCATCTGGAGAAAATGCCACGGCTCTCACTGCATAAGCCGCGCCCCTCAAGGTTTGCGAAAGACTCCCATCCGATACATTCCAGATGAAAACGTTGCTGCTTCCAGTGCCGACCGCGATCAGGCTCTCGTCCGGCGAGAAAGCCAGTGCCGGATAATCCGCTTTCGCATCGAGAGTTTGCGTCCAAATCAAGTTACCGGTTTGGGACTCATGAAGTTCCAGCGAATATTGTTCGGGATATCGAACGGTTATCAAGGCGACTTTATCTGCCAGCGGCGAAAGAGCAACACCGGTAAGCTTGACAATGTCGCTTGAGATATTCCAGTGATACAAAGAGGCAAGGCTCTGAAAGTTGGAAAGGCTGATTGGCGGCGCGCTGACAGGCGTAGCAGTGGCATGAATCAACGGCGTTTCAGTTGGCGATGGCAAACTAGTTGGAGTGTAGACTGGTGTGACTGTCGGTTCAGGGGAAGACACACTGCACGCGGCCAGAAGCCATACAATCATCGCACATAAGATTGTCCCTGAAAAAATTTGAGACTTCATCGTCTGCTCCTAGAATGTCACGGCTTAGCAAAAACACCCCGCATAATACAGAGTGTTGATCAGCTGATCACGCAGGACTTGAATCTACCATATTGCGGTTCACTTGGATGAGGCAATTCTTGCATATACCTCACAATGATCGCATTACATTCAGCTGAGACTTATACAAATAAAACAGTTCGTTGGAAACATTCCCCATCGGTCCGTAAATAAACACGTCGCTTCGTTGTTCGAATGTAGTCTTCCTTTCAACCAGGATGCCATTGATCTTCATTTTGGTGATCATATTGTTCTGGCCCAGCTCATATTCAACGATTAAAGGCTGGTCCGAAAGAGCATCCGTTAGATTAATAGTTTTCATAGAATCTTCTGAACGTAGGCAGCACCTTAACTGGAACCCTTCTTCATATACTTGTTCCAGAAATCATACCAGATGATCACAATTACGGAGATGGCAAAGATAATGAAGCCGTAGATTATTCCCGCGGCGAGTGTGGTTTGGAAGGATACATCCTGCTGATTGCCAGTGGCTAAATCGACGCAGGTGTCTGTCGTCCAAGTGTCTGATTCACCCGGTCTGTAGGAAGTTGTATTTTGAGTTATTTCCAAATTGCCGTTCTTGCAGACAAAAGGCTTTGCAATGGGATTGATCACCTTTGGGATGATAGCTCCCACGGCAATTGCAATCAGGATGATTCCGCAAAACATGCTGACCCCAAGCACTGTAAGACAAGTCCAAAGACGCTGCATTTGTTATCTCCTTCTATCAGATATAAATTGCTAAACTAAATACCTCACAAGTGTAGTTGATCTAAAACAAAAATGGAATAGCACGGATATCCTATTGGTGCGAAAAATATGAATACAAAAGCAAAAATCCGCCTTACAACTTTGAGTAATGTAGAAATTTATATACCAAAAGCCCCTCGCCGAGGAATAAGGCCTCGAACCTGGCGGTTAAAGGCTTTTCTCCTATTGATATACATTTTGCAAGTGGCATTTTACAACGAAACCTCTTTGAGTTCAAATCCTATATTTCTGCCGTGCTAATGCCCGAGTGATATTTGTTTCAAGCCCTAGGGCAGAGTAGAGTGTCCATATTGAAAGAGCATCCAGTATTCATTTTGTAGCCGCCTTCCCAGAAGCGGATATCTCCCGCCCCGCTGCTAGTCGGATAGCGGACTGCAACTCCTCGGCTCGTGGAGGTTTGGTCAGATAGTCGCAAGCACCTGCCATCATGGCTCGCCGGATGAAACTGGTGGAATCCTGAGAACTGATCATGATAACTTTGGCGAGGGGATGCTTCCGGCGGATTGCTTCGGTCGCAGTGATACCACCCATAGCGGGCGTATTAATACAAATGGTCGTCACATCAGGAATCAAGGCACCAAATTTCTCAACGGCATCCACACCGTCTGAGGCTTCACCAACAACCTTGATATCAGTTTCGCTGCTGAGTAGTTTGCGAATATGCATACGCGTATCCGCAACATCGTCAACAACCAGGACCCGAATAGGGACCTGATGGCTTTTGTTCACTTTTGCTGGTGGCTGCTTCGATTGTCTCCGTCGGGCTTGTTCAAAGAAAAAACGGATCCATTCCTCTTGTGTTGATGTATCTGCTTCATGATCAGTGCGACGATGTTCCCCTTCAGCCCGTTCTCCTGGTTGTCGTTCGTAGCTGGGACGCGGCTGCTCTTCTTCGGCCGGTTTGCGCCGTCGAGGTTCCTCCGTTGGTCGCTGTCTCTCTGCTTTTCCAGATCGCGAGGGTTGTCCTGAAAGCTTGCGGTCATAGTCGGCGCGTTTCGCGAAATCCTTGAGAACGCCGTATGCGATATTTATCTCTTTGGATTTCTCTTCTGCCTTGGCTTTTTGCTCGGGTTTGCGGAACTTGTCCGGATGCCAAGCCTGAATCAAGAAATAGTACTGCTCCCTAATTTCTTCTTGGGTGGCCGTTGGTGGTACTTCCAGGATGGCGTAGTAGTCTTTCATTACTTCAGGGCATTATAAGCGTATTTGAGATTGCGATTGCTTTGACGATTATCATCCCTATAGACAGTTTCGTTTCTACGTGCTGGCCAAGAGATAGAACTATCAGTTTATCATTTTTGAGACAGGTTCTAGTCAAAAGCTCCTCGGTGATCTACATTTCCAATCCTAACTAATCGGTGAGATATTCATAGCAGGTGAGTATCGCTTGACAACACTTAAACTCACAAAAGACTACTCCATTTTGTTACAATTTTTTCAAGTTTAGATTGGTAACCAGTCCAAGCCAAATCCTATGTATGGATTGCAGAAAAGTTCTTCTCCGAGGAAACAAATTGCTGCCATACAGTTGTAAACTGCCAAGTTGAGATATTGGACTCTGTCTTTTGACCAACCTGCGCTTGAGCCTTCGTTCACATTGTCCAAGCATGAATGGTATTGGAAAAGTTGGTTTCGAGCCTTACAAAGAATACCTTTGTGTGATTCCAGTTCTAAACCACTTTCCCGTGCGCCTGTGGATTGAAACCAAGCCATAACCCCAGCGCGATCCCCAACACAAACAGTAACGCAGTAGATTTAAATATAACAACACCTGTGATAGATCAAGGCTGTGAATGACAGCCTTATTCTAAATAATAGAACAAATCAAATTAGGTAATATTACGGATTCAACGACGGGATCTTCACGGTTGGTATGCTCTTGAGCAAAAGCGAGTAGTACTTTTGGGTTACTACTTAACGAAGATAATTTATCTTATATTAAACTGCAAACTTAGCGGTAAGAAGAAAGGAGTGTAATCTATGACTATTGAACAAGTTGTAATCTGGATTGTGATCGGCGGCGTTGCCGGGATTGTGGCCGATTGGCTGGTTGGCGGATTAAAGTCCGGGTTGATCGGCGCAATCATTGTCGGCATCCTAGGCGCTTTCATCGGCGGCTGGCTATTCGGTGTGTTACACATTAGCGCTGGAACTGGATTTATCGGCGATGTAATCCAAGCACTGGTTGGAGCAGTCCTTTTATTGTTGATACTGCGAGTATTGCGCAGACTTTAAAGAATCGCAATTGCACATTAATAGGTAAGCGGACGAGTAATTCCTCCGCTTCCATTTGATCCTTAACCTTGCAGTTGGAGGTTCATATCCTTGACATGCATTTTTCATTATGGATTTAAGACAAGAGATCAATTAACGCAGAGGCATCTTGTATTCGTTGCCTTCAAGCAGGCGAGTGATTTCTTCAATCTGCCGTGATTGATCCATGATCTTCATAAACAGAATAAGTATGCCAACTCCGGTCATGAAGGCTCCAGCAACTGCCTAGAGGTGATTCGAAGGATCGTACGCGACGACGATTATCAGTGGGCCAAATTACACCGGCGCTGGAGCGAGGGTAGAAGAAGGTTGATGAATGTTCTCATGATGCACCTCCTTAGGGATCTGAAAAATTGACCAACATTTTATCATAAGGTTTAATTGTTTGAACCATTCGGGCTTCTAAAGAACTCACCTACTCTAATCCCTTTCTAATCGGGTTGGAACGGTATTGGTTTTATACTACGCCCAACGGATTGCTTTTTATCTCGTGTGACGGTAAAAAAGGAATTACTGGTATGAACATAAGAGAAGAGTTAGATCGTCGGATTGATTCTGGTCATTGCCTATCATTCATCCATATCAAGTGCGCAGAGGTCCCCCTGTTCGCAGGGCATTTGAAGGAAATCATTATCCATTATCAACATTTGTGCATATGGCCCAATGTTGCCCTGGGCATGTATCGGAATGTTCTTATTATTCTTGATGTAAGAAGGATATGAAATCGATATAGAAGCGTCTCGGCTCTCTTTAACTGGAAGGATTGGGTCTATCTCGAGAGCCTGTCTATTTCGTTTCCAAACTAGGAACGCTTCGAGTTAGAAAGTGTAGGTTAATAGGAATAGAACTTTGAACCTAGCGGTTCGAGGTTCTTATCCTACAGACATACATTTTTGCTGCATGAACACCAAGTACAGTCGATTCATATCACGATTCTTCAATTTCTCTTTTCCACTTAAGGAATATTTCTCTGGCTTCGGCTTTTCCTTCAATTCAATCAACATAGTGTTGATCTTCGAATACCATCTCCCTGTAGCCCCAAAGTGCGTTCACGCCGGGCCTATCTTTCAATCCAAAATACATATAATACGTTTTTTTTGGCAACCAATTATCTTCAACTACAAACAGTTCTGCCAGGAACCAAAAAGGGTCTGATGGCTTGGCATCAGTAATTAAGTAATGCAGTACACCATGCCAAATCGAAATCCCATACGCGGTAAAGAAATGACCAACGGACAATTCAAAGTCGCGTGTGACTAGAACTTCTCTTGTTCTCTGGTGAAGATCTTTTCTGAGTGTTGCAATGCATTTAACTTTCATTTGATTCAGAAGAGAATAAGGCTGTTAGGCAGGATTGTTTTGGCCAAGCAAAATCATGACTTTACGTAGCAGCTGCCAAACTAGCGGTTCGAAGTTCATATCCTAGCGAGGTACAGTTTCAGACTGTAAATCTTACAATCCACTGATTGAGAGTATTTGCTGAAAATATCTATCTTTCATTTATTGTATTTTCAATCATGCACTATGGCATTTTCAAAAAGATTAGCTATTATAGCTTCTATTATTTCTAGGAATTCTATTTTATTAGCTATAGGAAGTTTTGAGCCCAGGATAATTTACACTAGAATTTTTCATCACCTCATCCTGCATTTAATAAAAGTTGTTGATGATAGTGGACCAAGTTGCCGCTATGATTTATTGGTTAGAACATGGACTACTTTTTCAAATTCTTCAATTTTCCCTTCAACCTTAGACCATCGTCTAATTTCTTCGAGATCAACATCTTTATTGTTTTGAACTACAAGTGCCGCTTGATTCAATGATTGTTTATCTCCCCAGTAATAATAAGCAGCAAGGCGATCTTTTATACAATCTGTTGATGAAATTACTCTGAGAATGCCTGTAGCGAGCTTTTTGTTCACTATCGATTTTACAGGTTGGTCACCTATGGTTAATGGCCCCGCCGGAAATTCGACGATGAATTTCGATTCGAGATGGTGAAAGTACCGATGTTTTTCAAAGAAGCCAATTTCTGCCATGGCTTCTTTGAGTTCTTTTCTTTTAATTGTATATACTTCGATTAGATCAAGATCAGCTGAAAGATATTTGTTGTCGCTGTATAGGGATACTGCTGCACCGCCAGAAAGAACTACATCCATAGCTTTCTTCTTTAAATGAGTACAAATGAAGGCTGCGAGTTCTAATTGGGTCATATCTTTGATTGGTTTCATAGAGGCTTATTCTTTCGACGCGGTCTACGCCGATTCATCGTAAGAGTTTCTTGCATTTCTGGTCGATAATAGGACAAAACCTTATCCAGTAACGCTTTTAACTCCGTGAGATAAAAGAGTCTAGGATTGAATTCATAGACACGAGTGCGTCCAACGGTTTGGCTTACAAGTATGTTACCTGTTTCAAGGAGATCTAATTGCCTTTGAACTTGATATACTCCTAAGTTAAAAAATTTTGCAATCTCAAAGGCATAACCCTTCTCACGTGCAAATAGGAAGATTAGTACTTTTTCTCGTACATCAGATCCGATTAAATCTTAAGCATATCATTACCTATTCTAGGGGTAATATTACCTAATCTAGGGGTAGAGTATAACATATTCTTTTCGAGATCACTCGTAGAAATATCAAGGCATGGTTAGAAGTTGTCGGATTGCCTTATCATTCTCCACATAAATACAGGCATGGACATATTCATTATGGTTCTGCTCGTGGTAAAACGATTGAAGACTATAAAGCAATCAGCATGAACGTTATGCACTCTAGCATGAAGATCACAGATGAATTTTATTCAAAACTAAATGACAATGAAGTGCAAAAAAGAATTAGCTCGCTGAGCAAGGAAACACGATTACACGATAATGATGTTCCTGTAATTATCAAAGTTTCTTGAAAGGAAGAGAGATCACCAAGAATAGTATTTTTGTGAAGTTTCAAATCATCTGCTTGACGAGCCATTGACAAAATGGATACATAAAAGCCCAAACTAATAATGCAAAAACTATGGCGGATAACCAGTCCATGAAAGTCAGTGAAGATAAGGTTTCTGGATTTATTAGATATAGCCAGTAAGTCCCCACAAAAACACTAAAAGAGTAGCAACCGCAAACGCCATTGGCTTTTGGACATTTACTCCACGTCTTTTCAAAAGCGCCATGAGACCAGGTAAGACAAAAACAAGCACAACTTTCTCACACTTTAGGAGAAGGCTCATCACTTTCACCAATCTTTAGCAATCGAAGGCCTGACTAATTAAATTGCCTTTAGCCAAGAAGCTAAAGGCAATTTAATTAGTCAAAAGCTCCTCGCCGAGGATTTGAACCTCGAACCTAGCGGTTCGAGGTTCTAGTCCTAGCGACCTACATTTTACCATCGTCTGAATTACAATCAACGATATTAAGGCTCAAATCAAAAGGAATG
Organism: uncultured Chloroflexia bacterium; assembly: GCA_963783295.1. Classification (GTDB taxonomy): domain Bacteria; phylum Chloroflexota; class Anaerolineae; order Anaerolineales; family Villigracilaceae; genus Fen-1038. The sequence goes on along the minus strand of CAWAMX010000014.1, from coordinate 64,570 downwards.
CGACAATGTCTGAAGAAAAACGTCCTTCACGAATGATGTTGAAAACTTCTTTATCGGAAACCGCTCATGACCACAGGCGCAGTCTCTTAGCAGTTAGTGCAATTGGGATAGCTATTGCTATCACAGGACTTATACCTTCTAAGATTACTGCTCTTGGTATTGAGTTCTCGGAAACGAATAGATCATCGCTAATTAGCTTCTTGGTAGCAGTGGTTGTATATTTCTTGTTTGCTTTCATAGTTTATGCAATACCGGATTTCATGGCTTGGCGGTTGGACTTTAGTGAAAACCTGATTAAATCGAGCCTTGCGGAGTTTGAAGAAGGTGATAAGAAAATTAAAAAAGGGAAGAAGCTAACCACAAAAGTTACAGCAGAAGATTTTATAAAAGAGAAACTTTTAGAAGAGGAGCTTTTAAGAAATGATCTTAGCCCAAATGTTGCATTATGGTATTGGTTTATGAAATTTGTGTTTGATATTATTGTTCCCCTCGTCGTTGGCGTTTTTGCTATTATTATTCTATTGATAAAACGCTAAGCACAGCTCCATGTGTCGTTGATCTTTATGGCTCTATTAAATTGACCTTCCGTTTAAGCTGGTAGTTCAAATTTCATAATTGATTGATATACATTCTTATATGTTGCTCACGCTTGCATGTTGTGAAAACTACTGCATAACGAGATTTAATAAAGTCCAGTTATTTATATCAGCCCATTCCCCGCCTTTGTATTGGATATCGCATGTATAGTTATTGCGGATTTGTGCTCCAAAGGCGTTTTGGGCGTCAACATAACCAATAACGCGCCAAGAGTTAGGATCGCCATTTAGCATACCAATCCGATTGTCATAGTAACCGGAAAATTTCGCTGTAGACGGGGCTAGTAGGTGATTGGTTACAAACTGTTGACACATGGTAAGGGCTTCCGTGTCAGTTATGGCTTTGTTACTGCTTCCTCCTTGATTTGCAGAAAAAACAAGAAAACCGAAGCCTACAATCAAACAACACCCCACTACTATCAGCACATAAACCCATACTGACAATTTATCTTGCCTTCTTGGGGGTAATGGCACTTTTGGCTGAGGAAATTGTTCACTTGGATAAGTTGGTGATCTTGACTGAGAAATTGGCGCACTTGGGGATTCTAGTCTTTCTGGTAAAGAGATTTCTTGCAATCGTCTATTCGCAATAACATTATTGGGGTTAATTTGCAAAACACGTTTTAGGCTCTCAATACGATGTTGAGGATTATCTAATATATCAGCTAGGAGAAGCCAAGCATCAACATTCTGGTTATCATGGCTCAGAATATTAGCCAAAATTTGTTGGGCTGTTTTTTTATCTCCCCTTGCTATTGCTTCACGCGCATTATTCAATTGCCGCGAAACATCATCCGTCATGGAGTGCCTCAATTAGTTAGTCCATCCGTTATTTTTTCTTTCGGCGTTTCTCAAAAGCCTTTCGTAATTCTTCTTCGCCTTCAATTTCATTCAGAATGTCTGGAGCTAAGTCTATCACCATATCCTTTGGATCGAACTTTCCCATGACCTTAACTATATTTATTGCAAGGTTCTTCAAGTCATCACCATAAATTTGTTCAAATTGCATCTGCATTTGTAAGCTTAATTCGTCCATATCCTTTTTTACTAAATCTTCATATAAAGGTTTTGGATAAAAGAATCCTAGCGGCTTTTTCAAATAGTAAGATAACAGACTAAGGGTGCTGGTTTCTACTTCAACTTTTCCGTTTTCAATATCAGATAATGTTGCCTGCCTTCTGAAAATTTTTTCTGCCAAATCTTTTTGACTAATACCCGCTTCTTCGCGTGCCCTTCTAACTGCATCTCCCATATAACGAGTAAATTTATTAGGGCGTTGTTCTCTATCAGAAAAAAAATCTAGAAATTTATCAAGTGCCATTTAGGCTCCTATTGACAACTCTATACGATATGCGTATAATGAATTACGGATACCGTATAGAGATTGGCTGTTACCCTTTTTCTTAATGATACTTGTTTCTTGAGTTCTTTTCAAGTGCAAGATGCCGCCCCAAACCAACTTTAGCCGCCCCAACGAAGCCGATTTTATCTGCACTGGCTGTGGCTCCAGTCAATGGCTTCTGAGCGAAGCGGCGCAAGCCAAAGAAGCCTTGACTGGAGGAGACAGTGCAGTAGGCTTCGCAAGTTGGGGCGGCAAAGTAGAAAGATTGGAGAATAGATGGAAGAAAAAATTATTCAAACAAAACGAGGTGTCTATGGTCGGGTCAATGTTACTTTACCTTTGACCATAAAAACAACCATGCTTGCTTGGCAAAAGAAATCAGGCATGAAAGAAGGCTGAGTTCTTCCGCTTGGCACTTACTACAGGCTTCCTGGAGCTATCTAAAGGCATTCCTGCGGATGAAGTGAATCGGATGTTGACCGATGCAGAAAGCGATTCTAGTTCATGGGGTGAGCAATGCGATCAATTAGGCAATACGGCGCAGGAACGTCCGTTCCTTGTCCTTGACAAGGACGGACGACCTGCACCTATGCCGGATACGGGCTTGTCTTAATTACAACAAAGTTTATATGCTATGAGCAGACCTTACACAGTTTTGAGAAACAGTAGATCACATAAAGTTATAGTTTTGGATAACTTTCTAGTTCGCTATGGCAGAATGAGAAAGAGAATAGCGGATTGGGTTAGAGTCCTGCTTACTAATTATGAATTCAATTTTAAATATGTCATGATTACTTTGACTTATGCTCCTGAGAATAATTGGGAGGTCAATCACATCCGCACCTTTATGAAATCCATACGTAAAGTTTTGGGGAAAAGATTATTAGGCTATGCTTGGGTTGCTGAAAGACAAAGACGGGGGGCAATCCATTATCATGTACTGCTTGCAGTTCCTGATGATCTAACAATTGGGGATGAGTTGCCCTATCCAGATGAGGCGGGATTATGGTCTTATGGCTTTTCTCGCACAGAAATAGCAAGGACACCATTTTATTTGATTACTTATCTAGGGAAGGAATATCAGAAAGATTTTTCAATGTTTCCAAAGGGTATACGTGTATTTGCTGTCTATATTCGTGATGAAGAAATGAAAAAAGAATTACGGTTTCAATCACTTAGACCTTATCAGCAGGAATATGTAAACGAGTTTGGTTGGTCTGAGTTGAATTCAATGACCAGGCTTAGAAAAGATATTCACGATGAAGAAAATATTGGTTGGTCAATATGGTCATTCGAGCATGACAAGAAATCTGCTATCGAACAAGCAAAAGGATGGCAAGAATTGGGTTATAGCTGGAAGGGTAGCAAAATGTTTGAGGGTGGAGAAAATGGATAATCCTGAAATCTTGCTTCGTGGACGTTTGAACGGTGTGCAACGTAATCGCTTAAAGCGGTTATTGAATATGCTGTATTCACCTAAAGAATTATCTGATGAGGTTGGCTTTAGCGTTGATCGAGTTTACATGGTTTATATCCCTGGCGGTTGTCCGCATGAACGAGATACACAAAGGCACATTTGGATTAACGGTCTGAGTTTTAAGAATTGGTTTGAAGATGAGTATAAGAAGCAGTCATTGAATCCAGATGAGGCTTTTTGTAAAACATGCAAACGGGCTGTGAAAATGATTAAGCCAATAAAGAAACAGAAGGAAGGACTTATTTATTATCTTTGCTCGTGTCCAATTTGTGGACGTGGGTTAGCTCGTATTGTTGATTACAAGAGAAAGAAAAATGATCAACAGAGACAATTGGAAACTAACTAAGGCTTATATAAATTACCGTGAAGCTGTTGATGGTTTGAGCGGGGGGTCGGCAGAGGTAGAAAGAACCCATCTTCGCCATATTCTAGAATGGGCGGATGAAGTGTCTTTTATCAAGGCGAAGATGATTAGGCCTGTATTACCTGAATATATTCTTTCACTTTATGCAGAGAGTCCGGCTGGACACTTCTCAAATATTCATATAAGAAAAATACTTGCAACTGCTCGAAGGCTTTTTTATTGGGCGGCATTGAATTATTCTGATTATCGCAGTCTCAAAGGCGCTTGGATTGAAACTATAAAACCCAAGCGGTTGGATGATTTACCGAAAAAGCTAGAGGCTGTATCTCTGGAAGATATTTTTAAGATTGCTGTTGCACCTGTTGAAAACATAGTTGAGCGTAGGATTAGAGCTTCATCTGTATTTTGGTTCTTATCAGGTATTCGGATTGGCGCGTTTGTAACCCTACCTATAAAAGCTGTTGACCTGCAAAACAAGAAAATAAAACAACACCCAAATTTAGGAGTGAAGACAAAAAACGGTAAGTATGCTACAACCACTTTATTAGACATTCCAGAATTATTAAGAGTTGCTCAAGAGTGGGATAACGAAGTAAGGTCTGTCTTACCAGACAATGGATTTTGGTTTGCTCCGTTGTCACCTGATACCAGAGAAATTGATTTGGATCGCAAGGAGGTAGGGGATCATAGAGAAGCTATTGCAAGGACGGATTTAAAAGACTGGCTAGAAAAAGTTAAATTGCCTTATCATTCTCCCCATAAGTTTAGGCATGGTCATATTCACTATGGATTAGAGCGCGCTAAAACAATGGCTGATTTCAAAGCGGTTAGTATGAATGTCATGCATACGAATATTCAAATAACCGATCAGGTTTACAGTAGGCTGAGCGAGGATGAAGTCCATATCAAAGTTGAACAGTTAAGCAAAGTTGACATGAATGAGCAAGAAGATTTAGAGGCTGATTTCAAGCTATTTGAACAATTCCTAGAATGGCGCAAGAAGAAAAAATAGTGTGAATAGAATTTTAGGGGGCTCGAGATTAGATTTAAAGGCTTATGAACTCGGATACACTAGGAGGGTTTTTTAGAATAGTCGTATGGTGTGTATTCAGTATATACAGACGTTAATTTAAATTCTGTTTCAGACCGTTGCATTTCGTACGCTTTGGTCGGTGAGCCCTTAAGTATTAGAAATATAATTTCCTTGTGGACATATGGCATTTCACAACCAAAGTAGATACCTGTTAATGCTGCTACATCAATCCCAAATGCTATGTTGCCGTCTTGATGAAGACAACGCCATTCTTTCTCGTAACACCAGTGTTTTGACTTCGTGGTTAGTAAGGGAAGTTCCCCAAATTTCTTTCTGTTGAGTATTACATCTGCTATATTTATTTCGGGATAAGATTTTGAGTAAGACACATGTTGAGCCATTACGAACGGAGGAAATGTTGTATCAAATTCTAAACAAAATCCCCGATGACCTTCCGCGTAATGTGCCCACATTAAGATGTTATCTACTTGTTCGGAAAAACAAGCCACACCATGCTCTTTTACTTCATCAATCTTGATGTGTCGAGCTAGCTTATAACCATCTAATACCTTTGCTTTAAGAACATCATTTGGTTTTCCGTTGATTAGGTGATTACGATCAAAATCAGCACTCCCCTTAGGCCATTTCCTTCTAAAGACCTCCGTTAAATCTTTCCATTCTTCGTCTGTAACCTGTTCGATGTTATAGCCCATTTGCCCATCAAAAGGGTCATTGAAGCTTGCTGGTTTTGAGAACCAGATGCGTCGATCTTTAAGATTGTCCAAGGTTTGTGTATTGTAAGGTTGATATTTGTACAATTTGGGAGGAGGCGGAATGTTTGGCATATTATCAAAATCCGAGTAATCAATTTTGGTCGTGTGTATTCCCCATCAATTAATCGCTAGTCGTTGACTGCCTGAAATATTAGATCTATCTATCAAAGTGCGTATTAAAATACCCTAAAAAGCTCCTCGCCGAGGATTTGAACCTCGAACCTAGCGGTTAACAGCCGCCCGCTCTGCCGTTGAGCTAGCGAGGAAGGCGACGGGGATTATACGGTCAAGAGAAGCTTGTGTCAAGAACAGTTTGAATTAATCAAACCGATATCTTGTTGATGATTTTGATTCAAATTTTGGCTTGCACGAGATCCCATAAATTTCCATACAAATCCTTGAACACCGCCACCGTACCATAACTCTCATCCTTCGGCTCGCGCACAAACTGAATGCCCTTGGCTTGGTATGCGTGATAGTCTCGCCAAAAATCATCCGTGTAGAGGAAAAGAAAAACGCGGCCTCCGGTTTGATTCCCAATCCGGCTAGATTGTTCTTCGTTTACTGCGCGCGCAAGCAGCAAGCGCGCCTTCTCTGAACCGGGCGGCTCGATCACCACCCAGCGCTTGTCCTGCTCTGGAATGTACGTGTCTTCGATCAAAGAGAAGCCAAGCGTTCCGACATAGAAATCAAGCGCTTCATCATAATCACGGACGACCAGTGCCATTAAACCGATGGATTGTTTCATTGAATTATCACTCCGATCTTCACCGTGACCTAAGGCGCGGCTTTCTTCTTCGCAACCGATTTCTTGGGATTCGATCCGAGCTTTCTCTTCTTTCGCTGATCCAGCCAACGCCAGAAAGCCGGGATGAGTAGAGCGGTTGCCAGAACACCATGGACTGTGGCTTGTTGTAGGCAATGCTGGCGCTGATGGATTGCCGCAGGATATCGTCAATCTGTGCTAATTGATCCGCAACTGATGGTGTGTTTACAATTGCAGTGACGGCAGGAACTGATGTCGAGGATTCTGTTGGGGTCGCCGCAGTGCCGCACGAAATCAGCAGAAGGATCGTAATCACCATAAATGGAACAGCCTGAAGGCTTTCATCATCAAGACTTTCCATTTACAAACTTGCCGTTCTTAGATTGGTAAATATTCAGGACTTATGGTTAACTATAACTGATACTAATACTTGATCGCACTTAATCGATGCAGTTTATCCATTCGATGCGTGGCGGAAATCTGACGTACTGTGCCGGTGAGACCGCGCACCACAATCGAATCAGTGCGAGCACCATCGCCATCGTAACGCACACCTTTGAGCAGTTCACCGTCGGTAACGCCGGTGGCCGCGAAGAAAACATCCTCCGATGAAACCAGATCATCCATCGTCAGGATTTTATCGAAGTCGTAACCGGCTTCACGTCCACGGCGCAATTCGTTTTCATCGCGCGCGTACAACTTGCCTTGAATTTCTCCACCCATGGCGCGCAAGGCACAGGCCGCCAACACGCCTTCCGGCGTGCCGCCGATTCCGATCAACACATCCACACCGGCACCAGGCCAGGCCGTCATCAACGCTGCGGCCACATCGCCATCAGGGATGATGCGGATGCGCGCGCCAACTTTTCGGATTTCGGCAATCATGGCATCATGACGTGGACGCTCCAAGATGATAGTGGTCAAATCCTCAACATCTTTGTTCTTTGCCTTGGCAATTGCCTTCAGGTTTTCGGTGATGGATTTTTCGATATTGATCTTGCCCTTTGCTTCCGGCCCCACTGCCAGCTTGTTCATATAAACGAAGGGACCTGGATTGAACATGGTGCCGCGCGGCGCAATGGCAACCGTTGCCAGGGAGTTCGATCTTCCGAAAGCCAGGGGACGGGTGCCATCAATCGGGTCAACAGCTACATCCACATCCGGTGCCGAACCGTTGCCCACACTCTCACGGTTATATAACATCGGCGCGTTATCCTTCTCACCCTCGCCGATCACGATGATGCCATTCATGTCCACAGTTTGTAAAACGAGCCGCATTGCATTGACCGCGGCACCATCCGCCGCTTCTTTATCGCCGCGTCCCATGAAGCGTCCAGCTGCAAGCGCAGCGGCTTCGGTCACGCGCACCAGTTCGAGCGCCAGATTACGGGTAGGTTCATTATGATCCATGGTTGCCTCCGAATATTATCTAAGTAGAAAAAAATGAATCCAATAGAATCCGATCACGCCACCCCAGATCAGCGAATCAACTCGGTCAAACGCGCCGCCGTGTCCGGGGAACAGATTGCCAGAGTCCTTCATCTGTCCAAAGCGCTTGAACAAACTCTCGCCCAGGTCACCGAACAAGCTAAGCGCACTTAATATAAACCCAAACAAAATTCCCTGCCAGATCGTGACATGAAGCGGGCCATATTGAGTATAAGCAAATGCAAAGAATCCGCCATAGAACGTGCCCATGAACACGCCCGCCAAATATCCCTCCCAAGATTTATTCGGGCTGAGGTGCGGCGTCATGCGATGCTTGCCATAGCGCGCACCGAAACTGTAAGCACCCGCGTCCGTTAGCCAGACAATGGGCAGTGCAAACATCACCCACCAGGCGCCATGAGGCAAGGAACGCAAATCAACTATATATGAGCCGATCCAACCCAGGTATACAAAACATCCCACGGTAACGAGAAAATCGAACGCGGCCTGATCGCGGCCGCGCTCATAAGCAATGAGATGTACCGTTACTGCCAAAAGAATGAGGCATGTAAAAACGGGTTCCGAAGTGGAAGGCCAGAATGCGCGCGTCACCAAAATCGCCAGCGTCCCGCCCACCGATAAATAAATCGACGGTTCATATTCTGCTTCGCGAAACATTTGCACAAATTCCCATGAAGCCAACACCATGAAGAAACCGATTAATAGAAAATACAAAATCCCCCCAAGGAGGATTGCAGGCACAACGATCACCAGCAGGACGAGTGCAGTGAGCGTACGCCTAACCATTGCTCTTGTTTGCTACCGTGTTCGAGACTCCGCCGTAACGGCGATCGCGCTGGGCAAATGCTTCGAGCGCGCGACGGTATTCCTCCTTATCAAAATCGGGCCAATAGGTTGGTGTAAAATACCATTCCGAATAAGCTGCCTGCCAAATTAGAAAATTGCTGACGCGCAATTCGCCCGACGTGCGGATCACAAGATCGGGATCGGGGACACCGGCGGTATACATGTATTGACTTACCATTTTATCAGTAACATTATCCGGTTGAATGCCATCTTTCATCATATGCTGGATGGCATGTACGATCTCATCGCGCCCGCCATAGTTGAACGCAATATTTAGAATCAGGCGATCATTATTTTTGGTCAACTCTATGGCGCGGATAACTTTTTCCTGAAGTTTGGGAGATAACTGTTCAAGCCGACCAATATGACGTAACTGCACGCCCTCTTTATGAAGTTCAGTCAATTCACGGTCAATGACATCTTCAAGGATACCCAATAACCCTTGTACTTCTTCCGGCGGGCGTCCCCAGTTCTCAGTGGAAAAGGCATAGATGGTCAAATACTTGATTCCGAATTCTACGGTAGCGCGAATAATACGGCGAAGATTTTCCGTGCCGGCTTTATGTCCTGCCATACGCGGAAGTCCGCGCGAAAGAGCCCAACGCCCGTTACCATCCGTAATGATGGCAACGTGACGAGGAATTTTTACAAGAGGGGCGTCGAGGGATGGATTGGGCATATGGTTTTCATGTCAGTGCGAGCAAAGCAATTTCAAACTCGCAGTGACCTCATCACTATACTTCCATGATCTCGGCTTCTTTCTTCTTGCCGAGTTCATTAACTTCTTCGATAAACTTATCGGTCATTTTTTGCAAATCTTCTTCACCGCTCTTCAAGTCATCTTCCGAGATCAATTTCTCTTTCTCGAAATCGCGCATATCATTGTGCGAATCACGGCGAATGTTGCGGATGGCAACGCGTGACTCTTCAAGTCGCGTGTGAACCTGCTTGACCAAGTCATGCCGGCGATCTTCGGTTAGCGGAGGCAGGTTAAGGTGAATCACTTTGCCATCGTTGTTGGGAGTCAACCCGAGGTCCGAAGCCTGGATCGCTCGTTCGATTTCCTTAAGCGTGGTCGCGTCAAAGGGCTTGATCATCAGCGAGCGCGCCTCCGGCACGCCAATGGTTGCCAACTGCATCAGAGGCGTGGGAGTATCATAATAATTGACCATCAATCTTTCGACCAGCGCCGGGTTAGCGCGTCCCGTCCGGATAGCGGCCAGATCATCGTTTAGATTTTTAATCGCACTTTGCATGCGATGTTCAGCATCTTTCAGAAGGTCTTTAATCACGTTGGCCTCCACAAAATAGGTTCGGTATTAAGGATACACTAAAATAGAAAAATACGCTATGGGAAAAGTAACATAGGAGAGGGATTGATAAGGATTGAAAGTCTTTCAAAGAAAACGGGCTTATGCAAATTAATTTACATGAGCCCGTTCAATCTACGATCACATAAATTCTATGCGCTGACCAATGTTCCAACTCGATTGCCCTTAAGGGCATTCATCAATGCCTGCGGATCCCATAAGTTAAGCACCAGGATCGGAAGGTTATTTTCCATACACAAAGTAACTGCCGTGCTGTCCATCACTTCGAGGCGACGATTCAAAACTTCGATATAGCTCAATTGATCGAATTGTTTTGCATTCGGATTTTTCTTGGGATCTGAATCATACACACCATCCACTTTTGTCGCTTTGATGACGACGTCCGCGTCAATTTCAGATGCGCGCAACGCCGCAGCGGTATCAGTGGAAAAAAACGGATTACCAGTTCCCGCGCCGAAGATCACCACGCGTCCTTTTTCAAGATGGCGAATGGCACGTCGACGGATATATGGTTCAGCCACTGCGCGCATCTCGATCGCCGACATCACCCGTGTAAACACGCCGATGCGTTCCAGCGCATCCATCAAGACCATCGAGTTCATCACTGTACCAAGCATGCCCATGTAATCGGCCGTGGAGCGGTCCATGCCGCGCTCCAAGCCTTGCTTGCCGCGCCACAGGTTTCCGGCACCGATTACGACGGCCACTTCCACACCCATGTTATACACGTCTTTGATTCGGCTTGCGATTGCTTCTGCTTCATCAACATCAATGCCAAATCCAGTTGGGCCTCCGATCGACTCTCCACTAAGCTTGAGCAGGATGCGTTTGTATTTTAGCTCCGACATAGTTCACTCCTTCTCCGCCTCTCGATGAGAAGCGATGACAATGATGAAAGCTCGATTAAGAAAAAGGCCAACGATCAGGTTGGCCTTTCATCTTATTCATGACGAATGCTTTCGCCCAGTTCCCAGCGCTGGAAGCGGCGAATGATCAGATTCTCACCGGTTACAGCGATCGTTTGCAGAAGGAGCTTCTCAACAGTCATGGCTTCATCGCGAATATAGGGCTGGCGCAGAAGGACGACTTCATCCTTGAATTTTTCAAGACGGCCTTCCACGATCTTTTCCACAACCGCACCGGACTTACCTTCCTCTTTCGCGCGTGCGCGGGCAATCTCGCCTTCATGTTCCATCTCAGCAGCAGGAATTTCCTCGGCCTTGATATATCTCGGAGCAGATGCGGCGATCTGCAGCGCAATCTCATGCGCCATGTTGCGGAACGGCTCAGAACGTGCGACAAAATCTGTTTCGCAATTGACCTCGACCATCACGCCCACGCGTCCATCGCCGTGGGAATAAAGTTCCACGACCCCATTGGATGCATCGCGGTCGGCGCGCTTGGCGGCCGTAGCCATACCTTTCTCGCGTAGAAAATCCACAGCCTTTTCAAAATCCCCATTTGATTGCTGAAGCGCCTTGCGACAATCCAATACGCCGGCGCCCGTCGCCGTACGTAACTCTTTAATCATGTCAGTAGTAATTTCCATTTTACTTCCTCGCTCAAAAGCGGATTATTCCGCCTGCTTTGTTTCGGCCGGTTTAACTTCTGATGTGGATTCCTGCGGCTTCTCTTCGGGTTTTTCACTGCGAGGTGCAGGCTCGTCCGGCTTACGCGTCGCGCTCAACTTAGCCAGTGTAGACTCTCCAAGCAACGCATCTTCCTCGACCACTTCATCGGTCTCAACCACTTTCGGCGTTCTGCGTCCCTTGGGTTTTTCTGTTTTAGCTTCGGCAACGGAAGCAGGCTCGGCGGATTCTTCGACCGGTTCTTCTTCCTTGCGCATGGCTTTGCCTTCAAGCACTGCATCCGCAACTTTCGCCACCAACAATTTGATGGCCCGGATTGCGTCATCATTTGACGGAATTACATAATCAACGCCCTCGGGATTGCAATTCGTATCCACCAGCGCAACGACCGGGATATTGAGTAAATTGGCTTCGTGCACCGCCGCATCTTCTCGGCCGACATCGATCACAAAAACCAACTCTGGCAGACGCTTCATCTTTCGAACACCTGATAAGCGAATGAGCAGGCGATCAATTTCGCGTTGAATGAGCAGGCCTTCCTTTTTGGTAAGGCGATTGATTTCACCCGTATCACGCAATTGCTCCAGGCGATTCAACTCTTGGATGCGTGCATACATGGTGGACCAGTTCGTAAGCATACCGCCCAGCCAGCGTTCCGTGACGTAAGGCATATTGCAACGTTCTGCTTCTTCCTTCACCGTATCCTGCGCCTGACGTTTCGTGCCGACAAACAAAATTGTTCCACCTGCCGCGACGGTATCACGGATCAGGTTATAGGCATGATTCAACAGCTTGACCGTCTGTTGAAGGTCAATGATATGAATGCCGTTACGTTCGGTGAAGATGTACGGCTTCATACGCGGATCCCACTTATTGGTGCGATGCCCAAAATGGACGCCGCTCTCAAGCAGGGCTTTCATAGAAATAACAGCCATGTTTCTCCTTGAATTTCCGTTCTCCAAACACGCAGTATTTTTCTGGTGAGGAACGGAATGAGTTTAGCGGGAATATATACCCGCTCAGGGATGCTTGATGCCCATCCCGGGCAAGATGTGCTTCTCAATGAAGCGGCGGGATTATACCATAAAAGATTGGACGAATCATCGCCGAAGGCAGATTTTCTGCTGCACACTATAGGGAGTTAAACGAAGCCCATGAGCGGCTACGCCGCCGCTGGATAATCACTAGTTGGACGGTGCAAGCATAAACCGCTCGAGATATAATTATTCATCTGTATGGCCAAAGGATACCTAGACTGCCGTAATAAAAGGAGTCCTTCACAATGAGCCAATCACAAGATGAGCGCGGTGATCAATTCTACGCGGAGACGTATGACGAGTCCGTATCGGACTGGCCAAATGAGATCGATTTCTATCTAGAGATGGCCGCAGATGCAAAGCAGGCAGGTGGGAGTGTATTGGAACTTGCTTGCGGTACAGGGCGAGTGGCCATTCGACTGGCTCACAGCGGCGCAAATGTCGTCGGACTGGACTTATCTCCGTATATGCTCGAGGTAGCCCAACGCAAGAGCGTTGACCTCGACAACATACGATGGGTAGAGGGAAACATACGATCCTTTCAATTGGATGAGTGTTTCGGGCTAGCAATCATCACCGGGCACGCATTTCAGCATCTCAATACGCCTGAAGATCAGGTGGCATGTCTCGAATGCATTAAGCGCCACCTTATGCCAAGAGGTCAATTGGTTGTACATATAGACCATCTGGATTTCAGATGGCTGGGACAACTCCTTGGCCAAAAAGATAATCCCTTCGAGACCGAAGGGAAATTTATCCATGCTGCTACTGGACGCGAGATCCAGCCATATAGTGCTTGGTCATACGAACCCTCCACACAGACTGCTATCGTCCATGCTCGTTGGGAGGAATTGGATACTGATGGGTGCGTGACGGATTCCTGGCAGACGGCGCCTACCCGCATACATTGTGTCTTCCGTTTTGAGATGGAACACGTTCTAGCAAGAGCAGGCTTTGCGGTAGATGCGTTATATGGCGACTTCTCTCGACACCCCTTGACTGATAACAGTTCAGACATGATATATGTTGCGCATGTGGCCTCGGCGATTCCTTGAATCTCTTATGACTTTCGTTTGGCCAGCGGTTGCATGTCAATCGTAAGAATCAAAATGGGACAGCCATGGCTGTCCCATATAAATTAGCAAATATAGAGGCGAGGGTCCCCTCACCTAGGAGCATCGCTCCTATTTATTTCGTCGGCGTGACGCGCAAGCGGCGTGCGAGGAAGATTACTGCGATCAACATCATGCCTGCAATCACCAATCCCGGCGCGCCAAATTCATCGCCAATGCCGGTCTTCGGCAAAGCAGTCGATGTCGGTATATTGGTGAGTTCAGCGTTCGCAGCCTGAGTCAAAGCCGCGCCAACTGTAGCTGTTACCGGTTCCGGTGTATCCGTCGTGAGGGCAGGTATTTCCGTGGAGGTAGCCTCAGCCAACACCGGCGTATCCGTGGGCGCGGGAGTCGGAGTCGCAAGACTGACAGCCACTTGGGTTGCGGTTAACGCCTGTTGGACCTGCGCATTCTGCGTGGCTTGTGCCGCGGCTTGTTGATTCGTAGTGCTTTGGTTTGGCCGAATGGCAAAGAAATAAACTCCCGCCAAACAGGCTAGGGAGAGCAGAACGATCCCGCCCAATAAACCGGCTACAATCAAAAACGTGCGATTGCTGGATTCTTCAGGCGGTTGTTGTTGAGCATCTGAACTACTTGGGTCGCCTTCATACATGGTATTTTCTCCTCACGTAATGTTATTCCTATTATCCCACAACTTCCAGATTTATCAGAGGGATAAGCACTTGTTCGCCGTTCTCCAGTTTGATATCCGCCGCCGGTGCGCGCAAGCCGCTGGGCAATGTAGTCAAACCGGGATGCAAAACGATGATCGTTCCGATCATTCCTGCCGCGGGCGGGCGGCGCAATCGCACGGTCTGACCCGCCGCAAAGGTTGTGACTTCCTGAGGCGGAGCCGGTTCGGATGAAACTGGCAATGGGATGATCACCTCGGGCAGTGTTCCACGGTATCGATCAAAATTTTCCGCATTGAGAGTTGCTTCGCGTTTGACATTGGTCGTCAACAAACGATACGCGGCGGAATTCATCGGTATGGAGCCAAAACCATCGGTCAGCATGATTGGGTAACGCATCTCATGTGCCACAGGCAACAAGGAAGGAAACAAACTTGCCAGAATCAAGCCGCGCACAGGAAGTTCCGCTGCGGCTTGCAAGGTGTTCGCCTCCTTGCACTGACCGGCAATGATTACAGAGCCGCGCAAGCTGACATCCAATCGTTCGGCTGTCAAAACCTTATCGGGCTGTTCAGCCAAATTGGTCAATACCCCGGTGTCAACCCGACCGTTGCCCCATACGCCCTGTACCAATGCACCCGCAGTTTGAATCACCACACCACGATCAGGAATGATTTGCGTAACAGTGCCTGGAATACCCGCGCGTAATTCCGTGTGCGATTCACCCACCTCGATCAATACCTGACCTCCGCCGGTTACCACCACTTTGCCATCACGCGGCACCTTGACTGTTTTCGGCAGCATGCCCCGCCCCGTTGCTATCACCGAACCCGCTGACAACCGATCTCCAACTTTACATCGAATCAACTTATCGGCTGCGTCCGGCGATAGATTGAGTGCCCGTCCAATGTCAAGCAAAACATGCTCGCGCGCCCAGCTCACCTCGGCAACCACATCAACCGCGCTGACCTTTTGATTCAGCCGTGCACTAACCTTGCCATTAATTGGCAGTACACGCTCTCGAAGGATCGTTGTCAGCGGCAAAATGTGACGAACAGGGGCAAGCATTCTATTATCCTCCAACCGTCCAAAGCCATTTCTTGACCAATTCGCGCCGCCGCCCTGGATCCTGTGGCAGGGTTAGCGGGCGACCGCGGCCGTCAATCAGCACTCCCATTGCGCCTCCACTGACGTGCACCGTGCCGCTCCGGCCTGGGCCAAAACCAACGTCCGCACCGCGTGAAGGTTGGATGGTCAATTTAGCAGATTGACCATCTGCCAGCGGCAACAACTCAAGACTACCATATTTAACCTCGGCTTGTGCTTCATGGCCGTCATCGTATACAAGCCGTGCGCGCGCCACCAGCGAACCGTAGCTAGCAGAAACCACAACAGAAACCACGGTTCCAAGGCTTTGAAACGCCCCCGATTCCAAAACCTGCACCGGTATAATGCTATTGCGCGCCGCGGCCGCACCCATTAACGGAAGCAAATCATTTTTATCGAGGATGAACGTAGTCAAACCGGTCGGTTGTATGGCATCCAGCAGAAGCAACAGGCTTTGCCCGGCAGTAGGCGCGTCGCCCAACGCGCCGCCCCCCGCCAGGATCGGTTCAAAACTTGGGAGCAATCCAGGACGCGGGGCGCGCATCGAACGCGGAAATTTGTGCTTGGCTGTTTGCACAGCAAGATAAAGCGCCTGACGTGTTACCGCTTGCGCAATCGCCTGTTCTTCTTTAGTCGCCGAAATGGAGGACGGGTATAAAGCCTTCTGGTAAATGTAATCGCGTAACACGCCGGTGGAAATATCCAGTGAGGACCAGCGTAAAATATCTTCCAGGCTTGTATATTGAAGCAAGGCAGGTAAATTCTCACCAAGACCAAATTGCGGATACACTCCCAATGTGGAACGTTGGGCAAAGCCTGCCACAACGACTGCGGCCGACGCGCCGATATCCACGCTCAACAACCCTTTGCTTCCGGCGTAAATCTGGCTGAGGAAACGCACCATGCGATCTTGTGCATAGGCTGTGGGTAAAACGGCGCCATTAGCCCATCCAACGACAGCATCCAAACCTTTCAATTGACGCTGACGAACTCCCAGAAAGACGCCAGCCAATTCACGTGCGGCCGGTTCAAGGTCTTCGGTTTCGAGCGAAGGACGCACGTTTGGGCTAAAATGCAAAGATGAGGTCACATTGCTTAGCAACCCTTTAACTTCATCATCCAGTTTTTGATTGCCCGCGAACAAAACAGCCGGTCGTTTCTCCGGCGGTAAAAGATAACTTGCCAAGCCAACCGGTTCCAGCATCTTATGAACAGAACGGGATGCACCACCGTCAGTGCCGCCCGTAATGATC
The DNA here is from genome assembly GCA_963783295.1 of uncultured Chloroflexia bacterium. Lineage (GTDB taxonomy): Bacteria > Chloroflexota > Anaerolineae > Anaerolineales > Villigracilaceae > Fen-1038. The sequence continues at coordinate 47,863 of CAWAMX010000014.1, read as the reverse complement.
ACAACATCCGGCTGTAAACGAAGAAGCGTATCAATCTGCTGATCGGTTTTTCGATGATCGTTCAATCCCACCGAATCGACAACACGCGTATATGTCATCTCTGCCAAACGAAGAGCGCTCTCTAATGAAACTTCGTCAAGCAAACCAACCACAGCGGTTTTCAAGGCAGGACCAGCAGACAAGGTGGAAACAAACGCATCCACACCGGATCCGTCAGGCTGAGATGGCGTAATGAGCTGGCGATCCGCATTGAGCAGCGGGCGTCCCGATGCCGTCTGCAGGGCACTGATCGCGTTGCGAACACCTTCGCTTACATCTTGAAACGGCGCTTCAACGGTTGAAGGCGACGAGACTGAGGCAAGCAAACGATACTCGCCCTCAACCACATCAAAAAGAACCGCGCGCGTGGTTGCCGCACCAATGTTGACGGCTAGTAGAGAGTCACCTTGAACCAGAGAGGCAGGCATAAATCAATGCAGTCCAAATAGAATTCCAAAGAAATGGAGACGGTCAATGAGGGCGGTCAGAGCGGCAGAATACACGCCCGCAAACAAAACGCCCAACGTGATGGCCAAAAAAATACTTCCGACAAAAGCAATGAGTTCGATCAAGCCAAAGCGGCGCACTGAGCCATCCTTGGTTGTGTGCGCGCCGAAATGAAAATAAACAAGCGTGGTTGTAACGCCAACCAGGATCCACGCACCGTTGAATATCATTTCAGCAAATTGAGCGGCTGAAGTTGCCGAACGCACATCAAACATATTGATGGTCGCGCCGATTTGCGGAAAGAGCGTTCCAGTAACCGCCCCGCCAACAGCAACTGCCGCGCCCACACCCACCAGCAATGCCATGGTCGGCATTCCCAATTGTGTTAAGCGCGGTGAGGCTTTGGTCAACAAGAGCGCGCTCAAGATCAATGGAATAGTCAGCAAAGCCTTTTGTTCGGACGTACCCGTGATCAGCGGAAAAAACAAATCCGACCAGATCACCTGCCTCCACGCAACCGAGGCAACGTATCCGGCAGAGACACCAACGAAAATATAAACCGCAATGCGAAACAACGGGTTGTCGCCAATCAGATAACTAAAGATGAGAAGCGTAAAAAGAAAAGCTACAAAACCTGCAATTAGGTCTGGGGACAATTAACTTTTCTCCCTTTCCGGGCGGCGAGCCTGCAAGCCTGATACCAAACTCCACAAACTGCCCAGAATGATCATCACGGCCGCCAATAACAATCCAACGCTATACGCGTCCCAGTAACGACCCGCCAATCCAAGTCGTTGGTTTTCCTTGTCCTCTCCATTGGCCTGTTCGACTTTGGATGCATCGTTCAGCCCGTTAATCAATCCATCGACTTGACCGGAAGCGGCATAAGGCATCAGCATCGGACCAGCCTGTGAACTGGATACAATCACGAGGGACGCATTGCCGCGCAAAGGACCCGCTTGTTCAATCCAGACACGGCCAGCCTCTGCGCTATCGGTCAATATAATGATCGAAGCAAAATCTGAAAAATGCGCGAAGCCTTGCAACGGCGCAGTCTGCCAGGCTTGCGACCCATCCACATCGAGAGGCATCGCAGCCTTTGGATTCTGTGCAAAGTCATACACACCAGCCAATCCGCCGGGAAGATAACCAAGGTCAACATATTGTTTGCCGAGCTGATAACCGCGTACTGGCAATGGACCTGACTGAAGACTGGACATCAATTCTTCAGCCAAAGCTGAACCTGTAGGCGATGATGAGAGGATCATCAAAAGAGGATGTTTTAACAAGAGCAGACGACTCAGATATGGCTCGGCGACCGTTTGCATCTCACCGGACAAAGAAGGTTCATAATCAAACACGACCAAAACCGGCGCGCCTGCTGGAATTTTATCCGTAGCGGAGATTGCCTTTTCGGTTTGATCGTTGGGAACGTGGGCTGGCAGAGCAAAAATTTGAGTGGCTGCAAAAAGAATGCCTCCCACAAACAAGAACATCAATGCCGTGATTGCCCAACGCAAAACCCTCTGAGACATGATCACGGACGCCGCTTTCATTGGAATAGGCGCAGTCTCTGCGGCAAGGATTTGATCAAGCAACGCGGCCTGTGTCTGATGCTCATTCGTGGCATTCAGTTTGATGGAGTAGGCTTTTGGTTTACTCGTTGGCTGGAAGCCAGGACCGACCGGTAAAACGTCCTCCAAGCCAGCCAATGGTCCGCCGCCCTCCGCAAAAGAAGCGCGGCTTGGAGTCGGAGAAGACGGCGCCGCAGATTCAACGGGGCGCATTGCCTGAACCCAAGACGGCAGTTCGGCCGGAGCAATAGATTCCCCCGTTTGTACCGGTGAAGGTGGATTTGTTTCACTGGAAGATTGGTCGGTATGTTCGGGTTCAAGGGCAGTTAACCAATCCGGTATCTGCATAGAAGCGAAAATTGCATCCGAGTTGGCGCCTGTTGTGGAATCATCCGCGAAGGCCGGAGTTGAAGCGGGTGGTTCAGGCACTTCCGGTACAGTAAATGCAGGCGTTTCCGAATCCACTGGCGTTTTAGGTGATTGAGGCTCAACGGGCCGAAGTGACGAAACCCAATCAGGCATTTCAGATGGAACGGGAGCCTGCTCAATATCTTGTGGGGGTAATGATGATATAGCTGGCTCAATCGATTGCGGAACATCATCTGTGCTCTGCGGTGCTGGCACAGATGAAGAATCACTTTTGGGAGCCACGGCTTTGAGCCAATCCGGCAAATCCGATGAGGAACTGAATGAAGCAGATGGCTCTTCCGTTGCTGGTGTTTGACCAAAGGCTTTCAACCAGTCTGGCACTTCTGCCGGCATGGCGGACTCGCTTTGCTTTAGCGTGTTAGTTTGTAACCCGTCTGGTTTGGATGTAGGTTGTTCCTCTTGTATAGGAGGCGATGACGATTGAGAAGCAGGTTGTTGAGTTTGAAGGTTGTTCAGCCAATCAGGTACATCGTTTACAGGTGGAAACGGTGCTGCGGACGTGGATTGCGTATTAAGGTCTTTTGATCGATCAGATGGCTGAGGTTCCGGGGCCGGTGTGGAACCGAAGGGACGCGATTCCAAATTCTTAAGCCAATCTGCATCTTCGGATGCTGAAGGCGAAAGAATTGAAGGAGTAGATTCAATCGGTTGAGCAGAAGCGGATGATTCATCGGTATGTGAAAGCCAATCGGCCAATTCGTCTTTGTCGGGAGCCGGCTCTTGAGGCATCATCCATGAAGGAGCAGTATTTTCTACCGGAGTTTCAGAAGGCGTTTGTGTGGCATTGATGCTGGGCGCTGCATCCTCAAAATCATCATGACCGCCCAGTTCAACCCATTTCACCTGAGTATCTTCAGCTTCGGGTTCGTTCTTTTTCTTTTTCGCAGGTATATTGCCCGTGAGACTCACAAGCCAATCGGGAACTTCTTCTTCTTCGTTATCGTTCTGCGATGTGAGACCGGCAAGCAGATCGGGCGTAGATGGTGTGGCAGGTGTTGGGTTGTTGGTGAATAGAGATTGTTCAGTTGCATCTTCACTGTCTGATTGACGCGCCTTTTCACGCGCCTCCCTCAGCCATTGCGGCAGAATCGGTTCCAGTTCGGCGGTTACTTTTTTGGTCGGGATCTGTCCGGGTTGAAGGGGTGCATTCTCTTCTTTTAGCGGACCGGTCAATGGCTCAAGGCGCGACCTGCAATTCTGGCAAAACTCTGCGTTAGCCGGATTCGTCTCGCCGCAAATGGGACATTTGATGGTATCCATCATTTGCCTCCATAAGGACGATCTGCACCGAATATGACACGCAAGCCAGTGGTCAATGTACCGAGAGAAACGCCGATTAAAATACCGCGCGCGCCACCAAGGGCCAGCACTTGTTGAATCCATGGGCGAATGACATCGTTCAACAGGCCGATTTCGCCAAATGGCAGGGTCGCAGATGCGATCAGCATGAGCACCGCAGTCACAAGAAAGATAATGCTCATCAAACCAGCTCGACGACGCAAGAGGCGGACGCTAGCATAAATCAATGTCACAGATAACAAAGCCATAAATGTGGCTTCGACTGGGACAATCACTGCGCTTACAAGCAGGCGCATATTGGGGTTATCCGGACCAAGTGCGATGCCGAAAATAAAACTTGCAAATAAACTGATCAGCAGAAGGGCACTATAAATGGATCCATTTTCGCGGCGGCGGATTTTATCGCCATGCACGGAAATCAGATTGAATACACCGACAAGAGCCGCCACGCCAGCTAGAATGATTGCCCAATTGAGCAGAATGCCCTGCACGCCAGCAAGGGCGGGCACAAAGTAACCGATCAGAACAATCAAGCCTGCGATAATTGCAATTGCGACGGCAATATAACGCATCAGATCAATCCTGCTAATTTCAAAATCGCGCCTGCCAAAAGCGCCAGGATAATGAACCAGCGTAACACATCCTGAACCGTTAAACTCGCGGAATGGGACGCGCCAGAATCGAGATACGCGCTCGCCGCAAATAATTCTTCTCCTATTAACAGCTCTTGTGCGGATGCGAAGAGCGCGGCTTGCGAAGCAATATCAGTACTTGCCCCAATCAGAAAAGCATTCTGGCGTTCAGCCACATCAGCCAGCAACGCGGCTTCCACTCCAAAATCGCCGATCAATATGCTTGCAGAAACATTTTCATCGTGAATAATCGGCATAGCACCTGCGGCGGCGGAAAACGGAGTCATCCCAGTCAACCGCCCAGACACAGGTTGATAAAGATCACCTGCACCCATGCTTTGATATCCCGCTTGGAGTGTGTCCTGCGCGAGCAAAGCTAACGAGGCTTCGCCTCCAGCCGCGACCGGAGGACGGTCACTCAACGATGTGCGTTCCGCGATACGACGCAATAAACCCAGACCGGCAAGCGGAGCGGCACCGCGCGATGTAAGCAGGCTGGCGCGTCCAAGCGAGACAAATAGACGCGTTCCATCTTCAACACTCAAGTCCACCACGCGCGATAACCTCGTCAACGCGGGAATAACGCGCCATTTCGGAGGAGATTTTCGTTTAATCAATGAAAATGCTAACAGGAGAATAGCAGAAAAGCCGACAAGGCCAAGTCCGATCAAGTTCATGAGTTCCGCTCCTCCATCCAAGAAGGATACGAAAGCGTGCAGTTCATCATCGGATTCAAGAGTACGCGCTAGTGCATCCGCACTTTCACCGAGGAACGGTCGCCCAAAATATAATGCCTGAGCCGACAACACAGCCAGAGGCTGGCCCGCGTCCAACATCCACGCGGCAAATCCGTCGAGGTGATAACGTCGCAGGATCTCCGCCCAACGAAGCCAACGGCCACGTGGCGACGCGTGCTCATAAGAAGACTGCATGGAATGTAGTATAGCATATTTCTTTAAGGTAGGACTACCTAGAAAACATGGTAAAGCAGTTGGTTAACAAATAACCAGCGCAGAAAAGAGGCAATTCCATAAAAAATCCCGTCATGCTAAAGTCTCGTTTATGAAAAATGACCCATAGTATAATCTTATGGATTTCATCGGTGGAGGACCTATGGTCAAAGATCGAACCGCTTTGAATGATAAAAAAATCCGTGTGCTGGTAGCCAAGCCGGGCTTGGATGGGCATGACCGAGGCGCAAAAGTGGTGGCGCGCGCTTTGCGCGATGCCGGTATGGAAGTCATTTACACGGGCTTGAGGCAAACGCCTGAAATGATCGCTGAGGCGGCTTTGCAAGAGGATGTGGATGTGGTTGGTCTTTCGATTCTATCCGGAGCGCATATGGCATTGGCGCCGCGCATTATGGACTTATTAAGGGCCAACGGTCAGACAAATGTAAAAGTGTTTATTGGCGGTATTGTGCCAGATGAAGATATTTCGCGCTTAATGGAGATGGGCATCACGGGAGTTTACGGCCCCGGCGCCTCGACGGAAGATATTGTCAAAGACATTAAGAATGCGGTGAAATGATATCTCTGGCAGAAACAGTCCTGCGCGGCGACCGACTTGCCTTGGCGCGTTTGTTGACTTAAGTTGAGAATGACACAGCCGACGGACAAGCCGCGCTTAATGCTCTTTTTCCTTATACGGGTAAAGCGCACCTCATCGGTGTAACGGGCGCACCCGGCACAGGCAAGTCTTCACTGGTCAATCAGTTGGCACTGTATTTTCGCAAGGAAAACAGGCGTGTTGCGATTGCGGCAGTGGATCCATCCAGCCCATTCACGGGCGGCGCAGTGCTGGGAGACCGAGTCCGCATGAAAGATTTGAGTGGAGACCATGGCGTATTCATTCGCTCGATGGCCGCACGCGGTTCGCTTGGCGGATTGGCCCAAGCGACTGCCAACATTGTGCAAGTCTTCGACGCGGCGGGATATGAGATCATTATGATTGAAACGGTCGGCGCGGGACAAAGTGAAGTGGACATTGCCAAACTGGCGCATACCACGCTGGTGGTAGAAGCACCCGGCCTTGGCGATGACATCCAAGCTATTAAAGCCGGCATCCTCGAAATCGCAGATATCATTGTGGTCAACAAGGCGGATCGTCCCGGCGTTGAAAACACAGAGAAGGCTTTGAAGTCCATGCTTGACCTGGCACATCCGACACAAAGAGTCTTTGCACATCACGGACAGTATATGAACGCGGCTCTACCAGATAAAGCAGAAAACAATATTTGGATTCCACCTCTTCAACGGACAATCGCCACCGATGGAAAAGGAATCGAGTGAGCTGGCACAAAACATTGTGAAGCATGGTGAGTATTTACACATTAGCGGACATTGGGCAGTTCGGGAACGCGCCCGCCTCGAGTTCGGAACTGGAGGCGGCTCTCCAATTAGCATTGATGAATCAATTCCGCGAACGCGTTTTGGAAGATCAATTCAATCAAGTCGTGGATCAAGTTTTTGAAAGAAGCCTGTCGCCATCGGAAGCCGTGAAAGCCTTGCTCAGCGGGAGGCTAAAATGATTTATGGAAAGCGTATCCGCCTGCGCGGCGTGGAAAGGACGGATGTACCCAAATCCTTTGAATGGATCAATGATCCCGAAGTCAATGAGGGATTGGCCATCTATCTGCCCATGTCGTTGAAGGATGAAGAGCAATGGTTTGAGCAAATCGCTCAGCGCGAGCAGGCAGAGAAACCAATGGCGATTGAAGTATTTGAAGGGGAAGGCTGGAAGTTGATCGGAAATTGCGGAGTTTTCAATATTGAATGGATGCATCGCGCCGCTGAACTTGGTATTATGATTGGAGACAAACCGGCTTGGAATAAAGGCTATGGAACAGAGACCATGCAATTGTTGGTTCAGCATGGTTTTGAAACCTTGAATTTGAATCGCATTTATTTGCGCGTCTATTCCACCAACCCGCGCGCCATACGCGCCTACAAGAAAGCGGGTTTCATTATGGAAGGCACCCTACGCGAGGCCGTCTACAAACATGGAAAATATTCTGATGTTCACATCATGAGCGTTCTTCGTTCAGAATGGGAATCGAAAAGAGAAAAGAAATGAGTCGCAACATTCGCAATCACGAAATGAAAGTTTATGGGGAAATCAAGTTGTTCACGGGCACGGCCTCGCCAGTACTTGCCCAAAAAATTTCTGACTATCTTGGATCGCCCTTATGCGAGCATGAAGTCGTTGAGTTCCCCAATGAGAATCTGTTTATCAAATTGAAGCACAGCGTGCGAGGACAGGATGTGTACTTGATCCAGCACACCGCTTCGCCGGTGCATCGCAACATCATGGAATTATTGATCACTATTCAAACGTTGCGTCTGGATTCGGCAGCGCGCATTACCGTGGTTCTTCCCTACCTCGCTTACGGACGTTCGGATAAAAAGGACCAGCCGCGCGTTCCGATCACCGGCAGGCTGATGGCCGACATGATCGAAGTCGCGGGTGCGGATCGTTATATGACTCTCGACCCTCATGCGGGACAAATCCAAGGATTCTTTTCCATCCCCGGCGATGTATTGACCTCGTCGCATTTGATCATTGACCACATCAACCGCACCATCCGCTCGAATCTTCATAACCCGGTCGTGGTCGCGACCGACCTCGGCTTTGCCAAAAAGGGACGCAACTATGCCGCCGATATGAATATGCCGATTGCATTCATCGAAAAGCGCCGTTCCGGGAACGATGCCAAAGCCGAGGCCCTGACTTTGATCGGTGATACCAAACAGCGCGACGTAATCGTTGTGGATGATGAAGTGGACACTGGTGGTTCGATCGCACAGGCGGTGAATCTTGTTAAACGAGAAGGTGCGCGCGATATTTATCTTGCTTTCGTTCATCCCATCTTTTCTGACGGGGCCGTACAAAGGCTTGCAGAATTGCCCATCAAACACATCATCACCACCGACACGGTGCCAATCCCCGAAGAAAAGATGAAACCATTGAAAGACCGCATCACAGTTCTTTCTGTGGCCGGATTACTGGGCGAAGTCATCAAGCGTGCCCACGAAGGACGTAGCGTTGGAGAGATGTTCAATGAATAGAAAGTAAATTCATGAAGACCACTATTTGCCAGCAGCCAAACGCCCACCGCCATGCCTGAACTGCCCGAAGTCGAAACCATTGCGCGGACCTTGCGTCCGCAACTGATCGGCAAAAGAATCATTGAAGCCGATGTGCGCTGGACGCGCACCGTCGCGTTGCCAACCGCGAGGAAATTTGAGGAGCAGATCAAGGGACAAAAGATCGTCGAGGTTTCGCGGCGTGCAAAATTTCTAAACATACAGCTTTCAACTTACAATCTCTTGATACATCTCCGCATGAGCGGAGATTTGCTTGTCAAGCAAGGTAAAATTAAACCAGAGAAGCATGATCGGCTGACTTTGACTCTTGCTGGCAATCGCTCACTTGTTTTCAACGACACGCGCAAGTTTGGGCGCGTCTGGTTGACCAAGGATATTGAAAAAGTTTTAGGCAGGCTTGGGCCTGAGCCGCTCAGCGCTGACTTTACATCCGATTGGTTATATAATTCACTAAGAAGACGTCATCGCCAACTCAAGCCTTTGCTCCTCGATCAGACATTTCTTGCAGGCCTCGGCAACATCTACACAGATGAAGCCCTGCATATGGCAAAGCTGCATCCGCGGGCCCTCTCGGATTCAGTGACAGCCGGACAGGCCGAAAAATTGCATCAAGCCATCCAAACCATTCTTCAAGAGGGCATTCGCCGCAACGGAGCCAGCATAGACTGGGTGTATCGCGGTGGTGATTTTCAAAATCATTTCCGCGTGTACGGCCGCGACGGCGAGCCATGTCCTGTGTGCGGCACGGTCATCGAAAAGATCATCGTCGGCCAGCGCGGCACACATATCTGTCCAATTTGTCAAAAGGGATGACCTATGCAATTCGATTATCTCGCCATCGTTGTTGTCGGCATTGTGACCTTGTTCGTTGGTTATTTTGTCGGTCTCTTCGAAAGCCATGGCCAGGGAAATAAAACACGCGGGCAGGAAGAGCCTAAAGAAGAAAGAAACCAGCCTCCGTTGATCGCGCCCAAAGAGAACAACCTGCTCAAATTGAGTTTGGATCAAAACAATCAATTGCAGCTTGAGGTTGGTGGTCAACGCGCGGATTCGGCCCAGCTCACGCCTGAGCAACGCAAGCGGCTGATTGATTTGATGGTGATGATGCGACCGTGGATTGATGCCAGCGCGCCGAAGCCCTCCATGCCTCCGCAACCGCTTCCTTCCGCACCGATAGCGGCACCCATTGTTCAGCCTATCGCAAGGCCGATAGCGCCCCTCTCCACTTCAACACCGAAAGTGGAATCGAAGAAACAAGAAGTCGCTGCTCCCACCAGCATGGTCGGACAGATTGACGCGATCCTGCAAGAGCATCTCGCCAGTTCTACGCTGGCGAACCGCGGCATTCGCTTGTTCGAATCACCCGAAGGCGGTGTAGTAGTGATGGTTGGCTTGAGCAAATATGGTGGCGTGAGTGAAGTACCCGATCCGCAAGTGCAGTCCATGATCAGAGCGGCAATTGCCGAGTGGGAAAAGAAATATACGCCGGGCTAAGAAGAACGCATTGCCCTGCTGGGTTACTTCATTGCAGAAAAACGCAATCCATACGGTGTATTTAAGAAGGATCGATCCTAAACATTCAAATCAGAGGAGAAACCATATGGAGTGGATATTCGCCGCGTTCCTCGGATCATCCATAATTCATATGGGGGAAGAGTACTTCTACCCAGGCGGTTTCATGGAGGTTATGAAGCGTCTGAGTCCGAAGTTTGCGCCGCTGGTAAATGCGCCAATGGCGATTATCATCAACGGCTTGCAATTGCTTTTGTGCATTGTCGCAATTGTAATTGGCAAAAAAGCACTTATTTTTAGCATCTCAATAGCGGGTCTGCTCTTCATTAAACGGCTGGATGCACATCATGGGATGCATTAGGACAAAGGGATACGCTCCAGGTGTAATCACTGGGGTTTTGCTCTATATGCCGCTGTCCGTGTACGCTTATTACCTCTCGATCCATTCAGGTCAGCTGACTTTGAATGGCGTGATCGCTACTAGCATATTGGGATTATTGTATCAAGCAATCCCGATAAGTTATTTGGTGTTGGCAAGCGCAATCAACGAGCATGGACAAGAACCGTTACCGCCTCATCAGTCGCATTAAATTATTCCCAAAGGAAAACGTTTAGCACCTTAATGGAACATTGATGGAAAGTGCCAAGTACTCTCACATGGATAAACTTTATCCCGCCATGCCGCCGGAACTCCTTAAGCGTTACATCAGCCTGTTAGGCGTTCAAAGAAGAAAGCCCAGTATGGATGCCTTATGCGAACTCGTCCAGGCGCACTTGTTACGAGTACCATTCGAAAACGTATCCAAGCTATACTATAAAAAGCATCAGGGACTGCGAGGTATCCCGAATCTTGAAACATTCCTTGACGGCATCGAGCGATTCCATTTTGGCGGGACATGCTATTCCAATAACTACTATCTCTACCTATTGCTTGCGAACCTTGGATATCAGAACCGATTGTGCGGCGCGGATATGTCGAACCCAGATGTCCATTTGGTAAGCATCGTCAATTTAGAAAAACGGGAATATCTCATCGACGTTGGATATGCAGCTCCGTTCCTGACTCCCATGCCGCGCGATTTGACGACCGACTACACCATCGTTCTGGGTCGTGAACGTTATGTACTAAAGCCTCAAGATGAAAGTGGCTGTTCACGCATGGAGTTGTACAGAGATGGAAACCTGAACCATGGTTATTTGGCAAAACCAGCGTCTAGACAGATTTATGAGTTTGAACGGGTTATCGCCGCTTCCTATCGGAAGGATGCCACCTTCATGAATGCACTCTTGCTGGCGCGCTTCTTTCCCAATCGATCCCTAGTCATTCATAATCTGACAGTGATCGAGTCCCTAGGAACTGCATCGAGCATCCGAACCCTAGCCAACCCGGGCGAATTGGGCCAGGCTGTCTTTGAACTCTTCGGGATTCCCAAAGAGTTCACGCTTGAGGCAGTGAATGGGCTGGGACAACTTAGAGATGCATGGAATTGAAGTACGTCAATTACCAAACCCGCCGTAAAGCCTCGCGCTTCAGCACTCAGGCAGACCACCGACTCGCCCAGAGAAAGTGGCGCACCACCAAGCCGTCGGAAGTGGCTCGCCGGGCGCCTCGGCGGGAGGGCAGCACCGGGAAACCGGAGCCGAGAGGCTGCCGCTCAACCGTTTGTGGTGCGAGGAAAAATCTTGGAACAAAGCTGGACCTGAGCAGGCTTTTCCCCGCAAGGTGCGGCGGACTTCCGCAAGAACCCCTGGGCTTCAGCCCTAGGGAGTTTCAGAATTCGTTGTGGTCCGCTTCACTGGCAAACATCCAGCTTATGAAATTTAAATTCAAGGAAACTTAAATGGATAAAAGATCACCCTCTATGATGGGACCTTCGCAAGTTGAATATCGACGCGACGATGAGCCGCCGGCGGCTATTGCCAAACTGGGCTGGCGTTATCACCATCTCGGTATACCCATCACCATTCCTCGTCAGGGCGAAAAATATATCCCCCAACTCAAGATCCATGTGTCCGGCTTCAGCAGCAGCCCGTATGGCATTGAATGGATGCGGTTTGATCCGGATTGTCCCTTGCCAGAAATCATCAAAACCGTGCCGCACGTTGCCTTCGAAGTGGATGACCTCGAAGCAGCTCTTCAAGGCCAGGAAGTGATCTCCCCGCCCGGTTCTCCTTCGGACGGAGTACGCGCGGCGATGATTCTTCATAATGGGGCGCCGGTGGAGTTAATTACCTTCCATAGAAAAGTTTCATAAGACAGGTGATAAAATTTGTGGAAATTCATGCTCATGGGTTCGGGCAAATGAAACTGGAGGATTTGATATGACAAGCGAAGAGGTTACGCTTTCGTTGAAGAACGCCTATCAGGATTTTACAAAAATCATCCTTTCCTTATCGGACGAACAATTTCTATCTCCGATGACCGACTGGGCACCCAGAGATATCGTGGCACACCTCATCGGCTGGAATAGTCTCATGATCGATTCGTCGCGATCCATTCTGGCAGGGCAACCGCCTCCCTACTATGATGATTTAAAGAATGACTACAGCAACATCAATGCCGGTTTCACGAAGAAGTTCTTCTCCCACTCAAAACAGGAACTCCTTGCACAACTCAAATCGTCCATGGAAAATTTCGAGGCTTTTATTTTCTCCTTGCCCGCCAAAGAATTGGAATTAGATCATGGAGTCGTTCACTACAGCGGAGTCCCTGCCACGGTTAGCAAGATCATCAATTCCCTCGCAGGCGATTACCGGTACCATACCAACCAAATTTTGGAATGGCTTAAACAGGCGAAAAGATAAACTTCAGCCTACGCGAATGAAGGTTCCCGCCTGCCCGTTGTAACCCGCCGAGTCATCTGGATTGACTCACCGGGTTATTGAGGAGATCCCGGCGAGTTAGCCCATCCAAGGCTGAACCGTCAGCTAAAAGGTGAGCCGCCGCGCCAAACAGAGAATTTTATAAACATAATTGCCCATTGGTAATTGACATCATAATATACTGTGCGGCAGTCCTGCTTTTATGTCACTAATGACCCCCTTGAATATCGCACATCAAAGACTCTCGAACCAACGTATTGCACTGCAAACATTTCAAAAGCCAGACGATGTTGTTTGGTGGCTGGGTGCGGTCCAGGCCCAGGATTATACAGCAGCAAAATGGGCAGTCGCTCAACGCACAAAAGGCATCACTGACTCTGCTGTTGATCAGGCTTTCAACAAAGGAGAAATTCTTCGCACGCACGTGATGAGGCCCACCTGGCATTTCGTCTCGCCGGAGGACATTCGTTGGTTACTTGAGTTGACCGCGCCGCGTGTCCATGCTGCGAATGCATATCAGTACCGCAGGCTTGAATTGGATAAGACCATCTTCAAACAGCGGAACGCGGCGCTGACCAAAGCCTTGCGGGATGGTCAGCAGTTCACACGCGCCGATCTTGCGTCTGTGCTTCAACATGCAGGCATTGAGGCGAACGATCTGCTACGCGCGACTTATCTCATCCTTAGCGCTGAATTGGATGGGATACTATGCAGCGGTGCGCGGCGCGGCAAACAATTCACTTATGCCCTGCTCGATGAGCGCGTGCCCGTCACGAAAACCTTATCGCGCGAAGAAGCATTGGCCGAACTCACCCGCCGTTACTTCACCAGTCACGGGCCGGCGAGCGAGGAAGATTTCGCCTGGTGGTCCGGACTGATCCGGGCGGACGTTCGGAGCGGAATCGAAATGGTAAAGCCTCAACTCGGACACGAAGTGGTCAATGGTCAAACCTACTGGTTCACCGCCTCCATGACAACCGCAAAAGTCAGCCGTCAGGCCGCGTACTTACTGCCCAATTATGATGAATATATCGTCGGTTATACTGACCGAAGTGCAATCTTCAACTCATCGCATCTCGATAAGCTGAATGCGCGCAGCAATCCCCTCTTTCAACATACAATGGTCATCAACGGTCAAGTCGCAGGGACCTGGAAACGGACTCTTAAAAAGGATGCGGTCATCATCGAATTAAGCCCCTTCGCTCCCCTAACCAAATCCGAAACACAAACCGTCAGCGCCGCGGCTGAGAAGTATGGGAATTTCCTTGAACTGCCGGTTGCTTTTTCACGAAAGTAGGCGGAAGCACAACTCGCAATGACAAATAATTAGAATAATTATAAAGACCGACTCCGATCACACACTGTGTTAGTGAGGAGATCACGGCATGTTAATGGACGGCACGCAATATCGATTTTAATTGCAATGGCGCACCTGGGAAAGCCTCAAAACGGGTAAACTAGAGTCCTAGTTTTGCAAAGCCAGTTCCAGTTGAAAAGGAGCCAAATATGTCAGTCATATCATTAGGTGAAAACTCAAAGCTCACAGCTCTTCCATCAGAGCAGGAGCAAATTCGTAAGTTTTATCAAGAAGTTTTGGGGTGCCGGCTGACAAAAGGAACAGAAAGAGCGGATTTTTTTCGCATCGGCAACAATTTTAACCTGGGAGTGGTCTACGAAGATTCTGCGTTGTCGATGTCAGACCGAATGAAGTCGATCTGGTTGGAACTTAATGCAGATCATCCTGAAGAATTGAAACAAAAAATTCTTGGTTTTGGCATCAAGGAAATTGAATATTTTGATAAAGCTCATTTCTATTTTCAGGCACCAGGTGGGCAGGTCTTTCGCTTAGTGGGCGCAAAAGCAAGCATATAAAGACTTCCGCCCATTCCTGCAAACCTGTGAAGCAAAGCGGCATGGTGCTAAAGTCTTCCAATCCATGCCCAGCAAAGCGTTAGAGTGAAAAAGGAGATGGATAATCATCCATCTCCTTGAGGTCTACTTTTTCAATCAACATGAACTCATCCTTAAATTCGGGATGAGTCATGTTTCACTATTTTATATATCTACTAGAACAACTTCAACACCGCCGCGCTCGCCCATGCAAATAAAAACTGCGGCACAAGGCTGACGATCACCGTCAACAACGCGGCCAGTCCCCACGTGATATTGAGCCAGGGCTCATTCGCGGTTTCGGGGTCGCCTTCACGCATGTACATTGTCACCACCACCCGCAAATAATAGTAGGCGGAGATGAGCGAGGTCAGGACGCCGATCACGGCCAGCAGATAGAACTGTCCCTGAATGGCGGCGCGGAAAAGATAGAACTTGCCGACAAAACCTAGCGTCGGGGGGATGCCGGTCAGCGAGAGCATGAAGACGGTCATCGCGGCGGCCAAAGCGGGATACTTTCGCCCGAGGCCTCCGTAATCGCTGATCTCCAATCCTTTGCCTTCTGACTTTTCCAATGCAATCACCACTGCCCACGCACCGAAGTTCGTGAGCACATATGAGACAAGATAAAAAAGTCCTGCCGCCACCGAGATAGATACCACCTTCGCTTGTCCATAAGGCACGAAAGCCATCAGGATATAACCGGCATGAGCAATGCTGGAATAAGCCAACAGCCGCTTGATATTCGTCTGTGCGATGGCAATGACATTACCAACGATCATGGTCAAAGCAGAGATCACAGCGAGAACGGGAGTCAGATTACCCGCCAATGAAGGGAAAGCCAATGCAAAGACGCGCAATAACGCAGCGAAGCCTGCAATCTTTGCGCCCGCGGCCATAAACGCCGTCACTGAGGAAGGCGCGCCCTGATACACATCGGGCGTCCACATGTGGAACGGAACGGCCGCGACCTTGAAGCTGAGTCCGACGAGGATGAGGGCCGAGCCAATCGTCAGCAGAAGCCCGTTCGAGGTCCCGGAAGATGCGGCATTCGCTGCGCTCACAATCGCGCTAAGAGATGTTGAACCGGTTGCGCCGAAGACCAAAGCAATCCCGTACACCACAAACCCCGTCGAGAACGCACCCAGCAAAAAATATTTCATACCGGCTTCTTCAGAGTCAGTGTTGGGTCGGGCAAAAGCCGAAAGAACATAAAGCGGGATCGAAAGCATTTCGAGCGCCAGGAAGACGATGATGAGGTCGGCGGCTTGCGCCATGAGCATCATGCCCACCACGCTAAAGAGCAGGAGCGTGTAATATTCACCGCGCTCGATGCCCATCCGTTTGATGTAACCATGAGCCAGCGCAATGCTAAACAAACCGGTGACCAGCAATAGCGCATCCACAAAGATGGAAAAGCCATCGAGCACGACCATGTTGTTGAAGCCGGTACCCGATGAACCGATCTGCGAGATGGTCATGCCGAGCGAAACCGCCAGACCGAGCGCGGCGAGCAAAGCCGTGATCTCTTTGCGCTTTGTAAAAAGATCAACCAGCAAAAGCACGCACGCCCAAATGGTCAGCGTGAGAAGCGGAAGGATGAGAGAAAAGTTGAGAGGAGGCATAAGCATTCTTAGCAATTAGCCATTAGTTAACAGCTACTTTATCTCATTGCCATCGCAGCGGTCTGCAAACCAGCGACAAGTTTATCGACGGCTGGAGCCATGAGGTGAAAGAACGGCGCGGGATAGAGACCGATCCAAAAAATAAATATGAGCAGTGGAACGATGGTAACGATCTCGCGCGCGTTCAAATCACGCAACGCCTGCCCGTGCTTCTTGACTTCCTCCACAATCGAACCTTCTGGTCCCATGAAAATCTTTTGGAACATGTACAAGATATAGACCGCGGCCATGATGATACCCAGCGCGGCGAGACCTGCATACCAGAATGAACCGTAGGAGCCGCCTTTCAATCCAGCGCCCCACGCGCCGAGCAAAATTGTAAACTCGCCCACGAAACCGTTCAAGCCGGGCAAGCCCATCGAGGAGAGTGAAACGATCAGCATCATGGTGCCAAAGATCGGCATCACCTTCCATAGCCCGCCATAGACTTTGAACTCGCGCGTATGGGTCTGTTCATAGATCATGCCGACCAACAAAAACAATGCTCCCGTGCTGAGACCATGATTGATCATTTGCAGAATGGCACCGGAAATGCCCAATGGATTCAAGGCGAACAATCCGAGCATCACAAAACCAAGATGGCTGACGGATGAATACGCAACCAGTTTCTTAATGTCGGTTTGCGCGTACGAAACCGCCGCGCCATAGATGATGCCGATCACGGCCAGCACCGCGATGGTCGGAGCAGCCTGCAGCGCGGCCTGTGGAAATAGAGTCAGATTAAAACGCAGGAAACCATACGTTCCCATTTTTAGCAGAACACCCGCCAGGATAATCGAACCCGCAGTTGGCGCTTCCACATGAGCATCAGGCAGCCACGAATGCAAAGGCCACATCGGCACTTTGATGGCAAACGCCGCGGCAAACGCAATGAACAGCCATAGCTGGGTGTGCGGGTCAATGCCGCCCTTGGCAATCAAATCCGGAACGGAGAATGTACCTTGATAAATTCCGAGCCACAAAATGGCAAGCAACATCAGGATGGAACCAGCCATCGTGTACAGGAAGAATTTTATGGCAGCATAAATGCGACGAGGTCCCCCCAAATGCCAATCAGGAAATACATCGGGACGAGGGTGAATTCCCAGAAGATATAGAAAAGGAATAAATCTTGTGCGAGGAATACACCTACCATGCCAACTTCAAGCAAAAGGAAGAACAGCATGAAATCCTTGACACGCTCCTCGACCGCGGTCCACGTTGATAGAATGGAGATCGGCGTGAGGAAGGTTGTCAACAGAACCAGTAGGATGCTGAGTCCATCCACGCCGAGGTGATATTGGATGTTCCATCCTGCGACGGTGATCCAATCGTATTTGGCGACCAGCTGCAGGTCGGGATTAGAAGCGTTGAATAGCGTCAGCACCCAAATCGAAATGCCGAACGTGATCAGCGTGGTGACCAACGCAGTCCAGCGCAAAATATTTTTCTTGTCGCTAGGAATGAACAGCAAGACAAGCACGCCCAGGAGCGGGAAGAAAGTCAGGAGCGTGAGGGGTTGGAAAATAAAATCCATGTGAACCTCATCCTACAAATTATTTGAAAATCAGGTAACCCAAAATTGCAACAACACCAATGAGCACAAACAGTGCATAACTGCGCACAAAACCATTTTGGAAACGGCGCAAGCCCGATGCAGTATCCTTCGTCCACTGGCCGAGGCTATTGAAAAACGCATCGATGCCAAGCTGATCCGCATAACGATTGAGCGCGATTTGACTAAGCCAATTATAAGTTCCCGCAACGACTTTCTCGTGGAACCAGTCATGCCAGAATTTCCCGTCAATTACATCTGCCACAAAACGGGAAATATCCACATAACGGTCAAGAAATAAAGCCCAATAAAGTTCATCAACGAACCATTTGCGTTCCATGCCAGTGAAGATCGGGCCAAGCATTTTCTTAAGCGGATCGATCTCGCCCACTTTGAGCGGCTTGCGCCCATAAAGAAGCCATGAGATCAGGATGGCAAGCAAAGCCAAACCGGTAGAGATCAACGCCACGTTCATTTGGAACTCAATGGGCTTGATGAATGCAACGGTTTGTTCCAGCCAATTGCTCAAAGTATCTACGCCAGGATAGTTCAACGCACCGCCCACGACTGATAGAGCAGCCAGCACCATCAACGGAACGGTGATCACCTTGGGGCTTTCTTCGGCGTGTGCGGCGGCCTCATGACGCGGCTCACCAAAGAACACCATCCAAATCTGACGTCCCATATAGAAGGCGGTGAAGAAAGCGGCAATCGTCAATAACCAATAGATCACTGTGAAACCCTGGCTGATTGCATTTGCCAGAATTTCATCCTTCGACCAAAAACCAGCGAAGGGCCAAATACCTGCCAATGCCAGCGTGCCTATCAAATACAACCAAAACGTGACCGGCATGGTCTTGCGGAGTCCGCCCATATTACGCATGTCGTTGGGATCGAAAACCTCCTCATGCGCACTACCATGAGTCTGTTCTTCTTTCCTCTTCCTTCCTTTAATTTGTTTCTCTTCATGAACATGAGCCAAATGATGATGTCCGCGCTCCATACCAAGGATCACGGAACCGGCTGAAAGAAATAGCAATGCCTTGAAGAACGCATGCGTCACAAGATGGAACATGCCTGCCGCAAACGCGCCCATGCCTACGCCCGCCACCATAAAGCCCAATTGGCTGATCGTGGAATAGGCCAGAACTTTTTTGATGTCAAATTGTCCTACCGCAATCGTCGCGGCAAAGAGTGCGGTTACCGCGCCGACCAATGCCACGATATATTGCGCGGCAGGAACCGTCACATACAACGCGGCGGAACGCGTGACGAGATACACACCTGCGGTGACCATCGTCGCGGCATGGATCAACGCCGAGACCGGAGTCGGGCCCGCCATCGCATCGGGCAGCCATACAAAGAGCGGAATCTGCGCCGATTTACCGGTCACACCCAAAAGCAGGAAGAGCGTGATGGCAGTGATCAAACCCGGATTGCTCGCAGCAAGCGCGGGGGCTTGCTGAAAGACTTGATCAAATTGAAGACTATGGAATGCCCAGAACATCAGGAAGGATGCGATCAAAAAGCCAAAGTCGCCGATGCGATTGGCGATAAAGGCTTTCTTGGCCGCGTCCGAATTTGCCCACGAGGGTCGGCCAAGCGTATCCATCTCGTACCAAAAGCCAATCAACAGGAACGAACAAAGTCCCACGCCTTCCCAACCCACAAAGAGCATCAAATATAAGTCGCCACCGACGAGGATCATCATGGCGGCGATGAAGAGGTTGAGATAAACGAAGAAGCGACGGAACCGCTTGAGGTCCATCTTGAAACGAACATCTTCGTGCATGTATCCGATGGCGTAGATATGGATCAGCGTCCCAACGCCCGAGACTATCAGCATCATCGTGGTCGAGAGCGTATCAACACGGAATGTCCAATCGAGTTGAAACGTTCCGATGTGAATCCATTCGCCAATTGTCCAGCGAACGACGTCGGAATGTTGCGTCAATGAATACGCCAGCAAAACCGAGACAACGAATGCAAGCCCTGACGCTATGCTGGCAACCGTGCCGATCACCTTTTCGCTGAAACGATCTCCGAACATGATGTTGACCAGCAAACCGATAACCGGTAAGAAGACAATCCAGGGAGCGAGATAGAAAAACGTCATGAGTTATCCCTTGAGGCTGTTCATTTCATCTATATTGATGCTATGTTTGGTACGGAAGATGGTCACGATCAAAGCCAGGCCGACCGCGACTTCGGCCGCCGCAACCGTCATCACAAAAAAAACAAAGATCTGACCTGCAAGCACGTTATAAACTCGAGTAAATGCCACAAAAACCAGGTTGGCCGCGTTGAGCATCAATTCGATGGACATGAAGATGACCAGTGGATTGCGGCGGATGAGCACGCCGAGCGCACCGATGGTAAACAGAATGGCAGAAAGAGCAACATAATCAATGACTGGAACCATCGCTATTTTCCTTTCTCCCTGACGGCTAACACAATCGCGCCCACCATGGCAATCAGCAATAGCACCGACGTAACTTCAAATGGAAGCAGATAAGAGCTGAATAATGCCTGCCCCACGGCCTGCGGACTGCCAAAAGCTTGGATTGGTTGAGGAACATCACCGGTCGCGGCATTGCGAATAAAAAGCAAATATCCTGACTCGCCAAAAAGAATCACACCAAGGAAAATTGCTAGCGGTCTCTGCCACGGCAACGCATTCGTAGGCGGAAGCAATTCGGTTCCCAGCAACATAATGACGAACAGGAACAACACCATGATGGCGCCCGCATACACGCTGACCTGTGCCATCGCAATGAACGGCGCATTCAAGAGAATATAGAATACCGCCACCGTTCCAAAATTCAGCACAAGAAACAATGCCGAATAAACTGCGCTGCGGCTGAACAACATTCCCAGTGCCGCAGCAACGGCAATGATCGCAAGAATGAAAAATGTAATCAGTTGAGAATTCATGATTAATCCTGCGGGTCCTTCATTTGGGGCACCGACCGGGTGAATTCGCCGTGCGAGGTCTTTTGCGGCGTAGTCTGCTTGCCAGCCGATACAAATTCAAGAAGCATATCCTTATCATAGATGGCGTCGCGGCGATCCGTAAAGGTCAACTCATAGTTATCGCCGAGCACAATGGCTTCGGTTGGGCAGGCGTCTTCGCAAAAGCCGCAATAAATACATCGCAACATATTGATCTCATACGTGGACGCATAGCGGTCGCCGGGCGAGAAACGCTTCTCGTCTGTATTTTCGGATGCTTCCACGAAGATCGCATCCGAGGGACAGGCCGCCGCACATAATGAACAACCAATGCACTTCTCGAGTCCGTTATCGTACCGTTTCAGCACGTGGCGTCCGCGAAAGCGCGGGCGGACGGGCCGCTTCTCTTCCGGATATTAAATCGTCACCGGCCGCTCAAACATGGATTTGAGGGTGGTAGCGAGACCGCGCGTTAATTCTCTAAGCACGAGCCACCTTCCTTCTCAGCGAAATGTTCACCAGTAATGCCGCAATCAAACCAGCAACCAGGGAAGATATCGGGATAAACCAAATATAAACTGCGCCAAATTGCTGAACTAAAATAATCCCAACCGCGGTTAGGAAGACCACCACTATGGAGAGCGGTAACAACACTTTCCAGCCGAAGGCCATCAGGCGGTCATAGCGGATGCGCGGCCAGGTCGCGCGGATCCAAATCATGAAGAATAAAAGCACAATAACTTTTAACAAAAGATAAATGGGGCCTAGCCACCAGAAACGATCTACGCTCAAGATGGTGCCTTGCAAAAACCAGAATTCGCGATAGCCGCCGAAATACAACGTCGCCGCGATCATACTGATGACGATCATCTTTGAATATTCGGCCATGAAGAACAGCGCAAATTTCATGCCGGAGTATTCACTGTGATAACCCGCCGCCAATTCCTGTTCCGCTTCAGGCATGTCGAATGGTGCGCGATTCACTTCGGCCAGCGTGGTGACCAGGAAGATCAGTGCGCCGACCGGTTGGAGTACTGCAAACCAAACATCCTTCTGGGCATTAACAATATCAACAAGGCTCATGGAATTGCCGAGCATGATCGCAATTACAAAACAAAGCCCGAGCGCCAGTTCATATGAGATCATCTGCGCTGCCGACCGCATACCGCCCAGCATGGCATATTTATTATTCGACGACCAACCCGCCAGCACGATCCCATAAACCGCAATGGAAGCAATCGCCGTCAGGTACAGCACGCCAACATTGATGTCTGCCACATAAAGAGTAATGGGATGGTCAATGAATGGAAGCGTAAACTGCGTCCCGAACGGAATGACCGCTGCAATGATCAAAGCTGGGACAACCGTCATAATGGGCGCAAGCACGAACAACACTTTGTCCGCTCGGGCGGGAGTGAACTCTTCCTTGAAGATCAACTTGACTGCATCTGCTAGCGGCTGCAATAATCCTTGCGGCCCGGCGCGGTTCGGCCCAATGCGAACTTGAATGCGAGCCAGAGCGCGGCGTTCATATAAAGTTAAATATGCAAAGCCCGTCAGAATCGCAAACGCTAGGACGAAACCTTTAATGATCCATTCAATCCACAATTCCATCGCTACCTCGCCGCTGCCTTCTTAATGGCCTTCACCCTTACCTCGATTGGTTTGTGGATTGACAATCCCATCGAGCGCGGCACCAACACCACGCCTGCCGAAATCGTATTGTCAATCTTGACCGACACTTCTTCGCTTACGCTATCCAGACTCAACATCACACGTTCGCCTGCACTCACTTTGAATAGTTCCGCGGCAGACGGATGCAACGCAATAAATGTTTCGCCGATTTTTTGATCCAGCAATTCCGCGGTGGATACCGTCACGCCGCGATCATACAGTTTGGTGATCGGCACGGCCAGCAACTTCTTTTCCTTTGGACGAAGCGCCGCAACTTTCTGGACCCGCGGCAGGCTGAATTTTTCGCCGCGTTGCGCAGCGTTCGACAACTGCACGCCCAATCCCTGCTTGTTCTCATACGTTGTGCCGCCGTAATATAAATCGCCGCGTCCGACAATTGGCCACTGGGATTTCACTTCAGCCAACTTGGCATAACTCAAACCTGCGAAGGAGGGTTGATCTTCGACCATAATCTCAAACACCACCGATGCGGATGTGCCTTCGAGGATCACACCCATTTGCTTGGCTACCTGCGAGGTGATTGCAAAGTCGGGCTTGGTCCCCTCGAGGGCGGTAACAGCCGGATGGAATCGCTGCACGCGCCGCTCGCCGGATGTGAACGTACCATCGCCTTCGGTATAAGCTTGCGCGGGCAAAACGACGTTTGCGATTTTTGCAGTTTCGGTTTCAAACAAATCCTGCACTACGATGAACGGTTTCCGTCTTGCATTTTTGATTTTCAACATTCCATCGCCAAATGGATCGGCGCCCGCGATATAGACCGCGTCCGCCTTATCGAAGAGGGATTGAAGATTCTCCTCGGGACGGAATCCAAGTTCCCAGGCACCCTGATCGTTCGCCCTCTGCCACACACCAATCAAACCATTGTTCGGCCTGCCAACATGGCCAGTGTCATTCAAGGCGCGGGCACAGGCGGTGGATAATGCTGTCGAACCTTCGAGCCCGAGACCTTCACTGCCAAACAAGATGACCACATTTTCGGCTTTGACAAATGCGTCGCCGATCTTGCCTTTCTTCGTCAAATCTTGAACAGTCTTTGCTTCATCACCATAGGCATAACGAATAACAAATGAAGCGAAGCGATCCAGCTTGGTCTCGCGCGGATTGGCAACGATCAAGGTCGCACCGCGTTGTGCGGCTTGTTTGATGCGCAGATACCAGATGGGCGCTTCTTCATATAAATCGGAAGCCACAATCACAATGGTTGAGCTTTTACCCATCTCACCTATGTTCGTACCTGGACCCACACCAACTAGCGATGTCAAATCACCGCCGCCCATATTGGAATACAAGATAGCCTTGCCGCCCACTTGATCTGCAAGTGCTTTCAAGTTGAACAAATCTTCATTGGATAAACGGCCGGAAGCAAGCACCACCAGATTCTTCTTCGCCTTTGCAAACGATTCGCCCGCGGCTTTGGTCGCGGCATCCCATGAGACGCGCGTCAGTTTGCCGTCTTTGCGAAGAAGCGGCTTTTTCAAACGATCCTTGCTCTCGACATAATGGAATGCAAAGCGGCCTTTATCGCAAATCCAGGTTTCGTTGACCTGTTCATTCTGGCGCGGCATCACGCGCTTGATGACAACCTTGCCATCCGCTTTTGCTTCACGCCGCGTGTTGAACGTGATATTGCATCCAACCGGACACTGCGAGCAGATCGAAGCGGAAGCCCCCAATTCCCACGGGCGCGCGCCGAATCGAAAATCGGCGGTGGTCAACGCGCCGACGGGACAGATGTCGGTGGTGTTGCCCGAGAAAACAAAATCAAATCCAGGGTCCGAGAGAGAAACGATTCTTGTCGAACGAGCGCGATCATCAAAGCCGAGCACCGAGTCACCCACAACTTCATCTTGAAAGCGAATGCAGCGCGCACATTGAATGCATCGTTCCTGATCGAGGTAAATCAATTCGCCCAGTGGAACATTTTTAGCGAGATGCATTTTCTCATCGTACAAGAAGCGGCTCTTGCCCGGACCATGAGCCATCGTCAGGTTCTGAAGCGGACATTCGCCGCCTTTATCGCAGATCGGGCAATCGAGCGGATGGGATGTAAGCAAAAATTCAACCGTGCTTTTTTGTCCTGCCTTGGCTTTCTCAGATTGAGTGTAAACCACCATGCCATCCGAAACCGGATTGGTGCAGGCCGTTTCGAGCTTGGGCAGGAATTGAAGTTTTGGTTCGCCTTTATCATCGAGTACCGGTTTGCCGGTGTTGCGATCCATCATGGGACGGCCAATCTCAACGAGGCACATGCGGCACATGCCGACCGGCTCCATTTTTGGGTGATAACAAAAGACGGGAACATCAATGCCCGTAGACTTGGCGGCGTCCACCACCAGCATCCCGTCGGGAACTGTTACTTGTTTTCCATCAATCGTAAGCGTGACTTGTTTGGTCATAAGTCTCCGATAAAACCGATATTCGAGTATCGAATATCGAATTACGCCTTTCTAAAATCCTGTGGAAATCTTTCGATACCTGTAACCACTGCCATCGTGGAAAAATCGCCCAACGGGCAAAGGCATTTGTTTTGCATCTGCTTGGCAACGTTGAGAAGCAAATCCACATCAGCGGTTGAACGATTGCCATCTTGAACGCGCTCAATCA
Organism: uncultured Chloroflexia bacterium; assembly: GCA_963783295.1. GTDB lineage: Bacteria > Chloroflexota > Anaerolineae > Anaerolineales > Villigracilaceae > Fen-1038. The sequence goes on along the minus strand of CAWAMX010000014.1, from coordinate 22,639 downwards.
AATGCATCATCCAATAGGTCCCCTCGCGGCAGGGTGTGCATTTGCCACAGGATTCATGTTTGAAGAAATGAATGGTTTTGTTAATGATCCAGTCAATGGAAATAGTTTCATCAATTACGATGACGGAAGCCGACCCAAGGTCCGCACCGAGCGTGCGGACGGTGACATAATCCATTTGCGTATCGAGAACTTTATCATCTGCAACAATAAAGGAAGAGGATGCACCCGCAGGCATGATCGCTTTCACTGACCGGCCATCTTGAACGCCGCCGCCATGTTCATAAATCAATTGGCGGAATGTTGTCCCAAATGGCAATTCATAGTTGCCGGGTTTGCGAACGCGGCCTGAAAGCGAAAAGATTTTTACACCTGCGCTATCGGGCGTGCCCATGGATTTATACCAATCCGCGCCATTGGCGAGGATCATCGGCAGGTTTGTTAAGGTCTCAACATTATTGATGACCGTCGGCTTGTTGTACAAACCTTTCACGGCCGGGAATGGCGGACGAATACGCGGCTGTCCGCGTTTGCCTTCGATGGATTCAAGCATCGCCGATTCTTCGCCGCAGATATACGCGCCCGCGCCGAGATGGGTATAGATGCGAAGCGAATAATCCGTGCCGAAAAGTTTTTCGCCGAGGTAACCCGCCTCCTCCATCTCAGCGATCTTTTCATCGAGGGATTTTGCGATCTCCCAGAACTCGCCGCGCAGATAAACGTACGCGGCCTTTGCGCCGACTGCATAAGAAGCAATTGCTACGCCTTCCAAAAACTGAAACGGATTGCCTTCCATGATCTCGCGGTCTTTGAACGTGCCTGGTTCGGATTCATCCGCATTGGCAACGACATAATGCGGCCAGCTCTTGTTGTCAATAAACGACCACTTCATACCGGTGGGAAAACCAGCGCCGCCGCGTCCACGTAGGCCCGAGGCCTTGACCAGATCGGTGACTTCATTCGGCTTCATCTTAGTCACGGCCTTTTTAAATGCTTCAAAGCCATCATTCTTTTTATAGACGTTCAAATTACTAATATCAGGAATGTCACGATGTCGTAGGAGGACGTAAGACATTATTTCACCTCCGTGCCCGCTTTCCTAAGCGTGTCAATAAGTTCCATGGTTTTATCCACGTTCATATCTTCGTAATACTTCAAGCCGTCTTTGCTTTGGATTTGGAACATCGGAGCTCTATCGCAAGCGGCGAGGCAGGTTACGGCTTCGAGTGTGATCAAACCATCTGCGGTTGTCTCGCCGACTTTGATTCCAAGATTGGCACATAACGATTCCATAAATTGATCGGCACCGCGCAACGCGCAAGGCAGGTCAGTGCAAACCTGCATCCGATATTTGCCTTCCTTCTTATCGTGATACAAGGTATAGAAACCAACAATTGCGCCGACATCAGTGATGCTGATCTCCAGCGTATCGGCGACATCCCGCATCGCGTCTTTCGTGATGTAACCGTCTTCGCGTTGCGCAAGATATAGTAACGGCATCACTGCCGAACGTTTGTATTCGGGTGGATATTTCGCCAGGATTTGTTTCACTTCTTTTGGATATTTATTCGCAAAACTCATCGGTCAATGTCTCCGAGGACGATATCAATCGAGGCCAGAATGGCAATCAAATCCGCTACCAGATGTCCCTTGACGATTTTGGATACCACCGAAAGATTATCAAAAGAAGGCGTGCGCCAGTGGACGCGGTAAGGCTTTGGCCCGCCATCGCCTTCGAGGTATACGCCCAATTCGCCGCGTGGAACTCTCGACCGCGCTATAAATGGAAGCCTTCGGCGCCACGAAACCTTCTGTCCACAACTTGAAGTGATGGATCAGCGCCTCCATGCTTGTGCCGATCTCCGAGCGCGGCGGCGGGACGAATTTACGGTTGTCGCTGCGGACGGGGCCCATCGGTAATTTATTCAATGCCTGTTCCACGATCTTCAACGATTCGCGCAACTCCTGAACGCGCACGATATAACGCGCGTACGTATCACCTTTGGTTTCGACCGGCACATTGAAATCATATTGTTCATATCCCGCATAAGGTCGGACTTTTCGTAAATCCCAATTCACACCGGAAGCGCGCAACATCGGCCCGGTCACGCCATGCTGAAGCGCGGTCGCCGCGTCGAGTTTGCCGATGCCCACCATCCGATCCAGCCAGAGCGGATTCTTCGTCAACAAGGCTTCATACTCGTCAATACGCTTTGGAAAAATCTTGATGAAGTTCCGCACCGCAGCTTCGAATTCAACCGGTACGTCGCGCCATACGCCGCCGGGACGGAAGTAAGTCACCATCATGCGCTGACCTGAAACTAATTCGAAGATATCGAGGATGATCTCACGTTCGCGGAAGCAATACAAAAACACAGACATCGCGGCCAGGTCAAGCCCTGAGGTTCCAAGCCAGACTAAATGCGATGCGATGCGCTGCAACTCGGTCAGGATCACGCGCAAGGCTTGCGCGCGCGGCGGCACATCAAGCCCGACCAGTTTCTCAACCGCCATCACATAGGCCAGATTGTTGCCCATGTTGTTCATGTAATCGAGACGGTCGGTCATCACCTCCGCTTTGAGATACGTCTTGGCTTCCATGTTCTTCTCGATACCTGTATGCAGGTAACCAATATCGGGAATGCAATTGATAACGATCTCGCCGTCCAGCTCCAGCAACAAACGTAGAACACCATGCGTGGACGGATGTTGCGGCCCCATGTTGAGCAACATGGTCTCGCCTGTCAAGGCGCGCTCCGAAACTAAATGTTTGTATGGGCCAACAGGAATCTCTTGCAACTGATATTCACTCATAACTATTCCTTGGCGTACGGTTTGCGCAGGTCGATCTCTTCAAAGTTGAACGTGAATTGTGGCTCTTCATATCCCAGCGGATAATCCTTGCACAACGGATGTCCTTCCCAATCTTCGGGCATCAGAATACGGCGCGGATCGGGATGGCCATCGAAGTCAACGCCAAACATATCCATGATTTCGCGCTCGCGCCAGTTTGCAACTTCAAACACCCGCGTCGCCGTCGGAACCTTTGGCTGGTCGCCATTTACGAGAACTCTCAACTGAATGGATAGGTTTTGCGTCAGCGATGTGAGCTGATAGATCACATGGAAGCGCGGATTTTCTTCGGGCCAATAATCCACCGCGGTCATTGCAGAGAGTAGAGAGAATTGATGCTCATCGCGCAGGAAAGTCAACGCGTCGACGATTTGCCCGGCATTGATAAAAACATGCACCTCGTCGCGAAATTCCTCGTAGGTTGCACCGGCTTTTTCCTGCAATACCTTGACGATCTTTTCAAGTCTAGTGTCCATAAATTTTCCTAAAGTAGTAGCGACCTGGGTCGCTACTACTTTTGACTTATATGCTACGCTTTCGCCAAATCCGCAAACTTTTCGCCTTTGACTTTTTCAAACAGCGTCACCACACCGTGGATCAACGCTTCCGGGCGCGGCGGACATCCGGCCACGTAAACATCCACCGGAACCACCTCATCCACACCTTGAACAATAGCATAATTATTGAACACGCCACCGCATGAGGCGCAATCACCCATTGCAATCACCCATTTCGGTTCGGGCATCTGGTCATACAAACGACGCAGGACAGGCGCCATCTTACGTGAGACACGTCCCGCTACGATCATCAAGTCCGATTGCCGCGGGCTGGGACGCATCAATTCCATCCCAAAGCGGCTCATATCATAATTTGCAGCCTGCGCCGACATCATCTCGATCGCGCAACAAGCCAGTCCGAACAACATCGGCCACATGGCATTCGTGCGCGCCCAATTCACAGCAGTCTCAAGCGTGGTAGTCACCACGCCCATATTTCCAAGCTTTTGCTCTACTCCCATTCCAATGCTCCTTTTTTCCACGCGTAAATATAACCAATTAACAGGATAACGATAAACACGGCCATCTCGACCAACCCAAACAATCCGAGCTGGCGAAAGACGACCGCCCAGGGTAGAAAAAAGATCACTTCGATATCGAACAATATAAACAGCACCGCGATCAGATAAAAGCGGACAGGCATCCGCCGCGTCCCCGGACCGATCGGCGCGATTCCAGATTCATATGGCTCTTCCTTGACTTTTGTCTTTTTCTTCGGCCCGAATAATTCCCCCAAACCAATGGCGGCGACAGCAATAAAAGTAGCCACTACAACCATCACTGCGATGGCAATATATGGAATCAACATAGACACCTCAAAGCGATCCTCACTACGCATGCTCGGTTGTAAAAACCAGCACGCTGGCGATGAAGTATATCATAAGTATTTTTTGGGGGCTAGATAATGTGTCGCATTTCACAAAAAGAATAAATTATTGGAAAAAATAAGAAGAGAGCAGCCGGTTCAGCTGCTCCCTTTAGTGAATCCCTACCCTAAATAATCTTCCAATGGCTTACTATATTCCGGATGGCGCAACTTTCGCAAAGCCTTGGCTTCAATCTGGCGGATTCGTTCGCGAGTTAAATCAAAATAACGGCTGACTTCTTCCAATGTGTGATCTTTTCCATCGGTTAATCCGAAGCGCAACTCAAGCACCTCCCGCTCGCGATCGGCGAGTCCATCCAACGCATGTCGAATCTGCTCACGGAGCATTTCCCTCGCCGCAGAATCTATCGGCGATAGAGTATCTTCATCCACAATAAAATCGCCCAATTGACTCAAATCTTCACCCCCCACCGGACCTTCCAATGAAACAGGCTCTTCGGCAGAACGCAACACACGATCCACTTTGTGCGTGGCATATTCCAGCCGATGTTGAAGAGCAGGTTCGAGCGGTTTCTGTTCTGCACGTGCACGCATGACGGCTTGCATATCCGCCGCGGACAGATATCTAACTTCAAGCGCAATTTCTTCATCCGTTGGTTCATGACCCAGTTCTTGAGTCAGGTCACGTTGGGCCCGCAAGATCCGGGAAATGGATTCAAACAAATGCACAGGAATGCGGATCGTGCGTGCATGTTCGGCAATCGAACGATTGATGGCCTGACGAATCCACCAGGTGGCATACGTGCTGAATTTGTAACCGCGTCGCGGATCAAACTTTCCGACCGCACGCATCAAACCAATATTGCCATCCTGAATCAAATCAAGCAAGGAGATGCCACGGCCAAGATATTTCTTTGCAACGCTGACCACCAACCGCAAGTTGGCGCGAATGAGAGCTTGATTTGCATCCAACGCACGGGCTTGAGCGGAATCAATTTCTTGGAGCAGAATCTTCTCTTTAGGCAAATTCCGGTAGAGGGTTCGCAAGACCGGTAGTTTTTGACAATTCTCAATGTGACGAGCCAGCCAGTTTGCATAATCCTCAGGCAAAAGATAAAGGCATAAGAAAACACTATATGATTTTCGAACCATCGTTGCCCAAACTGGATCTTTTCTCCAATGATCATTAGCAAGGAAGGAATGAATATAGGATGGAGCGTCCGCTTCCGGTCCGCGCCGAAGCGCTTGAGCTTCGGCAATCATTAAGCAAAGATCGGGCAATTCGATTTTATAGCGTTTGGCATCCTGCCCAAATCGTTTCCAAGACGTAAGTAATTCCGTGAGCAGGCTATGATAGATTCCCATCGCGGGTAGAACGCCTTTACGAACCGGATGACGGCGGAACATTCCCACCAGACGCCTGGCTTCTATCATTGTCGCGACGCGAAATTCATCATCGGAATTGAGCAACTTGATCTGACCGATCTCGCGTAAATAAAGTCGCACCGGATCTCCGGACAACTCAGCCGCGATCTCCGGTCGTTTTTCCTCGAGAACATCTTCGACCAATAAATCCGAATCGGGTTGAGATAAATCAAGCCCAGCCTCGACCGGCATATTTGCATCCAACCCCAATTCGTCATCAAGATTCGTTTCATCCAAAGGTTCATCTACGACAATCTTCCTGGGGCGCCATGACTTCGATGACGAATCCTTTTTAGCAGATGAATGCAGATGCAAATTACTTTTTTTATTGGTATTCTTCCTTGCTACCATGTTAGCCTCTTATCCCTCACAAAGGCGTTCCTAGATTTATTCCAACCGTTTCAGAGACATCTTACGATAAGCCTGATCTAAATCCCGCAACAAACGTGTATGCTTTAAAACCAATTCCTGATATGAAGCTGTGCGCAGATCGCCAATCTGCTGAGCATCCTCCTGTAAGAAACGCAATTGATTCAGGTTTTCACCCGCCGTCATACGCCGCAATTTGATGGCACCACGCAGGATTTCCTCCAAAATCTTCTCATCCAGTGGATCGAGCTTTTCCGTTTGAGCTAACAACTCATTCGAAAGCCCGCGCAAGCTTTCGGGCAAAGACTCGATCACAAAATCACGATGTTCAGTTTGATCCTGCTCCACCGCGTTGTGGATCAAACCAAATAGCAATTGATAATCAGTATACTCGAAATCCTCCGCCGATAAACGCGTCAAACCATATTGCTGAAGAAGCCGATCCAAACGATAAAGCAATTCCGGCTTGCGAAGCAGAACAGCGATAATGTATTCTTCAACTTTTTGACTTGAAGAAACTGTTATTGAAGCATTTGATGACTCTGGAATATTTTTCTGCTTAACGATTCTTGGCCGCTTCACACGCGGTCCTTGAGCCTGCGTGCCGGTCAATGCGCGTTCATCCACCTTCAACATGCGCGCCAACTGCTGACGGTATGTATCGCGTTCCGGCGCGTTGGGCAAGTCTTCGATCAACGGCAGGATTTGTGATGCAATTTGATTCTTCACCTTGGGGTCTTTTAGATCGCGACCCACAGCCAAAGTTTCCATCACATGGGTAACAATCGGCTTTGCGTTTTCAATGAGAGTTTTCCATTCTTCGCGATTGCGCGCCACGATTTCATCGGGATCCAAGCCATCGGGCATCGAAGCGACGCGCAAATCAGCCTGAAGGCGCGCTTCATTGCGAAGCAAGCCGCGCGTATCGAAGCCGAATTCTCCTTCGTGATCCATCGCCGAACGCGCCGCATCCAGCCCGTGTAAGACGGCTTTTTGTCCAGCAGTATCTGGGTCCAGCGCCAAGACAATGCGCCGCGTAAATTTCTTGAGCAAACGCAATTGTTCCTCGGTCAACGCGGTACCCATCGGCGAGACCACATTTTCGTAGCCCGCCTGATGCACCGCAATCACATCGAGATAGCCTTCCACGATTACGGCCTGATCCGCAGCGCGGATTGGCTTGCGGGCGCGATCCAATCCGTAAAGCAAATGGCCTTTGGTAAATATCGGTGTTTCGGGTGAATTCAAAAACTTGGGAACGTCATTCGGATCAACAATGCGCGCGCCAAAACCGGCCATGCGTCCATTCTCATCGCGGATCGGAATCATGATGCGATGGCGAAAACGGTCAAAGCGTTTGCCGCTTTCGCTTTCGGAAAGCAAACCCGCGTCCAGCAAATCCTGCTCCGAGTAGCCGCGTTGGGTAAGATGCTTCAAAGTGTTATCGAAGTCCGCAGGCGCGTAACCCAGCCCAAAGGTCTCGATGGTTGCGTCGCTGAGTCCGCGCTTCTCGCGCAAATAAGTCAGAACGTCTTTGTGACTGAGGAGATGGTTTCGATAAAAGAGTATCGCATCTTCCAATAAATTACGTAGATGTTCATAGGCTTCCCGTTGCTGAGGTGCTTCACGTTGATAAGATTCGACCTTCACGCCCGCGCGGTCGGCAAGTTTTTGAAGTGCTTCCTTAAAATCAATCCCGTCTTTTTTCATCACAAATTTGAAGATGTCACCGCCCTCATTGCATTCGCCGAAGCAACGCCACGTCCCTGTTTCAGGCCAGACGACAAAAGCCGGCGTGTGCTTGTTTGCATGGAACGGGCAAAAACCCGTGTAGTTCCTGCCGGTCTTGCGCAGTTTGACGCCAGCCTCGGCAACGAGGTCAACAATATCAATGCGTGCCTTGATTTCGTCGGTGGTCGACATATCTTTGAGAATTATTATAGACGCACTTCAATGGATTGACAAATCCCGTAAACCTGTTTAAGGTTGTAATAACAGAATATATACATCGAGGAGGCACAACATGTTCAACAACCGTTTGAATGGTATCTCGATCCCCCGCATCGGGAACGCCTCAATGTTGGTCTTCTGGCTGATCGTGATTAATCTTGGATTCAACGTTCTATCGAACGCAGCATTCCGCGTCTCAGCCATGAGTCCCAACTGGCGCGGTCTCATCACTTGGCAAGTGGTGGGTAACTTTGCTGGATTTGTCACGGTCATCACTTTAACCTGGATGTTGAAATACATGCCTCTGAGTATCGCCTTTCCACTCACCACCGGCCTGACGGTTCTTGGTGTCCAAATGGTCGCTGCCAGTTGGATATTCAAGGAGCCGGTCTCCGAGCGTCAATGGCTGGGGACACTGGCAATTGTCGTCGGCATTTGGTTGATTCAACGCTGATGGATTTACTGCGCCTCATCATCCGCCACTTTGACCATTGGCTGAGTCATGTGGAAGGCGTCGAGCCGTTCACTGATGATTCTCAATGCATTCTGCGAATTCAAATTGGTCGCATTAATCACGACTTAACATTCCCTGATCAGATCATTCGCTCTGACACATGTGCGCTCTTCCTCCATTTCTGGAATGAGCACATGCCGATCATCCCCGACGAAGGAGCGAATTCTATCGTACGGATTAAAACTCGAACGCATGGCAATTCATTCCATGAGATTGATTGCGAAGCACATCCAAGGCAATCCAGCTTTGAACGACGTTCAAGTCATCGGCGGAATTACAACATTTATTTCGCCTGAAGCAACGGATGGTGGCCGCAAAAGTTTCGAGCATCTCGGCTTTACGATCTTTCCTTATGCGCGCTCAGAGGGCGCGTTCGGCGAATTCTGGGAAAACTTTTATGGCTGGTGGCTGATGTGGGCTTACAACCCCGTCAGTTCGCGATACAGAAAAATGCGAGAAATGCAGCACACTGAGTTCTGGATGACGCGGGAAAAATTTATGGAACGATATGGAAAAACATGAGACGACCGAATAGGTCGTCTCATGTTTTTAGAAGCCTTCAAGTTTTGAAAGGTCGGCAAGACCCTTTGCCAATCCAGAAATTGCCTGAAGCAAAGCAAGCCGATTTTCGCGTAGAGCTTTATCTTCAGTCATAACTAACACATCATCAAAGAACTTATTAATTGCACCCAACATAGCGATAATCTTTGCAAACATATCATCAATTGATAATACTGATGTTTGGGTCTCTCTGAGAAACACTTGGTATAGATTTTTTTCGGCTAGTTCGACAAACTTTTGTGGATCAATTTCAAATGTCTTCTTTTGATCTCTAACTATACGTACGCATCGAGCAAATCCCGGTAATACTTTATTCCAATCAACACGGGTCGTCCATGCTTGAAGCAACTTCACATCGCTGCTGGCTTTAGCGGGATTCGCACTTTGTTCAGCAAGCACGGCGTCGACAACGTCGTATCTATAGCCTGCGTCCTTCATAACAACGCTCAAACGTCCGGTAATAAACTCCAATACCTGATTTTGAACTTCATCGCTCACAGCAATCGGCTGTAACTTCGCGGCTTTGCTAACTGCTTCGCACAAATCAAACGAAATGCCCTGTTCAATCAATGGTTGCACTACACCAATCGCAGCGCGCCGCAAGCCAAATGGATCTTTCGCACCGGTTGGAGCTAATCCAGCAGAAAAGAGTCCAACCAGCGAATCAATTCGGTCAGCCAATGCAATTGCGACGCCTATTTTTGATTTTGGCACAGACTGATATTGTTCGCCGATGGCTAACGCCACTTCGGCGTGCTCACCACTTCGCACTGCATATTCACGTCCGATGATGCCTTGCAGTGAAGTCATTTCCGTGACCATCTGAGTCGTGAGGTCTGCCTTCATCAAAAACGCAGCACGCTTTGCATGTTGGATTTCATCGTTCGATAAATGCAGCATGGAAACAATCTCGTCCGTTAACTTTACGATGCGCTCCGACTTATCCAACATCGAGCCAAGCTTGGTCTGGAAGATCAAGCCAGCAAGTCTGGGACGAAATTCTTCCAGCTTGTGTTTCAAATCTTCACGGACAAAGAAATTTGCATCCGCAAAGCGCGCACCAAGCACATGCTCATTGCCCTGGCGGACAAGGTCAATACCGATATCATCGCCATTGCGAATAGCAACAAAGTGGCTCAACAATTTTCCACTTTTCTCAACCGGGAAATATCGTTGATGCTTCTTCATCACCGAGACTAAAACTTCACGCGGCAACTGCAAAAATTCAGGGGTGAATTCACCCATCACCGCCGTCGGCATTTCGACAAGGTTCGTTACTTCATTCAATAGATCATTATCAATTATTACATCGCCGCTAATCAATGACGCGGCTTGTTTGACTTGTTCCACAATGGAGGCTTTGCGCTCTTCTTTATCCAACACAATACCTGCTTCGCGAATCACATCAAAGTATTTATCAGCCGATGGGATTTTGATTTCAGGCGAATCATACGGACGCAAACCGCGCGTAATATTTTTCGAAGCAACGCTAGCATATTCAAATGGGATAATCGATTCGCCAAGCAAAGCCACGAACCAGCGAATCGGACGTGAGAAGGCAACGCCACTCTCATTCCATTTCATAGACTTTTCAAACTTGATGCTCTCCACAAGTTTAGGCAAAGCCTCTGCCAACACTTCGGGTGTCGAACGTCCTTTTTGTTTTACTACGGCAAAGACATATTTGCCGCCATCTTGTTCGCGGACTTCGAGGTCTTTAGTGTTCACGCCGCTCTTTTTAGCAAAACCCATCGCAGCCGGTGATGCGATTCCGTTTTTGTCAAAAGCTTTATCGGCGGGCGGACCCTTGACTAAGCCTTCGCGGTCGGGTTGACGCGGGCTGAGATTTGCTATCGAAAAGACGAGCCGCCGCGGGGTTGTAAAGATGCGGACGTCACCATGCTCCAAATGAAGTTCATCGAGCAAAGCAGGAACGCGGGTTGTCAAATATATGTGAGCAGTGTCCACGTCATTTGCAGGAAGTTCTTCAACGCCAATTTCAAGCAAAAAAGGTAACGGTGAATTGGGCATAGGCAATGAAGCGAGCTTGCCCAATTCACTATTCACTATTTCCTTTTGCCCTATTCCCTGATCTTTGAGCAACGGATATTCCAATTGCTTGCGTTGATCAAGATACGCTTCAGCGACGCGTCGTGCGAGGTCGCGCATTCGTCGAAAGAAAGCCTGACGCTCGGTGACGCCAACCGCGCCGCGCGTGTCGAGCGTGTTGAAGATGTGCGAACACTTGAGAACGTAATCGTGTGCGGGGACGACCAATCCTTGTGCGAGACAAGCTTCGGCTTCGCGTTCGAAGCGTTCGAAGACTTCGCGCATGGCTTGCACATCGGCGACTTCAAAATAATATTTGGAATGCTCGAACTCTTCCTGCCTGCGGACTTCGCCATACGTGATCGAATCATTCCACGGCAAATCCCAGGCGGCCTTGACGTTATGCAAGCCGATCAAAATACGTTCGAGTCCATAGGTGATCTCGACCGCGACCGGATCAAGCGTCACGCCGCCCACTTGTTGGAAATAGGTGAACTGGGTAATCTCCTGACCATCGAGCCAGACCTCCCAACCGAGTCCCCAGGCCGAGATGGCGGGCTGTTCCCAGTTATCTTCCACAAAGCGGATGTCGTGCTGGCGCGGGTCAATGCCGATGGCTTTGAGCGAGTTGAGATAGATTTCCTGCGGGTTGCCAGGATCGGGCTTGAGAATAACTTGAAACTGATAGTGCTGTTGGAAGCGATTCGGATTCTCGCCGTAACGTCCGTCATCGGGACGAATGGACGGCTCGACGTAAGCCACGTTCCACGGCTCGGGACCGAGCACGCGGAAAAAGGTGGCGGGGTTCATCGTCCCGGCGCCGACTTGGGTGTAATAGGGCTGCCAGAGCACGCAGCCGCGCTCCGCCCAGAATTCTTGTAACTTGAGGATGACTTGTTGAAAGTTAAGAGGCATGTTGGATTTATGATTTCTGATCTTAGATTTGCAATTGAGAGGAGATTATACCGTACCACCTCATATTTCCCTCACACATGAAGGCACCGGATTTCGCGCCGAGAGTTAAGAGGGAAGGCTTTTACCCAATTGGGTCTGGTTCATTTCAATACAATACAACCAGTTAATTCATCCGAACCCAGCCAGACTCTGCCGTCCGGCGTTACTGCAATTGCCTTAATCTCATCAGCGTTCGGTATACCATCGCGATCATCAAATGTTCGCCAGATGCCTCCCCTAGCATTGGGCATGAAGTGTAAAACAAGTGGATGATTATAGGAAGTGGTTCCTATCCATATGGATTGATCGGGGCCAATCGCAAGAGCACTCGTGTCCACGTTGGGTAATACATCGTATGAATGCGGCCAGCTATTAATGCTCCACTTGTCTGCGGTGGGATCAAAATGCGCCAATCCTTCTATGGTTGAAAGCCAAATCGTTCCGTCGGATGCTACCTTACTGTCCTTGATCCAATTCATATCAGGAATATCTTCGATTTCATCCTGTGTAAAAGTATGCAATTCATACACCTTCCATTGGACATCGGAAGTTGAAACAGGCGGAGTGGCGCTGGCGCGATAATCAAATGCGGCAAACCAGGTAGATCCATCGGTGGATACCCTCACCTTTGTTCCAGCCGCATAATCATGATTTTCTTGTTCAACGTAGAATTGCCATTGGTTGGTAATGGGGTTAAAGCTTGCTAATTCTGAGGGCGGAGCTTCAACAGCAAACCATACACTTCTGTCCGGTGTAGTCCCAATACTTATATCACTAGCAGTGATTAGATTATCTTTTTCATAGGTTAACCACTTGGAGTTATAGTAACGACTAATGTCATATTCTTGGCTAGCAATCCAAATCTCATTATTCGCTCCAACACCAATATCCTCATAAAGACCGGGCAGGCCGTTATATTTAAAAAACTGATCATTTCCCGAATCATACTTGGCAACACCATCAAATAACGAAATCCATAGTGAGCCATCGCCTGCCACAGCCATTTTCTCCGGTTCGATGCTTGGATACGTTTTGCAAGAGAGGCTTGATAAATACGGAGTGGGTGTTGCCCCTAGCGGATCAAGTGCAAAGCCAAACTGATATGTGTGATTCTCTCCTGTGAACGAAAGGGTTGTGGGAGTTGTAGGTTTGTATCCGGGGGGCGTTTCTACGACCACAGTGAAATCATTGAAACAGTTCAGGAAACAATCAGGTGGTGCAAGTTGAACAACAGAAGCCTTGCCGTCTTCATCAGTAAATACTTCTTCTTCTCCAAATCCCCCGGTTGCATAAACCTTCACTCGTGACAGGGGTTGTTCGCCTGCATCAAAAACACCATTGGCATTTGCATCGAACCATACAAACACGTTTGCCTTTCCACCTTTATTCTGGTTTAAGAGCAACACAATACACAACACAGTACAGCTAATAAGCGAGAGGAGAATGACAAGGAATAATCTACGCACACGAGAATTCGTCCTCATAATTTATCCTCCTTTGATACTGACGCCTGCTAATTGTTCCAGTTTCACAAAAAGAATTCTCTAGCATTCTACTTAGCAAATTTGATAATTCCAATCTTGTCCGAGAAGAAGCCTTTCCTTATCGAGCCATGCGTCCACGCCATCTTTTACAAGTCGGTCATATAGGGTGCGTACAAAGAGCGCGTGGCCGTGAGCGTGGCAGAGAAAGACTTTGAGAGGGTGTTTCGCTTCGGACATAAGAATCCCGCCGAAATGGATAATGAGATTATACAACTTCTAAAGTAAAAACCGGCGGAATTCGGCTGTTTTTTCATTAGTAGTCCAATTTCCATCTCCTATCTCCTGCTCATCTTATATCGAACCTATAGTCATCCTATAACCATCCTATATCCATCCCATATCGATCCTGTATCCCCCATGTGCAGAACAATGTTGAAATTTATTCCGGCGATAATTTCGTTCTTATTTGATTCCATTTCTTATAGTCAAAAGAAGCCCAGCAGTATTTGCCGGGCTTCTTTTCCATCATAAACTCGTTCGTTTAGTGTTCGCCGGTCACGTCATTATGGAGAGTGAGCGTGGCTTGGTAAGCAGTGTTGTACGTTGAATACACTGGCGATGAAGAAGTGATGTTGTTGTGCTTTGCCCACAGCGTCAACGCCGTCAGCAAATCGCTGGAGGATTGTACCAATACTCGATGAGCATCGCTCAAGGATTGGGTCGCGTCTCTCACCGTCTGCGCCGCGAGAACGGGATTGGTCACGTTACCGCTGTTGTCAAAACCCTTATGGGCGGTAAGAACGGCATTGGCAGTGGCGTGGGAAACCTTGACGATTCGAAGTTGAGCCTGGAAAACATCCAAAGCCGCTTCCAGTCCGCCGGTGGGGATTCCATCTGACTTTGCGGCACCGATCAACGCTTGAACCTGGGTGACCACATTATCAGCGCGGCCCACATTGACATGCTGAGCCTTGAACCAATTTTGATCATCCTGATATGCCTTAGTCAAAGCTGCATACGAGGCGGGCGTGGGGGATGCGGCAAAGACAACACTGGTCGGAACCGAGAAGACCGAACCGAGAACAACCAGCGCTCCCGCTGCGAGCAGCAGACCTTTTCTTGTAACTGTGGACAAAAAACTTGATGCTTTCATGATTACTCCTTTTTGATTTGTTGTTTCATGCCGGAGTATAAAGAGAGAATGTAAATGCGCATTGTTCTTCATGTAAAAAACCTGTAAATTCTTGCAGTAAAGGTTGTGCGGCTATTTGTATCGTTCTATGATTTAATTGGACTAATGTCAAAGCAGGATATTCTAATTATCGGCGGTGGACCTGCGGGACTTTCGACGGCTTTGCATCTCGCGCAGATTGCTCCGCATCTGACCGACCGAATCCTGATTCTCGAAAAGGCGCATCACCCGCGTCCCAAACTTTGTGCGGGCGGCTTGACCGCTGACGCCGAGGTAATCCTTCAGCGTCTTGGTCTCGACGTGAGCAAGGTGCCGCACGTAGACGCATCCACCGCTCATTTGGATTTCGCAGGCAAGGGATTAACAATCTCGTTGCCGAATACTCATGCTCTGCGAATCATACGCCGCAATGAGTTCGATGCCTGGCTCGCTCAAAAAGCAAGGGATAAAGGAATTGAGATCAAAGAAGAAGTAACCGTAAAAAATGTGCAGCCGCAGGATGATTGTGTCATTGTCGAAACCGATGCGGGTATCTTCACCGCACAAGTCGTTGTCGGGGCGGATGGATCGAACGGAATCACGCGGCGATGTATTCTTCCAAATGAATCCATTCACACGGCGCGCGTGCTGGAAGTGATAACTCCCTTCCAGCCTCCCCCAAATTCTTTGAATTTGGGGGAGGTGCCCGAAGGGCGGTGGGGGCAAGCATACTTTGATTTCTTTCCCGTTCCACTTGGCATCGCAGGCTATACATGGGATTTTCCCACGCAGATCAACGGTGAACCCATGCGATGTTGGGGAATTTATGATACGAATGTTTTGGCTTATAAAGAGCGTCCAGCATTGAAAGAATCGTTGGCCGAAGAGATGACGCGTCACGACTTTGATCTGAGTCAATACGAACTCAAAGGTCATCCCATTCGATGGTTCAGTCCGTTCAATCAATTCGCGGTGCCACGCGTGATCCTTGTCGGCGATGCGGCCGGCGCGGACGGAATTTTTGGCGAAGGCATCAGCATCGCATTGGGCTATGGCCTGCTTGCGGCCAAAGCGATTTACGATGCATTTGCTCGTAACGATTTTTCATTTCACGATTATCGCCATCGAATTCTATTCAGTCCGCTTGGGCAAGCCTTGACGATCCGCACCGGCATCACGCATATTCTTTATCATTTGCATTGGGCCTGGTTCCAGAAATTTTTCTGGCGCGTCTTCAAGCCAGTCGTGGTTGTTGCCGCATGGTTGTTTGTATTGAATTGGGGAAAGAGAATGAAGTGATCGCGATTTGCGTTTTATGTTTTAATTCTTTTCAGGAATCCCGGCGTGTTCAATTCGCGTTCGAGCAGATACGTGAAATACCCCTGCATCAAATTCTCCGCTTCCTTCTGGACCTCGAGGCTGGGACGTGCCCTGGAGGCTTCGCGATAGCTTGAACGTTGGAAGTGGCGTAAATATTTAAGCGTGTCCACCGATATGCTAATGAGATTTGGCAAACCTCTTCCGCAAGTCGGACAAATAACCCCGCCTGCGCTGAATGAAAAGAATTGATCCTCTGGTTGAATCTCGCGCCCGCAGTTGGCACACTCAAACAGCCTCGGACGGAATCCAAGCTCATCCAGCAGACGCATCTCATAATAACGGATGGCCAGCCACGGGTCTGATTTGGAAGCGAGACGGGACAAAGTCTCCGTCAACAGGCGGAATAAAGTCGGGTGTTCAAGATTGTCTTCATAAGTAAAGCGATCGAGCAATTCCATCACGTAAGAGGCGTGACCAGTCAATAGCAAATCTTCACGCAGAGACAGATAGGCATCCACCGTATCAGCCTGCGATACGATGAACAGATCGCGGCCTGTGGCAAGTTGAAGTTTGACATGAGTGAACGGTTCGAGATGTCCCGCCTTGCGCGAGGTGAGCTTGCGCGCACCTTTGACGATGGCGCGCGTTTTCCCAAGTTGACGCGTGTAGAGAGTCAAGAATGCGATCCGCTTCGCCATAATCGGAATGACGAAGCACCACAGCTTCCACACGAAGAGAATGGTATGTATCGCGCATCTACAAAGTTTGGATGAAGGAACGGATTAAGAGCAGGCTGAGGATAAGCGGAAGAAAAAATGCGCCAAGATGAACGAACCAAATCACCAAGCCAATATTCGTAATGGTGCTTGCATCCGGAAGAGTCCAAGCTACAGCAAGATAAATGCAACTGGAAGCCAAAAAAGTTGCACCCGCGAAGCGGTTGGCTGGATACCAAATATCGTCGCTGGAAAGCGTCTTCGAGGTACGCGCACCATAGATTGACTGGCGAGGAATCCAACCAAAGATCAGAGGAAAGGAAAGCAAGGCAATCAACGCAGACGGGATAAAGAATGGCTGGCTGAACATTTCTTCGTTCGCTTCTAAACTTTTCGCGAAAGGCTTTCGGGAATAAATGCCTCGGGTAATAATTCTTTCACCGTTGTTTGTTTGATGAGTTTGCCATGACCATCCGCGATCAACACAATCGTATCCAATCCAAATTCAGCCAGCACCTGACGGCATGAACCGCACGGCGACCCGCCGTTATCGGTAACGACTGCGATCACTTCGAACTCGCGCTCGCCATCGGAAACCGCCTTGAAGACCGCCACACGTTCCGCACAAATCGTTGTGGGATACGCCGCGTTCTCCACATTGACGCCAGTGAACAGGCGGCCGGTCTTCGTCCGCAATGCCGCGCCGACCGGGTAATTGGAATAAGGCACGTACGCGCGCCGCCGCGCTTCATTCGCAAGGTCAATCAGAGATTGTTGTTCTTCGTTAGTTAACGCTGTCATGCTTTCGCTCTTTAGGTTTTATTTTTCTTTCTCACTCTGGACTTTCTTTTCCAGTTTCTTGATCGCCCGTGCCGGCACACCGACTGCAAGCATATCTGCCGGAACGTCTTTAGTGACAACCGCACCCGCGCCGGTCTTGGCACGATCCCCGATTTTAATCGGCGCGACCAACATCGAATCGGAGCCAATAAAGACATCTTCACCGATCTCAGTTGGATTCTTGTTCACGCCATCGAAGTTGCAGGTGATCGTCCCGGCACCGATGTTTGTATTCTTACCAATGGTTGCATTTCCGATATATGAGAAATGTCCCATCTTGACACCTTCGGCGAGATACGAATCCTTCACTTCGCCGAAGTTACCCATATGAACATGCCTCGCCAAATGCGCACCTTGCCTCAGACGAGCAAACGGGCCGATATCCACATTGTCTTCCATCACCGCCCCTTCCATCACAGACATAAAAACCGTGCAGTCGTTTCCAATTTTCGAATCATGGATGTGCGAATTGGGGCCAATCTTATTTCGTTCACCGATCACCGTCTTACTTTGAATATACGTGTTTGGCAGGATAACCGTATCTTTCCCAATCTTAACATCAGCCTCGATATACGTCGAAGCCGGATTCATGATCGTCACACCGTTTAACATATGTGCGCGATTAATGCGTTCCCGCATTACAGCTTCGGCATCTGCCAAATCCACACGCGTATTAATTCCGATCGTTTCTGCAATATCACCACAAACCACGGCTTGAATTGGCAAACCATCTTTGACCGCAAGTTCAGCAGTATCCGTCAAATAATATTCACCCTTCGGTGAGACTTTGATGCGATGCAATGCATTCCACAGCCAATCCGCTTTAAAGCAATACGCACCGACATTTAATTCTTTAACATTTAATTGTTCGGGCGTTGCCACATATTCTTCGACAATCGCGGCTACGGTGCCATCCGTGTTACGCATCACACGGCCAAAGCCACGCGGGTCATCGGCGATCACGGTCAGCATCGTCAGCGGGCCGCGATTCGATTTCTGGGTCTCGACAAGCTGCTTCAAGGTCGAGGCTTGAAGCAAAGGCATATCCCCATAAGTCACGAGCACATAATCCGTTTTGCCTTTAAGCAACAACTCCGCCTGCAGGACCGCGTGACCCGTGCCGAGTTGTTGATCTTGGATCACGAATCGAACGCCGCTGGAAACGGATTCGCGTACCTGATCCGCTTCATGGCCAAGGATCACCACCGGCGGCTCATCGCTGGCCTGTATCACCGCAGCAAGAGAATGAGTAAGCATCGCCTTGCCACAAATAGGATGAAGCATTTTGGGTAGATCAGATTTCATGCGAGTGCCTTGACCCGCCGCGAGTAAAATTGCGGTAACTTTCATAGCACGCTCCTAAAACAAAACAGGCCTGCTCGCGCGAGGCCTGTATGCACTCATGATTTGAGCGCTTAGAGAAAAATTCCCGCCTGCGCGGGTTGAGAGATCAGACTGGGGCGCCTGGATTCGAACCAAGATCCACAGCTCCAAAGGCTGGTGTGCTGCCCTTGCACCACGCCCCAATGAAAAGCGGGAAAATTGTATCACATTATTTTTTAGAGTCGGGTGTCAGCCCCATCTTACGAGCTTCCTCATAAGAGATCACTTCCGGGTTGGTCGACTTTCCCGCATGTTTTTCCGCGGCCGCTTTCCAGAATTCATCCATCTCTTGATTCTTGACTTTTTGTCTGGCGGCCTCTTTAAGCAGAGCCTCCATTTCAGGAGAGGGTGGAGCGGACGGCAGCAGCTCGCCTGTCTTGCGTTTCTTCTTAACCGGAGGATTCGCCGGAGGTGCAGGAGGCTCTTTCAATTCAGCCGTAACACCCATCGAACGCAGTGATCGTTCGACTTCGTCGCGCACAGCCAGGAGGGCCTGCATGGTATCCTGAATGCTTTCTCGTTTGGTCAATTTCTCGCCAGCCAACAACAAGGCATAACCGGCTGTAATAGGAATCAGCAACAGATCCTCATCGCCGCTATCAACCACAAAATACTGATCGAGTGTTTCCTGATGATTAAACTTGGCAATCTTCATCCCAGCGTTAAAAATAGCGATTAGAGCCGATAGCAGTGAGACTTCCATGCTGCTGTCATACAAGGCTCCAGCCCGGGCCAGCACCATACCGCGTTCGTTCAAAAGAAATACAGCATGAGCATTGATATCCTGCCGAAAATTCGCCAGTAAGTCAGAAACACGCGCGCGTTTTGCTTCTTCTCTGGAACCCGATGGAGGTGGAAAAATAGTACGGACCAATCCCAAACTGCGTTCGACCACATCCAGAAAGTCGGCGAGAGGAATTGGTTTATCGAAAAGTGCCACCGCGCCGGCATTTAACATTTCATCGCGGGCTTTTTTATCAGTCATACCCGAAATCAAAATCACTTTTACGTCCGGGTGCCGCGCACGGACTTTATGCATCAACTCGATCCCGCTCATGCCGGGCAGTTTATAGTCAGACACCAGCAAATCGATTCGTTGACGACTTGCTTCCAGCAGAGCTTCCTCGCCCGAAGGCGTCTCGAAAACCTGAAGATCGCTATTGTTCAATGTGTCCAGCGTGGAATGCAAAAGACGCAGAATGTCGCGTTGATCGTCAACGAGCAGAATCCCATATTTCATCTGCGTCTCCAAAAACCTATTTGACCATCCAGCAAGCCACCCAGTGGTTTGGTTTGGTCTCGCGGAACTCTGGCTCCTGTTCAGAGCACATCTTTTCCGCGATGGGGCAACGCGGATGAAAACGGCATCCGCTCGGCGGATGAAGCGGGCTGGGCACATCGCCTTTGAGAATCAACCGATTGCGCTTCATCTTCGGATCAGGAACCGGAATCGCTGACAAGAGCGCCCGTGTATACGGATGTTCCGGGTCACGGTATAACTCATCCCGGTCTGCTAATTCAACCATCTTGCCCAAATACATCACCGCCACGCGGTCAGAGATATGTTCCACCACGCTTAGATTATGTGCAATGAAAAGATACGTCAGGCCAAATTCCTTTTGCAAATCTTTTAATATGTTCAACACTTGGGATTGGATGGAAACATCCAATGCGGAAACCGGCTCATCGCAGACAAGGAATTTGGGACGCAAGGCCAAAGCGCGCGCAATCCCAATCCTCTGACGCTGGCCGCCGGAAAACTCGTGAGGGAAGCGGCGGGAGTGATATTCCTCCAGTCCCACCTTCTTGAGAGTCTCCAGCATGATTGCAGTACGCTCTTTGGGTGTACCGACGTGATGAATGTGCAGTCCTTCCATCACCGATTCACCGATGGGCACACGCGGATCGAGCGAAGCATATGGGTCTTGGAAGATGATCTGCAAATCGCGGCGGACAGGTTTCATCTCATTGGACTTGAACTTGAATATATCTTTGCCGTTATAGATCACAGATCCACCCGTTGGTTCGATCAGTCTCAACATCGTCCGGCCAACGGTTGTCTTGCCGCAACCCGACTCGCCTACCATGCCCAACGTCTCACCATTTTTGATGGAGAAGCTGACATCATCCACAGCCTGGACATTCGCCACGACCCGCTGCATCACGCCAGCCCGCACCGGAAAATATTTCTTTAGCGATTTAACCTGGATCAAATCCGAGTTGGAAGAATTATCACTCATTGAATACTCCGTGGTGCAATCAGCGCACCTTCAGCGGTGCGCGGTGGCCTTCCGCATTTTGATACAACCAGCAGCGGACAACATGTCCTGGTTTGACTTCAATTAATTGCGGATCAACCTCGCCGCAAATATTAAGTCCATATTTAACGCGCGCCGCGCAACGCGGTGCGAAGCGGCATCCCGGCGGCGGATCAATCAAATTGGGAACACTGCCAGGGATTACGTCCAGCCGCTCCTTGATCTTGCCCAGAATGGGGATGGAGCCGATTAAGCCCTGCGTATATGGGTGAAGCGGATTATCAAAAAGTTCAACGGATTCAGCCTGCTCGACGATCTCGCCCGCATACATCACAGCCACACGCTCTGCCAACTCAGCGATGACGCCGAGATCATGCGTGATCAAAATAACGGAAGTACCCAAGTCTTTGCGCATCGCCAGGATGAGGTCGAGGATTTGTGCTTGAATGGTGACATCCAAAGCAGTTGTCGCCTCATCCGCGATTAAAAGTTCGGGCACACAGGCCAGCGCCATTGCGATCATCACACGTTGAGCCATGCCGCCCGAGAGTTCATGAGGATAAGATTCAGCGCGGCGTTCCGCCTCGGGAATCCCCACCATCTTCAATAATTCCACCGCGCGCTTTTGCCCCGCTTCCTTGCCAAAATCCTGATGGATGCTCAATACCTCGGCAATTTGATCTCCCACTTTGAATACCGGGTTGAGCGCGGTCTGTGGCTGTTGAAAGATCATGGAGACGCGATTGCCGCGCACCTTCATCATCTCTTCTTCCGATAAATTCAGCAGGTTGGTTCCATCCAATAAGACCTCGCCCTCCAGCACTTTGCCCGGAGGCGATATGAGGCGCATCACTGAAAGCGAAGTCACGCTCTTGCCGCATCCGGATTCGCCGACCAGACCGAAAATCTCACCGGGGTAAACTACGAAGTCAACGCCATCCACAGCATGGACCACACCATCCTCGGTAAAAAAATGGGTCTTCAGGTTTTTAACTTCCAGGAAAGGTTTTTTATCGGTCCTTGGCACGATTCAACTCCTTCTTGCGAATTGGGGCTGATTATAGCAAAGATTTCCATTTATGGAGCAGGAATTGCCAAAGACGGCGCGCCGTAAACTCCGCTCAAACCGCCCAACACGGAATCAAACGGATACTTGATATTTCGATACGCATCGTAGGTGATGCCTGAATACAGAGGAATAAAAGGAAGGTCCTGCGCAAGGATAGATTGAATCTCGTAAACATCTTTCTGCGCCATCGTCAAATCACTGGTTGAATTCAACGCTTCGCACGCGGACTGGAGGCGGTCGCTTTGATACCCAAACGGATTCCCGGTCTTGAACCAATCGCAAAGATAACCTGGATATTCGCTGACATTATATCCAAGCAATGCCATGTCATATTGATGACTAC
>CAWAMX010000013.1:0-92028 GCA_963783295.1 uncultured Chloroflexia bacterium | reverse complement strand
CTAACACGGCGCGCGCCATCGCGGAGCAAATTGGATTGATGCATCGCAATAGTAAAGTGTTGACCGGCGCTGATCTTGATGAACTGAGCGATATTCAGCTCCGCGATGTGATTGAAAATATCGATGTGTTTGCGCGTGTCTCGCCGCAACATAAACTGCGGATTGTGGATGCGTTGCAGGCCGACGACGAGGTTGTGGCGATGACCGGTGACGGTGTCAACGATGCGCCTGCCATCAAACGCGCCGACATCGGCATTGCGATGGGAATCGCCGGCACGGATGTCGCAAAGGAAACTGCCGACATGGTGTTGACCGATGATAACTATGCCAGCATTGTCTCGGCGGTGGAGCAGGGACGCGTCATCTATAACAACATTCGCAAGTTTGTTTACTATCTACTCTCATGCAACGTCGCAGAGATCATGATTATCTTTTTCGGCACGTTGATCACGCGTAATTCACCATTGACCGCGATCCAATTGCTTTGGCTTAATCTTGTCACTGATGGTGCGCCTGCGCTGGCGCTCGCTACCGAAAAGGGCGATCCCGATGTGATGGAGCGCAAGCCGCGGCCCAAGAACGAACCGATCATCAATCGCTTTATGCAGATTGGCATTGCGATTTAAACGATTGCTATTACATCCGTTACACTTGCCGCGTATCTGCTTGGACTCAAACTTCATCCGTCCCAACCTGAATATGCAGAAGCTATGGCGTTTGCTACGCTGACACTTTCTGAATTGGGACGTGCTCTTACAGCCCGCTCTGAATATTATCCGATCTGGAAAATCGGCATCTTTAGCAATCGCTATATGAACCTCGCCATCCTTTCGTCCATTGCATTGATTATCGGCGTGATCTACATTCCATTTTTCAACCCAATCTTCAATACCGTTCCTTTGGGTTGGATGCAATGGGAAATTCTGTTTCCGCTGTTGCTAATTCCTTCGATTGTTGCCGAACTGGTCAAGCTGGTTTATCAGCGGATGAAGAGGTAAAAGCAGATCGGACTTCTGATGAAGTCCGATCATTATTTAAAGGCAAATGATTTTCGATGAATGGCCGAATATCCCAATCGCCTCATCGCGAGACGATGGAACGGTGTGCCGTACCCTTTATGTTTTCCAAGCTCGTAGCCGGGAAATTGTGAATTAAGTTTGTACATCAACGTATCACGCGTTGTCTTCGCCAGTACGGAGGCCGCAGCAATGCTCAAGCATTTCACATCGCCTTTGACAAGCGACGCCTGTGGAATGTCCAATTCGGGAAGCTCAAGGCGAAAGTCGGTCAGAAGAAAATCCGGAAATATCGCTAATGTTTCAATCGCACGTAAAGCGGCTAATCTTGTTGCGGCGACAATGCCAATTGAATTGATTTCATCGGATGATGCGAATCCTACGCCCCATGCCAACGCAGACTCTTTGATGTGCGGGGCAAGGTGTTCACGCGCCAGTGGAGTCATCTGCTTGGAATTGCGTACGCCGCTCAGAGTCAAAGAAAGACGCGGCTTATTTGGCAGTATCACCGCGCCCACTACAACCGGCCCAGCCAAAGCGCCGCGTCCGGCTTCGTCCATTCCCGCTATGTTGGTCAAGCCGCCATGCCAAAGCTTGTGTTCGAATGAAAGGTCAGGATCGATCCGCATCGTAGATTCCCCGCCGTGCATTACGATGGATTTGAAAGATGTCCTCAATCATGCGCACGGCATCGCGCAGTGCATTGACTTTGCTTTCCGAACGATAATACCAATCAATGGGAATCTCGATTATGCGATAGCCATGCCTTCGCGCGATAA
This sequence comes from uncultured Chloroflexia bacterium, assembly GCA_963783295.1. GTDB lineage: Bacteria > Chloroflexota > Anaerolineae > Anaerolineales > Villigracilaceae > Fen-1038. The sequence goes on along the minus strand of CAWAMX010000013.1, from coordinate 90,233 downwards.
AAAGCAGTTCGATATCGAACGACCAACCCAAGAGAGTTTGACGTTTGAATAAATCATCTGCCACCTCGGCGCGAAAACATTTGAAGCCGCATTGCGTGTCCTGCAAGCCGGGAAGAATCAATAGGCGTATGATCAGATTGATCAAACGCCCGCCAAAATGACGATAACGCGGCTCATTGTAACGCGCGGCGCCGGGTGCTTCGCGCGAGGCAATTGCAATGTCGAATTCGGCGGTATCGCGCGATAAAAATTTGGTGACTTCAACAATGGGCATGGAGAGGTCGGCATCGCACATCAAGCGATACTGTCCGTGCGCTTCCAGCATTCCACGTCGGACGGCCAGCCCTTTGCCGCGGCCCTGCTCCCGAATCACGTGCAGATTCTTATGCTGGCTGGCATAGCTTTGGGCAAGCTCATAGGTTTGGTCCGCACTTCCATTTTCGATGACCAACACTTCTGCTTCATAATCTTGCTTATCAAGAAAAGCAAAGACCTGCTCCAAAGTTGGGGGCAGGCGCTTTTCCTCGTTATGAGCTGGAATGATAATGGATAGAAGAGGTTGATTCAAAGCAGCAGATGATTATTTAATGAAGAAGATGAGGTAACCAAATCCGGCCAGGATGCAGCATTCGACGAGTGCGATGACGCCCAGCACTGCCCACTGCATAGGGCCCATTCCACGTTGTTTGGACGTTGGCCGCGGCAATGGCTGTGCTGGACTCAACTCGCGTAAATTCTTTGGCAAAGCTTGGGACTGTCCCGTAGATTCATCCTGCAAAGCAAAGCCTAAATCAGATGGATTGAAGGGTTGAGCTTGTTCCGAAGCGTTGAAGATGGCATGAGCGTGTGCAACAGGATTATCAGCTGTAGGAGCAGGAACCGCTTCCGGCGCGGCAGGAGGCGCAATGGGCTGGGGTGCCGCCTCAGACTTGGGACGCGGAGTCACAATTCGATCAGCCAGGTCGTAAATGTATTCTGTCGTAAAAACCGGTCTCGCCTGCAGAATCGACGCAGCAAATTGTTTGATGGCGTCGCTTTGAACCACACGCACTGCAGGTCGCGTTGATTCGATGTGCATGCCCGGATCCACCGCGATCAAAACCGGTTCAACTTGTACCGGTAAGTTAACGCCCTGGGTTTGGAGATAGCGTTGTAAGACTTTTGCAAGACGCGCTGACCCAACTCATTAAATTGGGTTGCGCTGGCTGAGATTGTCCATTGTTCTCCGTGTTCCATTGATCGCCTTTCGCCTCATAGCGGCCGCGCAAATGTGTGACGTAGATCACATAGACACCATTTTGTCCGATCAAGATGATGGGCTCAGTGATTCCGCTGTCTGGCAAAGTCAGATTGCGGATCAGCACAGCCCCCTTTTCCAAAACACGATTTAGCTGATCAATTACAATTTTTTGTGATTCGAGTTCCGGATACCAGGAGAAGCCATGCTGCAATGTGCCCTGCAAACGATTCAGTAGGCTGATCTCGCCTTTTTCGGTTTGGAATGGAGTCTGGTCAATGATTTTCATAACTTGACTTTCACACGAATGAACTAGAAAACGGGAACGCCTTCAAGTTCATCACGTTCGGACTGATCGCGCGTCGAGATAATTTGCACATCATCTCCGCCAATCAGGTTCACCGATTTGCCAATTTCAAATGTGCTGGCCATAAATTCCTTGCGCTCGCCGGTTACGAATCGCCTGCCTTGCCTGATACGTTCGATCAACCTCTGGCGGTTGAGCAGGACATGGTCCGAAAATGTTGCACCGCGCCGTTCATAGGCACGCACCACATCAATTTTTCCGCCTTTGTAGCGGACAGCTTCGATTACACCTTCAAACTGGGTCATTGGCCCTCCGCGCCGATTCTAACACAAAGCCTTGAGTTATCAACAGTTGCTCTGCATGATTTGCCATAGACGACACGCGCAATAAGGATGAAAGACCTATCATGGCACAATAATTCGAAATGCTATAATAAGCAGACCAGATCTGTCTGTTATCCGACTTTTATTCCCTTAGCAGGAGAACCGTCATGTTTCAACCGAATTTCTTTGATCTTACGATTACGAAAATTAGAACTGTCGTAAAAGTTAAACCGACCCAAATCTATATTATTTCCATACTTGCCTTTATCCTTATTGCAATTTTGGTGGTTCTGTTCTTGAATCTATCTAAACCCGGCAGCTCCTCCGTTGATTTAACCGGTCTAACGGCCACTTTGAAAGAGACCCAAGGTGATGTGTCCATTAAACAACCAGGGCAAAACGATTTTTCCGCAGCCAGCCTAGGCGCAGTCCTGAAGCTTCATGGACAACTTCAAACCGGATCATCCAGTACAGCACGGCTCGATCTTTCATCAGGCACCATCATTCGGGTAGCGCCTTCCAGTTTGTTTACGCTGGAGGCGAACGCGGAAACGGCCAATGGTTTGACCACCACCCTAAACCTGAGTCTCGGTCAGATTTTCATCATCCTGAAGGGCGGCTCTTTGAACATCACAGTTCCCAGTGGCGTGGCTTCAGTTCGCGGCTCGTTTATGTCAGCGCTGATCTACCCGCCCTCGAATAAGGTCTTTATTGAGTGTCTTGAAGGCCATTGCGCAGCGACAAACAACGGCGGGGAGCTCGACCTTACGGATGGGCAGAAAGGTATTTTGGTCTACGTGGGCAACGGTATCAATCAATTGCCGCAACTGACTTCCATGAATCAAAACGACTATTTAAGTTGGCTGGCAATCAGCCCCGAGGCCCAGTACATAATTAATCAAAATGGAAATAATCAAAATAATGGGAAGCCATCTCCAAACTGTCAACCGGAGCACGGACAACCTTGTAAATAATATTATCCATTTGTTTTAGAATAATAAAGAGACAAGATTCCATTCTTGCTGGCATTCTGTTCTTTGAACATAAAACACCGTCATTTCTGGCCTGATATGACGGTGTTTGGCTATATAGTCGGGGTGCCGGGATTTGAACCCGGGACCTCTTGCTCCCAAAGCAAGCGCGCTACCAACTGTGCTCAGCACCGATTCTAAAACAAAGCCTTGTGTATAATAGTCAATATGACCTCAACTTTCCGTTCGCACTCCTGATTTGGAGTTGCCCAAAAGTGTGCTGTTGTAGGAAATAAAAGGAAGGCGTTGGGTTATTAGAAGGCCTAGATGCCTTCATATCTTGGTATCAGGAAAGGACATATAAAATGTTTCGGGATAAACAAGGAAATACGCATATTAGGCGTGAAGCAGTTATAGGTCTTGTGGTAGCAATATTGCTCGTAGTTTGGGTTGTGTTCCTTAGTGTCTACACCGTGCCAGCGGGATTTGTGGGTGTGGTAACCCGCTTTGGCGCTGTTCAACGCATAGTCCAACCCGGATTCGGAATTAAAATTCCTCTCGTTGAAGATGTAGTTAAAATGGATGTACGAACGCAAAAAGATCAAACGGATGCAACTGCTGATTCGATTGATTTACAGGCGGTCACTAGTACAATTGCTGTCAACTACAACCTTGATCCGCAATACGCATCTCAAGTTTATTCGAGCGTAGGAACAGATTATGCAGACATTTTGATTGCACCGGCAATCCAAAACATTTTCAAAGCTACAACTGCGCAATTTACAGCGGAGCAGTTGATTGACCAACGCGAAGCTGTACGCTCGAAAGCCGAAGCATCTTTGAAATCTCAGTTGGCACAATACCATGTGATTGTTCTGAACTTCAACATTGTCAATTTCAACTTTAGCGATCAGTTCAACCAGGCGATTGAGGCAAAGCAGGTGGCACAGCAACAAGTTGAAACAGCTAAACAATTGCTTGCCAAAGCGCAAGTGGATGCTCAAACTGCTGTTGCTCAAGCTCAGGGTCAGGCAGATGCTCAAAAGGCTTTGAAAGATGCAGGCTCATTAACTCCAGAATACCTTGAGTTTCTAGCTATCCAAAAATGGGATGGTCATCTCCCAAGTGTTGTGACTGGGGGTGCAACTCCATTCATCGATCTTTCACAATTTATGGATTCAACTGGAAAGTAAAGAAGCAACCTTTTTATCTTGATTGATTGTAAATATGAAACACCGTTATGTTGCCAGTTCAGGCTTGACATAACGGTGTTCTGCTGCATTGTCGGGGTGCCGGGATTTGAACCCGGGACCTCTTGCTCCCAAAGCAAGCGCGCTACCAACTGCGCTACACCCCGAATGCGGTGCGAGTATAATGCGAAGGTTGATTCCCCGTCAAGCATGGAATATCTAGGATGATTCATCTTCGCCTTTTTCTTTTTCTAGCGCTTCTTTCCGGACTTTGGGCATGCTCTCCATCAGACCAAGCGACTCCAATGCCTTCAGCAGTTCCTTATACCCCGTCTCCGACCATTTCTCCAACTGCTACGCGCGTTCCCCAAACGCCAACTGCCACTCCGTTGGTTTGCCTCACTCAGCCCGGCCAGGTGAATAACGGCGAAATTGATTCCACCAATCCTCCTCAGTTGTTTGTGATTTACCTGCCTCCCTGTTATGATCAAAAAACTGATCAGCGTTATCCGGTCTTGTATCTATTACATGGTCAAACCTACATCGATGACCAATGGGTGCGGCTGGGCGCGCCGCAAGCCGCGGATCAATTGATTCTATTCGAGACAGGCTCCTCCTTTCATCATGGTCTTCCCTGATGACCGTTATTGGAATCTCCCGGAAGAATCCGGCTTCGGTGACCGTGTGGCGAATGTCATCATTCCATATATTGATCTAAACTATCGTACGTTTGCCGATCGTCAGCATCGCGCGGTCGGTGGTCTCTCGCTCGGCGGAGGCTGGGCCATACATCTTGGGCTGACGCGTTATGATCTGTTTGGCTCGGTGGGTTTACATTCACCCGCCATTCGTGACGATGATGGTCCCTATATCGAAGATTGGATCAAAGCCGTTCCATCTGCATCTTGGCCGCGTATTTGGATCGACGCGGGTGATCGGGATAGGGAACTTGGTTCGATCATGCAGTTTGAGAACATGCTCAGTTATTATCAAGTTCCGCACGAATGGCATATGTATAGCGGCGATCACAGTGAGACTTATTGGAGCGCACATGTGATGGAATACTTGCAGTGGTATGCTGAAGGTTGGAAATCATCGCCTTAGTTTGCGGATGATATAATTTAGTCATGACCCTTTCACAACAGGAAGTTGAGCATATTGCCAAATTAGCGCGCCTTGAGTTAAGCGAGGAGCAAAAAGAACTTTATCGCGAACAGCTCTCCGCTATCCTCGATTACATTGCCAAACTGCGGGAGTTGGATACTAAAGATGTGGTTCCCACTGCAGGCGGTGGATTGCTGCAAATGTCTCTACGCCCCGATGAAGCGCACCCGGGTCTGACGACCGATGAATTGCTTTCCAACGCACCCAAGGCCGAAGAGGAACAATTCAAGATACCACCGGTGTTTGAATAAAAATGTCAAACCTGACTGACTTAACTTTATCTGAAATGCGAGCGGGGTTAAGTGCAAGAAAATTTTCCTCGCGCGAATTGGTGCAGGCCGCGCTCGATCAGATTGAAAAGGGCGACCCATCGTTGCATGCTTTCTTATATCTCGCGGCTGAGTCGGCTTTGAAACAGGCAGATGATGCAGATAAAAATCACCAGCCGTACAAACCTTTGTCTGGAATTCCCATTGCAATTAAAGACGTGTTGATGATCGATGGCTTGCCTTGCACCTGTGGCTCGAAGATTCTCGAAGGTTTTATCGCACCATATACAGCCACATCTGTGAAGCGTTTGAAGGAAGCTGGAGCGATCATCATCGGCAAGACCAACATGGATGAATTTGCAATGGGTTCCTCGACTGAAAATTCTGCATACGACGTAACCCATAATCCATGGGACGTGACACGCGTACCGGGCGGTTCATCGGGTGGAAGCGCGGCAGCAGTTGCGGCGCGGTACGTTCCCGTCGCACTCGGCACCGACACCGGCGGCTCGATTCGTCAACCCGCATCTTTTTGCGGCGTGACCGGACTCAAGACCACTTATGGCCGCGTCTCGCGTTATGGGTTGGTGGCGTTCGGCTCCTCGCTCGATACGGTCGGCGCGTTTGGTCGTACAGCTGAAGATGTGGCGATGATCTTTTCCATCATGGCGGGACACGACGAAAAAGACGCGACCTCGATAAACCAGCCTGTTCCGCAAATCAAATTTGATGTCGACTCAGTGCGCGGATTAAAGATCGGGGTGCCGAAAGAATATTTCATAACGGGCATCCAGCCTGATGTCGAAGAGAAGACGCGGGCCGCGATTGAAATGTTAAAGAATCTCGGTGCAGAAATCCGCGAGATCAGTTTGCCTCATACCGAATATGCGTTGCCTGTTTATTACATCATTGCGCCCGCCGAGGCTTCTGCCAACCTCGCGCGTTATGACGGCATCCGTTATGGGCCGCGCGCCGAGGCGGATAATCTGTGGGATGTATACTTCAAAACGCGTGGGGGCAAATTTGGAGCGGAGGTTGTGCGCCGAATCATGATCGGTACGTATGCGCTTTCGGTGGGATATTACGACGCGTATTACGGGCAGGCACAGAAAGTTCGCACGCTCATCAAACGCGATTTTGAAAATGCGTTCAAGGATGTGGATGTGATCGCCGCACCGACCTCCCCCACCACCGCGTTCAAGATCGGCGAGCACGTGAATGATCCGCTAGCGATGTATTTGGAGGATGTGTTTACTCTGCCCGCAAGTCTGGCAGGCGTGCCAGGGATATCATTCAACGTCGGTTTCGATAAAAATCATTTGCCGGTTGGATTGCAACTGATTAGCCCGCATTTTCGCGAAGATTTGTTGTTGCGAGTCACACATGCTTATCAGCAAGTGGCCGATTGGCACAAGAAACAACCGCCATTGTAACTTCTCCTTGACGCCGAACATTTTTCCCCGTAAGATAAGCCCGCAAATAAAACAATTATTTAATCCAATCTAAGCATAACAGACACAAAGGATATGAAAAAGCCTTTGTGTACTGGGTGTCCTTTGTGTTTAGAAAAAGGGAAGTAATATGGAACTTGGTCTCGTACGCAAAATAGACATTGACAGCGAAATGCAGCAGGCATATCTCGATTATGCCATGTCGGTGATTGTGGCGCGCGCCCTGCCTGATGCGCGTGATGGACTCAAACCGGTGCAGCGGCGCATTCTTTATGCGATGTATGACATGGGCATTCGCGCGGATACGGCTTATAAGAAGTCGGCTCGTATCGTTGGCGAAGTTCTTGGCAAGTATCATCCGCACGGCGACTTGGCAGTATACGAAGCGATGGCGCGCATGGCGCAGGATTTTTCGCTGCGCACCATGCTCGTGGATGGTCAAGGCAACTTCGGTTCGGTGGACGGCGATCCGCCCGCTGCAATGCGTTATACCGAAGCGCGTCTCACGGCGCCTGCCATTGATCTGCTCGCCGATCTTAACAAAAACACCGTTGACTTTGTTGCCAACTTCGACGATACCTTAACTGAACCCAGCGTTCTGCCATCTGCGATTCCGAATTTGCTGGTCAACGGTGCGACGGGCATCGCGGTCGGCATGGCAACTTCGATCCCGCCTCATAACTTGGGCGAGATCGTGGATGCACTCATTTACATGCTCGACCGCTGGGAAAAGCTTGACGATATTGATGTGGATCAATTGATGGAATTCGTGCAAGGTCCCGACTTTCCCACGGGTGGCGTCATCGTTGAAGAGAAAGGCGAAGAGGGAATCGAAGCCGCGTACGGGTCCGGGCGCGGACGCGTGACCGTGCAAGCCAAGGTCCACACCGAGGAAATGGAACGCGGCAAGAGCCGTCTCATCGTCACCGAACTTCCGTACATGGTCAACAAATCGAGTTCTGATCGAACGCATCGCCGAGTTGGCGCGCGAAGGTCATCTCGATGGGCTGGCTGATCTGCGCGATGAGTTGGATCGTCAGGGCATGCGTATCGTCATCGAGCTGACCAAGAACGCCGATGCAAATATCGTTTTGCATGATTTGTATCGGCGCACACCCATGCAAACCACGTTCAGCATCAATCTGCTGGCGCTGGTGGACGGCGAGCCGCGCACGCTCACGCTTAAGCAGGCGTTGCGCGTCTATATCGAGCATCGCCTCACGGTCATCAAGAGACGCGCTGAGTTCGATCTGGATAAAGCCAAACAACGCGCGCACATCCTCGAAGGATATATGATCGCGTTAAAGAATTTGGATGAGGTTGTCCAGCTTATCCGCAGCGCACCGGACGTTGAAACAGCGCGAAGCAAACTGATGAAGCGCTACAAGCTGTCGGAGTTGCAAGCCAACGCGATCCTTGATCTGCAATTGAGGCGACTCGCCGCGCTCGAACGCAAAAAGATCGAGACCGAATATAAAGAGGTGACTGCTACCATCAAAGATTTGACCGACCTGTTGAAATCCGCGAAGCGAATGCGCGGCGTGGTAGCGGATGAATTGTCGCGTGTCAAAGAAGCATTCGGTGATCGTCGCCGCACACAAATCGTGAACTTGAAGGGCGGTGCAAAAGGCACCAAGGCATTGACCGCCAGTGACCTTCTACCGGAACAACATGTTTGGATTGGTGTGACTTCCGATGGTTTAGTGGGACGAACGCATGACGATAAGCCGCCGCGACATTCCGGCGCGGATGCGCCGCGCTGGCTTGTCCGCGCTTCCACTTCGGACACAATCTATTTTATTTCCAAGGCAGGCAAGGGCGCGGCAGTAGCAACGCATGTGATTCCTGAAATCGAAAAGTTGGGCGATGGTTCGATGTTCTTTAAAGTCTCGCCACTGACGGAAAACGATTCGCTGGCCGCGGTCTTTGCATTGCCTGCGAAAAAGTCGGCTTATCCCGAAGAGACTTGTGTCATCACCGCCACGCGCTTTGGAATGATCAAGAAAAGTTTGATTACTGAATTACCCGGTCCATCTTCGCAGACATTTACGCTGGTCAAGATCAACGAAGGTGACCGACTCGTTTCCGTTGCTCTGACCGATGGCAAGAAGAAAGATGTCCTGCTTGCCACCGCGCTTGGTATGGCAATTCGATTCAGCGAAGAAGATGTGCGCCCAATGGGACTGATCGCGGCAGGCGTGAACGGGATGAAACTCGATGATAAGGATGAAGTCGTGGGTATGGAGATTTTCCCCATCGATGGCGAAGCTTTATTGATGACCAGCGATGGCAAAGCCAAACGCATTGAGCCAAAGGAATTTCCGTCGCAGGGTCGCTATGGCAAAGGCGTGTCCGTTTGGAGTTTATCGGAGAAAGTGAAACTCGTCGGCATCGTCAGCGGCAAGCCGAATGAAGTCGCGACAATTCATATGAGCAAAGGCGCCGCGAAGTCAGCTCGGCTCGACGCGGCCGCGATCCGCAAACGCGCCGCAACGAAGGGCGATGTAATGGTGGAAGTGAAGCCCGGCGAGGAAGTGACGAGCGTCAGCACGGGCTGGATGGTGGAGAAGTTTGTGAAGACCGCAAAAGCGGAAAAGCCTGCGAAGAAAAAAGCCACGGCGAAGAAAGCAGCGGTTAAGAAGGCGATAACTAAAAAGGCAACAAAGCCTGCGAAGAAGAAGAAGTAATAGAGCCTCTGAGTTCATATTATCTAGTCATCGGAGGCGGTGGCCCCGATAAAACAAGCGTTAGGAACGATCCATCAAGTGGTAGGAACTGCTCAGTGAGTGGTGGGAAGTTTCCAGCGACTGGAAGTCAGCGGCTTTCCCAGGCTTCGTAAGTCTTCAAAGCCGCTTAAATCAGAAGTTCGACAATGCCCCCGCTTTCATCGTCGAACTCGCAAAGATGGAAATTAACTGCAAGCGGCGACTCGCGATAGTCGCCGCTTGTAACTTTATGGAGTATCTGTTTTCTTTCCCGTGTTTTTCATGCTCTCACGGATCTGTTGAAGTAACGCCTCTGCTTCAGGTGAACGCTCGGTCTGTTCGGTGACCGCAGCACCAAGTTTCTCTGAGAGCAGCATGGCCATCAATGCTTCGATCACACTGCCTGTTCCGGTATCTCCTTCTGCACCGCCTTTGATCAGAACACGCGGCACGATGTCGACACCTGCCTGTTGAATTGCCTCTGCAAATTTCTGCAAGACCTGTTGAGTGACCTGGAATTGCGGTCCGCCATACGCGCGGACTTGTTCTTCCGTTGCCAATGCTTGAGCGATACCGATTCGAGCTGTCCGTTCGGCCTCTGCTTCGGCCAACGCGCGGATCTGCGCAGCTTGTTGTACTGAACGTTGATACTCAGCTTTACCTTGGTTGCTCTGCACCGTCACATTCAATTCTGACTCAGTAATGTTGGTCTGCATCGAAGCGCGTGCTTCGGCTTCTTTCAGTTCACGTTCCTGAACTGCTGCTTTTTCCTGACGAGCATATGTTTCCACTTGCTCTTCCGCGATCTGACGCGAACGCAACTGCATCAAGATGGTTTCGATTTGCTTATCATTCTCCGGCGAAGTCGGCGTGCCGATCAAGACTTCTTCCAACTCAAGGTTGTAGTGTGCAAACTTTTCCTTCATCTCCACACCAGCCTGTTGTTGAATTGCGCTTCTGTCTTGCAAAAGCTGAATCAATGTGCGTGTCTGACCAATATTCTTGAAGTACGCTGAAACCATTGGGTCGAGGGTTTGTTCCACCAAACGTTTGATATCACCGAAACGCTGAATGACGAGCGGGGCTTTTTGGTAATCAATATGGACAACCACTGACAGCGGCAGGGATGGCTCAAACGCATCCTTGGTAATGAGCGAAACCTCCGTGAGATTTTCATCGAATTTATGCGCACCGGCTTCATTGCGTATCCATTTGAGAATGAAGTTGGTCGTTGGAACAGTGGATACTTTTCCAGCATAGGTATTGAAGGCATATTTACCGGGCAAGAGCGGATCATTCCAGACGCCGCGGTTGCCTTTAGAGACCAACTCACCATGACGATAGTCTTGACCAGAAAGATCATCGCCTTGTTCGCCTGTGTATGAAACAACCACACCGACATTGCCGACTTCGATCACGGTCTTGGGTATCATTTGAACAGTGGCGAAAAGACGGTTGATGTAATAGGTGCCTTCCACTAATACCTGCAATTGTCGACCGCGGAAGCCGCGGGCTATCAAGAAGCGATCTGGGTCCTGAAAATTGTTATGGTACTCTTCCGGTTTCGCCGGATCATCCCCGACAACCGGCGCGATAATTTCGCCTTGTTTTAGAGAAGGCCCATCATGAACAGTCGCTATTCCCACTAAATCATCCGTATCTTTTATGACCACCGGGTGGAAGCCTTGCCGCTCTGCAATTGAATTAGCCATGTTCTGAATGACGACGGCCTCTTCGCGGCTGAGGGGCATGGAATAGGTGCGTCCCTCGGTGAGGATAACAAACTGCATCAGGTTAATGGCGTACGTGCCTTCACGCAGGATGCGCCTCTGAGGTCCGCGTTGGCCGCCATTTTTCAAGAATCCTTCCACATCCTGAAAATCATTTACCTCTATATTGGAGGCAAGGACTTGGCTAGGCTCCAATTGTCTGCCGTCGCGAGCAAATACATACCCGATATTGCCCTGCGAGATGGTGACCAGCGGCATCACATGAACCACGTATTGGATGGGCATCAGGTAATGCAGGCCGCCGCGTAAAACCTGCGGCTGAAAGCCTGCTTCGCCATGCAACGCGATCAGTCCGCTCTTAACTGATCCTTTGGTAAAGCTCCAGCGCTTTTCCACGATGCCAATGCGGTTATTGGGTATGAAGCGGATTCCCGATAAGATGATCAAAATTAGGATGATCCCTACCACGACCCCGCACAAAATCGAAAAACCTAACATGATAGCCTCCTCTTTGCCTCAAATATATACGTTGATGCTGTGTAATAAGTTGCTGGTTTAACTTCCTTAGCCAACAAAATCTTCAATTCCATATACGATTATAAAGCAAATCAAATCCTTCGAAAAAAAAAACAAATACCGGCTTGTCTACTGGGTATATTCGTATTCTAACTTCGTGAGCGATTAAAACAGGAGTTCGACGATGAACCCGTATCCATCGTCGAACTCGCAAAGGAGGAGTAAGGAAAACCGTTAGCGTGTCGTTACCGGTTCGGGTTTGCGTGGGAATAGTTTTTGGATCGAAACCACAATCACGGTGATGATTGCCACTAGCATCAAATTTCCAGTGACGCCGTACAGTCCACGGGTCAGGTTGAAACCTCCTTCTCGGAAGCCGCCCTCGCCGCCAAAGTCACCGATACCTGATCTGAATGTTGCGATGCCTGGTGGTTGAAGTAAATGATAAATTCCAAATCCAAGTGCGAAAGCGATTAGTGTGATGATGAGAAAACGCAAGATATTTTTGAACATGATGGCCTCGATTCTTCTTATATTGCCTTGATGTTTTTCGTCGGCAACGGCAATGCTTGAGGTTGGGATTGGGCCTGCGGGCGCAGGTGTTGGAACGGAGCGGCAATCAGACGATTGAAGGTGTTCTTCACCCATGACCAATGCAATGCGAAGTGCAGTGCCACCAGCAGGAGCGTCAGGTTGGATGACGCGTTATGGATTTCAAGCCAGCTCCGGCTGGAGAAGGTTTGCAATCCAAAAGTTGGCATTACGACTCTGGAAATCACCAACCCGCTCGTGATGACAAAAGTGAACGCCACGAAAAGCAAAGCATCCACCAGATAGTTCAAGCGCGAGACGTGAAACAGGTTGCTGAAAAACATTTTGGTCACGCCCACAGCCCAATCCCAGTGCAGGACAACATGCAAAACCAGAGTCGCGGTTGCCGCCAAAGTGAACCACTCGTGAATTGCGATGCCGGTCAGGCGCGGCTGAAGCGCCGCCAGAAAACCGGCGAAGATGAATGCGTCGAGCCAAAAATTTGTTTTCAATGATTTCATTTTTCTCCAAAACGATTACTTTGATAAGTCTATTTTAGGATTTGAGCGTGAACGGTGGATGACAAAGTTATGTAAAGAATATAAAGACGGGTTTATGCCGTCTGCTTAAAACAAGAGTTCGGCGATATGGATGTATCGTCGAACTCGGACGCGCTTCCGCATCCAAGAGATGGTTTTGGATGGTTCTTCGGAAACTCTCTTATTTTGAAGAGATGATTAGGATGATGCCTAAAATGATTGAAATTAAACCGGCAAAGGCCATGACGTTTTCAAGTGAATAGGTGGACACCGAATTTTCGATGATATAAGTTCTCTGATTCAGAGATTGATTGTCAGGTTGGTGCCAACGTTTCAGAATCAGTTTTGTATAGAGTGAATCAATGGAAACGGGTCCACCGCGCAGGGCACCGATCCCTCCAACGAGGATGCCCAACAATAATAGAATAATCCCAAAGCTCGCTACATGAGGAGATAATAAACCAGCCATACCTAACATGGCTAGATCAAGGATTAGTATCTTTGCCGCGAACCGCCACATGCATAGATGAATTGGAATTCATGGCAGGCTTTGATAATTCTAATTTTACTTTTCCGATTCAGGCAATATCAGCAGCACATCCTTGAATGGATGCTTGACGACTTGCACGGGCAAACAATATGCTTGTGAGATCAATTCCGGTGTGAGCACTTCACGCGGCGTGCCAATGGCTGTGATCTCGCCTGCCACCATCAATGCCACGCGGTCTGCGTAACGCGCGGCGAGATTCAAATCATGAAGCGCAATCAACACGGCTAAGTGATCGTGATGCGCCAAGTCACAAACGAGGTCCAACAAACTGACTTGATATTGCAAATCCAAATGCGCGGTGGGTTCGTCGAGCAAAAGAATCGGCGTGGATTGGCATAAGGCACGCGCCAATAAAACGCGTTGTGCTTCACCGCCTGATAGTTCACCGACGCGGCGATCCGCAAGCTCAAGTGCGTGGACGCGTTCGAGGGCGCTGCGCGCAATTTGTTCATCTAATGTTGAAGTCTGGCCGAGAAATCCGAGATAGGGCGTGCGTCCCATTAAAACCGTTTCCCGAGCCGTGAATGCGGGCGGAAGCGAAACCGCTTGCGGCACAACCGCCAAAAATTTTGCACGTTGCATCGGAGTTAGCGAATGGAACTCATCGCCGTTCGTTCGGACGCCTCCGCTTGCGATGGGGATCACGCCGCTGGTGGCGCGGATCAAAGTGGATTTACCGGCGCCGTTCGGACCGATCAACGCCAGGACTTCACCGGATGCTACGTCCAGATTGACGTTGTGCAATATTTCGCGTTGACCATAAAAAACGGACAAGTTTTGGATTTTGAGCATTTCACCTACTTGATGATGGTCGGGATTCCCGCCACCATAAAAATCACGCGCTCGGCGGAACGAGCCAGCGCTTGGTTCGCCCAGCCCAAAAGGTCGCGATAAAATCTTCCCAATGGATAAGGCGGGACAAGCCCAAGACCAACTTCATTCGAAACAATGAACCATTGACCGCCAATTTGGGAATGTGCGTTTAGCAACGCCTCGATCTCTGCCTGAACTCTTTGCTCGACCTCCTCAAAAGCTGCATCCTCCGAAAACGACAACAATACATTGCTGACGAGCAAAGTGATGCAATCCACGATAACAACCCGTGCTTGAATTTGGCTCGACTTGGAAATCAGAGTCTCGCCAACTTGAAGAGTAGCTTCGAGCGTTTGCCATTTAGCGGGCCGCGCGGCGCGATGCGCTTCGATCCGCATCCGCATCTCCTCGTCCCCAGCCGCGGCAGTCGCAATGTAAATTACCTTCCCGCCAATTTGACGCGCCTGCTCCTGGGCGTAACTGGTTTTGCCACTGCGCGCGCCGCCGAGGATCAATGTCAATGTATTGGATGAAGGATTAGTATTCATTGCAAAACTTTTTGATCGTATCCAGCGACGAGAGAAAATCGTCCTGTGAAAACATTTCCAGCGTCAGAACACCCTGATAATTGGCGCGAATCAGTTCGCGAAGAACAACCTGAACTCTCTCCTGCGGCATGAAAGCCAGCGAACGATGATCGCGTTCCGCAATTCCATGAAGATGGATCACGCGCGTGCGCGGAAGCGCCGATTGTAAATAGGGTGCTGGGTCAATGTCATCCAGCCAAAGATGTCCAATATCAACGCACAGACTGACGGGCACGCGATTTACCACTGGCGAAATAAAATCAACTGGATAGCCTTCGAGGTTTTCAACCGCCAACTTTTCCATGCTGCTGGCCCAATCTGCAACGATCTTCAAGGCCTGAACCGATTGATCCTGCCATTTCAAAAGAACGTTGTCGTCCTTTGAATCCTTTACTGATCTGCCGTTCAAATGAAGGACATAAGCCCACGGGTCAAGCTCTCTTGTGCAATCCATGACGCGCTTCGCTTTGATGAGGGATATATCTCTTTCCGAACCGTTTTCTCCAAGTTTAAGATCGAGGGGCAGATGAATCGTGTAGGTCATGTCATGTTGACGCGCCAGTTCTGCTAATTCCTTGATCACTTGCGGAGATGGCAAATTGTTCATGCTGTCATCGACTTCAAATAAAACCAATTCAATGTCCCTCACTTTGTCCGCAAGATAACGTGCGTTGGGCAAAATGTCATCTGGGATGATGTAGGAAGTGGTGCCAAGCCGAAATGGAAAAGTATGATTACTCATCATCCTCCGAATGAAAACGCCAGCAACACGGCTACTTCAACAAGCTCGATGATCATGCCAAGTACGTCGCCTGTGATGCCGCCCAAATTCTTTTTTGCCAGGAATAAAATAACTAGCGTGACAAGTAATCCCAATCCAATCGCAAGAAAACCTGTTTCTCCCAGCCAAAGTGCAAGCCCGAGGGGAATCAAACTTCCTAAAATAATGGAACCCGCCTTCAGTCCCGAAGAGAATTCAGCACCCATACCACTTGCAGATGCGAGCGGCTGTTTCCATATCAGCAAAACACACCAACGCGCAAAACTCCCGCTCAATAGAATTGCACCTGTTGTGCGCGTCGAAGATAAGCGAAGCCAACGCTGAAAATTTGATCAACAGAACGATGATCAATCCAATTACACCGAATGCGCCTGTGTGCGGATCTTTCATGATCTGCAAGCGGCGTTCGGGGTTGCTGGCATGGAACATACCATCAAAACAATCTGCGAGTCCATCCAGATGCAGACCACCGGTCAACACAATCCAGATGGCAAGCGCAAGTGCTGCGCTGATGACGTGGGAAAAATATATTTGCAATAAAGCAAATGCTCCGGCAACCAGCGCACCAATACACAATCCCACCAGGGAATACCAAACCGCAGAGCGTCCGCTATCGCCAGCCTGCCAGTTCTTTGAGGCAGGCAGAGGCAAGGTCGTAAGCAGATCGAACGCAGTCAAAAGATATTTCATTGTTACTGTTTTTCGCTCACGCCTGCTTCACCGAACGTTGCCATCTCTGCCAGGATCTTGCAGGCGGCTTCAGCCATTGAAATTCCAAGCGCCGCGCCTGTGCCTTCGCCGAGACGCAAGTCGAGATCGAACAAAGGCTTCAGACTAAGCCAGTCGAGCATCAGTCCATGACCATGTTCTTTGGAGCGGTGTGCCGAGATCAAATACTCGCGGCATTGCGGCGCAATTGAAACCGCGATCATCGCCGCGGCAGTTGAGATAAATCCGTCCACCATCACGGGTTTGCGATGTGCGGCCGCACCAATTATCACGCCTGCCAGTCCGCCGATTTCAAAGCCACCCACTTTTGCAAGCACATCAAGTCCATCCTTTGGATTTGGTTTATTGGTATCCAGCGCGCGTTGGATCACACCGATCTTTCGGTTGAGTCCTTCATCGTCCACGCCCGTGCCGCGGCCGGCAATTTCCTTTGGAGGTTGTTTCATCAACGCGCACGCGATTGCTGCAGAAGGAGTTGTATTACCGATTCCCATATCGCCTGTGCCGACGATGTCCAAGCCGCGCACGATTTCCGCTTCGACGATTTCGACCCCGCTCAAAACGGATTCCGTTGCCTGTTCACGCGCTCATCGCGGGACCCTTGGCCATGTTCGCGGTTCCATAAGCGATTTTCTTAACGACGAGTTTTTCGTTGGCTGGAATGTCTGACGCGACTCCCATATCCACCACCACCACGCGTGCGTTCACATGCCGCGCCAGCACATTGATCGCCGCGCCGCCTGCGAGAAAGTTCAATACCATTTCTGGAGTTACTTCCTGCGGGTAGGCGCTAACTCCTTCGGCCACCACACCATGATCGCCCGCCATGGTGATAATGACTTTATCCTTGATTGTGGGAATCGGTTTTCCCATAATGCCTGCGAGTTGAATCGAAAGTTCTTCGAGCCGCCCTAAACTTCCCTTCGGCTTGGTAAGCGTATCCTGACGCGCACGGGCTTCTTGCATGGCCGTTTGATCCAACGGCTGAATTCTTTCAATCACATCTTCAAGTTTCATGATTTGCCTGCTTTCATAGTGGTTTATTTCTAGAACTCAATTCCAGGCTGGGCTAGAATTCCCTGGTCATAAGGATGTTTGATAAGCCGCATCTCGGTAACGAGGTCAGCTTGCTCGATCAAAGCCTCAGGGGCAGAGCGGCCGGTGATCACAAGATGCAGGCTCGGCGGCCGATTGAGGCGAAGCCATCCAATACTTCGCCGGTATTGAGCCAGCCAAAATGCAAAGCGTAGGTAAATTCATCCAGCACGATCAAATCATATTGATTGCTGGCAATCTTTTCCTTGGCGATCTCCCAACCATGTAACGCGCGCGCCGTGGTTTCATCCATATCTTTGGAAGTCCAGGTGAAGCCGTCGCCCGTGGCTATGCCATTCGATGCCAAGTTTCTTCGCGGCCTTGATCTCGCCCCATTGCCCCGTTTCCGCTTTGATGAATTGGATCACGCAAATGCGAAAGCCGCGTCCCCATGCGCGCAGAACCATACCCAGGGCGGCGGTTGTCTTGCCTTTGCCGTCACCTGTGTTGACGATGAGCAAACCTTTTTTCATTCGGTCTCCTGATGTCTCACCAAAATCCCTGATTCTTGGCACGCTGAAGTACCCACAGAAAGAATGGCGCGCCGGCCAATGCGGTGATGATTCCCAAAGGCAACTCTTGCGGAGCGATCACCACACGCGACAGAATGTCTGCAAGCAAGAGCGCGCTGGCGCCGCCCAAAATGCTTAGTGGGATGATGCGGCGATAATCTGCGCCCCACCACATGCGCATCACATGCGGAATGATCAGCCCCACAAAGCCGATGATGCCTGCAAAGGAAACCGCGGCCGCTGTGACAAACGAGGCTGCTACGATGATGATGATCTTGGCGCGCTTCACATCCAGGCCCATTTGAACGGCCTGATCATCGCCGAATTGCAGGAGGTTCAACGCATGACCGTTGAATGCCAGAACGGTCAATCCGATGGCGAGGTACGGAGTAAGCGCAAGGATGACATTCCAACTGCTCAAGCTCACGCCGCCGAGCAGCCAGCTGATCGCCTGGCGCAGTTCGCCTGTTGATCGCAGCATGAGATATGAAGTCAATGATGTGGCAAAGGATGAAACTGCAACTCCTGCCAAAATCAAATTAGTGACCGGCACGCTTCCACCGACGCGTGCAAAAGTGTAGACTAAAAATACGGTCAACAAGCCGGTGATAAATGCCGCGGCTGGAACGGCTGCCAATCCCAGAGCCGTATAAGGCCAATGGATGGACATTGCCAGAACCGCGCCCAAACCTGCGCCCGATGCCACGCCGATCAAAAACGGATCAGCCAGCGGATTGCGGAACAAACCCTGAAATGTCGCGCCGCTTCCGCCCAGTGCCATGCCCGTTAACGCGATCAAAGCCGTGCGCGGAAAACGGATCGCCCACAAAATCGTATCCGAGGTTTGAGTGCCATGTCCGGTCAGCGCGGCCCAGAGCTGCGCCGGTGAAAGGAATACTGAGCCAATGGCGAGACTCAACATCAGCGCAAAGCCGAGGGCAAGCAACGAAAAAAGATACGGGCGAATTTTCATGTTGATTGCAGTGGCGGAGTTACCCCGCCACTACGCGATCATTGAAATAATTCCGGATGCAGAATTTTTGCCAGCAACTCCAGCCCATCTACCAGTCGGGGGCCGGGGCGGCTGAAAAGATTATCATCAACGGGAATTACATTGCCATTCTTCACCGCGCTCAACGATCCCCAACCCGGACGCGCTTTCACCACATCCGGCGTTGCGCCATAGGCCGCATCGCCCAAGAGGATAAAGGTTGGATTCAGCGCAACAACCTGTTCGAGGCTCAACTGCGGATATTGATCTTTTGAAGTTCCGGCGATATTTGTCCCGCCTGCGCGCTGAATTAACAAATCAATGAATGTACCGGGGCCGGCAGTATAAGGTTTGGCCGGGTCAGTCGCATCAATTTCATAAAAGACGGAGGGACGTGAAGTCACTGTCGCAATCTTATTATCCACCACGGCAACACGCGCTTTGAGTGATGCGATGAGAGTAGCCGCATCCGCTTCGTGACCGGTTAATTTTGCTACCGTTTCGAGATTGCCATACATTTCTTCAAGTGTGGTGGGGTTCTTCAAGTAATAAACAGTCAATCCCAAACTCTCGAGTGCCTTTACTTGATCAGCAGTATTGATTTCCGCCGCCAGGACAAGATCGGGCTGAAGCGCCACTATCTGTTCGTTATTATATTTATCGGTTCCTCCAACCTTTGGCAGAGACTGAACCGCATTTGGATAATCTGAAAAATCATCGCGTCCAATGACTTGCGATCCTGCACCAATTGCAAAAAGGATTTCAGTGTTTGATGGAGCCAGCGAAACGATTCGTTGTGCGGGATGATTTAGTGTGACGGTGCGGCCGAGATCATCCGTCAACGTGATGGCGGCAGATGTTGTTGCAATTGCGGTCGGCGCTTCGGTCTGGACTTGAGGTGGTTGCGTGGAGCCAATTGTCGGTGCAGCCTGAGGCGTGACCGCGGGCGCACAGCCGAACAATAAAATGGTTAGCAATGTCAAAGCAAAAATCTTGCGCTAACATATTTTCTCCTGAATAAAATCAAATTCCCCAGTCATTGACTGGGGAGGTTGGAGAGGCAATCCGATTCTGCCGTCCTCCACCTCCTTTCCACGAGAGAGTGGTGAACTGGCCAGTGCGGGCGACCTGACTTGTTAGCGAAGCTAACTCACAGTTGCGGGACAGTGCCGGAATTCCACCGGCTTCGCCGCTGACTGACCGTTCTTAAGTTGTAGGATTAGATTTTATGCCGCGTGTGGCGAAACGTCAAGCGGTGGATGTTTTCGAGCATGAATGAAAATGAGCAAAGCAAGTAACGAGGTTACAAAGAGCAAAGTCGGATCTCCAATCATGCGGCCAAAGATCACGATGGCAAAGAAAGGAAATAGATAAAGAATCATCAATCCGATTCGTTCAAGCCATGAACGTGATACTTCCGCCAATAATGCAAAGGGAATGAGCAAAAGAATAAAATCATAGTTATAAAGATGAGGATTTGCCAGAAGAACAATCAAGATGGAAACATTTAATAGATAATCCGGCGATTTCAATAGGCGCGAACGGATTGAGCCAAATATAAGAACGAGAACAACAAATAATACCGCGCCGACCAGAGTCATCTGTGAGAGGGTCGGGTTTGGAATGAGATGTATTGCCAGCCATGAGGGTAAACTGTCGCATGCAGCACAAGACGCGATATCGGCTCCGGTTTGATAGGTCAAAAACGAAAGCGGGTAATCAATCAGCCATAAGGGATCGGCAATCAAGCCGATAATGGAGAGAAACGCCATGCCGCTGAAAATCCAAACGAGAGCGCGGCGGCTGAATAGATCGCGTAGGAAGAAAAAATACAATAATATAGCAAGGAAGATGGGAATGCCAAGGTGTGGTTTAAAAGTCAATAACGCTGCGCCAATTGAAATCAGCGCGAGGCGTTGATGCCGGATGGCGTAAATCAATATCGCGCTTCCCAGCAAAACAGGGAAGTCATATTGACCGACACCGAGAGTTCCAATGATCGATATGAAAAAGAACGGCGCTAGAAAAGAAAACAATCGCAGCCGCGGATGCCAGTCGGCGCTGAGAAACCAAACTGTCAAAAACAACATCATCAAATTGATCTCGAACCAAAGCATGGCGGCAGATTGGATGGGCAGGAGGCCCAAATAAAATGTGCTCAGCGCGAACCACGGCGGATACGGAAATTGAGGCACATAAATATCTTCGGCAGATGTCGCTGTTTGTTCAGCCATCAAACGGATTTGGCCTTGATAATCGTAAGGCTTGATATGTTGAAGCAGGCGCAAGTCGGCATCGTAGATTGCCAGAAAATCAGAATTTGTATGAAGAGAATTTGGGACATAATGTGCGATAGCCAGCATCGCCGCTGACAACAGAACAATAATAAGTATGGACAGAACTATCTTCCGATGAAGCCTCATTGCGTCTCGCTTCGATGTTTGATGGCATGGATTAGACCGCGAAACACAAACCGATGCAACGGATCAAGCAGGTACCAGTAAAGAAAACCCGGCAGGCCGCGCGGAGCAAAGAAAGCAGTTTGAGTCAGTAAAGATCCATTTTTAAAAGTTTCGACTTTCCATTCCATCCAACCATCGCCGGGGGCGCGCAGTTCTGAATCGAGACGCAGAAGGCGATTCGATTCTATTGCTTCAACGCGATAATAATCAATGACACTATTTTCTTTTTAAGGAATTGCTTCGACCACGTAAACCCGGCCCGCCGAATATTTTATCGATCCAGCCGCGCAATTGCCATAACCAGTTGTCATAAAGCCAGCCATCTTGTCCGCCAAGAGATGTTAGGACTTGATAAACTGATTCGGGCGAGGCGCTAATTTCAAAGCGACGATAATCTATAAAGAGGCCCTCATGCTTGAGATGTATCGCATCACGATCCAGACCTTCCCACACGCGTTCAATTGAAGATGGATTAAGATTCTTTAAAGCGTTTGCGCTTGCTTCTTCAAAATTAATCAGTTTGATGTTTGAAAAGATTCGCCGCGCCTCATCGTGTTGGACAATACTGTCGCTGGCGAGTCCGCCGATGAGTGCATAAGCAATTCGGCGCGGAACCGGCGTCATCAGCCCCGACACCTATTGCCATGAACCAAAGCGGGATGCCAGGCAACATGATCAGCTTGCGCTTCAAGCCACGGATGCGGGCATATCGCAACATTAAATCCGCATAGGTGATTATTTCATTGCCGCCGATTTCAAGGACGCGACTCTGTTTATCAAAGTTCTCCAATGCGACCATCAGATAGTCAATGACATTTTCCGTGGCAATCGGTTGGGCTTGATTTCTCAGCCAGGTTGGTCCGATGATCAGGGGAAGTGCTTCGGTCATAAAACGGATCATCTCAAATGAGATGCTGCCGGAACCGGCAATCACTCCGGCGCGGAATTCCGAAACGGGAACTTTGCCTCGCCGTAACATTTCACCAGTCTCCATCCGGGAGCGTAAATGGATCCCAATATATTTATCGTTTGGATCGGCAAGCCCGCCGAGGTAAATGATCTGTTCAACGCCGGCGCGTTCTGCGGCCAGTGCGAAGTTATGTGCACCGTTGATTTCGATTTGTGTATAACCGCGTCCAATCGTCATGTTGTGGATCAAGTAATAAGCAGCATGAACTCCGTTCAGTGCTATATCCAGCGTGCTTGGAACAGTGATATCCCCACGTACAAATTCTACGCGGTTTGCCCACGAACGCGCCGCAAGCTGTTCGGGTCGGCGTGCCATGGCTCGCACACGATATCCATGTTCTAGTAGGCGCGGAATCAATCGGCTTGCAATATATCCTGTTGCGCCGGTCACAAGGATCAGTTTAGACATTGGACGGGAAATTGTGTTGAGCAGAATTGCTTGCTAGTACCCGCGCCCGTGAGGCGAGACGGCAAATCAACCCGTTGAATAAAAAAGCATGGAAGGGCCACATGGCATACCAGTAGACGAACCCCCAAAAGCCCCGCGGCGCAAAATAAGCAGTTTCAGTCAAAAGTGTCTTGCCATCCTTTTGCGGAATCGATTCAAATTGGAGCCAGGCCAAGCCAGGCACTTTCATCTCAGCGCGCAAAAGCAATAGCCGATCTTGTTCCACCGCTTCAACGCGCCAGAAGTCCAGCGACTCGCCGATACGAATATCATCGGGATGACGGCGGCCGCGGCGAATCCCAACGCCGCCGATAGCTTTATCCATCCAGCCGCGCATCGCCCAAGCCCAGTCCATGTACAACCAGCCGCGCGCGCCTCCGATGCCGGTATAAGCTCGGAAAACAAAATCCGCTGGAAGGTTGAGAAGAAGCGTGCGGCGTTCCATCATCATGCCTTCTTCAACTTTGAACGTATACGGTTTGACATCTCCCATCGCCGTAACGAGCGCGTCAGACCATGAAGTCTCAACGTTATCACGATGAATGCGTCCGAGCGCAAGATGGACCGCGGTTTGAAAATCAATGGGCTTGATGTTTGGGAAAATTTTTTTCGCCGCGTCATCATGGACGACAAGCTGGGCGCGCAATCCCTCGATCAGCGGCAGAATCAAGCGCCAATGAATCGGTGTGATCATGTGAACCCAATAAGCGGAGAGGCGCGGTAGACTGAAGGGCGTGTGAATGAGCACGCGCTTCAGGCCGCGTTCCTTTGCATATTGAAGAAGCATCTCGGCGTAGGTGAGACGCGTTGGCCCGCCAATTTCGATCAACTTTCCAATACTTTCATCGGTTTCAAGCGCGGCGATGAGATAAGAAAGTACATCGCGAATCGCAATCGGTTGTGCGGTTGAAAAGAACCAGGCGGGACAAACCAGAACCGGCTCACGTTCCGAAAGATAACGGATCATCTCGAATAAAACACTGCCCGAGCCAACAATCATACCCGCGCGAAATTCTGTAACAGGCACGCGTCCATAACGCAGAATGGAACCGGTCTCATGGCGTGAACGAAGATAAGGGGAAAGATTTGCCGTAGGATCAACCAACTCGCCGAGATAAATGATCCGTTCGATGTTTGCCCGTTCCGCGGTTTCGGAAAAATTACGCGCTGCGCTCATATCGCGTTCCGCACTGACCTTATTCCCTTGCATTCCGTGGATCAGATAATATGCAACCGAGACATCTTTCAATGCCGCGTTTAGCGTTTCGGGAATCAACGCATCGCCTTCAACGATTTCGACCCGCTTGGACCATGGATGTCCGCCTAGTCGGCTGGCGTCGCGCACCAAACAGCGGACGCGATAACCCGCATCCAGAAGCCGCGGCGCAAGTCGTCCGCCGACATAACCGGTTGCACCGGTGAGCAGAATGAGTTTATCTTTTGTCATCAGCTTGATTATAACGTTCCTGACTTATTCGTCAGGGAAATCTTTTTATTGTAAGATCATATTATGGCCTTACCGTTGCTTTGGGCCTCGCTGACATTTCTCAGCGGTAGGGTATTTAATTACTCTTGGGTGTATAGTCGCCGATTCCCGGAGTTCGAGAGGCTGATTTGAGTCGCCCTTCTCGATCCCAGTGCTGCAGTGTCTTGACCGACACTCCGGCTAACTTTGCAAATTCAGCTGCATTATAGGTGCTGATCAAGCGTTTTATAACATATCTATAAACACTTGATATCTATCTGGAATAAGGTCCGCTGACCCCGTCAGAATGGATTCGGAATTTAAAACCGCATCTGGTCGTGATAAGCGTTATCGCCTGAGATCAGAACGACTTGCCGGATCAAGATACGCTCGATGCGTTAACTGATTCGAATGGATCGAAATGGCTGGATCGAGGTCACAACAGATGGTAGACAAATGTGGACGGTTACACAAAAGTGAAAGGCTCTGTCAATTGACAGAGCCTTTCATAGATTGTTAGTTTCTTCTTCGATTCGCTTAAACACCGGAGAGGCTGGAGTTGATCAGACTGAAGGTGTTGCCAATTGTAGGGCCCATAATCATCAAGACTGCAATAACAACAATAGCGACCAAAACAAGAATTAGCGCATACTCAACTAGGCCCTGTCCCTTTTCTTTGGGAGCGAATAACATGAGTACCTCCTTCCTGTGCGAAATTCCAAACAAAGAGATTTGAAGATTATCTTGTTCTAGCGGATAGAAGTCCTGTTGGCCAACAGGACTTCTATCCTTCAAACTCTATGAGAGGATCCGTACTAAACGCCTGAAAGGCTGCTGTTGATCGAGCTGAATACGTTGCCGATGACTGGGCCTAAAACCATCAGGACCGCAATAACGACAATGGCAACTAATACAAGAATCAACGCATACTCAACTAAGCCTTGGCCCTTTTCTTTGGGAGCGAATAACATAGGTAGTACCTCCTTTCTTGTGAGATTTGTGTGTTTCTGAACTTTCTACATCATAGCATAATTTGAGCTAAAATGTAGTCTCTTAACTATTTTGCAAATTGTATATTGAATGGCATATTTTCTCTTAGAAGGTGGTTCAGAATTTGGAGGGCGCATGTCCGAACCGGATTTGCGCGCTCTTGAATTGGCAGGCGGATTGCAAACCTCGATTGCAATTCTTCCCACAGCTGCCGCACCGGATCACAATGATTTAAGAGCCGGAAGAAATGGTCAGCGCTGGTTTGAGTCACTGGGCGCTTTGCACGTCGACGTCGTGCCAGTCGTCGATAAACTCAGCGCGAACAACGCCGATTTGGCCGCGAGCGTCGCTGCGGCACACTTAATTTACTTGTTGGGCGGGTTTCCGCATTATCTTTGCGAGACCCTGCACGATAGCCGGGTTTGGTCGGCGGCGCTTGAGGCGTATCGAAGCGGCGCAGTGATTGCAGGGAGTAGCGCCGGAGCAATGGTCTTATGCGAACATTATTATGATCCTTATGAAGGAAAACTTTTACAAGGCCTTAACCTTTTGGAAAATATCTGCATCTTGCCGCATCATAATCGTTTTGGAAAAAACTGGGTGCCGAAATTGAGGTCATTGATTCCGCAAGTGACTCTGCTAGGCATTGATGAACAAACCGGCATCATTAATGATGCTTTAGCTGGTGCGTGGACGGTTTACGGTGCAGGCGTAGGGACGCTCTATCGCGGTGAAAAAATCGAAATCTACGCCCGAGGTGAACAGTTTCACCTGTAATTCACATGCAAACTCTTATATCCTTCTAAGGAAGATTCCATAGTTCCATTTCATCATTACTTGTGAAATGAAATTTTTTTGGATTTCCGCTCTTGCCATCTTTAGTCTAACTGCCTGCGGTACAGGGGTTGTTCAACCTGCCAAGAGTGCCAGCGCCGCCTCATCTCTTCCTGACCTTGGGCCGGCTCCTGAGTTGGCTAACTTGGTCTGGCTGAATACTCCTTCACCTTTGCGGCTCGCTGATTTACGAGGCAAGGTGATCGGGCTGGAGATGTGGACATTCGATTGTATTAACTGTCAGCATGTCATGCCATATTTGAAGAGCTGGTATGGAAAATACAAAGACCAAGGCTTGGTAATCATTGGCAATCATTTTCCTGAATTCAGTTACGAGTCGGATTTCAGTAATTTAAAAAATGCAGTTACCAAAGATGGCATCGAATATCCAGTAGCGCAAGATAATGATGGCACGACATGGAGCGCTTATCACAACATGTATTGGCCCGAACTTTATTTGATCGACAAGCGCGGCCAAATCCGTTATATTCATATTGGTGAAGGCGCCTACGATGAAATTGAAGCCAATATCAAAGCTTTGTTGGCTGAATCATATCCCTAGAATGAGAGGTTGCTATGAGTGATATCTATAAACCCGTTCCTGTTCTTTCATCTGAGATCACACCCAAGTCTTTGTACTTTAACCGGCGCGGCTTTTTGAAAGCCGCGGGTATCATGACAGGAGGCGCGGTTCTTGCAGCCTGTGCTCCCACTGGGGGCGGTAGTAGTACATCGTCTTCTGATCCCGCTAGCGTTGCCGCCTACGCGGGCAAAAAGGATGAGTTGGGCGATCCGCTTAATTCATATGACGACATTACCAACTACAATAACTATTATGAATTCAGCACAGCCAAGGATGCAGTAGCTCCACTTTCAAAGAATTTCAAAGCACGGCCATGGTCGGTGGAAGTCACCGGTTTGGTTAGCAATCCGAAGACATATGCCATTGAAGATCTGCTCAAAATGTTTCCTCAGGAAGACCGGATCTATCGTCTGCGTTGTGTGGAAGCGTGGAGCATGGTCATCCCGTGGCAGGGATTTCCGCTAGCGAGTTTGTTGAAGGAAGTCCAGCCGACCGCTGATGCAAAATATGTCCGCTTCACAACGCTAATGGATACGACTCAGCTTCCAGCTGAGGCGGATACGAGTACCTATCCCTGGCCTTATCATGAGGGTCTTCGTCTCGATGAAGCGATGAACGACCTCACATTGCTGGTGACCGGTTTATACGGCGCCCCTTTGCCCGCACAGGACGGTGCTCCGATTCGCTTAGTGGTGCCGTGGAAATACGGCTTCAAAGGCATCAAGGCGATCGTAAAGATCGAACTTGTAGCTGATCAACCGAACACGTTTTGGCAGGATATCGATGCCCACGAATATGGTTTCTATGCCAATGTGAATCCCAATGTGCCTCACCCGCGCTGGTTGCAATCGTCTGAGCGGCGTATCGGTGAATTATCAATGCGCCCAACACTGATGTTCAATGGTTATGGAGATAAGGTGGCTTATCTTTATCAAGGCATGGATTTGAAAGCCAATTACTAAAGATTTCAAGAAACGGTTGTACAAAAGATGCGGAACCCGTTCAAGAAGAAATGGGTTCCGCATCGTATATTAGGGTATATAATTTTAAAATGTCTTTCATCAATTGGATCAAACGCTTTCCGTATACTCCGGCGCAGATCGCTGTGCATATTTATGCATGGTCGGAATTGGTGATCATTATTTATGGCGTGTTGACGCATCATCTGACCGCCAATCCGATTCAAGCGATGGAGATAGACACAGGTCGTCATGCCATCGCGTTGCTCGTGCTTTCATTGGCATGTACGCCGCTGACCACGCTCCTCGGTTGGCGTGACTTGCTCAAGCGCCGCCGCGCGCTTGGACTATATGCGATCATGTATGCGGTCTTGCATGTCATTATCTTTATGGATCTGGATAACGGGATTGCCTGGAATTTGCTTATTCAAACTGTGATTCAAAAATCATATATTTTGTATGGCATGGTCGCTTTCCTTTTGCTGATTCCCCTGGCGATGACTTCCTTTGACATTTGGAAGGTACGCTTTGGAAAAAATTGGAAGCGTTTGCACCAGCTCGTATACTTCATTGCACCAATTGTGGCATTGCATTACGCCATGGCCGTAAAAGGCGACCTCTTCCATTTATCGGGCGATATCAGTGCGCCGGTGAATTATGGAATCGTCATTGCGTTATTATTGATTTTGCGCTTGCCCTTCATTCGGAAATTCTTCGCATCGCTTCGGTCCCGAATCTTGTTTCTGTTTACGAGAATGATCGCGCGGCCCAAAGCGGACGCGGAACAATAGAAGCGCGTTTATAAATTTTCTAAAACTGAAGGCAATTGTTCAAACGAAGAAAGCACGGGACATCCCGCGTCAGGGAAAATGCCGCGCGGGTCGTACAGAACCGGTTGAAGTCCCGCGCGACGCGAGCCAACCACATCTGCAAAATAATTATCGCCCACATACATGGCTTGTGATGGATTTACATCCATGCGCTTGCAAGCGTGAAAGAAGATTTCAGGTTCGGGCTTCCACGAGTTTACTTCACCGCCCGCCATCAAGAAAACAAAATACGGCGCGATGCCGAGCGATTCAACTTCCTGCTGATAAGGTTTCTCGCGATTGGAAATAACAGCCATTGAATAACCAGCTTGTTGAAGTTGGGGTAAAAGTTGAAGTACATCTTCAGGCACGACACTTTTTGGATGATAAGAATCGTCCATATACCGGGAGACTTTGACAGTGAGATCATCCGCATCACTGTTCGATGCGCCGAGCGCGGCCAATTGGCGGCGGCAATAGTTTTGCCAGAATTCGCGATTCTCTTCCGGATAAATTTCCCTATCGGCTTTCAAGTCTATCGAGTTTGCCCAGTAATAATGTTCCCAGCGCATGGCGCGCAGACGATCCTCATGGCTGACGTGTAAACCCAATTGGAGCGCGCAATCTGCAAAAACATCCCCGCCATAAGGGATGTTGTGACGAAGCGTTCCGTCGAGGTCAAAGAAAATAGCTCGGATACTGTTCGGTGAAAGCAAAAGAATCTCCTAAAGAAAATTGATGATGAAGCAAGTTCTCTCATCCACCAATATGTGACATCTCAACTTTTGGTAATGAGATTGTGTTTTCAGATCGAAGTTCCGAATAGCGGTCACTGCGCTTATTCCACACTCTGGCAATGGCTTGTGAAATTTCGTCATCGGTTGCACCGCTGCGCATCAAGTTGCGAAGATTGAATCCATTGACAGCAAAGAGACAGGTATATAAATCACCTTCGGCGGAGAGCCGGGCACGGTTGCAATCGCGGCAAAATGGTTGTGTTACTGATGCGATTACACCGATCTCGCCGCTTCCATCTTTGTATCGCCAGCGGCCAGCGACCTCACCTGGATAATTCGGGTCGAGCGGTTCCAGCGGCATCTCCGCATTGATTATCTTAATAATTTCATTTGCCGAAACCACATCATTCATTCGCCAGCCATTGGTATGTCCCACATCCATATATTCGATAAATCGCAGGATGTAGCCTTTTTCACGGAAGAAACGCGCCATGGGCAATATACTCAATTCGTTCATTCCGCGCTTGACCACCATGTTCACTTTGATTGGACCCAAGCCAACCTTAGCAGCCGCATCCATCCCCTCTAGAACCTTTTCCATCGGAAAATTCACATCGTTCATGGCTTTGAATGTCTTGTTATCGAGCGAGTCGAGGCTTACGGTCACCCGCTTTAATCCGGCATTTTTCAGGAGTGACGCTTGCCTGGCAAGCAGTGAGCCGTTGGTTGTCAAGGTCAGGTCGAGATCGGGGATATCGGCTATCATAGCGACCAGCAGATGCAGGTCGCGGCGCACCAATGGCTCGCCCCCGGTTAATCGGATCTTGCGGACGCCGTGCCCGACAAAAATGCGAACCAGCCGCGCGATCTCTTCAAACGTCAAGGTTTGAGCGCGGGCAAGGAATTGAAAATCCGGCCCGAAGACTTCCTTGGGCATACAATAAACGCAACGAAAGTTGCACCGGTCGGTGACGGAAATCCGCAAGTCGCGTAGAGGACGGTTGAGGGCATCGGTCAAGGTCATCAAAAACCGCTCCGCATTATAATTTATCCATTACTATGATTTCATTATTCAGCGCCAATGCCATAGATGTCAGATTATAACCATATTATAAATATCAAATCGCCAATTGACGGGACTGATGACCCATGCTATTATGAAGTCAATTGTCCGAACCTTATTAATGGAGTTGAAAGGAGCAATTATGAGCGTTGAATTCATTTTTCGTATCATTGGCATGATCGTACTTTCTATTGCCGGGGGATATTTTGGGGCCTCAATTTCGCAATACAACCCAATATCACCCTCAGAGTCAGTCCGCATCGTTTGGTCCTCTGTATTGATAGGAGCACTGGCAGGGCTCATTGTGACGCCTTATATTACGACGCGCCCGGCGCGAGTTTTACGTTCTATTCTTGGGAGAATGGCGGCGGAAACTCTCTTTGCCGGGCTGATCGAACTCGTTGTCGGATTGCTCGCGGCGGCCCTGCTAGCGTTTCCTTTATCGCTTTTACCTGAACCGTTTGGACGCATTCTGCCTTTCATTGGGGTTTTGATCTTTGGTTACTTTGGTGTGATGTTGTTTGTCATGCGCCAGGGCGATATCATGAGCCTGTTTGGAAGTTTAAGCGGACGCGGCGGTGAAGGAGGTTCTGGTTCCTCTTGGACAAATCTCAACCGCACGATCTTACTTGATACCAGTGTCATTATTGACGGGCGTGTGGCCGATATTGCTCGGGTCGGTTTTTTACCCGGCACCTTGCTAATCCCGCGCTTTGTGTTGAATGAACTTCAGTACATCGCCGATTCTCCCGATGGCCTGCGCCGCCAGCGCGGACGACGCGGCATGGAAGTGCTGGCGGAATTGCAAAAACTTCCCAATATCCTCGTGCGCATCAGTGACATTGACGTGGAAGGCGTGCGCGAGGTCGATGATAAACTCGTCGTGCTTGGCAAACAACTTAAAAGTCCGGTATTGACGAATGATTACAATTTGAATCGCATTGCCGAATTGCAAGGCGTAACCGTGCTGAACATCAATGAATTAGCCAATGCCGTCAAATCGGTGGTTTTGCCAGGCGAAATTATGAAGATCAACATTTTCCAGGAAGGCAAGGAAATGGGTCAGGGCGTGGGGTACATGGACGACGGAACGATGGTGGTTGTTGAGAACGGTAAGGATTACATCGGCGAATACATGGATGTGCACGTCACGAAAGTTTTACAAACTGCGGCAGGACGTATGGTCTTTGGCCGGGTGGAAGAAGAGAACGGCAAACGTAGAAAACTAAGTCAGGGATAAACAGAAATATTTAACCATAAAGGACACCAGAGACACAGAAAATTTTTCTTCATGCATCTGGGTATCCTTCGTGGTGGGAAAAGAAATTATGTTACGTATCTATAATACCCTCACCCGCAAGAAAGAAGATTTTCAAACCCTTGAGCCGAACGTTGTCAGAATGTATGTCTGCGGCGTCACAGTCTACAATGATGCGCATGTGGGTCATGCCATGTCGGCGTTGGTGTTTGATATCGTGCGCCGCTATCTTGAATATCG
Organism: uncultured Chloroflexia bacterium; assembly: GCA_963783295.1. Taxonomy (GTDB): domain Bacteria; phylum Chloroflexota; class Anaerolineae; order Anaerolineales; family Villigracilaceae; genus Fen-1038. The sequence goes on along the minus strand of CAWAMX010000013.1, from coordinate 58,425 downwards.
CGGCTACAAAGTCAAACACGTGATGAATTTTACTGATGTGGATGACAAAATCATCAACCGCGCCAATCAACTGAAAGAAGATCCTTTCAAGCTGGCGCAGAGATACATTGATGATTATGCACAGAACCTTAAAGGTTTAAATATTTTGCCTGCCACCGTCAATCCGCGTGCAACACAAACCATGAATGAGATTCAATCCATGGTCAAAGGCTTGATCGAAAAAGGATATGCATACGCGGCATCGAACGGTGATGTTTATTTTCGTGTGACCAAAGATCCCGATTATGGCAAACTATCGGGGCGCAAACTGGATGATATGCAAGCCGGTGCGCGCATCGAAGTCGAGGAAGCCAAAGACCATCCGATGGACTTTGCACTGTGGAAGGCTGCCAAGCCTGGTGAGCCTGCATGGGATTCGCCGTGGGGCAGGGGGCGTCCGGGCTGGCACATCGAATGCTCGGCGATGAACCTTAAAGAACTCGGCGAGCAAATTGACATTCATGGCGGCGGCAACGACTTGATCTTTCCGCATCACGAAAACGAGATCGCTCAAAGCAAGTCATTCACGGGCAAGCAATTCGCACGCTTTTGGATTCACAACGGCATGTTGCAGCTCGGCGGCGAGAAGATGTCGAAGTCGCTCGGCAACATCATTAGCATCAAGGATTTTTTGTCGAAGCGCGGTGCGGACGTGATGCGTATGTTGGTGTTGAATGGAGCCTATCGCGCACCGCTGGTCTTCAACGATGAGACGCTCGACGCGGCGGAGAAAAGTCTCGACCGCATCAAATCCGGATTTCGACCGGCTCAACCCAACGTCAAAGGAATCCACGCAGGAAGCGTAGCTGAATTAACTTCGCAGGCCGAAGCAACTCGGCAATCCTTTGTCAATGCAATGGACGACGACTTCAATTCACCGCTGGCGCTCGCCGCGCTGCATGAATTGGTCAAAGCCATCAATACCGCGCGCGATAACGGTGCGGCTGATGATCAACTTAAACCTGCACAGGCTATATTACGAGAACTCACCGGCGTGTTCGGTTTGCAATTGCAGGAAAAGAAAAGTTCCGGTGATACAGATAAATTCATCAATCTGCTTGTCGAAGTGCGAAGTGAAGTCCGTAAACAAAAGTTATGGGCGCTCTCTGATCAAATCCGCGACAAATTGAAAACTCTTGGCGTGACAATTGAAGATAGTAAAGACGGTACAAGCTGGAGGTGGGGATAACCTTGGAAGTATCGATAGATGAGAAGAGACATAGCAGCGCTGTGTCTCTTCTGTTTAATTCTTAACTAAAGATCAATCGGTGTCTTGACGGAAACCATTCGACGGGGTAATCTTAAAAACTATGATGCTTCCTGAACTTTTTTATAACGCTAAAGCCACACTCGGCGAAGCTCCCGCTTGGGATGCGAAGACTCAAACCCTATATTGGGTGGATGTCCTTGAAAAACGCGTCTATGCAGGATCAAAACTTTTTATTCAACTGGATGATTACGTGGGATGTCTCGCTCCGCGCAAAGACGGCGGATTGGTCATTGCCCAGCGCTTTGGCTTCTGGAATTTTGAACCGGATACCAATAAATTGATCACGCTCGCTTCTCCAAAAGGTGAACCATCCAATAATCGTTTCAACGACGGCAAATGTGATCCGCGTGGACGTTTCGTTGCCGGAACAATGGATCACAATGAACAGGAGGCCAGCGGTTCATTGTATTCGCTTTCCGTGGATGGACGCGTCAAACGGTTGTTAAAGGATATTCGCATCTCGAATGGAATCACGTGGTCGCCTGATTTCAAAACCATGTATTTTATTGATACACCCACAAAAGATGTCAAAGCCTTTGATTACGATCTAGAGACTGGACAGATTGCCAATCCGCGCGTCATCATTCACTTTGCTGATACCTTCGGCTGGCCGGATGGCATGACTTCCGATATGAACGGCGACCTTTGGATCGCAATGTGGGGCGGTGCGCGCATCACTCAGTGGAAGCCCGATGGCACATTGCTCGAACAATTTGGTGTTCCTGCCTTGCAGACCACATCCTGCATTTTTGGCGGAGCCGATATGGATGAGTTGTTCATCACTTCAGCTCGTATTGGCATGGACTCGGCTTCGCTGAGAAAATATCCGCAATCCGGCGGCATATTTCGCATGAAGACGAATGTTGCGGGTATGCCAACATTCGAATTTGGAAATTAGTTTTATACAGCTCTAAAATGTTCTGCACAAAAGGGCGTTTTTCGATTATTGAATTCATTAGTCCCCTTCTAGTTTCAGAACATTCTGATCACGGATTCTAATTTACTTAAATGCAACCACGCCAAACGCCTCCGATTTAGATACGATGCGTTCAAAGCCGGCTTCTCTTAATCGGTTTACAACTCCTTTAGTAGTGCGTGCTCCCGTTTTGCTTTCCGGATCTCCAATATAGTGAAACATTCGTCCATTTTGTTTTAAAACGCGGTAAGCCCGTTTGTAAAATTCTTGGGAATATAATTCGCCTGCCAGATTGAGTGTGGGAGGATCGTGAATAATACATGAAAATGATCCCATCTCAAACTGTTCGATTTCTTCAAAACTGTCGCCAATAATCTGTTTTATTTTGGGATTACCAAAAAGAGACTGAGACCAGGGATTCAATCGTGCAATCTCCTGAGCTTGCGGGTCAAGTTCAATCGTGACTACCTGCAAGGCGGTTTTGGCGGCTTCTATGGCCGTGTAACCCAGTCCTGTTGCGGTATCAAGAACATATCCCCGGATAGGTGCAATCGCTTTTATTTTGGATAAGGTATCGCGATATGGATTGGTCCCCTTGATGCGATGCATTGGGATTCCAGAAATTAACATGGTTGGCGCAGATTCAGTTGGCATTAGACTGTAATATCGTTCTGAAAGCTCAGAAAACCCCTTGATTATTTTGGGTGTATTTTCTTCAACCCAGAAACATGCAGTTTTATTGGAAAATATCTCTTCGATTTGATTCCAATCAAGGCTTTCTCCCCCAGCAAAATTTACCCCATCTTTAAGAATGGGCATCTCTAGCGAGGTCATGCCCAAATCTGTGGATGTTGTTACAAATGACTTCTTGTCGTATTTTGCTTGCAAAATCTCTGCCGCCTGGAAATGAGATAAAACAATTTGGAACATTTACATTTCTCACTTATAGGCCTTTGTCCAAAGCGGGAGATTCTTTATAGTCAGTTCACTTCGAAATTTTTTCAGATATGGGCGGTGAAGTGGGAATCCCTTTTTGCATCTGCTCGTCCTGCACTGCACGGATGCCATTCTGAATTTGGTTGAGTGTCTTTTCCACTTGGTCCTGCAAATTCAAAAGTGTTTCAACAATATAATTATCTGCATCGCGGCGGGTGGCTTCGGCGTCGGCGCGAGCCTGGTTGAGGATTTGTTCTGCACGGCGTTGGGCCTCCAGAACAATATTGTCCTTCATGGCCATTTGTTCGGCTTTTTCGCGCGCAAGCGCAATCGTGCGATCCGCCTCCTCTTGAGCTTGAGCTAAAAAGCGGTCGCGCTGACCAAGGATCTGCTGTGCCTTCTTTACTTCGTCCGGAATCACGATCCGCATCTGGTCAATGATTTCCAACATGCGGTCCTCATCAATAACGACATTATGAGTAAAGGGAACGGCCTTGGCGTCGTTGAACAGTTCTTCCAAACGGTCAATCAGTTGCAGGATGTCCATAAATTCCTCCACCTCACGTGGCGGTGATGTCTTATTATATATCAATCTCGCAGGGCATTGGGAGGGGAATGCAATTCGCCCAAGCTCAGAATTTTGCGCTTCAATGCGGATTCGACGTAAGGCGGAACCATACTGGATACATCTCCACCCAACGAGGCGATCTCGCGCACAGTGCTGGAAGAAAGAAAGGTATGCTGTTCCGCTGTAATGAGCGCGACCGTTTCAATGTCCGTGGCGAGGCGCTGATTTGCCAATGCCATCCTGAATTCAAATTCAAAATCCGAAAAGACGCGCAGTCCTCGTACAATCACTTGTGCGCCTGCATTGCGGCAAAAATCCACGGTCAGCCCACTGTAGCCGGTCACTTTGATTTTGGGATTTTTCTTGAAGGCTTCCCTGACCAGGTCCATGCGTTCGTCTGGCGAAAACATCAATGATTTGAGTGGTTTGTCATAGACCGCCATGATGACCTCATCGAAGAGACGCGCCGCGCGTTCTGCGATATCGATGTGGCCGTAATGGATTGGATCGAACGTGCCGGGAAAAAGCGCTTTGACCATCCTTGATCTCCAACGAACGAAGTTAGTAATGAATATTTACCAGCGTGCCTACTGAAGCCCAATTATAGAGCCATTCCGCATCTGGAGTTCTGAGGTTGACGCATCCATGACTCATCGGTGTGCCGAAGTTGTGGTGCCAGTAGGTTCCGTGCAGGCCATAGCCTTGATAGAAATACATGGTGTATGGGACATTGGGCAAATAATATCCCGGTCCGGTCATATCTGTGTAACGCAGTTTGACGTAAATGTGATATTGGCCGGTCACGGTTGGATATTGCCATGTGCCGGTCGAAACGAGGAAGGAGTTTGCAACTGCATCTCCCTGATATGCGTAAACCATCTGTTGCGTGAGATTCACGTCAATCCAGCGCACGCCATTGCCCGCTGCCACCTGTGGTGCGACTTCTGTTTCTGGGGTCGATTCGGCTGTTGGAAGCGGTACATTCGTTAAACTCCCCGCTGTCGGTGTGTCCGGCACGATGGACATCGAAATCGAACCAGAATAGGTCGGTGTGGGCGTGGGCACCGATTCGGTATTCTGCTGGGTTGGCATTGAAGTACTGGTATTGGCAGGCAATTCTGTATTTTGTGGAGCCATGAGTGTGTCGGTGGGGGCTTGCGGCGGTATGGGTGTTTCGGTAGGCAATGTAACGGGCACTTCAGTTGGCTCAATTGTCGGCTGTAACAATAACTGCGGCGTTGGCGTTGCCTGAGACTCTGCAAGTGATACAGGCATATATGTCGGCTTTGGAATTTCGACCTGTGCCCACACTTGAGGATGTGCTTGTGGTTGTGCAGGATTGTTCAGATTCATAACGGAAGCTAGTAGCGGTGACGAATAGGCAGACCACGCCACTGCGGCACAAATAATACAACCGATGCCAAATAACAGAACGGCCAATAGTTGATTGCGTTTCGACGGAGATTTGCCATCGCCTCGATTCGGACCTTTGACAGGTGCCGCTTTATCTGGAATTGATTCTGGCGAAGGATTGTCCCCCTGCGGAGGCGATGCCTGCAATCTCTGGGTTGCCCAATCCACGCCCCGGCGTGCGCGTTCACTGTTCGGATTGATGCTCAGCGCCCTCTTGGCGTATTCCATACTGGCACGCGGGCTGGCAATTGCTGCGAGAATCAGCCACGGATCCTCCATTTCAGGTGCGAGCGACGCGGCATGTTCCGCCCATTGACGGGCTTCCGTCTGATTACCATTTCGAAGAGCTTCGCGTGCTTTTTCAACCGATAAACGAGCATCATTAAATTGAGTTTTCATGGTGTATCAGTAGGTATGGGTGTTGGTTCGATATTTTCGTTATTTACAAAGCAAAGGATTCCATTGACAACCCCGTCCGCCACTAAATCGGTATGCTGGGTTAAGATTTCCTGATCTAGATTTAGGAAACCTGTTTCAATGATCGCGGCTACGGTATTGGGGTCAATTTCACTGAATGCATGGTAACTGGTCATGTCGGGCGTGATGCTGTTGGCATGGAAGGGTAAACCAGTGGCACTGTGATAACGGTCTATCATACAAGCTAACAGGCGGCTGGCGCGGTTGGCGTCACGCGTATCCAAAGCGGCCGCTACTTTAAAACCGGTCGCCTCCGGGTTGATATATTGGCATGAGTCATTATGAATGGAAAGGAGGGCTACAGCCCGATAACCGTTCAACCGCGTATCGAACTCGTTGAGCAAATCCACCTGAAATCCGAGTTTGGTCAGCTTTTGCACAACGAGGGTGGCAATCTTGAAATTGACATCCGCCTCGGTCAATGTGACATTGCCGTCGGCATCGGTGCAGACCGCGCCTGAATCGTTACCGCGGTGCCCGGAGACAATTCCAATCCGCAGGGCAGGTTCAACCGGAATGATCGGGTTGCTCACGGCTTGTGGGGTCAACAGTAAAGTCAATTTATCCGAAAGCGTTGCTGTAGAGAAACTGGTTGGCGACAGAGACGTAAAAAGCGTCGCCAGCAGGATCGCGATCCCCAATATAGGCGCGATGACGTTGACTGATTGGCGTCGTCGCGGCGCCCTCCGTGAAAGACGCCGCTGGGAAGAAGTTTCCATTTTGTTTGCACGATAGTACTAGTTTGTCCGGTAAAAGACAAGGGCATTTTTTACCGATTTTTCATCTTGACTTCGCCCACCCTAGAAAGTATGATGAAAAATATGACGACACACATCGAACCCGAACAAGTACGGCAAGCCATGCGCCTCTGGGCATCCGGCGTAACCATTGTTACCGCGGCGCATAAAAATGAGCAACATGGAATGACTGTCAGCTCTTTTACTTCCATCTCGCTTGATCCGCCGCTGCTTATGGTAGCGTTACAAAAAACAACGCGCACTTCCGAGCTTGTTTCCCGCGCCCAGGCTTTTGGTGTGACCCTGCTTTCTGCAGAGCAAAAGGAAATCTCTGATCATTTTGCGGGGCGCGCAGATGATATGAAGGATCGCATGGACGGCATTGAAACGGAAACGCTCGACACCGGCGCGCCGCTTATTAAAGGTGGATTGGCATATTTCGATTGCCGCGTCCGCCAAACTATTGAGGCGGGAACCAGCATCATCTTTATCGGAGAAGTGGTCGCGGCGAGGCAGTTTGAGGGCCAGCCGCTTATTTATCACAACCGCCAGTATCAGCGTATGTCCTGATGTTTCTTGCATGAAATGCTGGAGGAATTATGAACGATAAATTGACTCCGGAAGAGAAGCAGACACTGCTTCATATTGCGCGTCAGTCGCTTGAACTTGCCGTGCGCGGCGAAAAACTTCCACCTCTGGATGAAGTGACATGGACACCATGCTTGCACGAATCAGGCGCTTCGTTCGTGACCCTGACCGTACGCGGCGACTTGCGCGGCTGTATCGGCGCATTGGAAGCATATCAGCCACTAGCACTGGATGTGCGTGAACATGCCGTTGCCGCGGCGTTGGAAGACCCGCGCTTTCCGCCGGTCCAGCCAAAAGAGTTGAATCAAATTGAGATTGAAGTCTCCCGCCTCACGGTCCCGCGGCGACTCGAATATAAAGATGCGGATGATCTGCTCGCCAAATTGAATCCCAATCTGGATGGCGTCATCCTGCGTGATGGCTGGCGCCGTGCCACATTTTTGCCGCAAGTTTGGGAGAAGATTCCCGGTAAAGCCGAGTTTCTGGATGAGTTATGTTACAAGATGGGCGCTGCACCCAACACGTGGCGTCATAAACATCTGGAGGTGTTGATTTATCAAGTCGAGGAGTTTCACGAGTGATCGCCGCTGTGACGATAATTCATCCTGTTTTTTCCTGACTTTATTCCTGACTTTCTTTCATTCCTCCATTTGTTCTTGACAAGCCGACGGGTTGTCATACAATTTATTCGTTCCTTATCTGGCAATGGAGCAAGACGAATGGATTTAACGGTCTCCACTTTGAACGTGACAGGCACTATAACAGGCGCTGGTCTTCAATCTTACTTATTGGAAGATCAGCGTTTTTCCTTTTAATCCACAGCTTTTTAGAGGAGGCGATTAAGGGATAACTTCACAACAAAGCATCGCCTGCAACCATTGTTTTCACTTTCATTTCAAATAATTCTATTAAGGAGATCAGAATGAATAATATCGATACTGGGGCGACTGCCCTGGTTCTTGTTAGTGCGGCTCTGGTTATGTTGATGACCCCAGGCCTGGCGTTCTTCTACGGTGGCTTGGTACGCCGCAAGAACGTCTTGACGATCATGATGCAAAGCTTTGTTTCGATGGGTATCGTCACTATTATTTGGGTCTTTGGCGGATTCAGCCTGATGTACGGCAAAGACATAGGCGGCTTCATTGGGGATCCCACCCAGTACTTTGGCCTGCGGGGAGTTCTAACAGCCACTATGACAATTCCGGGCTCCACGCAAGCCATACCACTGATGGCGTATTTTGTATTTCAGGAAATGTTTGCGATTATCACCCCGGCGTTGATCACCGGCGCGTTCGCGGATCGCGTTAGCTTCAAAAGTTACTTAATCTTCCTCGTGCTCTGGAGTATCCTTGTTTACACGCCGATGGCGCACTGGGCTTGGGGCGGAGGATTCCTTTCTCAAATGGGATTCGCAGACTTCGCGGGCGGCATCGTGGTGCATACTAGTGCTGGCTTTGCTGCCTTGGCTTCCGTTTTGGTCATTGGCAAACGTAAGCTCAAGAAAGGTGAAAAGCCTCTTCCTCACAATGTCACTTATGTCGCGTTGGGCGCGGCCCTTTTGTGGTTTGGCTGGTTTGGCTTCAATGGCGGCAGTGCCTTGGGATCGAATGCACTGGCGGCTGTGGCCTTTGCGAACACAGATATTGCAGCCTCTTTGGCCATGATTACATGGATGATCATTGAGTGGACCCGTAACGGGAAACCCAGCATGGTTGGCGCCATGACTGGTTCAGTTGCTGGATTGGTAACAATCACCCCGGCGGCTGGCTTTGTCCAGCCTTGGGCGGCGGCTGTAATCGGCATCGTTTGCTCTCTCGTCTGCTATAGCGCGGTCATGCTGCGTGAAAAAATGGATTGGGATGACGCCTTGGATGTTTGGGGTGTCCACGGTGTGGGCGGAGCGCTTGGTACGATTTTGGTTGGTATATTTGCGGCAGCCGCGGTGAACAAAGTCAGCGGATTAATCGAAGGTAACGTTCATCAATTCCTGATTCAATTGCTTGGAGCGGCGCTCGCCGTTGCCTACACCTTCGTGCTGACCTTCATTATCCTCAGGGTTGTGAATCTGATTACACCTGTCCGCGTGCCTGAGGAGGTCGAAGTAGCTGGTTTGGATGAAGGACTCTTTGGCGAAGATGCTTATGTAGAGTAAATCGAAAGATGATTTGGAAAAACGTTCCGCTTGGAATTCAATTCTCCGAGCGGAACGTTTTTATTTAACAAGATGAGGTTTCCTGTTGCATGGATCTTTTTCCCACTTGTCTCTTTCCCACCACTATACTAAAATCAATTTATGGCCGAAGAAGCGGTTCAGGATACTGGTCAAGATACCATGTTTCAAGATGCGGTCAGCGCTTTGCGCGCGGGCGATAAGGCCCGCGCCAAAGATATCCTGACGCGCCTATTGAAAGCGGATCAAAACAACGCGACCTATTGGGTTTGGATGAGCGCTGCGGTGGAAACGAACAAGGAACGAATCTATTGTCTGCAAACCGCGCTCAAGTTCGACCCTGAAAATGCATCTGCCAAACGCGGTCTAATTTTGCTCGGTGCGATTCCGCCCGATGAAGATGTTCATCCATTCCCACTCAATCGCGCACGTGCGTGGGAAGAGAAGCTTTTATTGGCCCATGAACAGCCTCAGTCGAAGGGCACCTCCTCCACTCCTGTGGCGCGGCTGGCGCTCGTTATTGTGGCCGGAATTATTGTTGTGGGGCTGGCAGCTGCCGGCTTGATCATGTTTCCGCGCCAGAATGCCAGTTCGTTTTTTCGCGTATTTAATACCAATACTGCTGGCCCTTCGCCTACCTTTACTCTCACCCCAACTTTTGTCAATGAGACCTCACAACCTATTTCAACATCCGCCAATTCCATTTCATTGGCAGCTGCTCTTGGTATTTTCTATACTGCAACTCCGGTTTATGTCAATACGCCGCTCTCGCCGCAATCTGAGGATCAATATAACGTCGCGGAAGCCGCGTATCAGAAGGGTGATTGGGGCACATACATTGCAAACATGCAGCAGATTGAATTGCTAGAGCCCACCGCTCCTGATATCCCCTATGACATCGGTGAGGCTTACCGTTTGCAGGGCGATATTAAAGACGCACTGGACGCGTATACTTTATCGCTTCACATTGACACAAATTTTGCTCCCGCATATCTTGGAATGGCGCGTGTCAATTTGCTTCGAGATCCCAATACCGATATAACACAGTTGTTAAGCACCGCTCTTCAAGATGATCCTAATTACGGTGAGGTATATCTCGAACGCGCCAATTATTATCTATATCATAATCAGCCCGACTTGGCTATCAGCGACCTCGACGCGGCCAAGAAGCGGATGCCGAATTCTGCGCTTGTCCAATTGAGTTACGCCCGCGCGTATCTGGCACAAGGAAATGTTGATAAGGGACTCACTTCCGCCCAACAAGCGAACCAAACCGATCTGACGCTTCTACCGGCTTATCTTGTCCTCGGACAGGCCTATGTTGCAAACGCCCAATACTCCGATGCGATCAAGCCTCTTGATACCTATATTACCTATGATCCGACAAATGGAAGCGCGTATGCTTTGCTGGGGAAATCCTATGAAAAGACAGGGGATTATCAGGATGCAGTCACTTCATCGACTCAAGCACTTGCGCTCGATCCCGCTCAACGGCAAGCCTACCTCTATCGTGGGCTTTCGTATCTCGAATTGAATAACATTGATTCGGCGGATAGCGACATCCGCAAGGCAATCGAATTCTTCCCCGAGTTCATTTGATGCGAAGTTCTTGGACTGATGCGTGTTTCCTACGTGGAGGGACATTATGGCGATGCCTTCCTGCGCATCGGATCAACTGAGGCGCTGGCCCAGACCGACCAGCAAAAGGCGCTGGTGCTTTATTGGACCGGATTGATTCAAGAGATGCGCGATGATCCGCAAGATGCGATTACCGCCTGGCAGTCTTTGCTTGCGATGTCTTCGGACGCAATGACATCGCAAATGCGCCACGATGCGACTCAGCATCTGGACGCGCTGACCACCGGAACGCCCACACTAGGGAGTGGAACTCAAGCGGTCACGCCTACGGAAGCCAATGTAACGGGTACTCCTGCATCTACATCGACGCCTGCTCTGACTCAAACTCCCGCTTCAACCAGCACGCCGTAAAAATGACTAAGCATGTTGTGTACGCATGTTATTAATTTCACCATGCATTTGATTAAATATTTCTGCTCTTGAAATTTGGTCAATTACAAAGCCGAGGAATTCAATTGTTTTCTCTCGAACGTTTAACTTGATCCCCTCATGCCATTGATCAGCAGAATTGATCAAGTCTGCCCATGCTCCATATTTGCTTTTTACCCATGAGGTTGCTGCGTCTTTTGAACCGGCGGATTTGCAAATCACAGTATATAGAATTCGACACAAGTTCAATATAAAATAAGATTCATTATGACTGTCGTCAAGCCAGTTTTTCTTCGTAATCTTAGGTTCCCATTCGGTAAACAAGTCTCGAACGCAAGCTTTTTGGACTTCTTCAATGTCAATAGGACCGGTCAACTCTTTGAAATCCGGACCAATTAAAGGAATAGCGTAATTATATAAAAGGTAATTGTTTATGATCCATTCATTTCCATACAGCGCTTCTTCATAAAGAAATCCATCACCGCCCCAATACCACGGCCGTGGTATTTTAGGCGGAAGAATGCTTGGAAGCATTTCAATAGGCGTGTAAGTGCATTCAAGTCGTTTTGCCCACTTGTTGAATTTTGTCTCGATTTGTTTGTGAAAGTTTTTTATAGCTTCAAGTTCAACTAAGGAAATGGGATTATTCAGAATTACGGTGAGGTCAATGTCGCTTCTGTCATAATGGAATGCTCCATAGGAAAGCGAACCTGTGAGATAGGTGCCGATCAGATTCTTTTTGAAAATAAATATGGCCCCCGAAGTAAAAAATTTTAAAATCTCATTTATATCTTTAAAGGATGTGAGTTGGTTAAGATGGGTTTTGTTACTATCTTCCATACTTCTTTCGATCCTCTTCGCATGGACATAAGGCGCGCAGATAATGCCAGTTATAAATTCCATAATCGTGGCCGTCTTCCCAGATGATGGTCAACGCGTACGAACCAACGGCCTTGACATCGTTAATTCGTGTCATCGGCGAATCGTCTAGTTGAACATTGAACACTTCCGCATCCGGTTCGGACTTCATGTTCTCGTGTCCGCCGCGGCAGGAGGCGCAGGGACAGGCGGCGCGCAATAATCCAAACGGATAAACGCTGACGTGCCCACCGTCCCAATTGATGGTGAACTCGTGCGTTTTTTTATTGACATTGATGTTGGTTGGTTTTTCGTTGTTCATTTTGATATCCTGTAGTTAGGGTGAAGGTGTTGGCGGCGGCACGACTGCCAGATAATTCGCGGCAGCCCAGCCTGCACGTGTACTATCATATGGCGCAACGAGATACCACCAAGTATATCCATCGGCTTGTTTTGGTCCGTCTTTCACCATGAACGTTTCCGATTCGTCGCCGCGAAAGACTGTATCACTGTTGAGGCCCGGCGCAGAACGGATACGCAACCCATCCGTGCCGGTGCCGCTGATTTGGACATAAGTGTTGAGTGCGATTTGATTCGGTTGTGCGGTCAGCGACGCGGCCAGGCTTGCATTAATCGTCGGCGTGGGAACTTGAACGGTGGCAGATGGCAGGGGAATAACGGTTAGATCTGCGGCGACAAAGCCCGCCGTCGAAGAGGGATGCGGATGGGCCCATCCGATTCCAAGCCACGTAGCGATCAACAGGAATCCCGCGCAGGCAAAGGATCCGAGAATGGTCCAAAGATTTAATAATTTATTTTGGTTCATGGCAAAAGAAAAAACCCAAGTCCAAGAATTAAATAAACGGCTAATAACCCCGCGCCTTCAAGCCATGTTGATTCGCCATCGGATGAAACCAGCGCGGAGACAACCACCGCAGTAAGAACTGCCAGCAACTCGAAGCGATTGAAAATGAGCTGCAACGGATGACCCAGCATGAGACTGATAAAAACCAATAGGGGCGCGACAAAAAGCGCAATCTGTAGGCTTGAGGATGTGGCGACCTCGACGCTCAGCTCTATTTTGTTTTTGAGCGCCAACTGCACCGATACAAGATGCTCGGCCACGTTGCCGATGATCGGCACGAGAATGATACCGAGGAAAAATTCCGAAACCCCGGAACTTGCGACCACGGCCTGGGTTGCGCCTACGAGGGTTTCGCTCAACCAAAGCACGCCCAAAGTAGTTAGCACTAAAATGATCAGCGCCTGACTCAAAGTCCAGCCGGGTAAATCGCTTCTTGATAATTGTTGCGACAACGGACTTTCTTTAACATTCGATGTTCGAACAGGCCAAGGCCGTATAACACGATCATGATGATCGCCACACCGATACTTAACGCTTCGACTTTTGGATTGCCTTCCGTTCCAATCGCTTGAACTCCAGGCTGAGGGAATGACCAGGGCGACAACCGCCAGCACAAGCAGAATCGCATTGCGGCCGGCACTACGTTTGTCGAATATCTGCGTGCCATGACGAAGACCGCCGGTTAACATGGAAAACCCCAAAACCAATAAAAGGTTGCCGATGATCGAACCCGTGATCGAGGCTTTGACCAATTCGATCAATCCCGCTTTGACCGCCGCGATGGTGATGATCAATTCTGCGGCGTTGCCAAAGGTTGCATTCAATAGCGCGCCGAAGCGCGGATTGGTGTAAGAAGCCAAGTCTTCCGTCGCTTCACCGATGTAGGCGGCCAATGGAATGATGGCCAACGCAGCGCAGATAAAGATCGCGACCGGCGGCCAATGCAAAATCTGCGCGGCGAGAGTCAATGGAAGAGCCGCGAGCAAAAAGCTCCACGGATTGCCTGCGATGAATTCGATGATGCGTTTCATTCTCGTTGTTCCTTTAACAATTCTAACGCTTTTGAGGGAACAATGACTCTCAATGCTTGCTTTTGGATTGTGATCTCGGCTTTGGTTCCGCCAAGCAAGGGTTCGCCATCCATATGCATCGAAAAGGGTATTTCCGATTCCACGCGGACGGAATGAAACGGCAAGCGCCGTGCCTGATCGCTGGTTAAAAGGCGGCCCGCAAAAAGGTCTACGAAATGGCGAAAGGCAACAGCGATATTGTCGCCGCTGAACAACCACATGTCCATTTCGCCATCATCTATATAGGCGTTTGGCGAAAGCACGGCGATGCCTCCAAAATATCTTCGGATGTTGGTCGCGACTGCTAAAAGATAATGTCCATCCACTTGTTGATCGTCTGCCCACACCCGCAAATCCATGCCATGCCAGGTCGCCGCATTCCAAACTGTCGCCGCAAAATATTGCGGCACCGAAACATATTTAGCGAAGCGCGGGCGCGGCTCCAATTGATGAATGATGATGGCGTCGAGACCGATGCCCGCCCATAATAAAAACACCTGCTCGTTGCAACTTCCAACATCCACGCGATAGGTTTTTGCGTTGGCAAGCAGGTGCGCGTTTTGTTGCAGCGCCCGGTTATGAAACCAATCGAAAACCGGGATGCCCATTTCGGCTGCCCAAACGTTCATCGTTCCGGCGGGCAAAACTGCCAAAGCGGTTTCTGAATTCATCAACCCGCTGGCGACTTGACCGACCGTTCCATCCCCGCCGATTGCGAATACCGCGTCATATTTCTCGACTGCAGCCTGGCGCGCCACTTGTGTGGCGTGACGTCCGCTCAATGTTTCGGCAACTTCGATCTGCCACCCCGATGAAGTGAGCGGGCGTACAATACCGCGCACAAACGGACGGACAGGAATTCGTCCCGCAGCGGGATTATAAAGAAGCAAGCCTTTGCGCATGAATGGATTATAACGGGTGGGGTATAATTTTAGAGATGCCTGAAACAAATGAAGGCCATCTACTTCTCAATCGCTATCAACTTCTGGAAGAATTTGCTTCCGGCGGCATGGCTGAGATTTATCGCGCTCGCGATATCATGCTGGATCGTTATGTTGCGATCAAAGTCTTGCGCGAGGATCATTCCAAGAATCCTGAGTTTGAAAATCAATTTCGGAATGAAGCGCGTGCCGCGGGCAATCTCTCACATCCGAATATCGTCACCGTATATGATTTCGGCAACGATAACGGCCAACTCTTCATCGTCATGGAACTGGTTCCCGGTAAGGATTTGAAATCCCTGCTTCGTCAGCGCGGCCGCTTCACGGTCGAGGAATGCATTCCGTTGATGGTTCAAGCCTGTTCTGGAATTGGTTATGCCCATCGCGCCGGACTTGTCCATTGCGATGTCAAACCGCACAACATGCTGGTGACGCCGGATAATCGTCTCAAAGTGACTGATTTTGGAATTGCGCGCGCAATGGCAGGCATAGGCCTCGGAGAACACACGAATGTGGTTTGGGGATCGCCGCAATATTTCTCGCCGGAACAAGCGGCGGGGGAATTGCTTAGCCCGGCATCCGATGTGTATTCGCTCGGCATTGTGCTTTATGAAATGTTGACAGGCACGCTTCCTTTTACTGCATCCACGGTTGAAGAGCTGGCTCATTTGCACATGGAAGCCAAACCGATTCCGCCCAGTGAATATATTCCCGATTTACCAAAAGCGCTCGAAGAGATCATCTTGAAAGTTTTATCGAAGGAGCCATCCGCACGCTATCGCACTGCGGATCAGCTTGGCCGCGTGTTGATGAAATTCGGGACCCAACGCGATGAACCAATTTCGACTCCCATCCCGACAACGGTATCTGAGACTGCACGTGCGCCTGTTGGGCAAGAAGAGCGTACGCCTCGATCAGCCGAACCCGAAGCGGACTCATTGCTTCTGAACATTGACTGGCTGGCCGTTGGTTTAGGTTTGCTGGCGCTGATCGCGGTGGGCGGTCTGATCCCGTTTTGGATGTGGGTTTTATTTAATATAAATCCGCCGATAAAATAGGAGTGCGATGACAAGATCAATGCAGGCAAAGCCGGAGGCGTTACACGCGATTTCTACAATGAGCAAATATTTCATTTCTTCATCCATTCTCTCTGCTGATTTTCTTCGTTTGAAAGAATCCATCGGCGCCTGCGAAGCCGCGGGCGTGGATTGGATTCACGTGGATGTGATGGATGGTCATTTTGTCCCCAATATAACAATGGGTCCGTTTCTGGTTGCAACGTTCAAACGCGCCACCAAACTTCCCATGGATGTCCATTTGATGATCGAAAAACCGGAACGTTATCTCGAAGCGTTTGCCAAAGCAGGTGCTTCGCATTTAACGGTTCATGTTGAAACCTGTCCACATTTGCCAGAGACGCTGAAGCAGATCAAGTCACTGGGCTGTGTGGCTGGTGTAACTTTGAATCCTGCCACGCCGGTTTCGGAGATTGAACCGGTTTTGCATTTGGCCGATCTGGTGCTCGTGATGACCGTCAACCCTGGCTTTTCGGGACAGGCTTTTATGCCGGAAACCGTTTCAAAGGTTGCACAGATTCGCAGAAAGCTGGATGAGATTCATTCGCAGGCTTACCTTGAAGTGGATGGCGGCGTCTCAATAGAAACTTTGCCGGCCTTGAAAGATGCGGGTGCCAATGCTTTTGTCTCGGCCAGTGCGATATTCAATTATCCAAAAGGGATTGAAGCAGGAGTCAATGCCTTACGGGCATTGCTATAAATGCTTAAACAAAAATCACGGCTCGAAATGTGCCGTGACCTTTGATAAGGGGAAGACAATATATGCGGGCTTAGGCTGCTGATTTTCCCAGCGCTTTGATGCACTTGGCGCATAGCACTTTTTTAACCTTGTGGCCGTTCTTCATGAGCGTCACTTTTTGCAGATTGGGTTTGAAATCCCGGTTGGTGGCGCGCTGAGAGAATGAACGGTTATGTCCAAAGGTGGTTGTCTTGCCGCAGTTTGCACACTTAGCCATCGTACACGATCCTTTCTTGCAATGATTCCGAATGCTTTCCTGTTTTTACAGGCAGGGCATTGTACCACAAAAATACAAACGGCATCAACGGAGTTTTGCTATCAGAAATGCAATTCGTTAATTCATTTTGGGTGTTATAAGAAGCAGTAAAATGGAGCAAGAGGAACCTATGGGCGAAGAAACTACATCTCTGGGCGGGATCCATATCTCTCCCAACGCTGTTGCGGCGATTGCTTATCATGCCACGCTTCAATCCTACGGTGTGGTGGGAGTCGCGCCGAAAAATCTAGTGGAGGGCCTGGCGCAGACCATCACCCACGAACCGGCACACGGCGTATCAGTGCGGTATGACGGCGAGAATATTGATATTGATATTTATGTCATTGTTGAATATGGCACACGCATTACTTCGGTGGCGGATAGTGTTTCCAACACAGTGAAGTTCCATGTTGAAAAGACTTTGGGAATGCCTGTTCACGAAATCAACATTCACGTGGCGGGACTGCGCGTGAGCAATAACGATTAGGAAAATAAAACTTAATGGGTATTGATACGGTTCGTGTCGAGAAACTGCGTACCAAGCCATTGGACGGTCAGGCGGTCAAGCGTCTCGTCGAAGCTGGATTGATATGGCTTAAAACTAATCAGCAAACTGTCAATTCATTGAATGTGTTTCCTGTACCGGATGGTGACACCGGAACGAACATGATGCTCACCATGACTTCTGCATGGAACGAGATTAAAGACTCAGGCGAGAAGCACGCAGGCAAAATGGTCGCCATGGTTGCCAAAGGCGCACTGATGGGCGCACGTGGTAATTCGGGTGTGATCCTTTCGCAGTTATGGCGCGGCTTTGCACGTGCAACTCAGGATTTAGCGATCCTTGATGCAGATGTGTTTGTGCGCGGACTTATGGAGGCGCGCGACACTGCATATAAAGGTGTGGTCAAGCCGGTGGAGGGAACGATTCTAACGGTTGCGAAGGACACGGCAAGCGCGGCAGAAACCGCTTTAGCTGAAGTGCAGGATCCAATTGATATTCTGGCACGATGTGTTCCCGCTGCGGATGCTTCTGTCAATCAGACGCCAGAATTGCTTCCGATTCTCAAGCAGGCGGGCGTTGTTGACTCGGGTGGCAAAGGACTGTTTTTTCTTCTCGAGGGAATGCTGCGGTACATTTACGGTGAACCGCTCGACGCGCCGCTGGCAACAGCTCAACCGCTATCTTCATTGAACTTCGAGGAAGCCATGCAGGAAGTGGAAGATGGTCAGGATTACGAAGTTGTGGTGGATTTTTTCCCTGGTGGGCAATTTGAACTGCAAAAATTTTATACCAAACTCGAAGAGATGGGCACGTCCATTCAGGTGGGCGAAGGTGACGGAATGTATCGTATGCACATCCATGTTCCACTCGACAAACGTTACGAGCCGATTGACTACATCATGGGCATTGGCACCATCACTAAGGTCGCCATGGAGAATCTCACCGCGCAAATGGATGAGATGGACGCTAGGACGAAGAATACAAAACTTGAGTTGACGAATGTGGGACCAAATCAAATCGCGGTTGTAGTGGTTTCGCCTGGACCCGGCCTGAGCCGCATTTTTGCCAGTTTAGGTGTGGCCGCCATTGTCAACGGCGGACAAACCATGAATCCATCCACTCAGGAAATTTTGGCAGCATTCGAAAATCTACCCACGGATAAAATCATTGTCCTTCCAAATAATAAGAACGTTGTTCTAGCCGCCAATCAAGCCAAGGAAGTGACGGTGAAAAAAGTGGAAGTGGTGCCGAGCAGGACAGTTCCGCAAGGATTGGCGGCGATGCTCGCTCATAACCCGGATGGCGAATTGGCTTCCGTTTCGGAGAAGATGACCAAAGCTTTAAGTGAAGTCACGACCGGCGAAATCACAGTGGCGACGCGTTCGGTGGAAATGGATGGCGTGAACGTAAAACAAGGGGAAGTGATTACATTGCTGGATGGCAAGCTGGTGGCTTCCTCGAAATCCATCGAAGACGGTGTGATGGGTTTTCTTAAGAAAGCCAAAGCCGAGGAAAAAGAACTCATCACACTTTATTATGGGGAAGGAATTAGTCAAAGCGATGCCAATCGGATCGTGGATGTGGTGCGCGAGGCATATCCGAGTCAAGAAATTGAATTGCAGGATGGCGGGCAACCGCATTATCAGTTTATTATTTCAGTGGAATGATGTCTTTGCGAGGAGATGGCTTCTCGAAGACTCGCAATGAATGCTTGCCATATGAAACTGGGTATTGTTAGCGATTCCACCTGTGATCTTCCACAATCTTTCGTCGAGCAATATCAGCTTGAAGTTGTGCCGTCTATTTTGATTATCGAAGGAAAAGAGCTTGCGGATGGAAACGGCATCTCGCGCGACGATTTTTATAAACGATTGCCTGATTTCAAAATACAGCCGACAACTGCCGCGCCTTCGATTGGGGAATTTGCAGTCCGCTATCAAAAATTATTGGATAACGGTTGTGATCATGTGATTTCCATTCACGCCGCGGGACAACTGACTTCGATGGTCAACATCGCAGGACAAGCCGCGAAAGAGTTTCCCAATCGTGTAACTGTCATTGATAGTTTGTCGCTTTCACTTGGACTTGGCTTTCAGGTATTGGCCGCCGCCAAATCCGCCGAGGATGAACTCGAAGCCGCACTCGCTGCCATTGAAGCAACTCGCAAATGTCTGCGAGTCTTTGCCGCGTTGGACACGATGGAATACTTACGCCGTAGTGGACGCGTGCCAAGCACGATTGCTTTGTTGGGAAGTTTATTAAGCATCAAGCCGATTGTCGAATTGGCGGATGGTGAAGTCAAAGCCATCCGCGCCGTGCGGACAACCAAGCAGGCAAATGCCCGTATGATGTCTATTATGAGAACAGATGGAAGCCTCGAACGGCTTGCCATTTTGCACACCGGCGCGGAAGCCCGCGCCCGCGAATTTCTAAACCAGATTATGAATGAAATGAGTCAATCCCTGCCGCGTGATATTTTGATGGTCAACGTAACCACGGCCATTGGTACGCATGTGGGACCGAATGGATTGGGCTTTGCGGCGGTGAAAAAATGAGATAAACCTCGGGGGTAATGTCTCTGGCATGATAAAATAACTCCCATGCAATCCTCATTGGAGAAACTCCGTAAATTCTTCCGTCTCGAACACGAGAACGGATATAGCAACACCGCCATTATCGGCGGCTTGGCAAAGATGCTCGACTTCTGGGCAGCTGAAGCGCGCGCCGATGGCATCAACGAGGAAGTGATTCAAGCCGTCGAGCAGCAACTCCGCTCGTATGATGGACTCAGTCCGCTGTCCCGTGCCGATGTGTTGAAGGGCTTGTGGAAACGAATCGGCGATACATATCCTGAGACTCAGCAAAGACCACAGCAAAGACCTCAGCAATCTCAACCCAGACCGCATCCCGCGCAACGGCAATCCCAACCAACGGCGGAACAACCTAAACCGCGCAGTGAAGCTCAAGCGACCGAATCGCGTCATCAAGAACAACCTAGACCACATCCGGTCGCGCAGCCGCGTTCAGAATCAATTCCCGGTGCAAAGCATAGTCAAACTCCTGCCGCGCTCAGCGCGCCTTTGACGGTCCTTCAAGGCGTTGGACCGCGCCACGCGCAAACGCTTGCAGAACTTGGAATGCAAACGCTCGGCGATATGCTTTATTACTTTCCGCGCCGTTACGAAGATTATTCGCAACTCAAGCCGATCAAGAGTTTATGGTACGGCGAGCAGATAACAGTGATCGGCACGATCCAGTCGGTGCATACGCGGCCGATTCATGGCGGCTCAGCTTCCATTATTGAAGCTATTCTCAGCGATGGCACTGGCGCGTTGCAACTCTCGTGGTTCAATCAACCCTGGATGGCAAATCGACTCAAAGAAGAAATGCAGATTTCTGTTTCAGGAACGGTCGAGCAATATCTTGGTCGCCTCGTGATGAACCAACCCGATTGGGAACTGGTGGACATTGAGCATCTGCACACCAATCGCATCGTGCCCATTTATCCGCTCACGGCAAAGATTACGCAGAAGTGGCTTCGCAATCTGATGAATCAAGTCGTCACGTATTGGGCGCCCGCTGTTGTTGATTCGTTGCCTGAATCCACGCTCAATGATGCGCGGCTGATGCCGTTGGGACAAGCTTTATTGCAAGCTCATTTTCCCGATACACAAGATTTGTTAAAGACCGCGCGCGAACGTTTAGCCTTCGATGAAATTTTCTTTTTGCAGATGGGCGTACTGCGGCAGAAGCGTGATTGGAAACAAGTGGAAGCGCGTCGCTTCCCTATCTCAGACGATTGGCTGGGCGCGCGTTTAACGAGTCTTCCTTTCACGCTGACAAATGCCCAGGGACGCGCCGTCACTGATATTCGCACCGACTTCGATTCGGGCAAGCCGATGAATCGACTCCTACAAGGCGATGTCGGTTCTGGTAAGACAGTTGTCGCCGCATTAGCTGCCGCGATGATAACAACCAATGGCGCGCAAGCCGCCATCATGGCTCCGACCGGTATCCTCGCCGAACAGCATTATCGCACTTTCATTAATTTGCTGGCAGGCGAAAACAGAATCATGCAACCGAATGAGATTCGCTTATTGGTTGGTGACACGGCTGAGTCAGAGAAGGAAGCGATCCGCATTGGACTCGCCGATGGCTCAATCAAAATTGTCATTGGCACTCATGCGGTCATTGAAGGACCGGTTCAATTCAAAGATTTGCAATTTGCGGTTATTGACGAACAACATCGCTTTGGCGTTGAACAGCGCGCGGAGCTTCGTTCCAAGGGAACCAATCCGCATTTGCTGGTGATGACCGCCACGCCAATCCCGCGTTCATTAGCGTTGACCGTTTACGGCGATCTCGATTTATCAGTGATGGATGAGATGCCGGTGGGTCGGCAACCCATCAACACCTATGTGCTTCGTCCGCAAGAACGCGAGCGCGCTTATACTTTGATTCGCGGACAAATCAAAGAAGGGCGACAAACTTTTATTATTTATCCGCTCATCGAAGAGAGTGAAAAATTGGAAGACTTGCGCGCCGCCGTGGATGATTATGAAGTTCTATCGAAAGAAATATTTCCTGATCTCAAACTCGGACTTTTGCATGGACGCATGAAGCCCGATGAAAAAGATGAGACGATGTTGAAGTTCCGCGAGAAACAGTACGATATTTTGGTCTCAACCACCGTCG
Organism: uncultured Chloroflexia bacterium; assembly: GCA_963783295.1. GTDB lineage: Bacteria > Chloroflexota > Anaerolineae > Anaerolineales > Villigracilaceae > Fen-1038. The sequence goes on along the minus strand of CAWAMX010000013.1, from coordinate 36,299 downwards.
TCGAAGTGGGTGTGGATGTGCCGAATGCAACCGTGATGTTGATCGAAGGCGCAGACCGTTTTGGTCTGGCACAATTGCATCAACTGCGCGGCCGCGTCGGACGCGGCTCGGAGCAATCCTATTGTTTGTTGATCCCATCGCATGAAAATGCGACTGAGAATGAGCGCTTGCAGGCTATGACGCAATCGAATGATGGCTTTGTGCTGGCCGAACTCGATCTAAAGCAGCGCGGTCCTGGAGAATTCTTGGGAACGCGTCAATCAGGGTATGCAACGGGCTTACGCATGGCAAGCATCACCGATGTGGCGATGATTGAGAAGGCGCGCGAACAGGCGCAAAAATTATTTACGCAAGATGAAGATCTACAAAAGCCCGAACATGCTTTGCTGGCGGAATCTTTGCAGAGATTCTGGGGCGCAAGCAAAGGTGATGTTTCTTAAACAAAACGCAACAAAAATTATCATCTTCTATTTATTGGTAGGTGATATAACATTGATGATGTAATGAATGCGACATTTTCGCGCCGAGATTTTTTTAAATTGAGCGGCCTGGGTTTGATGGGTTTAGTTGTGTCAAGTCTGCCGCTCCATTCTTTTTTCGATGATGCTTTTGCTTCCCAAGAAGGACGCGTCACAACGAATCTGCTTTGGACGTATGACCAGCCATCACTCAAAGGCAATCAGGTCAAAATGTTTTGGCGCGATCTCGTTCTGCCAATTACCAATGTCACAATCAGCGATGATCAAACCGCGTATAATCGCGTTTGGTATCAAATCGGCGACGAAGGCTATGCTTATTCGGGCAATGTTCAGCCCGTGCAAACAATTTTGAACACGCCCACATTGGAGATTCCAAAAACCGGCATCCTCGGCGAGGTCAGTGTGCCATTCACGGATGCGTTGGATGAGCCCGATAGCACTTCGCCATTTGGATATCGGCTATATTACGAAAGCGTGCATTGGATTAAGCGAGCAGTGACAAATAAGCAGAATGGTAAGATTTGGTATCAAATCCTCGACGATAAATGGAACCAACTTTACTATGTGCCGGGCGAATATCTGCGCATCATTTCAGACGATGAGTTGGCTCCGCTCTCTGCGAATATTCCCGATGCCCAAAAGCGGATTGAAGTGCATCTAAACGATCAGTTGCTGTTCGCTTATGAAAACGCTGATCCGGTCTTTGTCACGCGCGTGGCGAGCGGTGGCATCTTTAGTAACGGAACTTATAGTACACCGACTGGTTCCTTCACCACTTATCACAAACGTCCGACGCGCCACATGGCGGCCGGCGATATCACATCCGATGGATATGACCTGCCCGGCGTGCCGTGGGTGATGTATATAACTGAGAGCGGCATTTCATTGCATGGAACGTATTGGCACAACGATTTCGGTCATCCGCATTCGCATGGATGCGTTAACTTATCGCCGTCCGCGGCGAAATGGCTTTTCCGCTGGACGAAACCGGTTGTCGCACCGCAAGAGGTGTTCGCGTATGACGTCTTGCATCGAGGCACGCAAGTGCAGATTATGGAATAGAATTGAACGTCAATGTGAGTCTTTGATGAGCAATGACATAGGTATACTGTGAAACCCATTACTGGTTTATCCCGCCGTAATTTTCTCAAACTTTCAAGTGCTGGTTTGCTTGGACTGTTTATATCCGAGCTGCGTTTAGAGGAAGCTTTTGCTTCATCGGTCACGCAAGCGCGCGTGGCCTTCGGTGGAATCCAATTATTCGACGAGCCATCCTTCAAGGCCAATCAACAATATGTTTTCCAACGCGATGAAGTAGTGAGCGTGACCGGCCAGGAGAAAGGCGATTTCGGTTTTGGCAATCCATTTGATAAAACATGGTTCAAGATCAACGGCGGCTATGCCTACTCGGGTTATTTTCAACCCGTGGAAACGAATTACCAACAACCTGTTTATCAAGTTTCAAGCGCCGGACAGTTGGGAGAGATCACCGTGCCATTCAGTGATCCTCGGGTCGATTCTGCCTATTGGTCAGATAAAGCCTATCGCGTCTACTATCGGACAACACATTGGGTTACGGATGTGGCAATCAATAAATACGAGAAAACGATTTGGTACAAAATCTACGATAAGCATTTGGATGTGTCATTTTTTGTTTCTGCACAGGACATGCGCCTCGTCCCGGACGATGAGTTGACGCAGCTTTCCATTGATGTCCCCGATGACGACAAACATATTTATGTGGATACCGATGCACAATTGGTCACAGCATTTGAAGGCGATCAGTCGGTTTTGATTGCACGCTGCTCGAGCGGAGGTCAAGGCACGCGCACACCAACGGGCGATTATGCAACCTTCCATAAGGGGCCGACGATTCACATGACCAACGACGGTGAACCGGGGGCGGGTCACCCTTACGATCTGCCGGGCGTGCCCTGGGTCAGCTTCTTTACAGGAACAGGAATCTCGTTTCACGGAACCTATTGGCACAATGACTATGGCCGACCGCGTAGTCACGGTTGTGTGAACTTAACTCCAGACGACGCGAAATTCATTTATCGCTGGACCAGCCCTATCGTCCCACCGTCAACGCCGTATCTATATGATCCGGGATCAGGGACGGCGGTCAACGTTGTATCGGCAAATTCATAAGGAATCATTATGACCAAACAAGCTTTGTTCGCTGGTCTTGTTATAGACGAGAATGATCGCGCGGTGGAAACCACAACGGTCGGCGATGAACCGTTTTATATTGTGAATGACGCGGGTTTTCGCCGTCACATTCCAGCTGGAGATGTGGATCGCCAGGTGTTGACTCACATGCAGGGGATGATGAAGGGCAGCGAAGGTTTCATCTCGGAGAAAGCGGCGCAAATGCTGGGACAGGAAGACATCTTCACCAAAGCGTTGATCGAGAATCAACTCAAGAACATGGATCAGCAATTCGATGCGTTGATGGAGCAAGGCATCCCGGAAGAAGGCCGCGCGTATTTGGGAATGTTAGGATTTAAAGTCATCATCAATGTGCATGGAGAAGTGGTGAAGATCGAACAGCCGTCTGCGGCGGCTGATGAAGGCGGCGAAGAATAAACTTGTAATTCAGAAGTGAGAAGGATAAAATTCTTCTCACTTCTTTTATTAACTTTTCCAAAAGGAAAACATGGAAAACAAAGAAAACAAATCCTCGCTTCAACGTTTGCCGCGGAATATTTGGGCGGTAACGATTGCCTCATTCTTCACCGATGTTTCCTCGGAGATGATCTTCAATCTTGTTCCGCTTTATCTTGCCAATGTGCTAGGCGTCGGCACAGCGATCATCGGATTGATTGACGGCATCGCTGAAACCACTGCCAGCTTGATGAAAGTTTATACCGGTTCGCTTTCCGATAAACTTGGTCAGCGCAAATGGCTGGCGGTTGCGGGATATGCGCTTTCCACCATTTCCAAACCTTTTCTTTTTATCGCCGGTTCCTGGGAGGCGGTTCTCGGCGTTCGATTTTCGGATCGACTCTGGAAAAGGAATCCGCACGGCGCCGCGCGATGCATTGGTCGCAGATAGCATTGACGAGAAACAGCGCGGACTTGCTTTCGGTGTTCATCGCGCCGGCGATACCGCCGGTGCTTTTCTAGGACTTGGATTTGCCGCGCTGATCGTTTGGTTGACCGAAGCGAACGGCATAGACTTAACTCGGCATACGTTTCAGATTGCAGTGTTGATTAGTTTCATTCCAGCTGTTCTCGGCGTATTGGTGTTGATGGGTATGGCGAACGAAGTCCCTATGAAAACCAAGCGCGCGTCGGCTCTGCCATCGTTCGAAGGCCTCGATACGCGCTTTAAACTTTTCTTGTTCGTGGTTGTTTTATTCACGCTGGGCAACTCGTCGGATTTATTCATCATTTTGCTGGGACAAAATCGCGGCTTGGATATCGTTCAAATCATGTTGATGTTGATGACCTTCAATTTCATTTACGCTTCGTTATCGGGTCCGCTTGGAGCGTGGTCGGATACGATTGGCCGCCGCAAACTTATCATCGGCGGATGGATCGCTTATGGCTTGGTCTATCTCGGATTGGCTTTGTCAAAAGCGGGTTGGCACGTTTGGGTTCTCTATGCTTTGTATGGAATCTATTATGCCGCGACAGACGGTGTTGGGCGGGCGTTGGTCGCTGATTTTGTTCCCGAGGAACGACGCGGCACCGCGTACGGACTCTACAATGCCGCAATCGGGATCGCGGTGCTGCCTGCTTCTGTGATCGCAGGCTTATTATGGCAAGGCATCGGCACATGGACCGGCTTCGGTGCGAGCGCACCGTTCTACTTCGGCGCGGCATTAGCCTTGTTGGCAGGGGTCTTATTTTGGCGACTCGTGCCGTCAAAGTAATATCTTATAAGTAAACGGAGAGCGCTATGAAAATCGTTTTGAACGTAATCGGTGTGTTGTTGATCCTGCCGGGGATTATCTTTTTCCTGCAAGGTATCAATGTTCTGCCCGGCAGTTTTATGACGGGCCAGACTCAGTGGGCTATCAACGGCGGAATTTTGATTGTTGTGGGTGCGGGCCTGCTCTGGTTTGCAAATCGTCGACGCTGACCGTTTTATCTTTGCCGGATAGCACTAGGAGGATTGGAAGATGAGATCCGATAACCCGATGCGCCAATTTGATCCGCGCAAATTGGCGCAATACGAAAAAGAAAATTACATAGCCTATTATCAGAAAGACTGGCTGAAGCTTTTGCGTGTTTCGATAAGTCTGGTTAAGGAATCTTTTGGGCTTTCATTGTGGCAGGCAATCTATGCCGCATACCTTGTGGCAAGCGCTGAGATTGCCTTTGCGCCATTTCCGCAGAACGATGTTCCCAAAGCTGAAGCTTATATGCGCCGGTTTTATCAGTTCATCAAGAATATCCATCGTGCAGAGTTCGATGTAACGCGCGCTGCCACGCTCGAGGTCAATTGGTGGAGCGTCCATCGCAAACTATTTGGCAACGCGGAAAATCGGGAATTGGTCGAAACCTTAAAGAATTTTTATGCCGGGGCCTATGGCGTTGAACCAGAAAAAGTAGAAGAGGCGGCATCGCTGCGAGCCAAAGGGATGTTATGTTCCGATCTATGGGTCAATGCTGGCAAGCCAGCGGATAGTCCATTGCTTACACAAGAGGAAGAAGCGTTATATCAATCGTATTCGGCTTTGAAAAAAGTAATCGCGTAACGGTTGTTGACTCTCTGAAAATAATCGATGGCAGAATCTGATAAAGATATTCACGAGCGTCTGTGCGAACTTCTCGATGCAAATGGCGCGATCTATCGCGTCGTTGAACATGAGCCGGAGGGCCGCACAGAATTCATCGCCAAGATTCGTGGCAACAAGCCTGAGCAGGCGATCAAGTCTATTGTGGTACAAGTCCGCTTTGGAAAGAAAGAGAGCAGGTATTATCTCGCCAATGTGCCTGGTCATTGTCGTGTGGATCTAGCCGCCATTCAATCCATCTTCAACGGCACGGACGCGTCTGTTGCGCCGCGCGAAAAAGCTGAAGCGTTGACCGGATGCGTCAACGGTGCGATTCCACCGTTCTCATTCAATGACCAACTTATTCTTTTGGCCGATCCGCTGATTCAACAGAATCAAGAAGTTGTTTTCAACGCGGGACAACTCGACCGATCCATATTTATGAGGTCAGCTGATTATTTTCGTATTGCAAAGCCACAGTTACTAGACACAGCCCTTCGCACTTGAGGCGAAGGGTTATTCTTATTCTCCAATCGAGCTTTAAGCTAAAATACCTCAATATGAAAACGAGATCGTTTCTCTGGTCGTTGCTTGCTGTGTTGCTTTTCCTGGCCGGGGTCTTGCTACAGCTGTCGCTTTCGGGCGGTGTGGTATGGGCCGAGATAGAAGCCAGCATCTATGGAACACAGATGGCAGGAAACGGTTTGAAACTAAATTGTCCGCTCATGCTTGCCCCTTCCAGAGTCGAGTATGGTGACTGCTGCCATTACGAACTCCCTGGATGAGCCAGTATTGCCGACGGTTACAACGGAGATCAGCAAGGTTGGAGGCATGCAAAGCATCGGACAGACTTTATCGCTAGCTCCACATGAGACCCAAATCATTCAATGGTCGGTCAATCCATCCGATGTGATCTTTGGCGGATTGATTTTGGTGAACGTCAGCCAGGGACGTTACGGCGACCTTGATCCGCAACATGGATTCTGTGGCATTCTCGTCTTCAACCTGTTCAACCAGACAGGTAGTAAATCATTTGTCTTGATTTTTATCAGCGGTATTGTGCTTATTCTCGTAGGCGGGAAACTTTGGTGGCGCATCCATGAGCCGCTTGACGACTCGGCTGAACAAACGCTCCAAGCCTGTGGAGGGCTGGCCGGAGTCACAACGCTGGCATTACTCACAGCCCTGCCGCGTTGGTGGGGACTGACCTTATTCTTCGATGCCTTCGCGTTGATCATGCTGAGCGTGATCTTTACCGATTTCCTGCTCTTCCCACAACACAGCAGGAGTTGATAATCTGTATCAACGCTTGATCGCGTTTAGATCGGCTGCGCGGTGGATGTTCTATCAGTTAACTTTCACCTTCTCCGGTTTGATTGCATACAATTCGAGAAAAAGAAGGACAAAGGAAAGTAGAAAGTTTGTAGCCATGGTGTGAGAAGCATTGTCGCTTTGAAAGCCGGAAAGAACGTAAAACAATCCGCTGCCTGCGGCAAAGATCATGATGATGAAACTTAGTACACCATAAACCTGCGCACTCCTTACTTTGGAACACAGTGCCATCACCATGTTAACCAGTGCCAGAAGCAATAGGATGCATCCCACAATTGCATGAATCAGCGCGACACTTCCAATACCATTGAGTGCATTCAAGAAACCTGATACAGAAAAATTGAAAGATGAAATAGCTGCAGGATTGGCAAAGTTAACCGCAATTCCCAACTCATGTTGAAAGAATAGCACGATAAGATCGCAATCAACATAACTCGTAAAGATTTCAATGAATTTGATGACAGGTCCGGAATTCTCCTTGGCTAAAAATTTTCTTCGCTAGAAGTGTGGATTGGGTAATTTATCATGCGAAAATCAATTCATCAATTGGCATTTGAGTTACCGCACATTTGTGCTAAGATTGGAAAAATTGGAGAGATGATGATCCTGACCTTATCCGCCCGCCCACCATTCAATTTTCTTTCCGTGGTCAATTCGCATGGATGGATACAACTAGCTCCGTTTCGTTTCGATGAAAACAGCCAAAACCTTTTTTACACTGATCGACTCGCCAATGGACGCGTCGTCGAATATCGAATCACAGAATCGTCGAGCGGCGTAAAAGTCCAAACCGGTTCACTTAACAAAACGGAACAAAACGAAGTCAAAGAAAAGGTTTCGTGGATGCTCGGGCTCGATCAGGATTTTTCATCGTTTTATAAAGTTGCAAGCCAAGAACCAAAACTTCGCAACGCAAAGAAACTTGCGCGTGGACGTGTGCTTCGCTCGCCGACATTCTTTGATGATGTGGTGAAAACAATTTTGACAACGAATACACTATGGGCCGCGACCAAACGGATGAATTTCAATCTCATCGCTGCATTCGGTGACCTGTTACCGGACTCCGATACAAAGGCTTTTCCCACGCCGGATAGAATCGCCGCGTCCAGTGACAAGGTCCTGAGAGAAACGGTGCGAGTTGGCTATCGCGCACCCGCGTTATATGAACTGGCTGTTCAGGTTGTATCAAAGCAACTTGATATTGAGTCATTCAAAACATCTTCTTTGCCCACGCTCGATCTTCGCAAAGAGTTGATGAAAATCAAAGGCATTGGCCCATATGCCGCTGCAAATCTGTTGATGATTTTGGGGCGCCATGATTTCATCCCGATTGATTCGTGGGCGTTGAAAGTGGTCTCCAATGAATGGTATCGAGGCAGGCCGGTGACGCCGAAACAGGTTGAAAAGAGATTTGAAAAATGGGGCGAGTATAAAGGCCTGGCGTATTGGTTTTGGGATTGGGATTTGAAGTATAGTGGAGGCTGAATGTACGAGCATCGCAAACAACCACTGGCAAGCCGACAAGTTTTTGTTCAACGGGTCGTGACCAATTGCACTCATTGGCGCGGCGATGATTTTGGTCGCGCTGGGCATCGGTATTCTTGGTTATCATTTCCTTGAAGGCTTGTCATGGATCAACTCGTTGTTGAATGCGTCCATGATTTTGGGCGGCATGGGACCGGTCAATCCATTGCAAACCACGGCGGGAAAATTATTTGCTTCGTTCTATGCGCTGTTCTCCGGCGTGGTCTTCATCGCGGCGATGGGCGTATTAGCCGCGCCGATCTTCCATCGCTTCCTGCATCACTTTCATCTTGCGGACGAGAAATGACGAACGAAAAATTTCTACACTTCCTCGATCAACCCATCGAAGTGAACTTTGATAAACCACCCGTACATGAAAAGACGCCGCATTGCCCGGACGGATTTATTTGGGAAGAGAAAACGTATCGTGTTGTTGAAAAACTTTCCGAGTGGAGCGACTTTACCCGCCGCGGACGCGCGGCGCGCAACATGCAGCCAGCTCACGCGGAAATTGCATCCAGCCGCGGCTCATTGAATGTGGGACGCTTCTTCTTCCGCGTGCGCGTCGACACGGGACAGGTCTTTGATTTATATTATGACCGCGCCATGAAGAATGTAGATGAACGCAAAGGTCAATGGCTTGTGTATCGGGAATTAGTTTTGTAGAGAATAATTTCTATTCAGAGCGAGTCACAGTTTACATCTTTTCCAAAATCTCTTTTTTCTTCTGCTCGAATTCCTGTTGGGTGATCGGGCCCGAGATAAGCATCTCTTTCAACTTTTCGAGTTTAGACTGCGGATCAGACGCGGACGCGGAGGCTTTGGATAGCAGTTCCGCAGAAAGAATGCCGCTGAAATCATTGTTCCACATATCATAATAGATGGCATATTCATCGCCTTGCATCATGACGTCCGCTAGATCTTAATCTACATCGAATTCCTCGCCGCTGATATGTAGTTCGTACGCAAAATAGTGTGAAGTGTGGCTCATACTGTCGGTGGAAGCCCGCTCGGCTTTGATGATGTTGACCTTGCCTTGGGCTTTTGCTAATTTATATTGACCTTTTGCAAACAACCCTCTGGAAAGAACGATCGCCACAACCAATACGATGATTCCCCAAACGATCATGTTGATGGGAATTGCAGCGTCCGCTTTAGACCTGATAAACAAATAAGCCGCACCACCCAGCAATCCAAATGCCATGATGAAAATGAATCCCTTTTACCCAACTCTCGCGCCAACTGAAGGCTTATTCGCCGAGATATTTTGTTTTTGTGCGTTTGAAAATACTCCGTTACGGTTGGCTTGCAGGTCTTCTTAGGTGAACTTGAAATAATCCATCAATTTTTGATCTTGCATTTCGGTCTCCGTTTAAAAATATTTGCTTTGGTCCCCTTTAGATTTGTGCAAATGTTAGCATTTCACTATGTAAAGAGCAATGGCCTAATAGTCATAGTTGAAATGAATCGGAGGAACGATTATTGTCTTGCCCCTGCTCTTTCGTAATCAATTTTCACTTGATCCAAAACTGGAATTGACTTTGTCCTAAAAATGCCAATTGAAGTGGAACGCCCATCAAGCTGGCAACGCCGCCTGCAATGCCCCAGAACAATGCGCCGAAGATGGGCACATACCACATCAAGAAAAACAAAATCCAAACGCCGAACCCGGCAAACTGATTCACTTGTTGACGAAAGTCATTGGGTAAAAAAGGGGCAATGATTCCATATCCATCCAGCGGTGGAATCGGAATTAGATTCAATACAACCGCGATGACTTGCAACAGGCCGAGAAAAGCTATCGCGGGCCAGAGTCCGCTTGAAGTCACGGGCCCGAAGCGCAATACGGTTCCAATGATAATGGCGAGAATCAGATTAGCAGTCGGACCCGCCAGCGAAACCGCGCTGACCCAGTTGCAACTCCGCAAGCGCCACGTCTCGATATAGACAGCGCCGCCGGGCAAGCCGATCCCGCCCAACACCAGGAACAACAGCGGCAAAAGCAATGAATAAACCGGATGCGTATATTTGAGCGGATTGAACGTGAGATAGCCTTTGTCTTTTACGGTCGTGTCGCCGCCGAGATAGGCAACCAGCGCGTGCGAGAACTCATGCAGGCACAACGAAAAAATCCAGCCGATCAAAACAACAGTAAAGGTAAGGATGTTCATTCTTCATATCCTTTCGGATGACTTTGATGCCATTCCCACACGCTAGCGATGATGTCTTGCAAATTGTCGTGCTGCGGCTTCCATCCCAGCTCACGGCGGATCTTTTCCGATGAAGCCACCAGCCGCGCCGAATCACCAGCGCGTCGTGCAAACTCGATAACGGGAATCACGTTACCGGTCACTTTCCGCGCGGTCTCGATCACTTCGCGCACCGAATAGCCGGTGCCGCTTCCTACGTTGTAAACGAATTTCTCTTTTTTATCCAAAGCGCCTAGTACCAACAAGTGCGCGGAAACCAAATCCGCAATGTGAATGTAATCGCGAATGCACGAGCCATCCGGCGTTGGATAATCGGTTCCGTAAATGGTTGCCGATTCGCGTTGTCCGAGTGCCACGCGTAAGACCAATGGAATTAAATGTGATTCGGGTTGATGCGCTTCACCGCGTCCCGGCAGACGCGCCGCAGGCGTTGAAGTAACGCAACGCAGCGAAATGCATTCCATGGATTTGGCGATACCATTCCAACGCTTGTTCCGTCATCAATTTGGTTTGTCCATAAACATTGGTCGGACCGAGTGGCGAATCTTCGGTGAGAGGCTGGTCGCTCGAAACATACACCGCCGCGGTGGACGAAAAAACGAACTTCTTGATTCCAGCGCGCGTCGCCAATTCGATCAGGCTTAATGAATTGACAAAGTTGTTATGAAAGAAACGTCCCGGGTCTTTCATCGACTCGCCGGCTTCGATGAATGCTGCGAAGTGCATGACGGCATCGAACTCTCCGGAGATTAATGTCTCCGCTAAGGCGCGGCTATCATCCAAAGAGGCGTGGATGAAATGTGCCTTTTCCGGCACCGCGGCGCGATGACCAGTAATTAGTAAATCATAAACTGTGACCGAATGCCCGGCATCGAGCAATGCCTGCGCGGTGGCCGAACCGATGTATCCCGCACCGCCTGTGATAAATATGTTCATGGTGTTCCTGTTTGGGGTGGTGGCAGTGGAACTGTGCTGAGACGATTCAACAACCACTGATCATTTGTTTGATCAATCCATTCCGCCACGTATCGCGATTTAAGCTCATTTCTTTGATTCGTGGTATCGGTGACTTTTTCATCATACGTCCCAATCACCACTGCCACAGTTCCATTAATGGTGATTGTATCAATTGTGGATGTAAGTGAATCGATATGATTCGTGCTGAACGATTGATCTAAATAATTGTGAATCCCATCAGAGTCTTTGGCTTGGAGTAAACCTGTATCATAGATCGTTCCATTGGCCACGAAGGACGATGCCATGCACTCCGCGTTCATTTGCGAAAAGCATTGATCATATTTTTCCATTTTGGTGTGCACATCCGGCGAGTAATCTGGCGTGGGCGTAGCGGCGACTTTGTTTGTGGAACTGCAAGCAGTCAGGACAATTGTCGTGGCTGCCGTGAAAAACACAAAAAGAAATTTGATCTTTGTAATAAACACTTTTCTATTATCTCCAAATACTGCTGTATGGATATTCGCCCACGATCAGCTTCCCTTCTGCGAACCGCGTCGGCGAATAAATCGAAAGATCAACAGTCTTTGATTTTCCATCCAAAATTAATTCCGACATGCAGAGTCCAACCGCAGGCGCCGTTTTAAATCCGGTGCCGCTGAATCCACAATCGAGGTAAAAGCCGTCAGGTCCAGCCGCGCCCAGCATCGGATGTTGATCCGGCGTGATGCCGTCGTAGCCACCATGAGCAGAGTGCAGAGCGCCATTCTCCATAATTGGAATGCGTTTGCAGATTCGATCAATGCCGCGTTCAACGAATCCTTGCCTGGCGTGATCTGTATCGCTATCCGGCGACTCGCCCATTGGATTGCCATCTTCAAGACCGACCAGAGTCAAATTTCCTTCGGGACGGAAATACATTTCATTCGCAAAATCAATGACCGTTGGATGGCTCGGCCCAATTTGATTTGGTCGCGCCACAAACATCGTGTCATGACGCCAGGTATCATAAGGCAGATTCAAACCGGCCAGCTCATTGACTTTTCCTGCCCACGCGCCCGCCGCGTTGACAATGATCGGCGCATCGAACTGACCTTGTGTGGTTCGCACGCCCTTAACCTTTCCGCCGCTGACGAAGATCTCCGTTACTGCGCAATCCTGAATTAGCCGTGCTCCTTTATCTTTCGCTACATTGATGAATGCATTGGTGGTATCGCTCGGCATGGCGTAACCGGATTCGGGTTCGTATGCCGCGCACTCAATATCGTCTGTGATGAATGATGGTGCCAGCCGCTTCACATCATCGGCTTTGATCAACATCACCGGGATTCCAATCTGTTGATGCAGAGCCACATTGGCTTTGAGTTTGTCAACGTCGTCCGGTGCGACGAGTTGAATAAATCCGGTGCGCGTGAAGCCTGCCTCTCCGCCGACCATTTCTTTCCAATTGCGAAAGTATGGAAACGAAACCCAGGCCAACTCTGAATCTTGTTTCACATCATAATGCATGCGGACGAGTCCGCTCGACCTGCCGGTTGCGCCCGCCGCGACAAATTTCTTTTCCAGCACAAGGACTTTCACGCCGCGCTTGGCGAGATGAAACGCAAGGCTGGCTCCGTGCACGCCCGCACCAATGATGATGACATCTGGCATGTTGCTCATGCAATCATATCCTTTCCACGATGTTCCATTTGAAGAATTAAAAACGAAATTCCTTGAATGACCAGCGTAGCCGCGATGGCAGAAAGGAATCCAACGGTGATTCCTGAATTTACGATCAACAGAGACAACGTGAGGAAAAATCCCGCGAAACCGAATAATCCGAATAACAAACCTCGTAGAACGCTGGCCGCGCCCGCCGGTCCGTTGAGACGATGCGAAAAAATGGTGAGTATGGCCGTATAAAGCGGAATGGTCGCCAACAGGCCGGTCAAACGCGGGCCAAGCAATGGCGCCATTTCAGTGAGTAGAATAATGAAAGCTGTTCCAATCAAAATGCGTGATGGAATATCCCATCGTCCCGGGTGAACATCATTAAGTTGCATAGCTCCATTCTTTGGCATCAAAAGCAGGCCAAGCACAATCGTCAATGTCACCGCGACGATCAATGGCACGAACGGAATGATGGTGTTTTGCATGAGCAACACGATCCCAAAATAAGCCAGCATGCTAATAATAAGCGAGATGCGCCAGTCGAATCGTATCGCCAGCCAGGCGTAAACCAGACAAAATGCAACCAGCGAGAAGCCTCCACTCAATGTTCCGGAAATGGCAGATGCCGCGAAGGTCGAACCATGACTCAGCGCCAGAAAAAAGATCACTGGTCCGGATGTGAGCGGCAATCCCACCAGCCAGCCGCTGACTGCAGGTCCCCAACGCCTTCCAGCAAGACTTGCACCGCCAAGAATGACCGGGGCTAGAATGAGTTTCAAAATAAATGTATTCATGGATTGATCATGGTGATGATTGTATTCTTTGCGCCCGCCTCTTTCAGCGACCTGGAAACGGCTTCCGCTTTTTCAGGCTTGACCAATGCGATCATGTTGCCGCCGCGTCCGCCACCAGACATCTTCGCGCCCAACGCGCCTGCTTTGCGCGCTGTATTGACTAAGCGATCCAGCTCCGGCAACGATACAGTCATCTCCCGCAACAATGCGTGATTCTGATTCATCAAATCACCAATCAACTCCCATTCTCCATTCTCTATTCTTTCCTTTGCCTGTTTTGCGATCTCACCTACTTCATCAAATTTCTTTTCCCATCGAGTTTTATCCGCTTCCCATAACTTGCGGACTTTGCCGACTGCTTCTTTGGTCGGCGCAGAAATCCCGGTGTCGCCAATGATGATAGTAAATGGTCTGCCAACTTTGAATGTTTTGATGGGTTGACCTTTGATAAAAAAGACGGGTTTGCCATAAGTAATGACAGTGTTGTCAATGCCGGATGGCGTGCCGTGATGAATCTTTTCGATTTCATATACGAGCGCACTGACTTGTTCATTCGTCATTGGATGATCAAGATGAGATGACAAGGCACGGATCAAAGCTACTGATACTGCCGCACCAGAACCAAGTCCGGATGCGACGGGAATGGTTGAAGAAATCTTGGTGTTGAGCGATGGAAACGGATCCACTCCAAATGTAAATAAAAAATTACTTATAACGGCAGCCAGTGGATGGTCAGACGGAAGCGAGTTCAAGTCGGTATGAAGATTGATGTTTGGTGCATCAATCCAAATTCCGACTTTGGATGAATCTAAAACTTCAACATCTACATGAACTTGCGTAACCGGCACAGCCAGCGCAGGCCGTCCGTAAACAACAGCATGTTCGCCAAAGAGAATAATTTTTCCGGGCGCAGAAGCGGAGGTCATGCCGGGGAAAGATAGAAAACTGCCAGCACCGCTAATGCCCACAAAAGGATTGAGATCTGTAATGGACGATCCAATAGCAAAATTTCTTCGGGTGCGCCGCCAGCATGTTTGATTTGAATTAAATACATATAACGGAAAATGGCATAAAGGACGAATGGAATCGTCAGCATCATACTGTGATTGGCCGGAACGTTGGGCGCTGTAAACGTATAAAGCGAATACGCTATGATGGTCGTGCTTGAGACGATCAGGATATATTGATCGAGCAAAGGAATGGTGTAGCCTTCAAACACTTTACGATGTGAACCTGCGCCTTGTGCTAGCAAAGCCAGTTCCGCGCGCCGTTTGCCGAAGCCGAGATAAAGCGCAAGCAGAGTCATTACGATGTAAATCCACGGCGAGAAGCGTTCGACGTGAATTAATGACACGCCCGCCGCGATTCGCAGGACGAAACAGGCGGCTAGCACCAATACATCGACAATTGGGATATGCTTGAGCCAGCGGGAGTAAACGAGGTTGAGCAGAAAATACGCCAGCAGAACGGCTGCAAATACTCCGTCCATATAATAACTAATCGCCAGTGTGATGATCGTTAATAGAATCCCGGCAATCCATGCTGCACTTAAAGACAGTTGGCCTGAAGGAATCGGGCGCTTCTTCTTTTCGGGATGCTGCCGGTCCGCCTCGATGTCAACAATGTCATTGAAGATATAAACACTGCTCGAGATCAGACAGAACAGGAAAAAACCGGCGAGTGTTTCAAGAAAGGCAACGCGATGAAATAACTGCTTGTCGAAGACCAACGCGGCAAACACAAAGATGTTCTTCGACCACTGACGCGGACGCATGGTTTTTATCAAAGCAATGAACATAAGGATATTTTACTGTAAAATACTTCTATGACCAAAGTTCGTTTGGATATTTTGCTCATGGAGCGCGGACTGGCAGAAAGTCGCGCCAAAGCGCAGGCCTTGATTATGGCCGGACAGGTCCGCGTCAACGGTCAGACCGCTCTCAAAGTGGCTACCGCGATTGAACCTGATTCATTGCTGACCATTGACTCTGGTCCACGTTTCGTCTCGCGTGGCGGAGAAAAATTGGATGCCGCCCTTGAAGCATTCAAAGTTGATGTAAACGGTTTAACCTGCGCAGATGTCGGTGCTTCGACCGGCGGCTTCACCGATTGTCTGCTTCAACGTGGCGCGGCAAAAGTTTATGCAATTGATGTCGGCAAAGGAATCCTGCATTGGAAGTTACGTAATGATCCGCGCATCTTCGTCATGGAAGAAACCAACGCGCGCTATGTTGAATTTTTGCCAGAACCCATATCGCTTGCGACGATTGATGCCGCCTTCATTTCGTTGAAAATCTTATTGCCAGTGGTAAAGAAATGGTTGGCCCCCCTCTCTAGCTCTTTCCCCATTTTTAAAGAAAATGGGGAAAGATGGAGTGGGGTTATCGCCCTCGTCAAGCCTCAATTCGAAGCTGGGAAGAAAGATGTGGCGCGCGGCGATGGCGTAATCCGCGATACGGCAATCCATCGTCAGGTTTTACTTGATGTTTTGACGTTTGCACAGGGCGAAGGACTTAGCGTGTGCGGTTTGATCAAGTCTCCGTTGTTGGGACCAAAAGGGAATGTCGAATTCCTCACATGGTTGGGATTTGATAATGGAAAAGATATTCAGCAACTGATAGAAGAGTGTTTTAAAGTTTCAAATTGACTATTGTTTGTTGAAAATTGTATTTTGATATCCGAGCGCGGCGAAGAATCTGGCAAGATAAGTTTGTGCGTTTTGATTTGCAGTGTTTAGAATGCCATCATCCAGTGCGGCTTGCGTGATTTTATCTTTTGCTCCTTGGAGGCATGTAAGCACCAGGTTGGGATCAGGCGTGACGAATAGGCCGTTCTGCACATTGTAGATTTGCGTCTTGTTTTCATCCAACGAAGTTGTGAAAACTTCGGCGACGGGCAGTTTGACGTACAGAACACTGTTTTGCAAGTTCAGATCGCCAGGTTGAAGTTGCGACATGTCAATGCCGGCAATCACAATTCCGTGAACCTGGCAAAGCATTTTATCGCCAAAGAGAAAAGCCAATGCGCCCTGATTGGTTTCAACCGTGACAACTTGTTCCACGGTGTATTGGATTGTTTCGAGACGCGCCAAAGCTTGCATCTGATTGATGTACGTGACCGGGTCAGGAATGACCGTGGGCGTGGGATGCATCAGGTCAGAGACTTGAGTCTGCATTGCGTTGTTGGCTTGTTGCCAGGGCGCAACCGCCTGTTGCGTGGCATCGTGTATCGTTTGTATAATGTAATAGACGCCAAACCCGACCACTACCAATATCAAAAGCTGAATTAAAATAGATCCACGGTTTTCTTTCATGATACTCTCCTCATAGTTATGTCTCATTATAGCAAGGCTTTTATGATTGCCACGATAGAAAGTCGTTAGAAAACTGATGAAAAGACTGCTTTTGGTGCTTCTGGTTGGATTATCTGGTTGCGGATTAATGCCCCATCCAAATCTGATCGCCTCGCCCACGCCGATTATTGTAACGGGCACGCTGACGGTTATGCCTCTTGCCCTCTCCCGACGGCCGCGCCAGGTAACGTAAAAAATCCTTTGATCCTTGCATTGGCGCCCGCGCCTCGCCCCGAATGCATTCAATGCTAGCCGAGTCCTTATCGCCTAGTTGGAAAAATCCACGGGCTATTAATTCATCACCATCGCGCCGGCATCCGAAACCGAACTCATCCAGCGTTTTCAAAACGGCAACGCACATATCGGCGTGCTTTCTCCGTTTTGGATATTTATTGGCTAATGAAAATGTAAGCGTGGATGCCGCGTTTGTGCGTCAGCAGGATGGAAGCGCGTTTTACGGTGCCTAGTTCATCGTACGGAATAACGCGGGCTTTCTTCCATACTTTGATTCACTGAAACTCCCTAGGGCTGAAGCCCAGGGGTTCCTGGAAAAACCTACTCAGGTCCAGCTTTGTTCCAAGAGTTTTCCTCGCACCACAAACGGTTGAGCGGCAGCCTCTCGGCTCCGGTTTCCCGGTGCCGCCCTCCCGCCGTAGCGCCCGGCGAGCCACTTCCGACGGCTTGGTGGTGCGCCACTTTCTCCGGGCGAGTCGGTGGTCTGCCTGTCGGACGGTCGGTTTCATCGACGATACTCCTACCCCGTTGCCAGGGACGGAGATACTTTGGATGCGCCTGTTCAATCAGCGCTGCGACGTCGGCATGGGGTTCATGCCGGCCAAGCTGGTTGCCGGACCCCACCAGATCGCGGTGTCCGCTCCAGCCGCAGTTCGGGCAGAGAAAGGTCCTGCCCGAAGGGGGATAGCGATCATTATAGCCCTAGGGCAAATGATATTTCTACCACATCAAATATTATAGCACAATTGTTCCATTAATTCTACTGCTGCGCGGTAGCGCACCTTATATCCCTACGCATAAATGCGAGGGCTTTACGGTGCGGTTTGGTAAAAAACGAAAATAGCGCGGATGTTTCGATTGTCCTGGCATAGTTCCAAAATAAAAAACCATGTTGGGCAGATCCTTTGTCTCCTTCTGGTTATATGGTCCCGCTGGGTTTCCTCGCTGAGGCTGGCGTTCAAACAGATGATCCCGCCTTTGTCGCCGGCAAGCCAACCGTTGTGCGCGCAGTCTACGCCCCAGGGTGTTTGCGATTTCGGCGTGACATACGTTGATGCGCGCACCTATTCCGGTTTGCAGGATGCATTCTGCAATGTGTTGAGGAAGTTAATTGTGGCGTGGCGAACTCCAAACACCATTCCCTATGTGATACTGGTATTTGCCAGCAATATAGATAACGGCACGCGCCGCATTTTGATAGGCGCTTTTGTAGACGCGATGGACACCCCGGATGGCAGTTCAGCCAAGCAGACATTGCATGGGATTAACGCGATGCAAATCGTACAGGATATACAGTATCAGGATTTTCGCAAAGCGGTCAAAGCTTCAGGGCTGGACCTGAGTAGTTTGGTGAAATAAATTGGCGCATCAATACGAGCCAATTTTTAACTGCACGAAATATTCAGATTGGCGTATGATTAGCTGTGATGAGTAACATATCAACGGGCATTTTACATCCTGACATTCTGGTGGCCATTCAACGGGCATTGGCTGAAGATATCGGCAGGGGTGATATCACCACAAATAGCATTGTTTCCCCTGATGCATCCATGCAAGGGCGGATCATCGCAAAGCAAAACGGAATTGTGGCGGGGTTGGATGTGACGAAAGCCGTCTACGAAATCGTTGACCCAAAAATTGAATTCAATGCGTCAATATCTGAAGGCGCTCTCGTGACTAATCGCCAATCCGTAGCTACCATTTCTGGATCCGCTCGTTCTCTCCTGACTGCAGAACGGACCGCGTTAAATTTTTTGGGTCGCATCTCCGGCATTGCTACGCTAACGCGTCAATTCGTGGATGCAATTGCTGGAACGAAAGCCGTCATTCTTGATACGCGCAAGACTGCGCCCGGTTTGCGTATGTTAGACAAACTAGCTGTATTACGTGGAGGCGGTAAGAATCACCGTGTTGGACTTTACGATATGATGCTGATCAAAGATAATCACATTGATTTTGCCGGAAGCATCGAAGAAGCTGTCCGACGCGCACGCGCTGCAAATAGCGAAGTCGAGATTGAAGTTGAGGCACGAACGCTGGAGGATGTGCGCCGCGCGCTTGAATTGGAACTCAAACGAATTTTGCTGGATAACATGACCGTTGAGATGATGGCGGAAGCTGTCCGCATGACGAAAGGACGCGCAAAGCTCGAAGCGTCAGGGAATGTGAATTTGGAAAATGTCCGGTGCATTGCAGAGACGGGCGTTGACTTTATTTCGATTGGCGCGCTGACTCATTCTGCGAAAACCTTCGATGTTTCATTTGATTATGTTCGATAGAATATTGGTAAAGGAGAACGATGAATCCCGAAACACAAAAGTTATACGAGGAAATGAAATTGCATCTGGCGAATGTGGTGCCAGATTTTGAACTGGCATACAAAGCGGAGATTGCCATTGAGATCAACGAATTAAAGAAACAACGCAATGCAGTGATCTTGGGGCATAACTACATGGAGCCGGTGCTGTTTTATTCCGTGCCGGATTTCAAAGGCGATTCGCTTGATTTGAGTCGCAAGGCGGCGCAGACTGATAAAGATGTGATTGTGTTTTGCGGCGTGAGATTTATGGCGGAGACTGCCAAGATTTTGAATCCAAATAAAACGGTTCTTCTGCCTGCGACAAAAGCCGGTTGTTCTCTCGCGGCCAGCATCACAGCTGAGGATGTGCGCGCCCTTAAGAAAAAGTTTCCGGGCGTGCCGGTGGTGACGTATGTCAACACGTATGCCGATGTAAAAGCGGAAAGCGATATCTGTTGCACTTCGAGCAATGCAGTTGCAGTGGTTGAATCTTTGAAAACAGATACTGTAATCTTTTTGCCCGATCAATATTTAGCCGCCAACGTCGCGAAAGAAAGCGGGAAGCATATTATCTTTCCGAGTCTTGCACCCTCCGGTTTATTGCAAGAAGCAAATGATTTGCTTGATGTCCAAATGATCGGCTGGCATGGACGATGTGAAGTCCACGAGAAATTTACTGTCAAAGATATTGAAACGGTGCGCGTGCAATTTCCGGAGGTGGTCATTCTTTCGCATCCAGAATGTAGTCCGGAGGTTGTTGCCGCATCTGATTTCTCCGGCAGTACAAACGCCATGATTAAATATGTCCGTGAGACACAAGCGCCGCAATATCTCATGTTGACCGAGTGTTCGATGGGCGACAATGTAGCTGCGGCGAACCCTGAAAAAGATATGTTGCGGTTGTGCATGGTGCGCTGTCCGCATATGAACACGATCACGATGGAAGACACGCGCGATTCGTTGAAATATAATCGTTATGTGATCGAGATTCCAGAAGAAATCCGTGTGCGTGCCTTTCAAGCTGTGGATCGAATGATCAAGATCGGATAATATGAAGACTACGGATGTATTGATTATCGGTTCGGGAATCGCCGGAATTGCCGCAGCCATCCAACTCGCCCAAAACTCGAAGCGAAAAATCATTTTGCTTAATCGTTCCGCCGATATTCATAAATCGAATACATTTTGGGCGCAAGGCGGAATCATCCATCGCAGTCCGGGTGATAGCGCGGAACTTTTAGTTAAAGATATTCTCGAAGCAGGTGCGGGTGCGTCGTTGCCGGAGTTGGCGCGTATTCTCGCTGAAGAAGGTCCTCGTTTAATAGATGAAATCCTCATTGGGCAGGCGCAGATTCAGTTTGACCGTGAAGCGGATGGAACGCTGTCTTATGGTCAGGAGGCCGCTCATTCACGGCGAAGGATTGTGCATGTTGCAGATGGAACCGGTGCGGCCATCAGTAATGGCTTAGTCGCTTTGTTAAAGAATTATCCTAACATCGAGGTGCTTTCCAATGCTACCGCAGTGGATTTGATCACGTATCCACATCACTCGCGTGATCCATTGGATAATTACCGTCCGATCAAATGTTATGGCGCATATGTGTTTGATCGAAACGGGAAAGCGATTCATCGAACGTTAGCCTCGATCACAGTTCTCGCGACAGGCGGGTTGGGACGCATTTATCGAAACACAACCAACCCACCGGGAGCGCGCGGCGACGGAATCGCAATGGCTTCGCGCGCGGGCGCGCGCATCGTCAATGCGGAATATATTCAATTTCATCCAACGGCGCTGGCAGCTCCGGGAGCGGAGGGATTCCTGATCAGTGAAGCGGTACGCGGTGAAGGCGGCGTGTTGTTGGATCCGGATGGGCATCCTTTTATGCAGAAGTATTCTCCTGAATGGAAGGACCTTGCGCCGCGTGATATCACGGCAAGGGCAATTCATGCAGAAATGGAATCAAACGGTTATTCGTTCGTTCTTTTGGATATCGCCTCACATATGTCCGCCTCAGCAGTAAAGACTCGCTTTCCCAATATCTATGCCGAATGTTTACGCGTCGGACTTGATATTACGCACGAGCCGATTCCTATTATTCCGGCGGCTCATTATTTCTGCGGTGGAGTTGCAGTGGATGAATGGGGTCAATCCAGTATCGCGAATCTTTATGCAGTAGGGGAAGTGTCCTGCACGGGCTTGCACGGAGCGAATCGTTTGGCATCCACTTCGTTATTGGAAGGACTCGTGTGGGGTCGTCGCGCCGGAAAAAAAATAGAAGAATCCTTAAATGCTAAAACGTTTCCAATTCCAACCCGTGAGGATATTCCTCCGTGGGATGAAAGCGGATTGATTCATGATTCTGATCCGGCGTTGATCCAGGGCGATATGCAGACGATTCAAAACATCATGTGGCATTATGTCGGCTTGATCCGCTCCGGCGACCGGCTGGCACGCGCCATCCGTGAGCTGCGCCATTTGCAAAACGAGATTGAAACCTTTTACCAAAGAACAAAATTAAGCGATGGTTTGATCGGATTGCGAAACGCTGTGGAGGTTGCACTGATCGTGGCCCAGGCTGCTTATCATAATCGTCAAAGCCGCGGCTGTCATTTTCGAGTCGATGCCGTCGAGGCTGGAGATAGATTGTTGTGACCTTTCCTTTTATTGGTAGAATCACAAGAATGTCAAAACAAAATTGGAAGTTCATTCGGAATATGTTTGTTGTGTTCATGGCTGTTGGATTGTTTGTTTTGATCCTGCCGCGTATCATCACAACGTTATACAGTTCGACACGCGTTTACACGGTTAACTCGGCGCCGATTGAACGTATCGCCATTGTCTTCGGCGCAGGCCTGACCCGCGACGGCCAGCCGACTCTGATTCTGCGTGACCGCGTCAAGACGGCGGTTCAACTTTATTTGAGCGGCAAGGTTGAAAAACTTTTGATGAGCGGCGATAATCAAGGAGTCACTCATGATGAGCCGGGTGCCATGCGAGACTACGCGGTCAGCCTCGGCGTTCCTTTCGATGCCATCGTGCTTGATAATTCCGGCGACCGCACCTACGATACCTGTTATCGTGCTAAAGCCATCTTCGGCCTTGATTCGGCGTTATTGGTCACGCAACAATTTCATTTGCCGCGCGCTTTATTTTTGTGTAATATGCTTGGCATCCAGGCCGTTGGTGTGGACGCAAACAATTATCGTTACTGGCCGCCGCTGATGTTGATCTGGAACATCCGCGAACAACTTGCCACGGTCGGCGCGTTTTGGGATGTGTATGTTGAAAAGCCTTTACCCGCGCTTGGCAAACCCGAACCGATCTTTATGGAGAATTGATGACTCGCGAGGAAGCGCTTGCCCTTGTGCGTGAATATGTAAAAAATGAAGGTCTTGTGCGCCACATGTTTTCGGTAGAGGCTTGCATGCGTTTCTATGCTGAAAAATTCGGTGAGGATGTAGAAGCTTGGGGATTGCTTGGTCTCCTCCACGATTTCGATTGGGAGATTCATCCCACTGCTGAAGAGCATCCGATCCAAGGTGCGCCGATTCTGCGTGAGCGCGGCGTTGGCGAAGATATCATTCAGGATATTTTGAGTCACGGCGATGCAACGGGTGTGCCGCGTGATACGTTGAGACGTAAAGCATTGAATGCGTGCGATGAGGTCACCGGCTTGGTCACCGCGGTTGCGCTTGTGCGTCCATCTCGTTCGCTTCTCGACCTTGAGCCGTCTTCCGTTAAAAAGAAATGGAAGGACAAAGCTTTTGCCGCCGGTACCAACCGAGAGGAGATGGCAAAGGCCGCCGAGGATTTAGGTGTAGAGCTATGGGAACACGTAGGCAACGTAATTACAGCCATGCGCCGCATCGCGCCCGAATTAGGATTGATCGGAAATATCCAATCATAAGATCGTCTGCCCTGATCCAATTAAGGTAGAGATTTCGGAGAAATGAGTTAACTCATCTGGCTAACCGAAAGATTGCCACCCGCGCCTTTCACGCGGTGCGAGGAAATCATTTCAACGCAAAGGGAAAGCCTCGCTTCAAGGGCAAAGGCTCGTTTGATAGCGCGGAAGGCAAGACCAACACCAGCGGCATCCGCTGGCAGGCTGAAACACAAACGGTGATCTGGTGGGGCCTTAGGCTGCCGGCCGTGATCAGGCCGGATGATCAGGTGATTGAACATGGACTAAGTTGCAAAGTCAAGTTTGTGCGAATTGTGCGGCGGAAACTCAATGGCCGGGTGCGTTTCTACGCCCAACTCGTCTGCGAAGGCCACCCCTACCAGAAAGCAAAGAACACGCTGGCCGTGGTGACGGACGAGTCGGCCGTGCTGGAACATTTCTGCGAGGAGCTGGCTCCCATTCAGCCGGTCATTCGCAAGCTGCAACGCAAATTTGACCGCCAACGGCGGGAGGGCCAACCAGCAAAACTACAAGGAGGACGGCACTGTACTATTGACTTACATCGTCACCTGCAAGCATGCTAAACTCGCTTCCTCCGCTCTCACTTCATACTCAATTCACGACCCAAATCTATACTATACTCCGTTCAGAATTCACAGAAGGAGTGAAAATGAACGGAAAAATCTTTGCTCGTATTATAGCGGCGTTGTTATTACTAGCCGCGATTGCAGGTATCGCTTTCTTCGCGTTCAACGCCGGTGTAGCGCAGGGCGTCGCGACAAAATTACCTTGGTCTGCAACTCAGCCTAGGAATATGCCATATGCATATCATGGCGCACCTTTCTTCTGGCATCCATTCTTTGGTTTCTTTGGATTCCTGATCGGATTGTTTCTGCTGTTCTTCGTCCTACGCATGATCAGTTTTATCTTTTGGGGTCCACGTTGGGGTTGGGATGGACACATGGGACATCGCGCCTGGCATCAAGGCGGGACTGAAGATGGTGTTCCGGCGATGTTCAAGGAATGGCACGACCGCGCTCATGGCAAACAGCCTAAAATGACCGAACCAAGAGATACATGGAGTTGAATTGATAAATCAATCAGTGCTTGAAATTAAAGACCTTATCAAACATTTCCACTCCAGAAGTGGTTTGGTCAAAGCCGTAAATGGAGTAAATTTAGAAGTTTACTCAGGTGAAATTTTTGGCTTTTTAGGGCCAAATGGCGCCGGAAAAACCACCACCCTTCGCATTCTGACAACACTTCTGAAGCAGGATTCTGGAACAGCAATTGTTGCCGGCTTTGACACGAAAAAAGACCCGGATCAAGTCAGGCGCCAAATTGGGTATGTAAGTCAAGCTGGCGGATCCGATCTACCGGCAACCGGACGGGAGAATCTTATCCTTCAAGGTCGGCTTTATGGTATGTCGCAACCTATGGCTGCCAAGCGAGCGGAAGAATTGACCCATCTTTTGGATCTGGTTGAATTCGCCGACCGCATTGCTTATACATACTCCGGGGGTCAGCGCAGGCGCTTGGATGTGGCTCTCGGTTTAATGAATTGTCCAACGATCCTCTTTTTAGATGAGCCTACGACTGGCCTCGATCCACAAAACCGAGCGAACCTTTGGACGCAGATTAGAAAATTACAAAAGGAAGGCACAACTATTTTTATTACCACCCATTACCTGGAGGAAGCAGATGCATTGTGCGGCCGCCTCGCCATAATCGATAATGGATTGATCATTGCCGAAGGTACGCCCGAGGAACTGAAAAAGCGAGGATCCGGAGACTGTATCACCATCAGTATTGAGGATTCAGAAAAAAATGCGCCGGCGCTGATCCAATTTTTGGAGAAGATCGATTTTATCCATGATGTGCAGTATGACAATATCCATATTCGCCTTTATGTCAAAGATGGGGCAACAGCCATTTCAAAGGTCTTAAATATTCTCAACCAACAACAAATCGTTTTAATTACCATTACATTATCTGCTCCATCCCTCGATGATGTATTTTTACATGAAACCGGTCACTCTTTGCGTGATATCAATGCAAAAGGAGAAGAGAAATGAAAACACTTCGAGATATTGGTTTACTGTTTCGTCGAAAATTTTAAAGAAACTTTACGCAATCCAATATACATTGTAATCAGCCTGCTTACGCCAGTGCTGTATCTTGTTTTATTTTCGCCACTCCTTTCAAAACTAACAAACCTGCCAGGTTTTGGATCGGGCAATTTGATGAATAACTTCATCCCTGGGTTGCTGGTAATTGTTGCGTTTTTAAACGGACTTTTTGTTGGCTATAACATGGTAGATGAAGTACGAAACGGCGTTATCGAGCGCTTCCGGGTTACTCCAACCAGTCGTTTTGCTCTGCTCGCTGGACGAGTTCTGCGAGATATGGTAAATATGCTGATTATTGTTAATTTCTTCACCCTGATCGCAATTCCTTTTGGATTTCAAATACACATTTTAGGCTATTTGCTGTTTCAAGTCATCCTTTGCATGGTCATTATTACTACCTCGTCCTTTGGTAATGCCATGGGTTTGATTTTGAAAGACGAAGAGCGACTTTCGCCAATCTTACAAGGCATTAATTTACCTGTTCTCCTCTTATCAGGTATGTTGCTGCCAATGGAACTGGCTCCAAAATGGCTTTATTATATTGCCCACATCAACCCCGCTTATTATGCGGTAGAAGCTGGCAGGCTGCTGGCCTCGGGTATTATTTTGGATGCAAAGGTTGGAGAAGCATTCCTCTTCCTATCCATTCTGACAATTCTAACCGTCACCTGGGCAACGCATATTTTTTACAGGGATATTTCTTGACCGGTTGTACGATTGGCTGCTTGGAGAGGAGAGCCTGATCATTTCACATGGCACAATAAATCTGGCAGGCCAACCTGGACCTGCCAGATAATTTATCTTCATGCAACCAAAAATCAAACCATCAATTCCTACTGCGGGTTCTCGGTTCTGTGAACCAAACTCGTCACCAACCTTTTTCTATCGTAGTAACCAATGGAGCTACTTTTCATAGCGAGAATTCGGCTACCCTGAAAGGGCGCAGGGCGTTGCTCATCTTGTACGGATCGAGGCCTGGGTGAATAAATTGAAACAAATCCAAGAGCACATTGAACATGGCCGAGACATATGATAAGTGCATTTGGATATAGACGGTCATCCTGTGGCGAATGCGTTTCAAATCACAAATCACCGTTACCATGGATAAAGAGGTTTCGACACCCATCCGTTCGTTCCAAGTGCCCTTCTTGCAAATCTTCATGTTTTCCGGGACGCCGTCCTTATTGCGAAAGCGGTAGTCGGCTAGGACAATGGTTTCACCAATGAAAGGCTTCACCAACGGATGAAAGCGCTTGTCACTCACATTCAGGGTATCCCAATCCCAAGCCACCACGCGGCAAAAGCCGTTCAACAGCCAACAAAACTTGATCCCGACACTCCAGCGACCTTTGTCTTTGCCTTTTTTCCCAACTTGTTGTGGGCTGCGGCCTTCCCGGATGGGAAAAATCAGCTCAATCGGATAACTGTCAATGACGCTAAAGAAAGTTGATCGGCCATCAGCAATTTACACCATTCCTGGTGAGCCTTGAGTAAACGTTGCAATCGAGTTCTCTCCGGCAAGCTGCCGTCACCGAACCAAGTCCCGTAATCCCGTTTCAGCCAGCGGTAAAACGCTCGAAAAAAGCCGCCTCTGAGTGCAAACAGGATGCCAATTGTCACCAATTCGCTCGGATACAACTTCGCTTGGGAGTGCCTTCGAATTGGGTTCCTCCTTTGACCGTGCGCTTGTTGGATGAAACCAAATTGTTGAAATCATAATTCTCCTCCAACAGTCGATCATAGGCTTTGGTGCTTAGTTGTGGAATAATTTTTTCGATTCAACCTCGCGGTTCACCACCAGGTGGAGTCGCGCTTTAATTCTTCCAACAACAGGTGCTCCTCGCCTTTCTTGTTAGCAAGCAGTTCTTTGAAAGCCTTGGTGGTGTTCGCCGCCGTGCCGAGTGTGGAAAACAATGTGGATAGTGTTGCCATGACCATAGTGACCCCCCTTGGCCCCATTAAAGGCTGATTTTTATAAACAGGTCAATCATAAGCTTCTTCGTACATCGAACGATTTAAATTCGCCGCCGACTTGTTCCCATTCAACTCTCGATTCATTGACGCGGCTGGCACGCGGCCCGGCCTTCATCGCTTCGACGAGAAGATCCACTTTGTCGCGTGTACCCTCCGCAACGGCTTCAACGGTATCATATCCAACATTCCGCACCCAGCCCGTGACGCCAAGCTGGACTGCGTTATATTCGACGAACGCGCGAAACCCAACATTTTGCACCATACCCTTGACCCAAACATGAACGCGTACAATTTCATCGAGCATTTTTCCTCCCTGTAGTGATGACGCCAATCGCGCCCCAGACCGGAACGATCAATGTGAGACCAAGGATGATGAGATACGGCAAAAGATTTTGCGCTGCGACGCCAGCGACATTTTGCCCGAGAACAGTTTCGCGCCAGCGCGTATCGAGTTGATTAAGCGGCACTCCCACCGCGCGTGTCGCGCCCAGATCGCAATCGAGGCCATCGGCATAGGCTTTGGTCAGCGCAACGATGCCGGTATTGCCGTACGTGTCACGCAGAAAACGGACGAAGGATTGGGACTCGGCGAAAGACAAATAGGCGCCTCCGCTATCGGCGGGGAAGGAAGCGCATAAGTTTTCAAAGGACAACAGGGAATTATTTTTGCTTGCCACTTCCAATGCGTTTGCATAATCGGGATTTGGATAAAGTTCCTCCATCGAAGCGATACCTTCCTCCAGCCAGGTTGGCAGACGATTGAAGCCATCGCCCAAGCTGCGATAAAGCATGATGTGGGTGAGCTCATGCGGAACCAATTGTTGCAGATCAACGGATTGCGTATCGCTTGGGGCGACTGCGAGCATTCCAACGCCGATGGATGGATCAGCATGACCGGCTTCCCATTGCCTGCCGCCTAATGTTAAAGAACTTAACAAATCATCGAAGGTGGAATAAATATAAACATCAACAGGCGGATTAAGTGAAACGGGGAAGGTTTGGCTGATGTTTTGCAGACCCACGCGCGCCGCGTCCAGCGCGGCCTGACCGAATACGTTATCGCCGTTATACCAATGCACCGTGACCGAATCTGCACTGAGTTGCTTCCACGCGAAACGATTGTCATCGTATCTGAAATAGAATGGTCCGGTTGTAACGGTTTGGTTATTTGTCAGCGTTGCTTGATAGGAAAATTCGATGGTTGCAAAAGGAGGTATCAAATGCTGACTGGCGTCGTATTGATAGGTGGTCGAACCGTCCGCATTGAGCGTTAGAAGCGCGACTTGCGAGTTTTCTTCGTCCACTGCCCGTAATGTAATAAATGCCTGCTGGATGGGAATGCTCGATGTGAGCCGCGCCAGAAACGTGATTTGCTGGCCGAAGTTATATGAGATGTTGACATTGGTCGCGGCAAAACTAGATTGATCTTGTGGCAAGTTTGTAAATCCCACAGAGATTAGAGCCAATAGAAAAAGGAAAATGGGTTTCCGAAGCCGTTCCACATTTACCTCCTCAGGAAAAGCAACAAACGCGTCAACATCAACGGACTGAGGATTATCCCAATAATGATTCTATTTGGAAATAGATTTCGGTTGGAGAAAAGTTCATACCAAGGCATGATAACGTATTGTAACCCGCCCCGCCTTTTTTATACAGTTCATTCCTCTTGATCTATGAGATCGTCATCCACATCCAGATTGAGCAGATCAAATTTAGCAAGGTCTTCTGTAAAAGCCAGATTGTCCAGCGCTTCTTCGAGGAATTCAACCTGATCGTCGTCCTCGGTCTCGTCAATCAAACTTTCAATATATATGCGCGCGTCTTCGCCACCGATTTGCGAGAGTGACCAGATCGCCGCGTTCACAACCAGCTCATCATTTTCCTCTTCTTGTAGCAGTTTGAGCAATATTTCGCGTGCCGCTGTTATTCCCAATTCGCCTGCGGCTTCAATCGCTGCCAATTGCACACGCGGATTTTCATCCAGTATTTTCGGAATCACATTCTCGTCCCAGCGCTCATCGGACGAACGTCCCATCGCGAATAAGGCGCTGGCCTGCCAATCTGGGTCTTCGCGATGAAACGCCGATTTAATCAACGTGACAACTTCACGGCGGGATGAATAACCGATGGCTTCGAGTGCCTGACGACGGACGCTGGTATCATCTTCGCTGTTGATCTTTTCGAGTAACGCATCTTCAACTCGACGCTGAGTTTTTTCTGGGATTTCTTCCAGCTCTCCCAATTGGACAAATTTTCCCAGCGCTGAGGCCGCCTCAGCGCGCGTCGATGCATCTTTATCGCCAGATAATATTTTCAAATAGACTGGAATGAGCTTTGCGTCATTGCATTCACCAAGCAGACGAATTGCACCAGCCTGCACCTGTGCATCTGAGTTGTTGAGCAGGGCGTGTGCAAGGTCGTCAAAGCTGACGAGAGTGTCGTTGTCAGATAAGGTTTGAAGCTCGTCAAGCAGGAGCCGCTTGCGGTCCGATGCGATGCGAGGCCAGGCTTCGAGTAATAGATTCAGCGAGACAGAATCAATATCTGAAAAACTTCGCAGTGCAGAACGAGATAAACTCTTCTTGCCAGCAAGCAATTCATCAATCGTTTTTTGAAAAGGAAGTTTCGACTTAATCATTTCGGCAGATTGATGATGGCAGGATGGATAAAGTCCATGGCGTTGACGTAGATCATGAAGAGGATCAGGATGGCAAAGCCAACCGTGTGGACATAATTTTCAAATTCAGGTTTGACGCGGCGACGTAGGATCAATTCCAAAAGAACAAAGAAGATTCGTCCGCCATCCAGCGCGGGGAAGGGAAGCAAATTGATGAAGCCCACACTGACGGTGAGAATCGCAATCAATTGAAACGTGAAGTAGGTCGGTTCTTGTGGATTAACAGGTGCGGATGAACTAGACGGAGAGGATGGTGAAGGCGGAGTTGCTTGCGCTATTTGGCGGGATTGGATATCGCGGCTGACGGCTTGCCCGAAGAGATCATAGATGCCTTTGAGTCCCACAAATCGTCCCTGATCCGGAGTAATTTGTCCGCTAATCATTTCTGCTGGAAGCGAGACTAATGCGCTGATTTGATCGTAAACAGCCAAAGCGCCATAGCCCGTCGATTCGATAATCGAACCGGAACGAACCATTGCATATCCCATGGAGATACCCAGTGCGCCCTCGCTTTGCGGGCGCGAACTCAATGGCGTAGCTGTGACAGTTACAGTTTTATTGCCGCGTTGAAGGGTAAGCGTTACGGGCTTATCCAGGTTGGCATAGATCACATCATGTAATGTGTTCGGGTCCGAGATGGTTTGTCCCATCACGCTCAACACAATATCATTGGCTTGAATGCCAGCCTGTGCGGCGGGCGAATTGGGAATCACATCACCAATCTGCACTTTGTTGTAGTTGGGCACACCCATTTGATAAAACAAGTAGGAAAATACGATCACTGCTGTCAAAAGATTTACCGTGGGGCCGGCAAAGAGAACCGCCAAGCGCGTCCACGGACTGGATGCGGCGAGTCCGCCCGGAATATTCGGATCGTTCTCGCCTTTTGGGCGGACGAAGCCGCCCAGCGGCAACCAGTTAAGCGTGAACTCCGTGCCCTTCCAATGGAATAACGTTGTGATGCGCGGCGGAAATCCAATGCCGAACTCCTCGACTTCTACCTTCAAAAGACGCGCCACAATGAAATGGCCGAATTCATGCGTAATGATTACGCCTGCGAACACGGCTACAAAAATTACAGCAGATAGGATGGAAGTATTCATTCATTACCTCGGCTTGTAAAAAGCCAATTCATTATATCCTGTTTGGATTAGGAGAAGATAAAGCATGGATGAACGAACGATTACCTCTCTTACCCCTCGTTTTTATTCTTCAACGATCCTTGCTGGACCTCCTACGCCCGCGGTCAGCACATCTTTGACGCCGGAGATTTTGCGGATGTGCATCGCAAGCTCATCCGCTTCTTTTTCCAGACAAAGGACATGGACGTTCGCCCCGGCATCCACGGTATAACAAGCGAATGCGCCCGCCTCGCGCCATTCCCGAACGGATTGCATTACTTCCATAGAAGCTGGAAGCCAATAATGCAATGCGGGGTTGGATGTCATCATCACAGCGTGCATCATATCCGAGTCCAGTTCGACGATGGATGCAAGTGAATTGAAATCGCGTTCCAAGATCGTGCGCCGGCAAATCTCGATTCGACGCGGCGCATCATTTACACGTGCAACTTGCAACGGGCTAGTGCCAGCCAGCGTGTGCCCCTCCGTGGATCCGGTTTTTTTGTGTGATGCACTAATGATGGCAATGCAATCGGCCAACGCCCAATGCTCGTGTGGCGCAATGGAATATGCAAACGAATCTTGATCGCTCATTCCCATCTGCCATTCGACGAATCCGTCTGGAATGGAACGCGCTGCCGATCCGGAGCCGCGCCGCGCGAAGCGTGATAATTCGCGTTCACTTAATTTCAATCCTGCCGCTTTGCTTGAAGCTAAGGCCAACGCCGCGAAGGCTGATGCTGATGAAGCAATTCCCGCGCCAGAAGGAAAATTATTTTCGCTGATGATTTCCGCGCGTTCTTTGATCCCAGCCATATCGCGGACCAAATCAAGAATCAATGATACACGTTCGAGTGCTGAACCAGCTACTTCATGTCCGTTGATGATCAACTCGTCGAATGGCAGGGATGGCTGAAAACTGATTGAGGTACGTGTAAATAACCCATCCAGATTGATCGAGATTGATCCGTTCACGGGCAGCCGCAGAGCATCATCGCGGTTACCCCAATATTTGATGGCGGCAATATTTGGGTGAGCCAGAGCAGTAGCAGAACGAATTGTCATGTGAGATATGGGCGTGATCGCGCCTGTAATAATCAGCCAACTATTTCTAGAAACGTTTCAACTACACGCGGGTCAAAATATATACCGGATTGCTCTTTGATGTATGCAATCACTTTTTCTTTTGGCCACGCCGAACGATAGGAACGATCAAAGGAGAGTGCGTCGTATACATCTACAACGGCGAAAATACGCGCGGAGATCGGTATTTGTTCTCCTTTAAGGCCGCGTGGATAACCGGAGCCATCCCATTTTTCGTGATGATAATATGGGATGTCAAGAGCCGAACGGAGATATGTAATTTTAGAAAGCAGATTATACGCGTGTAATGGATGTTGATGCATGATCTTCCATTCTTCTTCATTCAACGGACCTGGCTTGAGAAGGATCTGATCCGGCACGCCCATTTTGCCAATATCATGCAATAGCACGCCGCGGCGGATACTTGGAAGTTCTGAATCGCGGATTCCCATTTTATGTGCCAGAGCGATGGTTATGTCCAACATGCGGCGGGTATGACCGCTGGTTTCTTGGTCGCGTAATTCCAGTGCCTGCGACCAGCCTTCGATAGTAGCGTCATAGGCGAGTTCCAGTTCAGCGTTTACGTATTCGAGATTGCTGAAAAGTATGGCGTTATCCATCGCGATTGCAGCCTGACTCGTAAGTAGATTGAGAAGATCGTTCCATTCAGGATCGGATGGAAGCGCGGATCGATGATACAGTTCCAGCACACCTTTTACCTCGCCTTTGGCAATGAGCGGAAGGCAGCGATAAGAGATGAAACCTTCACGGTCCACCATGTCCCGGAAGGGTGGAGGAAGCTCTACGGTCGCCAGTTTAGGAATGTCTAGCATTTGGCGTGTTAGCGCAACGTGACCTGCCAAGCCTTCTCCAAGGCGGACAACCGAGCGAGTCACATCAGAATGGAATCCCACACTGTCTGCATATTCGAGATTGAGCGTGGTATGGTTATAAAGCAATACTCCCGCCGCGTCTATTTTTAACAGGCGCATAATTGACTCAAGCACAACCTGCAAACTGACGCGCAAATCGGTTGTGGAACCGATCACCAAATCAATGGAGTGCAAAGTTGAAAATTGTTCAACGCGGTCCTTTAACTGATCCAACAGACGCGCATTATGCACAATCCCGGCGGCGTGTGCAGCAAACAACGACAACAAATTTGCGTCGTTCTGTGTGTATTCGCGCTTTGAGTCGCCATATTCATTCACTTCCAACACGCCGATCAATTCTCCTCCATAAAGTATGGGAACAGCCAGCACAGCTCGAAACAGCATGCCCTCATATTTTGTTGAATGCCCCTCCCAGCTTTGATAATCGTCGATAAGAATTGGTTCGTGGGTAAGGACGACATGCCCCGCGGCCCCTTCCCCTGGTTCCAAGCGCATGCCTGAATACAATTGCACACCAGTGGTAAAAGATAGTTCCACTTCTTTGTGTTCGGCATCATAAAGATAAAAACCACCAATAGGACTGTGGAGCAGGTTGGCCGCGCGTTTGACAATTATCTCTAAGAGCGAGCCGCTATCCTGTTGCAGGGATATATCGCGCGTCGTCTCGTAAAGCGTTTCGAATTCATAGGCGCGTTGCCGAATCTCCTCAAATAAGCGCGTGTTTTCAATTGCAATGGCGGCTTGAGTTGCTAGTAGTTCCAATAACAGCTGATCCTCTGAACTGTATATATTGGGCTGGTAACTTTGGACTGACATGGCTCCGATAATCTTATCGGTCACGCGCAATGGCACGGCTAAGATTGAGCGTGCCATATCTGAAGCACCGAACATGACCACATCGGCAGGTGGGCTTTTCCAATCATCATCAATCTTTATGGAAACGCCGCTTTCAATTACCTGGCTGGAAAATCCTTTCCCAAATGGAATTTTCATAACCGGACTGCGTTCACCGCGATCATAAAGATAGACAGCAGATATTTCAGAGCGTTTGTCGTCTATCAGCGTGATGGTGAAAACTTCAATCGGCAATAACTTCGCGACCACGTGATGAATGGTGGCATAAACCTGCTCGAGATCTTCGCCTACACGTGCAAGTTCCTGACTTACGGCATGCAAAGCGGCCCACCTCTGTGCATATCGCACTGCGTCTTGGAATAATCTGGCGTTTTCAATCGCGGTCGCGGCTTGGTTTCCAATCGCTAGGGCTATCTCGGCGTGCGACTTGTTAAAAGCATTGGGCTGATCACTGCCCATCGACAGATAGCCGATCATCTTTTCGTGAACGATCAATGGCACACCCATCCAGCCACGGATGATTTGCGTTGCACTAAGTTGATGGAAGCGTGTATCGGCCTGCGCGTCTGCCAGGATCAGCGGAGCGCGGAGTTCGAGTACATATTCCTCGATAGAGTCTTCAAGCGGGATGGATTGGCCAACGAATAAAATTGAAGAGTTTTCGCCTTTTTCTGCCGCGACGCGTATGAAATTGCCTTCGCTGATGAATACGATGGCAGTTTTAAAGGGGATGACGCTTGCTAGTTCATCTAACAACGAATTAAGAATTTCTTCTGTATTCAGGCTTGACGTGAGAGCGGCCGCGGCCTTTTGGAGAGTCTCTGCCTCCTGGCGGCGTTTCCGTTCGGAGTCAAGCAGACGCGCGCTATACACTGCACCCGCTGCCGCACTGGCGAACAACGAAAGCAGACGTGTATCTCTTTCGGTGAATTTTCGATGCATCGAGGCATTATCGTTTTCTTTGGAAAGCAAATCGTATGCCACCAGCACGCCGATCAATTCGCCACTATACAGCATGGGAACCTCCAGCACGGATGCAAACGGTTGGTTTACATACTGCGCCGAGTGAAGAGGCCATACTCGATAATCGTCTATTATCAATGGCTCTCGTGTCTGAGCCACACGGCCAGCCATCCCTTCCCCAAGTTGAAGCCGCGTACCCAATATCAGACTATCATGAGTGGCCGCTACGATTTCCATATCCTGACGGGATGAGTTCATAGAGATACACTCCTCCGGCAGCAACATTTAACAAGGTAGCGGAGCGTTTCGCAATCATATTCAATAAAGTCGAGAGCTCATTCTGCATTGCCAGTTCGCTGGTAATCTCATAAAGTGTCGTAGATTTTAAAGCGTGGCGGCGAGTGTCTTCTAGCAAGCGCGGACTGTATACCGTGCCCGCCGCTGCGCTGGCAAATAGAGAAAGCAGGTGCATGTCACGCTCTGTGAATTTTCGATTGCTTTCTTTTGTTGACGAAGTTGCATGCAACCCGTTTGCCGCTAATATGCCGATCAATTCGCCGCCATAAAGCATGGGAACGCCAAGCACGCTATAAAAAGGTTGATCCTTATATTGGGCATCGGCGTTGATCCAGGTTTTGTAATCATCTATGATTAGGGATTCATGGGATTGGGCAATTCGCCCGATCATTCCTTCGCCAAGCCGTATTTGTTGTACACCAACAGGCATATTGGAGTTTGTGGTTGCTACAGTTTCTACCTCAGGGCGTTGCGAATTATAGAGATGCACAACGCCGCCTGGCACGCCCAAGATCATCGCGATATCCCTTGCGATGGTTTGCATCAACGATGGGACATCATTCAGTGTGGCCAGTTCGCTAGTAACTTCATAAAGTATTGCAGACTCCATTGCACGCCGTTGGGTCTGGCTGAACAAACGCGCGTTGTGAATTGCCGACGCGGCTTGCGTTGCCAGGGTGGTTAGCAGGCGTTCATCATCCTCATCGAAAGCTTCGCTTTGGTTGCTTTCCACACTGATAACGCCAATGGCGATCTCGCCAATTTTCATGGGCACATACAAACCGGACTTTGTGCCGGTAAAAGTCTCTACATAACGAACATCATTTGTCAAATCGCCGACGCG